>CAWDKC010000040.1:0-32104 GCA_963802615.1 uncultured Alphaproteobacteria bacterium
TCTGCCGACCTGTCAGTAGCAGACGATATGTCCGGTTTAGGTAGCGCACGATCTGTCCTGTAGATCCGATCCTTTTTGGGAGGGTCTGGATGCGCCGGACGGAAGCCCTTCAGGGGGTGCGCATGGCGATGTTTTTGAACATTCTCAACCGCTGGGAATCGGCGGAGCTCAATCAGGAAGAGGCGGGCCGAGTTGCTTGGGGTGAGCGAACGGACGTTCCGGCGCTGGACGCGGCGCTATGAGGAGGAGGGCGAGGCCGGGCTTTTGGACGGGCGGCTCGGCAAGGCGTGGGAAGGGGCGACGGACGGGCTGAAGAGGTGGAGCGGCTCTACCGCGAGCGCTACCAGGGCTTTACGGTCAAGCATTTCCACGAGCATCGGGAGGACTGGCTTCGGGTGGGGCTACACCTGGCTGAAGCTGCATCTGCAATTGACGGGCGTTGTTCCCAAGGCGCCGCGCAAGGGGGCGCATCGGCGCAAGCGCGAGCGGCGGCCGCTGCCGGGCATGATGCTGCATCAGGATGGCTCGCGGCACGCCGGGCTCGAGGGCGAGGCGCCGCTCGATCTGATTGTCACGCTCGATGACGCGACTGGGGACGATCTACTCGGCGTTCCTGGTCGAGGAGGAAGGCACGGCCTCGACCTTCCGGGCGCTGAACGAGGTCTTTTCCGAGCATGGCCTGCCGATGAGCCTCTATACGGACCGGGGCAGCCACTATTTCCGCACGACCAAGGGCCGGTGAGATCGACCGCTTCTGTCCGACCCAGGTCGGCCGGGCGCTGGAGCAACTGGGGGTCGAGCACATCGGGGCCTGTCCCGCAGGCCCCGAGGCCGATCAGAGCGGGCGTTTAAGACGCTGCAGGACCGGTTGACGAAGGAGCTCAAGCTCGCGGGCGTCACCGACATCGAGGCGGCCAACGCCTTCATCCACGATGTCTATCTGCCCGCCCACAACGCCCGTTTCGCGGTTCCCCCGGCCGGCGAGGGCTCGGCCTTCACGCCGATCCCGAGCGTCGACCTCGACGAGATCTTGTGCGTCGAGGAGGAGCGGCAGGTCGGCCATGACAATTGCGTGTCCTACCGGACGCTGAAACTGCAGATCCCCGAAAGCCCGATGCGGCCGCACTTCGTCAAGGCGCGGGTCAAGGTCCACGTCTACCCAGACGGCTCGCATGCCGTCTTTCACGGACCCCGCTGCATCGGCCGATACGACGAGAACGGAGCGATCAGAGATGCGAAAAACGCCGCTTAAGTCCGCTCGGCGGCGCGCCACTGTGGACGGCATGGACAAGCCTCCGGCTTGCCCACCCCGCCCACAGGCAGAACAAAAGCAGAAGAAGCGGACATTTGATGTGCTACCAAAACCGGACAACTTAATTCGCTATCGACAGAGATTGTCGTCGAGTGTCAGTAGCAGACGATATGTCCGGTTCAGGTAGCGCACGATCTGTCCGGTAAGTCCGGCCCTTTCGGGAGGGTCGGATGGGCCTGAGAGGGAAGCCCGAAAGAGGCTGTGCGCATGGCGAGGTTTTTGAATCTTCTTAGCCGGTGGGAATTGGCGGAGCTCAACCAGGCGGAGGCGGCGGAGTTGCTCGGGGTGAGCGAGCGGACGTTCCGGCGCTGGAGGCGGGCTTATGAGGAAGAGGGCGAGGCCGGGCTATTGGACGGCCGGCTTGGCAAGGCGTCGGGCAAGCGGGTTCCGACTACTGGGCTGAAGAGGTGGAGCGGCTCTACCGCGAGCGCTACCAGGGCTTTACGGTCAAGCATTTCCACGAGCATCTGGTGAGGGACCATGGCTTCGGCTGGGGCTACACTTGGTTGAAGCTGCATCTTCAATGGAAGGGCGTGGTGGCCAAGACGCCGCGCAAGGGAGCCCATCGAAGGAAGCGCGAGCGGCGGCCCTTGCCGGGCATGATGCTGCATCAGGATGGCTCGCGGCACGCCTGGCTCGAGGGCAACGCGCCGCTCGACCTGATTGTCACACTCGACGACGCCACGGGAGCGATCTACTCGGCGTTCCTTGTCGAGGAAGAGGGCACGGCCTCGACCTTCCGGGCGCTCAAAGAGGTTTTCTCGCGAGCACGGTCTGCCGATGAGCCTCTACACCGACCGGGGCAGCCACTATTTCACGCCACGACCAGCCGGCGGGCGAGATCGACCGCGGCTCATCCGACCCAGGTCGGGCGGGCGCTCGAGCAACTGGGCGTCGAGACACATCGGGGCCTATTCGCCACAGGCGCGGGGGACGGGCGTCCTTTCAAGACGCCCTTTGCTAGAGGCCGTTCAGAGCGGGCGTTTAAGACGCTGCAGGACCGGTTGACGAAGGAGCTCAAGCTCGCCGGCGTCACCGACATCGAGGCGGCCAACGCCTTCATCCGCGATGTCTATCTGCCCGCCCACAACGCCCGCTTCGCGGTTCCCCCGGCCGGCGAGGGCTCGGCCTTCACGCCGGTCCCGGGCGTCGACCTCGACGAGATCTTGTGCGTCGAGGAGGAGCGGCAGGTCGGCCATGACAATTGCGTGTCCTACCGGACGCTGAAACTGCAGATCCCCGAAAGCCCGATGCGGCCGCACTTCGTCAAGGCGCGGGTCAAGGTCCACGTCTACCCCGACGGCTCGCACGCCGTCTTTCACGGACCCCGATGCATCGGCCGATACGACGAGAACGGAGCGATCAGAGATGCCAAAAGCGCCGCTTAAGTCCGCTCAGCGGCGCAACACGGTGGACGGCATGGACAAGCCTCCGGCTTGCCCACCCCGCCCACAGCAGAACAAAACCAGAAGAAGCGGACATTTGATGTGCTGCCAAAACCGGACAAGTTAATTCGCTATCGACAGCTGATCGTCGAACAGGCGGTGACCAATCAGGTCGTCGACATGGGCCTGCGACGCAGACCGCAGGACCGGCCCGCTAGATTCTGGGCGTCGAGACGATCGCCGTCGTCGCCGATCGCGGCGACTTCAAGATCGAGGACAGCGAGGCCTGCGAGAAGGCCGGCTGCATTCCGCACGTTCCCCGACCGCAACGCGGCTCCTCGGTGCGCGAAGGCTTCTTCCGCAAGGACGAGTTTCGCTACGACGTGGGGCGCGACGCCGACGTCCGCCCGGCCGGGCAGGCGCTGACGCCGATCCGCCACGGCCGGCTGCGCGATTTCGCCAAAGTCGATTACGGCAATCGACGAGCCTGTCGCGACTGCCCGATCCGCGCGCGATGCACGAACGACGCGCGCTCCGTTTCTCGCCTCGAAAACGAGGCCGTGCTCGATCGCATGGCCGAGCGCCTGAAGAAGAGGCCGGAGATTCTGACCGTCGCCGCGAAGTCGTCGAGCATCCGTTCGGCAGCATCAAGCAGTGGATGGATCAAGGCGCCTTTCTCATGCGCGGCCTCGCCGACGTGCGCGCCGAGTTCAGCCTGACGGCGCTCGCCTACAATTTGCGCCGCGCCCTCAACCTCCTCGGCGTCGAGACGATGATCGGCCGCCGAACGCAGGGTGAGGCGAGGCGATGGGGCCTTATCCGTGCCGATATGGGGGCCGGAACGCCCCTCAGGCCGCATCCGGCAACCGACAAAGCCAAAAGCCCTCAATTCCCACGCGGCCCGCTCCCGCGTCACTCAATGCCCCAAGTCGTGGAGTTTCCGCACGGTCGGCTTGATTTATCCTTATCGACCGCCCGCTTTGGTTCGAAACCGGTCCAGCGGATTGAACATGAACCCTAGCTTCGGCGACCGCGGTTGATTCCACGCAGCGCCGTCATGGTTTAGTGTGCCTGTTCTGTCAGCAAAGGGCGAATGCTCGGCTCTGATGAACGGCACGACGGTCCTTCTAACCGCAATCGGCTACGTCTCGTTCCTGTTCCTCATCGCCTGGTGGGGTGACGGCGCCGGGCGACGCTTTTTATCCGGGCGCTCGCGACCTTTCGTCTACGCGCTCAGCCTCGCCGTCTATTGCACGTCCTGGACCTATTACGGCTCGGTCGGGCTCGCCTCCCAGCACGGGCTTGATTTTCTGCCGATCTACATCGGCCCCATCCTCGTCATCGGCCTCGGAGCGCCGTTCATCGCCCGCATCGCCAATCTCGCCCGCGCCCAGAACGTCACCACGGTCGCCGATTTCGTATCCGCGCGATATGGAAAATCTCAAGCCGTCGCCGCAGTCGCGGCGCTCATCGCGCTGATCGGCATCGGCGCCCTATGTGGCGCTCCAGCTCAAGGCGGTCGCGCCGACCGTCCTGATGGTGGTCGAATTCGTTCGATCGCGGACGCTCACGCCGGGCGCGCCCTCGACTTCGTTTTATCTCGCCGTGTCGTTGCTGCTCGCCCTCTTCGCGATGGCCTTCGGCACCCGGCGCATCAACCCCAAGGAGCATCAGGACGGTCTCATTCTCGCCATCGCGGTCGAATCGATCGTCAAACTGATCGCGTTTCTCGCCGTCGGCGCCTTCGTCGTCTGGAGGCTCAACAACGGGATCGGCGATCTGACCGAGATCGCCGGGTCCGATCCGAGGATCGCCTCGGTGATCCAGACGCCTCCCGATCCCGCGGTATGGGTCGTGACGACGCTGTTGTCGGCGTTCGCGATCGTGCTTCTGCCGCGCCAGTTTCACGTCGCGGTGGTCGAGAATCACGATCAGCGCGACATCCGCACCGCGGCCTGGCTGTTTCCGGCCTATCTGGTGCTGATCAATCTGTTCGTTGCGCCGCTCGCCATCGCCGGCCTCAAGATTTTCCCGGACGCGTCGTTCAATCGCGACCTGACGGTTCTTGCGCTGCCGCTCAGCGCCGGCGCACATGGCGTGGCGCTCCTGACGATGGTGGGCGGCCTCTCGGCGGCGACCGGAATGGTGGTGGTCGAAAGCATCGCTCTCGCGATCACCATTTCCAACGACCTGGTGATGCCGCTCCTGCTCCGGCGTCGCGGTCCGCAGGCGCACGCCGCCGAAGGCGACATCGGCGCGCTGGTGCTTGTGGGTGCGCCGGATCGCCATCGTCGGCGTTCTGGCGCTGGGCTTCGCCTACGAGCGCATGACCAGCAAAACGGGCCTGGTGTCGATCGGCCTCTTGTCGTTCGCGGCGATGGCGCAGATCGCGCCCGCCTTTCTCGGCGGCCTGTTCTGGCGTCGCGGGACTGCGCGGGGCGCAATCGCAGGCATGACGGCAGGCGCGCTGGCCTGGTTTTACCTCCTGCTTTTGCCGTCGATCCGGCCGGAGCCGGCGCTCTCGAGCCTTCTGGCGCACGGGCCCCTGGCGATCGCGTGGCTGAGCCCGGCCGCGCTCGTCGCCTTCGCGCCCAACGCGCTGGTCGGCGGGACGGTCCTGTCGCTGGCCGCCAATGTCGCGGCGTTTGTCGCCTTTTCGCTGACCCGCCAGCCGAGCGCGCTCGAGCGCGCGCAGGCGAGCGCCTTCGCCGGAGTTGGGCGTCGGCGGCCAGCCGCAGGCCTTTCGCCTCTGGCGTTCGTCGACGACCACGGGGGAGCTCGAGGCGGCGGTCGCCCGCTACCTCGGGGCCGGGCGGGCGCGCCGCGCCTTCGCGACCTTCATGCGCGAGCGCGGCTTCGTTTATGACCCCACGCTCGAAGCAAGCGCGCAATTGATCCGCCACGCGGAATTCTTGCTCTCGCCGGCAATCGGGGCCTCGACCTCGCGGCGGGTCCTGTCGCTGGTGCTGCGGCCCAGGACCGTGTCAGGCCAATCGGCGCTCAAGCTGATCGACGAAGCCTCCGCCGCGATCCAGTCGAGCCGCGATCAATTGCAGCATGCGCTCGACCACGCTCGGCAGGGTGTCAGCGTTTTTGACGCCAATCTGGCGCTGACCGCCTGGAATCGCGAATTCGCCGACCTTTTCGGTCTGCCGCCCACCATGTTGCGTCATGGCGTGGGGCTCGACGAAATCGTGCGCTTCAACGCCGGCCGCGGCGCCTACGGGCCGGGAGATTTGGAGGACTTTGTCGCCGAACGCGTCGCGAGCCTGCTCTTCAACGATCAGCCGAACCGGCTGCGCCTGGTCTCGACCAACCGCGTCATCGAGGTGCGCTCGGCGCGGCTTCCGGACGGTGGGATCGTCACCACCTATACCGACGTCACCCAAACCGTTCAGGCCGAAGAAGCGCTTGCGGCCGCGAACGAGAGGCTCGAGCGGCGAGTCGATGAGCGCACGGCGGAATTGCAGCGGCTCAACGGCGAACTCGAGCGGGCCAAGAACGAGGCGGACGCAGCCAATCTTTCCAAGACGCGTTTCCTCGCCGCCGCCAGCCACGACATTCTGCAACCGCTCAACGCCGCGCGGCTCTACGCGAGCTCGCTGAGCGAGGGCGTGGACCAGGCCTCCTCCGAGGAGCGCAAAAATCTCGCCCGCAATGTCGACCTCTCGCTCGAGGCGGTCGAGGAGATCATCGGCGCGCTGCTCGACATTTCGCGACTTGACGCGGGCGCGACGCGCCCGGAGATTTCGGACGTTCCGGTCGCCGATCTGATGGGCATGCTCGAGATCGATTTTTCCGCCCTCGCCCGGACGAAGGGGCTCGACCTCGTCTTCGTGTCCACCACGCTCGCGGTTCGCACCGATCGGCGTCTCATGCGGCGCCTGTTGCAGAACCTGATTTCGAACGCGCTCAAATATACCTCGAGCGGCCGGGTGCTGGTCGGTTGCCGCCGAATGTCCGGCGCGGCGCGCATCGAGGTTTGGGACACCGGCCTCGGCATCGCGCCCGAGCATGAGCGCCTGGTGTTCGCCGAGTTCAAGCGGCTCGACCAGGGCGCGCGGGCGGCCCCCGGCCTCGGCCTGGGCTTGTCGATCGTCGAGCGTCTGGGGCGGGTGCTCGATCATCCAATCGGATTGCGGTCTCGTCCGGGCAAGGGGTCGGTGTTTTTCGTCACTGCGCCGCTCGGACGGGCGAGGCCAAAGGCCCGCGCGGAGCCCGGCGCGCCCGAGCCGGTTGGGGCGGGCGAGCCGCTCGAGGGGCTCAAGGTTCTCGCCATCGACAATGAGCCCCGGGTGCTTGAGGGCCTGCGCGTTCTCCTGACGCGCTGGGGCTGTCGGGTCGCGACCGCCCATGGTCTTGAGGACGCCGAGACGGCGCTCGACGCGTTCGGCGCGCCCGACGTCATCATCGCCGATTACCACCTCGATTCGAGTGACGGCGTCGCCGCGATCCGGTCGTTGCGCGAGCGCTTCGGCCGAAGCACGCCTGCGATCCTCGCCACCGCCGACCGAAGTCCGGAAGTGCGGGACGAAGCCGAGCGCGCGGATGTCCTCGTCATGAACAAGCCGCTGAAGCCCGCGCCGCTGAGGGCGCAGCTGACCCGCTACAGCGCCATGCGCGAGGCGGCGGAATAGGGGCGATCGCGGCGATCCGATCGCATCGGCTCACACGCGCGCAATGACCGCCACCGGGCCGCCGCCGGCCGGGCCCTGATGCTCGGCGCCGCCCGAGACATAGACCGCGCCGGTTCCCGCAACGCCTGCGATCAATCCGCCGACCGCCGCGCGGGCGTGGCGGGTGGCGTTGATGTCCGAATCGTCGAGCATCGTGTGACGGAGGCCGCGGATGGCGCCGTCGGGGGAGGCTTCGGCCTTGGCGAAGATGTTGACGAGCCGGCTTTGCGAGCGCGGATCGAGCGCGCTCAAGCCCGCGCTTTCGAGCGCCTGCATCACCGCCGGAAGGTCGATCGCATCCCTCATCACCGCGTGGCCAATTCTGAACGGACTGGCCGAGGAGCGCGAATTGCCGACCAGAATGACGACATTGTGCATGAGTTCGATGCCGGCCGAGCAGGAGGCGACGGATGAAAAAAGCTCCCAATTTTTCAGCGCCTGGCCTTCGCCAACGTCGGCGCCGATCTCGCCCAGCGCTTTCGCGACCCCGATGGCCGAAGCGCCGCGCGAATAGCCCATCGACGCATAGCCGCTCGCGGTGACTGTCGCCTTGCCGCGCGCGCCCGCCTCCTTGACGCGCTCGCTGGTCAGAAGCGGGCATTTGATCTGGACGAAATGCACGTCGGCGACGGCCTCGATGCGACGCGTCGCGCATCGCCGCCTCGACAGCCTTCGCCGTCTCGCCAATCTGCGCGTCCCGGCCGATCTCCTCCGGCAGGAAGTCGCGGGTTTGCGCGACGCCGACGCTCAGGCGCTTCTCGCCGGGGTTCTCCGAACCCCCTCGGGGCGCGCGCTTCGCGCGAACACGGTTATGTGCGGCGACAGCACCCCCTCCGTGCCGCCCGACATGACGAACGCGATTTTGGCCTCGACCTCGCGCGGAGCGAGGTCGAGATGCGAAGAAAGGGCGTTGCACAATGCAGCGACGGCGTATTCGCGGGTGAAGTCGTTGACCCCGCCATTGCCTTCGGTCTTGCCGAGCACCGCGAGAATCGACGAAGGCTCGAGCGCGCCGCTGTCGATGAGACCCATGAGGCCGGACACGTCTCCCGGGCCCTGGGTCGGAATGCGAATCACGTCGAATGAATTTGGTTGCATGGACCCCTCCGCGTCGTCGGCCGGAAAGGACTATCAAGTTCCGCGCCGCGCGGCCTTTTCGGCCGCGCGGGATCGAATTTTTGGATTTGAGACAAAAGATCGTCTCTATTTGTCGGTTGACCGTTCTGCGCCCTTGCGCCCCCCGCACGACAAGTTCGCGATCGCGGAGGACCCCGATCGCGCCCTCAGCTTGAGCCGATCAGGATTCCCGCCGCCAGCACCAAAGCGCCGCCGATCATCACTTTCGCGGCCGCCGTCAGCGGCGAGGCCTCCATGTATCGCCATTGGATCCAGGCGATAATGATCAACTCGATGACGACGACGACGAGCGCGATGACCGTCGCCGTGTAGAAATACGGGATCAGGAAAGGCAGGGTGTGGCCGATGCCCCCCGCCGTCGTCATCAGGCCGCAGACCAGCCCGCGCAGCAGCGGCGCGCCGCGTCCCGAAAGCTTGCCGTCGTCCGACAGCGCCTCGGCGAAACCCATCGAAATGCCGGCGCCGATCGAGGCGGCGAGCCCGACCAGAAACGCGTTCCACGAATTGTGGGTCGCGAACGCCGCGGCGAACACCGGCGCAAGCGTCGACACCGAGCCGTCCATCAGGCCGACGAGGCCGGGCTGGATGATCTGCAGGAGGAAGCGCCGGCGCTCGTTCTCTGCTTCTGCGCCTCGGGCGGAGGTGGTGAGGATTTGCTCCTCGAGCCCGGCGGCGATCTGGTCGTGCTTCTCTTCCTCCTCGGCGAGGTCGCCAAGCAGCTTGCGGGTCGAAGCGTCATTGGTGCGCGTCAAGGCCTGTCGATAGAAGCGCGCCGCGGCGCGCTCCATGTCGCGCGCGTGCGAACGCACGGTTTCGATGCCCAGCGGCCGCTGATGCCACACCGGCTTCAGCGGGATGTAGCCGCGGATGTGATCGCGCCGCACCAAGGGAATATGATCGCCGAACTTCGACACGAAAAGATCGATGAGCCGGCGCCGATGACCGTTCTCCTCCGTCGCCATCTCGTCGAACACTTTGGCGCTTGCGGGATAATCGTCGTGCAGGCCATCAGCGAAATCGGCGAAGACGCGCGCGTCCTCCTCCTCGTTGCTGATGGCGAGGGCGAGGATTTCGCGCTCAGACAGGTCGTCGAACTTGCGCATGGATTGCGTCCCCAGGATTTCCGCCTGGTCGGTTTGCTTTTATCACGTCGCGACGCCGCGCGCGAAACGCCGCCGATTCTACGGTTGCGCCATCGCTCGGGTCAAGAGGCGTCCGACGGCAAGCGTTCTGAACAGTTTGTTCAGAACCGCCCTTGGGCGCCCGCAGTCAGTCGATCTCGCTTCGGACCGGTGTCTGCCTGGTTCTGACTTCGCCCAGATCGCGCTCCAGGAAATAGTTGAGGAAGGTGCGGATCGCCGCGATCGCCGCCGAGGCGCGCCACTTCGTCCCAGCTCGTGGTGATCGCGGTCTCCAGAACGTCGGCGGCGAGCTGGAAGGTGAGGCCGGCGACAAGCCAGCGGCCGAGCCTGCAGCCAGACGTCGCGCTCGTGGTGGCCGTCGGCCGAGGAAAACATCGTCCACAAGCCCTGGAAGAAGGCTTCGACCGCGCCGACGACGATGAGGATCAGCGCCAGCCAGTCGATGACGATGACGGCGACGTTGGTCGCGAGGATCAGCCAGTCTCTCACGATATCGCCTTCATCGGCCGACGATTCCGGGGTCGTCCAGGAGACACGCGAAGGTGTCTCGAATTCCGGCGAGGCCGCCGGGATGTTAGCGAGTCCGTTTTAAGCAATTCCAACGGGTTGTGGCCCGATTAGCGAGTTACTTCCGGTCCAACGTCATCCTCATAGTTTTACACTTTCTATACGTTTATCTCATTCCGGCGGTCGGAGCGGACCAGCCGCCCCGACCGTCATGGAACTCCCGTCAGTGCATGCCGGCGGCGGTGTCGTGCATCGCCTTCAACGCGTCGTCGAGCGTGAAGGTGTTGGGCTTCTGGATCGGCGGGAAGTCCTTGAAGGTCGCCGCCCATTGCGACGCGACCGCCTGCGCGCCGTAGATCATGAAGACGCGGTGCAAGAACCAGTCGTAGTAGCTGTTCGACGTGATATCCGCCCGCTCGAAAGGATCGGTGCGAAGGTTGAAGAGCTTCGGCACCCTGAGCTTGGTGAACGGCTCCGCCCAGACCCGCAGCGTGCCGGGGCAGCGCTGCTCCATGAACACGACCTTCCAATTGTCGTAGCGCAAGCCGAGCACGTCGCCGTCGTCGCTCAGATACATGAAGAAATTGCGCGGACTCTTCTTCTCCTGGCCGGTCAGGTAGGGCACGAGATTGTAGGCGTCGAGGTGGTTCTTGTAGGTGCGGCCGATCGCCTGGTAGCCCTTCTTCAGCTTCTCGATGACGTCCGGCTCGCCGGCCATCGCGAGGAAGGTCGGGAACCAGTCGTGGTGCTGGACGATCTCGTTGGAGATCTGGCCCGGCTTGATCTTGCCCGGCCAGCGAACCACCATCGGCACGCGGAACGCGCCTTCCCAGTTGGAGTTTTTCTCGTTGCGGAACGGCGTCATGGCGGCGTCCGGCCATGAGTTCATGTGCGGGCCGTTGTCGGTCGAATACATCACGAAGGTGTTGTCGGCGATGCCGAGCTTCGTCGAGAAAATCGAGCGCCTGGCCGACGTTCTTGTCATGGTCGATCATGGTGTCGTGATAGTGCGACTGCCAGCGTCCCGCCTGCCCCTTGCTCTCGGGCTTGGTGTGCGTGAAGGCGTGCATGTGGGTGGTGTTGAGCCAGACGAAGAACGGCTTGCCGGCGTCGTTCGCCTTCTTCATGAATTCCTTGGCGCGCGCGACGAAATCGTCGTCGCAGGTTTCCATGCGCTTCTTGGTGAGCGGGCCGGTGTCCTCGATCTTCTGCTTGCCGACCCTGCCCCAGCGCGGCTCGACGGTCGGCATCGTCCTTGTCCGTCGCGAAGGAGTGCATGACGCCGCGCGGGCCGAACGTCTTCTTGAAGTTCGGGAACTCCTTCTCGTCGGGATAGTCTTCCTGTTCCGGCTCTTCCTCGGCGTTGAGGTGGTAGAGGTTGCCGTAGAACTCGTCGAAGCCATGATTGGTCGGCAGCATCGAATTGAGATCGCCGAGGTGGTTCTTGCCGAACTGGCCGGTGGCGTAGCCCTGGTTCTTCAGCGCGGCGGCGATGGTGATGATCTTCTCGTTCATGCCGATCGGCGCGCCGGGAATGCCGACCTTCGACAGGCCGGTGCGATAGACGCTCTGCCCGGTGATGAACGACGAGCGGCCCGCGGTGCAGGATTGTTCGCCGTACGAATCGGTGAACAGCATGCCTTCCTTGGCGAGGCGGTCGATGTTGGGCGTCTGGTAGCCCATCAGGCCGTGCGTGTAGCAGCTCAGGTTCGCGATGCCGATGTCGTCGCCCCAGATGACGAGGATATTCGGCTTGTCTGTCTTGCTCGGCGTCTTAGGCATTTTTCCTCTCCTATCCTTGAATTGAAGCTTCAAGGGACGTTCAAATTCCGGCGCGCTGACCGCCGGGAGCGCTGAACACCCATCGTTCCAAGCCATCGCGCCCTATTCGAATGGTCCGACGTGAAACACCATGCTCATGATCGCCGCGACGCCGATCAACAGAAGAACGAGCGCCGTAACCAGAGTGAACGACACGGGAAAGATGGTCTCGCCGTGGATGAGCCCCTCCTCCCGCATCGATTCGCGCAAGTGGCGCAGCCCCAGCATGAACTGCACGTGGTAGACGATGCCGATAACCAGCATCACGATGCCGAGCCCAACCAGAGCGAGGCCGAAGTTGCGCGGCGCGGCGGCCTTGGTGATGATATCCTGGTCGCGCAGTTTCTGAAACACCTGCGCGATGGTGAAGCCGAAGCCGATCAGCGACAGCGAAGTGCGGATCACCGACATCAACGTGCGGTCGGCGCTCATGCGCGTGCGCTGGAACGACATGCCGGTGCGGCGCGACGAGAGCTCGGTGTTCACGTCGAGCTTGAGATCGGGGCTCGCCATCGTCCTCTCTGCGACCGGTGGCTCAACTGGATGCGGGTTGGGCGATCCAACGGCGCGCGATGCGCTCAATGGGGCCGCGCAGCAGCAGATAGGGGACGAATGCGAGCAAAATTGCGATGACGACCGCCTGGCCCGGGTAGAATGTCTTGAACACCACCCATTGGTAGATGGTGTCCATGACGACGCCAAGAATAATGATCCTCGCCGTCGAGATGATTCCTTCCCACAGCCGCCCGCTGCGTTCCTCGGACCGCGCAGGATCACGGCCCAAGATAGGGCGTGCGTCCAAGCCGCGCGTCGCTGACGCCATCGCGCAGCGCGGCGATGATCGCCATCGCCGGTTGAAGTATGAAACGGAAGGTCATCGGTCCGCCGGGCCGATCGAGGAGGTCGCGCCACAGCCGGCCAAGATTTTCGAACGAAACGCCATACCAGATGCGCGCCAAGCGCAATCAGACCGGCGATCAGCGCGACCGCCGCCTGCGCCTGCAAAACCGCGTTCCTCGACGGCGCGCCGGTCAAAGCGCTGAAACCTTCAGCACGATGCGATGGACAACACGCGTGGCGCTTAGCATGTTTGCGACAGGACCCGCGACAGTGTTAGCCGAAAGCGATTCGGATTGGTTCGATAGTCGCTGTCCGATCGCCTGTCAAAGCAGCGCGCTACGCCGACGCCGATCGAGCCCAAGGACCGCAAGATGCCCCCGGCGAGCGAGGATTCTGAGTTGCCGGCCGATCGCACCGCAGCGATTCGCGCCTTCTACGAGTCGCATCCCTATCCGGCGCCCGTCGCCAGCCTCGAACGGCGTCTCGATCGCTACCGCGACCCGCAGCGGCGCCGGGCGCAAAATCTGCTGCTGTGGCCTCTGGAGAAGCCGCGTCCAGATCGAAGACTCCTGATCGCCGGGTGCGGAACGTCGCAGGCCGCGAGGCGCGCGCTTATGGAGCCCGAAGCGCGCGTGACCGCGATCGACGTCAGCGAAACGAGCTTGCGCCATACGCGTGATCTTCAACGCAAGCACGACATAGGAAATTTGCAGCTCCACCAGCTTGCGATCGAGCGGATCGGGGAGCTTGGCGAGACGTTCGACCAGATCGTCTGCACAGGCGTGCTTCACCATTTGAGCGATCCGGACAGGGGCCTTCGCGCGCTGCGCGATGTCCTGGCGCGCGACGGCGCGATAGCAGGTCATGGTCTACGCGCCTTACGGACGCGCGGGCGTCACTATGATGCAGGACTATTGCCGGCTGCTTGGGATCGGCGTCAGGGACGAAGACCTGCGCGATCTTGGGCAGACGGTTCAAGCGCTGCCGATCGACCATCCGATCGCCGGCGTCGTGAAACGGGCGAAGGATTTCGCGCAAGCCCGACGCGCTCGCCGACGCGTTGCTCAACCCCCAGGAGCGCGCCTATTCCGTGCCGCAGCTTTACGACTGGCTCGAACGGTGCGGCCTCAGGTTCGGGCGCTGGCACGAGCAGGCGCCTTATCTTCCGCAGTGCGGGGCGATCGACGGCGCGCCGCATGGCGCTCGCCTTGCAGCGCTTCCCTCGCCCGCCCAACATGCGGCGATCGAGCTCTTGCGCGGAACGATGGACAGGCACAGCTTCGTCGCCTACCGGGACGACCGTGAACGCGAAGCCCAGCCGATCACATTCGAGGGCGACGTGTGGCGCAGCTTCGTTCCGGTGCGGTTGCCGTGGACGCTCACGATCAAGGACCGGGCGCCCGCCGGCGTCGCCGCCGTGCTCATCAATCCGAGCCACGCCTATCCGGATCTCGCGCTTTTCATCGACGCCGCGCAGGAGCGGCTCCTTGCAGTGATCGACGGCGAGCGGTCCGTCGCCGAGATCCTGCATGGCGCGGGCGGAACGATCGGCGATGAGCCGGGCCGCGCGTTTTTCAGGCGGCTCTGGGAGCACGACCTCATCGTGTTCGACGCGAAGCGGCCAGCTCGGCAAGCGCCGTTTCAGGCTCCGCGCCGGCGCGCACCACGCAGCGAAAGCCGACATGGCTCGTCGATGTGTCGATCGGCTCGGCGTGCCGCGCGGCCGGCCGGTAACGGCGGCAATAGTTCGGCGCGCAGAGATGCGAGCCGCCTTTCAGCACCTTGCGCGGGATCCGAATCTCGGGCTGGCACGGATCGTAGCTCTGCGCCTCCGGGCCGCCGCGCGGATTTTGCGGCACGCAGCAGGCCTTGGGCGCATCCGCCGGGTGACGGGTCGACCAGAAGTCGGTCGTCCACTCCCACACATTGCCGATCATGTCGTAGAGTCCGTAGCCGTTGGGCGGAAACGACCGCACCGGCGAGGTGCGCTCGAAGCCGTCCTCTTTCAGGTTCTGCTGCGGAAACGCGCCCTGCCAGGTGTTGGCCATCTGCTTGCCGCCGGGCGTGAACTCATGCGCCCCACGAATATTCCGCGCCATCGAGGCCGCCGCGCGCCGCAAACTCCCATTCGGCCTCGGTCGGCAGTTCCTTGCCCGCCCAGCGCGCGTAGGCCTCGGCGTCGCGATAGGCGACATGCACCACGGGGTGGTCGTCCATCCCGCTGATCGAGCTGCGCGGCCCATACGGTCTTCGCCAGTCGGCGCCGAATTTGAATCGCCACCATTGCGACCAGTCCTTGAGATCGACCGGCTCTTTGGGAGGCGAAAAGACGAGCGACCCCGCCTTCAGCATGTGCGGCAGCGCGCCCGGATAATCCTCCGCTCTCGGCGTGATCTCGGCGAACGTCACATGTTTCGTCGCGTTGACGAACTTGCGGAACTGGCGGTTCGTCACCGGCGCGCTGTCGATCCAGAACGCGCCGACGCTGACCCGGTGGGCTGGCGCTTCCTCAGGATAGTGCCCGTCCGAACCCATGCGAAATTCGCCGCCCGGCACGAAGACCATGTCGGCGAGAGGATCGGCCTTCGGCGTTTCGGCGCGTTCTGAAACCTGGCTCTGTGAACTCATGTCATCCTGCTGACCGGCCGAGCGAACTGATCGCACGGATATTGTCAATTCTCAAAATCGTCCTCTTGAAACACGCCATCGCTGTAATAGGTAATTGCCGGTCCCGCACTTGGTGATGGCGCTCCTTCCGTCCGTCCTGCCGAGTCTCGCTGAGCGGTTCCGCGGCTTAGCAAAGGGTAGCGAAAAGCCATGGTTTTTTGGCGACCATGGAACTCAGTCTTTATTCCCGCGTTCTAAGCTTTGAGACCCAGATGAAGCCGCAGTGAGGCACGTCGATGTTGGCCCTTTTGTTGAATCATAGCCCCGCTTTCCTGACTGGCGAACTGTTCCTTGGCTTGTCCCTGGGGATGTTCGGCTACGCCTGGGTCAGCACGACGCGCGAAAGGTACGCGGTCAGAGTTCCGGCAGCGGAGGTCAAGGGCCGATCCGTTCGCTGACGGCGTTCGAAGCCCCAGCGCTTGATCAAAGGCCTGAGATTTACAGGGACGCCGCGCTGGGCCGAGCTTTTGGCGGAGCCCTTTGCTCCGAAAGCCGAAGGGCCTAGAAGCGGCCCTGTGAATTGGACACCAGCCCTTTTTAATCCCCTGCGCGGCTGCCGCGCACCGGCGCGCGATGCGATCGCGCGCCCGATAGCCATGCGCCATCTGCCGATTTTTCTCGAGCTTGGCGGCAAGGCGGCGGTCGTCGTCGGCGGCGGCGTGGTGGCGGCGCGACGGGCGGAACACCTCGTCAAGGCCGGCGCTCGCGTGACGACATTCGCGACCGTGCTCACCGACGATTTCCGCGAGCTTCTCGATCAGCCGAACTTTCGCCATGAGGCGCGCGACCCTGAACGCAAGGATTTCGAGAACGCCCCGGTTTGCTTCGTAGCGGTCGAGGATGAACGCTTGTCAGCCGACGCATGGACGGCGGCAAAGAGCGCCGGCGCATGGGTCAACGTCGCTGACCGGCCGCAATTTTGCGACTTCATCATGCCATCGATCATCGATCGCGATCCCGCTCGTCATTGCGATTTCGACCGGCGGGGCTTCGCCAATTCTCGGCCGCATGCTGAAGGCTCGCCTGGAAACCGTCATTCCCGCCGCTTACGGCCGCCTCGCCGACCTCATGGGCGGATTCCGCGACGCGGTGGGCAAGGCCATCGCCTCGCCGGTCATGCGTCGGCGGTTCTGGGAGACCGTGCTCGAGGGACCGATCGCCGAACGGGCGCTCGCGGGCGACGAGAGCGCCGCGGCCGCCGAACTCGCTCGCGTCATCGAACGCGCGGGCGCCGAGAACGCCGAGGCGCCGCGCGGCGAGGTCTATCTCGTCGGCGCTGGACCCGGCGATCCCGATCTTCTGACCTTCCGCGCGCTAAGGCTCATGCAAAAGGCCGACGTCGTGCTTTACGACCGGCTCACCGACCCGCAGGTGATGAACCTGGTGCGGCGCGAGGCCGAGCGCATTTATGTCGGCAAGCAGCCGGAGGACCATGAATTGCCGCAGGGCGAGATCAGCGCGCTGCTGGTCAAGCTCGCCAAGCAGGGCAAGCGGGTGCTGCGTCTCAAGGGCGGCGATCCGTTCATGTTCGGCCGGGGCGGCGAGGAGATCGAAGCGCTCGCCGCGGAGGGTATCCCGTTTCAGGTCTGTCCGGGGATCACGGCGGCGATCGGGGCGGCCGCCTATGCGGGCATTCCCCTCACCCATCGCGACCACGCGCATGCCTGCGTTTTCGTGACCGGCCACGGAAAGGACGGCAAGATCGATCTCGACTGGACGGCGCTCTTGCAACCGCGCCAGACGGTGGCGATCTATATGGGGCTGCGCAACGTCGAGGCGCTCACCCATGAGTTCATTGCGCGCGGCGCGGACCCGAATTTGCCCGCCGCGATCATTGACAACGCCACCCGCACCAATCAACGGGTTGTCGTGGGCGCGCTCGCAACGCTCGCGGCGCAGGCGCGCGCGGCCGAACTGAGCGGCCCCGCAATCATTATCGTCGGGACCGTCGTGACGTTACGCAATACGCTCGATTGGCGCCCGGCGACTGAGTCGCGCTCTTTGCCCGAGAACCAGCGCTCGGTTGCGACGAGCGGGAAGGACTGAAATGGTTTCTCGCGACGAGGTCATGGCGGCGCTGGCGGCGATTCCCGGCCCGGACGGGCGCGCGTCTTTGCGCGATTCCGAGGCGGTTTCCGGCGTCACCATTCGCGACGGCAAGGTCTTCGCCGCGATCGCCATCGATCCGGCGCGGGCCAAGGCGATGGAGCCGATGCGGGCCGAAGCCGAGGCGGCGATCCGAGCGATTCCGGGCGTCGCGGGGGCTGTGGTGACGCTGACCGCCGAATCCGCCCGCGGCGTCGCCGGCGCTTCGCCAAGTCAGGCCCAGGTCACGCCCATGAGAGCAAGGCGCCGCCGCGTGCGGCACGGCCGGCCGAGCGAACCGCTGCCTGGCGTCAAGGCCATCATCGCGGTCGCCTCCGGCAAGGGCGGAGTGGGCAAGTCGACCGTCGCCTGCAATCTCGCCGTCGGGCTTGCGAAGCTCGGACTTGCCGTCGGCGTTCTCGACGCCGACCTGTTCGGGCCGTCCATGCCCAAGCTGTTCGGCCTTCATTCCAAACCGAGCATAGCGCCGGACGGCAAGCGGCTCGTTCCGCTCGAAAGCTTCGGCGTCAAGGTGATGTCGATCGGGTTCCTGATCGACGAGGGCGCGCCGGTCGTCTGGCGCGGACCCATGGTGGTGTCGGCGCTGAACCAGCTCCTGCGCGAGGTCGTGTGGGGCGAACTCGACGTGCTCGTCGTCGACATGCCGCCGGGCACCGGCGACACGCAGCTGACCATGGCCCAGAACGTGCCGCTCGCCGGCGCGGTGATCGTCTCCACGCCGCAGGATCTGGCGCTGATCGACGCCCGCCGCGGCATCGCGATGTTCAACCAGGTCAAGGTGCCGCTCATCGGCGTGGTCGAGAACATGAGCTACTTCGTCTGTCCCCATTGCGGCGGGCGGACGGACGTCTTTTCCCACGGAGGGGCGCGCCGGGAGGCCGAGAAGCTCGGCGTTCCTTTCCTCGGCGAGGCGCCGCTCGACATTGCCATCCGCGTCAATTCCGATGACGGGCGCCCGATCGTCGCCAGCATGCCGGAAAGCCCGCAAGCCAACGCCTTGCTCGAGATCGCGCGACGGGTGGCGGATACGCTCGCCGCCGGCGCGCCGGGCGCAAAGCCTGCGCCGCGCATCCGCATCCTGGAGTGAGGGGAACCGCGATGCCCTGGCCGACCGATATTACGGCGATGGACAAAGGGCGCGCTCTGGAAGTCGCCTTCGACGACGGCCAGGTGATCCGCCTGACCGCCGAAAGGCTGCGCGTCGAAAGCCCGAGCGCCGAAGTGCAGGGGCATTCGCCGAGCCAGAAAAAGATCATCACGGGCAAAGAGAACGTCGCCATCGTGGCGATTGAGCCGGTTGGCAATTACGCGATCAAGATCGTGTTCGACGACGGACACGACACCGGCCTCTATAGCTGGGACTATCTGCGCAAGCTCGCCAGCTGAGCCGCTATGCGCGGTCGCGGCGGAGCGACGACCCTTAGAAGCGCCCGAGAACCGTGCCCGCGATGTCGCACTGGAAGCCCTCCAGCGCTCGCGAGATTTTGGCGATGTCCCGCACCTTCGTCCGGTGCCGCCGAGCCGCCACAATCGCCGCGCCGACACGGGACGCGACGACGTAAGCGTCGGCGCTCTCCAGCGCCGCCGGAGTGTCGTAGATGACCACGCCATAGTTTCGCTGAGCGTTCTGCGACAGGGTCAGGAATTCCTTGGAGCTCAGCAACTCCTGCGGGTGGGGCGCGGTCGCGCCGGCGACAAGCAGCGATAAGCCGGGGACAATGTCGAGCGTGACGGGCGGCAATTCCGCCTCGCCATGAGTCAAGGCCTCGACCAGGCCCTCGGTCTTCGGATCGACGCCGAACAGCGCGGCGAGTCTTGGCTTCCTCAAGTTTGCATCGACAAGGAGAGTGGGAACGGCCATCTGGGCGAAGGACAGCGCAAGATTGGCGGCGAAATAGGTCACCCCGACCCGCGTGTGCGGCCCGATGACGGCAAAGGCGTTCTTGCCCTGCGAAAGCGGGCCGGTTGCGAGCGCAGAGCGCACCGAGCGGAAAGCTTCCGCGGCGGGGCTGAAGGGCTGGTAGCCGACGACCAGCTCGCGCGAAAAGCGGCCTTCGTCGACGCCGAAATTCAGAACCGGATAATTGTATCGTTTCGACAGCGCCAAAAACAGGCTGTCGCGCCTTACCAGGCCCAGCGCGATCGCCGCTTCCCCGAACGTCAGTCCTTTGCGCCGCTGAAATCCGCGGATGGCCTCGACCTGAGCCTCGCTCAGATTGCCGGCCGCGAGGATCTGCTGCTCGATCGGATCCTTCGATGTCTGGACGGCGACGACGTTCTCCGCCTCTTTCTGAAAATTGGATTTGATCGCCATGGATTTGAAGCTCTCAATTATTCGAATGTCGATTGGCCGCGCCCGACGACGGCGCCTAAAGGACGTTACCCCCCAATTGTTTTCCGAACCGTTCCACGTCCTTGGGGCAGGCTCGCGGCCGCCCAAAACCGCTGTTGAATACAGCCGACTCCGATCGACTTAAGCGGGCCGAAGGCTGCGGCGTGATGCGCCAATTCGCGACTTGGCGCGTCCCGCGTTGCCGAGAGCGCCCAAGAACGGCGCCGGGGCCGCATGCTCCAGATCGATTGGAAAGCGAACTCGCCGATCCGCCGCTTCGGCCAGGAGGGCCAGGATCAGCCCGAGCGCGAGGCCGGCGCCAATCCCGACCGGCATCACGACAAACGGCTTTGGAAACGCCGGATCGACAGGGGGCGACGCCTTGTCCAGGACCGTCATATCCGAAAATGTCAGCTTGCTCTTCAATCTGGCCTGCTCGGCCGTCCTCTGCCGGCCGTTAAGCTCGTCGGCGCGGAAGGTGACTTCGCGCTGCAATTGGTTGAGCCTGTCGCGCTGCGCTTGAACCTCGATCAACGACTTCTGCGCTTTGTCCTGGTCGGCCTCAAGCGAAGCGATCTGGGACTGCGACAAGGCAATGCGCTCTTTCAGATGCACGCGCATTTTGTCGGTCGCGTCACCAATCTGCTTGCGAAGCGTGGCGAGATTCGTCTGTTGGGCCACCATCTTCGGATTGTTGGCGCCGTAGACGCCCTTGGAGGCCGCATTCTCGGTTTCGGCGGTCGACAACTTCTCTTTCAAACCCGCGAGAATTTGCAGATCCGGATCCGACGGATCGTTCGACAGGTCGGTCGAGCCGCCGGTCAAGCGGCTCTGCAGGACGGTCAGCCCAGCTCTGGCGCTCGACAACTCCTGGGCGATCGCCATGTACTGGCTGGTCTCCCTGTCGCCGCCCGCGGCCGAGGGCGCAACCATGTTCGTCTTGGTCTGGAAGGCTTGAAGCGCCACGCGCGCTTCCTCCAGCTCCTTACGCAATTCGTCGAGTTGCGGAGCAAACCACCGCACGGTCTGGTCGGCCTCCGCGGCCTTCATGGCCACGGAGCCGTCGATCGTCGCGGCGAGAAACGCATTGGCGATCAACGCCGCCTGGTTCGGGTCGCCCGACTTATATCGAATCGCCAGGACGTTGGTTCCCATAAGGAACCTGGGATCGACATTCCTCGCCAGGCCAGCCGCCATCCATTCCTCGATGCTTTCGCGGCCGAAGGAAGGCGACTTTCGGAAATTCTGCTGCACCGCCGGATTGTCGGTCAAATTCAACCGCTTGACGACGTCGACCGCCACCCGCTGGCTGCCGACGAGAGAAAGGATATTGCCTTGAATCATCCCCATTGCGGCGAGGCCGCCCCCCATGTCGGAAAGCGGATCAATGTTCCCGGGGTCGATGCTCGCGGTCGCGACCGCGTCGTAGCGACCCGGGACGAACAGCAACACCCCGCCCGCCACGATCACGGTGGTGAGCAGCGTCAGCACGACGATCCACGCCCGGCGCAAGAGGATCACCAGAATTTGGCTTACCGACACGACCCTACTCCTGCGCGCTCGAGGCCAACTCAGCATAAGGCCATAGCAGAGCTTAGTGACTAGAATATGCGCTCGCTGACGACAATCGTATCGCCTGCCTCAACTTGGTCGTCAAGCGAAGCCGGGACTTCGTAGGTTTGCCCTTCGCCCGACTTACGTTTGATCCGGATCCGCCATTCCGATCCGAGGGTGGCCAATCCGCCGCCAATCGCAATCGCTTCCTGGACCGTGAGAGGACGAAGGAGCGGATATTCCCCCGTTCTGCCCACATAACCGTAAAGATAGTAAAACGGCGCCTGGTCGACAAAAACCTCATCGTTATTGGCGATCCGCAGATTGGCGCCAGGCCCGCGTCCGGCCTGGACGTCCTTGGAATCGAACTTTTGGATCCGGCCGCCGGCGCGGCGCACGCTGACCGTTCCGCCCAGGCCGGCGTCGCGGAGTCCGCCCGCCCGAGACAGCAGTTGCGTCAAATTCGTTGGCCGATCGAGCGTATACACGCCAGGCGCCCCCACCTGCCCTTGCACGCTCGCTTGC
Source organism: uncultured Alphaproteobacteria bacterium (assembly GCA_963802615.1). GTDB lineage: Bacteria > Pseudomonadota > Alphaproteobacteria > Rhizobiales > Beijerinckiaceae > Roseiarcus. Next base: position 22,005 of record CAWDKC010000040.1, read on the forward strand.
GTGCCGAAGGTGGAGATTTCAACCAGCACGTGGGGATCGGTCACGATTTGACGCGCCGCCAACTGCCTTTCGATTGCGTGCGCCACCTGGTCTTCAGCTCAACCCAGCCGCCCTGATCCGGCCAATGTAGGGAAAGCTGATCGTTCCATCCGTTTCGACGCGGGTTGTGGTGTCCATGTCGGGCTGGTTGACGACCTTGATGGAAACCGAGTTCCTGCGGCGTGAGAACCCGGCCGGCGGCGAGCGCCCAAACCGGGGCGACCGCGCCAACGGTCAAGACGGTTAACCACAGCATCCACCGCTGGGCCTTTCGAATCGTTGTCAGCATTGCTTCCGCTCCCACTTCGGACTGCTAGTACGGTCTATAGTTCAGGCTTAATGTGACCAAATCCTGCGGGGTGACGAGACCATTTCCGACCCGCTCGGTATATGAGGCGTTCAGCGCGGCCGACAGGAAGGGCGTCATGGTATAGGTCATGCCGGCATTGAGGATATAAGTCCTCTGGGCGCCGGTGAAAAAAGGTGAAAGACCCGCCTCGGCCGGTCCCACCGTGAACGCTGAGGTGGAATAGCCGATTGAACCGCCGGCGTTGATGCTGACTTTTGGCGTCATCTGATAGCCCAGATTCACCGAAGCGTTATAGGCGGTCTCCGCGTTGGCGATGACCGTCGTCGCAGGAGCAACTGTTCGCGAGGCGGACGCGTTCAGGGACAATTTTGGCGTAAACGTCCAGTTTGTCGATAGCGTATAGATCGGCACGAGCGACTTGGGGAGACCCAAAGTGAATCCGCTCGTGGTCCCGACCAGTCCGATGAGTCCGGTTACCGAAAGATTAGTATTGATTTGTCGAGTATAGCTCAGACTAAAACTATGAAAGTCGGTGACCGTGGCCAGTCCGAGCCCGACCTGCGCCGCGGTTCTCCCCGTGTAGCTGTTATCGGAAATGCTGGCCAGCGCCGTGAGGGAGCTATAACCTTTTTCATATTCTATGCCGGTAGAGAGAAGCGTGGTTCGACTGTCATTCACCGCATCGATGGGATTTGAATTCTTCGTCGTGGTCAGGCCGCTGTTGAACAGCAGCGAAAATCCGTTGCCGACTGCGCATTTTCCAGTTTCGTTGAGCGCGGTCGATGTCACGTAGTTGACGCCGACTGCGACCAGGTCCGTGATCTCTGCCGGCGACTTGGAGAGGCTCACGCCAAGAGTTCCGGAGCATCGCGAGGTTACGGTCCAGTCAACCCCGGCGTTAAGCGAGTACACAGTCGAATCAAAATTGACCTGATGAAGATACCGGATGACCCCAAACGTCGTGTCCAGATAGAGCCGCTGGCCGTAAACGTTCGCCTTTGTTGAGAAACCGAAATTGGTTGTCGAGGTGAAGTCGGCTTTCGCCTCGCCGGCCGGCACCGGGAGCCCAAGTGGAACCGCATTGATGTTCGAGTTGAAAGAGGTGGTCTGGGTCGCCGTCAGCTTCAGCGGCAAATCAGCCCAGTTCTCCGGCATCGACGGCAGGACAAACCCGTCGAACAATGACCCATTCGCCGAGGTCACCGAGCCCGATAGCTCCTGCCCCCGGCCGCCGGTTACCGCGCCAAGCGTCAGGACCACCCCGAGCGTCAAGGCACCGCTCCGCCTCATACCACCCCTTCGCCTCAAAACGCGTGCGCGCGTACGAACACTCTATCTTTGCCGATGTCGTCCGCCACACTCGCCGAGTCTCTGTAAGTCTCAACTATACAGGCAATTCCACTTGCTGTCGCTCTCGGCCTCAGATTGACCAGCTTGCCGACGCCTACCTCCAGAACCGTGTTGACCCCACACCCCTTACGCTCTCGTTAACCGCAGAAACGGCGGCTTTCGGGCGCGCGAATCCAAGCGTTTCGCTCGCCACACAATTGCCATGCATACGCATATTCGGGCTCACCCGACAAGGCGACAAAAGCCACACTCGCCGACAAAAGTGCCGCATCGGCGCCCTGCTGGACATCATTGTCTGGACCCGCGCCGAACAATTCGGTAGCACGCGCGCACCAGCGCTTCAGTCGAACGGGGCCGGCAGATGAAAGCGCACTACCGCGTTGTTGTTATCGGCGGGGGCGTGGTCGGCGCTTCCGTCCTTTACCATTTAACGAAATTTGGCTGGAGCGATGTGGCGCTGGTCGAGCGCTCGGTCCTCACCGCGGGCTCGTCCTGGCACGCCGCCGGCGGCTTTCATGCGCTCAACGCCAATCCCAACATGGCGATCCTCCAGGCCTATACGATCGACCTCCTGAAAGAGGTCGAAGCCGAGTCAGGCCAACCGATCGGCATGCACATGACCGGCGGCATTTCCGTCGCTTCCGCGCCGGAGCGGTGGGAGTGGCTGCAGTCGTCCTACCGCCGCTTCCAGGCCATCGGGATTGATGACGTCCGCCTGGTGAGCCCTGAAGAAATCAAAGCCCGCTGCCCGATCGTCAGCGTGGAGGGCGTGCTCGGCGGCATGTGGGCCGACCGCGAAGGCTATGTCGACACCACGGGAACAGTCTGGGCTTACGCCGGAGCGGCCAAGAAACGCGGCGCGACGGTGATCGAGCACAACCGGGTGCTCGAGCTCAAGCAGCGCCCGGACTCCTCGTGGGACGTCATCACCGAGGCCGGCCTGATCAACGCCGAGCATGTGGTGAACGCCGCCGGCCTATGGGCGAAGCAGGTCGGGCGGATGGTCGGGCTCGACCTTCCCCTCTCGCCGTTGGAGCATCATTACCTTCTGACCGAGACAATCCCGGAGATCGCCGCGCTCAAGACCGAACTGCCGATGATCGTGGACCTCGAGGGGTTCACCTACATGCGCCAGGATCAGAAGGGCATGCTGATCGGCGTCTACGAGACCCGCCCTCAGCACTGGTCGATGGACGGCGCGCCATGGGACTACGGGGTCGAGCTCCTGCCGGAGGCCATCGACCGCATCGCCGACGAGCTCGAGCTCGTTCACCGCCGCTACCCGGTTTTGCAGAGCGCAGGGGTGCGCAAATGGGTCAACGGCGCCTTCACCTTCTCGCCCGACGGCAATCCGCTCATCGGTTCGGTCGCGGGCAAGCGCGGCTATTGGCTGGCCTGCGGAATCATGGCGGGCTTTCTGCAGGGCGGGGGCGTCGGCAAGTCGCTTGCGGAACTGATGATCCATGGCGAGGCGGAGGCGGACGTCTTTGGCCTCGACATCGCCCGCTACGGCGCCTTTGCCTCCAATCGCGAATATATCAAGCAGACGACCGGCGAATTCTACGCCCGCCGCTTTGTCATGTCCTATCCCAACGAGCAATTGCCGGCCGGCCGGCCGCTCAAGACGACGCCGGCTTACGATGCGATGACGGAGGCGGGCTGTCGCTGGGGGAATTCCTGGGGACTGGAGATCCCACTCTATTTCGCCCCGGCGGGTTTTGAGGAAAAACCGACGCTCAGGCGCTCGAACGCCTTCGACATCGTCGGCGCCGAATGCCGCATGGTGCGCGACGGCGTCGGCCTCATCGATATCGCATCGTTCTCGCGCTACGAAGTGACCGGCCCCGAGGCTGAAAGCTGGCTCGACCGGATGACGGTCTCCCGCCTCCCCAAACCCGGCCGGGCGCGGCTTGCGCCGATGCTGTCCGAGACCGGAAAGCTCAAAGGCGATCTCACCATCATCAACTGGGGCGACGGGACGTTCTGGATCGAGGGCTCCTACTATCTTCGCCAATGGCATATGCGCTGGTTCGCCGACCATGCGCGCGAGGGCGTGAGCGTGCGCGACATTTCCGACGACATGATCGGCTTCTCGCTGTCCGGCCCGAAATCGCGCGAGCTGCTGGCGCGCGCGACGCATCAGGACGTGTCCAGCGAGGCGCTGCCGTTCATGGGCGCAGCGACCCTGGACGTTGGCCTGGTGCGGGCGAAGGTCGCGCGGCTCTCGGTGACCGGCGAGCTCGGCTACGAGATCAATTGCCGCGCGCTGGAACACGCGGCCCTGCGCCGGACTCTGCTCGAGGCCGGACGCGATCTCGGCGTGCGGGAGTACGGCTATAACGCACTGCTGTCGCTGAGGCTCGAAAAGAGCTTCGGCATCTGGTCGGCGGAATTCACTCAGGATCGTACGCCGCGCATGACCGGCATGGACCGCTGGATCGCCTGGGACAAGGGCGAGTTTATCGGTCGCGCAGCGGCGCTCGCCGAGCGCAAGGGACCGCCGCCCGACCGCCAGCTCGTCACGCTCGAAATCGCTGCGGACGATGCGGATGCGACCGGCTACGAGCCGGTGTGGCGGTCGGGCGCGATTGTCGGCTTCGTGACCTCCGGCGGCTATGGCCACACGGTCGGAAAGAGCCTGGCGATGGCTCTGGTCGCGCCGGAAGCAGCCGGGATCGGCGCCGAGCTCAGCCTCCATATCGTCGGCGTCGAGCGCCAAGCGCGAGTCATTCCGCCCTCCCCTTACGATCCAATGGGCAAGGCGATGCGGGCATGACCGCCCATGCGCCGGCGCCAAATTGCCAATTCCGCGGGCTCCGGCGTCAGCATCGCGCAGCATGCGATTGGACTGAACTCTTGAAAGGGAGATCGCCATGTATATCGCCATGAATCGCTTCAAGGTCATGAAGGGCGCGGAGAGCGCGTTCGAACACGTGTGGCTCTCGCGCGACACCCACCTCGACCGCGTGCCCGGGTTCCTCGAGTTCCATCTGTTGCGCGGGCCCGAGCGCGACGATCATGTGCTCTATTCGTCGCACACCGTCTGGGCGAGCAAGGACGCCTTCACCGCCTGGACGCAGTCCGAACATTTTCGCGCCGCCCACCGCGACGCCGGCGCCAACAAGCCGCTTTATCTCGGCCACCCCGAATTTGAGGGCTTCGAAGTTCTCCAGACGATCGAGAACCCCAAGGCCCGTGATCAGGTCGCCTGACGTGCCTCGAGGCGCGGCTCTCGTGGCGCACGGCGCATAGCGCGCAGCCCGGCCCGGCCACCGGGCTGATCGCCACGCCGGCGCTGAGAGAGTTCGCCCGTTGCTGGCCCTCAGATGAGCCACTATGGTCCGCGCGGACCGGGCTTTAGGTCTTGAGCCAGCCCCCGAGAGCCAGGTTGGCGGCACGGCGAATCCGGGTTCCACGAGTGTATAGAATGTTCTCTGACGCCGAAGCAGACTTCCCGATCACCGTGGTCTTCATCCTGAGCGGCGCTCGCTCGGGCTCCAACTGGTTGAACCTCGTCCTTGGGTCGTGTTCGTGGGCTTTGAAATCTTGGAGAGTATTATCGACCGTGGAGGTGGCCGGACCAAGGACATTGCCGCTCGTGCGAAGCCGACGGGCTGCCGGAGTGCACGCTCCTGCACGGCATCGAGCAGGTCGACCAACGTAACGCATTTCATTTCGCCGCATCTCGCAGCAAGAAGCGGGTGCTTATAGACTGCTCAAAGCAATTCGATTGGTGCGAATATTTTCTCGCTGGTAAGCGGATCAGCCCCCGCTTCATTCACCTTGTTAGGCATCCGGCTGGTTACGTAGAGTCCAAATCGCGCCGTCTCACCGATCTGACTTACGATCAGATTTTGGATCAATGGGAGGCGGTGAACAAGACCATTTCCGAATTCACGTCACGACATCCAGCGATATCGATGCTCGCAGGCTATGACGATCTCGCCAACGATCCCGATAACGTATTTCCAGAGCTCTGCCGCTTCATTGGTGGATCGTGGGAATCGGATGCGCTCAGCTATTGGAAGTTTCCGCATCATGGGCTCGGCGGGAATGGAGCCGCTTCGGTTTATCTGAGAGGACGCAAAGCGGTTCGCTTCATCACTGGAGACAATTCCTACTACGAAAGTATCCCGAAAAGTTCAGTTGCCGCTGACACCCGCTTCCGCGAGCGGCTTCCCGAAGATTTTCGTCGTGAAGCCGTCGCGAGACCTTATGCACGAGAGCTCATGTCGAGTTTAGGCGTTCAATGGCTGCCGTAGGCTCGACGGCGCGTAACGGGACAGCGCTCACCGGGCTGATCGCCGCGCCGGCACTGAGAGGTCCGTTGCTGTCCCTCAGATGAGCCAGTATGGTCCGGCGACGCGGACGCGGAGCTTCAATTCTCGAGCCAACGCCCGATAACAGGTTGGCGACGCGGCGAATGCCAATTCCGGAAGCGTGTAGAAATTAACAAAATGAGCACAGTATACCTGCACGTTGGACGAGCAAAAACAGGGACGACCGCGATCCAACAAGTGCTCGGGTTGAACAGGGATTACTTTCTTTCACACGGCGTAAATTACCTACTTGCAGACGATCGCGGCACAGGTAGCGGACATCAAGATTTCGCAAAGTGTTTTATACGCGACTATCCATATTATATGACTCTACCACGATCGCCAAATCAGACTTTAGCTGATGTAGAAAAGGATATCCGGGAATCATCGTCATCAAAAATACTTATTTCTTCGGAAAATTTCACACTTGCTGATGCCGCTGAAGTTAGGAAATTTTTGACCTCAATTAAATCGGTTAAAAGTATCAAAGTGATATTCTTTGTCCGATCTCAGGATGAACTTGCCGAATTGCAATATAATCAGATGGTCAAGATGATTGGTGAAACTGCTAGTTTTTGGAGGTACATAAATGAGACTCTGAAGCAAACTGACTATTATGAGATGGCTAGTCTCTGGGAAAATATCTTTGGAGCGGATAATTTGAGCTGTAGAATTTACGATGCTGGATCTAGGAATACGCTCGAGGACCTGTTCGAATGTATGGGAGTAAATATTCACATACCCAGTACAATGATTAGAAACACCGATGAGATAAATACATCGATCGGATATTTTCAACTCCAGTTTATACTTACCATGAACAGACTCAACTTAAATCTACACCCATGGGCAGCAACACAGTCTCTTGCTAAACTATCAAAACATGATTTTCCTGCACTGCTGTTTGATGTAGAGGAAGCGCGTGAATTTCGAGAGACGTTTTCTGTTTCAAATAAGCGTTTCAGTAAGAAATTTCTTGGGTTAGAAATAGCTGATCTCGGCGGGCGTAAGTACTCTGACGAGACACGTCGAGTAATAAGACGTAATATTTGTCAGATCAACGCACGTAAAGTCTTCTCTATACTTCAAGGTGGCAGTTGACTCGGAATTATCATTAAGCTTAAGTTTTTCTCTGTTTGCAGGTCTAGCGCGGAGATTGGCAACCCGGGGGCCCTGCGCGAGGCTTTTTAAATCGCGCCTCGAATTGTTCGCCGAAGTTGGGGCGTCAGCTCCGCCGTCCCGAGATCAGCTGCAGCCATGGGCCCGAATGAAAGACGCCCATTAGCAAGTACATCGGGACCATTCCGCTCCAGAGCGAACTCCTTTGAGCCGCCGAGCAAAGAGGCTCCATGCCGCTGAGAGCGGCGGTCACGAGCGCCATCGCGGCGAAGGTCGGCGCAGCCGCGAGGCCGAGCCAGCCTGCCGCGACGCGGGCAACGCCTGCGCCGTGGTTCTCCCCGCCGATCGAGGCCGCGCTCATTGCTGCGCGCCGGCTTGCTTATCTCGGAACGTTGCCTCTCCGGCGGCCGACACTTTGTCCCATTGCGCGTTGACCGCCGTTTCGGCTTCGTAATTGTCGTGCCAGTTCCACCATTTGTAGGGCGGCGTCTGGGGATAGCCGTCAGGCGAATCCTCCCATAGCTCCTGGCGCCCGAGCGGCGTCGCATCGAGGTAGTTCCACAGCGTGCCCATCGCCTCGTCGCCGCGGCTGTTGATGAAATAGGTGCGGTAGATCCTGTCGCCATCGCGGAAGAAGACGTTGTGGCCGTGCCATTCGTCCACGCCGAAGTCGGCGTCGAAGCTGTCGGTGATGGTGACCCATGGCATCCGCCAGCCCATGCGCGCCTTGAGCCGCGCGATGTCGGCCTGCGGCGCGCGCGACGCATAGACCAAAGTCGTGTCGCGGGCGTTCAGATGCGCGAGATGCGACACCTGATCGGCGCCCAAAGAGCAGCCGCGGCAGGCGTGATCGGGCCAGCCGAACACGCCTGGCTCGAAGAACGCGCGATAGACGATCAGCTGACGGCGGCCTTCGAACAGGTCGATGAGGCTCGCCTTGCCGTTGGGCCCGATGAATTCATAAGGCCTCTCGACCGCCATCCACGGCATCCGCCGACGTTCGGCGGCGAGCGCGTCATGGGCGCGCATCACCGACTTCTCCTTCACCAGGAGCTGCTCGCGGGCAGCGTCCCAGTCCTCAAGCGACACGATTGGGGGAATGTGCATGGCTCAACCTCCGGCTTGCTGAATGGATTGATGGGCAGGGGCGCCGTACTCGTCGTGGCGGCGCCACCAGACGCCCTGCTCGTTGCGCCCCTTGGGCGCTCGGTCGAGCCATTGATAGGCGCCCCACAGCCCGTCGAGACCGCGCGAATAGGTGGAATAGGCGTGGTGGACGTCGCCGTCCTCCATCACGAAGGCGCTCATGCCTGGCCGATCGCGCATGAAGGTCCGCCCGTCGGTTCCGCAAGAATTCCGCGAACCGGGCGACAGGCTCGGGAACCTGCGCCGCGGTCAGCGGATGGTCGGCGCGCCGATAATTGTATTCAACGCCTCCCGCGCCCTGCTGTTCCTCGGTGATCGAGACGTTGAAGTCGAAGTTGAAATCATCGCCGAACGAGGAGGCCCAGGGAAACGTCCATCCCATCCGCTGCTTGTAGGCTTGCAGTTTCATGAGCGGCGCGCGCGACACCGCCCAGAGCGCGACGTCGTGGTTGGCGAGATGCACCGCGAAGCCGTTGAATCCGTCGGCGATCATCGAGCACGACGGACAGCCTGCCTTGTAATCGGGCCCGAACATGAAGTGGTAGACGAGGAGCTGCGAGCGCCCGCCGAAAAGGTCGTCGAGCGTGGCCGTCCCTTCGTCGGTGTCGAACCGGTAGGTCTTGTCGACTTTGACCCGCGGCAGCTCCTGGCGCCGCTCAGCCACTTCGTCGCTGAGCCGGGTCAGTTCTTTTTCGCGCTCGAGCAGCGCGAGCCGGGCGTTCAGCCATTCCTCGCGCGAAACGATTGGCGAAGCGATTGGATTGTGCATCGGTGTCCTCGTGTTCGGGGAGTTTGAGTTCATCAATTCCGGTCGACGATCGCGCCGTCACAGCGACGACGGTCGCCCTTGTTCACGTCGGGATGCGCTGATCGTATTCGGCCCTGAGGCGGCTGAACCGGTCCCAGAAGGGTTCCGCCTTCTCGCCGCTCAGGCTGACGGCGAGCATGTCGAGATGCGCGTGCCAGCCGGTGCTGACGCCGACCATCATGCCGCGGGTGGGCAGGCGGCGGTGGACCACGGTCAGCAGCACCTTCTCGCCTCTCGGTTCGAGCGTGAACGAAACGTCGCTGTCGTCCTTTCCCCAGGTGAAGACCAGTTTTCGCGGCGGATCGAGCTCGAGAATCCGGCTCTCCATCCGGTGCTCCTCGCCGAAGCCCTCCGGCCGCTTGCCCGGCGGGTCGGTGAGCTCGCTGTTGCGCCAGACGAGCTCGAACGGCGCGCCGACCTTCATTTCCATCTGACCGCTCGCCAGCCATTTGCGGCGCAGGTCGCTCTCGGTCAGATAGGACCAGACCCGCTCGATCGGGCCGGGCAGCATGCGCTGGATCGTCAGCGTGGCCGGCTCGGACAGCGCGCCATAGGCGTCCACTTTCGCGAGTTCGTTCATTTCTCGTCTCCTTGTTTTGGGGTCGGTTTGCGGGTTGCGGATTTTTGTTCGTCCTCCTCGCGGAGCAGCCGATCGAGCACATCGAGGCGCGCGGTCCAGAAGCGCTCGTAGAAGCTCAGCCAGTCGTGCGCGCTCTCCAGCGGTCCCGGATCGAGACGGCAGAGATGCGACCGGCCGCGCACCTCGCGCTGGATCAGGCCGGCGCTTTCCAGCACCTTGATGTGCTTCGAAGCCGCCGCGAGCGAGATGGCGAACGGTTGCGCCAGCTGGCCGACGGTTCGCTCGCCGGTCGCGAGTTCGAGCAACATGCTCCGGCGCGTGGCGTCGCTGAGCGCGTGGAAGACGGGGCCGAGCTGAGGCGCGTGTAGTTCAACCATGTGGTTGAATGTACGCCGCTGTCCTTAGAATGTCAACCGGTTGGTTGAATGA
>CAWDKC010000041.1:0-18423 GCA_963802615.1 uncultured Alphaproteobacteria bacterium
GCACACGGCCTCGAGCCAGGACCATACGTTCTACCGGGTCGGCGCGGCGCGGCGCGACATTCCAGAAGGGCTCACGGGCGGAGTGGTGGTGCATGATCATTTTCGCCCCTACGCCGCTCTCACAAACGTCGACCACGCCTTCTGCAACGCCCATCACTTACGCGAACTCCAGGCGCTCATCGACATCGACAAGGAGCCGTGGGCGCTCGCCCATGCGCGACCTCCTCATCGACGCCGCAAAGGCCGTGCGCCAAGCCAGGCAAGCAGGCCAAAGCGCGCTCGAACCCGGGCGCGTGCAGGGCTTCGTCGACCGCTACTGGCAGGCCGTCCAGGAAGGGTTCGCCTTCCATCGCGCGCTCCCGTCCTTCGACCCAGCAAAGAGCGCCAACAAACGAAAGAAGCAGCGCCCTGGCCACAATCTCCTCATCCGCTTGAGGACCTTCAAGGACGAGACCCTCCGCTTCCTCGTCGACTTCGACGTCCCGTTCGCCAACAACCTGGCCGAACAGGACCTGCGCATGACCAAGGTCAAAATGAAAATCTCGGGCTCGTTCCGAACCTTCGAGGGCGCCCGCGTCTTCATCCGCCTGCGATCGATCGTTTCGACCGCCCGCAAACAAGGCTGCAACATCCTCCAGGCCTTGGACCTCAACCCCAGCCAACCTCCTCCAAGCCATCGCTCCCTAACCCAGACGGCCTGGGAGTTACCTTTTTTATTTTAATCGGCCGCAACTCATTGAAAAATATCAATCCGAAAAAATAAACGTAAGTAAAAGAAAGCAAATTTGCTTGCGTTTATTTGCGGTTAAGCGCGTTTAATTTGCGTTTAAGCCGCGCTGAAAACGGCTAAGCGCGCGGCGGTTCCGTGATAGCGCGCGCAACTCTTAGCCGCGGGCAAGCACGCCCGCGGGCAAGCGCGCGGCGAGTTCGCGTCCCGCTTCTCGGCCCAGCGCCTCGGCGTCGGCGGAGGGTCCGTCGGCGGCGACGGGGAAGCTTTCGGATCCGTCGGGTCGCAGCACCTCGCCCCGGAACAGGACCCGGCCGTTTTCGATTCGAGCGTGGCCAGCGATCGGGGTGCGGCAGGAGCCCTCCAGCTCCGCGAGGAACGCGCGTTCGGCGGTGAGCGCCCATCCCGTCTCGGAATGGGCGATGGCGGCGAGCACATCGCGGGTCCTGCCATCCGCAGTCCGGGCGGTCAGCGCGATCGCGCCCTGACCGGGGGCGGGTAGGAAAGCCTCGAGGCCGAGCGGCCCCCGGGCCCGGTGAACGAGACCGAGCCGCTTCAGCCCCGCCATGGCGAGCAGCGTCGCGCCGACCGCGCCCAATTCGGCCTTGCGCAACCGCGTTTCAACATTTCCTCGAAGAAGCTCCGGCCTTAGGTCGGGACGCAGGCGAAGGAGCTGACCCTGCCGGCGCAGCGAGGCGGCCCCGAAACTCGCCCCCTGAGGCAGGCCCTCGACCGTATCGGCCAAGGCGGAGATCAGCGCGTCGCGCGGGTCCTCGCGTGGCAGGAAGCCCACGATCGCAACGCCTTCGGGCATCAGCGACGGCAAGTCCTTCGCCGAATGAACGGCGGCGTCGATCCCGCCCGCAAGCAGGGCCGCGTCGATCTCCTTGGTGAAAAGGCCCTTGCCTCCCACATCCGCCAGCGGCCGGTCCTGGATCAGGTCGCCAGTGGTGCGGATAATTTTTAGCGCCACGCGTCCGCTCTCCCAGCCCAGCGACTGTGTGAGGCGATCGCGAGTTTCCTCGGCTTGCGCGAGCGCCAGCGGCGAGCCGCGCGTGCCGAGTGTAAAAATTGACGTCATAGGGCGTCTCTATTCGGCTCGCTGCACGCGCTGTCAAATCATGCAGCGCCTTGCGCAAGATTCCCCGCGCCAGCTCGGCGGCCTGGTGAAATTCACGGACGCGGACCCCGTGTCGAAAGAATGAAGGCATTCGGTCCCCAGTCCGCTCGAGGGTTAGCAAGAGCGCCCCGCTGTCGTCGAAACCTGCGCGCCGCCGGGACCTGTGGTCGGCAAGCATTATTAGGACAAAATCGGACGCGCGCAGGCAAAACGGCGAGAGGCCGCCAGGGTTCCGCTATCTCCGCTCCGAAGGCCGCGATAGAATTTGATAGGCTGAGGAAGCGATCTTCGAGCCGCCTTGCGACGGCTTATTAAATTTCTCCACACGATCGGAGCTACAGGGCTCATGGGGTCTATCGCCGGTGGGGATTGCCGCCGTGAGAAGACGACGCAGTGCACGGCCGCAATGCGCAAATGGCAGACATTCCGCGGCTGCTTGGCGAACAGGCCAAAGCGACCGAGAGAGTCGCGCAGCAGGTGCAGACAAGCCGAGTTTTTTGGCGCATCGCCGGGAAAGTGCTAGTTTGCGTTTCTTTGCAGACCGCGGTTGTGTCGCCCGACCTCCGAGGACGTCATGGACGTCGCCACTTGGCTACGAGGCCTAGGTCTTGAGCGGCACGAGGCCGCGTTTCGTGACAACGTGATCGACATGGACGTCGTTCGCGAGTTGAACGAAAACGACCTCGAAAAGCTTGGTTTGGCGCTTGGCGACCGCAAGCGCGTCCTTAAAGCGATCGCCAGCCTGCCGGCGCTGGGCGCAGCCGTTCCCATCGCCGCGCCGCGCGCGCGAGACGAAGCGGAGCGACGGCCCATCACTGTCATGTTCTGCGATTTGGTCGGATCGACCGGCCTCGCACGCACGCTCGACGCCGAGGACTGGCGCGACCTCGTCGGCTCCTATCTTGATGACGCCGCCGAGGCGATTGGCCAGTACGGCGGGCATGTCGCCAAAAAACTCGGCGACGGGCTCATGGCGCTGTTCGGATATCCGAGGGCGCAGGAGAATGATGCGGAACGCGCCGTTCGCGCCGGCTTGACGCTGCTTCGCGCGCTCGAAGACTTGAACGCTACCAACGCCGGCCGCGGATTTCCCGCGCTCGCCGCGCGCATCGGGCTCGATAGCGGGCCGGTGGTTGTGGATTCCACGGGCGAGGTGTTCGGCGACGCTCCAAACCTCGCCGCTCGGGTGCAAAGCCAGGCCGAGCCGGGAACGATACTCGTCACAGCGGCGGTGCGCCGTCAGGTTGCGGGCCTGTTCGTCTTGGAAGACAAGGGGTCACGCGAACTCAAAGGCGTTCCGGGTTCTCCGGTTCTGTACCGGATCGTGCGCCCGAGCGGCGGCGGCCGGCGCGTCGGCGCGCGAACCCAGACGCCGCTCGTCGGGCGGGAGGACGATCTTGGGGTCCTCGTTAAGCGCTGGGCGCGCACCCAAGCGAGCGAAGGGCAGTTTATTCAGATCGTCGGCGAGCCCGGCCTTGGCAAGTCGCGCCTCATTGACGAGTTTCGTGGCCGGCTCGCCGATACGCCCCATTCCTGGGTCGAATGGGCCTCATCACAATTGTTGCAGAACACTGCGCTCCATCCGTTGGTCGAATGGGGCAAGCAACGATTCGGCGGCGCCGAGGTCGCGCCGGAATCGCGGCTTGCCGATCTCGAATCCTCGCTCACGCAAGTGAAGCTCAATCCGGTTGAGCTCGCGCCGTTGCTCGCGCCCCTGCTCGACATTCCCGTCCCAAACGTCGACGCGCCTGAACTTACGTCCGACGAGCTGCGGCGCCGCCAGCTCGCCGCGATGGTCGCCTGGTTGCTCGCGGGCGCGCGCACGCAACCGCTCGTGCTCGCCTTCGAAGACCTCCACTGGGCCGACCCGACCTCGCTCGACTTGCTCAAGCTGCTCGCTGAACGAGGCGCGACGGCGCCGCTGATGATCGTCGCCACGGCGCGCCCTGAATTCCGCGCGCCTTGGGCGACGCGCTCGCATCATGGCGTCATTTCCCTGGTTCCGCTCGATCGCCAGCAGGTGCGCCAGATGGTCGGCGCCATCGCCGAGCGTGACGCGCTTTCGGCAGAAGCAATCGAAGGAGTGACCGTCCGCACAGGCGGGGTGCCGCTATTCATTGAGGAGGTGACGCGGCTCGTGCTCGAGGGCGGCGCGCAGACGATCCCGCTGACCTTGCAGCAATCGCTCGCCGCGCGGCTCGACCGGCTCGGCGATGCGCGCGACGTCGCGCAGATTGGGGCGGTCGCTGGTCGGGAGTTCGGGTTCGGGCTCATGCTCGCGATCGCTGGGCGCCCCGAAGCTGAACTCAACGTCGCGCTGGAGCGACTCGTCGACGCCGACCTCGTATTCGTTGACGGCCTTGCGCCCGATGCGACCTACCGCTTCAAGCACGCGCTGATTCAAGAAGCCGCGTACGACAGCATGCTGCGCAGCAGGCGTCGCGAGATTCACGCCCAGATCGCCAAAGCCCTCATGCGCCTGCAGCCGGCGATCGCCGAAACCGCGCCGGAGACGCTCGCGACGCATCTGGCGCGCGCCGGAGATGAGGTGGGCGCTGCGCAATACTGGCAAAAAGCCGGACAGCTCGCGCAGAGGAACTCCGCCTACAAGGAGGCGATCGGCGCCTACCAAAACGCCTTGCAGTCCATGCGCAAACAGGATCGCCCGTTCATCGACGTCAATCGAGCCATCGCCTCGGCGTATTTCGCCGGTGGCGAGCATGAGCTGAATTTCAAGCATCTTGAGGCGGCCGCCGCGGCCGCCGACGCAAGCGGCGAGCCGGTCATCATGACCGAAATCGCGATGCAACAATGTCATGTGATCAGCCAATTCGGCGGCGATTCGCGGCAGGCGGTTCACGTCGGCCGCCGCGCTCTTGAAATGGCCAATCGTCTCGAGGACGAGGCTCTTGCCTATGGCGCGCGTTTCGCTCTGGGGCACGCCTGCTGGATTTGCGGAGATTACGACAGCGTAGTTGAGCTTCTGTCGGCAAATCTTCCGGAGAACATGCGCGATCCGACGCAGATTCGCGATTTTGGCACGGCGGGCTCGTTGCTCCTGGACTCGATGTCGATTCTTTCGGATCGACGCTCGCCCATCGCGGCCATTTTGACCGGGCATTCGCGATTCTGGAGCGCGCGCATGCGCTTCCGCAAAAGAACGCCTTCGATGTCAGCGTCATCGGTTATCATCACGCTCGCGCGCACTTGATCCGCGGCGACACAGCTTCGGCAACGCCGATATCTCGGGCAGCCATCGAGCACGCATCTCGAGTCGGACTTGAGTTTCACTTTGCCCTGGCATCAGGCCATGCTTGGGCACGCTCATGCTCTCGATGGTGAATTCGACACCGCCGTCCCGCTTCTCGAGGCCGCTCTCGAAAGATCTCACGAGATTCATCTGCGTACCCGTCATCGTTCGACGGGCGCCCGCTGGCGAGACGCTCGCGCCCCGGCAACCGCGAGCGAGCTCTCGACAGTCGCCGAGACCACCCTTGGCATCGCGAGGGCGACCGGATATCGCGCAGTCGAAGCGGAGCTGCTTCGAGTGAAAGCAGCCGCGCTGCTCAGCCTCGACGCCAACGCGGCCGAAGCCGTCGCGACGAGAGGGACTTGAGCTTGCCGAAAAGCTAGGCCTCGGCCCTGAGCAAGGCCACGGGTTGCGGACTCTCGGCGACATCATGGCCGCCAGGGGCGATGCGACGAAAGCCGATGAACTGCACGGGCTTGCGCGCGCCAAATATCGAAGCCTAGGCATGAAGCGCTGGGCCGAAAGGCCGTGGCGATGAGCCGCGAAGTCGAACGGCTTCCTGATCGTGCGGCCGTTTCGAGGACGGTCGGCGCGTTTAAGACACCGTCATTCGCTCAAAATGGCGGCTCGTTCTTCTGAGCCCGGCCCGTGCTGACTTCGCTCCACAGCGACTTCCGCGCAGCATCGGGGTTCGCCAACGCAAACTTGCCTAGTGGAAGAGGGAGAAGAGATCCGGCAACGCGGAGAGGCGAGGGAACGGGGTGCTCGTGTTCGCCAGCTTCGGAGCAGCGCTCGCGACCGGCGACGGCTTCGCGCCCGGGATGTCGCCCGTCACCACAACGCTCGTGTTGGCCATCTTTTGGCGCTTCACCAGCCCCCATAGCTTGGCGGCGTTGGCGAGCGACAGCCGCACGCAGCCGTGCGACACGGCGTGGCCGAGCGAGCGCTGCTCATAGGTGCCATGGATCGCGTTGCCCGTCTGGGTGAAGAAGATCGAATAGGGCATCGGCGCGTTGTCCCATTCGTCGCTGTGGTGATCGATATCCATCCGGAACGGCTTGAACGCGCCGTTTGGCGTGTCGTAGTCGATCCCCCCGGTCGCCACCGCCCATGTGTAGACCTCATGGCCATCGACCGTGACAATCATCCGTTGCGCCGTCTTGTCGACCTCGATCAGGAGGTCCGCGCGAGCAGCCTCGCCGCCGATCAGGACGGCGAGAGCTGCGGCGGCGGGTGAAAGAAGACGGCGGATCGGCATGGGTTCGACCTCAGCGCCGGCGCTCTCGCCAGACTCCTCTATTTCTTGACCAGCGGGCAGGCGGAATCGGCGAGCTTGCCGAACGCCTCCTCGCCCTTCATCGTTTTGAGGATCTTGTAGAAGTCCCAGTCGCCCTTCGATTCGGCCGGCGTCTTGACCTGGACGATGTACATGTCGTGCTCGAGCAGGCCGTCGGGGCGGATCACGCCGTCCTTGACGAACATGTCGTTGATCTTCGTCTTGTGGAGTTGCTCCATGATCTTGTCGGAATCGGTGGACCCGACCGCCTTGACCGCGTTGAGATAGGCAAGCGTCGCCGAATAATAGGCGGCCTGGGAGAAGGTCGGCATCGCCTTGGTCTTTTCGAAGAACCGATTGGCGAAGGCGCGCGTGGTGTCGTCCATGTTCCAGTACCACGCGGTGGTCAGCTCCAGCCCTTGCGCGGTTTGAAGACCGATCGCGTGAACATCGGTCAGGAACACCAGAAGCGCGGCAGGCCGCATCGTCTTGGTGAGGCCGAACTCCGCCGCCGCCTTGAGGGAGTTTTGCGTGTCGGCGCCGGCGTTGGCGAGGCCGAGCACCTGGGCGCCCGAGCCCTGCGCCTGGAGAAGATAGGAGGAGAAATCCGACGTCCCGAGGGGCACCCGGACGTCGCCCTTCACGCTTCCCCCACCCGCCTTGACGACCTCCGTCGCCCCGGCTTCGAGTTGCTTGCCGAACGCGTAGTCCGCGGTGATGAAGAACCAGCTCTTGCCGCCTTGCTCGAGGATCGTCTTCGCCGTGCCGTTGGCGAGCGCGGTCGTGTCGTAGCCGTAGTGGATCGTGTAGGGGCTGCAGTCCTTGCCGGTCAGCGACGCCGCGGCCGCGCCGATGGCGATGAAGGGAACCTTTTTCTCCTTGGCGGCGGCGGACATCGCGATGCTGACGCCGGAGTTGGACCCGCCGAGCAGCATCGTCATGCCCTGGGTGTCGGCCCATTCGCGCAGCTTCTCGGCCCCGAGCGCCGGCTTGTTCTGATGATCGAAGGTCAGAATCTCGATCGGCTGGCCCAGGACCGTGCCGCCGAAGTCCGCGATCGCCATTTTGATCGCCTCGACCCCGTGCGGGCCGATGACGTCGGCGTAAGGCCCCGACATGTCGTCGATGTCGCCGATCACGACCTTGCTGTCGGCGGCCCAAGCCGCAGAGGCGGCGAGCGAGGCGCAAAGCGCCCCCGCCAGCATCAATGTCCGTCTGAGTGATTTCATTGCATTCCTCCCGATTTTTACGGTTCGTCCGTCCTGCGGCGCGCCGCCAAAGCCCGAGCCCATGCGGGCATAATGCTTGGCGGCGCCGCGCATGGCAACTTGCGCTTTAGTCGCAAGCCGCTTGGCGCGACCGCCCCGGGCGCCTATAAATTGACCATGGCGCGAAGAGAGTCCCGGCAGGCGAGGGCGGCGAGGACCGAAGCGATCTTCGAGCGCCTGGCGGCCGCGAATCCCGCCCCGCAGGGCGAGCTCAAGTACCTTAACCCCTTCACGCTGCTCGTGGCGGTGGTGCTGTCGGCGCAGGCGACCGACGCGGGCGTGAACAAGGCGACGCCGGCGCTGTTCGCCATCGCCGACACTCCCGAGAAGATGGCGGCGCTCGGCGAGGAGCGGGTCACCGGGCTGATCAAGACCATCGGGCTCTATCGGACCAAGGCCAGGAACGTTATCGCGCTTTCGCGCGCGATCGTCGAACGGCACGGCGGCGAGACGCCCCGCAACCGTGAGGAGCTGGAGGCGCTGCCGGGCGTTGGCCGCAAGACCGCCAATGTGGTGCTCAACACCGTCTTCGGCGAGCCGACGCTGGCTGTCGACACCCATGTCTTTCGCCTCGCCAACCGCCTCGCCATCGCGCCCGGCAAGACCCCGCGCGAGGTCGAGGATGAACTCATGCGCGTCGTCCCGGACCGGTTTTTGTTGCACGCTCATCATTGGCTGATCCTGCACGGGCGCTACGTCTGCGTCGCCCGCAAACCCTTGTGCGGCGTTTGCGTGCTCGTCGATCTCTGCCCATACGAGCCGAAAAACACGGCCGGCGCCGCAGGCTGACGGCGCGGCGGTCGCGAAGCTGCGGACGAATCCCGGCGCCCCCAGTTGCCCCCCGACGCAGCGACCGGATAGAGATTCAATCTCCATGTTCGACATCGTCCTGCTTCTCGCCGTCCTTGCGACCCTGCTGGTGGTCGTCGCCGTCTCTCAGCCGGTGGCGGTCCGCCTGAAGCTCGCCCCGGTGGTGCTGCTCGCCGTCATCGGGGTGGCGATCGGCGCTGTATCGATTGTCCTCTTGCACACGCCGGTCGGCCACCGCTTCGACAGCGTGGCCGGCCTGTTCGCCGACCTGCCGGTCGGCGCCGAGACCTTCATCTACGTCTTTCTGCCGCTGCTCGTCTTCGAAGGGGCGATCACCGCCGACGTCCGGCGGATGCTCGAGGACGCCGCCCCGATTCTGATGCTCGCGGTCGTCGCCACGGTCGTCTGCACGGCCGTGGTCGGCGTGGCGCTGTGGCCGATCGCGGGCCTGCCGCTGGTCGTTTGCCTGTTGCTCGGCTCGGTCGTGGCGACCACCGATCCGGCCGCGGTCATCGCCGTGTTCCGCGACGTCGGCGCCGCCGCCCGTCTGACCCGCCTTGTCGAGGGCGAGGCGCTCCTCAACGACGCGGCGGCGATCGTCATGTTCACGGTCCTGCTCGGCATGATCGTCTCCGGACGCCAGCCGGACTTCGCCGCCGGCGCCGCGCAATTCCTGCTCTCCTTCTTTGGGGGGGCGGCTCTGGGCCTGCTGGCGGGGCGGGCGTTGCTGCAGCTCATCCCCTGGACGCGCGACGACCGGCTGGCCGAGGCGACGCTGACCGTCGCGCTGCCCTATCTCGTTTTCATCGCCGCCGAACACCTCCTGCATGTGTCGGGCGTGGTCGCGGTGCTCTGTTCCGGCTTGACCGTCAGCGCCTTCGGGCGGTCGCGGATCACGCCCTACAATTGGTCGTTCATCACTGATCTTTGGGCTCAAATCGCCTTCTGGGCGCATTCGCTGGTGTTCGTGCTGGCTTCGATTTTGGTGCCGAAGCTGTTGATCGACATGCACTTCCACGATGTCGTGCTGATCGCGGCGCTGATTGTGGCCGTGTTCGCGGCCCGCCTTCTGGTGCTGTTCCTGCTTCTGCCGCTTTTGAGCCTGGCCAAGCTGACCCAGCCGATCAGCACCGCCTACAAACTCGCGATCGCCTGGGGCGGTTTGCGCGGCGCCTTGACCCTGGTGCTGGCGCTCGCCGTCACCGAGAACACTGCGCTGACGCCGGAGATACAAAGATTCGTGGCGGTGCTCGCGACGGGCCTGGTGCTGTTCACGCTGCTGGTCAACGGCACGACTTTGCGGTTCGTCATCCGCCTTCTGCGGCTTGATCGCCTGTCGCCGGTTGACGAGGCGTTGCGCGATCGGGTGCTGGAGCTCTCCTACACGGAAATCGGCGAAACCATTCGCACGATGGCGAGCGAGCACGAAATTTCCGCTTCCGCCCTCACCAGCGCTCTCGCGCCTTATGAGGAGGGAATCGCGACGGCAAAAGCGCGCGGCGCCAACGAGGTCGGCCTTACCGATCATCGAGCGCCTCGCGATCGGCCTGGTGGCGCTCGGCAATCAGGAACGGATGCTGGCGCTCGAAATCATGGCTGAGCGAGCCGCCTCCCCCGTCACCGTACAGGCGCTGTTGCGCAACGCGGAAGCGGTGGGGGAAGGCGCGCGGAGCGGTGGACGCCTCGGCTACAAGCGCAGCGCCGAAGCGGCCCTATCTTTTCCCTTCTCCTTCGCCGTCGCCTATTTCTTCTACCGCCGCTTCGGGATTGTGCGGTTTCTCGCTGATCGGCTTGGCGACAGGTTCGAACTGCTGCTCGTTACGCGCCTCCTGATCCAGGAACTCATGGGCGCACACGCGGTGCGATCGCGTTCGATCTTTGGCGAGCGGGTGGTGGAGCTCATCAACGCCATCCTCAAAGTTCGCCTCAAACGTACGACCGCGGCTCTTGATGCGCTGCGCCGGCAATATCCGCAATATGCGGCGGCCCTCGAAACGAGGTTTCTGCGCCAGTCGGCAATGCGGCGCGAGATGGGACGCTACGACGCCCTGTTCCAGGAAGGCCTCATCGCGGCCGAGGTCTATGAGGATCTCAAAGGCAGTGTCGAGGGTACGCA
This sequence comes from uncultured Alphaproteobacteria bacterium, assembly GCA_963802615.1. Lineage (GTDB taxonomy): Bacteria > Pseudomonadota > Alphaproteobacteria > Rhizobiales > Beijerinckiaceae > Roseiarcus. The sequence continues at coordinate 10,568 of CAWDKC010000041.1, forward strand.
GGCCAGAGAGACCCGGCCTCGTTTCGATCTCGGCCTCGATACACGTGAGTTGATCGGGCGCCTCGACCTGTTCGCCGATCTCAACGACCAGCAGCTCGAGCGGGTGCAGAAGCTGCTCAGGCCCCGATTCGTGGCGCCCCGCGAGCGGATCGTGCGCGAGGGAGACGAGGGCGACGCCTGCTACTTCATCGCCTCCGGGGCTGCCGAAGTCGTCTTTCCGGGTCGCCGCATTCCACTCGGCAGCGGCGACCTGTTTGGCGAGATGGCGCTGCTGAGCGGCATGACGCGACAAGCTGACGTCGTCGCCATGACCTATTGCCGGCTGCTCGTCCTGCGGAAGCTCGATTTCGACCGCTTCATGCAGGACAATGGCGATATCCGTCTGGTGATCCACAAGATCGCCGCGACGCGCTCGTCGATGAACCGCTCGGATGAGACGAGCGCCGGTGTCGCCTAAGCTCAAGTTACTGGCCGCGGCGTGATTGCGCCTCGAGGAGCGGCGGCCTTTCCGCTGTGACGCGCGTCGGCGCGCCTGTCGCTAGAGCGAGATCTTCGCCAGCGCCGCCAGTTCCCCGACAATGCCGCGGCGGAAGGCCAGCACGCAGGCGACGAACACGACCCCCTGGATCACGGTCACCCACTGGCCGAACTGGGCGAGATAGTTCTGCATCGCGACGACGATGAGCGCGCCGACCACCGGGCCGTAGAAGGTGCCCATGCCCCCGACCAGGGTCATCAGCACGACTTCGCCCGAGGTTGAAAACGCGACGTCGGTCAGCGAGGCGTTCTGGACGACCAGCGCCTTGGTCGCGCCAGCGAGGCCGGCGATGACTGCGGACAGGACGAAGGCCGCGAGCTTGTATTGCAGGGCGCGATAGCCGAGCGAGACGGCGCGCGGCTCGTTTTCGCGGATCGCCTTGAGGATCTCGCCGAACGGCGAATTGACCGCGCGCTGCACGGCGAGAAAGCCGAACAGAAAGATCGCCGCGACAAAACAATAGAGGATCCAGGGATTTGAAAGATCGATGAAGCCGAGCGCCCGTCCTTGCGGCACCGCCTGGATGCCGTCCTCGCCATGGGTGAACGGCGCCTCGACGCAAAAGAAATACACCATCTGGGAAAAGGCGACGGTGACCATGGCGAAGTAGATGCCGGCGCTGCGGATGGCGAGCGCTCCGGTTATGAGTCCGAGGACAGCGGAAGCGGCGACGCCGACCGCGATCGCCGAAACCGGCTCGAGCCCCCACACTTTCGCGGCATGGGCGCAGACATAGCTGGCGATACCGAAGAACATCGCATGGCCGAGCGACAACAGGTTGGCGTAGCCGATCAAGAGATTGAACGCGCAGGCGAACAAAGCGAAGCACATCGCCTGCATGACGAAGAACGGATAGGCGAAAAACGGCGCGATCACGATCAGGGCGACCATGATCGCGAAAGCGATGGCGTTCACACGGCGGTCCTGGGTCGTCATGTCCGCAGGCGTGATCGCGGCTTCGATGTCCATGTCAGGCCGTCCGCCCAAAGAGGCCGGTGGGCCGAACGAGGAGAACGATCGCCATGATCACGAACACCACCGTGTTCGACGCCTCCGGGTAGAACACTTTGGTCAGCCCTTCGACGACGCCGAGCACGAAGCCGGTCACGATCGAGCCGAGGATCGATCCCATGCCGCCAATCACCACGACCGCGAAGACGACGGCGATGATCTCCGTGCCCATGCCCGGACGGACCTGGGTGATCGGCGCGGCGAGCACGCCGGCGAAGGCCGCGAGCGCGACGCCAAAGCCATAGGTCAGCGTAACCATGCGCGGCACGTTGACGCCAAAGGCGCGCACCATGGTCGGGTTTTCGGTGGCCGCGCGCAGATAGGCGCCGAGCTTGGTCTTCTCGATGATGAGCCAGGTGGCGAGGCACACCACGGCCGAAGCGAGGATCACCCAGCCGCGATAGACGGGCAGGAACATGAAGCCGAGATTATAGGCGCCCTGAAGCTGTCTGGGGATGGCGTACGGCATGCCCGAGGCGCCGAAATAGTTCTGGAACAGGCCCTGAATGATCAGAGCCAGGCCGAAGGTGAGGAGCAGACTGTAGAGCGGATCGAAGCCGGCGAGCCGCTTGAGGAACAGGCGCTCGACGATCGCCCCGATCGCCCCGACGATCAGCGGCGCGAGAATGAGGGCCCACCAATAATTGAGGCCCGAATATTGGAGAAGAAAATAAGCGGCGAACGCCCCCATCATGTAGAACGCGCCATGGGCGAAGTTGACGATCGTCAGCATGCCGAAAATGACGGCGAGCCCCAGGCTTAACAGCGCATAGAACGAGCCGTTGATCAGGCCGATCAGCAGCTGACCGAAGAGCTCAGGCATGCTGATCGTGTGGCCGAACACGTTCACGGTCGCTCCCGCGGTTGGATAGGCCTCATCACACCCCCAGGGCCTCGTGCAGCCTGTCCATCCTGCCCTCCAGTTCCGAGTTGGCGAACGCATCGATGATCCGGCCGTGCTCCATGACAAAAAACCGGTCGGCCAAAGTCGAGGCGAAGCGGAAATTCTGCTCAACCAGCAGAATCGTGAAACCCTCGCGCTTGAGCTCGGCGATGGTGCGCCCGATCTGCTGGATAATCACCGGCGCGAGGCCCTCGGTCGGTTCGTCGAGCATCAGGAATCGCGCTCCGGTTCGCAAAATGCGCGCGATCGCGAGCATCTGCTGCTCGCCGCCGGACAGCTTGCCCCCGCCGCTCGACAGCCGCTCGCGTAAGTTGGGAAAGAGCGCGAAGATGCGATCCACGCTCATCGCGCCGGCCTTGGAGATCGGAGGCGGCAGGAACAGATTTTCCTTGACCGAGAGGGAGGCGAATATGGCCCGCTCCTCCGGGCAGAATGCGACGCCGCGCCGCGCGATGCGATCGATCGACAAGTCGATGAGCTCCTTGCCGTCGAATACAACCGAACCCACCCGCTTGCGGACGATGCCCATGATCGCCTTCAGCGTGGTCGTCTTGCCCGCTCCGTTTCGTCCAAGCAGCGTGACGACCTCGCCTTCCCGCACGTCCAGATCGACGCCGTGCAGAATGTGCGATTCGTCGTACCAGGCCTGCAGGCCCTTGACGCTGAGCACGGTCCTATCCGCCGCGACCGGCGTTGGGGCGAGCGCCGCCTCAATCATGTCCCGCTCCGAGATAGGCCTGCTTCACCTCCTCGTTCTCCGACACTTCGCGATAGTCCCCTTCAGCGAGAACCCGCCCGCGCGTGAGCACGGTGATCCGGTCGGAGAGATTGGCGACCACGCGAAGATTATGCTCGACCATCAGGATGGTGCGGTTCGCCGATGCGCGGCGGATGAGATCGGCGGTGCGGTCGATGTCCTCGTGGCCCATTCCCGCCATCGGTTCGTCGAGCAGCATCATCTCGGGCTCGATCGCCAGCGTCGTCGCAAGCTCGAGCGCCCGCTTGCGGCCATAGGAGATTTCGCCGGCCTTGGAATTGGCGAAGCCGGTGAGCCCGACGTCGTCCAGCAGCGCCAGCGCCCGCGCGTTGAGCGGCTCGAGCGCCGATTTGGAGCGCCAGAAGTCGAACGAATTGCCGCGCTTTCGCTGCAGCGCGATGCGGATGTTCTCAAGCGCGGTCAGGTGAGGGAAGACCGCGGAGATCTGGAAGGAGCGGACGAGCCCGAGCCGCGCGACATCGGCCGGCTTGAGATTGGTGATGTCGCGTCCGTTGAACGTGATCCGGCCGCCGGTCGGCGCGATGAATTTCGACAGCATGTTGAAACAGGTGGTCTTGCCCGCGCCGTTCGGCCCGATCAGCGCGTGGATGGCGCCGCGCCTGACGCGCAGCGAAACGTCGCTGACCGCGTTAAAATCGCCGAAGCTCTTGGAGAGGCCCTCCGTGACGAGAACATCGTCCATGCCTAGTCTCGCCGCTCGGCCGAGCGCATGCGCTTTCCCCCCATGAGTGGCCGAACCTATCAAGCCGTTGGCGCGGCGCTTGTAAAGCCAAAAAGGCGGCGCTACGACCAAGGTCGGATTGCCCCCGCCCGAGGTTAAGACAGCGGAGCGAGCCTCTGCGCCGCCGGAATTGGCCGCGTTTCGACTAGCCTTCCGTCCTTCGATTGTGCAGCCGGCGCTCCCAGTCGAGCGCCTGGCGCACGATCTCGTCGAGATTGTCGCGGGTCGGCTTCCAGCCGAGCACGCTCCTCGCCCGGTCGGCCTTGGCGACAATGGCGGCGGGATCGCCCGCCCGCCGCCCGGAGACAGCAACCGGAAAATCGATCCCCGACACCCGTTTGGCGACCTCGATGACCTCCTTGACCGTCTCGCCGTGCCCATATCCGCAATTGCAGACGACGCTTGGCCCCCCGGCGCGCAGATAGGCGAGCGCGCTCAGATGCGCGTCGATGAGATCGGTGACCTGGATATAGTCGCGCACGCAGGTGCCGTCGCGGGTCGGATAGTCTTCGCCGAAGACCTCGATCTTCGGATGGAGCCCGAGCGCCGTCTGGACGGCGCGCTTGATCAGATGGGTGGCGTTGGGCGTCGACTGGCCGAGACGGCCTTTGGGATCGGCGCCGGCGACATTGAAATAGCGCAGCGCGACGTAGCGGAAATCGTAGGCCTTGGACGCGTCGTCGAGCATCCACTCGACCATCAGCTTGGACCGTCCGTAAGGCGAAATCGGCGCGAGCGCGGTCTCCTCCGACACCGGCTCGGCGCCGGTTTCGCCATAAACCGCGGCAGTCGAGGAAAAGATGAAGGTCTTCACCCCGCCGTTGACCGCCGCCTCGATCAGGGCGCGCGCGTTCGAAACATTGTTGAGATAGTAGCCGAGCGGGTCGCGGACCGAGTCGGGAACGACGATCTTGGCGGCGAAATGGGCGATCGCGTCGATCGCATGCTCCTTGATCAGGCGCGCGACCAGGTCCGTGTCGCCCGTATCGCCGACGATCAGCTTCGCTCCTTCAGGCACGGACCAGGCGAAGCCGGTCGAGAGATTGTCGAGAACGATGACGGTCTCGCCGGCGTCAAGAAGGCCGAGAACCATGTGGCCGCCGATATAGCCGGCGCCGCCGGTCACCAGAACGCTCATACGAAAAGCCCCCTTCTTGATCGGCCCGCGCCGAATTCAGCGGAAAAGAGCCGCGTAGAATGGCTTGGGCGGAACTGATAGTCGGTTAGCAGGATTTCGCTAGGCTCGCCTCCCTTTCACCTCCCATCGACCGAGGAATCAGGCCTCCATGGACAAGCCCATCCGTAAAGCCGTGCTGCCCGTCGCCGGTCTCGGCACGCGGTTTCTGCCCGCGACCAAGGCGATCCCGAAGGAGATGCTGACCGTCGTCGACCGGCCGATTCTTCAGCATGTGGTCGATGAAGCGCGCGAGGCGGGGATCGAGCATTTCGTTTTCGTGACCGGCCGCAACAAGGCGGTGATCGAGGATCACTTCGATTCGGCCTATGAACTCGAAGACACGCTGATCCGACGGGGCAAGAAGGCCGAATATTCCGCGCTGATGGCCGATCTCCCGGCGGCCGGCGCGACCAGCTTCACCCGCCAGCAGGCGCCGCTCGGTCTCGGCCACGCCGTCTGGTGCGCGCGCGAAATCGTCGGCGACGAGCCCTTCGCGGTCCTGCTGCCGGATATGGTCACCCGCGCCGGATCGCATGGCGGACGCTGCCTTGCCCAGTGCGTGGCGGCTTACGAGAAGCACGGCGGAAACATCATCGCGGTCGAAGAGGTTCCTCCCGCCGAAACCCATCAATACGGCATCGTCGGGGTCGGCGCGGACCATGGCGCGACCTTCGAGATCACGAAAATGGTCGAAAAGCCGAAGCAGGGCACGGCGCCCTCCAATCTCATCATTTCGGGCCGCTACATTCTTCAGCCGGGGATTTTTCAAATCCTGGAGCGGGTCGAAAAGGGCGCGGGCGGCGAAATCCAGCTCACCGACGGCATGATCGAACTCGCCCGCGCGCAGTCTTTCCATGGCGTGCGCTTTGACGGGCGAACTTATGATTGCGGCTCAAAGCTCGGATTCTTAAGCGCCAACCTCGCCTTCGCGCTCGACCGCAGCGACCTTGCGCCCGGGCTCAAGGAGGAACTGCGCCGGCTGGGTTTTGCCGGCAAGGGCGGTTGACGTCGATCCAACCGCTTTGCGCCAAAAGCCTCGGCGCCGTCCGCCGCACCGCGCTAATCCATTGATAACACGTGACCTTTCGGCGCGGTCTGCCGGTTGCGGCCAACAAAACCTTGGCGATCCGGCAAAGCGTTCGTATACTGTCGATGGACATTGAAACCCAGGTTCGCCACGCCGCCGGCGAGAGGAAGCATGAGAAGAGAGCGCGCGCGCGGACGTTCGGCGCACAACCTTGGGGCGAGTTCGAGCGGTGCGGATTTTTTTACTTTTTTCGGCCGCAACCCATTGAAAAGTCCCGATTCCACCAAATGAAACCAAACACATCCAAGGATTTTTCCTTGTTTTTCCTTGCTTTTCTTGCGCTGAACTCGCGCCTTGGTTGAGTTGACGGCCCAGCGCCGGAGCAGCGTTGGCTCAGGCGGGCGCGCGGTTGCGCCGCGTCTCCGGTGATCGCGGCGTTTTCCATTCCCCTCGGCGAATGATAAACAGCGGGCGCATGATTCAGGAGCAGACCAGCGCCGTCCTGTCGGCGCTCCGCACCATCGCCAACGAGCGTCAGGGCCTGGAGGCGCTCGAGGAGGCGATCCGGACCCCGGGCGAGGGCGGACTTGGGGCGGCGTTCTCGGAAGCGGTCAAGACGATCTCGGCCGCGCCCGGCCGGGTGATCGTGACCGGCATCGGCAAATCCGGGCATATCGCGCGCAAGATCGCCGCGACCCTCGCCTCGACCGGCGAGCCGGCCTTCTTCGTCCACCCGGCCGAGGCCAGTCACGGCGACCTCGGCATGGTGCAGATCGGCGATGTCGTGCTGGCCATCTCCTGGTCGGGCGAGACGGCGGAACTGGCGGCGATCGTCACCTTCGCCAAGCGCTACGCCATTCCGTTGATCGCCATGACCGCCGAGGCCAACAGCACGCTCGGCCGCGAGGCCGACGTCTGTCTCGCGATGCCGAGCGCGCCGGAGGCCTGCCCCAACGGGCTCGGCGCCGACGACCTCGACGACGATGCAGCTGGTGCTGGGCGACGCGCTGGCGATCGCGCTGCTCGAGGGCCGCGGCTTCACCGCGCTCGATTTCCGCGCCCTTCATCCGGCGGCAAGCTCGGGGCGAAGCTCGCGCATGTGCGGGAAGTCATGCACACCGGCGACCGGGTGCCGCGCATCGACGCCAAGGCCCGGATGGCCGAGGCGATCGTCGAGATGACGTCGAAGGGCTTCGGCTGCGTCGCCGTGTTCGAGGACGGCGGACGGCTCGCCGGCATCATCACCGACGGCGATCTGCGCCGTCACCTGAAGCCGGAGTTCTCCCTCGATACGCCGGTCAGCGCGATCATGACCCGGCGCCCGCGCACGATCGCGCCGGACGCGCTGGTCGCGGAGGCGCTCGAACTGATCAGCCACAAGATCCAGGCGCTTCTGGTCGTCGAGCGCGGCCAAGTGGTTGGAATCGTGAACTTTCACGATCTCATGCGGATCGGGGCGTTCTGAGGAGCGGGCGTCGCTCCTCACCGAAATTAGCGTATGTGATATGTGATCTATAGCGCCCGTCTGATCCCGGTTTGGATTTCCTTGGCCGCTCGCGCTTTCCCTGCGAAAACCCCCTTTCGAGGGGGTTGGAATTTCTTGGATTTCCTTGGATTCTCTCTGTCCGAATTTAGACTTTTCAGTGGGTTACGCGGATAAATCGCAAGAATTTTTTTTGGCGCGCTTTCTCCCCGCGCCA
>CAWDKC010000042.1:0-21649 GCA_963802615.1 uncultured Alphaproteobacteria bacterium
GTTAGGGAGCGATGGCTTGGAGGAGGTTGGCTGGGGTTGAGGTCCAAGGCCTGGAGGATGTTGCAGCCTTGTTTGCCGGCGGTCGAAACGATCGATCGCAGGCGGATGAAGACGCGGGCGCCCTCGAAGGTTCGGAACGAGCCCGATTTTCATTTTGACCTTGGTCATGCGCAGGTCCTGTTCGGCCAGGTTGTCGGCGAACGGGACGTCGAAGTCGACGAGGAAGCGGAGGGTCTCGTCCTTGAAGGTCCTCAAGCGGATGAGGAGATTGTGGCCAGGGCGTTGCTTCTTTCGTTTGTTGGCGCTCTTTGCTGGGTCGAAGGACGGGAGCGCGCGATGGAAGGCGAACCCTTCCTGGACGGCCTGCCAGTGGCGGTCGACGAAGCCCTGCACGCGCCCGGGTTCGAGCGCGCTTTGGCCTGCTTGCCTGGCTTGGCGCACGGCCTTTGCGGCGTCGATGAGGAGGTCGCGCATGGGCGAGCGCCCACGGCTCCTTGTCGATGTCGATGAGCGCCTGGAGTTCGCGTAAGTGATGGGCGTTGCAGAAGGCGTGGTCGACGTTTGTGAGAGCGGCGTAGGGGCGAAAATGATCATGCACCACCACTCCGCCCGTGAGCCCTTCTGGAATGTCGCGGCGCGCCGCGCCGACCCGGTAGAACGTATGGTCCTGGCTCGAGGCCGTGTGCAGCCATTGCGTTTTGCCGGCGACCCGGAAGCCGTCCTGAGCATCGTCGAAGGATCGTCGAGGTGGCGGACCTTGGCTTGCCCCATGCGCTCGCCGATCGCGCAATATGCCCTTTCCAGATCCTCGGCCTTCTTGCGCGCCCATGCCGTCAGGCTCGCCGGACAGACATGTGGCGCGCCGATGAGGTCGGAAAGCGTCTGCGCCGTCCGGTCCTCGGGCACAAGCTGCTGGACGTTGAGAGAGACCGCCGCCGCCCGGATGGGTTCGCCATATTGCGTCGGCGAGATCACCCGGTTGGGGAACTCGGCCCGCCTCACGCCCCGGCAATGGGGCAGGCGTAAGTCACGGCCTGGCGCTCGGTCGCCTCGATCAGCCGCTCGGGCAGGTCGAACATTTGGCGCGTCTCCATGCCTGTCTGCATCGACGCGGTCAGCGCCGCCCGACAATGGCGGCAGACCGCGGCCTCATGCCGAACGACCCGATCCGGCTTCGCCGCCCGCTTGAGCGTGTCGCCCTTGTGACCCGGCTGCCCGCCGCTTGGCCGGCCCGACCGGCCGCGAAGGCTGCCCAGGCGCGGCTTCTTCTTCAGTCCGTCGCTCGAGGGCGGCCTGGACCTCGTCGTGCTGTCCAGATCCAGCCGGCGCCGAAGCTCCGCCGCCTCCGCGCGAAGACGCTCGATCTCACGCGCTTGCGCCACGATCAGGGCTTCGATCTCGGGCGAAGACTCATTCCACCCTTGAGTCACAATTGACCGCCTCTGTCTCCGTCTCAACCCAAAAATCACCAACTCCCAAACCCACCGTCACAAAAATGACGCACCACGGCTTGGGAGTTACGGGCGGAACTAAACGGGGTCGTAAAGCGTTGAAATACTTAAGGGGCGCCGGTAAAAATACCGTTAGGCCAATCGCGCTGCCGAACCCCAGCCTGTCCGGCCTGCACCCGAATGCCGTCCGGCGGCGATCGCCGGCACCCGACGTTCGGCTTCCTACCAGACTTTCGTCACCGTGTAGCCCTGCGCGCGGAACTGCTCGACAAGGCCGGTCTTGCCCGCGAGATGCAGCGCGCCAACAGCGATGAACGCGCCGCCAGAGGCTAGGAGGGGCGCGGTCCGCTCGGCCATGATCGCGTTGCGGTTCTGGAGCAAGGCGCGCATGAATTCATCCTGCGCCGCTCGCTCGGCCTCGCTCAATCCCCCCAGGGCGTCAGCAATCGGCACGATTTCGGCTGGACGGCTTTCCCGATAGAGCCTGAGCGTCGTTACGTACAGATCGTCGTTCAGAGTTGGGTTTCGGGCAGTGAGCGTCAACAGCGTCGCGGCGACTTGAGGGCGTAGACTGGCGATGGCGGCGAGCTGTTCCGCTGTCGTTTCAAGTCCGATGACCTTGACCCCCAAATCTCTCGCCGTCTCGGCGAGAAACTGGTCGACCTCAGGCAGGTTGAGACCTTCGCGCTCCGCCTCGCACTTGGGGAGTCCGGTCAGTACGGCCAGAAACCAGAGCTTCAAGTGATGCGCGAACGCAGCGGGGTAGCCCAACCCTGTGATGAATTTCTCGACTTTGCCGCGGTCCTCGGGCGCGATGGCGCCCTCGAAGGTGTCATGGTCGCGATCGAGCGCGCTGGCCAGGGTGGCCGCGGCGATGTTGGCTTTTTCGATGGCGTCGATCGGGCCGCCCAGTTCGGTCGCAACGACCTTGGCGCCGTTGATCGATTGGGCCGCGCGCCGAGCGATTTCGAGCGCCGACTCGTCGGTGGAGTGAATGGTGCCGAAGAGAGTGGAGGGCGCGAGGCCGGGCTTCTCGATACGCCACAGCAGTCCGTCGCCGTTGATGAGATCGTCCGCTCGCGCCGCTTCCGCTGCGGCGAGGCCGTCAACCTTGGTGAGATCGGAGCCTTGACAGGGCTTGCGCGGCTCCTCGTGCGCAGGGGAAAGCGTGAGAGCGACGACAAAGACTATGCAGGCGCTCAGCGCCGGCCGCCGCAACACGCTCATAGCTTTCTCAGCGCGACTTCTTCAATTCTGTGGCTCGCGCCCTTGGTCAGGAGCAAATCGGCCCGCGGCCGGGTCGGCAGGATATTCTCGTGCAGGTTGACGAGATTGATGCGCCGCCAGATCGAGCGCGCCGTCGCCTCGGCTTCCACATCGTTGAGGTCGGCATATTGGCGGAAATAACTGCGCGGATCGCGGAACGCCGTCGTTCGCAAGCTTATGAAGCGTTCGATGTACCACTGCTCCAGCAACGCGGTCTCTGCGTCCAGGAAGATCGAGAAATCGAAAAAGTCGGAGACGAATGGAATCTCTTTGCCGTCTCGGGGCAGCCGGTTCGGCAGCAGGACGTTTATGCCCTCGAAGATGAGAATGTCTGGCCGATCAACGATGATCGATTCGTCTTTCACGATATCGTAGGTGATATGCGAATAAACCGGAGCGGCGACATTGCGTTGTCCCGCCTTCACGGCCGAGAGAAATCGAAGCACGGCCGTCCCGTCGTAGCTCTCGGGAAAACCCTTGCGGTCCATGATGCCCAGCCGGATCAGCTCCGCATTCGGACGCAGGAAGCCGTCGGTGGTGACGAGCTGCACCTGCGGCGTATTCGGCCAGCGGGTCAGGAGGGCCTGCAGCACGCGTGCGGTCGTCGATTTTCCGGCGGCGACCGATCCGGCAATGCCGATGACGTAAGGCACTTTGCCGTCGGTCGCGCCGAGAAAGCGCTGTGTCGCCTTGAACAACCCCTGCGTCGCCGCAACGTAGAGCGCGAGCAGTCGCGACAGCGGCAGATAGATGGCGACGACTTCGTCGAGCGAGATCGGATCGTGCGTCGACTGCAGCTTGCGAAGATCATTGATGGTGAGCGTCAGCTGCGTGTCCGCGCGCAATTGCGCCCATTCGTCGCGGGTGAAGCGGCGAAATGGGGATTCGAGCGATTGGAGCCCAACGCGATTCATCAGAGATCTCTCACTCGAGCCAGTCGGCCACGCGCCGACAGGACGGCGCTCTCACTTCGTTCGGGACGCTTTTTCCTGGTGGCCGCTTTCTTTTGATCTTTTGCCCAATTCGTCCATCACCGACGACAACGCGACTCCTCGCACGCGAAGCGCGACGAGCAGGTGGTAAAGAACATCGGCCGCTTCAGCGCGAACGGCGCTCGCGTCCTGCGCCGCGGCGGCGATCGCGAATTCGATCGCTTCTTCGCCGAATTTGCGGGCGCAATGGGCTGCGCCCTTATCGATGAGGCTGCGAGTATAGGAGGCCTCGGCGCTCGCCTCGGCGCGCTCATCGATCGTTCGCGCGAGTTCATCCAGCGTGAACGTCGCGCCCGCCCTGTCTTTCTCGCCCATCGCGCCTTTATCTCCCGCCGCATCGGCGGCTGCAACCGAACCGCAACGCCCACCGGCTCGATGAGGTTCGAATCCAACCCGGGTTCGCCGCGCATCCGCATGTGGCGCGCCGCCTTGCGTCTCGACCCATCCTGAGAGCGTCTTGACTTGGCTCTCGCGGGGGCCATAAAGCGTGCCGGCCTTGGGGCAGGGCGATTAGCTCAGCGGTAGAGCACTCCCTTCACACGGGAGGGGTCGCAGGTTCGATCCCTGCATCGCCCACCATCTTTTCAATGACTTACGGTGCAGCGCTTGCACAGATGCCCAAGCTAGCTACCGCATAGCTACCAGCCGCGACCTTGCAAGCGGATTTGCGGACTTCGCGGCTGCGTTTGGCCAGTGCGACCTCAGCGACGTCAGACTGCGATCGTCGATCAAATATCCGCAGTAGAACGCCGTATCCTTTTCGATTGCGGACTTCACGGCCGCCTTGCGCCGTCACATCTGCCAGAGCGGCCCGCGCGGCCCGCGCTTCCATGCCTCCGGCATGACCCGATTTCTCTTAATCAGCGGGTCCAAGGTTCGAGCCCTTGTGCGCCCACCATCGATTTCAATGACTTAGGTAGCAATCCAACCCGCGGAGCAAGGCCCGCGCGATCGCCAAGACCGAGGCCTACCTCGTCTCACGTCGGGAGCGAAAGAAGGTCGAGATGCTTTTCGCTCACCTCAAGCGCATCCTCAGGCTCGACCGATTGCGCCTGCGCGGGCCGAGCGGAGCCAAAGACGAGTTCCTATTGGCGGCCACCGCCCAAAACCTCAGGAAGCTGGCGAAGCTCATTCCCCTTCCGGCGCCGATCTTCGCCACATGAGGCGGAGAGGCCCAGCTTTACCGCGCTGACAGCCGCCGCTGACACACATCGCGGCCGCCTCAAGACAGGGTTTTTCACCGAAATTTGCGCAAAGCGGCCAGTCGCCTCTCGACGATGGGTGCTCGCATGAGGTGCCTGCGACAAACGCGAAGGGCGACTTTCGCTCCATGATTTGCGCCCAACACAAGGCGAACGGGCTCGCGCTCTTGATGCGAGAGTACGGCCTGTGCCCTGTTGCATACGGCGAGACGCGAAGCGTCGGGTCAAAGGCGGGGCTGGCGACGAGACTGCCCAGTGAAAAGACATGCTTGCTCGCGCCTTTTTGCCTAGGCATTTTTGGGCGCAGGTTATTGCGCTTGTGCGCTTACGGTCGACGTTGGTTCCGCTAGCTTTCACACGACGTGACTGTCAACTCTCGCGTCGTCACCATGCGCGAGACGAACCGAAAGATTTGCGATGGCCCAAACGCCCGTCTCCACTCTCCAGCCTGCGCTCACCCTGACCGAATTTCTCGACGCGACCGGCGTTTTCCCGCCCCGGGGAGGCTCGGGATCGGGGCCGTTTCTTGGCTCAATCGGAATCTTTGCCGGACCGTCTTTCGAGTTCAACACTCCTGCGAATGGGCAGATCTTATCCATTGCGAGTAACACGGCTCTGTTCTCAATCCTCGGGACGGACTTTGGCGGCAACGGGACGAGTAATTTCCAACTTCCCAACCTCGGCGGCGTCGAGACGATCGGCGCGGGCCAGGGCGCGGGACTTCCTTTCGTCGGCCTCGGCCAGACGCTTGGGCAGACCAGTTACGACCTGACGGCAGCGCAGCTGCCGTCAAGCCTTGGCGGAGTCAGCGCACCTATCGACACGCGTCAGCCGTCGATAGGATTGAACTATGTCATAAACTCCGAAGGCGTTTATCCCAGCGGCAATTTGACTCTCAACTCGCTTGGGGTCGTCTCTGCATTCACCGGGAACTTCGCCCCCGGCGATGAGCTGTTCTGTGACGGCCAATTGCTGCAGATCAGCCAGTTCTCGGCGCTGTTCAATTTGATAGGAACGACTTACGGAGGTGACGGCGTTACGACCTTCGCTTTGCCGGACTTGCGGGGCCGCGACATCGTCGGCGCCGGCTCCGGTTTTACTCTGGGCGAGCAGGTCGGCGCCGCCAATGTGACTCTGACCAACGCCAATTCGCCGCTGGGCTCGGATGCGCCGGTTGACGCTCAGCAGCCCGGTCTCGTGATGAACTATTACATTGCGCTACAAGGAATATTTCCTTCGCAGGGCACGAGTGGAAATAGCAGTCAACAAACTCCATATCTCGGCCAGATCGTCGCCTGCGCCGAGACTATCAACGACCCCAGTGGCTGGGCCCTATGCGACGGCCAATTGCTGGCAATCAATCAAAACCAGGCCCTATTCGCTCTGCTGGGCACGACCTATGGCGGAAACGGCCTCACGACTTTCGCCCTGCCGAACTTGGAGGGGCGAAGCGTTCTAGGCGCCGGCGGCTCCAACGGACTGGGCACGACGGGACAGCTCAGCGGCGCGAACACGATCAATCTGACGACAGCCAACCTGCCTGCGCTCGTCGCTCCGACGATTGCCCTTGCGGACGAGACTGGCGCCCCCGGCGCGCCCGGCCACACCACCGACGGACGCGTGAATGTCAGCGGCGTCGCGACTGGCGCCGCCTGGAGCTATTCCACGGACGGCGGCGCGACCTTCACGAGTGGCGCAGGGACCAGCTTCACGCTCACGGGCGATGGGGTGAAGAACGTGCTCGTCAATCAGTCGTGGGGCCCCGGCGACGTCTCACCCAACGCCAGCCTGACTTTCACGCTCGACCCCGAGATCCTGTGGCAGAACGCGAGCACCGGCCAGGCCTCGATCTGGGAAATGAACGGAAACATTCTGGTCGGCGGCGGGGCCGTGACCTCCAATCCCGGGCCGAGTTGGCGCGCCGTCGGGACGGGCGATTTCAATGATGACGGCCTTTCCGACATCCTGTGGCAGAACGCGAGCACCGGCCAAGCGTCGATCTGGGAGATGAACGGAAACAGCTTGCTCGGCGGCGGGCCCGTGGGGCCCAATCCCGGGCCTGCTTGGAAAGCGATCGGAACCGGCGATTTCACCGGCGGCGGCTTTTCTGACGATATCCTGTGGCAGAACACGAGCACCGGCCAGGCCTCGATCTGGGAAATGAACGGGAACAGCTTAGTGGGCGGCGGGGCCGTAGCCCCGAATCCCGGGCCGGCTTGGCAAGCGGTCGGAACCGGCGATTTCAATAAGGACGGCGATGCCGACATCCTGTGGCAAAACAAAAACACCGGCCAGGTCTCGATCTGGGAAATGAACGGAAACAGCTTGATCGGCGGGGGACCCGTGACCCCCAATCCGGGGCCGGCCTGGCAAGCGATCGCAACCGGCGATTTCAACCACGACGGCTTTTCCGACATCCGTTTCCAGAACACCGACACGGGCCAAGTCTCGATCTGGGAGATGGATGGCACAAGCTTGATCGGCGGCGGGTCGGTGAACTCCAATCCCGGACTGAATTGGCACGCGATCGGAACCGGCGCCGGCGGTTCGGACATCCTGCTTCAAAACACGAGCGGCCAAACCTCGATCTGGGAGATGAGCGGGAACAGCATAGCCGGCGGGGGGCCGGTCAGCCCCAATCCCGGGCCGAGCTGGCGAGCGGTCGTGCTGACCTGAACCCGCGAGCCAGGCCCCCGATGGCCGCTATTTGCGCATTCCGGCCGGCCGGTGTCGACGTTAAGCGGACATGTCGGATGGCGCCGGTGTGTTGCGGTCGGGGGACAGCGGACCTTTATAGGCCACCAAACAGCGCCGGAATGATAGGCTGATCCACGTGGTCACCGCACACGCTGATGCCTATACGCGCGACCAGGCGCCAATCTCCGCGCGATCGACGATGATGCTCTGGTTTGCGGCCATCTCTTGGGTGATGCGTTCAACCAGCGTTTCGATGCCGAGCTCACTTGCGGTAGCCACACCCAGCCGCTCTATGTCGGAGGCAAGCACCATTGCCTGATCGGCATTAAGGTGCACCTCGTCGCAGGCGCTCGCACCCTCGCCAGCCGCCTCGCAATGAGCCCGGGCTCGAATCTGGAGGATATCGGCGCGCAGGAGAGCGTGGGAGCGCCTTATGCGGCGCGATTGATGCGACTGAACTACCTTGCGCCCGACATCGTGACGGCGATCTTCAACGGCCGTCAGCCAGCCTGCCTGACGGCGAGCAAGCTGATAGTCGACACCCGCCTTCCGCTCGCGTGGGAAGATCAGCGAAAGGCCTTGGGCTTCGCCTGAGCCGGACCATCGATTGAAGCCGCAATTCCATGAACATCGTCGAAGCCGAGCGTCCCCCTGAGCTTGCCCCGTCGAACCAGCGACCTGAGAGGACGGGAGTCCGGGACTCCTGGGTCGCAGTCAGAGACGCCCGTACTGGCCAGGAGACAAAAAGCGAGTTGCCTCGTTGAGACGCAGAGGAAATCGCCCTTTCGCGTCTCTTCGGTATCTGCTTTTCTGATCCCGCCCACAGGCCTTTGAAAGGTCGGCGTAATTGTGGTATGCCAGAAGATGAAACAGTAGTTATATCAATTACTTAATTCGTGGCGGAGAGGGAGGGATTCGAACCCAAAGTACGGAATTCCGGACTTGTCTAGCTTCCCGGCGACGACTTCCGCTGCGGACAGACAGCGCATTGGGTTGCTCGGCTCGAATGGGATGACCGGACAAAGAAATTCGCCCCTTTGAGCAGAAGTGACTGGATTTCCTTCGCGAGAAGAGCGTGTGTGTCCTTGCGGATAAGCGGCGAACGCTTGCTCCCGCACCACCCCAGCCCCGAGGCCGTGCCGGTCAGGGGCTCGCGTCAGTGACGGGGCCGGGATTGGCAGGCTCCGTTCGCAATGCCGGGGTTCGAAAATGGCCATCAAACTCAACGAAACGCAACGTGCTTTGCTCGGCGCGGCGGCGCAACGCGGCGATCAATTTTTCATCTTTCCCGACGGCCGTCGGTTGGCGGCGACGCGGCAGGCGGCGAACGCCTTGGTGGCGGCCGGATTGGCGCGCGAGGTCCGCGCCCGCGGCGAAGCGCCCATCTGGCGTCATGACAAAGACAGCCAATGCGCATTCGCTCTCAAACTGACCGCCGCCGGAACGAAGGCAATCGCAGCTGTCGCGGATGATGGCGAGGGCGGCTCGAAACGAAAGCCGCGTGGCGAAGTCGAAAATGGACCTCAGAGAGCGGAGCGCCCATCGCGCCGCGACGAGAAGGGATCGGCGATAGAACAGCTGCCAGCATCGACCGCCGCGCCCCGCATCGGAACCAAAATCGATGGTGTCGTCAAAATGCTGAGCCGGCCGGAGGGCGCTGACGCTTGAGGGGATCGTCAAGGCGACGGGCTGGTTGCCCCATACGACTTATGCGGCTCTCACTGGATTGCGCAAACGCGGTTACATCCTCGAGCGTTCGCGCAATGATAAAGTCAGCCCCTCTGTCTATCGCCTGGCGCCGCCGGCTGAGACTGGGGCCTGATCCATGCCCCGGATACAAATTCAACGCTCTTCGGAGGCGACGCGCGCTTGCGCCGCGGCGGTCCCAGCGCCGGTTGAGCCCGGCGTCGCGACGACGGACGCGGCGAGGTCTCTCAAGCCGGCCCGGCTCGATCCTGGAAGTGAGAACGATCGCGTCGGCATGCCGTCCGCGGCTCCGCCGCGCGCGGAAGCGCCATTCCCGACACGGCGGGAAGGCGCACTCTCGCTCGAGCTCTCGTCCGCGCCGGTCGAGACCGACATCGAGACGAGGAAAGCAAAAACGGCCCCTAATCGAGCGCCCTTGGATGGCGATTTCACCCGCCGTCGTTGGCGGTCACTCATTGGCCGCCATCCGCCCAAGGCCTTGTCTCGTGCGCTGATGGACCGCATCCTCGCCTGGCGCGAGCAGGTCGCAGAAAGCGGTGACATGAGCCCGCGTTCACGCGCAATCCTCACCGCAGTTCTGGCAGGCACGAAGACAGACGGCCGAGTTCAAAGCAACGAGACCAACCGGGATCATGGAGCACGCAGCGCTCGATCTGGCGCAACGCTGCGCGTCGGAGCCGTGCTTGTACGCGAGCACGCCGGCGTCCTTCATCGCGTCACGGTCGTCGCCGAGGGCTTCGAATGGGATGGGCGAATATATGGCAGTCTCTCCGCCGTCGCTCGCGCCATCACCGGGGTGCGATGGAACGGACGCCGCTTCTTCGCTCTCGACCGCGGCGCGACACAAGTGGTCGCACGAAACGCCGGTGAGCGGACAGCCGGCGCTCGACTGGCTTCGCGCGAACTCGTCCCGCGTCGGAGGCAACCCATGACCGCGTCCGTTCGCTGCGCCATCTACACTCGCGTCTCCACCGACGCGGGTCTCGAACAGGAGTTCAATTCCCTCGACGCCCAGCGAGAGTTCCGCCGAGGCCTTTATTAAAAGTCAGGTGCACGAGGGCTGGCGTCTGGTGCGCGAGCAATTCGACGACGGTGGCTATTCCGGCGGCTCCATGGAGCGGCCGGCATTGCAACGGCTGCTTGACCGAGTTCGCGAGCGCCGGATCGACGTTATCGTCGTCTATAAGGTTGATCGGCTGACGCGCTCGCTCGCGGATTTCGCTAAACTGGTGGAGGCATTCGACGCGCATAGCGTCGCCTTCGTCTCGGTGACGCAATCGTTCAACACCACGACCAGTATGGGCCGCCTGACCCTCAACGTGCTGTTGTCTTTCGCCCAGTTCGAGCGCGAGGTCACGGGCGAGCGCATTCGCGACAAGATCGCAGCGTCGAAGAAGAAGGGACTGTGGATGGGCGGGGTTGTGCCCCTCGGCTATCGGCTCAGCGAGCGCAAACTCCATGTGGACGAGGAGGAGGCGGCGATCGTGCGCCTGATCTTCGATCTCTATCTTGAATTGGGATCCGTTCGCGCGCTGCAGAGGGAATTGCGGCGTCGGAACATTCGAACCCGTGTCCGGACGCTGGCGACCGGCAAGACCATTGGCGGCGTTCATCTGACCAACGGGCCGCTCGCGCATCTCCTGAGCAATCGTCACTATCTCGGCGAGATCAATCATCGCGGGCAATCCTGGCCCGGCGAGCATGCGGCTCTCGTCGACCAAGAGACATTTGCCAAAGTTCAGGCGCGGCTCGATGGGCAGCGCGTCACGCGCGCAGCCCGGCTCAAGTCCGATGCGCTGCTCATTGGCAAGCTCTTTGGCGAGACAGGCGAACGATTGACGCCGAGTTACGCGACTAAGCAGGGGGTCCGCTATCGCTATTACATTTCGACGTCCGCCATGCAGGCGAGAGATCGCGTCGAAGCTTCAACTGATCGCCTGCCGGCGAGTGCGCTCGAGGCCGCCGTCATCGACGCGCTGCGTGCAAAGATTGCGAAGTGGGGCGTGCGAACTCCCGACACTGACACCGGGATCGCCGCTGCGATCGAATCGGCCGGCGGCCTGCGCAATGAACGCGCGCCTTCGCCGGCCCCGACCGCCGCTATTTCCCCTGTCGAGCAAGCTCGGTCCCTGCTGGACGTCCATCTCGTTCGCGTTGTCGTCCGGTCTGACCGGCTCGAGATCGAATATCGCGTTGAAGCCGACGATCCCTGCGAGAGCCAAACCTTGTCGATCCCCTGGGCCAAGCCCATCTCGCGGGTGCGGCGCGCCCTTCTCGAACCCCAATCGTCCGGCGACCCAAGCCGCAGAATGGAAGCCGACGAGCGCAACCGCCTGACCCTTGGCATCGCCACGGCCCGCTCATGGCTCGATGGGCTCGTCAAGGGCGCAATAAGCGGCATCCCCGAACTCGCCGAGCAGCACAATCGCAGCGAGCGCTCGATCCGCCAGACGTTGTCGCTGGCCTTCCTCGACCCGGCCGTGATTGACGCCGCTTGCTCAGGAAACCTCCCACGCGGCTATGGCGTTTCTCGCCTCATGGATCTCCCGCCGCGCTTCGCCGACCAATGGCGCGCTCTGGGTCTGCAACGGCCAATCTGACCCCACCGAACGAGCAGGCCTTTTTTCCGACTAGCACGGTAACCTCGCGCTACCGAGAAACAACTCACGCGTACGAGAAACAACCGCATATTGAACGTGAGCGCTGGGACCTCGGAGCGCAGCAGCGAACTTTCGTCGAAGCTTCGCCGATCCTTGGCGTTTGTCGCCTGTCCGCGCCGCCTGGGGCTCAGACATCTCGAACCGAGTCTCCGCGGGACTTGCCAGCCCCGCCTCCGGAAACAAGGAATCCGCCGCCAGAGACAGGGCGCGAAATTCGGGCTCAAGCGCCGGAAATCGCCCACGCAGAGACCGAAATTGGTTTGCCCCCGTCCCCAACCGCCCGCCAACGCGGCGAAAGCCGTGTACAGCGGAAAAATCAATAAAATCGACGAGTTGTTGGTGGGGGAGGTAGGACTCGAACCTACGAAGGCTTAGCCAGCGGATTTACAGTCCGCCCCCTTTGCCACTCGGGACACTCCCCCCTTGTCCGCAGGATCAAGTCTCGCGGACGAAAACGCGCCGGGCTGGCCGAGGCGGGTCGGGGTGAGGCTTATGTTGCCTCAGGGCTCGGCCTGTCAACTGGAAATATGCCGTTGATCGGACGACGCAACGGCGCTGAATCTGGGGCTTGGGCGACCCGGCGCGCCCCAATCGAAAGGGCCTTTTTTCCGCGAGAGGACGCCGAGCCAAGCGCCTTCTTGCGACGCCTCGCAAGCCCGCCGGACGCTCAAAGCGCGCCGACCAGCCAATTCCGAACGCGGCGCCGCCGCCGCTCAGTACGGCTTGCCGTCCTTATGCGCCATCCCTCGCTTGCCGTCGATCGTCACCACAGCGAGATCGTCGTCGGGGTAGTCCACCGCGTCACCAGCCGTGCGATCGCCGATTTCGAGATAAACGACATCCGCGCCGGTTTCGTTGACAAGGCAATGGGCGTCGCCGGTTCCAGCCTTGAAGCCGGCGCACATGCCCGGATTCAGCACGGTCGGGCCGGCGTCGGTGACCAGGGTCGGGCGCCCTTCCAGGATATAGACGAACTCGTCCTGCTTGGTGTGCGCGTGGCGCAAAGCGGAGCTGCCGCCGGGCGCAAGGCGGGTGATGTTGACGCCGAAATTCATGAGGCCGAACAGGTCGCCAAGCGGCCGCTTGTCGCGTCCCGCCATGCGCGAGGCGAACGGCTCGGGGTAGTTGGTGCGGAACGGGCGCGGCGGCGCTTCGGCTGCGAGCAAGGGCGACTGGGCGCTTGACGTCTTCGGACATGGGCCTCACCTCTGCGCCATAGATAGCCAGTCCGCGCCCGCCTGTCATCGCGCCCGCCCTAGCGGATCGCGCCCTCGATCGCTAAATGAAGCGCCTGAACAGGAGGGCTGGCCCGTGGAAGGGTTCCTTATTCGCGCAGTCGTCGTCGGAATCGGCCTTTGGCTCGCCTCGAAGATGGGCCTGGTCGCGTTCAATTCGACCGGGACGCTGGTCGCCGCCGCTCTTCTGCTTGGCGTCGTCAACGCTTTCGTGCGGCCGATCATCATCATCCTCACACTGCCGATCACGTTGCTCACGCTCGGACTGTTCCTGCTCGTCATCAACGCGCTGATGATCATGCTGGTCGCCTGGCTTGTCCCGGGCTTCCTGGTCGCCGGGTTCTGGTCGGCGGTCTTCGCCGCGATCGTCGTGAGCCTGACAAGCTGGGTCATGTCCGGCTGGATCGGTCCGCGCGGCCGGGTCGAAGTCATGACAATTCAGCAGCCGGACGGGCGTGGGCGCTGGTGAGCGCTTACGAGCCGCGCGCCTGAGTTACCCGAGTTCGAAGGTCGTCACTCCGAAGCAGCGCTCGATCCCGATTTGGGGCGCTCCGTTCTTGACCATGCGCGCGGTCTCGAAGACGGGCGCCATCGCGTAGCGCGCCGCAAGCGCGACGGCGCCCGGATTGGCTTGGGGCGTGTCAAGAAAGACAGGCGCGCCCGGCGCGCGAGCGATGAGCCCGGCGAACAGACGATCGGCGGTTTCCTCGTCGTCGGCGAACAGCGGTCCGATTTTGAATCCTTCGCGGCACGCCCGCAGAACCCCGTAGCCCTTCAGCCTTCGGCCATCGACAACGCCGAGCGCGACCGCTTGCGGCTGCCCGATCCAGGACTTGAGAAACGCGGCGCGCGGCGCGGGGAAAGCGGTCTCGTCATAGCGCAGGATGTCCTCGATCGGAATCGCTGCAAGCTCGGTCAGACCGGGAGGCGCGGCGCCTCCGCCCCTGCCCTTCTGGCGGATATTGCGGAAGGCGAGCCGGAAACCCTGACTTGCGGTAGTTCTCCTGTTGGGCGACGACGCCGTCGAGGCCGATCAGGCGGTCGCCGAGATGGTCCATCGCGGCTCGCCACAGCTCAAGGCCGAACCCTTGCCCGCGATGCTCCGGCTTGACGATGTAGAGGCCCAGGAATCCGAAGCCCGAGCCGTAGCGGACGGCGGAGACGCAGCCAACCGGAACGCCGTCGAGTTCGCCGACAAAGAACCCTTGCGGATCGGCGGCATAGAAGCAATGCGCGTCATTGAGGCCTGGATTCCAGCCCTCGGCCGCAGCCCATTCGAGGGCGAGCGCGAGATCGGCCTCGGTCATGGCGCGCACAACGAGACGCTTGTCGTGCACGGGGCCTCATCCCTCAGCTCAGTTTCGCCGCCGCCACATCCCCGTCCGTCACGTAATGATTGACGCGGGCGACAAACGTTTCTCCCGGCGCGGCGCAACATCACGTCGCCGATGGCGCCGCTCTGCTTGAGCTCGGCAACGATGAAATCGCGCTCGGTGTTGACATCGTTGTCCGTCGCATGAGTGAACTGGAAGGTGAACTTGGTGAAGGAGAGGCCGGTGTCCCGGGTTCCGGCCCCCACCCAGAGCGCGGGTCGGTCAATCGGGGGACGATCGGCGTTCAGCCAGAATTCCGGAGTGTTCAAGGGCTCGTCGTTCCGCTCCAGGCTCAGCGCCCAGAAGCGGACGTGATGGCGCTTGCGCGGGCTCATGTCGATCGCCTTCTGGAAGCCAACGTCCTGCGCGCGCCCGAACAGAAAGAGCGTGCTGAACGGCGCGGCGGGATAGGGCCGGTTGAGCACGAAGGCGACGACCATCCGCCAGGAGCTGGCCAGATTCAGGGGCTGAGCTTCTATCCACCCCGCCGCGAGAAAGGCGGCGCGAAGTTGGCTGAACTCGCCCATGAGGACGAGATTGACCGGATCTCCCGGAAACCCATCGCCGGTGAGGGTGAAGCTCGGCACGCTCTTGCGTTGCAGGATCTTGAGGCTCATTCGTACGATGCGCGGCAGAAGCACGTAAGCCGCGAGCGCGTAGACCAGGCTCAGCGCCAAGACCGCCGGCAGCCTGCGGTCGGTGAAGCGGAAAACGAAGACGATCAGCCAGACGCTGAAGGCGCCCAGCGCCAAGACGGCCAAGCGCCGAGTGATAAGCGCGAGAAGCCTCACCGTCCCAACCCCGACCCAGAGCCCACGATTCTCTGCGATCCGCCTTGTCTTGGTGATTCGTCTTGTCTCGCGATTCGCCGCGACGCTCGAACGTGCCCCGGTCGCTAGGCTACGGCAAGAGCGCAACCGAGGCGGGGAATGTCAGCGCGACAAGTCGTCGGCGAGGCGTTCGAGGAATTCGAGGCAGGCGACGAGCTGCGCCTCGTCCACGAATTCGTCCGGCTTGTGCGCCTGGTCGATCGAACCGGGCCCGCAGACGATGGTCGGCAGGCCGGCGCCTTGAAAGTGGCCCGCCTCGGTGGCGAACGAGACGGCGATCGCGCTGTTGGAGCGGGTGAGCCGCAGCGCCAGGGTTTCGGCCGCGGAGCCCGGGTCGGCGGCGAGCGGGGGAACGTCGACCTCGATCGTGGTCACGATCGTCGGCCCCGCCACGAAGCGGGTCAGCCTCGGCAAGGCGACTTCGTCGACGAACGCCTGAACCTTCGTCATCGCCGAGGCGGTCGTGACGCCCGGCAGGCCGCGAAACTCCCAATTGAACACGCATTCCCGCGCCAGGATGTTGCGCGCCGTCCCGCCGCGGATCATGCCGACGTGCAGGGTTGAATAGGGCGGGGTGAAGCGCCGGTCGAGCTGGCCTGCCTCGCAGGCGCGCGCGAGCCGGCCGATCTCGCTCACCACGTCCGCCGCCGCGGCGACGGCGTTCGCGCCAAGCGCCGGCAGCGCGGAATGAGCTTCGTGTCCGGTGACCAGGGTTCGGAAGGTCGCCACGCTCTTGTGCGCGTCGGCGACCTTCATCATGGTGGGCTCGCCGACGATGACCGCAGCCGGACGAGGCTCGTCCTTGCCGAACCGGGCGATGATGTCGCGCGAGCCGAGGCAGGTGGTCTCCTCGTCGTAACTCAGGACGATGTGCACCGGGCGCTTGAGCCGGCGTCCCGGAACGCCGGCGCCATCGCCAGCACGCACGCGTCGAAGCCCTTCATGTCGCAGGCGCCGCGCCCGTAAAGGCGCCCGGCGCCTCGCGCATCGTGAACGGCGGGCTCGACCACGGCTGCCCCTCGACCGGCACCACGTCGGTATGGCCCGAGAGAACCACGCCGCCATCGACGCGAGGCCCGATCGTGGCGAGGATGGCAGCCTTGTCGTTCGCCCCGTTCGGCGCGCGCCGCGATTCGAGCCCGCGGTCGCGCAGGTAGCCTTCGACAAAATCGACAAGCGGCAGGTTGGAAGAGTCGCGACGCTCTCGAAGGCGATGAGCCGCGCGAGCAGCGCCTTGGCTTCGGCGAGGCGGCCCTCGCCCGTCATGCGAAGGCTACAAAAGCGATGGGGGCGTCGTCCACAACCACGGAGACGGTGGACGGCGCGATTGGCGCCGCTAGAATGGCGATTGCATGTACGAAGCCGTGACGCATCGGGTCAAAGTCACCGTCGAGCCGACCTTCGATCCGGAACGCTCCGATCCGGACGAACGCCGCTATTTCTGGCGCTATGCGATCGAGATCGTCAATCTCGGCGACAAATCCGTGACGCTGATCGAGCGACACTGGCGGATCACCGACGCGGCCGGCCGCAGCCAGGACGTGCGCGGACCCGGCGTCGT
The DNA here is from genome assembly GCA_963802615.1 of uncultured Alphaproteobacteria bacterium. Taxonomy (GTDB): domain Bacteria; phylum Pseudomonadota; class Alphaproteobacteria; order Rhizobiales; family Beijerinckiaceae; genus Roseiarcus. Next base: position 16,975 of record CAWDKC010000042.1, read on the forward strand.
CGGCGAGCAACCGACCATCGAGCCGGGACAGTCGTTCAAATACACCTCGGGCTGCCCGCTGACCACGTCGAGCGGGCTCATGGTCGGCGAATATCGGATGGTCGACCCGGACGGACGGAGTTTTGAGGTCTCCATTCCTGTATTCTCGCTCGACTATCCGGACGCGAAGCGGGTGCTGAACTAACGCGATCTGCCCTCGTGTCGGCCGCCAGCAGTCTCACTGCGCGAGGCTCGCGATATAGGCGCCAAGATCGCTGGCCTCGTCTCGCGTGAGCTGCATGTCGGGCATCTTGGGATGCGGATCCAGGAGGAATTGCCCGATGTTCTTGGCGCTGAAGCCTGGCGTCTTGGCGATCGCGGCGAAGGGGGGAACGTTGTCCGCGCCGCGCGTCTGATCAGCCGACACGATATGGCAGGACGCGCACCACTGCTTGGCCAGCCGCTCGCCTTTGGCCGGATCGGCAGGAGCAGCGACGCTGTTCGACAAGGTCGCCAAAAGCGCGAAACCGAAGATTCCGGCGCGTCTTGCGGCGGCGACCCTGGGGCGCGCCCGATGGCGAAGCGAGGGGATCATCGGTTTTATGCTCCTTGCCAGCGCCGCTCGCATCTTGAGGGCCGGACGCACGATAGGGCGTGTCATCATACGGGCCAAGACGCCAGATGACGACGGCGCGAAATGTCTATTGCCGTGCTTCCTCACGCCCGCGAGGCCGCCCGCTTTTGACGCCGCGAACAAGGCCGTAAGCAGCGCGACGGCCGCCAGCATGACGATCGCCGAGCGCAGGCCAACGGCGGAGGCGACAGCGCCGATGACGACCGGTCCGATGAGTAGACCCGCATAGCCCGAGGTCGCGGCCGAAGCGACGCCGACCGCCGACGATGACCCGGTCCGCCCGGCGACGCTGAAGAGGACGGGCACGACATTGGCGAGGCCGGCGCCAACCAGTCCGAAGCCGACGACGCCGCCGGCGAGCCTGGCCACGTCGCGCTGGTCGCGAGCCCCGCCGCGGCGATGAGGGCGCCAAGGCCGACCGTCGCGCGCGGTCCCGCCGCGCCGACAATTTCGTCGCCGACAATTCTGCCGGTGATCATCAGAAGCGAAAAGGCCGCGTAGGCGGCGGCGGTCGCGCCCGCGTCCACGCCGGAGCGGGCGAGATAGGTGCCGCTCCAGTCGCCGACTGAGCCTTCCGTCGCCATCACGACGAAAGCCAGCGCCGCAAGCGGCAGGAGCCGCCGGCTCGGCGCCGCAAATCCCGCGCCGTCGCAACCATGGCCCTCGCGCACGAGGCGTGGAGCGGCGACGGCGACAAGCAGGGACGAGAGCAAAGCGGGGCCTAAGGGCCCCAGCCCACGTGTCTCCCCGAGCCACCCGCCCAACACGGCGCCAGCCGCGCCCCCTAGACTGAACGCGGCGTGAAACGAGGACATGAGCGGCGTTCCCCCGCGCTGTTTGACGTCGCTCGCGTTGGCGTTCATCGCGACGTCCATCACGCCATTCGTCATTCCTGCGAGGAACGTCGTCACGGAGAGGGTTTCGAGCGACGGGCAAACCGATCGCCGCGATCGCGGCCGCGAAGGCGAAACCGGCGACGATCGACGCCGGCCCGCTGCGCAAACTATGGCGACAAACCCCGTGAGCGGCATCGATACGATCGCGCCGGCGGCGAAAGCCAGGAGCGCGACGCTGAGCCCTGCGTCGGAAAGGGCGAGGTCCGCCTTGACCCGGGGGATCGCCGCCGCCCATGCGCCAATTCCAAGGCCGTTCGCGAGGAAGACGCCGAGCGTTGCGAAGCGCTGCGGCCAGGGCGCGGCCACAGCTCGGTCAGGGGCAAGCTTGAGGGGCGCGTTGATCATTTGGGTTTGTCCGGGCTTGCAGAGAGACTGGCGTGAGCCGGGCTCGCGCTTCAGCGGGCTCCGCGCGACGAACGGAGTTCTCGGTTCGAGAACGCGCGGGCGACGGATTTGGGCGCGTCCGCTTCGAGGATCACGCAGTCTAGACTTTCGGCGTGGCCGACGGCGAAGGGGGCGCCGGTTTCGAGCTTTTCGTTCAGGATCGCGGCGGCGACGCGGCCGGCGTTGCGCAGAAGCGCCCGTTTGATCTCCGCGTCCTCCGGATCGAACGCGGCGACGCCCCCTGCGGATCGAGCGCGCAGACTCCGAGGAGCGCGAGCTCGGGGCGCACCTCGACGTCGGCCAAGTCCGGCCTCCGAGCGCCGCGCCGACTCGCGGCTGACGCGGCCGCCGATCAGCCAAAGCGTGATCTTGGGCTTCACCAACAAAGCCGCCGCGATCGCCGGGTCATGCGTCGCGGCGGTTAGCCGAAGAGGTCTGGAAAAGCTATTGCCGCCGCGAGGTTTGTCGAGCCCGAATCGACGAAGACGAGGGAACCGGGGACGACAAGGGCGGCCAACGTCAGGCCCAGCGCCGCCTTTCGGTCGGTCGCCTCGCCGGCGCGGACTTGAGCCGAGCTCGTGGCCGGCGAGACCGGCAGCGCGCCGCCGTAGACGCGGCGACAGAGGCCGCGTCCGGCGAGATCGCGCAGGTCGCGGCGGATCGTGTCCTCCGAGGTCGAGAAGACTTCAGCGAGCGCGGCGGCCACCACCCGCCCGTCGCGGCCGAGCCGCTCGAGATTTGTTGCTGTCTTTCGGCGGCGAGAATTGACATGAATGCGCACGGTTGCGCGGTTTAGCGCATGATCATGCATGAACATGCATGAGCCGTCAACATTCGCGCACGCGCGTGTGACTAGCACGGCCGAGCGGGCTCTCGCAGCCGTCGCGGTGACGAGCGTTTTGTGGCGAACCGCCGGCGATCTGGGCTTGACGGGCGCGAAGGGCCGCCGCCGGATGCGGGGAGGGCGCCTCAGGTCAGACCGATTGCATGCCAGCTCGGCCCGGGATTGGGGCTGATTGCCCCGCCCCCTGCGATCGTGTTTCCGTTCATCTCCCAGATCGAGGTCTGGCCGCTGGTGTTCTGCAGAAGGATGTCGGAACCGCCGCCGCCGGTTCCGATGGCGTGCCAGCTCAGCCCGGGATTGGCGCCGACCGCCCCGCCGCCGATCAAGCTCGTTCCGTTCATCTCCCAGACCGAGACCTGGCCTGTGCCTTTGTTCTGAAACAGGATGTCGGAGAAACCGTCCTGGTTGAAATCGCCGGTTCCGATCGCTCGCCAGCTTGGCCCGGGATTGGGGCTCACGTGCCCGCCGCCGATCAACTTGTTGCCGTTGATTTCCCAGACCGAGACCTGGCCGGTGCTCCTATTCTGCCACAGGATGTCGGAGAAGCCGTCGTGGTTGAAATCGCCCGTTCCGATCGCTTTCCAGGAAAGCCCCTGCGGATTGGGGCCTACGGGGCCGCCGCCGACAATGCTGTTCTCGTTGATCTCCCAGATCGAGGCCTGGCCGGTGCTCGCGTTCTGCCACAGGATGTCGGAGAAGCCGTCGCCGTTGAAATCGCCGGTCCCGACGGCATGAAAACTCGGCCCGGGACTGGGCGTCACCAGCCCGCCGCCGACGATGCTGTTGCCGTTCATTTCCCAGATCGAGGCCTGGCCGGTGCTCGCGTTCCGCCACAGGATGTCGGATTGGCCGTCGTCGTTGAAATCGCCGGTTCCGATCGCTTTCCAAGCCGGCCCCGGATTGGGGCTGACCGGGCCGCCGCCGACCAGCGTGCTCCCGATGATGTCCCAGATGGTGGCTTGGCCATTGGTGTTTTGCAAAAGGACCGCAGGGTCGTTTTCCGCGACGGCGGTAGTCGTAGCGCCGACGGAGTTGGAAGCATAGATGGGGCTGCCAGTCGTAACGTCGAGACTTCCGACCTTGAGCGTGTCGGTCCCCGGGGGAGGATCCGCCGACATATTGAACGATGTCGGAGGCGAATGCGTGGATTGGCGTATTATCGGGTTGCTTCGCCCCGTTCAGCGTGAAGTAGCCGCTCCCACCCCCGAGATCCTCATAAATGTAATCCAGGATGTCGTCGCCGCTGGGATTTGAAATCGACGCGATAAGCGACGACGCCGAGATCGACTGTCCCTGTCTAAGGGTTATGTTGAAGAGGCGGTCACCACCTGGCGCGGCGTATAGCGTCGTAGCAACGACGAAGATTGAGATATTGCTGTTGGTGGTCGCGTCGTGGATTCCCACGCCGAGCGTGTCGCTCCCGGGCGAGGATCCTGCGACATATCGGACGTTCTGCGATGGCGTCGCGGAAGTCCATACGCCATCCGCCTGCCTCACTCCATTGACGGTGAAATAGCCGCTTCCGCCCCCGAGGTTCTCGAAGATGTCGTTCGCGATCGTGTCGCCGCTCGGGTTCGAAATCGACGCGATGAGCGAGAAAGCCGAGATCGACTGCCCCTCTTCATCGACACGCTCGGAACGGTTGTCACCACCGGCGCTGTGTGGATCGTCGTAGCGACGACCGAGGTTGTGATGTTGCTATTGGTCGTTCCGTCGTGGATTCCCGCGCCGAGTGTGTCGCTCCCTGGCGACGCTCCCGCCACATACTTGACGGTCACCCCAGGGAACGCGGAAATCCATACGCCGTTCGGCTGCCTCACCCCGTTGACGGTGAAATAGCCGCTTCCGCCGCCGAGGTCCTCGAAGACGTTGATGCCATGGTGTTCTCGCTCGTGGGATCTGAGACGGACGCGATGAGCGAGGACGCCAAGATCGACT
>CAWDKC010000043.1:0-51608 GCA_963802615.1 uncultured Alphaproteobacteria bacterium
CTGAACGGGTAGGCCGATGTCTTCAAGTATCATCATGCCCCAGCTCGGCGAGACGGTTGCGGAGGGCAAGGTCCTCGCCTGGTTCAAGTCGGTCGGCGACGAGATCAAGGAAGGCGACAACCTGTTCGAGGTCGAGACCGACAAAGTCACGATGGAAGTGCAGGCGATCGTCGCGCGGTCGGCTGTCTGAAATTCGAGTGGGGCCTGGGGTGACGGCCAAGGTCGGGGAAGTGGTCGCCGTCATTGGCAATGGCGTAGAGAAGGCACCGGCGTCCGAAGGCGTCGCAGCAAAAAAAGTCCCCCAATGGCGCTCGCCCTTCGAGGAGGTGTCGACGCCAACCGGAGGTTTGGACAGCGCCAAGGGCCCCAACGGCATCCACCTCACGCCGCTCGCCCGCCGGCTGATTGCGAGCGCGGGCTCGACCTTGCCGGGCTGGCGACGGAAGTTGAGCGAGAGGCGAAGAGACGAATTGATGGAGCGGCGGTGCGCGCAGCGATCAGCGCGCGACCAGCCGCGCCCCACGCGTCGCCGCCTGCCGGTTGCGCCGGCTCCGCGCCCTCGTCTCTACCTGGTCGGCAAGGCGACGTCATCAGCGTTGAACGACGTGCGGCAGAAGACCGGGGAACGCCTCACCGAGACTTGGCGTACGATCCCGCACGTGTTTCAGGCGATCGAGGTCGATTTCACGGCGGTCGATCGAGTGCGGAAGGCTCGTAAGGCGGATTTTCAGACTGCGCACGGATTCTCGCTGACGTTTCTGCCGTTCATTGCGCGCGCAACTTGCCTGGCGATCTCCGCCTATCCGCAGATCAACGCCCGCTTCGATGGCAAGGCGCTGACGCTTTCACGTGACGTCAATCTTGGCATTGCAGTAGACCTCGACCACAACGGTCTCGTTGTGCCCGTCGTGCGCGGGGCGGGCGAACTCACCGCGATCGGGCTCGCCAAAGCGATCCGACGTCAGATCGAAAAGGCGAAAGCCGGGCAAGCTTTCCGCAGACGATCTCTCAGAGGGAACCTATTCGATCAGCAACAACGGCGCCTTCGGCACGACCTTCACGGCGCCGATCATCAATGCGCCGCAAGTCGGCATTCTCTCAACCGACGCAATTCGCTCGAAGCCCGCGGTGGTGTCGACGCCGGAGGGCGACTTCTGTCGCCCGCGCATGATCGGGCATGATCGGGCAGAGTTTCGACCACCGCGCCTTCGACGGCGCCTATTCGGCGGCATTCCTCTCTCGGACTCAAACAGATCCTCGAGACGCGCAACTGGGACGAAGAGTTTCCATCCGATCTTTGAGCGGCAGACGCCTGACCAAACGAAGAGTTCGTAGGAAGGATCGATGAAATATAACAGCCCGCATTCGACCGCCGCCTGGGGCCTGATGGCCAAAGACTGGGAACAGGGGATCGACTATCATCGACTTTCGCTCGAGCGCTTGAAACGTGCGCAGGAAGCGATCCGCTATGCCGGGCCTCGGAGGGGTGCTCTGCTTCAATTTCGACAATATCCGCTATGTCACTGCGACGCACATCGGCGAGTGGGCGCGTGACAAGTTCTTCCGCTATGCGCTCGTGTCCCTGCGGAAGGCAAACCGTTCCTGTGGGACCCGGCGCCGCCAGCCAAGCGCATCTCCTCGCCCTGGATCGCCGACAATGTCGCCGCGCCCAATCACGACAATGCAAGGCGCGATCCCCCCGTCGATGAACGTGCAGCACGACTTCGCCAAACAGATTAAGAAGGCGCTTGTGCATTACGGCATCGACAAGGACCCGCTCGGCATCGACATGATGGAGATCGGCATGCTGCGCGCGCTCGAGGCCGAGGGGATCGAGGTCGTCGACGGCCAGCAGGCGCTCCTCGATGCCCGCGAGATCAAAACCGAGGACGAGATCGAGTTGCTCCGGGTCGGCGCCTCGATGGTCGACGCCACCTATGTCGACATCGCCCGAGCGATCCGGCCGGGCACAAAGGAGAACGAACTTGTCGCGATCGCCAACGACAGATTGTTTCGCATGGGCGCTGAGCGCGTCGAATGCGTGAATTCGGTCTCGGGCCGCCGCGGCCGGCCGCATTCGCACACCTTCTCCGATCGCATGATCCAGCCTGGCGACATGATCTTCCTCGATATCATGCCTTCGTACAACGGCTATCGCACCTGCTACTACCGAACCTTCATATGCGGCGAGCCGAACAAGCACCAGATCGACGCCTACGAGACCGCGTCGAAGTGGATCAGCGCTTCGATCGACATGATCCGTCCGGGTGTAACCCCCGATGAGGTTGCGTCCGTCTGGCCGGACGCACAGGAATTCGGCTATCGGGACGAGGCCGAGGCCTTCCTCCTGCAGTATGGTCATGGCGTCGGATTGTCGTTGTGGGAACGCCCGATCTTTTCCAAGCGCTTCCGTGGCCAGAACCGGCCCTTGGTCAAAGGCATGGTGTTCGCCCTCGAGACGTGGAAAGGAGCAGACGATGGCTCTGGCGCCGCTCGGATTGAAGAAGAGGTGGTGGTCACGGATGAGGGCTGCGAGATCATCACGAACTTTCCGTCGGACCGGCTCATATCCTGTGGCCTCCCGGGTTGTGAGGTGTTCTGACCGGCGCCCTCGATGACCGTTGTGAACCCGCGATCCGACGCCAAGGGGCGGATTCCCGTGACGCTCGTCACCGGGTTCCTTGGAAGCGGGAAGACTACGCTCATCAACTCTGCGCTGCGCGCAGCGGAGCTTGCGAAGACAGTTGTTGTGGTCAACGAGTTCGGCGAGGTGGGACTCGATCACCAGCTGTTCGCCAGCAGTTCCGACTCGGTGGTCGTTCTCGAGAACGGCTGCCTTTGCTGCACCGTTCGAAGCGACCTGGTCGGGACGCTCAACGGCCTGTACCACGCGCGAGAGCGCGGGGACATTCCGGCGTTCGACAACGTCGTGATCGAGACGTCTGGCCTGGCCGAGCCGGGCCCGGTCCTTCAGGCGTTCCTGTCGGAGCCGACGCTGGACGGGCTCTACCGTGTTGCGAGCGTGCTGACGCTTGTCGACGCCGTCAACTGGGCCGGAACGTCGGAGGCGCACGACGAGGCTGTCCGACAGGTCGCCCTGGCGGACCAGATCCGGATCACAAAACTCGACATGGTCACCGGCGACAGGCAGAACAGCTCGTCGCGGATCCGACTGGAACTCCGTAGGATCAACCCGTCAGCGGTGATCGACGAGGTCGATTGGTCGGCGGCGGCGATCGCACAACTTCTTTCGTCTCGCGGTTTCGACGCGACGGACCCCCAATCTAATCCCCGCGCGTGGCTCAATGTTCAGGCGTACGGGAACGCCACGCACGACCATGACGCGCACGATGGCGACCATCACGATCACGACCACAACGGCCACTCGCACAGCTTTCATCTTGAAGGCAGGGGAATCGAGAATTTCGTTCTCACGCGCGAGAGCCCTCTCACGCGCGAAGAAGCGCAGTTTCTGCTTGACGGAATTGCGCAGAACCTCGGAAAAGGGCTTCTGCGCGTCAAGGGACTGGTGAACATCGCTGAGGAACCAGGCCGGCCAGCGGTGATCCAGGGCGCGCAACATCTCCTCCACACTATGACCTGGCTCGACCGTTGGCCTGACGGCGATCAACGGTCGCGGATTATCTTCATCACTCAGGGCATCCCACGAGACAGCCTCAGGGATATCATCGACCTGCTTGATCGCGTGAGTGACCGGACTTTCAAGGCGCGAACCCGCGGCCGGAAGGCGCACGAGGTCGCAAGAGCGATGACGCAGCCCGAATGAAATTTGACTTCATTATCATCGGTCTGGACCCGGCGGCTACGTCGCGGCGATCCGGGCGGCGCAGTTTGGGCTGAAGGCTGCCGTCGCGGAGCGCGAGCACCTCGGCGGAATCTGCCTCAATTGGGGCTGTATTTCGACAAAGGCGCTTCTGCGGTCCGCGGAGGTCTTCGAGGAGGCTGTCACGCGAACTCAATTTGGCCGGACGAAGATTGGAAAGCCCGATTCGGAATCAGGCCGCAGCGGCGGCTCGCCACGTCCGGAAAGCTTCCGTTCGGAGGGTCCGGAGCGTGCGGCGGGATGTGAGATGGCGTTGAACGTTGAAAGTTGAAAGTATTGTGGACGGCGGCGTGAACGGACAAGAAGCGTTGGGCTGATCCGGGCGATTTGAACCGCTGCATCTTGCGCTCGCGTCGGTGGGCCGGTTGATGCGAATTCTCGGCCCGATTGTTGATGCGTAAGCCCTGTTCGTGGCGAGCCGACAAACCGTTTTCGAACTTCGCTGCGCCGTAAGAACGCAGTTTGTCGGGCACCAGTACCTTGGGGGGCGAAGCCCTGTTTCTTGAGGAGTTTGCGCATCAGTTTCATGGCCGCGGCCTTGTTGCGCCGTCGCTGCACAAGGAGGTCGAGAACCTCGCCTTCGTCGTCAACAGCGTGCCACAGCCAGAACGGCCCCCGCCAATGATCACGGCCATCTCATCGAGATGCCATCGCGATGTTGGCCGCGGGCGTCGACGGCGAAGTTCTCGGGCGAACAACGGCCCGAACTCTCGCGCCGGAGATCTTCCTCGCGGATCGTTGTTAAAAACCTTCGGCGCGGGCGCATCCCGTAAGTGCCCTCGGGCGAGACCATTCCATAAAAAGCCGCCGGGCTACATCTGGTGGCCGATGCAAAACGCGGCTGGCATTAATTCGCTTCGCACCCTCTCCAAGACGGGCGCGCCCGTCATCCTTACCAACCAATATCCGGTCAAGGGAAGCGATCCTTATTGGACGGCCTACGCCGGCGCCAGCGACATTCTGAGCGGGAAGACGGCCGCGGATCTGTTGCTCGGGGCTTGCGCGAAGCAAACCAAGGCCAAGCGCGACAAGGGCCTCATCATTCGCTTTCCTTGTCGAGCGAGAACAGGTTCTGGCTGTCGGGATAGGTCTGAGCCTCGAAGCCATTGCCCATATAGGGCGCCCAAGTTGCGAGCTCCTTGAACACCGCGACATATTCCGGATCGGTGAACTTCTCCTTGCCGGCGATCAGCGCCAGACGGCCCATTTCGCCGTCCCAGTAATTGGGGACCGATGTTCTGGAAGCCCATCGTCGCGGCCTCCCATTGGTCGGCCGTGCCCAACAAGATCGGCGTAAGGTTCCGTCCTTCTTGAGCTTGTCGAGAATGGCGTAGAACTCAGCCATCGTCTTCGGCGGCTCGACGCCGATCTTCTTGAAGGCGTCCTTGTTATAAATGAAGCCGTGGATGACCGACGCCATCGGCACGCAGAATGTCGTCTTACCGTCGTCGGTGGTCCAGGCGGATTTCGCGACATCGGAAAAGTTCGCCATGCCGTTGAGGTCGTTGAGACGTCGATCTGGTGCTTGTTATGGAGATCGAGCGAAGCGTCGAACGGTCTGCAGGCGATAATGTCGCCCGCGGTTCCGCCCGCAAGGCGCCTTGAGCGCGGCGTTGTATTCTTTCGGCGCGGACGGCGCGAACTCAACCTTGATGTCGGGATAGTGCTTGTTGAAGGCAGGTATGATCTTCGAGCTCCAGATGTCTGGCGTCGTCGTTGCGCCACCTCTCGATTTTGAGCGAACCGCTTCAGCCGCGACCAGACCCGGCAAGCAATGCCGCAATCGCGACTGCGCCGCGCGTCCAAGCGATACCCCTTGTCATGCTCTCCTCCTCATCCGCCAGGTTTCGTTTGGTCGACGCGGCTTTTGCACAAGCCGGTCGGACAGTGCAAGAAACGCGTCCAGCCGAGGACGGCTCTGCTGCATGATGCTTCCCAGAGATCGTTCGGTCAAAAGGAGCGCGCGCGGTGAGCCAGACTTTCATGGCGGCGGAGATCGCGGAGGCCGGCGCGGTCGTCCGTCGCCAATTGGCCGCCAACGCCGCCTTGACCGCGCAAGCCGCGGCCGATTTGCGGGCGCACAAGCCGCCGTTCGTCGCAACGGTCGCCAGGGGCAGTTCCGATCATGCTTCGCTCTATCTCAAGCACCTGGTCGAGCTTAAGCTCGCGCTTGCTTGCGCTTCGCTTGGACCCTCGATCGCCTCGCTCTATCACGCGCCGCTCAAGCTTGAGGGCGCCGTCGCGATCGCCATCTCGCAGTCGGGCCGAAGCCCGGATATCCTCGCCATGCAGCGCATGGCGAAGGCTCAGCGCGCGATGACGATCGCTTTCGTCAACAACGAGGGGTCTCCCCTCGCGCGCGAGGCGGACGCGCTTCTGCCGTTGTGCGCCGGAGTTGAGCGTTCGGTGGCGGCGACCAAGTCGATGATCGCCTCGCTGGTCGCCGGCGCCTCTCTTGTGGCCGATTGGGGCGACGACGACCAACTTCGGGCCGCGCTCATGAAGCTGCCTTCGGTCCTGAACTCATCGTCCGCCGCGCCGCCTGCGACGGAGGCGATCGCGACGCTGGCCCAAGCTTCGTCCCTGTTCGTCGTCGGGCGGGGCGCCACGCACGCCATCGCCGCGGAGGCGGCGCTCAAACTCAAGGAAACGTCGGCCATCCACGCCGAAGCCTTCTCGTCCGCCGAAGTGCTGCATGGGCCGGCGGGGATCATCGGGCCCGGATTTCCTGTCCTCGCCTTCGCGCCCTCGGACGCCGCGCGGCCGGGGTTCTTTGACACGCTGGACCGCCTCGCGACTTTCGGCGCGTCGCCGCTCCTCGTCGACATCGAACCGCACAAACGCTGGCCGACTGTGGTCGCTTTTGACGGCGGGCACCCTTTTCTGACCCCGATCATGGCCCTGCACGCCTTCTATCGGATCGCCGAATCGACCGCGCGCCGACGCGGCCGCGACCCCGACCAGCCGCCCCATCTCAAGAAGGTCACCGAGACCTTGTGAGCGCGTAAAAAGGGGCTCGAGCCTCGTGAGGACCCTCCGACGATGCCGAACTTTCGCCAGTTGAGCCATCTGAGATTTGCGCCACAGCCTGCAGTTTCTGGAGCATAGGGCGCGCCGCGTGACAGGCCTAATCCTTCCTCGGGAAGAGGCTAGCAGCGGTGGGGACATCCTGACGGACAGCAAATCACCGAGCCCGGCGGAAGGTCATGGGTTATCCGAGCGGACATCCCAGAAAAATGTGCGTCAGCTCGCCGCTTCTCTTGCTAAGTTGTCGATTTACACTCGAACCTGAGACTGGGGCCGATTTGGGTAAAAGGTGGCACTGAGATTGAGACTGACGCGTCGTTCAGTCTCAATTTGAGTGGCAGTTTTGCAGCGCTATCAGGCGAAAGCGGCCTCCTTTTCGATTGCGGGCTTCCAGGTTTCGATGACGGTGTCTGAAATGCACTCGGCGCCGGTTTCGACGGCGTCGATGGCGAGTTCGTTAAGGACGCCAAAGACGCGCGCGGTAATTCCGTCGGCTATTCGGACGAGATGACGCAAGTCTTGCGCGGACAAGACTGAGGGGGCGTTTGCGAGGCAAGCTGCGCAGGATCGCGGTGACCATTTCTTGAAACTCTTCGTCACCTTTCCAACGTGGCAGGACGAGCTGGTCGAGCCGACGCGCCAGTTGGACGTCGCCGGCAATCGCATCGCGCGCATCTGCGACGCCCAGGCGGACCAAAGATGCCTTGAGCTCATTGCTGAGATGACGGAACAGTTGGAGGATGACCCGTTGTTCGCGCGGGCTACCGGCGCACCATTGAAGAGTCCTTGAGGAGGCGGATCGCCTTGATCTCCAATTCCAAAAGGGTCGCGCGTTCGTTCACGCTAACGCCGAGCGCCATGAGCAACTGCGCGTAAACGCGCCGCTCTGTTGGCCGCGAGGTTAACGAAATGGCGAGGACCGGTGACGTTTCGAAGCCAACTGCTGAATTGAATTTCTCGACCAGCATAGTCTTCCCCATGCCGCTATGCCCGTGGATAGCGAGCCCTGGTGGGCGCGTTGACGGCGGATATTCGCACAGGGCATGAGATGTTCGACGACGCGGCGCGCGCGTCCAAAGCCAATCCATCGTTCCGTGCGGATGGCGCGAATGCGCACGTGGTTTGGCGCATCGAGAATGCCGACGATCCCGGGCGCGACATGCAATGGATCGGTCATCGGTCCCAGAACTCCATATCGTCGTCAGCGCTGGTTGGTTTTGCCGTATCGATCCCTGTAATCTGACCGTCCGGATTGTCAGAGGGCGCCTTGGGTCGCTTTAGAATGCTTCTCCGCGCCGAAGCGCTTTCGCCGGAATTTCCCAGCCGGCCTGGTCCAGCGTTGGGGCAGGTCCACAAGGCCGGAAAACTGTACCTTCCGGCGGTCCCACGATGGGGAGCGGACCGGCTCAAGACCGGACTTTAAATCCTCGCGGAGGAAAATCTCAGTGGCAGGTCACGCTTGCATCGCGAAGACGTGAGAACCTCATGGACGCGCACTGGACGCGCGCTAGCGTCACCGCCCCGAATGTGCTTTAATGAGAACCTCCTAAAGGGAGCTGCGTCTTGATTTCGGACCGCTCAATCCCGCACTTTCACAATGACCTCGGCGTCCCTTCGATCAAGGTTGGTGTGAAGGAATTCATGTGCACGGGCGCGAGCCCGCCGTTTGACCATCCGCACATTTTTGTCGATATGGGCTCGGACAGCGAGGCGATCTGTTCCTATTGTTCGACTCGTTTCGTCTACGACAGCGAGCTAACCGGGATATGTTCGCCGGCTGAGTGCGAATTGCGCGACGCCGCCTGACTCTTGCCGCCGCGCGCGATCATCGCCGGCGCGGGAATTGCCGGACTTGCCACGGCCATAGCGCTGTTACAGGCGGGTTTCAGGATCGCGATATACGAGCGAGCGAACACGCTCGACGAATTTGGCGCGGGGCTGCAGCTCACTCCGAACGCGACGCGCGTCTTAGCTAGACTTGGGGTGCTTGAGCGGGTGCTGCCGCTTGCCTTAAGACCGCGCGCCGTTGTGGTGTTGCGTGGTTCGGACAGCGTTGAACTTATGCGAATGCAGCTAGAAGACGCTGAACGCCATTGGGGCGCCGCATATCTGGTCATTCATCGCGCGGATCTGCAGCGGGCGCTTCTCGACGCGGTTCGCATCCAGTCAGGTGTCGAACCGACGCTCGGCGCGACTGTCCTCGACTTTGCGAATGACGAAGCCCGTATTTCAGTCGGATTAGCGCGTGGCGTGACCAGAACCCGCGACGAGGCCGACCTCCTGATCGGAGCCGACGGCTTGCACTCGTATGTTCGCGACCAATTGGGCTTTGGAGCTCAGGATCGGCCTGAGTTTGCCGGACGCGTCGCTTATCGCGCAATTGTCAACGCCAATGACGTTGACTCTACAGTGGATGAAGAGCGACGTCATTTTACGTCTGGGTAAAAAGGCGCATCTCGTCCAATACCCTTTGCGATGCGGATCGATCCTAAATTTGGTCGCAACGATCGGGTCAGGATCGCCGACAGGCGGCGGCAACTATGCCGATCGTGAAAAGGGCAAAGGGGCAGACTACTCAGGTCTAGAGCGCGTGTTCTCGGGGTGGTCCAGAGAAGCGCGCCTGCTAACGAAGGCGCCGGTTCAATGGCGCGCTTGGCCGCTCTATCACCGTCCTCCGATTTCTTCATTTTCGCGTGGGCGCGTGGCGCTTGTTGGTGACGCGGCTCACCCAATGGTCCCATTCCTTGCACAGGGCGCCGCCCAAGCCATCGAGGACGCGGGCGCTCTCGGCCGCATCCTCGCTCAAGTGCAAGATATTCCTGCAGCGGTCTCAATGTACTCGCGTGATCGCGTACCAAGGGCAACTCGAGTTCAACGGGAAGCCCTCAAACTTGGCCGTATCTATCACATGAGCGGCCCATCGGCGTTCGCTCGGGATGTGACTATGCGCCTACTTGGGACGCGCGCGCTGACCCAGCGGTACGACTGGCTTTATGGCGGGTGACGGTGAGGCAAAACTGCTGGCATTTTTTGCATACGTCAAGTATATCTGGGTGCAAACTCAGTGACGAATGTGAAGAATCTGGCTAAGAAACAACTTCGTGCGTTCATGCTGCGGATTCTCGAAAAAGGGTAGTGGCGCGTTCACCTCGACAATCTCCCCTCTGTCCATGAACACGACACGATCAGCCACCTGGCGCGCGAAGCCCATCTCGTGCGTCACGACGATCATCGTCATGCCTTCTTGCGCCAGCTCGGTCATCGTATCAAGCACTTCCTTCACCATTTCTGGATCGAGCGACGACGTCGGTTCGTCGAAAAGCATGATCTTCGGGGTCATGCACAAGGCGCGCGCGATCGCCGAGCGCTGCTGCTGACCGCCCGACAGCTGGCCAGGATATTTATGCGCCTGGTCCAGGATCTTCACTCGCTCGAGCAGCTTCGTCGCCAGTTGCTCGGCATCGTGTTTGGGCATTTTGCGGACCCAGATCGGCGCTAGCGCGCAATTTTCTAGAATGGTGAGATGCGGAAACAAGTTGAAATTCTGGAACACCATCCCGACTTCCCGACGCACCTCGTCGATCCGTTTGATGTCATCGGTCAGCTCCACTCCATCGACCACAATCGACCCGCGCTGATGTTTCTCCAGCCGATTGACGCACCTAATCAAAGTCGATTTGCCGGAGCCGGACGGACCGCAAACCACGATGCGCTCTCCGCGCCCAATTGTCAGGTTGATGTTGCGCAGCGCGTGAAAGATCCCGTACCATTTGTGAACGCCGGTAAATCGGATTGCGGTGTCATCGCCTCGATCGGCGTCGGCCAAAGAGCGCGACATCACGTGCGCCCGTTGGCGAGGCTTCGCTCCACGTGAGCCGAGTAGCGCGCCATTCCGAAGCAAAAAGCGAAATAGAAGATGCCGGCGAAGGCGTAGCCAGTCACCATGATCGTTGGCCCGGCCCAGATGGGGTCTTTAATCGCATTGTTCATTGCTTCGAGAAAATCAGTCGCGCCAACGACTGAAATGAGCGTCGTGTCCATGAACAGGCCAATGAAATTGTTGACGATGCCCGGTATCACCAAAGTCAACGACTGAGGCAGTACGACGAGGGCCATCATGCGCGTATAGTTCAGTCCAAGCGCCATCGCGGCTTCGTATTGCCCCCTCCCCAGAGACTGAAGGCCGCCACGCACTTCTTCCGCCATATACGCGGCTGAAAATATGATGATCCCGGCCAATGGACGCATCAAGCGATCGGGCGTCCATGTTTCCGGCACGAACAATGGCAGCAGGTTGTTGGCCATGAACAGGATCGTAATGAACGGCACGCCGCGCACGAACTCGATGAATACGACGCTAGCCACACGGACGACCGGCAGCGGCGAACGGCGTCCAAGCGCCAGAAGCACGCCAAGGGGCAAAGAGAAGACGATCCCGACGACAGCTGTTAGCAGCGAAACGAAGATGCCCCCCCACAGCTGGGTATCAACGATCGGCAGACCAAGCCAAGATGAGCCGCGCAGAAGTATGAGCGACAGAATGGGATAGATGACAAAAAACAGGAACGCTGCCCAGACCCGCCGAGGCGCGTTCATCCATAACAACCAGATTATCAAAGCGGCGCCGACCGCCTCCGCCACATCGACCCGCCAACGTTCGGGGATAGGGTAAGAGCCGAAACGCAAGTACCCCCACTTTGCGGTGACGAAGGCCCAACAGGCGCCATCCTGATGTTGGCGGCAGGCGGCGCCATCGCTCGCGCTCCAAATCGCGCTCGTCGTCGACCAGACGACCAATTGCGGCAGCAAGTATGCGGCGAGCGCAATGCAGGCGATAGTCACGACCGTCGATCCGATCGACGAGAAGAGATTGGCCCTGGCCCACGCTAACGCGCCGCTCGACAGCATCGGCGGCGCTTCCTCAGGCTCCGGCGCATCGCGAACATAGGCTAGCGAGTCCAAACTCACCGCCCCTTCAACGCATAGCGAGCATTGAAGGCGTTAAGCGCCGTGGCGACCGCAAGCGAAATGACCAGATAGACCGCCATGGTGATCGCCATGACCTGCACCGCCGCCTGTGTTTGGTTGAGAACCGTGCCAGCAAAAATCTGCACGAGGTCTGGATAACCAATGAATACGGCAAGCGAGGAATTCTTGACGATGTTCAGATATTGCGATGTGAGCGGCGGTGTTATGAGCCGCATCGCCTGCGGGATGACCACCAGCCTAATCGACAGCCCATGATGCAAGCCGAGCGCGCCGGCCGCCTCGCTCTGGCCAACCGGCACCCCCAAGATGCCGGCGCGAACAATCTCGGCGATAAACGCGGCGGTGAAAGTAACAAGTCCGAATACGAGCGCGGCCATTTCGGGGAGGATCTGGAGTCCGCCTTTGAGATTGAAGCCAGAAAGCCGCGCGATATCAAACGCAAAAGGCGTTCCGGCTGCCAACATCACGAGCGCCGGTAGACCAAGGATGAGCGCCGCAGCAACGAGAGTCGCCGGCGCTTGCGCGCCAGTCCGCTCTTGTCGTCGTCGGGCCCACACGTGGAATCCGATCGCAAGAGCCATAGCCGCCAGGATTGCGCCAACGAACCAGACGGCGGAGTCTCGCGCGACGGGCATCGGCAAGTAGAGGCCACGGTTGTTGAGAAAGACGACGTCGCCGATGCTGATCGACTGTCTCGGCCCCGGCAAGGATTTGAGAACCGCATTGTACCAGAACAACAACAGTAGCAGCAGCGGCGTGTTGCGCATGACGCTGACGTACACAAGCGCAAATCGCGACAGCTAGCCAATTGGAGGAGAGCCGCGCCACGCCAATCGCGAAGCCCAACAGGGTCGCTAGCGGAATGCAGATCACAGCGATGAGAAGGGTGTTGAGCAGCCCGACCCAGAAGGCCTGTCCGTAGGTGGACCGGTTGGAGTAATTTATCAGGTGGAGATTGATGTCAAAGCCGGCGACATCGTTCCAGAATCCGAAACCCATTGGAATGCCGCGAGCGCGCATATTGATCACGGCGTTGTAGATCGCGGCGCAAGTCAACGCCCCTACGCACCCAAGCAGTAATGTTTGGTAGACTACCCCGCGCACCCGTTGATTGTTTAGCCAAGACGACCTCTTGGCGCTCGCCGGGTCCATTCCTTAGGTCTCCGGGGTTGACGCGCCTGCGGAGGACGACACGAATTGACAATGGATTGGGCAGCCCATCGGCGCAAGTCTGGTTCGCCGCTCACCACATGTCGAGGGCGACGCGCGCTTCATCTGACATACGGCTTTGGTCCCAAGGCGGATCAAACACCATGTTCACCTTTGCGCCGGCGACGCCGGGGACGGCGTTGACCGCGTTCTCGACCCATGTCGGCATTTCGCCGGCGACCGGACAAGCCGGCGCGGTCAACGTCATCTCAATACTGACAAAACGGTTGTCGTCGATGTCAACATTGTAAATCAGCCCGAGTTCGTAAATATCCGCGGGAATTTCCGGGTCATAGACGGTCTTCAGGGCCGCAACGATGGAATCGGTCAACTGACGCAGTTCTTCAGACGCCATCTCCGAAGGCGGCCTAAAAACCGCATTGCGATCGACGTGAGCAGCGGCAGTTTCGATGTCACTCACGCGGCTTTGCGCCTCGTCCATGCATCATCTCACTACTGGAGGAGCTTTCGCGCGCGGATCAACGATTCCGCCAGCACCTCGACTTCGTCGAAGGTGTTGTAAAGCGCAAACGAAGCTCGACAGGTTGAGGTCACCCCGAACCTTTGCAACAAAGGCATTGCGCAATGTGTTCCGGCTCTGACGGCGACACCCGACCGATCGATCAAGGTCGCGATGTCATGCGCATGCGCACCTTCCATTGTGAATGAGACGATGGGACCTTTGCCATCCGCCACGCCAATTATCCGCAGCGAATTAATCGACGACAGAAGCTTGTGCGCATAAGCGCACAGCGCTTCCTCGTGCGCACGGGCGCGCGCCCGCCCGATCCCCTCTAAATAATCAAGCGCAGCTCCAAGCCCGATTGCCTGCACGATTGGTGGCGTGCCCGCCTCGAACCGATGCGGCGGATGATTGTACGAGATCGTCTCCTGCGTGACTTCCTCGATCATCTCGCCGCCGCCCTGGTATGGCGGCAGCCTCTCTAGAAGTTCGCGCTTGCCATAGAGCACGCCGATTCCCGTGGGACCGTAGACCTTGTGCCCAGTGAAAGCGTAGAAGTCGACATCGAGGTCGCGCACGTCCACGTCGAGATGCACAGCGCCTTGCGATCCATCGACAAGCACGGGGATTCCTCGCTCGTGTGCGATTTTGACGACTTCCTTGATTGGGACCACGGTCCCAAGGACGTTAGACATTTGGGTTATCGCGACGATCTTCGTTCGATCGCTCAACTCGCGTTCGAATGCGTCAAGCGAAAAGGAGCCGTCGTCGCCCACATCGACCCACCGCAAGACCGCGCCCTTGCGTTCGCGGTGGAAGTGCCAAGGCACGACGTTGGAGTGATGCTCCATCACGCTCAACACAATCTCATCGCCCGGACCGATGTGCGCAAGCCCAAAGCTCGACGCAACCAAATTGATCGCCTCAGTCGCCGATCGTGTGAAAACGATCTCCTCGTGCGAGGCGGCGTTGACGAACCGTCGCACGGTCTCTCGAGCTGCCTCATACGCCTCGGTCGCAGCGTTGGCGAGATAGTGCAAACCGCGATGCACATTCGCGTACTCGTGCTCATAGGCGTGCGTCAGGCGATCTATGACCTGCCTCGGCTTCTGAGCTGAGGCAGCGTTGTCCAGATAGACAAGCGGCTTTCCATAGGGGCGCTCGGCAAGGATCGGGAAATCGGCCCGAACCGCTTCGACGTCGTAAGTGTCGAGCGCCGGTTGGACTAACTTGTTCACGTCTTCGCCTTCACTGTCTCGCGCGATATCGACCGGCTCACGACCGTGTCCCGAGCCAGGCAGCGAGCCGGTCGCGCAACGGCTCAATCAGCAGTTTGTCCTCGATTCTGTCGATCGCCTCCGCACCAAAAGCCTCGAGCAACATCGCTTTCGCTTCGCTGTTCGAGATGCCCCGCGATTGCAAATAGAACACCTGTTCGGGGTCGAGCGAAGCGACTGTCGCTCCGTGTCCGCAAACGACGTCGTCGGCGAAGATTTCCAACTCCGGTTTCTCATTCATCTGCGCGCGGGGGGACAGGAGAATCGCTTGGGACTTCATGGCGCCATCAGTCTTTTGCGCCGCTTTCTCGACGATAATCTTTCCCTGAAACACTCCGACCGCCTCGTCGTCGACGATCGCGCGATAGAATTCGCGGCTGGTCCCGGCCCGCGCGGCATGAACGACCTGAAGCGTCGTGTCGGCGCGTCGGGCGCCGTCGATAAGCGCTAGTCCGCCGAGGGACAGCTTCGCTTCAATCTCCGGCCAGCCTGACAAAAATCTGTCGCCGCGTAACCTCACCACCAGAAACGAGCCCAAAAGCAACAAGCTCGGCAGTCTTTGCCACTTCGCAGATCTGGGTTTCGATGTGCAGCCCGGGCTCATCGCCAACAACGGCGACATGCGTCGCCCTGGCTCCGTCGGCCAGCGTCATGATCGTCGCTGCATGCCGTTGGACACCCGCATGAGCGCCGTCGAATATCTCGACGAACGACGCCTGTGCCTCGAAATCGAGCGCAATGGCCGTCCGCGAATAGACCGAGTGGGACGATGGCTCAATGGTGAGATGGACGACCGTGATCGGCTCGGCCAGCCTTACCCCGCGCGCGACCTTGATGGTGCACCCGGCCGGGCTAAGCGCCTCGTTGAGAGCCGCCAAAGGATCGTCGACCGCATTGGGTGCGACTGCCGTTCCCTCAGCGATCAAGACCCCCGTCGGGAGAGGATCCGAAAGCGCGGCGATAAAATCCCCGCCAAGCAAGACAATTTGCGTCCCTGCAGCGAAGCGTTCACGCTTAGCAAGCACGCTACGCGCCGCTTCGATGTCGGCCCGCTTCGGGGTGTCCAGTATCGGCGACGCGTCGGCCATCGCGGCGCGCAAATCGGTGTAATGCCAAGCCTCGACGCGCCGGGTCGGCAACCCGGCCGAGGCGAACCGCGCGAAGGCGGCGGCGCGAGCAGACGACGGCTCACGCCTTTCCTGCTCTGCGAATTGCCGGGAAAGCGTCCTTTCAGCGGCTGATCGACTGACGACATGCGCGGTCATCGGCGAATCACGCAGCCTCCTCCGCGTAATCACGATAACCGTTGCGCTCGAGCTCAAGCGCGAGTTCAGGGCCGCCGGTTGCGACAATCCGACCCTTGGCCATTACGTGCACCACATCCGGTTTGATGTAATCCAGCAGTCGCTGATAGTGCGTAATGACGACAAAAGCGCGCTTAGAGTCGCGAAGGGCGTTGACGCCTTCGGCGACGATTCGTAGCGCGTCAATGTCGAGCCCCGAATCGGTTTCGTCGAGAACGCCAACCCGCGGCGCAAGCAGGGCCATCTGCAGCACCTCGAACCTCTTCTTCTCGCCCCCGGAAAACCCGACATTGAGCGGTCGTCGCAGCATCTCCTGATCGATCTTCAGCGCCTGCGCGATTCGCGCACGCGCCGCATAAAGTCCGGCGTGGTGAGATCGCTTTCTCCGCGCGCCCGCCGCTGTGCGTTCAACGCCGCCTTGAGAAAAGTCATCCCGGCGACACCCGGAATCTCCGTCGGATACTGGAACGCCAAAAACAATCCCTTCAGCGCGCGCTCGCTTGGTTCGAGCTCAAGGAGGTTGTCTCCGTCGAGCAAGATCTCGCCCGATGTAACCACGTAGGCCGGCTTGCCCGCCATAACGTAAGCGAGCGTCGACTTGCCGGAGCCGTTCGGACCCATGATCGCCGCAACCTCGCCCGCGCTGACGCTCAGACTAAGGTTGTCGAGTATCAGCTTGTCCTCGATCGAAACGGTGAGGTTCTTAATTTCGAGCATTCCGCTACCCTCGGCTGGTGCGCGGACCGTCGAGTTAACGGTCATCCCACGCTTCCTTCGAGGCTGATTGAGATGAGTTTTTGCGCTTCGACGGCAAACTCCATCGGCAATTGCTGCAGCACGTCCCGGACAAAGCCATTGACGATGAGCGCCGTCGCCTCCTCCGCCGATAGCCCCCGCTGAAGGCAATAGAACATCTGCTCATCCGAAACCTTGGATGTGGTCGCCTCGTGTTCGATCACCGCCGAACAATTCTTCGCCTCAATATATGGCACCGTATGCGCGCCACATTCGTTGCCAATCAGCAGCGAATCGCAATTGGTGAAATTGCGCGCTCCTGTCGCCAAGCGGTGCGCTGACACCTGCCCTCGATAGGTATTTTGCGACTTGCCGGCAGCGACCCCCTTGGAGATGATGCGGCTCGTCGTGTTGCGGCCGAGATGAATCATCTTCGTGCCGCTGTCGACCTGCTGATAGCCGTTCGAAATCGCGATCGAATAGAATTCGCCCCGCGAGGCCTCGCCGCGCAAGATGCAAGACGGATACTTCCAGGTGATCGCCGAGCCGGTTTCGACCTGCGTCCAGGAGATTTTCGACCGGGCGCCGCGGCAGTCGCCGCGCTTGGTCACGAAATTATAGATGCCGCCGCGCCCCTGAGAATCGCCGGGATACCAATTTTGCACCGTTGAATATTTAATCTCCGCGTCATCGAGGGTTATGAGTTCGACGACGGCGGCGTGAAGCTGATTTTCATCCCTCTTTGGCGCCGTGCATCCTTCGAGGTAGCTGACATAGGCGCCCCGGTCGGCAATGATGAGCGTGCGCTCAAACTGCCCGGTATTCTTTTCGTTAATGCGAAAGTAGGTCGAGAGCTCCATCGGGCACCGCACGCCGGGCGGCACGTAAACGAAGGAACCGTCCGAGAAGACTGCCGAATTGAGCGTCGCATAGAAGTTGTCGGTGCTCGGCACGACTGTGCCGAGATAGCGGCGTACGAGGTCGGGATGATTTCGCACGGCCTCGGAAAAGGAGCAGAAAATGACCCCGGCCTTGGCTAGCTCCGCCTTGAAAGTCGTTGCAATCGAAACGGAATCGAAGACGGCGTCGACCGCCACCCTGGGCCTCTCCACTCCCGCGAGGATCTCCTGCTCGACGAGCGGAATGCCGAGTTTGGCGTACGTGCGCAACAACTCCGGATCAACCTCGTCCAGCGACTTCGGCGCCGGCCCGGATTTTGGCGCGGCGAAGTAATAGATCTCCTGGTAGTTGATCGGCGGATGGTTGACGCGCGCCCATTTGGGCTCTTCCATCGTTTGCCAACGACGAAAGGCCTCAAGCCGCCATTCCAGCAGCCATTCCGGCTCACCCTTCTTTTCCGAAATAAATCGAACGGTGTCTTCGTTCAGGCCCTTCGGGGCCATATCTGACTCGATCGCGCTAACGAAACCATATTTGTAAGCGTCGACCTCAATCGAACGCACGCGATCGACGGTCTCCTGGACGGCCGCCATGAGTGACTTCTCCTCGCCTTGACGGTTTCAAGGACCGCCGGTGGGGGTCTGATGGCCCCGGCTCAAAAACGGTCGCTTCGACCGGGGATGCTGGGCCATATATGGCGTTCATGCGCGCCGATTGCAAATATCCTTCGGCCGCGACGCTGCAATGCAAAAGGGTACGTGCGTCTTATTTTCACATATTAATAATGTATTTACTCAAATATGCCGTCGCCCGTTGCAGTCTACAGCCGAGCGCGCAGCGCTTATACCGCCTCGCCGCGCAACTGGGCGGAGAGCTTCCTCAAATCAATGGGGTTCGCATCGCACTCGTCAGAAGCGACGGGTCGTCGGTCCTTGGGGCGCGCCGAAATGTCCGCGAACTTCATTCGCATCGGCGTGGCGATCGCCTCGCCGAACGCGATCGCCTCTCGATCGGCGATCGACGACAGGAAGGCGATCGTGCTGCTGGCCGAAACGCCCGCCGCGGCCCGAATAATTCCCTTATCGAGCTCGTTGGCGAGCCGCATGGCGAACAAGGTCGAACATTGCGACAGCACGGTCGGATCGAGTTCCGACGGCCGTTGCGTGACGATGCCGAGCGAAGCGCCGTATTTCCGTCCTTCCTTTGCGATCCGTCCGATCGCCAGCCTTGCCGGACCAAAGGTTTGCCTGTTGTCGGAGG
This sequence comes from uncultured Alphaproteobacteria bacterium, assembly GCA_963802615.1. Taxonomy (GTDB): domain Bacteria; phylum Pseudomonadota; class Alphaproteobacteria; order Rhizobiales; family Beijerinckiaceae; genus Roseiarcus. The sequence goes on from CAWDKC010000043.1 coordinate 19,009, forward strand.
AAATATAGCGGTGCGCCTCTTCGCACAACACGTTGATTTCATAGGCTCCCGAGCAGCAGAACGCGATCTCGAACGAGAGCCGCGCGAGCACCGACACGACCGAGTTGGTGACTTCGTTGGGCAGGCCGGCAAGTCGGACGATCGTGACCGGCAGCCCGCGTGTGGGGATACGAAAGAGTTTGGAGACGACCTTGCCGATGTCGTCCTCAACCACCAGCCTGCCGAACATGAACCGATAGCGCGGATCGCGGTTCAGTCCCTCAAGTCGATAACGCAGGGCCCGCAATTCGGAGCGGGGGAACCGCTGATCGAGAAGGCCGAGCCATTCCTCGATGACTGCGACGACGTCGACAATGCGATAGGGCGTAGGCGTATCGGAAGTTGCCGAATTCCCCTCGGCGACGGGTTGACGCCGCACCGCGCTCATCCCGGCCGACGAACTCAATTCGGCTTGATATTTCGCCCTGGCGATGCGGATGACTTCGTAAAGCGCATCCCGTTCGTCGGCGTGCGGCTGCCGGCCGCTAAACACGACGTCGGCCAGTTCATCAAATTTAAACATCCAGAATGGCAGCTCTAGGCTGTCCGAATCGATGATCTGCGCTAGTCCGGGAAAATGGGCCGCGTATTCGTTGTGCGGGTCGAAGATAATGATTCGCAGCTTCGGCATCATCGCCAGAGACTTCTTCAGAAGCAGGCTGACGGAGGTCGTCTTGCCGACGCCGGTTGATCCCAAAACAGCAAAGTGCCGCCGCATCAGTTCGCCGACGTCGATCTCCGCAGGGATATCTTCGTTCTGGCTCAACCTGCCGATCTCGACGCCCTGCCGGCCGCGAAATGTGTAGATGGCTCGGAGATCATCGGCACGGATTCGGTGCGCCGGGGCGCCCAGCGAAGGAAACGAGCGCACGCCGCGATGGAAATAAGGCGCGCCATCGGGATCGTCGATAATTTCGCCGTTCACTTCAATTGTGACACGGGCGGCGTTGGCCTCGTCTTCGGACCACCGGCCGTCATCGGTCGCAACTTCGCAAACCGTGCCCACTAAACGCGCGGTCCGGTGAGCGATCGTGATGAGGTGGCCAACCGACCACTCCCCTTCGTCCAGTTTGAGCGGGCAGCTGAGGATGCCTTGCGTCCCGTTCAAAGCCACCAGTCGGCCAATGACGCGCGTTGGCTCGAACTCTCGCTGCTCGAACGGTAACCCGTTCCCACCAGCCTCTTCCGTCTCCCGCTGGTCCACGCCGACCACGATCGGCGAGCGCGCAACTCGCGCATCATCCGCTTTGCCGACCCTTTCGAGAGCGTCGCGAAAAAATTGGCTGTCGGTGCGAAATGAATGCATGTCTGACCGATCGCTGGCGCAAGGCGATGAAGAGAGATCAGGGACGAGCTTGCCTGCGCGCGCGTAAAGAATCCGTTTGGCGGATCGATGCGTTTTGAATCGTGCTCCCTCTTGCACGAGCGAACGCTCCGCGATCGCCCGTCGGCGCGCGCGGGTTTCGGCGCGGCTCAAACAGACGCGCGGATCTCCGGTTCGCCCCCGATGAGCCGGGCAAACTGCCGCACACGCGACAGAAGCCGTTCGCCGCCAAGGGGCCCGAGATCGGCCGGCAAGGTCAGGATCACGCGACCCTTTGCGCACACCATTGGGGCGCGCGGCAGCACCCCCGGCATCGCCGCCGAGATGTTGTAAGCGACCCGCATCGCCGCGCCGAGAAGTCGCGCCCGATCGAGTTGTCGCCCCGTCACCAGCGCGCGCGACTGCGGCGAGACAACATCTTCACTGGACATGTGCCGGTATGAAGCGGCCAGCGCAAGGAACGCGCGCGATGGATGATCGACGGCGATGAACGCTGCGTTGGCCACCAGATCGTAGGCCTGGGCGCCCCGATAGTCGGGATGGGCGCGCCAGGAAATATCGGACAACAGACATGCGGCATGGCGAAGGCGCCGATCCTGATCGTCCTCCTCGAGATGCGTTGAGGCGATCAGTCGACTTGTCCAGGCATAAAGCTCGTCGCCATGCTTCGGCGCCCGCGAACGCTGTTGGTTGAATTCGCGCGCCGACAGGATCAGTGGATCTTCCGCTTGCTCTTGAGGAGTGAGCCGCGAGTAGATGAGCCCCTCGCGAACGCCAAGGGCGGAAACGACGATCTCCTTCGGGCTGGACTGACGGATGATCTCTTCCAGCACCGCAGCGCCATAAGCCAGCAGCGGCCTGCGGGCCGACGACACCGACTCGATCGAGAGCAGCGCGTCGGCTTCGATCCGTTCGACCAGCGCGGCGAATTCGAGCGCGTCGCGCGAGGGGATGACGTAGTTGTGCATGACGTTCATCGGATACTGCCGCTGCCGCATGTGCAGGCGCGCCAAAGCGCGCCAGGTGCCGCCGACGGCATAGAAGGTCCGCCCGGCCAGCCCCTTGAGCGCCCTGACCGCCGCGAGCTTCTCGCGGACAATCTTGGCGGCTTTCTTCGGCGAGCGTTCCGAGAGATCCATCAGCGACAGGCCGCCTAACGGCAGGGTCACCCCCGGCGTACACTCGCCGTCCCGAACATCGGTGAGTTCCAGCGACCCGCCGCCCAAATCCCCGACGACGCCGTCCGCTTTATCAATCGAGCTTATGACGCCAAGCGCGGACAATTTTGCTTCCCGCTGGCCGCTCAAGAGCTCGATTTTGCAACCGATCACGCCCTCCGCCCGATTGAGAAATTCAGGCCCGTTCGCCGCATCGCGCACAGCCGCCGTCGCGATACTGCGCACGTTGCGGATTCGCATCGTGTCACAGAGAACGCGAAAGCGCTGAAGCGCGGCCAGGGCCTTGACGATGCCGTCCTCTGGCAAGAGTCCGGTCATCGCAACGCCTTTGCCAAGACCGCATAACGCTTTTTCATTAAAGGTCGGCGTCGGCGCGCGCGACTGCGACTCGTACGACACCAGGCGCACCGAATTCGAGCCAATATCGACAATCGCCAACGGCTCGCCCGGCAATCGTCCTCGCGCGTTGTCGGGCATGGCTGATCCTGTCGGGCGGCTGCGTATCGCCGGGCACGGCGTCTATCAGACGCGCCTGCGCAGCGCCATCGGAAAGGAGTTCGATCAACGCCTTGCCGCGACCCGAAAGGCTCGGATTGGTCATGAAATAGTTGTGCGCATTGAACGGCTCCTCCCCCTCGGCGGGAACAATTCTCTCGCTCGAGCCATCCGGCAGGATCCGAAAGCTCTGCTGGTTGTCCATCAGGTTGGCCTGCATGATCTGATCGAGGACGTGTTCGTGAACCGTCGGATTGAGCAGCGGGATGAGCGCCTCGACGCGCCGATCGAGATTGCGCGGCATGAGGTCGGCGGATGAGATGAACGCCCGGGCCTTCGGGTTGGGCAGGCCATAGCCGGCGCCAAACGCATAGACGCGGGCATGCTCCAGGAATCGGCCCACGAGCGACTTGACGCGAATGTTGTCGGAAAGCCCGGGGACGCCGGGTCGCAGACAGCAAATTCCACGGATCACGATGTCGATCTGCACGCCTTCGCGACTGGCGGCATAGAGAGCGTCGATGATCTGCGAATCGACGAGCGCATTGCATTTGATCCAGATCTGCGCCGGCCGGCCCAGGCGCGCGTAGTCGATCTCATCGGCGATATTGCGCAGCAGCGTTTTCTTCAGCGTGATCGGCGAGATCGACATCTGCTCGAGGCCGTCCGGCTCGGCATAGCCGGTGATGAAATTGAAAATACGCGCAACATCGCGCCCGATCGCCGCATCGGCGGTGAAAAGCGAAATGTCGGCGTAAATCCTGGCGGTCACCGGATGATAATTGCCGGTGCCGAGATGACAATAGTTGACCAGCGATCCACCCTCGCGCCGCACCACCATCGACAGCTTGGCGTGGGTCTTGAGCTCGATGAACCCATAGACGACTTGCGCGCCGGCGCGCTCGAGGTCTCGCGCCCAGCGGATGTTGGCCTCTTCGTCAAAGCGCGCCTTCAATTCCACCAGCGCGGTGACCGACTTTCCGGCCTCCGCCGCCTCGATGAGGGCCCTCACGATCGGGCTGTCAGCCGAAGTGCGGTAAAGCGTCTGCTTGATCGCGACCACGTTGGGATCGCGCGCCGCCTGATTGAGGAATTGGACGACGACGTCGAACGATTCATACGGGTGATGGACAACGAGATCCTTCTGGCGGATCGCCGCGAAACAGTCCCCGCCGAGTTCCTTGACGCGTTCGGGAAAGCGAGGATTGTAGGGCGGAAACTTGAGCTCGGGGCGCTCGATCGACACAAGTTGCGACAAGTCGTTGAGCGCCAACATTCCCTCGATGAGCACGATCCCGGACGGAACCACGTCGACGTCGCCTGCGACGAACGCGCGCAACGACTCCGGCATGCTCGCTTCGATCTCGAGCCGGATGACGGAGCCGCGCCGGCGTTGCTTGAGCGCGCTCTCATAGAGGCGAACGAGGTCCTCCGCCTCTTCCTCGATTTCAATGTCGCTGTCGCGAATGACGCGAAAGGCGCCCTCGCCCAACACTTCGTGGCCCGGAAACAAGAGCCCGATGAAAGCGACAATCAACCGGTCGAGCATCACGAAGCGCGCGGCGCCTCCAACCGGACCGTCGGGCAACCGGACAAACCGCTCGACGCTCCCGGGAATGCGGACAAGCGCGCTCATCGTCGTGCTGTCACGGGGATTGAGGAGTTCGAGCGCCAGCGTGAATCCCAGATTGGGAATGAACGGAAACGGATGCGCCGGATCGACCGCAAGCGGCGTCAGGATCGGAAACACGTGCGAAAGGAAGTAGTCCTGCAGCCACTCCCGTTCGCGACGGGTCAGATCGCCGACCTCGAGAATGATGACGCCGTTGGCGGTCAGTTCGGTTTGTAAAGCCTTCCACCGCGACTGCTGCGAAGCGACCAAGGCCGCAACTCGCTCGCTGACGCGTTCGAGCTGCTCGGCCGGAGTGCGCCCGTCATCGGAAATTTCCGCGACCCCGGTAAGCACCTGGCCAACGAGGCCCGCCACTCGGACCATGAAAAATTCGTCGAGATTGGCGGCCGAGATGGAAAGGAACCGCAGTTTCTCGAGGAGGGGATGATTTGCGTTCGCGGCTTCCTCCAGCACCCTCCGATTGAACTCGAGCCACGACAATTCACGATTGATGAACCGCTCGGGCGACGATAACAACGGCGGCGACTCGTCATTCGCCGCGACTGTCGCGGCGGTCGGGATACGCTTCTCTTTGGTCGCGACCGCGGGCGCCAAGCAAATCTCCTCTGTCGTCGACGCCATATGATCCAATCGCCGCGCGCCCCGCAAGCATTGGCCCCGCGGCTTGCTTAACGTCGCGCCGGCGCCAGGCTATGGGCGCGTTACGATCTCCGGGAACGGGACGACTGACATTGGATCGAAGCGTTGCTTTGAGCTTATTATACAGATTGCATTTGTTCTACAATCGTTCCGGGCAGCCTCGCGAGCGGGACCTAAACCGGTCGTAAGAAACGGAAACCAAGAGGGCGCGACGGTCGGATGAGGGACAGAAAAAAGCACTTAACCCATTGAAAAGACGCGACCGCGGACAGAACTGAACACCGCCCCAAGAGCCTTTCCTGACGCCAATTCAGCTGTCATTGCTCCCGAGGCTCGGGCGAGCCACGCGCAGCGAACGGGCGACCGCCTCAAGGGCTTGCGGGTAGATCCGGTGCTCCTCTTTCAGCACTCGGGCCGCAAGGGCGCCGGCGTCGTCGCCAGGGAGGACCGGCACCCGCGCCTGGGCCAGGATCGGTCCGGCGTCGATCTCGGCCGTAACGAGATGAACCGTGCAGCCGTGTTCGGCGAGCCCTTGGGCGAGCGCGCGCTCGTGGGTGTTGAGGCCGCGCAGGTTGGGCAATAACGAGGGATGAATATTGAGCAGGCGTCCCCGCCACCGCTCGACGAAAGGGGCGCTGAGCACACGCATGAACCCAGCGAGGCAAACGATTTCCGCTGAGGCGGCGCTGAGCCGCGTCTCAAGCGCAGCCTCGAACGCCGGCTTCCCCGTATAGGCTCGGAAGTCGATCGCCTCGGCGGCTACGCCGAGCTTGCGCGCGAGCGAAAGGCCGGGCGCGGTCGGGTCGTCCGACAGAACCAGCACGATCTCCGCCGAAAAGTCCGGCGATTGCGCGGCTTCGATCAAGGCGATCATATTGGAGCCGCGACCCGAGATGAGGACCGCCGTTGGCGCTCTGGGGATCACAATTTCAGCCTCCCCCGGGTAACGAGCCGCTGACTTCCGGCGGGAACAAGCTCTCCGATCAGAACTGGCGCCAGGCCCGCGCTCACGAGCGCCTCGCGCGCTTCTCTTTCTCGGTCGGCGGAAACGAACGCCGCCATGCCGAAGCCGCAATTGAAGGTGCGCAGCATCTCCGATTCGCCAAGATTACCGGCCGACGCGAGCCATGAGAAGACCGGTTGCGGCGTGAAGGCGTCGAGATCGAGCGAGACGGCGAGACCGCTCGTCGAGCACGCGCGGCAGATTGTCTGGATAGCCGCCGCCGGTGATATGGGCGAGCGCATGAATGCCTCGCGTTCGCTTCAGTGCGTCAAGCAGCGGCCGCACATAGAGGCGGGTCGGCGTCAGCAACGCGGCGGCGAGCGAATGGTGTGGATCGAACGGGGCGGGAGCGTCCCATCCGAGGCCTGACCGGGCGACAATGCGCCGCACCAACGAAAACCCATTGGAGTGGACCCCGGACGACGGCAGACCGAACACAAGGTCTCCCGGGTTCAGTCCTGGACGGGGCAGCAGCGTCCCGCGTTCGGCGGCGCCCACGGCGAAGCCGGCGATGTCAAAATCGCCTGGGGCGTAAAGGCCGGGCATCTCCGCCGTCTCTCCGCCTATCAATGCGCATCCCGATTGCGCGCACCCGTCGGCGATGCTGTGCACAACCGCGGACGCGACCTCCTCGTCAAGCTTGCCGGATGCAAAATAATCCAAGAAAAACAGCGGCTCTGCGCCCTGTACGACAATGTCGTTGACGCACATGGCGACAAGGTCAATGCCGATCGTGTCGTACACGCCGCTTTCGATGGCGATCTTCAACTTGGTGCCGACGCCGTCGTTGGCGGCGACCAGGATCGGATCCACGAACCCGGCCGCCCGCAGATCGAACAGCCCTCCGAATCCGCCGAGCTCAACGCCGGCCCCCGGTCGGCCTGTGCGGCGCGCGAACGGCCGTATTCGATCCACGATCCGGTTGCCGACATCGATGTCGACTCCCGATTCGGCGTAAGTGAGAGGCTTTGGGCTTTCGGGCATCCCGGCTCCGCTGGGCTTCGCACAGGATCGGGTAATTGTGCGCAGCCCAAGGCGCAAGGGCGCAGGTCTCGGTTTCCCAACCTCGGCGACTTCGTGTTAGCCAGGACGTGGTCGTCCCAGCACGTGGCCAAGTCCGAAGGAGGGGATGGCTGAGCGGTGACGCGAGGGCGTCAATACTCGATGAATATTGGTAACATCCTCAACAATCTGCCCAATTTCGTCACGCTGGCGCGAATGCTGATGACGCCGCTGGCGGTCATGATGATTATCTCGCAGCGATTCCTTCCCGCATTTCTGATTTTTATCCTGGCCGGCGCATCGGATGCGATCGACGGCTTTATCGCCAAGAATTTTGATCTGAGGACTGAGCTTGGCGCTTATCTCGACCCGCTCGCCGACAAGGCGCTGCTGATTTCAATCTACGTTTCTCTATCGATATACGCGGATCTGCCGGCCTGGATCGCCATCACGGTCGTATCGAGGGACGTCGATGATCCTCGTGGCTGTGTTGGTCTCCTGGCTGCTCGACAAGCCGGTTGAAATTCGCCCCGTCTGGGTGTCGAAACTGAACACGGTCGCGCAGATCACGCTTGCCGGCTTCGCGCTTGGTGTCCGCGCCTACGGCCTCGACCAGCCGCTTTTGCAGACCTCCCTTGAATGGACGGTCGCCGCGACAACCCTTGCCTCGGGCGGCTTCTATGTCGCCCAGTGGCTGGACCATATGAGTCGATAGAGCGCAAACCATGCTGCAGAGTCTCGCGGCCGTAACGGTTCTCGTCCCCAGCTTACGATGACGGGCTCGCCTTTTTCCGCGATGTCCTCGGATTCGCGGTTCTGGAAGACACCCCCCTCTCTCTCACGAAGCGCTGGGTGGTTGTCGCCCCTTCGCCTGGCGCTGGCGCCGTGCTGGTGCTCGCGGCTCCGGGCGATGAGCGGCAAAGGGCGCGCATTGGCGACCAGACCGGAGGACGGGTCGGCTTTTTCCTTCACTCCGACAACTTCTGGCGGGACTACGAGAATTCTGCTTGGGCGCGGCGTCAATTTCCTGGAAAAGCCGCGCCGCGAGCCCTATGGGCTTGTTGCGGTCTTTGTCGACCCCTGGGGCGGAAAGTGGGATCTCTTGCAGCCGGCCGGCGGAGCCGCCGACACGCCGTGAGGTTCGGTCGATGAGCCTGGAGCGCCAGGTCCTCTTCTGGGGGCTCGCCCTCGCGGCCCTCTTGCTCATTGTCTATTTGCTCGGCTCAATCATAACGCCGTTCGCCGCCGGCATCGTTCTCGGCTATCTTCTTGACCCCGTCGTGCTCAAACTTCAGCGGTTCGGGCTTCAACCGCCTCGGCGCGTCGCTCCTCATCCTCACTGTTTTCGTCCTGGTCGTCGTCCTCTTTTTCATTTTTATCGTCCCAGTGTTGGGGAATCAGTTTTTCGCCCTCGCCCGGCATCTCCCCGGCTATGCGGTGCGATTGCAGACGTTCGCGGTCGAGGAGGGAAACGCGTTTTTTGAGAAATACGGCGGCGGGTGGCTCGAGGCCCTCGGACTCAAGCAACAATTGTCGAGCGCGCAGATCCAGAAATCAGTCGGCGACTTTGTGGCGCAGGGCGCACAATGGCTTCTCGACGCTTTCACCTCGCTCGTGTCCGGCGGAGCGGCGCTGTTCAATTTCCTGTCGCTCATGATCGTCACCCCGGTCGTCGCCTTCTACATTCTCGTCGACTGGCACAAGATGACGGCGAAGCTCGACTCCTGGCTTCCGCTCGAGCATCGCGAGCACCTTAGAAAAATCGCCCGCGAGATAAACCATGCTTTGGCCGGCTTCATCCGCGGGCAGTCGATCGTCTGTCTGTTCCTGGGAGTCTGGTACGGCCTCGGTCTGACATTGATCGGGCTCGACTATGGTTTTCTGATCGGCGTCGTCGCCGGCGTCCTGAGCTTCGTGCCCTATCTCGGATCGCTGACCGCGCTCGTGTTCTCCTTGAGCCTTGCCCTCTTTCAGGGCTGGCCGAGTCTCAAGCTGTTCGCGCTGGCGCTCGGCGTTGTGGGAACAGGTCAATTCCTCGAGGGCTACGTGCTCTCGCCGCAGCTCGTCGGCGAATCGATCGGGCTTCACCCGGTCTGGCTGATGTTCGCGCTGCTTGCTTTCGGGCAATTGTTCGGCTTCGTGGGGCTGATCATCGCAGTTCCAACCGCGGCCGCGATCGGCGTTGTCGCTCGCCATCTCATTGGGCTTTATCTGGGGAGCCCCCTTTATCGAGGCGGCGCGGAACCGGAGAGCCAATGATGTCTCCGCCTCGGCAGCTGACGTTTCGCTGGCCACATTCGCCGAGCTTTGCGCGCGAAGATTTTCTGCCAGCGCCGTCCAACCTCGACGCGATCGCCGCGATCGAACTTTGGCCGAACTGGGCTGGTCGCATGTTGATGCTCGTCGGGCCTGAAGGCGCGGGAAAAAGCCACCTCGGAGCGATCTGGGCGCGCGCCGCCGGCGCCGTCAGTCTCGCTGGGGAGGGGTTGAACGAACAGAGCCTGGAGGCCTGCGCCCGCGCCCGCGCGGTGTTGCTCGAAGACGCGGACTGCGCCACGCGCGCAGAGGCGCTTTTTTTTCACCTGATAAACACCGCGATGCAAAACGACGCCTGGCTTATGCTGACTTGCCGGACGGCGCCAGACGCCTGGGGAATTGGCACTCCCGACCTTCTGTCGCGACTTCGACTAGCCCCTGTCGTACGCCTTGCTGCGCCCGACATTGAATTGACCGAGGCGGTTCTCTTCAAACTGTTCAGCGATCGCCAGCTTCAGGTGGAGCCGCATGTGATCGCCTACATTGCGCTGAGGATCGAGCGTTCGCTCGGCGCCGCGCGCGAGCTTGTCGCCGTGCTCGATCATGAAGCTTTGACGCAAGGTCGACGTATAACTCGCACAATGGCGGGCGACGCATTGCGCGAAATCGCCCTCAAGAGCGAATCGCCCTAGCCGAGCCACAAATTCGTGTTTACACTCTCTTAATTATCGTCGGCGGCATGGGAGACGCGAGGCCGTGCGGCGAGGAAAACTGAAGTCAAGATCCCGGAGGAGACAATGCGTAAGTCCCTCGTTCTTGCTCTCACCGCGATTGGAGGCGGCGTGGGCTACGCGGCGGGAGTGACCCAAGTCGCCACCGGCCCCAGCACGGACGATTCGTCCACCTGGCGCTGGCACGTGTCATCAATTCTGGCTGGCCAAGGCGATACGAACTCTCAAGGCGTGGAAACTACCGGCGTGCTCGGCGCCCAAGCGTTCAATCAACGCTACCAACGCTACACGCCGCTCGGGTTGCCGCAGCCCCGCAGCGATTCGCGCTAGAACGCGTTCGGGCCGGCTCGCAGTCGCGCAGCCTCCGCATCCGGCGACGCGCCTCTTTTCGGCGCGATATGGCGCCGCTTCCGGTTTCGAACCCCGGCTACGGCGCGTGATCGCTAAAGGCTTCGCTGACGGTCGCGCTGGCGACCGTTAGCGAGTTGCATCAAGCGCCCCGAGGTTTTGCGCGCGCGCCCATATGCGTTCGAAATTGCCCTCGAAGGCGTCAACGACCGCCGGATCGGTAATGAAGATGGCGTCGTTGTCCTGGCTGGCGAGCCCTGACCGGGAGAAGTTGCCCGAACCGGTGCGCAACACCGCCCCATCCACGGCATAGGCTTTCAAATGCATGAGAACGCCCTCGCCTTTGACCCGCGCGACGACATTGGGGTGGGCGAGCAAAGCCTCGACGAGGCCTCCGCGCGTCGGTCCGTGCTCGGCGAATTGAGACTTGTCCAAATAGAGCCGGATGAGGACGCCGCGCTCCGCCGCGTCGGTCAACGCCTCGATGATTCGCGGATCGGATAGAACATAAGCCGCTATATCAATGGACAATTGGGCGCGGCCAATCTCCTGCGCATCGACAGTCTCGAGGTTTTCCTGCGGCGCGTAGTGAATCTCCGGCTCGGACCCCTCGGCCTTGGGCGCGGTCTCCGCCCAAGCGGCTCCGAGCGCCGTCAAGGCCACACAAGCGCTGAGAAATAAGCGAATCGCCAAGGCCCGACTCAACCGGTTTGAACACCTACAACTTAGTAGTTGTATTCGGTTGCAAATGCAAGGAGAGCTTGCGGGCCAGGCGCAGGCGCTTCTATCACAGGGCGCGGCGCCCTAATATCGAACCGGCAGGGCGGCTCGAAGCGTGACGATTGTAAAAGGCTCATGAACGCGATCACCGAGGTTACGCGGCGTCCCTCAGTCTGTCCGCACGACTGCCCCTCGGTTTGCGCTCTCGACGTCGAGGTGATCGGGGGCAAGCGCGTCGGCCGCATCTATGGAGCGCGCGACCAGACCTACACGTCCGGCGTCATCTGCGCCAAGGTCGCGCGCTATTGGGAGCGCATCCATCACCCGGATCGCCTCACCCAGCCGTTTCGCCGCGTCGGTCCCAAGGGAAGCGGGCAATTCGCGCCGATCGGTTGGGACGAGGCGCTCGACCGCGTCGCTGACAATTTCCTGTCGGTCGAGCGCGAGCTCGGACCCGAAGGCGTGTGGCCGTACTTCTACGCCGGCACGATGGGTCTCGTGATGCGCGACGGGATCGAGCGCCTGACGCACGCCAAGCGCTATTCCCGCTACCACGGGACGATCTGCGTCGGGATCGCTTACCCAGGTTATGTCGCAGGAACCGGCCGGCTGATGGGCGCCGATCCGCGGGAAATGGCGAAGTCGGATTGCGTCGTCATTTGGGGCACGAACGCGGTCGCCACGCAAGTCAACGTGATGACCCATGCGATTCGCGCGCGCAAGGACCGCGGCGCGAAGATCGTCGCCATCGACATCTACGAAACCGAAACGATGCGGCAGGCCGATCTCGCATTATGCGTGAGGCCAGGCACGGATGGAGCGCTCGCCTGCGCGGTGATGCACATCCTGTTTCGCGATGGATTGGCCGATTGGGACTATCTCGAGCGATACACAGACGCGCCACACGAACTCGAGGCGCATATGCGGACCCGCGATCCGGCATGGGCGAGCGCGATCACCGGCGTCGCGGTTGCGCAAATCGAGGAATTCGCCGCGCTCATCGGACGGACGAAACGCAGCTTCTTTCGGCTCGGTTTTGGTTTCTCGCGACAACGCAACGGCGCGGTGAACATGCACGCCGCTTTGTCCATTCCCGCCGTGACCGGCGCCTGGGCGCACGAAGGAGGAGGCGCCTTCCACAGCAACAGCGGCCTCTACAAGCTGCAAAAGACGATGATCGAGGGCCTGGACGTCCGAGACACGAGCGTTCGTCGGTTGGATCAGTCGAGGGTCGGCGCGATCCTGACCGGCGAAGCGGAGGCGCTGAAGGGCGGCCCGCCCGTTCGAGCCATGCTGATCCAGAACACGAACCCGCTTGCGGTTGCGCCGCATCAGGAGAAAGTGCGTCGCGGCTTTTCGCGCGAGGACCTTTTCACCTGCGTCCACGAACAGTTCATGACCGACACCGCGCGCTACGCCGACATCGTCCTGCCGGCCACCATGTTTCTGGAGCACGACGATCTTTACACCGCCGGAGGCCATCAGCACCTGCAATTCGCCGCCAAGGCAGTCGATGCGCCGGAGGGCTGCCGCTCCAATCACGAGGTGATCGCAGCGCTTGCTCGACGCGTCGGCGCCGAGCATCCGGCATTCTCGATGTCGCCACGCGAGATCATCGATTGGACGCTGCGGGAATCGGGCTACGGCGATCTGGCGACATTGGAAAAGGAGCGATGGCTCGACTTGCAACCCCCGTTCGAAGAGTCGCACTTCCTCAGCGGCTTTGGCTTTCCCGACGGAAAGTTTCGCTTCAAGGCGGATTGGACGGATACGCCCGTCGCCAACGATGGAATGCGCGGTCCGTGGCGCGCGATGCCGAGTTTGCCTGACCACTGGCCGATCAACGAAGCCGCGGACAAGGATCATCCGTTCAAACTTGCGACGACGCCGGCCCGAAATTTCCTCAATTCGACGTTCACTCAGACGCCGACCTCATTGTCGCGGGAACAGCGACCCGAGGTGCTGATCAATCCGTCCGATGCGGTGAGCCTCGGGCTCTCGCAAGGGGACATCGTGCAACTGGGAAACGAGCGTGGCCGCACGCGCTTGCATGCCCGCATCGTCGAGCACGTGAAGCCGGGAGTCCTCGTCAGCGAAGGCGTCTGGCCGCCTTCGGCCTTTCTTGACGGATGGGGAATCAACGTGCTCGTCGGCGACGACAGCGTCGCTCCACACGGCGGCGTGGCGTTTCACGATGTGAGTGTCTGGGCGCGCCGGGCATGAACCGCTGCGACTGAGCGCACTTTCTTTGCCCGGATCGGCGGGATATACGAAGGCCCGATTGTTGACCAGCGCGTCGGTTCCTGTTCGCGAGCGAATGAAAATGAAGAAGCCGTCCGGCGTGCAAACCGGGTCTGCGCAAAGTCTTGTCGAGGTCGCTGCGATCGACCAGCTCGCAAGGATCCTGTCGAAATACGACCTGAGCGAGCTCGAGATCAGTCTCGGAGACCTGCAGGTGCGTCTGGCGCGCGAGCGGGCGCCAGCCGTGCAAGCGAACGGCGCCGCGATGCCTCAAACGGCGTCTGCCGCGGCCAATCCCGCGCAAGGCTCCGCCGTCTGCTCCGACCGCAATGGAGCCGCCCGCGGCCGACCTGGCCGGCGCCGTGAAATCGCCGATGGTCGGCACCGCCTATTTGCGGGCCAGTCCTGAAACCAAGCCATTCGTCGAAGTTGGGTCGATGGTGAAGGTTGGAGACAAGCTGCTGCTGATCGAGGCGATGAAGACGTTCAACGACATTGTCGCGCCCCGCGCCGGCAAGGTCGTCCGCATCCTGGTCGACGATGGCTCGCCGGTCGAATACGAACAGCCGTTGATGATCGTTGAATGACAGCGATACGGAATCGAGCCGCGAGGGTTGCGAGCGATCGGGGAGCTCGCCTCGATGTTCGATAAAATCCTGATCGCCAACCGGGGCGAGATTGCGCTCAAAGTCCTGCGCGCGGCCAAGGAGCTCGGCATCGCGACCGTTGCGGTCTATTCGACCGCCGACAAGGACGCGATGCACGTCAAGCTGGCCGATGAGAGCGTATGCATCGGGCCGCCGCCGGCGCGCGACAGCTATCTCAACATTCCCGCGATCGTCGCTGCGTGCGAGATCACCGGCGCTGACGCCGTTCATCCAGGCTACGGTTTTCTGGCCGAAAACGCGCGTTTCGCGGATATTCTCGATGAGCACGAGATCACATTCATCGGTCCGAAGGCCGAACATATCCGTTTGATGGGCGACAAGATCGAGGCCAAGCGCACCGCCAGGCGGCTGGGGCTCCCGTGTGTCCCGGGATCCGATGGCGGCGTCAGGGACGAAGTCGAAGCGCGCGAGATCGCCGACACGATCGGCTATCCGGTCATCGTCAAGGCGGCGGCGGGCGGGGGCGGCCGGGGCATGAAGGTCGCGCGCGGGCCCAACGACGTCGCCGAGGCGGTCAGCGCGGCCAAGATCGAGGCGAGAACCGCGTTCGGCGATGAGTCCGTCTATCTGGAGAAATACCTCGCCAAGCCACGCCACGTCGAAATTCAGGTGCTCGGCGACACGCAGGGACACGCCATTCACCTTGGCGAGCGCGACTGCTCCCTTCAGCGGCGCCACCAGAAAGTGTGGGAGGAAGGCCCCTCCCCGGCTCTGAACCCGGAACAACGCGACAATATCGGCGGAATTGTCGCCAAGGCCATGGCTGAACTGGGCTACGTCGGCGCCGGAACGATCGAGTTCCTGTACGAGGACGGCAAGTTCTTCTTCATTGAGATGAACACACGGGTGCAGGTCGAGCATCCGGTCACCGAAATGATCACCGGAATTGACATCATCAATGAGCAAATCAAAATTGCCGCTGGATCCCCGCTGTCCATCGCGCAGGATGACGTCCGTTTTCTTGGCGCCGCGATTGAATGCCGCGTCAACGCCGAGCATGCGCGCACTTTTCAGCCCTCGCCGGGCCGAATTACCTACTTTCACCCACCCGGAGGTCTTGGGATCCGCGTCGATTCGGCGGCCTATCAGGGTTACGTGATCCCGCCCTATTATGATTCCCTGGTCGGCAAGCTGATCGTTCACGGCCGAACGCGCACCGAAGCGCTGATGCGGCTGCGGAGAGCGCTCGATGAATTCGTCGTCGAAGGCGTCGAGACGACGCTGCCGCTGTTTCGCACCCTCGTGCGCAACTCGGACGTGCAGAACGGCCAGTACGATATCCACTGGCTCGAGGATTTCCTCAAAGACGAGCCCAAGGCGGACGGGTGAGGAATGCGCTGCAGGCATGACGCACTCGGGTCGAACGCGGACGTCACCACGCGGACCTCCGAGGCGTGGCCCACGGTAGCGATCCGCGCTTGCCTGGCCGGAGCGTGCTCGCTTTAGCCCGTCGACGGACCGGCGGTTCGACGCCAGTCGCGCCTGACTAGACTAGCCCACGAGCAGTTCAATTCGACGATTTCGGCGGCAGCCTCAAGCCCGCGCGTCTCAGCTCAACCGCTGCAAGGCAGCGCGCGCTGCGCTGTTGCTGGGATTGCCGTCACCGCCGCTGGTAGAATTCGACCGCTTTGCGCGATTGTTCAGCTTTTCATAGCAGAGGCCGAGGCCTGTCCAGGCTTCCGAGTTGTTGGCGTTGACGTTGAGCGCCGCGTTGAAATCCTCGATCGCCGCCTCGTATTTGCCGGTGGCCATCAAACTCTGGCCACGGGCCTGATAGGGTTCGCCCGCGAATGGGTCGCGATCAATCGCATTGTTGAAGTCGGTGATCGCCTGAACATTATTGCCCTGGCGCTGATAGATGAGGCCGCGCGCGTGGTAGGCCTGCGCGCCTTCGGGGTTCAGCCGGATCGCCTGGTTCAGGTCGTTGAGCGCGCCGGCATAGTCGCCGTGCGAGCGCTCGAGGTTGCCGCGGCCGAGATAGGCGGCCGCGTCGTTTGCATTGACGGAGATCGCCTGATTGAAGTCCTGCATCGCCAGATCGTCCTTCTTGGTCTGGCGGTAGGCGAGCGCCCGATTGGTGTAGGCGCCGGAGAAATGCGGATCGAGCTCGATCGTATGGCTGAAATCCTCGATCGCGTTCGAATATTTGCCGAGCTTGGCGTAGACGACGCCTCGCGTGTTGTAAGCAGCAGCGTCCTGCGGATTGCGTTGAATGACGTCGGTAAGGGAAGCGATATTGCCGGCGTTGGAGGCCTGAGCGCCAGGTTCGGCGTCGAGCTCCGCCACATGGGTGTTCAATCCGCCGAGCGTCTCGCTGCACGCCGCAAGCGATAGCGCGATCGCCGCCAATGCGGCCCCCGCCAGAATGCTCGTAGATGTTGACCGTCCCATCATCGCCCGCCAACATCCGCGCCGAGACCGAAGCCCAGCGCGGAACATGGCCCTTGATCGATGATACGCAAGGCCAAACCGAAAACCCCGCCGCTCAAACGGCCGCCGAGGGCCACGGGCGCTAGACGCCGCAGTCGTGTGCGGCAATGTCGTCGATGGACATCGAAGCGTCGCTGATCAGCCGGCCGACCGCGGCGCCCCGGGAACCGGCTTCGGCTTCATCGGAAGGAGGCCCTCGCGTTGCAACTTCTTGCGAGCGAGCTTGCGCGCGCGCCGAACCGCCTCGGCCTTTTCGCGCGCCCTCTTCTCGGAGGGCTTCTCGTAATGCCCCCGAAGCTTCATTTCGCGGAAGATTCCCTCGCGCTGCATCTTCTTCTTGAGGGCCTTGAGGGCCTGATCGACATTGTTGTCGCGAACGAGTACCTGCACGGATTATCCTGTATTTTGAGGCCGGGCCTCGAAAGATCCGAAAATTGGCGCGCGCATTCGCTGACATCGCGTAGCGCAAGTTGCGCGGGCCTTTAGCAGACAGGCTATTTCTTGTCCAGAGCGCTCGCGCGTCCACGGGGGCCGCCTGACTGACGCTTATCTGGCAAATCGTCAGTAGCGGCGCCTCACACGGCGTCCATGACGTTTGCAAGCCCTCCAGGCCTCGGCGCGGCAGCGGCGGGACAGGCTCTACTGCGCCAGGAATCCGCCGTCGACCGCTAACGTGTGCCCGGTGATCATCGCCGCCGCGGGACTGACGAGGAAGGCGATCGCCGCGGCGACATCAGCCGGCTCGGCGAGCTTCCTCAAGGGAGTCATCGCCTCGATGCGGGCGACAAGCTCCGGGTCCTTGAGGATGGGTCCGATCAGTTCCGTGCGCACGTAGGTTGGAGCGACCGCGTTCACGCGAATGACGTGCGGCGCCCATTCGACCGCAAGCGCGCGCGTCATATTGACGATCGCGCCCTTGGTCGCCTGATAGGACACGTTGGGATAGAGGCCGCCGCCCGACAGGCCCATGATCGATGCAACGTTCACGATCGCGCCGCCGGCTCCCGCCGCGATCATGACGCCCGCGGCGGCGCGAGCGCACAAGAAAGACCCGGTCAAGTTGACCGATAGGACCTTGTCCCAATCGCCAAGCGCAAGATCGACGGCGGCTCGCCGGATCGCAATGCCGGCGTTGTTGACGAGAATGTCGAGGCGGCCCTCGCGCTTGAGCGTCGCCTGCACCATCGAGGCGACGCTCACCTCATTGGCGACGTCGACGACGATCGCGGTCGCATGGAGACCCAGCGCACGTATTTCCGCCGCCGCGCCCTCAGCCGTTTCCTTGTCAAGATCAGCCAGTACGACGCGCGCGCCCGCCACGGCCAGCGTTTCCGCGGTCTCCCGGCCTATCCCGCGGGCGCCCCCCGTCACGATCGCAACGCGGCCGTCGAGACGCATCAAATCCCGCACATCCACCATCAGTGCTCTCCGGCCTCAAGAAGCTCGCTCAAAGCGACTGCGCGCGGCGAGATTGGACAGTTACTCGACGGTTGGATGGTGCCGGATGAGGGGATTGAACCCCCGACCTTCGGTTTACAAAACCGCTGCTCTACCGCTGAGCTAATCCGGCGCCTTGAGCGGCTGTTGCGCTATCAGCGAGCCGGCCCACGCGCAAGGGCGCGCTTCAGGCCGAACCGGGCGCGACCGTCGGCGTCCAGGGTCCCTCGGCCCCGATCGCCTCGTCCATCCCAGGCCAGGGCGGCATGGTGATCGCCACGAACGCGAGAACCGAGCCGCCCTCGGCGCGAAACTGAAACGCCGTTCCGAGCGGAATGGTCAGCGCCGTCCCGGGCGCGAGCGGGTCGATCCGCTCCACGCCCTCCTGACGGCGCCAGATGCTGCCCCGCCCGCTGACCACAAACCAGATCTCCTCGACCGTTCGATGCGTGACCGCATGCGACACTGCGCCGCCAGGCAGTTCGAAATGCGCCATGCTTCCGCCGGCGAGACTCAAAAGCAGGCGCACCGCCGTTCCGTCCGGCGCGACAGCGTCGACGCCCGCGCCAAGCGTCTTGGTTTCGTAGGGCTTGGCTCCGGTCGCCGGCATCGGGTAAGCGTCTCGCGGTTCGGCGCGGCCTGAGCGCCGCGCTCATCTTGGCGCGGCGATCGGCGGCCTGCTAAGAAAGGATATGACCAGCCCAAGTCTAACCGCGGATCAGGCGCTTGACGAGTTTCGCGCCGCCGGCGCCCTGCTCACCGGCCATTTCATCCTGTCGTCTGGGCTGCACTCGCCGGTGTTCTTGCAAAAGATGTTCGTGTTCCAGGATCCGGCTCGCACCGAGCGCCTTTGCCGGGCGCTTGCCGAGAAGGCCCGCGAAGCCTTCGGCGCGATCGACATCGTCGCCTCGCCCGCGCTTGGCGGCATCGTCCCCGGCTACGAGACGGCGCGCTGGCTCGGCGCCAAGGCGATCTTCGTCGAGCGGGAGGGCGGCGTCTTCAAGCTGCGCCGCGGCTTCGCCATTCCGCCCGGCGCGCGCGTGCTGATGGTCGAGGACATCATCACCACCGGCCTCTCCTCGCGCGAGACGCTCGCGGCGCTCGCCGAGCATCCGGGCAGAATCGTCGGGGCGGCCTGCCTGATCGACCGGTCCGACGGCAAGGCCGACATCGGCGTCAAGCGCGTGGCGCTGGCGACGCTCGACATTCCAGCCTACGCGGCCGACGCGCTGCCGCCGGAACTCGCGGCGCTGCCGGCCGTCAAACCGGGGAGCCGCGCGCTCGCCGGCGCGGCCTGACCGGCCAACGAAAGGGGAGCCGCCCGGTGACAGCGCTTCGGCTTGGCGTCAACGTCGATCATGTCGCGACCGTCCGCAACGCGCGCGGCGGCGCGCTCCCCGATCCCGTCCGCGCGGCGCTCATCGCAATCGAAGCCGGCGCTGACGGGATCACGGCGCATCTGCGCGAGGACCGCCGGCACATTCTCGATGACGACATGCGCCGCCTCAAGGCCTCGATCGGAAAGCCGCTCAATTTCGAGATGGCCGCGACCGAGCCCATGCTCGATATTGCGCTTAAACTCCGTCCGCACGCCTGCTGCCTCGTGCCGGAAAAGCGGACCGAACGCACGACCGAAGGGGGTCTGGATGTGGTCGGCGGATTCAAGGCCTTAAAGCCGTTCGTCGACGAGCTCACGCGAGAGGAAATCCGGGTCTCGATGTTCATCGAACCCTCGCCGGAGGCGTTGAAAGCCAGCGCCGAACTCGGCGCGCCAGTCGTCGAGCTCCACACCGGCGCCTGGTGCGACGCGCGGGCTCGCGGCGAGGCCGCCAAGGCGAAGCACGAATTCGGCCGCCTGACCGCCGCGGCCGCCCAGAGCCAGGCGCTCGGGCTCGAGTGTCATGCCGGCCACGGCCTCGACACTGACACGGCGCGCCTCATCGCCGCCCTGCCGCAGATCGTCGAACTCAACATCGGCCATTTCCTCATCGGCGAAGCGATCTTTGTCGGGCTCGCCGAAACCGTGAAGGCGATGCGGGTGGCGATGATCGAGGGCCGCGCGTCGGCGGAGCGCCCGCTTTGATCGTCGGGATCGGCAGCGACCTTTGCGACATCGGGCGCATCGAGAGGACGCTCGGCCGGCATGGCGAGCGTTTCATTGCCCGTTGCTTCACCGAGACCGAGCAGCGCCGCTCGGATCGCCGCGCCGCGCGGGCCGCCTCTTACGCCAAGCGCTTCGCCGCCAAGGAGGCTTGCGCCAAAGCGCTCGGCACCGGACTGAAGCGCGGGGTGTTCTGGCGCGACATGGGGGTGGTCAATCTTCCGTCCGGGCAGCCGACCATGCGTCTGACGGGGGGCGCCGCCGAACGGCTGAAAGCGATCCTGCCGGCGGGAACCGAGCCGTTCATCCACCTGACGATCACCGACGAGGGCGCGTTCGCCCAGGCCTTCGTGGTCATCGAGGCCCGCCCTGCCCCTTTGGCGCGCGGCGGGGATGCTCGCGCGTAACACCATGCGCGACGGTTCCGATCATCGAGATCCGGAAAGATGGTGCGCGGATCGTCGTTCTGATAGCCTCAGCCTGGCCGATGTGACGGCTTGCTGGGAAACGCCGTGGATATCTTGGCGTGGCTGCGAGAGCTGGGGCTGGAGCGCTACGAACAGGCGTTCCGGGAGAATGAGGTCGGACGGCGACGCCGATCACGAGGTGCAGGCGCGCCATGCGCTGTGGTCGTCGCGTATATACCGCGGTGATCTGCAAGCGGGTTGTCGCCACGTAGACCGCGCGCTCGCGCTCGACGAGGTCGACCGCCATGGAAGTCAGGCGCTGATTTTTTGGGGCCACGACGCCCGGGAGTGCGGCCTCGTGAACAGCAGCGGCGCTCTGTTTCTCCTGGGCTATCCGGACCCGGCGCTGGCCCGTAACGCGGAGGGCATCGCGCATGCGCGGGCGCTCGGGCAACCCCAGGGGGTCGCGCACGCCCCTCGACTGGGGCTCCATGTTGCCGCAGCTCGCAGGCGAACGTGCTAGCGTCGGCGAGGCAAATCGCTGAGTGGCGTCCAAGGTCGGCCGCGCAACCCGTCGCACTGATTTCAAGGCATTGGAAAAGTTGAGAGATTCACCTCTTGCATTCCGTTTGTGACGAACAAAATGGCTCTTATCGCATAATCTGTTGTTTGCGGAAATCTGGGCAGGGGCCGTCATGGCCGCGCTCGTCGCGGCCATCCACGCCGCCCCGCCGCAATGATTGATATCGCAAAAATCATGTTTCGTTTCAGATACTTATCCTGATCGAGTGTGTTCTCGTGGGTGGCCGGGTCGAGCCCGGCCATGACGCCTTCATGGCTCGCTGCGCCAACGCCTAACGCACGTAGCCCAACAAAATCTGTCGCTAGCGAATTAAGTTGTCCAGTTTTGGCAGCACATCAAATGTCCGCTTCTTCTTCTGCTTTTGTTCTGCTGTGGGCGGGGTGGGCAAGCCGGAGGCTTGTCCATGCCATCCGCAGCGTTGCGCGGCCGAGCGGGCTTCAGCGGCGCGTTTTTCATTGTTGCTGTCCTTGAGCGCTCCATTGGCGTTGTAGCGGCCGATGCAGCGGGGTCCGTGAAAGACGGCGTGCGAGCCGTCGGGATAGACGTGCACCTTGACCCGCGCGTGCACGAAATGGGGTCGCATCGGGCTTTCGGGGATCTGCAGTTTCAGCGTGCGGTAGGAGACGCAATTGTCGTTTCCGACCTGCCGCTCCTCTTTGACGCACAGGATCTCGTCGAGGTCGACGCCCGGGATCGGCGTGAAGGCCGAGCCCTCGCCGGCCGGCTCGACGGCGAAACGCGCGTTGTGCTCCGGCAAATAGACTTGCCGGATGAAGGCGTTGGCGGCTTCGACCGTGTCGATCCCGGCGAGCCTGAGTTCCTTCACCAGCCGGTCCTGCAGCGTCGCGAACGCCCGCTCGGAGCGGCCTCTGGCCTGCGGCGAATAGGCCCCGATGTGCTCGACGCACCAATCGCGAGAGCGCCCGCCCGACCTGGGTCGGATGACCCCGATCGATCTCGCCGCCAGCTTTCGGGGTGTGAAAGTAGTGGGCCCCCCGATCGGTGTAGAGGCTCATCGGCAGACCGTGCTCTGAAAAGACCTCCTTCAGCGCCCGGAAAGTCGAGGCCGTGCCTTCCTCCCCGACGAGAAAGGCCGGATAGATCGCCCCGGTCGCGTCATCGAGCGTGACAATGAGGTCAAGGGCGGGCTGGCCCTCGAGCCAGGCATGGCGCGAGCCGTCCTGGTGCAGCATCATCCCCGGCAAGGGCCGCCGCTCGCGCTTGCGCCGATGCGCCCCCTTGCGCGGCGCCTTGGGAACCACGCCCGCCCATTGCAGGTGCAGCTTGAGCCAGGTGTAGCCCCAGCCGAAGCCATGGTCCTTGATGAGATGCTCGTGGAAATGCTTGACCGTGAAGCCCTGGTAGCGCTCGCGATAAAGGCGCTCCACTTCGTCCGCCCGGTCCGTTGGAACCCGCCGGCCCGACGCCCTGCCGAGGCGGCGGTCCAGAAAGGCCGACTTCGCCTTCTTCCTCGTAGCGCCGCGTCCAGCGCCGGAACGTCCGCTCGCTCACCCCAAGCAACTCGGCCGCCTCCTCCTGGTTGAGCTCCGCCAATTCCCAGTGGTTGAGAATGTTCAAAAACATCGCCATGCGCACCCCCTGAAGGGCCTCCGTCCGGCGCATCCCAACCCTCCCAAAAGGGCCGGACTTACCGGACAGATCGTGCGCTACCTAAACCGGACATATCGTGTGCTACCGACAAAGCGCCAACAAAATCTTGCCTAAACTCAGAATTTTTGGTATGCTTTCGGTTGATCAAAATTCCTTCACCCGTTTGGGCGGACCGTCGGAGGGGACAGAGGAGAGAATGAAAACAAGAGCGCAGCCGCTGAGACACTCGGCCGACAATTGAGAGGTCGGTTCGGGGAGGGAGAAAATTTTTACTCCAAACGCCCGCAACCCATTGAAAAGTCACGTTTCGAAAAAATAAAACGTTAGTAAACGCTAGCACTTTTACTAGCGTTTACTAACGGTTACTGGCGTTTATTGCCGCTTATTGGCCCCATGCGTCTGGCGGCCGGCCGGCCGAGCCCGGTCGGCTGACGGGCGTTTGGTCGCGAAAAAGGTCAGCCCGCCGTCCTCTTCCTCCTGCCCTTGTGGCCCGTCGGCTTCGGACCGCCGGTCCCGCCTTCAAAGCCGACGGTGATCGAATAGAGGTCCGCGAGTTGAAGGGTCGGCATCGGCAGATTGATCGGATCGGTCACGATGCGAAACTGGCCGGCCTTCACCCCGTCCGTCGCCGCCTCGACCCGGTAGGTCTGGGAAAAGACCGATGTGTTGTCGGTGAGCCGCGTCACCGTGATCTTCAAGGGCGCGCTGAAGGTCCCAGGCTGCCCCGCCGGTCCCATCACCACCTCGCCCGCGACGCCGACCTTGACGCCGGCCTGCCCTGGGCCGGCCGGATCGCATTGGCGCGCCGTATCGCCGACATTGAACTGATAGCGCACCGCGGCATTCTCCGGGCCGCCGACGCGCAGCGCCGCGCCGCCGTCTGCGACGGTCACGTCCGGGCAATTGATGTCTTGCGAGGCGACCGGCAGAACTTTCGGCTTCTCGCTTGGATTGGCTGCGGGCTTTCCCGCCACCTGCCGCGGGTTGACGCCCGCGTTGAGGCCTTCGGCGCTCGAATCTCGATGGGAGAAGAACCCGCCGACTGAGCTGCCGGCTGAGCTCACCGCGCCCCCGACCGTGTCGCAGCCGGTGAGAGCGCCAAGCGCGGTCGAAAGAAGCGCGATACGAACCAGCGTGGCGCGAGCGATCATTGCACCTGACTTCGACAATTGGGCGGTTGGGATTCGCGCGGGTGCTTACCCCGCCCGCGGTTTCAAGGCAATTGTTCGTAGGCCTCCTTGAATCCCGCGAGCGGCGCCTGCACGCCGACGCCCTCCTCGGGGGTTTGGAAGACGCCGAGCGTCGCCGTTTTTCCGGCCTTCAGCTTGTTGATCAGCGCTTCGTCCATGGCCAGCTGGGCGACGCAGCCGTTCGGAAGACATTGCAGGAAACTCAAGCGCCCGGCCTCCGCGTTGTCGATCCGCAAGCTTACGCCGGGAGGAAGCAGCACCCCGAGCGGCGCAATGACGCGCATGAGGCGCGTCTTGCGGTCGGCGGTATTGAGCACGATAACGACCAGGATCAAGTTCGGCCGGTCCTGGTCGACGACGCTGAGCACGATCGCGCATTGCTCGTGGGCTGCGCCGGGAGGCGTTTCGCAACGGGTCACCCAATCGCCGTGCTTGTCCCTCACGGCGCCCTGCGGCGCTGATTCGGCCGCGGAAGCGCGGGGCATGGCCAGCACGAGCCCGATGGCGAGGCCCAGAAGCGCTGAGCAGGCTTTCGATCGTTTCGCGGTGGTGAACGCCGTCGTCCGCAAAAGACGATCCTTTGTATCCGCCGTGAGGGCGCTCGGCCAGCGAAGCAGCCGGTTTGGCGGCTGTCGCCGAAAACCTGCGCAAAAATGTGGCGGCGGAGGGGGCCGGGGATGGTGGGCGCTCAAGGGATTGAACCTCCGACCCGACCATGTCAAGGCGGGGAATGATTGCTTTGAGCCGCGCCTCGTCCCGATTGGAACTTTCTTCTTCCGCCATCGGAACTGGGCTTTCCCTGTGCTGGTCGCTGGCTTCTTTCTGCTCACGGCTCCACCCTCGATTGTTCGGCAGCGAGGCCCTCGAGAGCGCCAAGGATTGCGCCGCTGTTTTATTTCGTTTGCCGGGCTGACTTTGCGCGCGCTCGTAATCGGTCATGACTACGTCAGCCGAGCAGGCGAGGCCAAATCGATCCATGCGTCGCGTTTGCTCTACGCGGGGAATGTTCGCGCTCTGCCGCAATCCTCTCTACACTGGCAATATTCTCATCTTCTCGGTATCTTCCTGATGCACGGGAACCTCTGGATCTTTCGTCCTGGGCTGGTCGAGCTACGTATTCATCTATCGCGCGATCGTCGCCGCCGAGGAGGATTACCTCCATCTGACCTTCGGCGCCGCCTACGACGCGTATCGCGCTTCGACACCCCGTTGGACGCCAAACCTGTTGCGGCTCCCGGAAGCAAGCATGGGTCAGGCTTTCAACGCCCGCGCGGTTCTTCTGGTCGAGTATCCGACGATCGGCATTACGATCATCGCGCTCGCCCTCGCCGAATTCTACGAGGAATTCTCCGAGCCAAATCACGGCGGTCGTATCTTGTCTTTCTCGGCGGGATCATCGCGGCCGGGGTCGTCTGGGTCGCCGTCGTCCGGGTGATCAAGAAGCGGCGATGGGTCGTGGCCGCATGAAACGCCCCGCCGGCGGGGAGATGGTGGGCGCTAGAGGGATTGAACCTCTAACCCCTACCATGTCAAGGTAGTGCTCTACCGCTGAGCTAAGCGCCCATCTCCCATGGTCTCGAGCGACGCGTGGCCCGCTCGAGGGACGGCGCGATATAGACGCTCGTGGCCCGACGCGCAATGGCGAAGGCGACCTCGATCCATTGGCAAAGCGCCCGCATATCATGACCCCATTCCGGCTGACGCGCGCCCGGCCGGGCCCGCCGACATCGCCGTGGTATGGCGATCGAGCGCTCGCCCAACTACGAGCGCTACGTCGCCCGGTCGGAGGAGGGGGAGCATCGCACGATGCTGTCCTCGCCCTCCCACGCCTACCGGCTTGGGGTCGGGGAAACCGGCGCGGTCGAGGCCTTCGCCATTTTGCGCGGCCTCGGCGATCCGCACCTCAACTTCTACCTCAAGCGCATCACGGTCGCCCGGCCCGGCCAAGGCGTGGGCACGGTGTTTTTGGGGCTCGTTCTTGACGAGGCCTTCGGGCCGATGGCGCCGAGCGCTTCCATTTCGACTGCTTCGCCGACAATCTCCGCGCCCAGCGTGTTTATTGAGAAGCTGGGTTTCACCCGCGACGGGGTGATGCGCCAAGCCTACCGGCTGGCCGACGGGACGCGCGCCGACCTTGTCATGATGGCGATCCTGAAGAGCGAATGGGAGGGGCGTCGCCCCTAACCGCGCGACCAGCCTTAGCGTGTTCGAAACGAGCTTTTCAACGGCTTGGGGCGAGGTCCGCTATGGTTCGATTGTATTTTCGGCGCATTGACCTAGCGCCGACTATGGAGGAACGCGGTCACCGCCGACGCGCTAGGACTTTACTTATGTTTTGCGCTCGAATCGGGCGCGTATGGACTATTTGCTGGGATCGTCGGCCGGATTCACATATGTGATCGCAAAAGGGCCTTGACCGTGTACTTGCACGACGGTCTCCTCTGATGCCCACGCATAATGATTTATCTGGGCCGGCGCTTCACCGAAGCCCCCGGCGCGGAGTTCGACTTCCTTCTTTTCGTCGAGCTTGTCACCCATTCCGATATGGAACTTGCCGGAAACAACGGTCACGTATTCCGACGTCGGATGATTGTGGGCTGGAATCTTGTAGTTCGCCGGCATCTTCAACCGCAGTACATAAAGTCCATCTTTGGATGGGTCCCCCGATAGAACGGCGATCTTGGCGCCCTTCGGCAGGACCGGCGGCGCAGGCCCCCATGTGAGGCCATCGGCGTTGACTGGCATATTGTCGGCGAAGGACGGGCTCGCGGCGAGCACCGCCAAAGCAAAAATGAAGGCGAACTTTTCCATGGATTTTTCTCCCGTTGGTGTCTGCGAAGTTGCCGTGGGGCGCCGCGGCGAGATCGACGATTGCTCTTTGGTCGCTCCCCCTGACACCCGCCTCAGTGCCTAACACTCGCTTATACAGTAATAGACAATTACTCTGTCAGATGCCGTGACTGTACTGGTCGATCGGCCGAGCCAATTTGAAGTCGGCGATGCGGGGCATCCTGCCCCAATGCGACAAGTTTCACGCGCGCCCCGGACTTGTTCTTGCTCTCGGCCAGAAAGGAACACCCGAACCACCTTCGATGGTTCGGGCCCAGAACGGCGCGAACAGAATTGCCCTGTCAGGCGGCTTTTCCGCGTGCCAGAGCATGCACGTCGGCGGTGGTCAGGGCGTTGCCTCCGATTCCCCAGTCGCCGCTTTCCACCTCCTCAACCACGCACCAGGTGACGCCGCGCATGTTCTCGCCTTCGATCGAGACCATTGTGTCGGTCAGCTTGCTGATCATCTGGTGCTTCTGCTCTTTGGTGAAAACGTCCTTGATTACGCGAACCTGGATAAGGGGCATTGAATGTCTCCCGTCGTGTTCTAGGGTTGTTGGGCGTGCGGCAGGCAGATCGAGCATTGCTGTCGGCTTCCTGCTTGACACGGGCGCCTCAGTGGCTGACACTTGCTCATCCAGCAATAGACAATTTTCTTGTCAGTTGCCGTGACTGTACTGGTCGCCCGACCGGGCCAAATTCACCGAGGCGGGAATTGGAATGCTCTCCCTCACCATCAGTCAGAATGGCGACCAGCCTCTCGCTGACCAGATTGTCGCCGGCATCAAGCGACAGATCCACGATCGGCATCTGAGGCCCGGCTCCAAGCTGCCCTCGATCCGCAACTTCGCGAACTCATACAAAGTCAGCCGCTTCACCGTGGTCGAGGCTTACGACCGCCTGGTTGCGATGGGTTATCTGCGGTCGCGGCGCGGCGCGGGCTTCTATACGTCGGACACGTTTGCGCCCGCGGATCCGGCGCGTGCCGCCCCATCTGACAATCTAAAACGCAACGAGGAGCTGATCTGGCTCATCCGCAGACTGCTGGAGGCGGACGAGAACGCTGTCCTTGCTGGCGGCCCATGGCTGCCGAATTCGTGGCTCGATGAAGCGGGCATCCGCCAGAGCCTCAATGTGCTCGCGCGCAAGAACGGCGCCTATCTGCTCGAATACGGCCACCCTTTCGGTTATCTGCCGCTGCGGGAGCATATCGTGCTGATGCTGGCCGGGCTCGGCATCACCGCCTGTACAGGTCAGATCCTGCTGACACAGGGCACCAGCCAGGCGCTCGAGTTGGTGATCCGCTATCTGCTCAAGCCCGGCGACGCGGCGCTGGTGGACGACCCAGGCTACTACAACCTGTTTGGCAATTTGCGGCTGCAGGGAGTTCGAGATGCTCGCGGTGCCGCGCAATCCCGACGGCCCTGACGTCGCCATTCTAGAGAAGCTGGCCGCGGCCCACCGACCCAAGGTGTATTTCACCCAGTCGGTCATGCAGAACCCGACAGGAACGGACATGAGCCCACATGTGGCGTTCAAGGTGCTGCAGGCAGCCGAGCGCCACAACTTCACGGTCGTGGAGGACGATATCTTCTGCGATCTTCAAGTGAGGACGACGCCTCGGCTCGCGACGCTCGACCAGCTCAACCGAGTGATCTATGCGCGTAGCTTTTCCAAGACCCTGTCCGGCAGCCTGCGCGTGGGATTCCTCGCTTGCTCGCAGGACATCGCCAACGAGCTCGCCGACATCAAGATGCTGACCAGCATCACCACTTCGCAATTCACCGAGCGACTGATCTATCTAATGCTGGTGGATGGCCACTACCGCAAATATCTGTCGCGCTTGCACGAGCGGCTGGGAGAAGCGCGCCTCAATGTGGTGCGCGCCTTCGAGCGCATCGGACTGGAATTGTACGTTGAGCCTGCAGACGGCATGTTCGTCTGGGCCAGATTCCCGCACATTGACGACTCGCTTGCGCTGGCGGAGGCGTCGCAACGCCATGGGATCATGCTTGCGCCAGGCGCTGTCTTTCGTCCGCATCTCGAACGCTCAGCGTGGATGCGGTTCAACGTTACTGTCTGCGAAGACAAGCGCGTGCAGGATTGGCTGCAACGGCTGATGTCGAGCACGGTGACGTAGCGCAGACTGCGGCGCCTCCACGTGATACCCTGGCGAGAAATTACAAATGGACCTAGAAGATTGAGCCGTCGGGCCACCACCGACGAACCCGGACGGGTCAGCCGATGGTTCGGGCATTGGTCCACGTTAGCACGCCGAGTTCGCGCAATCAGGTGCACGATGGTCCGCTTTCCGCCCCAAGCGGTCGCTCCGGATCGTGGCCGTTAACGCCTAGACTAGGAGCGGGGTCGCCGCCATTGTCCGACGATGACCAGAAGCGGCCGCGTCTGATACGATCGAGGTAAGGCTGAGGTCCGCAAGGGTTTAGGCGCCAAAGGGAAAATCAACGCATTAACTGCTCGAACTGCGCGACGGTCGCTTTGTCGGCGGGGGTGAGCAAGTCGTCCGCCGCGAGGCTCGCGATGACGCTTCGCGCCTCGTCGGCGGAGGACCTTGCGTCGTCGAAGTTGAGCGCGAGCCGCATGAGGACGGTCGCAAGGTCGTAGCGCGCCTGAGCAGCGGCTCCGTCAACCGCGACGAAATCACGGGCGATCCGCAGCGCCTCGTTGAGATCTGCGCGCGCTGCGGCCTTGTCGGGTTCCAGATTGACCTGCGCACGGGCGGACAGGACCGCGAGTAGATCATGCTTGGCGCGCGCATTGAGCGGGTCTTCCCCCGCGCCGTGCTTTGCGATGTCGAGCGCCGCGTTCAAATCCGAATTTGCTCCCGCAATGTCGCCAACGGAGAATTTCGTCAGGCCGACGTTGATCAGCGCGACGGCTTCGTCTGCGTAAACAGCGGATCGGATGGATGTTCAGCGACAAGCCGCTCTATCATTTTGAGGTAGTCCTCGAAGCGCGAGAGCGCCGTGGCCGGGTCGCCGGCGGCGCGTGCGGCTCGGCCCTCGCTTGGCGAGGCTGAGGGCGACGTCGCGCTGCCGCGCGGGATCGCTCGACGCCGTGCCCATGAGCGAACGCGCAAGGCCGGTCGCCTCCTCGAGCGCCGAGCGCGCGCCGGGGTCGCGCGCGGCGAGCAGGGTCTCGCCGAGCTTCTCGGTCGCGACCCACTGCAGACGCAAAGCCTCAGCATCTGCTCCAGACTTGGCGACGAGGATCCTGGCAAAACGCTCGGCTTCGCGGCTGTCCGCCACTGCGCCATTGAGGTTGAGAGCCTCCTTGCGCACGTCGGCTCGTTCGTATGCGGCCATGACCTGTGCCTTCAGCGTGCGCGGGTCAACGGCGTCGAGCTTGGTCATGCGAGTTGCGGTCGCTAGACCTTCGTCGGCCGCCGCGATTGCGTCTTTTATGGAACGCGCGGTGAGGTAGACGTCGACGAAATTGGCGAAGTTCCCTGCGCGGACGGCGAGCAGATCGAGGTCGTTGGGGCTCTCGACCAAGAGTTTGTCAAGCGTTCGCTGTACCCCACCGAGTGAGGCTTGAACCTTATCGAGGCGAACGCCTGCCATCGATTGCGCGCCTTGATTGGCGCTCCAAATGAACTCGTCGAGGCTCTTGATGGCCTGTTTGGCGGCGACGAGATTGCGTTCCGCGCGATTGCGCGCGTCGAAGAAGAAATAGGCCGAAGCTGCGGCCGCGACAGCCGTCAGGAAGAAAACGACAGCTGCCGCCGTGGTCACTCTCTGACGAAGGCGCGCTGCGCGTCCGGAGCGAGCGACGAACTCCCTGCGGTCGGGCGCGAGTTCGTCCTTGAGGGCGGCGGCGGCGGCTTCGGCGTCAGCAAGCCGCCGTCCAGCTGAAATGAGCCGCTCCGGGCTGCGCCCATTTGCAAGCCAGGCTTCACAGGCGACGTCGATGTCTTCACGAACTCGCAGGAAGTTCTTGTTCTCGGCGATGATCGCGCGGGCCGTCTGCCAGGCCTCGATCACCCGCTGATGCGCTAATTCGACGACCGGCTCGCCTTGCTCGCCGCGCGTGGAGACGAGAATTCGTGCGTCTGTCAGCGTCTGAGAAAGCTTTTGCCCGTGCGCGTCGCGCGCAACCTTCTCGAGAGACGCCCGGCGTAAGGTCGGGGGCGGATCGGAGAGCCCGCTGCTTGCGACCGGGAATGCGACGAGGGCCCGCAAGAGACCCGGCAGGGCGGCGCGATCGCCATCGTCTAGCCCCTCGAGGGCTCGATTGGCGGCCGTATTGATCGCCCCGTCGAGACTTCCGATGCGCGCATAGGCGGCCCAGGTGAGCGTCGGCGACCCATCGATCGTTTCGCGCTGCTCGTACAATTGCTGAAGGACGAATTGGATGAGCGGCAGGAGATCCGGACGATCGACGTCGGCGAGAATCCGGTCGTCGAGCTTTCGCCCTGACGCCAGCTCTTTCTGCCAGTCGAGGCCGGCGGCTTCCGCGGGGCCGCGGACGATCTCGCCGATGTCGGCGATGCTCGGCAGCGGCAGATTGAAAATGCGCTCAACCGTGTCGGTGGTTGCCAACTGCGTCGCCGCCGCATTTGCTACTCCACTCGGAGCGCCTCTGGCTTGAAGCAGCGCAGCGAGAGGGCTGCGGAGAAATGCGCCGATCGATTCCGCGCGAACGGTCGCGACAATCCAGATCTGGCCCGTCGAACCGAGCGCCTCGAGAACTTTGGCGAAGCCCGCGCGCCCCTCGGGCCCAACTCGGGCGGCGAAGATCTCGTCGAGCTGATCCACAACAATCACGAGGCGTGCGGGCAGGTCCTTTTCGGCCCCCGTCGCGGTCTTCTCCGCTTCGGCGACCCGCGCCAGGGCGCGCAGAATTGGTCTTGTCATCGCCTCCCGCGCCGCGTCCTGGTCCCGGTCGTTCGCGAAGGCGCCGTCGGCGAAAACGTTGAACAGCGCTCGTAAGCTCTCGCGGCGCGAGGAGTCGCCTTGCGCAAGTTCGGGCAGGGCGGGCGGGCGGCCGAGATCGTCGGGCGGAACATCGGCCAGGTCGTCGAACAGCCGCCGCGCGAGGGCGTCGAGCGTGTCCTCTCCGTCCGACGGCCGCATGACCGCCACGCGCCAGGCGCCGACGCCGCCGACAACACCGGGTTTGATCAGAGCTGGGACGACGCCTGCGCGCACGAAGGAGGATTTTCCGGCGCCGCTCGGCCCAATGACGACGAGGAGCGGGAAATGCTCCTCTGCCAGCGTTTTCAGACGCTCGATGGCGCGCATCCTATCGCCGCGCCGGCCAAAAAACACTTCGGCATGCTTCGCCCCGAACGGTTCGAGTCCCGAAAGGGCGATCCCTTCGTCGCGATCGGCCAGGCGAGCGCCCGGCTCTTGATGACCTTCTCCTCGAGCCACTGACGCAGTGCGCGATCGGCCTTGGTCTCGACTCGTCGATGGAATGATAGGGCTCGAGCGCGCCCTTGAAATAACCTTCGGCCGTTATGAACACCTGCGCGACGAACGCCTCGAGCTCTTTCCATTGCGATTCTATATCGGCCCTGTCGGGGGCGTTCAGCGCGGGGGCCGGCGCGAGGGCGTAGCGGAAGGCGTAGACGTCCGGCAACTGCTTGCCATGATGGCGCGCGGCGATCGCCGTCACGATTTCGTAAGTTGTGCCGGTGAGCAGGGGTTTGGCGCCTTCGAGCGTTTCCTCGGGCGGAATGTGGGCGGCGAATTCGGGCGAGAGCGGGCTAC
>CAWDKC010000044.1:0-26896 GCA_963802615.1 uncultured Alphaproteobacteria bacterium
GAACCCGCCGCAAACAGCAACTCTGGAAACGGAAATTTGCGGCCAGAGACTTTCGGCCGCTCGCGCCGCCAATGGGGCGCGGAGACGGCCGAAAAAGACTTCAGCAGACCGACTGATGCCGCCGCAAGCGGCGGGAATGTCGTGCTATTCTGCGGACGAGGAAATCACGTCGGTTCGCGCGGACTTCCTGGTGGAGCTGAGGGGATTCGAACCTCCGACCTCCGCGGTGCGGTGCACACGCGGCCCTGACGGCGCCGCCGCTTCCGTCGTGGAGAGCCTTAGCGCCGAAAGCGCTCGCTGGATCCAGCCTAGACCGGCGCTACTTCACTCGCCCTACGCGCGCCCAGCACTTCGAAGGTCTCGCCGGTCTCGATGAGAGTCGCCGCGTCGCCCGTCGCGGCCTCATGTCGGCGCACGATCACATCGACGTAGAGCGGGTCGAGCTCGAGCCCACGGCACACCCGGCCAGTGGCCTCGGCGGCGATGAGGGTCGAGCCGGAGCCGAGGAATAGGTCGATGATCAGATCGCCGCGATTGGTGAGGTCGAGGAGCGCGTCCTCGAGCATGGCGGTGGGCTTGACGGTCGGATGGTCTTTGAGTCCTCGGCGGGCGTCGGAGCCAAGCGACGAGGCGCCAGGGTAGGTCCAGACGTTCGAGCGCCAACGACCGCGTTTGCCCAATTCGACATTGTTGACGTGCGGGCGACTTCCTTTCGTGAACAGAGGCAGAAGTTCATGCTGCGAGCGGTAGAGGCTTCCCATGCCGGCGTTGGTCTTCGCCCAGACGATGAGATTCAAGGGGACTAAGCCGAGGTTCCCCACGGCCGAATGCACGGTCGGTAAGCCGCGCCAGTCGATGAACGTGCCCAAGATCCCGCCGTCGCAAAGATAGGGCAGGACGGTCGCTATCCAGGCTCGGTTGAAGGCAAGAAACTCAGCGTCGGTCATTTCGCCGGACGCCATGGCGAACTCGCGGTGATCGCCTCGGGTCACGTTACCCGCGACCTTTACGTTATAGGGCTCGTCGGTCAAGACGAGACGGGCGGGAGCATCGCCTTCCAACAATCGAGCAAGAACCGAAGGATCGGTCGCGTCGCCACACACGATGCGATGCGGACCGAGTTGGAAAATATCGCCGACCCTGGCGACCGCAGTTGCGGAGTCGGGCTCGAGCGGCCCCTGCTCGAGCCCCTCAGCGGCGTCGCCGAGAATGACATGGTCGATCTCGGCAGGTGAGAAACCTGTTATTTCGATCGGGGCGTCCAACAGGATCAGTTCTTCGAACTCGATCTTCAACGCGTCGAGGTCCCACTCGCCCTTTTCCGCGAGGCGATTGACCGCGAGCCTTAGCACGCGTTGCTCCTCCGGGCTCAGGTGTCCGATGCGAACGCAAGGAAGCCGATCAAGGCCCAATTGCTTGGCGGCTTCGCAGCTGACTTCGCCGTTGATGATCTCGTTGTCGCGACCCACAAGGAGAGGAACGCAAAAGCCTAGGGCGCTGATCGAAGAAGCAACCTCCCGAACATGAGCGGGATCGAGCTTGCGGACTTTTCTCGGCGAAGGCCGAAGGTCAGCGATCGGAATGTTGGATAGCTCCAGGCCCGGGAGGATGTCGTTTCGCCGAGGGCGGGCGGCCGAAGCCTCGGCCAGTCGCTCCTGCCGGTCACGGCGGTGACGACTCTTTCGGCGCAGCTGGTCGGTAAGCGCGCCCCGAAGCAGAATCGAATTCGTGCGATCAATCACCACCATCTCCAACGTCGGCTGGACGAAAAGCCCATCGTGTCTTTCTGGCGAAGGACTGAAGGAGCCGCCGAAAGCGCTGCGGATCGGCCCGCTTCGAGCTTCGCGGCGTCAACGACCGCGCGGCGGTCTTCCGGCGTCGAGGTGCTGGCGAAACAGGTTCACCGCCTCCTGGGCTGTCATGCCTTCCGTATTCGTCGGGAGTTTCTCGCGCTCCTGGGCGACGCTGATCTCGCGATCGAAAGCAATAATGGTCGGCAGTGCCTTGGGATCACCCTTGAGGGCTCTATTCACGGTAGCCACTGCAATGCCCTCTAGGATGGTGACTTTTCGTATTCTTCCACCTTCTTTCATAGGGATTTTTCTTTTCAACGCCTCAGAAACATAAGTCATCAAATTCTTGGCCCCTTTAGGTCGGCCCCTAGGGTTGCCGCTTTGACCCGGCTTCCAACGCGTCGGTAGAGGCGGACGCCCCTTGCCCACGACGTAATTGCCATTGCCTGGCGAACCCTTCTTATTCATCGAACTGCTCCATGCGCTGCGCCGGCGTCATTGCGAGCGCCGAGCCGTCCCATGCCGGCTCTTGGTCCCAGCCCAAGAACTGCACTCTTGCACTTATAAGGGGGCACGCTGAGATATTTCAAGAGTGCACTTACATTTTCATTTGGGAGGGACTAACTAGGCCTAAATCGGTAGCCAGGGTGGTAATGGTGACGGAGCCCGCGACGACGTTTGGATACGCCGTGGTCGAAAAAGCGCTGATGGCTGTCCACGGCTTCGTCGAACAAAGACGCGGCGCGTTCAGGGCTCGTCTGATCCATTTCCAACGATTGAAGGTCCTCCCGGCGGCGCCTGGGAAGGGCCGGCGTATCGCCTATCGACGGGAAGACATTTTTCGCTGGGCGGTCGCCTTGGAGTTCGCGGAGTTTGGAATTGATCCGACCGAGATAAAGAAGATACTGGATTTGAATTGGCCCCAGATTGCGCACGTCCTCCTCGAGGCGAAAGACGGTCCTGACAAGTACCTCTGGTTTCACCCGAATTTGCTTGGGCGGTTATCCCGCGAAGGCGAGCGGGAAGCATCAGGCAAGCCGGGCGCGCCGTATAGCATCACGATTGCGATCGTTTCCGACCTCGCTGAGCTCAATCAGCAAGCCAAGACCGACCAGGCGCGCGCTACCCTCGATCGGTTCCGGGCCCGATACGGAATGATCAACCTGAGCCGTCTGCGCCGCCAAGTCGAAGCGAACCTCATGCCCTCTTCCCAGGTTCGCGGATGAGACTTTTCGACATCGCGCTCGCGCGATCACGAGTGTCCCAGCCACCCAATGGCGCGTTTTCAGGAAGGTCCCCAAGGCAGCGACCTCAAATGTGCCATAGAGCACCCATCGCTCACGACCGCGCCGCCCATCGATTGACACCCCCAGGTTTAGTAAATATTGAATTGATCGTGCGATTTTTGCACTTGGCGTCCAAATCCTGCCTTCATGACCGCCAGATGCGTCTCAGCGTGAACTCAGCCCCCTTGAGCAGCAAGCCCCCCAATAAGAGGGACGAGCCGGGATGTACGGCGGCGCCCGCGCCTTGTGAGGCAAGCCCGAGGCACACCCACGATAGCCGCCGACCAAAATTGCCGAATTAAATCGCTATGATGCTTCCGTGCTCGGTCGCTAAACTTTCCCTGTTCTCCTTCCTGATATTCGCTGTTTCGCGTCTAGGGAAACTGGAATAGAATCATTCACGATATCAACGCCTTGAGCTCTCTGCTTCCGCTTTCTAGCCCATGTTTCGTAACTTTTCCCTGTTCTTTTCCCTGTTAGCAGGGAAACGGCCGCCGGAGACTGGTTTCGCAGGACTGCGTCCCCCACCAGGAAGTCCGCGCGAATTGAGGTGATTTCCTCGTCCGCAGAAAACATTTTCGCACTTGTGGCGGTGCTGATCCAGATCGATGGCGGCTCCGAGTTCATGGCCGAGTTCGAGCACGCCTGCGCAGACAAAAAACTGCCCCTCTATGTCCTGCCGCCTCGATCGCCAAAACTCAACGGAGCTGTCGAGCGCTGCAACGGCGCATGGCGATACGAGTTCTACGCCTGCGTCGACCTGCCCCTGCGCCTCGATAAAATCGACAAGATGGTCGAGGCCTTCCAACACCTCTACAATCACCACAGGCCCCACGGAGCCCTTGCAGGAAAAACCCCGGCCCAATACCTCTCAGCCCGCCGTGCCAACGAGACCCCTCCGTCTCATATGCCGTGAGCCAGGACACTGACTTGTCAGGCCAACAGCATCCGGAAATAGTCGTTCAGCAGTCGGTCTCCCGGATCGAACTTCCGACGCGTCTCGGCAAAGCTCCTTAGCCGGTCGCCGTAGGCTTTGCGCGCGATCTCCGGCGTGAGGCCAAAGGTCTGGTTGAGCAGCGGCACGCCGCCGCGATCGCTGCAGAATTGATTGTAGGCTTCGAGGAAGGGCTTCCAGCCCGGATTGCCGGTCGACGACCGGATCGATTGTCATGACGTTCCCGTCATAGGAATAGGAGAGAAGCGCGTTCTGGTCCTGAGCAATACGGTAGCCGACATAGGCAAGGTTCGACCGGTAGCCGACCCGGTCGTGATAGTCGCGAACGAAAGCAATGAATTCCGAGAAGGCCGCGGGAAATTTCGCCTCCGGGAACGCAAACAGGCTGAACGTGTATCGTCTGTTGTCCGACACCGGGGGATATTCGACGATCTGATCCGGCGGGAGCGTGTAGTCCGCGCGTACCAGGTGTTCGAGCTTGAAACGCAGGATCGCGCCGAAACTGTCGATCACCTCGTAGCGAACCGTAGGATCGGAGATGGTTGCCTCGATGTCGTGTCCAAAGCGTGGGCCGGCCGTGCCCCAAAGATAGTTGCGCAGAATCCAGGCGGCGCGATTGGGGATGCCTGTTGCGCCCGGGTTATGCCGACGGAATTCGACGGTAATCCTGTCAGCGAACGGGAATGCATACCAGAACATCGATTCGCCGCGAGCCTTGAGCGAATCCAGTTTCGCGACGAATTCGTCGAGCGTGAAGGTCTCGTGATAGACGGCCATGGGAAGCAAGGGACGGACGCGATAGGTTACCTCGTAAGCGACGCCGAACGTGCCGTAGCTCGATCGCACGAGCCGCATCAGATCGGGTTGGGCGTCCGTCACTTCAAGCAGGTCGCCGTTTGGCAGCACAAGCTTGACCCCGATGATGTAGGATCCGACTTGGCCATATTCTCCGTCGAACGATGCATCCTTCGTGCCGGCGCAGGCCGCGCTTCCCGCGGTGAGGCTGCCGATCTCGGTATTAACGTAGAATTGCAGGTTCCGCTTCTCGAGCTCGCGCGCCATGTCGATATGCAGAGCGCCAGCCTCGACGGTCATCGTGTCACCGTCGATCTTGAGAATGCGGTTCATCTTCATTCGTAGAAGGGTGCCGCCGTCGGCGACTGCGCAAGGCGCAGTCGAATGGTTGGAGCCGGTCGCGCGCACCGGCGCGGGATATTTCGTCGCGTCCTGCATGACGGCGACGATGTCATCCACCGAATTTACGTCGACGATGACTTTCGGATGCGAGACGAGATCGCCAAACCAGTTGGTCACTTCGAGGTCTGCCATTCTTCCCTCCCGCCTCGCGCTCCGCACCCCGCGGGGCTTGGTTAGGAAGTAAATAGCACGGTTCGCACTTCGTTTATCAGGCGCGTCGGCCTGAGGCGTATCAGGATCACGTCGAAGGCGATCGGAAACGGTGAGCAGAGCGCCGACCGAAGACAACACGGGTTATGCCCTTGAGCTATGCTCCTGCATCGGTACCTCCCTTCCCGCGCCGCGAATTGGGGAGCGCCAACGGCGTGGACCCTTCGGCGAACAAAGCGTAAATCATTCCCGTACGACGGCGGAGGAAAACAATGGCTCTGGATGCGAAGCAGTTGCTCGGCATGTCTCAGGCCGAGCTTGATACGCTTTTCAGCGCGCACGAGGCTGGCCCCGTTCCTGACGGCGAAGGCGCAGGCGCCGCGATCATAGCGCCGGGAACCTCGTTCAGCCACGATATCGCGGCGGCTATCAATATCTTCGCCTGGAAGGGCAAGGTCTTCGACGCCAAGGCTGGATTTCTCCGCAACGAGATCCTCCCTTTCGGCCTCAAAGCCATCGTCGCGCGCGTCTACAAGGCGGCGAGCTGGCTCGACGGCAAGGAATGCATCGTCCTCGACTATTCCGAGACCTCCCTCGTTGCTTCGCACGTTCGGGATGAGATACGGCTCGTCGATGAGGGCCTCTATCTCGGCAAGGTGTATTGGGACTCGAAGCGACTGATCGATTTCTCGCTCGACTTTCGGAATACCGGCGCGAAGGCGTGATGACACGGTCAGCGGCTCAAGGCCAGGCGGCCTTTGGGGAAAGGGAGTGATGGAATTTCGCGAGGCGCCATGACGCCGCAGGATCATCTCATTGTTGTCGCGGCTGTGCCGGATGATCGCGTCGCGGATCTGCGCGCGTTTCTCGCGACGATGACGTTGCCGGGACTACCAGGCGCAGGCGACCCCGCCAATATGATCCTTCCCTTCGGCCGGTTCGAGACGATCCATTTCGCCCGACTTCTCGTGCTCGAAGACAACACGCTCGACGACCGCGCGGTCTATCCCGACTTACCCAAAACCGACCCGGTCTATCTCTGCCTCATGATCGACTGTGACGGCGAAGCGACCGAGCTTATGGTGAGGATCGCGCGCGAATGTCCGGGGCTGAGGCAGGCGTTCGCGTTCTGCGCGGATTTCCAAGCCGGCGGCGACCTCGAGCGTTGGATGGCGGCGCATCGGGTCGCGTCCGCCGCTTCCTACGTCAACTGGGTCGGGCGCACTGCCGTACAGGCCCGGCAGGAGGCTCGCCTTAGAGAGCTCTTGCGTGACGCCCTGCCGCAGGTCACGGCGCGGGAACCCCAGGCGATGCTCCAGGCGCTGCGCGCTGCGGTCGGCCCGGAGGTCTCGCTGACGCCGATCCCGCCGACGCCGGTCGCCTGGCGTAACGCTAACCTTTTTCACCTGCTTGCGCCGATTGTCGTCGCAGCCGCTCTCCTTGTGTTCATCCCGTGGGTGACGATTCCCGTCGCAGTCGTCGGCCTGATTCTCGTCCTCATGGCGCTGAGGCGGCGGGAGCTGACGGACCCGATCGTCGAGAACCCCTATGATCCCGCATGGGTCGCAAGGCTGCGCCTTTTCGAGGATCACGACGTCACCAACCAGTACACCGCCATGGGATCGATCAAGCCCGGCCGCTTCCGGCTCGGCCTCGAGCTCGTCATCCTCCATGTCATCAATTGGGTCGCGCGGCACATCTTCACCCGCGGCGGTCTCGGCCGCATTGGCACAATCCATTTCGCCCACTGGATTCTCATCGACGACCGTCGCCGCGCGTTCTTCTGCAGCAACTACGACGGCGGCCACGAGGCCTATATGGACGACTTCATCAATAAGGCTGGCTTCGAACTCAACCTGTCGTTCTCGAGCGCGATCGCCTATCCGCAGACCGATTGGCTCATCAAGAAGGGCGCGTGGCGCGAGATGGACTTCAAGCACTTTCAGCGCCGCCATCAGATCCCGACCGACGTCTGGTACAAGGCGTACCCGGGTCTGACGACTCGTGATCTCGCGCGCAACGCGCGCATCCGCAACGGGTTCGAGAAGCCCGAGATGAGCGACGACGAGATCCGCCGCTGGCTTGCGGAAATCTGAGGGTCGCCCATGTTCCGTCGCGACGTCGACCGCCCCGACATCCAGGCCATCGCCTACACCGGCTTCGGTTCGTTGTCGGGAGCGGCCTATCTCTTCCTCCGGGTCGTGGACGCGCCGTCGGCGCGGCGATTTCTCGGCGGACTCAGGATCGCCTCGGTTGAGGACCTCGAGCAGGTGAGGCTCGCCGAAGTGACGCAATGCGCGATGACCGCCGCCGGCCTTAGGGCGCTCGGTGTCGACGAGTCCGTTATCGGGCAATTCAATCCAGAGTTCGTCGAGGGCATGGCCGGCAACCCGAACCGCTCGCGGCGGCTCGGCGACATCGGCGCCAATGCGCCGGAGAAGTGGACGTGGGGCGTCGGCGATGGCGAGCCGCACGCGCTCCTCATGCTGTTCGCGCGCCCGGAACGCATCGGCGGCCTCGTGCGCGAGACGCGCGGGGCGGCCGAACGGAGCGGTTTCTCCGCCATTGAGGCGCTGCCGACCACGGACATGGAGGATATCGAGCCGTTCGGCTTCGCCGACGGGATCTCGCAGCCGGTATTCGATTGGGACGTAGCGCGCACGCCCGGGACGAAGGCCGATCGCGCGTTCACCAATCGAATTGCCCTCGGCGAGATCCTGCTCGGCTATTACAACGAATACGGCTTCCAAGCGGACTCGCCGAAGCTCGAGCCGGGCGATCCGAACGCTGCGCTACTGAACCTGTCCTCCGAGGTCGGGTCGGTAAATGACCTCGGGCGCAACGGCTCGTATCTCGTCTTTCGCCAGCTCGCCCAGGACGTGCGTGGCTTCTGGCGCTGGGTCGGCGCGGAGGCCGCGCGCGTTGGCGTGGACCCGACGGCGCTCGCGGAGGCTATGGTCGGGCGCCGCATGGACGGCGCGCCGTTGCCGGATATCGAGACCGGGCTCGACCTTTCCGGCGTCGATCCGGCCGACCGCGGCGTCAATGGCTTCGTGTTCGACGCGGATCCCGACGGCCTTTCCTGCCCGATCGGCGCCCATATTCGACGCGCAAATCCACGCACAGGCGACGCGCCCCCGGGCGCAGAGGGCGTTATCGACAACTTCCTCGCGACACTCGGGCTTACCGCCCGCCGTCAGCGGAAGCCGACCTCCTCCACCCTGCCGTGGGAGGAGAACAACACCGTGTGGCCCCACCTGCGTCGTGAGGACGACGCAATCGCCTCGGCCCGGTTCCACCGCATTCTGCGACGCGGCCGCGAATATGGGACGAAAATCGATCGCCAGGCGGCGCTCGATCTCGCGACGCCCGACCCCGAGGCCGGCCTTCAGTTCATCTGCCTCAATGCCAACATCGCCCGCCAGTTCGAATTTGTGCAGGGCGCGTGGCTCGCCAGCGCCAAGTTCGCCGGCCTGACCGGCGAACAGGATCCGCTGCTCGGCAATCGGGAGCCGGTTCCCACGCCGCCTATGAGCGAGACGTCCGAGCGCACGGACAGCTTTACGCGGCCGGTCGCCGAGCCCGCCTGCCGTCGTGCGACAGGCTTGCCGCAGTTCGTCACCGTAAAGGGCGGCGCATATTTCTTCATGCCCGGGCTCCGAGCGCTGAAGTGGATCGCGAGCCTGTAGAGCGGACTATTCCGCGAGTTCGACGGCCTTGGCGGCCTGCCGCGCCGCGCCAAAAACCTCGTCGCCGGTCGGCTCGATATGCGCCACAGCGTTCATCTTCTGCCGGAAGGCGGCCATCTCGTCGTACATGCGCTTACGCGCCCGGCTTTGGTTGCCGAGCGGACGGTGGTCCGGCAGGCAATGCCAGGGGTTGAAGCGCAGGTAACGCGTAAAGGCGAGCTGATCCGGGTCGTTGAACGTCTGCTTCGGGATGCGCAGCGTCGCGACGGGGACCCGCGGCGATAGCCTGGTCGGCCACATGATCGCGTTGTTCTCGATGGGCATAAGGAACGGATCGGTCTGCAACTGGACGCGCAACTCGAACTCAACATCCATCGCGTCCAGCGTCCTCACCATATTGTCGCGCAGGTAGTTGTCCGCGACCCAGAGCGGCAACCCCTTGATCCTCTTCGAGACCTTCGTCATCGGCCAGAAGCTGTACTGCATCGCCTGATCCGGCCCCATCAGATAGGGCACACAGGAATAATAGGTCTGGCCGAGCGGGTTGGTCTGCGTCTCGTTCCACAGGCCCTGCATGACGAAGTCGAGCAGGTGCAGCTCGCGCGGATCGAAGAAATAGAATACCGGCAGATGCCGGCGGCTCCAATATTGGAGCCGGGCGTTCGCCTTGACGTCGGGAGTGACGAAGGCCGGCGTGCACACGGAAGTTAAGTCTTGCGTGTGCTTCTCATCGTCCCACAGCTTCTCGCCCGGAACGCCCATGACCTTCACGGAGATGCTGCCGAATCCGACGTCGTTCATGTCCGGCTCGATGTGCGGGCCCGGCCCGGAAAAGCGCACCCAGCAGCGATAGGTCGCGGGCCTTGCGAACAGTCCCTTGCGCAGCTTGTCCGGCAGGCCGTCATGGATGACGAGTTCGCCGCGCACGAGGCCGTGGGTCTTCGTGTTGCCCGCCCGCTCGAATCCGCCGCGCGGAAAGTCGCGCATGAGATGGCGGCGCATCTCATCGATCATTGTCTGCACCGCCTCGTCTTCGCCGGGAAGAGGCGTTTCCTCTGCGAGGCCAATATCCTCACGGCTGCGCAACGAATTCTGGATCTTTGTTACGAACAGGGCGATCGGCATGCGGAAAGCCGCGTCGAGGGTCGGGCGGAGGAACGGTTGCTCGAGGCGTCGCTCCAGGTGAAGGAAGATCTCGAGCAGGCGGTGCAGGAATCTGAGGAACATCGGAAAGCCCGCTCCCCTTCTGGTCGCCGGCGTCGCCCGGCTGCGACGCAATGTGA
Organism: uncultured Alphaproteobacteria bacterium; assembly: GCA_963802615.1. Taxonomy (GTDB): domain Bacteria; phylum Pseudomonadota; class Alphaproteobacteria; order Rhizobiales; family Beijerinckiaceae; genus Roseiarcus. The sequence continues at coordinate 10,354 of CAWDKC010000044.1, forward strand.
CACAGCGCACAGCGAAATGAAACGCGCCACAGCAAACTCTGCGTGACGCAACTATTGCGCCCCATCCGGAAAGGGGCGAAGAATGAGCGAAAGGATTTATCGACGCGCGCCTCCCACAGCTTGGCGGCGAGCGAGTCTCCAGGTAGCGTCGGTGGGGAGGCGGTCATGCGGCATTTGCTTTCGGGCCTTCTGCGTTGCGCGTTCGGCTTCGCCATAGCGTCCGCTGCATCGGCGGCGTCGGCTCCCAAGCCCGACGAGGCGCAGTTCGTCGGCCGCCCGGCGGCTAGCTTTCCCCAGGCTTCGGAAGACTATTTCCACGACATGGACAATGGCGCCCCCCTGAACGCCGAGCAGGTCAAGGGGCGGAACATGTGGATCGTCTGGACCGGAGGCAATGATCGCTTCTGGGACAAGGTCACGCAGAACAGCCTCGCCACCTTCGACCTTCTCAAGATCGTCACCTCGCACCCGAGCCAAACCTATTGCGACGGCCAGCGTTGTGACCGTGACTCTCGCTGGAAATGGCTCGGCGCAATTAACGAGCCGTGCTTCGAGAAGCCAACCGCTCCGGACCCCGCGCATTTCGATCTCTGGCTCGACCATCGCAGCGCCGGCTGCGCGCCCGATCCGTTCGAGAACGCAATGAACTATCCAGGCGTGAAGATCGGCCAGCGCGGCCAGGCCTTCAAGGACGGGACTACGCTGCCCGTCGGCTCCTATTTTGGCGAGGCGACCGGCATTCTCGGTCTGCGGCTCTTTCCAAACCCGGAATTTGACGAGGCCGCCAAGGCCCGCTGGGATCCGGAGCGCTATTATAGCGATTACAAATATTACACCGACCCGAAGCTCGTCCGGCCGTATCGGGTCGGCATGTCTTGTGGCTTCTGCCATGTCGGTCCGAGCCCGACGCATCCGCCCGCCGACGCGTCGCATCCCGAATATTCCAACCTGAATTCGACAGTCGGCGCGCAATATTTGTGGATGGATCGCGTCTTCGTGTGGTCGGCCAAGGAGGAGAATTTCGTCTACCAGCTCGTCCATTCCTATCTGCCGGGGACGATGGACACCTCGCTCGTCTCGACTGACTACATCAACAATCCCCGTACCATGAATGCGGTCTACCTTCTCGGTGAGCGACTAAGGCAGGCTCATATCTGGGGCAGGGAGCGGCTAGAAGGCAACGAGCGTCAGAACAGGCAGCTTCGCGGCACGTTCGATCCGCCCGCGACCTCGTGGTCGCCGCGCGTGCTCAAGGACGGCTCGGATTCGGTCGGCGTGCTCGGCGCGCTGAACCGCGTCTACATCAACATCGGGCTCTACAGCGAAGACTGGACGAGGCATTTCAATCCGTTCTTCGGATTCAAGCCGATCAGCCCGATCCTCATTCCGACCGCAGAGAAATATTCCTCCTACTGGCGCGCGACCGAGGCGGGCACGCCGTCGATGGCCGCCTTCCTGGTCGCCGCGGGTCGGCCGGACAAGCTCGCCGACGCGCCGGGTGGCGGCAAATATCTCAGCGCGGACGCAGACACGCTGACCCGGGGCAAGCGCGTCTTCGCCGAAACCTGCGCGCGCTGCCATTCAAGCAAGCAGCCGCCCGAAGCCCTCAAGATGATGCCGGACGGCTGCTCTGGCGCGAACTATCTGCAGTGCTTTATGCACTACTGGGCCTACGCGAAGACGGACGACTATAAAGCCAAGATGCGCGACATCGTCGCCGCGCCAGACTTCCTCAAAGAGAATTATCTCTCGACCGACGCGCGCATCCCCGTGACGCTGCTCCGCACCAATGCGTGCAGCCCGCTAGGCACCAACGCGATCCGCGGCAACATCTGGGACAATTTTTCCTCCGAAACCTACAAGTCCCTACCTTCGGTCGGGAATGTTACGGTACAGGATCCGTTCACCGCCGAGCGCTGGCAGTTCCACATGCCGGATGGCGGTCTCGGCTTTACCCGCGTGCCCTCGCTCGTCAGCGTCTGGTCGACGGCGCCGTTGCTACTCAACAATCGGCTCGGCCCGCCCTCGAGCGACCCGTCTGTCGACTCGCGGATGAGCGTATTCAACGCGTCGATCGAACAGCTGCTCTGGCCAGAGAAGCGTAAGAAGGAGCCTGGCTTCGACGGCTATATCGCGCGCACCACTGAACGCAGCGCGGTCTACGTCCCCTATCGCAACATCCCCGGCGAGCTCTCGAGCCTCATCCACGGCTTTCACCTGCCGGTTCTGAACAAGCTCTTCGACAAGGATGGCGGCCTGACGATCGGGCCGATCCCGAAAGGCTTCCCGATCAACCTCGCTTCCAACGTGCAGCCGGCCATGGATCTGCCGTTCTTCAGTGCGCGGCGTGTAGTGCACGACGCCGCTGTCGTGGAGCTGGTTGGACAGGTCGCGGCCGCTGTCCCTTCGCTCGACCCGAAAGCCGACGACGCGGCCCTGCTCGAATGGGGCAAGCAGTTCCGGGGGCCGCTTCTCAAGCTCCTCAAATGCCCGGATTTCGTGGTCAACCGCGGCCATTATTTCGGAACGGCGGAGTTCAACGCCACCGCCAGTCTCAGCAGCGACGAGCAGAGTTTTGGACCCGAGCCGGCGCTGAGCGACGACGACAAGCGTGCGCTGATCGAATTCATCAAGACCTTCTGAAATCGATGCCCGAAGCCGGCGTCGAGACCTTCGACTATATTGTCGTCGGCTCCGGCGCCGGTGGCGGAACAGTCGCGGCCAGGCTCGCCGAAGGCGGCATGAGCGTCCTCATCCTCGAAGCCGGCCCGGATCCCGCGGCGCTGTCGGCCGAGGGCTTGCCAGAGGACTACGACGTCCCGGCATTCCACGCGTTCGCCTCCGAAAACCGGGCGATAGCGTGGAACTACTGGGTCCACGACTTCGGCGACGACGCGAAGCGCCGAGCGCGGCCGCCCGGGTCGATGCAGGAAGGCGTGCTTTATCCGCGCGCCTCGACGCTGGGCGGCTGCACCGCGCATCACGCGATGATCTTCATGCGCCCGCCCGATTCGGACTGGAACGCTATCGCGGACGAGACCGGCGACCCGTCATGGCGCGCCGCGGCGATGCAGGCCTTTTTCCAGAAGATCGACAATTGCAGGTACCGCTGCTTTTGGCGCTTCATACACAAGCTCTCGGCTGGGCGGATCAATCCGACCGGCCACGGCTTCGGCGGCTGGCTTAGCGTCGAATGGCCGGCGCCAATCAAGGCGATCCGCGATCACCGGCTCATCAACGTCATCCGCAACGCGGCGCGTGCTGACCTTTTCGGCGATTCCCCGTCGCTTGTCGGACGGCTCATTCATGGCGGCGCCCGGCTGATCGACGGGTGGATCGGAATCGTCCTGGGCGTAGGCGACCCCAACGACATCCGCCTCGACGGCGACAAAGGGGTAGGCCTATCGAAGACCCCGATGTCGACGGAGAAGGGTCACAGGCGCGGCGCGCGCGAGCGGGTCCAGCGCGTGATCGCCTCCGGGAAATATGCGCTCAGGATCGAATATGACGCGCTCGCCACGCGCGTCATATTCAGAGACAAGCGCGTGACTGGCGTCGAATACCTCAAGGGCCGCAATCTCTATCGCGCGTGCCCCGAACCATCGTCGGAGCGAGGAGAACGCCGCGAAGCCAAGGCGCGCCGCGAGGTTATCTTGTGCGCAGGGGCCTTCAACACGCCTCAGTTGCTTATGCTGTCCGGCGTGGGCCCAGCCGAGGTCCTGCGCGCCAATGACATCGAACCGGTGTCGGTCCTCAAAGGCGTCGGCCAGAATCTGCAGGATCGCTACGAGATCAGCGCGATCCATCGGACGACGAAGCCGTGGTCATGCCTTGCGGGCGTCAAGTTCTCGACCAACGACCCGCTGTTCGCCGAATGGCGGCTCGGGCGGGGCATGTATTGCTCGAACGGCGCGGCGGTCGCGTTCATCGGACGCTCCTCGTCGGCAAGCGAGGCCCCCGACCTCTTCGCAATGGCCTTGCTGACGCGCTTCGGCGGCTATTTCCCCGGCTATTCGAAAGACATCCGCGCGAGCCGCAGCGATCTGAGCTTCGCGCTGCTTAAAGCGCATACGCTCAATCACGGTGGATTTATCACCCTGCGCTCACCCGATCCGCGCGACCCGCCACTGGTCGACTTTCGCGGCTTCGAGGAGGGAACGGACACGGAGGGCAAGGACCTTGCCGCTGTTGTTGAGGGCATCGCGCGCTTACGCAGTTTGATGAAGGCGGGTGTCGGCGGCGAGCTTGAATCCGAGGACACACCCGGCGCGGACGTCACCGGCGACGTCTCCGTCGCGCAGTTCATCCGCGACTGCGCCTGGGGACACCACGCCTCCTGCACTTGCAAGATTGGGACCGGTCCCGACGCCGTTTTGACGAGCGACTTCCGCGTCCGTGGGACCGAAGGCCTGCGGGTCGTCGACGCGAGTGTGTTCCCGAGGATTCCCGGCTTTTTCATCGTTTGCGCGATTTATATGGTCGCGGAAAAGGCCGCCGCGGTCATCCTCGATGCGACGTCGGCAAGGGCCTGAAGCCGTCGCGCCGGTGGTGTCAGAACAAATTCTCGGGTTATCCAGGGTGTGTTAGCCTCGGTGCATGAGCAATCCGTGAATTTTGCGGCCAGAGACTTTCGAAACGCGCCGCAGGGGATCACGTCGATTTGCGCCGACTTCCTGGTGGGCGATGCAGGGATCGAACCTGCGACCCTCCCGCGTGAAGGGAGTCCTCCCGCTGAGCTAGTCCGATCGCGTCGTGGGCTCTCCCGCCTGGCGCTTCTAGGTCTCCGTCTCCAAAAGCGCCCCACTCGCCCGATCGCGAGCCCGGCGCTGTCCGAGGTCCTCGAACGTCTCGCCGGTCTCGACGAGAATCGCCCCTCACCGCTGGCGGCGTCATACCGGCACAATTACGTCGACATAGAGCGGGTCGAGCTCGACACCGCGGCAAACGCGGCCGGTCTTGTCGGCGGCGATGAGAAGTCGAGCCTGAGCCGAGAAATGGGTCGACGACGACGTTGCCGCGATTGCTGAGGTCGAGGAGGGCGTCCTCGAGCATGGCGGTTGGCTTGACGGTCGGATGGTCTTTGAGGCCACGGCGGGCATCCGAGCCGAGCGACGAGGCGCCGGGATAGGTCCAGACGTTCGAGCGCCAGCGCCCCTTCTTGCCGAGCTCGACGTTGTTCACGTGCGAAGCGGAGCCCTTCTTGAACAATGGCAGGGGCGCTGTCACGCGAACTCACTTTTGGCCGCGAAGATTGGAAGTCTCAGCTCAGGTTCAGGCTGCGATAGCAGCTCGCCACGTCCGGAACGCTTCGTCTCGGAGGACGCGGAGCGTGCGGCGGGATGTGAGATGGCGTTGGACGTTCAAGGTGTTTTGGAGGCATTGTCACGTTCGCGCAGTATAGGCACTTTTTGGGCAATTTCAGTCCGACTGCCTGACCCGCAGATCATTGATTTTGCTCACCCGAGCCGGCGGACGCCTGGTGCGCTTGACAAGTAAAAAGCGCGGACGTGACAATACCCTTCATAGGGCCGATCAGGAATGCCTAGCAGGCTGTTGAAAAAGTCCACCGAGCACGCTCGGAACTGGGAACACAACGGTACTTCTAAAGGAGTTCGCAACGGGATTGCACTGCGGCGGAAATGAGTTTTTCAACAGCCTGCGAAAGCGCTACATTCCGCAAAATCAAATTCAGCAGCTGTTGATTGACGGGCATAGCCGGGGTGGCGCTTTGGCTCAGGCGGTTTTGACTGAAGTCGCGGCTCGAATCGTGAAGGCATACACTTGGGGGAAGCCCAGGGGCCGAGAACGAGGGCGGTTTTACTCAATCCAAATATTACGAACTTCGAACACGTTAACGACCCAGTCCCAGGTACAGAGCATATTTTTCTTAACCAGAAACAAGCTGGGGGCGAAATCAAGATCGATAGTATTCAGGTTGGAGATCCTTCTCCGAGTCTCACCGAATTGGTTACCCAGACAAAACCGCGGGCGCTTACTTCTCAGACACGCAATGGTTGGTTCAATTAGCAGCAGACTATCGCAATTATTTTCATACAACGGTCTTGGCGTCCGATCTTCGAATGGAGCGCCGTACGCGGATTTAACGCCGGTCACGATCATGCCCGGGAACCCCTCGAAAGTGACGGTTTTTATCCGTTGACCAAGGACGACGATTACATACTTGGCGGTTGGAGGACGACGAGATCCAACTAATCGGTGGAACTCTTATCGCCGCAGGAAAAACGGGGAAAATCGCGTCAGATGTACACGGTTATGGCGCCAATGTGCTGTTTCTTCCTGTCAGTCGCTCTTTCTTTGTCTTGTTGACAAATAGCCTCGGCGGAACTGTTGTAACCGGAGCGGAGTTGGCCCCTTCCGTCGCGCCGAGGATATTAGAGGGAGACTTATAGCAACGCTGTACCATATTAGCAGAATTGAGTTCGCCGACGGAAATCAAGACTTAAGCGGCAGTGCTGCGAAGAGTGTACTTTGGCAGAACACCAGTGGCCAGCTTCGATCTGGGAAATGAATGGTAACAGCTTGATCGGCGGCGGCGCGATCAGCGCCAATCCAGGGCCCGCGTGGAAAGCGGCCGGAAGAGGGGATTTCAACAAAGACGGGCTTTCCGACATTCTTTGGCAAAACTCGAACACCGGCCAAGCCTCGATCTGGGAAATGAATGGAACGCCTTGCTGGGCGGGGGGCCAGTTAGCCCCAGTCCGGGGCCGAGCTGGGAAAGCGATTGGAACCGGCGATTTCAGCGGCGACGGCTTTTCCGACGACATCCTGTGGCAGAACCCGAACTCCGGCCAGGCCTCGATCTGGGAAATGAGCGGGAACAGCCTGATTGGCGGCGGACCAGTCAGCCCCCGTCCGGGGCTTGCCTGGAAAGCGATCGGAACCGGCGATTTCAACGATGACGGTCGCTCCTGGCAGAACGCTAATACCGTCAGGTCTCGGTCTGGAGACGGGTTGGAAACCCGCTTCATCGGCGGCGGGGCCGTCAGCGCCAATCCCGGGTTGGTCTGGCAGGCCGTCGGAACCGGCGATTTCAACCACGATGACCTGTCCGACATCCTTTTGCAAAACACGAACACGGGCCAAGTCTCGGTCTGGGAAAATGAACGAGAACACGATCATCGGCGGCGGTCCGGTCAGCGCCAATCCCGGGCTGAAGCTGCACGCCATCGGAGCCGGCGCCGGCGGTTCGGACATCCTGCTTCAGAATACGAGCGGCCAGGCCTCGATCTGGGAGATGGACGGAAACACGATCATCGGCGGCGGCCCGGTCAGCGCCAATCCCGGGCCGAACTGGCGAGCCGTCGGCCTGACCTGAGGCGCGCGTCCCCTGTCGCCCCGAATATGCCGGCTTGGCTTCGCGCGCTACCTTCCCAGCGCTGTCGCGCCATAAGAGCGCAGACGTGTCATTCGTGATAGTATCGCTGCATTCCCGAGGCGGCGCCATGGCGGAAACGCGGAAGATTGCTGCGATCCTGGTGGCTGATGTTGTCGGGTTCAGCCGGCTCGCCGGCGCCGACGAGGAAGGGACGCTGGCGCGCCTGCGCGCGCTGCGCAGCGACCTGATCGATCCCCGATCGCGGTGCACCAGGGCCGCGTCGTCAAGCGCACCGGCGACGGCGCGCTCGTCGAGTTCCGCAGCGTCGTCGACGCCGTGCGCTGCGCCATCGAGGTGCAGACCGGCATGGTCGAGCGCAACGCAGGTCTGCCGCCCGAGCGACGCATCGAGTTCCGCATCGGCATCCATCTCGGCGACGTGGTGGAGGAGGCCGACGGCGACCTGATGGGCGACGGCGTCAACATCGCGGCGCGACTCGAGGGCGTCGCCAAGCCCGGGGGCGATCTGCCTTTCGGAGGATGCCTACCGGCAGGTGCGGCGCGGCTCGACCTTGCGGTCACGCGACCTCGGCCACCCGGCTCAAGAACATCGCCGAGCCGATGCGGGTCTACTCGCTGCAGGTCGGCGCGCCGGCAGTCGCGAAGGCCGCCACGGCCCAGGCGCCTGAAAAATCTGCGCCGCCGCGCCTCTACGGCGTGTTGCCGTTCGCCAATATCGTCGGTGACGCGGACACGCGGCCTTCGTCGACGGGGTCACGGAGAGCCTGACGACCGACCTGTCGGCGATTCCGAGAACCTTGACGTCGTGGCCCTGCAATACGGCCTTCACCTACAAGGGTAAGTCGATCGACGTGAAGGCGATCGGGACGAATTGAACGTCCGCTACGTCCTCGAGGGTAGCGTCCAGCGTAGCGCAAACCGCATGCGCGTCAATGTCCAGCTTATCGATGCGGAAACGGGCAATCATCTTTGGGCCGAGCGATTTGACAAGCCGCTGGCTGACCTCTTCGACATGCAGGACGAAATCGTCGCGCGCCTTGCGGGCGCATTGAATCCGCAGTTCGTCGCCGCTGAAGCGCGCCGCGCGGAACGGGCCGCGACCCCGGATTCCACGGAGCTTTATTTCCAAGGCATGGCTTGGCTCAACAAGGGTCTGACCCCAAACAACATGGCGCAGGCGCGCAGCTTTTTTTCTCGTGCGCTCGCCGTCGATCCGAACAATGTTGATGCGGCGATTTCTTTGGCGCACGCCGGAGGCGATCGAAGGCGTCAATTCGTTTGTGGTCGACCCCGTAGCTGTCTTCTTCGCCGCGGCCGAATCAAAATTGACAAAAGCCTTGTCGTTGGTCCCGGACCACGCGGGCGGCCATATGTGGCTGGGACTCGTCAACATGTTCACAAAGCGCGCCATGCAAGGGATCGCCGAATGCGAACATGCGCTGGCGCTGGATCGAAACCTGGCCACCGCCGCCGCCGGATCGGATATGGGGCAAGTATCCTTGTCGGCCGCCGAGGAAACGGAGGCGCATATTTCTCCCGAGGCCTTGCGTCTCAGCCCGCGCGATACGATAGCCTTTGTCTGGCTCGCTCACGTGGGCTTGGCGAGCAACCATCTCGGCAATTGGGGAGCAGGCCGTTGTGTGGTGTCGACGAGCCATCGAGGCCAACCGAAACTATCCCAGAGCGCATTTTCGCAGTTGGGCTCCTGCTTGCGCAACTTGGTCGGCTTGATGAGGCGCGTTCCCGGCCAGCGTCGGCGCCGCCATCAACCCGCTCTCTTCCACTGTGTCGCGCGCCCGCGTCGATTGGACGGCGTTGAGCGACGACCCGACGTACCTGGGCCAACTGGACGCCATATTTGAGGGCCTTCGGAAGGCTGGAGTCCCGACGAATGACCGCCGCCCGCCGCCTCGCCGCGATCATGGCCATCGACGTCGTCGGCTACTCGCGCCTGATGGGCGAGGACGAGGCGGGACGGCGCTTCGTGTTCGCGAGCATCGCGAGGCGGCGCGGCCGATCGTAGCGGGCCTCGGCGGCCGAATTGTCAAGACCGACCGGCGACGGCCTGCTGCTGGAATTTCCCTCCGTCGTCGCGGCGGTCGAATGCGCGATCGCGATTTGAAACTCATGGCCGAGCGTAACGCCGAGACGCCGGAGGCCAAACAGATCGTCTATCGCATCGGCGTCAATCTCGGAGATGTGTTGATCGAGGGCGACGACATTCTTGGCGACGGGGTGAACATCGCGGCGCGGGCTCGAAGGCCTTTGCGAGCCCGGCGGGGCGCTGATTTCAGGCGCCGCTTACGAACACATCCGCGGCAGGGATCGACGCGGAATTTGTCGATCGCGGCGAGAAGGATCTCAAGAACATCGCGCGGCCGGGCAACACCGCTTTCACCTACAAGGGCAAGGCCGTTGACTTAAAACAGATCGGCCGCGAGCTGAACGTCCGCTACGTCCTCGAGGGCAACGTTCAGCGTGGCGGAAAGCGCATGCGCGTCAACGTCAAACTCATCGACGCCGAAAAACGGGCATTACCTGGGCCGAACGGTTCGATAAGCCCCTCGCCGACCTTTTCGACATGCAGGACGAGATTGTCGCACGGCTGGCGGGTGCGCTGGACGCCCAGCTGATCGCCGCCGAGGCGCGACGCGCGGAACAGGCGCCGACTTTCGAAGTTCGATGGACCTCTATTTTCAAGGTTCGGCTTGGCTAACAAGGGTTACAGCCCTGACAATGTCGCGCAAGCGCGCGGCTTTTTCGACCGCGCGCTCGCCGCAGATCCCGGCAATACCGATGCACTCGTCGGATCGGCGCGGGCGCGGATGTGGTCGAGGGCGCAAATTCGTTTGTGACCAATCCCATGGCGGCCTTCGCGATGGCCGAAGTGAAGTTGACCACAGCCTTGTCGGCGGTCCCTGACCACGCGCGTGCGCATTTGTACTTAGGAATTGTCGATATATGGACCAAGCGCGCTGCGCAGGGGGATCGCCGAATGTGAACATGCGTTGGCGTTGGATCGCATCTTGCTCCCGCCGCCCGTTCCATTATCGGTTTAGGTAAGATTTTCATCGGTTGTGCCGAAGAAACCGAGGCTCACATTGTCGAGGCCCTGCGGCTCAGTCCCCGCGATACGATGGCTTACAATTGGATGACCAATGCGGGTATTCGGCGAAGAGCATCTGGTAGCTACGAGCAGACGGTCGCCTGGTGTCGACGGGGATCGAGGCCAATCGTAACTATCCCATAGCATATTTCCTCTTGGCCGCCGCCCTCGCGCAACTCGGTCGACTTGACGAGGCGCGTTCCGCTGTAAAGGCCGGTCTCGCGCTCAACCCGACCTACACCATCTCTCGCGCCCGCGCCGCCTGGATGGCTATGAGCGGCGGTCCGACGTATCTGGTCCAGACTGAGCCCATTCTCGACGGCATGCGCAAGGCTGGCGTCCCCGAACAATGACCGCCACCCATCACGCGGTGCTTGGCCCCTTCCTGCCCAGCGCCGCCTGGCGGCCGCAAGGCGGGCGATCGGGATGCGGAAGGGGGAGCACGAGACATAGTCGAGCCCCGCCTGTTCGCAGAAGGCGATCGAGGCCGGATCGCCGCCGTGCTCCCGCAGACGCCGAGCTTGAGGTCGGGGCGGACGCTGCGGCCGCGCGCGGCGGCGATGGTGACGAGCTCACCGACGCCTTCGGTGTCCAGGGTCACGAACGGATCGGCCTTGAGCAATCCCTTGACGGTGTAGAAGCCGAGGAACGAGGCCGCGTCGTCGCGCGATACGCCGAGTGTCGTTTGCGTGAGATCGTTGGTGCCGAACGAGAAAAACTCGGCGCTCTCGGCGATTTCGGCTGCGCGCAGCGCCGCGCGCGGCAGTTCGATCATTGTGCCGACAGAATAGGGAACGTTCACGCCCGTCTCCTTGGCGACGGCGTCGGCCATGGCGACGACGATCGTCTTGACGAAGTCGAGTTCGGGCCGTCCGAACACCAGCGGCACCATGATCTCGGCGGCCACCGGCTTCCCCGTCTTGTGACCCGCCTCGACGGCGCCCTCGAAGATCGCGCGCGCCTGCATTTCCGCGATCTCTGGATAGCGGATGGCGAGGCGCACGCCGCGGAAGCCGAGCATCGGATTGAACTCGTGCAGCTCGGCCGCGCGCGCCGCAATTCGTCCGCGCTCACCTTCATCGCCCTGGCGACCTCGTCGATCTCCTCGTCAGTGTGCGGCAGGAATTCATGCAGCGGCGGATCGAGCAGGCGGATCGTGACCGGCAGGCCGCTCATGATCTCGAAGAGCTCGGCGAAGTCCTTGCGCTGCATCGGCAGAAGCTTGGCGAGGGCGGCCCGGCGCCCCACCTCGTCGTCGGCCAGGATCATCTGGCGCACGGCGACGATCCGCTCGCCGTCGAAAAACATATGCTCGGTGCGGCAGAGGCCGATGCCCTCGGCCGCCGAACGAGCGGGCGGCGCGCGCGTCCGCCGCGGTTTCGGCGTTGGCGCGCACCTTCATCCGCCTCGCCATCCCTATCCGCCCAGGTCATGAGGGTCAAGAAATCGCCGGTCATCTCCGGCTTCACCATCGGCGCGGCGCCCATCACCTCGCCCGATCCGCCGTCGATGGTGAGGATGTCGCCCTTCTTCAGCGTCATTCCGCCCGCGCTCATGGTCTGCTTGGCGTAGTCGATGCGGATCGCGCTGACGCCGCAAACGCAGGGCTTGCCCATGCCGCGCGCCACGACCGCAGCATGCGAGGTCATGCCGCCGCGCGTGGTCACCACGCCCTCGGCGGCGTGCATGCCGTGAATGTCCTCAGGCGACGTCTCGACCCGGACGAGGATCGATTTTCGCCCCGATTGGCGCAAAGCCTGCGCTTCGTCGGCGGGAAGACGATCTCCCCGCTCGCTGCGCCGGGCGACGCGGGCGGCCGGTCGCGATCGCCGCCGGCTTCATTTTCGGGTCGAGCATCGGGTGCAAAAGCTGGTCGAGCGCGCTTGGCTCGATCCGGCTCACCGCATCGTCGCGCGAAATGAGGCCCTCGTTGGCCATTTCGACCGCGCAGCGCAATGCGGCCTTCGCGGTGCGCTTGCCGTTGCGCGTCTGCAACAGCCTGGCTTGCCACGCTCGACCGTCAACTCGAGGTCCTGCATATCGCAATAGTGCTTCTCCAGAAGCTGGGTCGTGGCGATGAATTGGCCGAACACTTCCGGCATCAGCGATTCGAGCGAGGGCTGCGTCGGAGCCGACCGCTTTCCGCGCCGCCTCGGTGATGTTCTGGGGCGTGCGGATGCCGGCCACCACGTCCTCCCCTTGCGCGTTGACGAGAAATTCGCCGTAGAGCTCCTTTGCGCCGGTCGAGGGATTGCGGGTGAAGGCGACGCCGGTCGCCGATGTCTCGCCCATATTGCCGAACACCATCGCTTGCACATTGACCGCGGCGTCCCAGTTGGCGGGAATGGCGTTCAGGCGCCGATAGGTGATGGCGCGCTGGTTCATCCAGGATGAGAACACCGCGCCGATCGCGCCCCACAACTGGTCGCGCGGAGCTTGCGGAAACGGCTTGCCGGTCTCTTCGACGACTTTCGCTTTGTAGTCTGCGATCACGGCGCGCCAGTCGTCGGCGGTCAAGTCGGTGTCGAGCGCGTAGCCGTTGCTGTCCTTGTAGTGCTCGAGGATGTCTTCGAAATTGTGGACGTCGAGGTCGAGCACGACATTCGAATACATCTGTATGAAGCGGCGATACGAGTTGTAGGTGAAGCGCGCGTCGTTCGAGGTCTTCGCCAGAGTCTCGACCGAGGCGTCGTTCAGCCCGAGATTGAGGACCGTGTCCATCATGCCGGGCATCGAGGCGCGGGCGCCCGAGCGCACCGAGACCAGCAGAGGATTGGCTGCGTCGCCAAAGGCGCGTTCGGCTGGCGGCCGATCTCGGCCATCGCCGCGTCGACCTCAGGCCCAAGCTCGGCTGGATAGGTTTTGCCGTTGGCGTAGAAGTGGGTGCAGACTTCGGTGATGGTGAAGCCCGGCGGCACGGGCAGGCCGAGCGAAGCCATCTCGTGCAGGTTTGCGCCCTTGCCGCCAAGCAGGTTCTTCATCTCGCCCCGGCCTTCGGCGTGCTCGGCGCTGAAGGAATAGACCCACTTCGTCATTGTTGGCTCTCCAATGTGCGGCGGACGACCCGGGCGCCTCACGCTTCCCGCGCGTGCAAACCAACGCCGGGCTCACCCATCCAACCCCGTGAAACAGGAGGTCGACGCCGAGCAGGGTGCCGAGGACATAAACGCTGTCGAGCGGCCAATGGCTCCAACGATCAAACCGAGCAGGATGGTTACAGCGGCGGCGACAAAGACCAAGCCGCGCGGATGGTCGGACGGGAGCTGGGTCGCGAGATAGGCCCGCACCACGCCGGCGGCGATGAGACCGGCGCCGAGGAGGAGGGTCAACGCGACCGAGGCGAGCGCCGGGTTCGACGATACATACGATTCCGGCGGCGATATAGACGAGGCCGCCGACCACCCAGAGAAAGAACCGCCCCCACTCGCGCGAATGCATGCCGATGCCGATCTCGGCCGCGCCTGCGATCAGAAACAGGATTCCGTTGAGCGTCACCGTCGCGATGGTCGCGATAAGGGAAAAGAACAGCGCCGCAACGCCGAGGACGACCAGAAGCACGCCAAAGGCGGTGATCGCCGCCCATTTTCCACGCAGGCGCTCAATCGTCTCGCCGAGAGAGTGTGCGGATCTCCCGAGGTTCTGCGCATTCGACATTGCGGTTCTCCAGGCGCTGAAGACAGGATCCGGCCCAAGGAGGATTGCCGAAAAGCGGATGCCGGTTTTTCGGCTCCAAATCCTGCGAAATCAAAAAAAGGAAGCTAAGCAAGTTCGCGTTGGTTCGCCAACTTAAAACTTGCTTAGCGCGGGCGTTTGAGCTCGCCAAGCACATGCGCCGCATATTCGACCATCGGCACGATTTGGCCATAGTTGAGCCGGGTCGGCCCGATGACGCCAAGGACGCCGGCGATACGGTGATCTGCGCCCCTAGCCGCGCGGCGATCATCGACGATCCGGAGAGGGAGAACAGCTTGTTCTCCGAGCCGATGAAAATCTTGACGCCTTCGCCGGTCTCGGCGCGATGCAGAAGCTCGATCACGTCGGTCTTGGTCTCGAGGTCGGCGAACAGCGTGCGAATGCGTCGATCCTCCGAGGCGTGCACGTCGCCGATAAGGTTGGCCTGCCCGCGAACGATCAATTGGTCGCGCAATCCCCCGCCGCCCGACCACGAGACGAGGCCAGCTTCCACGAGGCGGGCGGCGATCTCGTCGAGCTCCTGGCGGGCTTCGTGCGCGGCTCGATTTCCGCGGTGACCTCGGAGAGGGTGCGGCCGCGAATGCGGGCATTGAGAAAGTTGCTCGCTTCGACAAGCGCCGAAGCGGGCATGCCAGGAGGCGTCGCGACCACCCGGTTCTCGATCGAGCCGTCCTCCGAAACCAGGATCGCCATCGCTGGGCGGCCTCGAGACGGACGAATTCGACGTGCTTCAAGCGCGCATCGGTCTTGCTCGTCAGCACGACGCCCGCGCCGCGAGTCAATTCGGACAACAGGCCGGTCGTCGCAGCGAGCGCGCCTTCGAACCCGCCTTCCTCCGCCGCCGCCCGCACCTGGCTATCGATACGCGCCCGCTCCTCGCGGCCCAGATCCCCGGAACTCGAGCAGCGCGTCGACGAACAGCCTCAAGCCTTGCTGGGTCGGCATACGCCCGGCGCTGGCGTGTGGAGCATAGATGAGCCCGAGCTCCTCGAAGGTCCTGCATCACGTTGCGAACCGAGGCCGGCGACAGCGACATCGGCAGCATGCGCGACAGGTGCCGGGAGCCGACCGGTTCGCCGGAGGAGAGATACGAGTTCACGATGTTGCGGAAGATCTCACGCGATCGGGCGTTCAGCGTCGTCAGCGCACTCGACTTAGTGGGGGACGTTCTGTGGGCGCCGACATGGGGCCAAGAATGGCTGGAACTGGCCCCCCGCGACGACGCCGCTTCTCATGGTTGACGATTGAAAAGGAGGGCGTAAGCTGCCACACATGCCGCGATCGATGAGGAGCAAGCGGCGTTGGGCGGGACTTCGCGATCGGGCGGACAAATTCTCGTCGACCAGCTCGTGGCGCAGGGGGTGAAACGGGTTTATTGCGTTCCGGGCGAATCCTACCTCGCCGCCCTCGACGCCATGAACAACGCGCCGATCGAACTGACCGTATGCCGGCAGGAAGCCGGCGCGGCGATCATGGCGGTAACCGAAGGGCGAAGCTCTACCGGACGCCCCGGAATTTGCTTCGTCACCCGGGGCCCCGGCGCGACCAACGCGGCGCATGGGCTGCATATCGCCGAGCACGATTCGGCGCCTGATGATCCTGTTCATCGGCCAGGTCGAACGGGCGATGATGGGGCGGGGCGCGTTCCAGAGATGGACTATCGGGCTTTGTTTGCTTCGACCACCAAGCTCGCGACGCAGATCGAGTTCCGCGCGGATCCCGGAGATCGTCCAGCGCGCGTTTCACATCGCGATGCAGGGCCGGCCGGGCCCGGTTGTGATCGCGCTGCCCGAGGACATGCTGACGGAGATGGCCGCGGCGGCCGACGCTCCGCGCGCGGAAGCCGTCCCGATCTGGCCGGGCCTGTCGCAAATGGCCGAACTGCAGAAGATGCTCTGGGCGGCCGAGCGCCCGATCGCCATTCTCGGCGGGGGCGGATGGACGAGCAGGGCGAGCGCCGCCTTGCCCGGTTCGCCGAACGCTTCGACTTAGCCGTCACCGGCTCCTTTCGCCGCTCGGCGCCTTCGACGGAGAGCATGACAATTTCGCCGGCGAAGTCGGCCTCTCGATCAATCCCAAGCTGAAAGCGCGGGTCGAAGCGGCGGATCTGGTTCTGCTCGTTGGCGGGCGGATGTCGGAGGCGGCGTCGCAAGGCTATACGCTGTTGCATTCCTGCTCCACGCCAGCGGCTGGTGCATGTCCACGCCGACGCAGGCGAAATCGGTCGCAACTACCATCCGACGCTTGGCATCGTTGCGACGACGCCGGAGTTCTGCGCCGTATTGGAGGGCGTTCAGCCGCCGTCAAAAATCCGCTGGTCGGCGGCTGCGCGCTGCCCGCGCCGATTATCTCGCCTGGAGCGAACAGGGGCCGCGCAATCCCGGCCCG
>CAWDKC010000045.1:0-50712 GCA_963802615.1 uncultured Alphaproteobacteria bacterium
GGCGGCTCGGAGACCCTGCGCTTTATATCTTCAGGCGCTGAAAGGTGCTTTTTCAATTTCTTGGCCAATCTGCTCCCCCATACTTCGTTCTGCCTCCAAAGTCAGTGTGATGACGTAGGGAAAGAATGACAAGCGACAAACTTGTAGACAACAAAACGAGAACGACGTCAACATTCTTCGTCGAAACACTCGTCGGCGGGAATTTGTGCTGCTTTTACTACTTAGAGGTTGTGAAGCAGAACAAGCAGGGAGCGCGACAAATCCCATTTCTGGACAATGACGTCCCATCGAACCGATCCGCCAGGGTCGGCGCTTCTTCAGGCGAACGCAAGCTCTTTGGCGCCTGGAGCAAGAACGGAGCGCTGGATTCCCGCGACCGCGCGAAACGCCTGCAGCGCGCCCTCGCCGGTTTCGAAGAGGCCGGCGTAGCACATGACGCCGCCGATGCGTTGCGGCGTCCCAATAACCTGGGGATTGCATCCGGCTGCTTTCAGGACGCGGAAAACCCTGGCGTCGAAGACGGACACGACTTGCGTCAGCCCCGCCGCCACCGCCACTTCGCCGATCCCCAGGATGAGCTCGCGCAGGACATAGTTCACCCGACTTCGGCTGCGTTCCGGCTGTCCGGCGACGGCTGCGACGCAGATGCGCGAACTTTCCCATATGGTCGCGCTCTCGATGTAGTCTCCGTCGAGCAATTGCGGGAACACATCGCGCAACATGTTTGGACCGGTCGTGGGCAGGAGTTCTCAGGGAACCCCAGTACTCCTCAGTATCGGGATCGACGGATACAAGATAAAGCGGGTTTGCATCGTCGAAAGCGTCTCGCTCGTAGCCGTCTCTGACAACGACCTCCCAGCCAAGCCGATCCGAAAAGGTTTCGGCCCTATTCCGAAACATCGCATCGATTTCCTTTGGGAAAAATGACGCATACGAACCTTCGATAAGCTTCAACATCGCCCATTCCTTCTTGCACGCGAACGCTCCAAAAGCCGGCGGCGCTCTCAGATGAGCAGCGCCATCAGAGGACGCCCTGACTGAAACTCGCCGCATAATGTTCTTGTTTTGTTCATAATGTGAAAAAGGAAAACACAAGTCAATGTTGCAGCGCCGAGTCTTGCGGCTTTCGAAAGGTTTAGTTAACCAGGAAATGCAAATGCGGCCTGCGCGGCGCGCCTCTCCAAGCCCTTATTGCGGACTGCGTCTGGCGGCCGTTGATATCAGCCGGGCGAAAACGTTTCGAGCATCGGCTCCGTAGAAGCCGCGTGCCGCCCGAAACGGACAGCGCCTTATTGAGCGCATTCATTTGATAGTACAGCAACGTTAATGACGGAAGACCGTATTCTTTCCGACCCGCGGGTCAATTGGTTCGTATCTTCAGCAAAATTACTCGTCGGGGATAAGACCCGGGTAAGGCCTTCGCGCGCAACATTCCTCATCAAACGAGGTCACCGGCGACGATGAGGTCAGTGGGCAAATTCTTCGCCGGCGTGAGCCGCTCGGGGCGAAAGCTGGCCGGCGACGAGGCCGGCTCCCCAGCGGTCGAATTCGCGCTGGTCTTTCCGATTTTCATCGCCGTTGTGCTCGCCACTCTGCAGGCGGGGACGATCTTCCTGGTCAAGGCGTTCTTCGAATCCGGGGCGGAACAGGCGGCAAGGGTCGTTCTCACCAACCAGACCGCGTCCCTGACGGCGGCGCAATTCAAGACCGAAATCTGCAATCAGCTGACTGCGCTCTTCACCTGCTCGCAGGTCACGGTCGAGCTTCAGCCTCTCCCGGCTGGCGCCACAAATCTCACCGCTCTGCTGCCCACATTCGACTCACACGGAAATCTCGTCGGCACGCCCCCAGTCGATGTCGGGGCCGCCGCCGGCGCAGCGGGCACCGACATGCTGCTGGTGGTCATGTACCCATGGCCCGTCTACGGCGGCCCGCTTGGCCTCAACTTCTCCAACTTGGGCAACGGCAAAATGCTGATGACCTCGACCCAGGTGTTCCGCGTTGAGCCATTGTGATGAATAGGACAATCCGCCTCCCGCGCTGTCTTCGCAGTTCACGCGTGTTCCTCGCCGACGACAAAGGCCTAGCGGCTATTGAGCTGGCGCTGATCCTGCCAGTCATGCTGATGCTGATGAGCCTGGTCGTCTTCGGCGGCCAAGCCTATGGCGTGCAGCGCAAAGTGACGCTGGCCGCGACCACGGTCGCCAATATTTTCGCCCAGGCCAACAATATCAACACCTCCACGATCACCGCCCCCGAACTCAACCAAATTCTCGCGTATCCGAACCTGATCCTCTATCCTTACGACGCGAGCGGCGCTGCCGTCGTGGTTTCGCAATTGCTGGTCACCGTTAACTCGAATGGGACCGCGACCGGCACCGTCCAGGTCAGCTGCGCCAACGCCAACGGAACGGTCCGTCCGAAGAACCAGCAAGTGTCCGTCGATCCGTCGATTGCGGCCGCCTTTGCCGGCTCGAGCGCCAACAACTATGTCGTTCTTGGCGAGGTGAGTTATCCGTTCCAGCCGACCGGAATCTGGTTCTCAGTCGGCGCCATGACCTTGCACGATTCGATCATCATGATACCCCGAGTCGCGAGCCCAATCACCGTGAAGCCAACGTCCAGTTGTACTTCGTGATCCACGACACCCACGGCGGGCGCTTGTTCGGCAGAAGCACGTCTCGCGCGCTGGCGGTTTAGGCCTACCTGGTCCGGGCGCTTAGCCGAAATAGCGCCAACGAAACGAAGGTCGAATTCGCCTCGTCGCTGTTCTTTGCGCTCTAGCGCTGGCTGCTCCGAGCGCGGACGGTTTTGGCGTGGCTCAAATCGATTCTTAGACCGACACCTTCCCCGCGATTCAGCGGGAGGATCAGGAGACACGACGGCAGGCGCTCTCCATTGACCTTGGCCCAGGCCGCAGGCCGTGATCGCGCCGCTGACCCATATTCGGCGGGACGACGAAATCGCGCAGAACGGCCGTCTGGACCACACTTCGTTGGTCGGGGGATTCTCCGAGCCTCGCTCTCGCGGACGTTTTGTTTGGGCGGAGGGGCAGACCTCGACTGGATCGAAACGACACTCGGGTTCAACGAGCGCTGTCGCCAGCCGCTGCCGATAACCCCCTGCCGATCGACTCGACTTGGTCGCCTTTGGCGACGTCAGCAATCCGAAGAGGTGCTGTTGGCCGATCCCAACAATCTCGGCGCGACACTATGCTCCCCTTTGTCGCCTACGGATTGCCGCAGGACGGTGTGCCCTCCAAGATGTTGCAGTCGGCCGGTGAGCTCCGAGCCCCCAAGTGCCGTCCCCGCCGCGCTCGAGGCCTTTCCATGCCCGCTACCGGGAGGCCCTGCGCCAAGGGCTGGCCTGGCGTCGCAGCCTTCCCCGCCTCGAAAAGGCCGGCCCCGCATGCGGCCGGACAAAACGACGAGCCGGAGACAATCTGCTTCTCCGTCTGCCCCGGTTCAAGGACGATGTCCTGCGCTTTCTCGCCGACTTCGAGGCTCCCTTCCCCAACAACCTGGCCCGAACAGGCGCTGCGCATGATGAAGGTGAAGATGAAAATCTCCGGCGGCTTCCGAACTTTCGACGCCGCTCAACCCTTCGCCGCCCTGCGATCCCTCATCGCAACAGCCCGAAAGCAGCGCAAAAACATCCTCCACACCCTCGCCGCAAACCCAAAAGCCCTCGCCGACGCATTGTCCTCATGAGACCCGGCTGGGCAGTTACGTCCCTCGGCCCCAGCAACTTTTGCTGGAGCGGCGGTCAGCATGGCGACCCGCGTGACGACGCCTTCGACCTGGTCGTTCTCATGTTCGACGGACGGGACGAGGCGGCGCTTGCGCAGGCGCGGAGCGAATGGCGCCGCCTCAAGGATCTCGGCCGCCCGATCAGCTACTGGCGCGAGAGCGACGAGGGCGGCTGGGAGCAGGCGCGGTAATTTGGATTGTCTTGGGCTGAACCGTTTTGGCGGCAAATTTCCCTGTTTTTCGGTGTTGGATTCCCTTGGATTTCCTTGGATTCTCTAGTCAGAATTGAGACTTATCAATATGTTACACGGGATTTTCGTTGGAATATTTTTCAGCGCGGTTTTCCCCCAACATTCGCCGCGCGGAGCCGCAAACCACCGGTCTTGAAAGAAAAGCGCGGGGAGTGTTCATCAGGGCAAGCATAACCTGATTTCTGGTTTTCTGCAAGGAATTGTCGAAACTTTCCTCTAAGGTCAAATCCAACCCGCTTGGCCACGGCCTTGTCGAGGAGCGCGCGCTCGCCCTTGACGTCGAGAATAATAGTGTATATACACACAACATGAACTCCGAGCAACTCGACTTCACCGCCACCCGGCAATGCGTGTGCACCGCCGCGCGCCGCCGGAGCCGGGATCTGACCCGCGCCTTCGAAAAGGCGATGCGGGGGTCGGGAATTCGAGGCACCCAGTTCACCCTTTTGGCGACGCTGGTTCAAACCGGCCCCATTCCGACCACGCGCCTCGCGGACTTCCAGGGCCTCGAGCGGACGACGCTGACGCGAAACCTGGGTCTGCTCGTTCGGGATGGATTGGTTCGGATCGACGAAGGCGAGGACCGGCGCGTTCGCAAAGTCGCGATCACGCCGGCCGGCGAAGAGGCCGCGCGACGCGCCTTTCCCTTCTGGAAGAAGGCTCAGGATGCGGCTTTGGCGGCGGGGCAGATCCTGGAGACGCCCACGCCTAAAAATTTGCCCATATACGTGTAGCTACACCATAATGGAGGACAAGCATGCTCGACATCCTGTCCACCGCTGAACTGACGGTCAGCGCTTCGATCGCCGTCGGCTTTCTGTCGCTGGCGATGGCTCAATCGGCGGGCGGCCGGATAAAAATTCTGGTCGCGCTCGGCGCATGGTTCGCGCTGGTTCTGGCGATCGGGGCGTCCGGCGCGCTCAGCCCCGCGGGTGGAGGCGCGCCCGCGCTCGGCCTGACGGTGATTTTGCCGATCGCAGCGCTGGTTGGGGCGTATTTCGCTCTCCCCTCGATACGAGATGCGATGGCCACAACGCCGTTGCCGGCGCTCATCGGCCTGCATGCGATCCGCCTGCTCGGATTCAGCTTCATCATTCTTTATGCCGAGGGCCGCCTTCCCGCGCCGTTTGCGCCGAGCGCCGGGTGGGGCGATGTGTTCATCGGCGCAACCGCGCTGCCGGTCGCCTGGGCGGTCGTGCGATTCGGCGCCCGCGTGCGACCGCTTGTCCTCTTATGGAATGCGCTCGGGGTCGCCGACCTCGTCATTGCTCTGACGCTCGGGCCGCTTTCGGCGCCCGGTCCGCTTCAGGTTTTCGTTGGACCGCCGGACTCTTCGCCGATGACTGCTTTGCCCTGGCTCATCATTCCGGGCTTTCTGGTCCCGATCCTGTTGTTCACTCACGTCGTCATGTTCACTCGGCTCAGCGCCAAGACGCAAACCTCCAAGCCGGCCAGTGTGTGGCGCGGCGCTCGAGGCCAGGCGAAGTCGGCCTGAAACGGCGACGCCGGGGCGCGCCCCGGCGTCGGAAGTCGATCTGGCGAACCGGCGAACTGGCTTTTTTCGCCTGGTGACGAAACGGCGGCGCGCCACCCTCCCAGATCAGCGCGCCGCCGCCCGTCCCCTCAGGCGTAGATTGTCGGTTACGCCTTGGGGAACGGGACGGCCACGAAGCGGGCGCCGTCGGCGGTCTGAATCCGCATCATGCACCGCCTTCTTGCCCTGGCTCTTCGCGTTCGCGATTCCGGCCTTGACGTCCGCCGGGCTCGACACCGGCTTGCCCGCGACATCGAGGATGACGTCGCCCTGCAGCCAGTCCCTGCTCGGCGGCCGTTCCGTTCGGATCGACGCCGACGATTGCGACACCCTTGTCGCCTGCGCCGCGACATCCTTGGCCGGAGCGATCTGGAGACCGAGCGCGCCCGGCTCCTTCGCCTGCGAGCCGTCAGCCTTGGCCACGGTCTCGTTCTTCTGGTCGGCGAGCGTGATCTGAGCCGTCTTCTCGGCGCCGTCGCGGATGTAGGTCAGTTCGACCTTGTCGCTGGGCTTGAACGAGCCGACGCGGCGGGTGAGGTCGGACGCGTCCTCGACCACCTGGCCATTGAGCTTGGTGATCACGTCGCCGGCCTTGAGACCGGCCTCGGCGGCCGGCGTTCCCGGCATCGCCTCGGCGACGATCGCGCCCTTGGCGGTCTTCATGCCCATGCTCTCGGCCATCTCCGGGGTGACCGGCTGGATGTTGACGCCGAGATAGCCGCGCGGAACGACGCCGCCATGCTCGAGCGAGCCGATGACGCTGTCGACCGTGGTCGCGGGGATCGCAAAGCCGATGCCGACGCTGCCGCCCGATGGCGAATAGATGGCGGTGTTCACGCCGACGACTTCGCCCTTCAGGTTGAAGGTCGGGCCGCCCGAGTTGCCGCGGTTGATCGGGGCGTCGATCTGCAGGAAGCGATCATAGGGGCCATCGCCGATGTCGCGGCCTTCGGCCGAGACGATGCCCGCGGTCACCGTGCCGCCGAGGCCGTAAGGATTGCCGATCGCAACGACCCAATCGCCGATGCGGGGCTGCTCCTTGGAGAACGCGACGAAGGGATAATCGCCGGCCTCGTTCACCTTGATGAGCGCGAGATCGGTCTTCGGGTCGGTGCCGACCACCTTGGCGTCAAGCGTCTTGCCGTCGAGCGTGGTGACGGTGACGGTCTTGGCGTGGTCGACCACGTGATTGTTGGTGACGATGTAGCCGTCGGCCGAAACGAAGAAGCCGGAGCCTTCGCCCGTCATCATCGGATGCCGGCCCTCGGGCATGGCGCCGCCATTCGGCTGACCGCCGAACTGCTTGAAGAACTTCTGGATCTCCGGGGGAAGATTGTCCATCTGGCCCTGGCTGCTGGAGACGCCCTCGGCCTCGCCGTCATCTGCGGCGATCTTGACCTTGACCGACACGACCGAGGCTTTGACGCGGTCGATGAGCGGCGCGAACGACGGGGCGTTCTGGGGCAGGTCGGCGGTGGAAACGGCCGCCGCATAAGCCGGGTGGGTCGGGGAGAGGGCGTTGCCGCCGAGAACGCCCGCAACGCCGAGCGAGGCGACCGCGACCGAGGCGAGGATCGTGTTGCGCCGCCCCTGGGGGGTCGCAAGACCGGAGAATGACATGAGTTCGCTCCAAATTCGCTGGTTGACCGCCTTGGCGATCGATGGAGCGACCATGCGACTTCGCGCCTATCCGGAAATTGGCCGGCGCATTAAGGTTTCTCAAGGTATGGAGCCGCCACCGTCGTCATTGCGAGCGAAGCGAAGCAATCCAGGGGAACGCAGCGCGCGCCCGTGACTCCTGGATCGCCGCGTCGCGCTGGCGCGCTCCTCGCGATGACGAGGCCGTCATTGCGGAGCCAGCTAGCGCCCAGCGGGCGTATTCACGACAAGCTTGTAGTCGGGGCGCTCGGCGAGCGCGAATGTGTGCTGCGTAAAGCTTACGAGACCGTCGGTCGGATGATTGAACAGGCGAAGGCCGCCTTCGCGGATCTGGACGGCCTGCTCATCCCAGGCTTCCGCGAAGAACGGCGCTCTCGCTGCGCAGCGTCTCGACGAAGATTTTGACCTCACCGTCGCGAAACGTGCGGGCGAAGTCGGCGCGAAATTCGGCGAGCAGGCGTCGCGCCCGGTCCTTCCAGGCGGGAATGAGCTCCCGGGCCGAGGGCTCGAGAAACACGTAGCGCAAGAGGTTGCGTTGATGATCGCCGTCCAGCCAGCCGTGAAAAAGCCGCGCCGCCGCTTCGTTCCAGCAGCATGCGTTCCACAGGCGGTCGAGCCCATAGGCCGGGCAGTCCATCGCTTTGACCGCAGCGATCAGGGAGGGGGGCGCGTCCGCCGACGACCCCGCGGTCCTTCGGGATCGAGACGCCCGGCGAGCTTGAACAGATAGTCGCGCTCCGCCCGCGACAAGGCGAGCGCTTGCGCGATGCGGCCGAGCGCCTCGGGAGACGCTTGCACCGGGCGGCCCTGTTCGATCCAGGTGCACCAGGTCACGCTGATGCCCGAAAGCGCAGCCAGTTCTTCGCGGCGCAGACCCGACGTTCGCCGCCGGCCGGTCGGCGTCGTCGGCCGCATGCGCTCGCGATGAGCGCGCACGAATTCGCCCAGGAGCCGCCTTTGATCCGCTTCGAGCATGGCGCCTCTTGTAATAGGATAAGATTCTATCTTGTAACAGTTTAATTCGAGATGCATCGTCCGCAAAGGCCAAAGGAGCCAATGATGATTGAGGCGCATGAGAAAGTCGTCGAGGCCCAATTCGGCCCTCGAGCGAAAGCCTATGTCGAGAGCGCGGTTCACAGTCAGGGGGCGGATCTCGAGGCGATCGGAGCGCTGGCGCAGACGCTGCGCCCGCAGCTGGCCCTCGACCTCGGCGCCGGCGGCGGCCACGTCGCCTATGCCCTCGCGCGCCATGCGCAGCGCGTCATTGCTTCGGATCTGTCCTCCGAGATGTTGGCGGCGGTGGCGCAGACGGCGCGTGAGAAGGGCTTGAGCAACATCGAGACCGCCGAAGCCCCAGCCGAGCGGCTGCCGTTTGAAGACGAGACGTTTGACTTTGTCGCCAGCCGATTTTCCGCGCATCACTGGCGCGACTTCGACGCCGGCTTGAGGGAAGCGCGGCGCACGCTGAAACGCGGCGGCCGGGCCGTGTTCGTCGACGCTTATGCTCCCGGCCAGGCGCTCTTCGACACGCATCTGCAGGCCCTCGAGTTGCTGCGCGACCATTCCCACGTCCGGAACTACACTTTCGCACAATGGCTGGACACGCTCGGCCGCTCCGGCTTCGCCGTCGAGACTTGCCGGACCTGGCGGCTGAGAATGGATTTTCCCGTCTGGACCGCGCGCATGCGAACTCCGCAGGAGAATGTGAAGATGATCCGCACGCTGCAGACCGTGGCCTCCGCCGGGACGAAGGCCTATTTCGCGATCGAGCCTGACGGCTCGTTTCTCCTCGACGTGATGATGATCGAGGCGTCGACGGCGTGACCTGCGCCGGGGCAGATTGCGCTCAGGTTGACGCGGCGCGCTGTAGCCGCGCTCGTTGAGCGCGGCGGACGCGGTCGCGACCCGCCTACTTCCGGAACTCGGCTTCACGGCGGCGTAAAGCGCCGTGAAGCGCTCGCGCTGTCGCGCGAAGAGGTCGGCGAGCTGCGGGTCCGGCTCGGTGACGTCGGCGATCTCGGGCTTGACGCAGACGGTCTCGGCCGGCTCGCCCGTTGCGGCCATCCGCGCGAGACGCGCGGCGCCGTAAGCGGGGCCGGTTTCGCCGCCCTTCATGCGCACGATTGTGAAGCCGGTCGCGGCGGCGATCATGCGCGTCCATGAAGAACTCTTCGCGCCCCCGCCGATGAGGCCGACGCGCTCGATTTTGGCGCCGGCGGCGAAGAGACAATCGCGCGCGTCCGCCAGCGTGAGCGCCACCCCCTCCATCACCGCGCGGGCGACATCGGCGCGCGACGTCGTCTCGCTCATGCCGAACAGCACGCCGCGCGCGTAGGGATCGTCGAGCGGCGTGCGCTCGCCGCTGAGGTAGGGCAGAAAGAGAAGCCCGCCGGGCCCTTGATAATCCGCCGCCGCCTCGCGCTCGAGGGCGTCCGGCGACGCGCCGAGAAGTCGCCCGGCGAAAGCGAGCGCGCCCGCGCCGTTGAGCATCGCCGCCATGGCGAACCAGCGGTTCGGCAGCGCGTGGGCGAAAGCATGCACGAGCTTCTCCGGCGCGCTCATGTATCGATCTGTCGCGACGATGAGCTGGGTCGCGGTTCCGAGCGAAATGAAGGCTTCGCCTGGCGCGATCGCGCCCAAGCCCACCGCGCCTACGGCTGCGTCGCCGCCGCCGGCCGCCAGCAGCACGCCGCGCGGCAGGCCAAGCGCATCCGCGGCCTCAGGCCGGATCTGGCCCACGAGCGCCGATCCTTCGAACAAAGGCGGCGCCCATGCGGGATCCGCGTCGCAGGCTTCGAACGCTTGCCGGGACCAGTCGCGCCGGGCCTCGTCGAGCAGCCAGGTCCCCGCCGCGTCGCTCATGTCGGACCCGCGTTCGCCGCCGAGCTTGAGGCGCAAATAATCCTTCGGCGACAGGAGCGAGTTGACGAGACGGCGATGGTCCGGCTCGTTCCGGGCGAGCCATTTGAGCTTCGGCCCGGTGAAGCCCGGCATCGGCTTCACGCCGACGATTTGGGCCAGGTCAGGGTAGTCGCGCGCCAGTTCGTCCGCTTCGCAGAAACGCGCGTCCGTCATTGTGCAGGATGGCGGGACGGACGGGTTTATCGGACCGGTCGAGGAGCACCGCGCCGTGCATCTGGCCCGAGAAGCCAATCGCCTTCAGCGCGCTCAGCGCCTTGCCCGCGATTTGTCTGAGGTCGGCGAGCGCGCCGGCCATCGCGGCGGCCCAATCGTCGGGATCCTGCTCCGACCAGCCGGCGCGCGGACGGGCGGGGGAATAGCTCCTGGCGGCGCTCGCGATCGGCTCGCCGCCCTCGTCGGTCAGAAGCGCCTTGAGGCCGGAGGTTCCGCAGTCAAGCCCGAGATACATGCGCTTGTATTGTGCGCCGCGGCGGCGATGCTCACAAGCGGCGGCGGACGATCACGCGCGAAGCAATTTGGGCGGGGCTTATGCTCGCCCGATCAATGCTGCCAAGTTGGGCAGCAGGAGGCCGACGGGGCCGAGGCGAGCCATCCCCACTCCGGATCGACGTCGTCTTCGGCCAGTTCGGCCCCGCGTTCGAGAATGAACCTCAGGCCGGACAGGATCGGTTGGTCGGCGCCGCGGGTCGCCTTATCGACGCCCTCCCAATCGCGGGCGCCCGCAGCCCGCGAAAAGCGGCGCACGAGGCCGGCGGCGAACATGCCGCTTGTCAGGTTCCGCTCTTCCGCGTCGCGCGAAACGCGTTGCGCGAAAGCGCCTCCGATCGAGGCGACCGCAGCGCGCGCGACGTGCGGGTTGGAGCAGGTTCGAAGGATCTCGCGGACAATCACTGGCAGCCTCCTTCTCGCGTGTCGGTGGCTGCATCTTATGGCAATCGAATTTGTTCTCAACATGTCGCCGCACAAAAAAATCTTTTGAGTTCGCTCAAAGTCAATGTTTAGACGACGCGATGTCAACGATTTGTCACAAATTAGCGCGTGCGCCGCAGCATGAATTGGACTCTTGTTCTGGCGACGCGACAATCGTTCCAGGCATTTGTTTGGCGGAACTTGGCGCAACCTGGGTTGTTCAATAACACGTGATCTGGTTACTGTTAATTGCCGGAATTGATAGGATGTTTAATCCCTGGGCGAAATCATGTCGGCCGCCTCGACCCTGCAGCCTTCGTTGGCGTTCCACACTGGATTGAAATACACGGGTCTCGCGCGCCGAAACCGCATGCGCCGGGCCCGGCTGAGAACGGAGAGAGCGTCGTTGCGCGTGCTGGTCCTATTCGCTCATCCCGTCGAGACGAGCTTCGGCGCCAGCCTGCATGCGACAATCGTTGAGACCTTGCGTGCGCGCGCCCACGAGGTGGACGATTGCGACCTCAACGCCGAAGGGTTCGATCCGGTGATGACCCGGCAGGACCGCCTCGACTATTACGATGTCCCGGGAAATCGAGGCCGCGTCGGTCCTTATGTCGACCGTCTGCTCAAATCCGACGCGCTCATCTTTTCCTTTCCGGTCTGGAACATGGGCTTCCCCGCGATCCTCAAGGGCTTCGTCGACAAAGTGTTCCTGCCGGGCGTCAGCTTTAATCTAAAGGGCGACGGGTCGTACGCGCCTTGCCTGCACAACATCAAGCGGCTCGGCGCGGTTTGCACCTATGGCGGCGCCCGCTTGACCACCTTTCTGATGGGCGACCCGCCCCGCCGATTCCTGAAACGCTCCATGCTCCTCAATTGCGCGCCGGGCGCGCGCTGTGACTACCTCGCCTGTTACGACATGGATCACACGACGCCTGAGCGACGCGCGCGTTTCGTGAAAGCGGTCGAACGGACGTTTTCGACTTGGTGACCCGCGAGAGCGCCAACCGGAACGCTTTTCAGCGGGGCGGGGTCAGAACGGGCGGACATTGAATCTTTCGAGCCGTAAAATGGCGAACGGCGCCTCATTCGCGCCGCGCGGATTTCGGCGCAAAGCGCCCATTAGATCAGTGTCCACAGCTAGAGCGGTCGGCCTATGGTCTCCGCTTCCTGTTCGATCGGCCGCGACGGGGGCCGCGACAGGCCCAGTCGATAGGCGAGCAACCAGAGAAGCAGCACGCCCAGCGCCCAGGCGATGATCTGCCAGGCCCAGATCGATGGGATGCCGAACAGCCATGCGCCCGCGCCGGCATTGGGCGCGCCGAACAGGTCGACGCCGAACAATTGCCCCGGCCCGATCGCGAAGAACAGCCAGCCTAGCGCCGCGACCCAGGCGAGGGGCTGCCAGACGCGCGAATTGTCGGTCCTCGCGGTCGCTTCCGCGAGATAGTCGTGGAAGCGCATGCGATATTCGCGGCCGCGAGCGCTTTTGCGAAAGGAGCGAGAACAGCAGGCAGACTGCTATATTGCAGACGATTCCCCAGCCCGCCGAATGAATCGTCCACGGCCAGCGCCCCCACGGGATATCGATCTCGAAGAAATTGGCGAGCGTCAGGCCGAGCTGGTCGGTGAACAGGACGACGACAAGTCCGGCGATCAGGCCCGAGAGGGCGGCGCGTGGGGTGATCCAGGGAAACCAGCAGATTGCGAGCGCCGCCGGGAGCAGTTGCAGACCCGCAGGCAGGGCGAGGGCGCCGATCTCGGCCTGCGCCAGGGGCGCATAGGTCGCGCCGAGCAGGGCGAACAGCATGGCGAACCCGACGCCGATGCGGCCGAACAGCTTCTGGTCCCCGTCGCTTGCCGCAGGGCGGAGATAGTGACAGTAGAAGTCACGCGCGAACATCGTGCCGGTGGCGGAGATGTAGATCGCCGCGGTGGCCTGCGTCGCCGCTACGGCGGCTACGGCGAGCAGGCCGAGAAACCAAGGCGCGCGCGTCGCGAGGGAGTTGAGATAGTCGGCGACCAGCCCCGCCTCGTGACCACCCTGCAAGGCGGGCAGCGTCACGGCCAATGGCGAGCGAGGCTTCATTCATGGCCGGCGAAGCGCCGAGGAACAGCGCGCCGATCCCGGTGATGACCGAGAAGAACACCAGGCCGAAGCCGACCGCCGCCGCCGCAAGCCACACCTGTTGCGGCGCGAAGCCGCGCGCGTCGCGGGTCGAGAAGGCGGCGACGACAAAGGCCGGCGCAAGCTGGAAGCCCATCAGCGACAGGATCGTGGACAGGACCATCGATGTCGTCCACACGCCGCCGACCGGAGCGTCCTTGCCGAAACCGGCGACGAATTGCACGACGCCTGGCGTCGCGAACATCGCGTTGTAGCCGGCTGTAGAGGCGCCCCAATCACCGACCTTCGACGCCCCTAGTTTGGCGAGCAGCCCCACGAGGCTGCCGAAGCCGCCAAGTTCGACCCATGCGATCACCCCGACGGCGACGATCACCGCGCCCAACAGCAGGGCTTGCAACACTCCGACAAACGCAGCCGCGCGCATGCCGCCGAGGACGACATAGACGAACACGAGCGCGCCCAGTCCCCACATCGCCAGGACCCAGGGAACCGCGCCGTCCGACAGCACCTGCACGAGATAGCCGCCCGCGGCCATCTGCATGCCGAGGAACGGAATCGCGAACAGAAGGGCGATCAGCAGCACGATCGGCCGGATCAGCGGGTCGCCGAAATAGTCTGCGTACATTTCCACCGGCGTGACGAAGCCGAACCGCCGGCTCAGGATCCACTGCCGGGATAGCGCCAGCGCGCCCGCGAGCGGAATGGCGATCGCGCCGAGCGCGAGCGCGGAGGCCTGAAACCCATCCCGGAAGATCGCCGCCGGCAGCCCTATCGCCATCCAGCCGGTGAACGAGACCGCGGTCGCCGTCGCCGCGAAAACCCAGGAGGGAACGCTGCGCTCGGCAAGGAAGAAGTCCATCGCGCCACGACGCCCGCGGGCGCAATCGACGCCCCAGAAGACGCAATAGGTCGCGTAGAGCGCCAAGAAGACGAAGAGCCAGCCGAGCCGGGCGCTCATCATCGCTGTCGCTCCAGGCCGTGCAGACGATAGACCATCGCGTAGGAGCCACGCACGCCGTAGTTGATGATGATGTAGACGACGAAGGCCGCCGCAAGGGCGGTGAAGCCGACAAGCCCGGTCGCGACGTCGACCTCGCCGAAGCTCGGATTGAACAGGACGCTTGCAATGTAGCACAGCGCGCCGACCGTGAAGGCGCCAAGCCCCAGCGCGACTTGCGGCTGGGTGAAGCCGGCGCCGTAGATCCAGTTGATGACGATATGCGCAACGAAACCCGCGATGAGCGTCGCATATCCACAGAGGCCGCTAACCGGCGACGCTTCGGCAAATCCGGACAGGATCAGGCCAATCCCGAAGCTCCCGCAGAAGGCCCAGGCCGTCATCACGGCCAGCCGATGCTCCTGCGCGTCGGTCGGGTTCACGATCGGCTCCCTCCATCGGAGCGAGGGGTCGGGAGTGAGGGCCGACATAAGGGACGCGCCCACGTCTCCGGCCCAACCCTCATGCGCGCGCGTTTCGCGCGTCCGCCTTCTCCCCGGAGAAGGGAGCGGGCCAGATCACGAATCTGCGCGGCTGTCGACACGGTCGGCTTCTCCTCCGGGCGCTCCGCTCACTTGCCTTGGCCGGGCGGCTTTTCGAGCCTCACGCTGAGGTCACTGAGGTCGCTGAGATTGCTCGGAGTCATTCCGACCTCCTTCAGAAGGTTGTCGACGAAGGGAATCTGCGAACGATACCGCATCGCCGCGTTGACCACGCTCTCCGCGAGATTGCCCGGCCGACCGTCGCCGCCGCCACCGGTCGCGGCATCGCCCCCGCCGCCGCCCGGTCCGCCGCCGGGCGTGTTGCTGAATCCCGGCAGGCCCTCGACTTGCATGATTTTGATCGACTCGATCCTCTCCATCGGCTTGACGCTCTCACGGATGATCGCGGGAAGATGCTCGAACAGCTTGCGATTGAGCGCGGTCCGCCGCGACGCGTCGGAGCGCAGGTTCTCGGCCTCGTTGAGCTTGCGCTGGCCCTCTGCCTCCGCTTCGTAGCGATGGCGCGAGGCTTCCGCCGAGACCTTCTCGGCCTCGGCATGCTCGACCGCCGCCGTCCTCTCGGCCGCCGCCTGGGAGGTGACCTTGATCGTATTGCGATCGGCCTGCTGCTGGGCCTCGATGAGGTCGATCATCTTGCGGCGCTCTGCGATTTCCTTCTCACGCGCGGAAACGACGCCCTCCTGCGCCTCGGCGAGCTGCGTGCGCACGGTCTCGGTTTCGATCTGGGCGAGCGCCCTCTCGCGCTCCTTTGCGGCAACGGCGATCAGGCGTTCCTGCTCTTCGAGCTCGACGAGGCGCTGTCGTTGGATCTCGAGGCGCTCGGTTTCCTGAGTCCGCTGAATCTGCTCGGCCTCGACCGCGAGATCGGCCTTGATCCGGGCGCGCTCGACCGATTCCTTGGCCTTGAGGCTGGCTTCGTCGACTTCGCGCTCCCGCTCCATCTTTTCGAAGGCCACTTCGGCACGCTGCTGCGCGCGCCGCTGTTCGACGTCGCGCTCCTGCTCGAAGCGGGCATACTCGCTCTGCTTGCGAATCGTCAGGGAGCGCAATTCGCTTTCGAGATTCTTGGTGTGAACGGCGACCATCGTCTCCTGTTCGACCTCGTTGCGCCGGCGCTTGCGCGCTTCCGTCTCTTCGGTGAGCCGCGTGCGGTTCTCCGCTTCGTTGACGGCTATGGCGACGACGCGGTTCTGCTCGTCCATTTCCAGGGTCTGGCGGCGCTGGATTTCGAGCCTCTCGATCTCCTGCTCCCGGGAAATATTCTCCGCGTTGATCGCCAGTTCGTGCCGGATGCGCGCCCGCTCGACCCCCTCCTTGGCGCGGATTTGCGCCTCCTCGATCTCGCGTTCTCGCTCGGCCTTCTCCGCCGCGACCTCCGCGCGCTGTTGGGCGCGGCGCACCGCGATCTCGCGCTCCTGATCGAGGCGCGCGTATTCGCTCTCCTTCTCGATCGTCAGCGCGCGCTTCTCGGCTTCGAGGTTCTTGGCGCGGATCGCGATGATCGAATCCTGCTCGATGTCGTTGCGCTTCTTCTTGCGCGTCTCGATCTCCTCGGTTAGCCGCGTCATGCCCTCGGCGTCAAAGGCGTTCGAGGGATTGAACAGCTTGATGTCGGTCTGGTCGAGATTGGTGAGCGAGGCGGTTTCGAGTTCGAGCCCGTTGGCGGTCAGCGACTCGGCGACAAGCGAGCGGACGCCGCGGATGTAGTCGGCGCGGTGCTCGTGGATCTCCTCCATCGTCATCTGCGCCGCGATTGCGCCCATTGCATCGACGAAACGGCCTTGCACGAGGTCGCGCAGGCTCTCCGGATCGAGCGTGCGGTTACCGAGCGTACGGGCGGCCGTCGCGACCGCGTCGGGGGTTGGGATCACGCGCACGAAGAATTCGACGATCACTTCGATCCGCATGCGGTTGCGAGTGATCAGCGACTTCTCCCCGGCGCGCCGAACCTCGATTCGCAACGTGTTCATGCTGACTTCGGTGACGTCGTGGACGATCGGCAGGACGAGCGCGCCGCCGCCCATCACGACCTTCTCCCCGCCGAAGCCTGTGCGCACGAACGACAGGTCCTTCGACGAATGCCGGTAGAGCCAGTGCAGGAGATAGACGACGATGGCGATGACGATCGTCGCTAGAATGATGATGGCAATTATGTCAGCGCCGTTCATGACGACATCCTCCCCGCAGTCCCGGAATTCCAGTCCCTGGCACGCATATCCCTCAGCGCGAATGCGCCGAGTCGCTCATCGCGGTGGCGAGCACCGCCAGCACAAAGGCGATCTGATTGACCAGATCGGCGAGATTGTAGATCACCATGAGTTTGGCGACTTCGGCGCCGGAGCCTAGCCGTACGATCAGATAGCTCAGTGGATAGAGCGCCCAGCCGATCGTCACGATCAGCCTAAGCCAGAAGAAGCCGAGCCGCACCGGGTCGCTCGCGCTTTGCGCGTTGATCTCCGCCAGGCGTCCGAAATAGAGCTCGCCCAGCACATAGAGCCACAGGATGAGCCCTATCAGGAAGCCGAGCGTCGGATAGAGGAGGTCGGTCTCGCCCATGTAGCGCGCCAGCACCATCGCGACCGTCGCGATCAGGAGGCGCCAGAAGAGTCCGGTGGGGGTGTCGGCCACCGTCTGGATCAGGAAGTAGAGCGCGAGAACCTGAAGCGGCGCCGCGATCATCCAGTCGACGTAGCGGAAGACGACCGGCATGTCGTGGGCCTGCAGCCAGACGAGGCTGGAGAAGCCGTAGTGCAGCACTCCGACGAGCGGCACGAGGCTCGAGAGCGCAACCGGAAGCCGCCAGCGCGGCGCGATCCAGTGACCTCCGGTGAGCAACAGGACGGTCGTCGCCGCCATTGCGAGCGTCAGCAGCAGGAAGGTCGCGCTGGCGACATCGAGCGGCACGAGCGGTGAGGCATTCATGCCAGTCTTTCCCCCCGATCGGTCATCAAGGTTCGCCCTCTAGATTTGGGTGCGGATATGCGGCGAGCGCGCGTAGAGCGCGACCATCGGCAGGATCAACAGGCCGTAAATGAATTGTTGCCACTCGAACTTCAGGCCGATGCCAACCAGGAACGCGGTCAGCACCTGCAGGACCAGCACGCCGATGACGGTGAAACCATAGCCGCCCTGCCCGCCGAGCAGCGACGTGCCGCCGATCACCACCGCCGCGAGCGTCATGAAGAGATAGGGATCGCCAACGCCGATGAAGCCGCCGCCGCTCCAGCCGAGCAGTAGCGAGCCTGTCAATGCGGACGAAAAGCCTGAGATAGTGAAGACGCCACACCAGTATCGGCGCTCGGAGATCCGGATGCGCTGCGCCGACGTGCGATTGCCGCCGAGCGCGTAGAGATAGCGTCCATAGATCGTGTTTTTCATGCCGAAAATCAGCGCGGCGGCGACCACGACCCAGATGAAGATGACCGGGGGAATGCCAAGCCCGAAGGTGACGCCGTTCATCGCCGCCAGATTGCTGAGCCAGCCGGGCACCTGCCCGAACACGTTGCCGGCGTAGGCCGAGCCGATGCTGGTAAGGATCTGCGTGAGGCCGGACGTCGCGAAGCCGACGCCGAGCGTCACGATCAGCGCTTGGCCCTGCAGCGGGAAACTCAGGAAGCCATTCAGGAGACCGATGGCCGAGCCGACGACGAGGATGAGGATCACGGCGATCGGAGAGGGGATGCCAAGGCCAATCAGATAGAGCAGGCCGACGTTTGACGAGCCGATCAGGAAGGGAATCGAGAGGTCGAGTCCGCCGAGCAGGGCGACCAGCGTCTGCCCGACCGTCGCAAGCCCAAGGAACGCCGCGAACACGAGCATCGACTTGATGTTGGCGCCGGAGAGGAAGCCGGTGACATGCAGCGACGCAACGACGAACATGGTCCCCAGCACCATCAGGCCGATGAAAGCGCTTCGGTTGTCGCCGACGAGGCGGCTTGTCATCGTGGTGAAGACCAGCGCCGCGGCAAGGAACAGGGCGGTGAAAAGATTCAGCCAGTTGAAGAAGCTCGTCAGGGTCAGCGACAGAATGACAAAGCCCAGGATCAGAATCGCGAGGCCGGCGAGCACGCCCTTGTTGCCGGCGATAAAGCCGCGCAACGCCGCGCGCGCCGAGAACTGGCGCTCGCTCCGCTCGGCGGCGGCATGACTGCGCGCCGACGCTTCCGTCGCCCAGCGCAGGAAGAAGCCGTTCCAGAGCCAGAGCGCAAGCGCGAAGGTCGCAGCCGTAGTGAAGATGACATATTGTGTCGGGACGGCCTCGTTGAAGCCGAATCCGGCGCCGATCGCCGCGATGAGGATCGCGACCGCAAGGCCGACCCAGCGCAGCGGGCGGATGATCGGGGCGGTCAGTGGGGCGAAGAGCGGACTGTCTGCCATCCTGCCTCCCTCAATGCCCAAGCTTCGATACGAAGACGCCCGTGTCCATCAGCAGCCAGACACCCAGCACGCCGCCGATGCCTATCGCCGCATAGAGCAGGGGCGTGATCCGGCCCTGATTGGCTTGCCAAACCAGGAGCCGCAACGCGGCGACGATCGCCAGGAGCAGCACCGCGAGCTGTGACACCCGCGTCGAGAAGAGCGAGACGAGGACGTTCGAGTCCGGCTCGCCCTGTTCCAACGCAGGCGCGGCGATCCATGCGTCCGGCGCCGCGGCTGCCGGCGGCGTGGCGCCCGAGGCGTCGGCCGGCGGCGTTGCGGGAGTCGCCGCAGCTCCCCCATGCGGCGACAAGGCCGAGTAGTTGTAGGTCGCATGCAGCGCGACGCCGGTGAACAGCAAGCCGAGCACCACGAACACAAGAAGCGGCGAGACGTAGCGCAGCCAGCGATGCAAGTAAGGCAGTGCGACGGTCAGCAGCAGCGACAGCACGAGGATGACGCCGTAGCTGAGATCGGTGACGAAGCCCTGCACGGAGCCGAAATCAAGCGTCGACAGCACGTAGCCGATCAAGAACAGATTCAAGGCGCCGAGCAGCGACCCGAGCACGGTGGCGCGTCCGCCGGCCAGGCTCGTGCCGCCGAGCACCAGCGCTGTGACGGAAATCAGCGTGTAGGTCGTGCCCTGAGACGGGTCGCCGGAACTGATCAAGGCCGTGAAGGCGAGCGACGCCAGACCCGCGAACACGCCCGACACGACATGCGCGCCGACGCGGACGATGCCGATCTGCACGCCGCTCGTGTAGGCCGCGCGCTCGTCCGATCCCATCAGCCGCAGATGGCCGTAGAAGGCGGTGGTCGAGAAGATCAGCCAGCCGATTGTCGCGGCCGCGACCATGAACATCGACGGTGCGAAGATCGACGTGCCGGCGCCCCAGCCCGACATCCACTCCGGCGCGGCGCCGCCGGGGCGAGGCAGAATGACTAGGTTGATGCCGGAGAGCGCGAGGAAGCCGCTGAGCGAAACGATGATCGGCTGCACGCGCACCCAGATCACGATCAGGGCGAACACGACCTGATAGGCGACCCCGGCCGCGAGCGCATAAGCGAAGACGGCGATCGGCGAGGTCACGATTCCCGCAGCGCCGAGCTGGATCAGCGTCACGTTGATGAAGCCGATCAGCGGCCCGATCGAGAGATCGACTGTTCCGCGCCCGGCGACCGCGGTCGCCATCAGCGCATAGGTCGAGAGCACAAGCGGCGCGACGACAATCTCCGCGCTGCCGATGCCGGAGTTCGTCATCAGGTTGGGGCTGCGGAGCACGGCGACGGTCAACAGCCCGAAGAACAAAAGGATCGGGACGAGCAGAAAGGTGTTGAAGGAGGCGCCGCGCGCCGCTGTGTTGACGTTACTCATCCTGCGCGGCCGGACATTCGGATCGTTGCGTCACAGGAACCCGGCTTGGGCCCGTTCGGAGCGCCTGGCGATGGTGGGAAGCCGCCACCCGCCTTACGCTCACCATCGACGCGAAGACGTGCGCGCCGACGCTTCTTCCCGCGGCGAACGACGGTCCGAGAGCGCTGCGGGGCGCCGGTCGCGGGCGTAGTCGACCAGGCGGTCAAGCACCGGCATCAGATATTTCTTGAACCCCTCAGGGTTCTCGCACATCGGGAAATGCCCGATGCCCTTCATGATGATGCACTCGGCGTTGCGGATCTTGTCGGCGGTCTGCTCGGTCATTTCGGGCGTGCAAGCGAAATCGTAGACGCCGGTCATCATCACGATCGGAATGCGACCCGAGATCTTCCGACAGAGGTCGCGGAAGTCGTGGTCGACGCTGTAGAAGTGCAGGTCGCCCTTGAAGACTCCGGGCCCCCCTTGCGCATAGTACCACCACGTCTCCCAGCGATATTCGTCAGGGCTTTGGGGCGCCATCAGGCCGAACACCGCGGTCGCGCAGACTTCGCCGCCGTGGATGTGGGGATGATGGAGCGGATCGATCCACCAGCCCGGCGAGTGGTCACAGGCCTCGATCGCGATCAGCGCGGTGAGTTCGTTCTCGTAGTTCAGCGCGAGCGGCAGGCAGACATTGCCGCCCATCGAACTGCCCATGATGACGGGCCGCTCGAGCTCCAGCGCCTCGCAGAACGCCATGATGAACTCGGAATAGAATTTCGACGTCAGCGCGTATTCTTCCTCTTCTTTGTAGAAGTCCCTGGGAGGAATCGATTTGCCGTGCCGCGGCAGGTCGAAGGCGATGACGCGGAAGTTCTTGGTGATGTCGGGATCGCAGAGCTGATGGCGATACTCGCGCCCGTCGGCGCCCGCGGTGTGAAGGCAGACCAGCGGAATGCCTTGGCCATTTTCTTCGTAGTAAATGCGATATTCTTTCCCGCTGTAGGGAACATAAACGTAGCGCCCAACGATCGGATCGGTTTTAGCCATTTCGACGGCCCCTCATGGGATAGGATGAAATTCGGCGGACGCGGATTTCAGTTCGGGCGCATCTTCGCGAGCATCCAGGAGAGCGCCCGCAGGTTCTGCCAAAAGATCTTGGTGTCGCCTTCGATCTTCAGCTTGCCATGCAGCGGGTGCGCCATCGCCCAGATGTCGTTGTACATCGGCGGCGGCACCGGCTCGACGAACTTGTTCCAAGAGCTTGCGGGCGCGCGCAGCGCGAATTGCCAGCCCATCAGATTGGCGTTCGGCTCATCCGCGAGCATCTCGATCTTGCCGTTGCGGACCTGGATGTAGAAGTCCTTGTCGTCGACGCCGATGACGAAATTGGCCGTGAAGAAGCGGCCGATGACTTTGAGCACCCGGTCTTCGTTGACCCGTTTGGCCCAGCTCACGATCCAGTCGGTGTCGAGTTCGGTCAGCGTGGAATAGCGTGTCATCCCTGCGCTCATTTCTCCTGGAGAGGACTGGTGGAAGCGGCGCTGGCGGGCTGCGCGTTGCGCCTCCGAATGTTCTTCTGCGCGGCGAACGGAGTCACGGCGTCACCCCGCGTTCGGCAACGGCGCCTTGGCGGGGCCGTAGAGACCCACCATCGTCGCCGTCGTGATGGTCGAAGGCAGGACTGCGCGAACGAATTCGACATAGTCCGCGGCATCGTCGAGTTCGATCCGGTCGGTTTTCAGCGCAAAGAGCGTGAAGACATAGCGATGCGCATCGTTCGGCGGCCATGGACCCCCATATCCGCGCCCGTAGCCGGGAATGCGGAAAGTGACGAAGTCGCTCGCGAACTCGCGCGCCCCGCGCGGCAGAGCCGGCGTTCCGCTCGCGCCCTCGGCGATGTGCGTCACATCGGCAGGAATGTCGGCGAGCAGCCAGTGCGCGAAAGCGCGCGGAAAGCCGAGTTCGGGCGGCAAGTCGGGGTCGGTCATCGTCAGCGCGAAGCTCCGCGCGCCTTCCGGCGGCGCATCCCATTCCAGCGGCGGCGAGACGAGGTTAGCCTCGGCGTAACGATCGGGAATCTCGTCTCCGTCCGCGAAGGCTGAGCGAGCGCAGGGTAAAGGACGGGACCGCGCGGCGCTCCGGCTTCGGCCGCGACCAACCCGAAGCCACTTCGAGGTCGCCGACAATTGCTGGCGCGAGCGTCCCTGCCTTACCCGTTACGCTCTTCCCTAACCTCCCGCCGCTTGGCGTTGCGTGGGTTGTCGCGTGTTGGCCGAACATTGCCGCGAGGATCTCATCGCTGTCGATCGCATCGCCAGTGAGTTCGGCGAAGACATGCCCGTTGCGAAACACGAGAACGCGCGAACAAAAGCCGACGAGTTCCTCGATCTCGCTCGACATATAGATGACCGATTTGCCAGCGGCGGCGAAGTCGCGAAGATGCGCATAGAGGTCGGCCTTGGCGCCGACATCGACGCCGCGCGCCGGGTCGTTGAGAATGAGGATGTTCGGGTTGAGGGCGAAGGCGCGTCCTATCAGCACCTTCTGCTGGTTGCCGCCGCTGAGCGAGGTGATCTTGTCGTCGCGATCGCCCATCCGGATCGACAGCTTCTCGCGCTCCCACTCGAACGAGCCCGTTGAGCGCGGTCCAGTCGATGAGACGCGAGCTTTCCGGCGCGCGATTTGGCGCGATAGAGCGGCGCCAGCATGTTCTCGAAAATGCTGAGATTGGCGAAGATGCCTTCGCGCTTGCGGTCGCCCGAGACGTAGCCGACCTTATAGCGCGCGGCGTCGGCAAGCGAATCGATCGGATGGAAGCCACCCTTCTCGCCGACGACAATCGGCCCCGAGCCATGCGCGCGTTGAACGCCCGCGAGCATCCGCACGAAATCGGACTGGCCGTGGCCATCGAGCCCGGCGACTCCGAGGATCTCGCCATGATGGAGCCGGAAGTCGATCCCGCGGCCCCGCGGCCAGACCTTCATCGCATCCGTCTTCATCACGACGCGCCGATCGTGCGCATCCGCGGTCTGAGCTGCCGTTTTCGCCGCCCGATTCGCCTTGCCCCCAGACATCAGGCGCAGAAGATTGGCTTCGGTGATTTCACCCTTCGCCAGAACGCCGACGTCGCGTCCGTCGCGCAGCACGGTCACGCGGTCTGCGATACGGGTCATCTCGGCGATGCGATGGGTGACGATGAGGACGCAGGAGCCCGCGTCGCGCAACTCGCGGATCTTGGCGAACAGGCGTTCGGTCGAATCGAGGTCGAGCGCGGCGGAGGATTCGTCGAGGATGAGAATCTTCGGCTTCGACAGCAGCGCC
Source organism: uncultured Alphaproteobacteria bacterium (assembly GCA_963802615.1). GTDB lineage: Bacteria > Pseudomonadota > Alphaproteobacteria > Rhizobiales > Beijerinckiaceae > Roseiarcus. The sequence continues at coordinate 23,747 of CAWDKC010000045.1, forward strand.
CGGCCGATGGTGATCCACGCCTTGAGATTCAACGGCAGCGCGCCGGCCGGCATTTCAAGGTCGAGATCGAGACCGGTCAGTTCGGTCATCAGCGTCTCGGCGGCCTTGACTCTTGGCCGCTCGCGGTCAGCGTCCGCGACCAAAGTCGGTCGGCCCCGAGATAGAGATTGTCGAGCACCGAGCTTTCGTCGGCGACCAGCACCTCCTGGAACACAGTGGCGACCCCGATCGCGCGCGCGTCATAGGGCGAATTGGGAGTGTGGCCCAGAACGTTAACCTGGCCCGAATCGATTGGCAGCACGCCCGAGATCACTTTGGCGAGCGTGCTCTTGCCGCTGCCGTTGCCCCCGAAAATCGCATGGATCTCGCCGAGCGAAGCGTTGAACGAAGCCCCGTCGAGCGCTCTTGTCACATCGAACGATTTGCGAATGCCGACCAGCGAGACAGCGCTCACCCCGAACGGCGTGCTCGACGTTCCCTCGTCCTTCGCAGCCCCCTGGGCGCGGTCCGTGACTAACCCTGCCTCAGGCACCATCGCGCCCCCCGCGCGATGGTGGGCGGTTTCCGCCGCAAACGGAGCTGAGCGCTTCCACCAACACCGACCCGCTTCCCAAACTTTTCAGAGACGTTCGGACCCATTGCCGGGACGTTCTTGCTCCCGGAGCTGCAATGCCGAGAGGTTCGTTCCTAGAGCGCTGAGGCGGAGACCACGACGTCCGGAGACGTCGCGTTCCCACTCCGAACGCGATCGATCAGGGCTTGAAGGCCATCGGATCGGCGGGGCGGAGGAAGAATGCGTCGAGATTCTTGCCGCCCCATTTTTCGAAGCCGACGCTGAACCACTTGTCGGAGCTCTCGCTGCAGTTTTCCGGCAACGCTTTAGCCACGTCGTCGTAGGAGAGCTTGGTGGGTTCAACGAGGATCGACTGGATCTTCGGACCCTGTCCCTGCATCGTGCGCATCATGATGTTCCAGCATGAGCTCCATTTCGTCCGCCGGCGGCCACCCCTGGATCGCCGCGCTGACGTATTTCGGATGATGGCGCCAGTAGCAGAGGGCGCCCTCTTCACCGCCGATCGCGACCGGCGGCATCTTGCGGCCCGACTGCTGCAATGCGCGCAGGACGCCGAGCTCGGCCGCCGACTGCACGACGACGCCGTCGAGATCGCCGGGATGGTTCGCAAGCCACTTCTGGACCTCGGCCTGGGCGACCTGGTCCGTCCACATGCCGGCGACATCGCCGATGATCTTGACGTCCGGCGCCGTCGCGAGTCCGAGCTTGATGCCCCGATCGAGCGAGTCGGAGGTGCTGGTGCCGGGGATGCCCTCGACGACAAGCACGTTGCCCTTCTTGCCGATTTCGTCGACCAACCACTCGCCCATCTCTGTCCCGGTGACGACGAAGTTCGTCGACGAATTGACCGCATAGGGCGAGGTTACGTAACCGGTCATCGAGAAGACGGGCACGCCTTTGTCATAGGCGTATTTGACGGTCTCGTTTAGGGCGGTCGGGTTCGAGCAGCAGATGATGAGCGCATCGACGCCACGGTCGACGAGTTGGCGCATCTGCTGGATCTGTGTCGAAATCCTTGAGGTTGGACTGCGTGACGATGACGTCCTTGACGAGGCCCAGCTTCTTCCACTTGGGAACAATCTCTTTCTCGAGGTGCTCAAGCGCGTTGGCGCGCCATGTGTTGCCGGCATATGAACTGGCGTAGCCGATCGTCCACGGCGGCCCTTTCTTCGGCTTGCCAATCGCGGTAGGCGCTCGGACCGGTCGGCTGCTGCGCGTCGATCTTGTCCTTGTTGTAGAGCGAGCTCTGAATGTCGGCCGGCAATTCGTCGAGGCCAGCGGCGAGGGCCGGTCCGGCAAAGCCGGCGAAGCCCGCGCAAACCGCGAATATGCTGGCGATGCGCCTTGTGGATTTCATGCTGTCCTCCCGTTCGCTCCCGCCCCCGCATTGGTCAGCGGCGACGCGAGACTTTTATTGGCTTCGCGCCGGTCGACGGCGCCTGCATTTCCCCCTGGCGAGACGATTATTGCTGACCCTCCCCCTTCTTTCCATTTGTTTATCCGGAAGTCACCCTTCGCCACAGCTTAATGCATGGCGTTTTTTCGGGCGCCGGCTTCGGCATCGCCTCCGGTGAAGAATCTCGGGGCTCCAGACGCCCCTTCGAGACTGGAGAATAGAGGAAACCATCGGGTCATCTCCTCCGGAGTCGCTGAATGTGCGAACTCGGCGAGGCCAAGCGCTTTCGTCTCAAGTTCGGCCCGCGAGAGGGTGTTGCCCGGATCGCCCTTAGGCTCGTCGACGCGGCCCTCGAGCCGTCGACCGTCGACCGTCTGGACCTCGATTTTGCCGATCCAGCGCTCCGGATAGGCTGCTTGAACCTCGGGATCGAAGGCCATCGAAACCTTTGCGGCGAATTCGGCTGTCTCCGGCGCCTCGAAGAAATGCTCAAAGTCGGACATACCGGCGCTCCGGCGCGTGGCGATGAGAGCGAGCACCCGGCCCATGGAGAATTTGGCCTGATGGACGGTCTGCGGATCCGTCACCGGACCAAGTACGTCGATCGCCGCCTGGTGAACGCGGGCGGTCACGTGACGGACATCCTCCGGCTTCAGCGCGCTCTCTCGCATCACCTGCAGCAAAGCGTCGGCCGCCGGATGGGTGTGACGGCACGACGCGTGGAACTTGAACGACGTCTCGGCGAGCGCCCAACGACCCCCGAGCCGGTCCGTGAGCCGCTCGGGCCCGACTCCTCCCGACATGCCTGCCGCCATCGCTTGATCGCCGGTCAGGATTCGCTTTGCGCCCGTGAAACCCCTGGCCGCGAGATAGGCGGAGGTGAGCCCGGTGGCCGCAGCATGGGCGGTGTGCAGAGGCTTGGAGTCGGCGGCGTCGCGAAGGAATTCCCAAAGTCCCGCTGCCTGAGTTCCGGACGAGCCAAGCGCGTTCAGCATTTGCTCGGGCGACAGCCGCAGGAGCCGCCCGACCGCCGTGCAGGCCGCGAGCGAGCCCGCTGTGCCCGTCGTGTGGAAGACCTTGTAGTGCGACTGACCGAGAAATTCGCCAACGCGGATGCCGACTTCGTAGCCGACGACGCTTGCGGTCAGAAGGTCTCTTCCCGAGGCGCCGATCGCCTGTGCGACGGCAAGCGCCGGGGGGAACACCACCGCTGCCGGATGAAACACCGAGCCGTTGTGAACGTCATCCTGCTCGGCGACATGCGAGGACGCCGCATTGACCATCGCCGCGAACAGCGGCGAAGTCGCCCGGCGGGAGATGAGCACTTCCGATGGACCCGTCGCAGGCCCCATTTCGGCAGCAAAGGCCTCCAACGTCTCCACCGGGCCAACGCCCTTGCCGGCGAGCGCTGAGCCGAACCAGTCCAGCATCAGGTCTTCGCATCGCCGGGCGATGGACGCGGGGATGGCCTCGAACTGGAGCGTCGCGGCGAATTTGGCAATGCACTGTTCGGGGGAGAGCGACATGTCACATCCTGTATGAGCGGTCAGTCCGCGGCCGAAGGAAAACTGGCGGTCGGACCAGCGCCCCAAAGTCCCGGCAAAGAGGCCGAAGCGCCGCGCGAAAGCGGGACGAGGTCGCGGTCCAGGGTCGGGAAGGCCTCGATCGCGACGCGGCCCTGCGCGTCTTCCGCCCAGAGTTCCGCGGCGCCGGTTTCGCACGGTCGTCCGAAGAGAAGCAACGGCTCCGTGTCGTAGAGGCAACGCAGAACGCGCAGCTCCCAAGTCAGGACGCGCGCCTGTGGGGCGTGCTCGTGCAACAGGTCGAGGAGAAGGGCCGCAACTAGATCAGCCTGCACGACAAGACCGGGGTAGCCCTCGACGAAAGTGGCGAATGGCCGATCGTAGTGGACCCGGCTGGTGTTGCGGGTCAGCGCGGAATAGAAGAACAAGGCGCGGGAATCCGCGCGGAACCGGCGGGACCAGAGCGCCGGTCCGCGAGACGCCCGCGGCGCGCTGGTCTGCAAGGGCTCTCCGCGCGCCATATAGATAAGGCGTTGCTCCTCGGAGACCGCGACGCCTTCCGCGTTGGCGATTTCTTGCCGCAGCAACAGGGTGACGATCGGCCCCACAGCGCCGGTCCGCTCGCCGACGTCGACCACGTGGGTCAGCCGCGAAAACGGATCGCCCACGCGGATCGGCCGGTGAAACTGGATGCGTCTCTCCACGCAGAGTCGGCGCGGCAGCTCGATCGGCGGTAGGGCAGGATCGAGGAAGTCGCCGCTTTCGCTGGTCTCCGACGTCCGCCCCCAAGGCTGAAAATAGAGCCAATGGGCGAGCGGCGGCAGTTCGCCGCCAATCTCGGGAGCTTGGTTTCGCGAGATCCAGCAAATCGAACAGGGCGGCGAGCTGCGATGGCGCCGCGACATCCGCGCGCACGTCAACCCTCCCTAGCCATTCTCGCGCTCTGTCGAGATTGATCACTGGTTCGCCAAATGCTCGTCTGATCAATGCTTGATCTTTGAGCGCTCCTGCATCAATCTCAAATATGCAAAGTCGGGCTTAAGCGGTCTGGAACGGTCGAGGGAGGGTTCGTGCTCACGCACTTCGATTTCGCGGACCTTCGGCTTTTCATTTGCATCGCACAGGAAAACAGCCTTACACGCGGCGCCGAACGGGTGCATATGTCGCTCCCCGCGGCGAGCACGCGCATCAAGAACGTCGAGGAATTGCTCGGCGTCAAGCTGCTCTATCGCGCGAGCAACGGCGTGACGCTGACGCCTCCCGGACAGGTGCTGCTGCAGCATGCGCTCGACGTGCAGCGGCAGATGGAGCATCTGTGCTCGGATTTGCAGGAATACGCGCAGGGCGTGAAGGGCCATGTGCGTCTGTCCGCCAACACGACTGCGATCACCGAATTTCTGCCTGGCGTGCTGTCGCGTTTCCTCGCTACGCATCGCCATGTGAATGTCGATCTGCGGGAACGGCTGAGCCCGACCATAGTTCGCGCAGTCTCCGACGGCGCTGCAGACATTGGCATCGTCGCTGGGAATGTCCGCATGGAGGGGCTTCGAGGTGCTGCCCTATCGGGAGGACAGGCTCATCCTCGTTTGTGCGCGCGGGCACGCGCTCGGCCAACAGGATGAAGTCGGCTTCGAGGAGACGCTCGAGTTCGACCACGTCTGCCTGCCTGAGGCGAGCGCCATCCATTCTTTTCTGGTGGAGGCGGCCGACCGGGTGCAACAGACGCCTCAAGCTGCGCATCCAGGTCGGCAATTTCGAAGCCATGTGCCGCCTGATCCAGGCCAATGTCGGAATCGGCATTCTGCCGGAGTCCGCGGCACGTCGACAGGCGAAGTCGAGCGACATCCATCTCGTCCGTCTCACCGACAAATGGGCGCTGAGGGATCTCAAGATCTGCGTGCGCAGTCTCGACCTGCTGCCCAGCTTCGCACGCGATCTCGTGGCGCTGATCGTCGATGACGCGAGCGCCGCGAAGGAACGCGGAGCGGATATCTGCTATCGCATGATAGGTCGTCACGCGGAGCGTCCAAAGCTTTTCGGAACGACGCGGCCAGCGTAATATGGGACAAAATCCATACGCGCGCGTTCTGGAGAAAGCGCGCGAACAAGTCAACGCGGCGCTGGGAGGGAAAGGCGATATGAAGATCTTCGAGCTTGAGAACGACAGCGTCCTCAGTCTGCTTCGAGCCGAGACAAGCGCGTCGATCTCGATCGATCCGCCAAGTGGGGTCGCCGACCCGCGCCGCCGAGCAGGGGTCCGAGCGTCCCGGTCTCCATCGCAGACCGACGAACCGTCAATATCGGCTCAGCCGGAAAGCTCAAGCTCCACGTGTTGGATCTCGGCAAGCTTAGACTCGACAAGAACTTCATGGTCGCCAACTCGACCGTGGCGACGGCGCGAACACCGAACCCACGCGGGCAACTTCTCGATATTCCCGTCTCCGCCTATTATATCGAACACCCGGACGGCAATATATTGTTCGACACCGGCTGCCATCCGGATTGGGGTGGTCCGAACGGGCGCTGGCCGGTCGATGGATTGCAGGAACTCTTCCCGCACGTCGGCGGCGAGGAATGCATGCTGCCAGCCCGGCTCGACATGATGGGCGTAGGCCCCGATGACGTCGACTACGTCGTGCTTTCGCATCTGCATTGCGATCACGCAGGCTGCGTCGGAATATTTCCGCAAGTCGAAGATCATCGTCCATGAAGACGAGTTCGCCGGCGCGTTCCGGCAATATGCGTTGCAGGATCATGGATCGCCCTACGCGCTGAAGGATCTCGAGGCGATGATCAAGGCGCAACTCCACTGGCGCGAGATCACGCCGCGAGGAGCCGGATCAGAACATCGTCGACGGCGTGCGGCTCATCAATTTCGGCCCGGGCCACGCGCGCGGCATGCTCGGGCTTGCAGGTATCGCTCAGAAGCCAGGCCGGAGTCATTCTGGTGTCCGATGCCTGCTACACGGCGGCAGAACTACGGGCCCGACGGCCAAGCAGCCGGGCATCAGCTACGATTCTCTCGGCATCATGCGCACGGTGCGACGTATCCAGGCGCTCGCCGGCGGACACTGGCAGCGCCGTCTGGTTCGGCCACGACGCGACCAGTTCGCCACCGTGCGCAAGGCGACGAGCGGCGAGGGCTTCTACGAATAGGCGAGGCGCTGGCGATCGCGCGACTGACCGCCGGCGGCGCTCAGCGAGGCACCGACCTTCGGCGTCGGCGCTCATTCCGCGTAGTTTTGCACCACGGTCTTGACGACCGTGAATTCCTCCAGCGCGAGAAAGCCCTTCTCGCGTCCGTGACCGCTCTTCTTCATGCCGCCGAACGGCAGTTCGACGCCGCCGCCGGCGCCGTAGCAATTGATGAAGACCTGGCCGGCCCGAATGCCCCTGGCGACGCGGGTCTGCGCGACCGCCGTCGCGGGTCCAGACCGCAGCGACCAGGCCGTAGTCGGTCGCGTTGGCGAGCGCGATCGCGTCCGCCTCGTCTTCGAACGGCATCACTGACAGGACCGGGCCGAACACTTCGTCCTGCGCGAGCGAATTGTCTGCGCGGCACCGGACCGAACAGGGTCGGCGTTACATAGAAACCGCCCGGACGGCAGATCGTTGGCGAGCCGTCCCTCGGCGAGCACCGGGACGCCGGACTTGCGCGCGGCGTTCGACGAATCCGCTGACGCGGTCGCGCTGCGCCGCGCTGATCATCGGGCCGAGGTCCAGGTTCATCGCCGGCGTGCCGACGCGCACATTGGCGAAGGCCTCCGCGACTTCGCCGACGAAGTCGTCATAGATCTTGCGCTCGACCAGAAGACGGCTGCCGGCCGAGCAGGTCTGCCCGCCGTTCTGGGCGATCGCGCGCGTGATGAACGGAACGGCCTTCTTGCGGTCGGCGTCGGCGAACACGACCTGTGGCGATTTGCCGCCGAGTTCGAGCACGCATTTGATGTGCCGCTCCGCCGCCGCCTTCTGCACGAGTCGTCCCGACTTCGGGCGAACCGGTGAAGGTGACCATGTCGATGCCGGGATGCGACGTCAGCGCCGCGCCCGCTTCCTCGCCGAGGCCGGTGACGACATTGATCGCGCCCGCGGGAAGCCCGCCTCCTCCGCGATCGCCGAGAGCCGGAGTCGGCGACATGCACGCTTCCTCGGCGGGCTTCAGCACGACGGCGTTGCCGGTGGCGAGCGCCGGCGCGAGCGAGCGGCCGAACATCTGCGCCGGATAGTTCCACGGCAGGATATGCGCGGTCACGCCATAGGGCTCGCGCGTGACCGAGCGCATGGAAGCCGGCAAGATAGGGCACGATCTGGCCGTGCAGCTTGTCGGCGGCGCCGCCGTAATACTCGAAATAGCGCGCCGCCAGCGCTGATGTCGGCGCGCGCCTGCGCCATCGGCTTGCCGGTGTCGCGCGCCTCGAGCCTGCGCGAGCTCCTCGTGATCGGCGGAGATCAGCGCCGCCATCTTCGACATCAGGCGGCCGCGATCGGTCGCCGTCAGTCGCGCCCCAGGCGCCTTCGTAGGCCGCGCGCGCCGCGCGCACGGCCGCGTCGATGTCGGCAGCGTCGCCGCGCGGGATCGTGTCATAGATCTCGCCGGTCGAGGGATCGACGACCGGCAGCGTCTTGCCCGAACTGGCCTCGCGCCACTTGCCGCCAATGAACAGCTTTTGCATGGAGCCAATTCCTTTCCGATGGCGAAGCCCGGTCAGGGCGTCAGCACGACGCGGCCGACGATGCGGCCGGCCTTCATGTCTTCGAGCGTCGGCAGTCGCCTCCGCGAGCGGACGCGTGTGGATCGGAATCTTCGGCGTCGCGCCCGGAGCGCACGAGATCCAGCAAGTTCGCGCGTCTCGGCGAGATTGCCGGTGTAGGTGCCCTGAATCGTCGCCGCCTTCATCGGAATGAGCGGCAGCGACCAGGGCGCGGATCCACCGAACAGCCCGACCATCACCATCTTGCCGCCCTTGGCGAGCGAGTCGAAGCCAAGCGCGGCGGTCTGCGGGCTGCCGACGAGATCGATCGCCGCCCAGCAGGGGCCGCCGAGCGCGGCATTGACCTGAGCGAGCGCGTCCGGCGCTGCGCCGTCGACCGCGGCGAGCGCGCCCGCTTCCAGCGCCGCCGCGCGACGCCTGGCGTCGATGTCGACGATGACCGCGCCCTTGCCCGCCCATCGCCTTGAGGATCGTCACGCACATCAGCCCGAGGCCGCCGGCGCCGATCACCAGCACCGGCTCGTCCTTGATGACGGAGCCGAGCTTCTTCAGCGCCGAATAGGTCGTCACACCCGAGCAGGCGTAGGGCGCGACCGCGATGGGATCGAGCCCGTCGAGCGGCAGCAGATATTTCGAGTGCGGAACGACGATCTGATCGGAATAGCCGCCGTCGCAATGAACGCCGAGGCAGCGCGGCTTCATGCAAAGATTTTCGTTGCCGTCGCGGCAGACGCGGCAGGTTCCGCAGCCGATCCAGGGATAGACGAGCACGATCTCGCCGACTTTGCGGTCCGTCACATTGGGGCCGACGGACAGGATCTCGCCGGCTGTTTCATGGCCGAGCGTCAGGGGCAACGCAATGCCGCGATCCTTCAGCATCAGGCGCTTGCCGCCGCCGAGATCGTAGCTGCCTTCCCAGATATGCAGATCGGAGTGACATACGCCGGAGGCCTTGACCGCGACGACGACCTCGTGACCGGTCGGCGTGCGGATCCGGCAGGTCGGTCGTCCTGCAGCGGGCGGCCGAAATCGATGACCTGATAGCTCTTCAACCGGGCGTCCTCCTCGATATTGCGGCGCCGATCCCGCCGAGCCCTCATCGAACCGAAGCTGAAATAAGCTTGGTTCGGATTCCGTCGAGTTCTTAATGAGACTAAGGGCGGCGGGCAGAGGAGCGTTAGCTGCTATATCGGTCTATCAGTTATAGCATTCTGGTTCGAGTTTGGGCCGGTCCACAGACCCGCGGCCACAAGCCGCTCCACTTCCTCCCGCAAGCACTTCACCACCGCCATCGTCGCCGGCGTCTTGGGCCGACGCACGGTCTCGCCGACGACCAGAGTGCGCGTCAGCGAGGGGGAGACGATCCGGCGCGCGACAATCGTCCCGCTCGCGACCTCCCGGTAGACGCCGCAGAACGGCAGGATCGTTGCGGCGTCCCCGTCCTGGACCAGCGTCTTGATCGTAGGCATGGAATTGAGTTCGAGCACCACATTGGTCTCCAGCCCCGCTTCGGCGCAAAGCGTGTCGACGAGAATGCGCAGGCCGTGGGGCCGGCCCGGCAGGATCAGGGGCATGCGGATCGCGTCGGCCAGTGACACCCTTGGCGCGGCTGCGTCGAGTGCGGAGGGCGCGCAGCAGAGGAACAGGTCCTCCACAAGAAGATGCTGTCCGATCAGATTGGCCGAACGGGCGGGATTGTAGAGCACGCCGATGTCCAGTCGGCCGCCGACCAGCCACTCTCGCACGTCGCCGCTGAACGCGTCGCTTATGTGGAGCCGAATGCCGGGAAATTCGCGCCGCACGCGATGAAACAAGGGTTCGATCAGGATCATGCAGACCGACGGCGGCATTCCTACGGTGACGCCGCCCGTCGGCGCGCCTTTCGCGGCCTTCAGGTCGGATTCGAAGTCGACCGACTTGCTCCAGCAAAGAGCGGCCGTGTTCCAGCATCGTGCGACCGACTTCGGTCAATTCCGCGCCGCGTCCGTTGCGCCGGAGCAGCGGCGAACCGCATTCCGCCTCCAACTGGCGAATATGTCGGCTGAGAGCCGGTTGCGCCACGCCGAGATGGCGCGCGGCCAGGGTGAAGCTGCCGAGCTCGCTGACGCAGATAAAGTATCTGAGCCGCTTGAGATCCATGGAACGCGAGCCTATGCCGAAATGGGCATAACCGATAGCGCCGTTTTGCGCCTAGCAGCAAATCCTGACGCCCCGTAAGGATCGGAGGTCTGGAGCCGTGTCCCGCGCCGCCGAGGGAGACAAGGGGAGAGCATAGGGTGACGACGAGCGCAGGAGCCGAGCTCGCGCATGGCGAGATACGCGATGCGGTCGCGAAATTGTGCCGCGACTTTCCCGGCACATACTGGCGCGCGCTCGACCGCGAGCGGGCCTATCCGACGGCCTTCGTCGAGAGGCTGACGAAGGAGGGCTTTCTCTCCGTCCTGATCCCCGAAGAATTCGGCGGTTCGGGACTGGGGCTCGGCGCCGCGATGGCGATTCTCGAGGCGATTCACCGCTCGGGCTGCAACGGCGCCGCATGCCACGCGCAAATGTACACGATGGGGGCCGTGCTGCGGCACGGAAGCCCGGAACAGAAGGCGAAATATCTACCCAAGATCGCCTCCGGCGACTTGCGGCTACAGGCTTTCGGCGTCACCGAGCCTGCCAGCGGCACCGACACGACGCGCATCCGTACGTTCGCCCGCCGGGAGGGCGACCGCTACATCGTCAACGGCCAGAAAATTTGGATCAGCCGCGCCGAACATTCGGACCTGATGCTGCTGCTCTGCCGCACCACGCCGCGCGAGGAATCGAAGAGGACGACGGACGGCATTACGGTGCTGCTGGTCGACATGCGCGAGGCGGTGAAATCCGGCCTGACGATCAGGCCGATCCGCACCATGCTCAATCACGCGACGACCGAGCTCTTCTTCGACAACATGTCCGTGCCGGTCGAAAACCGCATCGGCGACGAAGGCAAGGGATTTCGTTACATCCTCGACGGCATGAACGCCGAGCGGATTCTGATTGCCGCCGAATGCATCGGCGACGGGCGATTCTTCATCGAGCGCGCGACCGAATACGCCAAGACGCGCGAAGTGTTCGGCCGGCCGATCGGGCAGAACCAGGGCGTGCAGTTCCCGATCGCCCGCTCCTATGTCGAGGTCGAAGCGGCGTCCCTGATGGTTGAGAAGGCGGCGGGCCTGTTCGAAGCGGGAGAGCCCTGCGGGACGGAGGCCAACATGGCGAAGCTGTTGGCTTCGGAAGCGAGCTGGCGCGCCGCTGACACCTGCGTCCAGGTGCATGGCGGCTTCGGCTTTGCCGAGGAATTCGACATCGAGCGCAAGTTCCGCGAAACCCGGCTCTACCAGGTCGCGCCGATCTCGACCAACCTGATCCTCAGCCATGTCGCGACCCATGCTCTCGGTCTGCCGAGGTCCTATTGATGACGACGCCGGCGCTCGACGGCGTTCTGGTCGTCTCGCTCGAACAGGCGGTCGCCGCGCCGTTCTGCACGTCGCGCCTCGCCGACGCTGGCGCGCGAGTGATCAAGATCGAGCGCGCTAGCGGCGATCTTGCGCGTAAATATGACGAAGTGGCGCATGGCGAAAGCGCCTACTTCGTCTGGCTCAATCGCGGCAAGCAATCGGTGACGCTCGACATCAAGCAGCCCGAAGACGCAGCGCTGCTGAAACGGATGCTGAATAGGGCGGACGTGTTCGTTCAGAATCTCGCGCCCGGCGCGGCCGAGCGCGCGGGCTTCGGCGCGGCCGCGCTGAGGGCGGACAACCCGCGCCTGATCGTCTGCGAGATCACCGGCTACGGCGACAGCGGCCCCTATGCCGAGATGAAGGCCTATGATCTCCTCATCCAATGCGAAACGGGCCTCGCCTCGATTACCGGTGGGCCGGAATCCCCCGGCCGAGTGGGCGTCTCCGTCGCCGACATCGGATGCGGGATGAACGCGCATGCGGCGATATTGCAGGCGCTCTACGCGCGCGAGCGCACGGGCGACGGGCGCCAGATCTCCGTGTCCCTGTTCGACAGCATCGCCGACTGGATGGCGGTGCCACTGATCCAGCGCGAATATACGGGGCGCGACCCCAAGCGGCTCGGTCTCAATCACGCGACGATCGCGCCCTATGGCGCCTATGCCGCGGGCGACGGGTCGCAGTTCATCATTTCTATTCAGACTGAAGCCGAATGGGCGAGCCTCTGCCGCGTCGTGCTCGCACGGGCCGACATGATCGACGACGCCCGATTCGCGACCAACAGCCGGCGAGCCGCGAATCGCGACGCGCTCGACGCCGAGATGGGCGCGGCGTTTGCGCATTTCGACGCGGCGGGCCTGGGTGAGGCGCTGCGGCGCGCCAACATCGCCTTTGGCCGCTACAACACCGTAGGCGAATTCGCGCATCACTCGCAATTGCGTCGCGCCGAGGTGCAGACGCCCAGCGGCCCGGTGAGCGTCCCTGCGCCGCCGCAGGTTTTCGATCGCCAACCGATCGCGCTCGGGCCATCGCCGTCAATCGGCGAGCACAGCGAGGCGATCCGGCGTGAATTCGCGAGCGAGACGTGAGGACCGGGAGCCTACCTTGAGCAAGTCCGATCTTCGAGCCTGGATTGGGCGCAGCGAAGAGAAACGGGACCGGGCGGATTCCGCCCCGATTCGGCGGCTTGCCAACCTGCTCGATCATGAGACGCCGCCCTGGGCGCCGGGCGTGCTGCCGCCGCTCGGCCATTGGCTCTACTTCCTTCCCAACGTACGTCAGTCGGGCCGCGGCCCCGACGGCCATCCAAACCGAGGCGGCTTTCTGCCGCCGGTCGCATTGCCGCGGCGGATGTGGGCCGGAGGTCGAATTCGAGTTTGCTCGCCCCATTCCGTTCGGCGCCGAGATGACGCGGCGATCGACGATCGTCGACATCGCGGAAAAGAGCGGCGCCTCCGGCCCGATGACTTTCGTGATCGTGCGGCAAGAAATCTTCGTTGGCGGCGAAGTCGCGCTCAACGAAGAGCATGACATCGTCTACCGGGGCGTTGCGGGAGCGGCGTCGCCACCCAACCCTTCCGTTCCGCTGCCCGGGGAAGAGGCGGAGTTTCGTCGCACGGTCGCGCCCGGAGCCGTCGAGCTCTTCCTCTATTCCGCGCTCACATACAACGGCCATCGCATTCATTACGACCGTGACTATGCGACGCGCGTCGAGCTTTATCCCGGTCTCGTCGTGCACGGCCCGTTGATCGCGACGCTTCTGATCGACAATCTTCTGCGTTGGAAGCCAGGCGTGGCCCTGGCGCGATTTGCGTATCGCGCACGTTCGCCGCTTTTCGAGGACGGGCCGTTCGATCTCTGCGCTCGGCCGATCCCGAATGGCGCACGGCTATGGGCGCAGGGCGCGGGGGCGCCGATTGCGATGGAGGGCGAGGCCGGGTTCTGACTGCTGTAGCAGCCGCCCGCCTGTCTTCGATTGGCGACCCTCAAGGGTAAGGCGGACCCAGTCTTTCTTAAAGAGATTGTCGGCGCCGACGGGTCTGCCTCACTTGCCGTGCTGAATCGGCGAGTGAAGTGGATTCGACCGCCTCTACGACGGATATGAGCGCATCGTAGGAGCGTTCTCTGAGGACGAGAAGGACGCCATGTTCCGCACAGCGGCTTTGAGTTGGTATCGGGCGCCTACGCGACTGGCTCCATTGCGCTAAGGATTTCAAGCGCGCGGCGCTGATAAGAGCAGGCTACCCTGCCGCCTCCCTCAACCTCGCCGCCGCGGCCTCAGGCGTGAGATCGCGTTGGGGAGAGCCCAGCATCTCGAAGCCGACCATGAACTTCCGGATCGTTGCGGAGCGCAAGAGCGGCGGGTAGAAATGCGCGTGCATCTGCCATTCGGCGTGCAGCGCGCCGTCGGTCGGCTTCTGATGGAACCCCATCGAATACGGGAACGGCGCATCAAACAGGCTATCGTAGCGCCTGGTCAGTTGGGAGAGCGCCTGCGCGAGCGAAGTTCTTTCTCCCGCGGCGATCTCATCAAATCCGCCGATGCGGCGGCGCGGTAGGATCATCGTCTCGAATGGCCAGTTGGCCCAGAACGGCACGAGCACGCAAAAATCGTCATTGGCGAGAACGACGCGCTCGCCGTGTTGAAGTTCCTGAGCCAGATAGTCGAGAAGTAGGGGGCGGCCGTGCTGGAGGAGATATTCGGCTTGGCGCAAGGTCTCCTTTTCCAATTCGTTCGGCAAATGGCGGGTCGCCCAGATCTGGCCATGCGGGTGAGGATTCGAGGCGCCCATCATCTCGCCTCGATTCTCGAAAATCTGCACAGAGCCGATGTCGGGCGAGCCGCCGAGGGCGATTGTCTCCTCGACCCAGACGTCGACCACGCGCTCAATATCGGCGACCGCCATGCCGGACAGCGTCAAATCGTGACGCGGAGAAAAGCACAGGACACGGCAGCGTCCCGGTTCGCCTTCAGCGACGAGCAGTCCATCCCTCTCGACGTTGGTCGGCGCGTCAGCCTGCAACGCCTGAAAATCATTGTCGAACACGAAGGTGTGCGGGTAGTCGGGATTGCGAGCGCCGCCCACGCGCAGGTTACCCGGACAGAGATAGCAGTTCGGGTCATGGGCGAGGGCGGCAGGCGCGGCTTTCGAACTCGCGCTGGCCCTGCCATGGGCGCTGCGCGCGGTGGGGCGACACCAGGACCCATTCGCCGGTCAGCGGATTGAGGCGGCGATGCGAAGCGCCGCGGAGCGGTAATTTGCTCGCCACGGCGGCGTCTCCTCAAACGGGGATTAGGCCCGCGCCATCGGACGGCGCGCAGACGAAGATGTCCACGTCCATTCCAGTTGCGATACGATAGCCGTCGATCAGAATTTGCGACGCCTTGTCGACCGCCAATTCTTCGACCAGGCTGACCGTGCACCCGCCAAAACCGCCCCCTGTCATGCGCGAACCGTAGACGCCCTTAACAGTCTGGGCCAGTCCGGCCAACATGTCGACCTCAGGACAGGTGATCTCAAAGTCTTTCTGCATCGAGACGTGGGACGCGTTCATGGCGCGCCCGCAGGCGGCGAAATCGCCGCTTCCAAGCGCGCGCTCCGCCTCGAGCACCCGCGCGTTCTCGGTGACGATATGGCGACAGCGGCGGTAGATGAGCTCGGGCAGCTTGCGCCGTTTGGCCTCGAGCTGCCGCGGGGTCACGTCGCGTAGCGCCTTGATCGGTCCCAGGTAGCGGCTGAGCAGCCTCACCCCTTCTTCGCAAGCCTCGCGCCGCAAATTGTACTCGCCGCCAGCATGCTGGTGGCGAACTCTGCTATTGGCGATGAGAAGCCTTAAATTTGGCGCGATAGCGACATGGCGCGATTCGAGACTGCGGCAATCGATCAAGAGCGCATGTCCGGCAGCGCCGCAGCATGAAATATATTGGTCCATCACCCCGCAACGCATGCCGACGAAGTCGTTTTCGGCGCGCTGGCAGATCTGGGCGATCTCGATCGGATCGAACGGCAGGCCGCTCTCGGTTAAGAGCGCGTGCGCGACCGAGACCTCGAGCGCGGCCGAGGAGCTCAAGCCTGCTCCGATCGGAACATCGCTCCAGATGATGAGATCGGCGCCGGAAAGGTTGCGCCCGCTCATTTCCAGCATCATGGCGACGCCGAGAACGTAGTCCGACCAGTCGCCGCTCGGGGCCTGAGGCGGAGAATCGAGGTCGAACTCCCGCGTCTCGTCCATGATCATGGAATAAACCTGGAGCCGTCGGTCGGGGCGCTGCGAGGCGGCGGTCAAAGTCGCGAATTCAAGCGCCGCCGGCATGACGAAACCGTCGTTGTAATCGGTATGCTCGCCGATCAGATTGACGCGGCCTGGCGCCCGACTGACCGTCGGCATCCGACCGAACCGATAGGCGAACTCGACCGCAAGGTCGCGCGCCTGAACGCTCATCCGAAGCCCTCCCGTCCGGGCAGAACAGGAAAGGGCGGCGGCCCTCCCGTCAAGCGTGTTTGAACGCGACTCATCTGAGCACCATCTCGGAATGGTCAAGTGGTGGGCTGCGAGTCACGGAGCAAGCCGAAGCATACGCCGCGCCCGGTCGACGACAGCCCTCGGAATGGCGCGAGTGATCCAAAGCGCGAGGATGAGCGCGGGAAAATAAGCCGCGGCCCCGATCACGATCAGGGCGGCGAGGCGAGCCTCGCGAGCAAGGCGCGGCAGATGCGCCATAAGCGCGATGAGCGGTCCGTCGGCCAGCGTCAACGCGAGCGCAAGCGCGCCGGCCGCAAACAGCGTCGCCGCGGCGGCCGCGCGCAGGCGGGGGTCTGGGGCGGTCCAGCCGCGCCGGCGGGCGAGCGCAAAGACGCCGGCGACCTTGATCCACAGTCCGGCAGCGGTCGCGAGCGCCAAGCCCGGCGCTCCCAGCGGCCGAAACAGCGCGATCTTGAGCGCCACATTGACGGCGACGCCAACCAGCGTGACCTTGAGCGGCGTCGCCGTGTCGCCGCGCGACAAAAAGCTCGCCGTGACGATCCGGTCGACCAGCAAAGCCGGCATGCCGATCGCATAGGCCGCAAGCACGCCTGCGGCTTCATGAGTTGCATTGGCCTTGAAGGCGCCGTGCTCGAACGCGACCGCGACGATGAGGTCGGGAATGAGAAGAAACGCCACGATGAACGGAGCGCCGAGCGCCAGCGTCAGTGAGGCGGCGCGGTTCTGAGCGGCAAGCGCCCCCCGGTCGTCGCCGAGGGCGACGAGGGCCGACATTTCCCTGAGCAGCACCGAGCCGGTGGCGATGACGATGACCCCGCCCGGCAGTTGATAGAGCCGGTCGGCGTAGCTGATGGCGGAAAGACCGCCGGTGGGGAGGAGAGAGCCGACGATCTGGTCGGCGAGCGCGCCGATCTGATAGCTCGCGGAAATGCCGATCGCCGGGCCGAGCATCCACAGGAAGGCCCGGATCTCGGGGGTCCAGCGCGGCCAGGTCAGTCGCTCGAGCAGCCCCCGCCGGCGCGCAGCAACCATAACGATGACGAGCTGGGTCGCGCCGGAGGCGAGAAATCCCCAGCTCGCCATGCTGGCGATTCCTGGCGAGACCTTTGGAAAAAATGCAGCGAAGGCGAGAAACGCGATCATGCAGACATTGGCCGCGGCAGGCGCGAAAGCGGGCGCGCCCCAGGCGTTGTTGGCGTTGAGCGTCCCCTGGTGCAGCGCGAAGACGGCGATGAAGGCGATATAGGGAAACATGATGCGCGACATCGCCACCGCTTCAGCGAACTTGTCCGGTTGGCTGACGAAGCCCGGCGACGTCAGGCGCACCAGCAGGGGCATGTCGAGATAGACGAGGCCGAGCAGGGCGATCTGCGACAGGATGAGCAGCGTGAAGATCTGGCTTGCGAATTTGCCTGCTTCCTCACGGCCTCCCGCCTCGAGCACGCGCGTGTAGGTCGGCAGATAGGCGGCGTTGAACGAGCCCTCGCCAAAAATCTGACGGAACTGGTTGGGCAACTTGATCGCCGCGACATAGGCGTCGTTGAGCGCCCCGCCGCCCAATAGCGCGGCAAGCGCCATATCGCGCAGGAAGCCGGTCAGTCGTGAGGCGATCGTCCAGCCGCCGACTAGGAAGATATTGCGGTACATTGCGCTTGGCTTTAGCCGGATTCGCCGCGCGGCTGAAATCGGGACCTCAAGGCGGCCCGCTCAGAGCCTGGTCGATATCGCGCCAAAGGTCCTCGACATCTTCGATTCCGGCGGAGAGCCGCAATAAGTCGGGCGGACAGGGCGAGTTCGCCCCCTCGATCGAAGCGCGATGCTCGATGAGCGACTCGACCCCGCCGAGCGACGTCGCCCGCTTCCACAGCCGCACCCGGGCGGCGGTCGCGATCGCCGCCTCTGCGCCCCCGCGCACGCGGATCGACAACATCCCCCCAAAGCCGCCTTGCATCTGCCGGCGCGCGACCTCGTGGCCCGGATGGTGCGGCAGTCCCGGATAGAGCACGGCGGAGACAGAGCCATGATTGGAAAGGCGATTGGCGAGCTCCATCGCGTTTGCCGCGGCCGCCCGCACCCGCAGGTCGAGGGTTCGCAAACCCCGGATCAGCAGGAAAGCCTCGAACGGATGCAGGATCATTCCGTGCGACTGGCGAATGGTCCGGACGCGGGCGCAAAGGGCGTCGTCGCGCGCGAAGCAGAGCGCGCCCGCCAGGACGTCGGAATGCCCGTTGAGGTATTTGGTCGCCGAGTGCATGACCACGTCGGCGCCGAGAGCGAGCGGCCGGGTGAAAATGGGCGTCGCGCAGGTTGAGTCGACCGCGAGGAGCGCGCCCGCCGCATGAGCGGCGCGGGCCGCGCCTTCGATGTCGCTCACGCCCCATAGCGGATTGCTCGGCGTCTCGAGCCACACGAGCTTGGTCGCTCCCGGCCTCAGCGCCGCGGCAAGCGCCTGCAAGTCCTCTGCCTCGACGAAATCGACGCTGATCCCGAAGGCCGGCGCTTCGTTGGCGAGCCAGGCGCGGAGGCCCCAATACATGGCCCTGGGCGCCACCACATGGGCGCCCGGTCCGAGGCTCAGGAAAAGGGCGATCGCCGCCGACATGCCCGATCCGAGAACGAGGGTCGCGGCCGCGCCTTCGAGCGCGCCGATCAAAGCCTCCGCTTCGCGCACCGTGTCGTTGTCGGGGCGACCGTAGGAATTGCCGCTGCGATAAAGATTGTCGGGGTCGCGCTCGAAGGTCGTGGCGAGATGGATCGGCGGCACAATCGCGCGGGTGCGTTCGTCGATGGTCCCCAGCGCCTGGGCGGCGAGGGTGCGTGGACTTAGAGGTCGCGGGTCGCTCATAGCGCGAGACCCCTCAGCAGCTTCGGCGCCCCGCTTCCCGCCCCGCCCGCTTCCGCGATCAGCATGTCCTTGAGGGTCGGCGCGCGCTCAACGATGCGAAGCCCGAGATCGCGCACGAAGCGCACGGGGCCAAGATCGTTGGAAAACAGGCGATTGAGCGCGTCGAGACCGAGGCCGCTGGCCGCGACATCGAAACGACGCTGACGCTGATAGGTCGCGAGCGGTCCGGGCGCGCCGGGATCAAGGCCGAGCCGCATCTCGCCGACGATCGTCTCGGCGAGCGCCGCGACGTCGCGCAAGCCAAGGTTCAGCCCCTGCCCGGCGACGGGATGCACCACATGGGCCGCGTCGCCAATAAGCGCAAGCCGCCCGGCGACAAAGCGCCGGGCGATCTGGAAGCGGAACGGAAAGGCTTCGACGCGCGAGGCGAGGCTGATTGCGCCCAGTTTCGGCGTGAAGCGGTATTCGAGCTGGCGCGTCAGATCGTCGGGATCGAGGGCAAGGAGCGCCTCGGCGTCGGCGCGACGCTCGTTCCAGACGATGCTCGACTGGCGACCCGGAAGCGGCAGGAGAGCGAACGGGCCGGCCGGCAAGAAATGCTGCTCCGCCCTACCTTCGTGGTCGCGCTCGTGCGCGACCGTCGCGACGATGCCCGCCTGATCATAGTCCCAACCGACGGTCTGAATATCGGCGAGGCGCGTGAGCTTCGACCGCGCGCCGTCGGCGGCGACCGCGAGGCGCGCGCGCAACCCGCGCTCGTCCGATAGCCCGAGTTCGCCGACATGCTTGCCCGGGAGCCAACGCGCAACGGACCCCGTGATGCGCTGAACCCCGAGCCGGTCGCTGAGCGCAGAGAGCGCGCCGACGACATCGTCGTTGAAGGCCATGTGGGCCAGCGCTTGGTCCTTCGCAGCGAAATGGAGATGGGGCAGGCGCACGGCGTCGCGCACGCCCCCGTCCATGATCGCCATCGACAGGATCGGTTGCGCCTTGGGCTCGATCGCCGCCCAGGCGCCAAGATGTTTGAGCAAGCGGCGTGGCCCATCGGCGATTGCGACCGTGCGCAATGGGCTTGCGCTTGGTCCGGCCGGCGCGCCCGGATCGACGACGGCGACGGACGCGCCTTCCCCCATCGCCTGCTTGATCGCGGCTGCAAGCGCCAATCCGGACGCGCCGGCGCCGGCGATGACGACGTCGAAGACGGGAGCGGGTTCGGCCACGGCATGCCTCGTTCCCCGACCCATTGTCGGACCGATCCGGAGTTTCATACCGGGTCTTGAGTCGCGGCGCCATTTCCGGTCGCGGATTCCATCTTTTCAACGGCTTGCGACGCCATTTCCTTCCGAGCCGGCCGGAGTGCGGAGTGCGGCGCGCCGATCCGGGCGGCTGTCGCTGCGAATATCCTGTCGCGTAACCGCGGCATAGCTGGCGAGAGAAGAAAGATCATATCTTGGATTTATCAAAATACCACTAATAGACTGCATTCTACTTAACATGCAATGCTGAAATATATACATATCTATATCATATCGATATTCATGAGCGTCGAGAAAATTTCCTAGCACTACTTTGGCGGATTTATTCGAGCGACCGACGGAGCGTTCGGCTGCAGTGGGGACATGGATAAGGAGGCGGGCGAGCGAGGGTGGCGAGCACGGCGCGCCGGATCGCGGGCAGCGTCGGCTTGGGCGGCCCGTGGCGGATTCTTTTTCCCCCGCTCGCTTCAGCGAGGCGGCGGCTTTGCAGGTAGGCGTAGGCGATCATCGTCATGAGCGCGTGGCGGTGCAGGCCGCGCCAGGATCGGCCTTCGAAGTGGTCGAGGCCGAGTTCTTGCTTGAGTTGCTGGTGGGCTTGCTCGCAGACCCATCGCGCCTTGATCGCGCCAGCGAGCGTCTTGAGGCTGGCGTCTTGAGGCAGGTTGGAAAGATAGGATTTGCGCTCGCCCGAGGCGCGACGCTCGCCGACCAGCCAGGCCTCCTCGCCCGGCATGTGCTGCATGCCCTTGTCATGGATGCGTTGGGGCGGACCATCGGCGATCCGCACGCGCACGGCGGCGACGGAGGCCGCCAAAGGTCCTTTGGTTCCTTTACGCCAGCTGACGCCTCGCCACTTCGCGGCGGCGAGACCGTCTTCAGCCGGCGCGGAGAGCTGATCGGGAATATGGCGTTTGCGCGGCCGCCCGCGTCCGGCGATCGGAAACATGAGCCTGACATCGCTCGGATAGACTTTCTGCTGCTTGGGGATTCCGACCGCCCAGTTCAGGCCGCGCGCGTCGAGGCCTTGGCGGAACGGCGCGGACAGGCCATAGCCTGCATCCGCCGGCGCCGTCGCAAACCGAACGCCAGCGGCCCGGACGCGGTCGATCTCGGCCAGCGCGATCTCCGGCTTCGTCCGCGCCGCCCGCCAGGTCTCGGGCACGCGGGCCTTCGCCATCCGGTCGGGGGCGCCGGTCCAGCTCTCCGGCAGAAACAGGCGCAGGCCGATCATCACCGGAACCTCGTCCCGCGCCAGCGTCAGCGACACCAGCGTCTGGCAATTGGCGGTCTTGCCGAGCGCCGAGGCGTATGGCGGCGCGACCCCGACCGAATGCGACCCCTTCTTCGGCAGCGCCGTGTCGTCGACGACAAGGACTGCATTGGCGCCCCCGATCAGCTTGTCCGCCTGGATCGCGAGTTCCTCTTCCAGCGGCGCTTCGCTCCAGACCCCGCTCGCAATGAAATGATGCAACTGGTCGTCGTCGCCCGGCGCCCATCGCGACGCCATCGGCTCGACGCTCTTGCGCTCGCCCGGCCCAATCAGCCCGGCAACGTAGAGCGGACCCATCCGCCGCCGCGCCTTGCGCCCGAGCCGCGCCACGAACGGCGCCAGCCACCGCTCCAGATCCCCATTCCAATCCGCTATCGTCGGCTCCACAAATTGCCTACGACGACGATCGGACGAAATCCTTTCCATCTCCTAATCCGCCAAAGTAGTGCTAGGCTCAGGACTCATTGATCACAGCCAGAAGACGACGGCTGCGGCGATGCAGATTGCCGAGAAGTAGGTATGGGCGCAACGGTCGTATCGGGTGTGGATGCGCCGCCAGTCTTTGAGGCGGCCGAACATGTTTTCGATTTTGTGGCGCTGCTTGTAGAGGACGGCGTCGTAGGGGATCGCGGCTTTCCGGTTGGATTTCGAAGGGATGCAGGCGGACGATGCGGCGCTTGGCGAGGGCGGCGCGGAACCAATCGGCGTCGTAACCCTTGTCGGCGAGGAGCTGCTTGGCTTTTGGCATGGCCGCCAGCATCAGCGCCGCGCCCTTGTAGTCGCTCATCTGCCCCTCGCTCAAAAGCATGACGAGCGGGCGTCCGTGACCGTCGCAAACCGCGGTGCAGCTTGGAGTTCAGACCGCCTCAGGTCACGCCCGATACGTCGGGGAACAGGCCCTTTTTTAAAAGGCTGGCGGCGGTGCGATGCGCCTTCAGATGTGTGGCGTCGATCAGGATCCGCTCCGGCTTGCCGCCCTTGTGCGCCAATGTGGCGAAAATCTTGTTGAACACGCCAAGACGGCTCCAGCGAACGAACCGATTGTAGATCGTCTTGTGCGGGCCATACTCTCGCGGCGCGTCGCGCCAGCGAAGTCCGTTCTTGATCACAAACACAATCGCGCTGACGATCCGCCGGTCGTCCACCCGCGCCATCCCCATGCGAACGCGGAAAATAGCGCTCGATCCGGCGCATTTGCGCCTCAGAAAGCAGAAACAAATCAGCCATGGCGAAGCCTCCCGCTTCGCCTATGAATCAGCCAATTCAACCCTATGCAAGAAATTTAATAGGTCCTGAGCCTAGAGATGTTTAGTCCCGGGCATTGATTGAGCAATCTTGTCGAGCGATTCGAAGGATGCGCTCTGGGCCAGGTTCTTCATGGGTGCGCCACGACGACAGAGGCAGTCCGTCGAGCGATACAACATAGTCAAGAGAGCCTGAGGGCGCTTGCCAAGCGGCGCGGGATCAATCCCAAGACGGTCGCCAAGTGGAAGAAGCGGACGTCCGTCTCCGATCTTCCGACCGGCCCCAAGGACGCCGGATCGACGGTTCTGACTGTCGAGGAAGAGGGGGTGATCATTGCCTTCCGCAGGCATACGCTTTTGCCGCTCGACGACTGCCTCTACGCGCTTCAGCCGACGATTCCGCATCTGACCCGCTCGTCATTGCATCGCTGCCTGCGGCGCCATGGAATCTCGAGGCTGCCCGAGGTTGAAGGGGAAGCCTCTCCGAAGCGGAAGTTTAAGGCTTATCCGATCGGATAGTTCCATATCGAGATTGCCGAGGTTCGAACCGCCGAAGGCAAACTCTACCTCCTCGTCGCGATCGACAGGACCTCGAAGTTCGCCTTCGTCGAACTCCGCGAGACGGTCTGGCGGCGCGACCCCGCAGACTTCCTGCGTCGACTGATCGAGGCCGCCCTAAAGTCTGTCCGGAAAGATTATGGATGATTGCGTAGCTTTCGCAGCATGAGACGGAGGGAGGCGAGGCGGAGGAAGGCGAGCGCCTTGCGGTTAAGGCATTCCCAATCCTTGGCCAGCCTGCGGCGGCGGCCGAGCCAGGCGAGGGTGCGTTCGACGATCCAGCGCTTGGGCAGGACGACGAAGCCTTTGGCTTGATCGGCTCGTTTGACGATCGTGAGGTTGACGCGCGCGAGAACACGCTTCAGCGCGCCCTGGAATTCCGGCCCCTGATAGCCTGCGTCGGCGTAGAGCTTGACCAGGAAGGGGAAGGCGCCGAACAGGCTGGCCATCAGCAGCGCGCCGCCGTCGCGATCCTGCACGTCGGCGGAATGCACGATCGCGTGCATCAGCAAGCCTTGGGTGTCGACCAGAACATGGCGCTTCTTGCCCTTGATCTTCTTGCCCGCATCATAGCCCGGCGGATCGCGCAGCCCCCTTTTTCCGCGCTCTTGACGCTTTGGCTGTCGATGATCGCGGCGGTCGGGCTTGCTTCGCGCCTAGCCGCCTCGCGACAGCGCGCATAAAGCGCCTCGTGGATGCGATCGAGCGTGCCGTCCCAGCTCCAAAGGTCGAAATAATCGTAGACCGTCGAGCGCGGCGGCAGATCCTTCGGGATGGCGCGCCACTGGCAGCCGGCGCTGAGGACGCACATGAGCCCGTTGACGACCTCGCGCACCCTCACCGTACGCTTGGCGCCGCGCCGCCGGGCCGGCGGGATGCGCGGCTCAACCAGCGCCCATTCCTCGTCTGTCACATCGCTCGGATGGCGCATCTTGCCGCGGTCGTAGCCTCCGCGGTTTTCGTTGCTCCACATCCGGCGACCTCACAGGCGATTTCGGGCCGCCTTCTTCAATCATACGCGATTCAACGAGTCGTTAACCTGCCGGACGGGCTCTTATGGAAGCGACCGTTGGTAAAATCCGCGAACCTGTGTGTGGCCGCCGATTAAGAGCCTGAGTCGAAAGCCTACGTCGTTGCGAGACGCCTGATCGCGAGTTGGATTGCTGCGAGGGTGACGAAAGTGGCGAGGGTGTCGGCGAGGTTCTCGTCGTCCTTTGCAAGGCGGCGATTTCGGCCGAGCCAGGAGAAAGTGCGCTCGACCACCCAGCGGCGCGGCAACACGATGAAGCCTTTCATGTCGTCGGATCGCTTGACGATTTCGATGCGCAGCGCGGGAACCCTGGCGACGGCGTCTTTGACCTGGTGAGCATTGTAGCCAGAAATCAGCCCACACGAGTTCGAGCCAGGGAAAGCGTTGGCGGATCTTGTCGAGCACGACGCCGGCCCCGTCGCGGTCTTGCATGCCGGCGGAATGGACGACGACCCGCAACGGCAGGCCTTCAACGTCGACCAGGGCGTGGAGCTTGCGACCCTTCACCCTCTTGCCGGCGTCATAACCGCCTGCGTCGTCTTCACCCCTGTTTTTGCACCCCCTTTTTCAGCTGCCTTCAGCGACTGGCTGTCGATGATGGCGGCGGTCGGGCTGGCCTCGCAGCCCGTTGCTCGCGCAAGGCCACAAGCAACTCCTCCCAAATCCGCTCCCACGCGCCGTCGCGCTGGAACTGGCGGAAAATGGTGTAGACTGTCGAGCGCGGCGGAAAGGGATCGCGGGGCAGATAGCGCCAGGGGCAACCGGTGCGCAGAAGATAGAAGATCGCGTTCATCGCCGCGCGCATGTCGGTCTGGCGCGGTCGTCCGCCTGACTTCGCCGGAGGGATCAGCGGCTCCAGCCGCGCCCACTGCGAAGCCGTCAAATCACTCGGAAGTGCGCCTCACGGTGCCCCTTCGTCCACATGCCGAATCACGCCCTTTCCCCAACCTTGAGACCGTGAATCACAACGCCGTCGATGACGCCACAAACTTTTGGGTCAGGCTCCTAGGCGCCAAACGAGCATCTCGGCAAGTCTCGTACGGTCAGTTTAGAATTGAAGCAATTACCAACTCAGCGAGCCTCGTCGCCCTTCCGGCCATTTGCCCAATTTTGACCTCAACCTTGCAATCCTGGGCACGACGCGGACCCGTTCTTACGCTATGGCGGCGGGCGCGTTGGCAATGAAG
Organism: uncultured Alphaproteobacteria bacterium; assembly: GCA_963802615.1. Classification (GTDB taxonomy): domain Bacteria; phylum Pseudomonadota; class Alphaproteobacteria; order Rhizobiales; family Beijerinckiaceae; genus Roseiarcus. The sequence continues at coordinate 49,318 of CAWDKC010000045.1, forward strand.
TTGAATGAAATCGCGCACGATCGGATCCAGTTTCTTGACGGGCGCGCGAACGTCTTTCGGGAGTTCGGCGCCGCGGCGCGAAGTGCAGTCAGTGCGGCTGCACCCGCGACTGACTCCGACTGGCCACCTCGACCAATCCTGCAATCTCGCTAGGTTCAGGACCCATTAAATTTCTTGCGGGGCGGGGGATTTGGTGAATTCCTAGGCGAGGCGGGAGGCTTCGCCATGGCTGATTTGTTTTTGCTGGTGCGGGCGCCGAAAATTGTCAAAGGTCATCCAGGAACCGATGCCGGCCGGCGCCTCGCGGGCGTCGGCGTAAGCTTTCAGACGCCCGTCTTCGTACTTGATCGAGCGCCGCAGCCGTTCGATGGAAATGTTGTCGATGAAGCGGCTGCGTCCGTCCCTCGAAATCTCGACGCCGGCCGTCACAAGCTTGCCGGCGAAAGCCTCGGCGGTGAAAGTGGAGTCCTGATCGGTATTGAAAATCCGCGGCGTTCCGAACCGAAGCCGCGCTTCCTCCGGCGCCGCCGCGCAGAAGCTCGCATCGTTGGCGTCCGACAGCCGCCACGCCAGAACCGCCCGGCTGGCCCGGTCGATGATCGCCACCCGATAGAGGAAGCCGCACGCCATCGGGATGAAGGTCACGTCGGCCCCCCACACGGGGTTCGGCTCGACAATCTTCAGGCCGCGCGGCAGGTCGGGGTCTATCTTGCGCCCGGGCTCGGCTTGGCGCGTGCCGGGGCGCGGAACCGGCGCCTCGATCCCCATCACCCGCATCAGCCGCCGCACCCGCTTGCGGTTGACCCCACGGCCTTCCTGGTTGAGTGCGAAGATCATTCGCCGCGAGCCGTGGAACGGAAGCTCGAGATGCAATTCGTCGATGCGGCGCATCACCGCCGGATCGTCCGCCCCGGCGACGGGCCTGGGGCGGTGGATCGCCGAGCGCGCCACGCCCACAAGCGCGCATTGGCGGCGCGCCGACAGGTCGTCGCCAGACCGTTCGACCATCGCTCTTCGATCGGGCGCGCTCATCGCCCGGGCCTCCTGGCCAAGAAATCCCGTTCGACCGTCAGTTGGCTTGTCCTCGGGTCAAGCCCGAGGCCAAGCCTTGGCGTAAGGCTTGGCCGTCTCGCGCTCGCGCCCGTCCTCGCCATCGCCCGCGCGAACAGGCTCGCGACGTTGTCGAGAACCGGCTTCTTCCAGGCATAAATCTGCTTCGGACGCACCCCGTGCCGCTTCGCCAGTTCCGGCGCCGTCGCATCCTCGCGCAGCGCCTCAAGCGCAATCTTCGCCTTGAACGCCGCATCAAACGTCTTGCGCGACTTCGTCATTCCTCGCTCCGTCGGTTGCGACAGAGCAGGACATTTCACACCTTAGCCGATGGTCCTCAATCCA
>CAWDKC010000046.1:0-48624 GCA_963802615.1 uncultured Alphaproteobacteria bacterium
TTTGGGCCGTAAGTGGGCGGCGAGCGGCGTGGCGCGATCGAAACTGGTAGAGCACCGCATAGTGCGGGTCTCTCGCCGCCACCTGCCGGGCGAGATCGACAATGACCCGGGCCTGTTTCCAGGTGGCGTCGTCCTGCATTTTGCCCTCGATCATGACCGCGCCGATTCTGTCCGGCATCGCGGCCAGAATTTTGCGCGCGAAGGCGACTTCGGCCGGAGCTGGCGAGAAAACCTTTTTCGCGATTGCGATCTGGCTCGGGTGCAGCGTCCACGCGCCCGCGCAGCCGAGCAGGAAGGCGTTGCGGAATTGCGCCTCGCAGGCGACCAGGTCCGAGAAATCGCCGAACGGCCCATAGAACGGCTTGACTTCGTTCGCGGCGCAGGCGTCGACCATGCGCGCGAGGGTGTAGCGCCACGGATCCTGCTGCGCGCTCGCGCGCTCGGCATTGTCCTCAGTTGCGTCGGCAAGCACCCGGTAGTCGGGGTGGCCGCCGCCGACCCGGGTCGTCTTCATCGCGCGCGACGCGGCGAGGTCAGCCGGGCCGAGGCTCATGCCCTGCATGCGCGGCGAAGCGGCGGCGATCGCCTCCACATTGTTGACGCCCTGAGCGGTCTCCAGAATTGCATGCACCAGAATGGGGCGCTTCAGACCGTAGCGCGCCTCGATGAGCGCCAGATACTGGTCGACGAAATGAATGTCCCAGTCGCCTTCGATCTTGGGGACCATCACCACGTCGAGCTTGTCGCCGATCTCACCCACGAGGCGGGTCATGTCGTCGAGGAACCAGGGCGAATTGAGCGCGTTTACGCGCGGCCCAAAGTCCGGTCGAGCCGAAGTTGGTCGCCTTCGCCATCGCGATCAGGCCGTCCCGGCCGCGAGCTTGGCTTCGACCGGAATCGCGTCCTCGAGATTGCCGAGGACGACGTCGACCTGGCCGACCAGCTCGGCCGCTTTGGCGCGCACCTTTTCGTTGTGCGGCGGGATGAAATGGATCATCCGCTCGAGCCGCGAGGGAAGCTCGAGCAGCGGGCGCGGAGCCCCGATCGCCAGCGGATCGAAATAGCGGCGCGGGGCTTTCATGAGCGAGGGCCTTGTCCGGGCGGGGGTCGTGGGGCATAGGGCGATTTCTCTTACGCCGCAATTCGGCGGCCCGCGTGGCCGTCGCCACTCCCAGACCGCGCCGACTGCGCGGATTTTACCAGGGCGCGAGCCGGCGCCAAGAAAAAGCAAAGTCATGCAAGGAAAACCCCTTGCATTGGCTTGCATTTCCTTGGCCGAATTGGGACTTTTCAATGGGTTGCGGCGGAAAAAAATGAAAAATTCATGGTCCCTCCGAACTCGCCTCCCGGGTTGCGCCAAAACCCTCAGACGGACATCCAGTTGACCGCCTCGCAGTTGACCGCCCCGCTTTGCCCTTCCGGCTGCTCCGCGGCCAGCTCCGGCGGTTCTTCGGGCGTCTCCGCTTCGCCCGGCTTATCGGCGATCACGCCCTGCTTCCTCAGGTGCTCCTGCGCCGCCGCGGCGAAGTTCTCGTCGACGCCGAAATTCTCGGCCATGCGGTTGATCTTGTCCAAAAGCTTCTTGCGCGCCTCGTCGTCATAGACCTGGTGGGCGCCGGCGGCCGACTGATAGCGGTCGAGCCGGTCGAGAACCTTCAGAGAGGGGGTGATGGCCCTGACGTCTCCCGCGCCGATGGCTTCGGCCCCGAGCTGCATGGCGGGGAGGAGGCGGTCCAATTGCAGCTTGGCGTGGTCGGCGCCGCTGTCGACCGACCTTTTCTGCAAGACCTCGGAGACGATCTGCCGGACGCGCTCGCGGCTCACGCCCTCTTCGCCCGCGATCTCCTCGTAGCTCGAGCCCTCGCGCAACCGGGCGAAAATCCGCCTCCGCCGCAGGATTTTTCCGTGGGCTTTGGGCCGCCGGCGCATGGCCGGCGCGATTTCCCGATCCATTCCCAACGCTCCTTCCGCGAGCTTTACGTCGCCAAATGGAAAACGACACAGAATAGCAGAGATTCTGAAATTCGTGAAGCAAATGTTCGAAAAGCCGCTGTCCGGATGGCCAGAAGTGTCGATAAATCAATTGATTATATGAAATTCAGGCGATGGGTTCTACCACTCCTGACAGCGCCAGATCCGGGGGAAGATCTAGTCCAAGGTAAAAACCCAATCAATCAGCGTTGACTGGACGACCCATCGCGGACTTTGAAAAATCAGCCTTCGCCCCGCCCCTCTCCAGTCGCGAGAGGGACGCGCGAGCCGACCCGGCAAGCGCTCGTTTAAGGGTTGGTCTCGCCCTTATAGCCCTTGGCGCCGCCGTCCGCATAGGCGGGCGCGAGCTCGATGGTCACGGTGGCCGCCGCCCCGCAGGCCGGGTCACGGCGACAAGAAAATCAGAAGATATTGCATCGTCCCCAACCCGCCGTCCCCCGCCAACGTTGCGCCCGCCAAAAGCGCCTGACCGCGCCACGCTGTCAAGGCGGGATTATGGCGCCCGCCGTCCAAATGCGCAGTGATCGCCGTCACACTCGTGCCCACTTACCCAATGGCGCCATGGTTATCGGGGGGTTGACTAAGGATTGGTTAATCGAGGGGCGCCGAATATCAGGAACGGTATGGTGACATTTCCCCCCCTGGTTAACGCGAATCGAAGCCGGTCATCGCGGCATGGAGCCGCCCCCCAAGCCCCGCCACGACGCTGGACAATCCGGAGCTTCAAACGCAGATTGAGGCGGGGAGGAAGCTGGGGCATGGCGGGGCCGGACACGAAAACACTGAGGCGCCGCCCGATCCGATTTGGGGCTTCGGTCCGCCTCGCCTGAGCCGGACACCAAGAAGCTCGACGCGCTGCTCGCTTCGCTGAACGGCTCGGCCGAGCGGTTTCAGACGTTGTGGTTCTCGTTCCTCGGCCTCACGCTCTATCTCGCCATCGCCGCGCTGGCGACGACCCATCGCAATCTGCTGCTTGGCGAGCCGCAAACGCTCCCGATCCTCAACATCAAGGTCGAGTTGCTGCCGTTCTATTTCATCGCGCCACTGCTCTACCTCGTCTTTCATTTCTATCTGTTCATGATGCTAGTGCTGCTCGCCCGCACAGCCGCGGCGTTCGACAAGCAGTTGCGGACGACGCTGCCGGGCGAAGCCGATCAGGAACGTTACCGGGCGAAGGTCGAGAACGCGCTCTTTCTGCAATTGTTGGTCGGGATGAAAGACGAGCGGGCTGGCGTCAATCGCCTTCTGCTCGCGTCGATCGCGCTCATCACCATCGTGCTCGCGCCGCTCGCGACGTTGGTCCTCATGCAGATGAGGTTCCTACCCTATCACAGTTTCGGGATCACTTGGTGGCATCGCGCAATCGTGGTCGCCGATCTCATGCTGATCGTTGTGATGACCGACCGATGTTTCTATCCGCGCGGGGTACGAAGGCGCCCGGTGGTGCTCGGCGCGCTCAGCCGCAAGCCGCGCTGGGCGACGGCGATGGCGTTTTGCGTTCTGCTGGCGGTCGCCCTCGCGCCGCTCGCGACTGGCTGTCGTTCCGGCAAGGGCGCTGGGCCGGCGAGCCCTGGCCGTCCTCGTTCGCGGAATGGGGACAGTGGATGGGGGGGAGCCGCCGAGCCCGTCCCTCGTCTGAGGAATGGGGGGGTGGATGGCGGGGAGCGCCGCCGATCCCTGAAGTCAATCCGAATTACGCCGCGACCGAGCACGGTGTCGTGTTCGGCCTGTTTCCCGACCGGCTGAAGCTATCGAAGGCGAAACGATCGTCGGCGAGAAGACTCCGAGGAGACAAGGAAGGAGATCGCCTCGCGCGGCGGCGATTTCGTACCGACGATCAAGCTCGACGACCGCGATCTGCAGGCCGCCGATCTGAGCGGGGCCGACCTGCGCGGCGTATCGCTGAACGGCGCGACGATGCATGGCGCCGACTCTGGACGCCTTGCACGGTTGGACGGCGCGCAATTGAGGGTGCGGTGCGGCTCGCATTTGCAGGGCGCCAACCTCTTGGACGCGCAATTGCAGGGCGCCGACCTCGTCAGCGCGCAATTGCAGGGCGCTCTCCTTCGTCAACGCGCAATTGCAGGGTGCCGACCTCTGAGCGCGCGAGTTGCAGGGGCGCCGAGCCTCGATAGACGCGCAGTTGCAGGGCGCCAACCTCGGGGCGCGCAGTTGCAGGGCGCCGACCTTGAGGCCGCACAGTTGCAGGGCGCCAACCTTAAGGACGCGCAGTTGCAGGGCGCCAACCTCCGGCGCGCAATTGCAGGGCGCAACCTTGGGGCGCGAGTTGCAGGGCGCCGACCTCCAGGGGCGCGAGTTGCAGGGCGCCTCTTCTGTCCAAAGCGCAGTTGCAGGGCGCCGACCTCGAGCGATGCCGACCTATCGGACAGTGAGCCTTACGGAGACTTTCGTCTTTCGCGCCGACATCAGCCGATGCGAACCTGCGACGGCGGCGATCGCGTCCAGCTGACGCCGTCAAGGTCAAGTACGGCGACGATTCGGGCCAACTGCGCCCATTGACCGACGCGGACGTTGAGGCGTGGATCGCCGCAGCGACCGCAGTTCGCGGCGGAGATAGACAGAGGACATCACCCAGCGGTTCGACTCGGCTGAAGCCGGACTTCCAACGACGAGCGAGGACGTATTGGACCGAGGCCAAGTGGCGCCGAGCTGCGAGAGCAGTCGATGGCGTCGATCCCGATGGCGCGCAACATCGCGACGGCTGGCAGACGTTCCTCGGCGACCTTGCCTGCGACGCCCGACGGCGCGCCTTATATCGCCGGCGGCCTTGCATGTAGCAGATTCCGGCCGCACAGAGTGGCCGCATCGGCCCGCTCGGCGACCAGCTGGGGCGCGTGCGCAACCGCATGAAGGCGGGCGCGAGAAGCCGGACGAGCCTGCACCGGCGTCGCCGGCTTCACCGAGGAGCGACTGGCGCCAGCTCGACGCGATCAAACCCATTGACCCCGCGCCCACGAATTGTTAAGCGGCGCTGTCAGCGGTCCTCGGCGTCTCGCCGCCCGTTGGCAGCGCCGCGCCCGCCTCGAAACGCTCCTGAGGGATTTGAAGATGCAGGTGGCAGCGACGAGCGACGCCGAGGCGCTTGAGCGTCTTTTATCGACGCGCCATAGCTGTCGGGGATTCCTGCGCGATCCCGTTGACGACGACACAATCGCGCGAATCCTCAGCATTGCGCAACGCACGCCATCCTGGTGCAACGCCCAGCCATGGCAAGTGATCATCACCAAAGGCGCCGCGACCGAGCGCTTTCGCGCAGCGTCTGTGCGACACCGTGACGAAAAATCCCCCAGCTCCTGACATGGCCTTTCCGCGTGAATATCGCGGCGCTTATCTCGAACGCAGGCGGGCCTGCGGCTTCAGGCTCTACGAGGCTGTCGGCGTGGCGCGCGGCGACAGGGAAGCCTACGCCAGACAGGGTTTCGAGAACTACAAGCTGTTCGGCGCGCCCCATGTCGCCATCGTCACATCGGACGAGGCGCTCGGAACCTATGGCGCGGTGGATTGCGGCGCCTACGTGAATAATTTCCTGCTCGCGGCGCAGAGCCTGGGCGTCGCTTCGATTCCGCAGGCGGCGCTGGCTTCGCATTCGAAATTCGTTCGCGAGCATTTTGGTCTCGGCGACGACCGTCTGGTCGTTTGCGGGATCTCCTTCGGATATGAGGATCGCGCTTCGATGGCGAATGGCTTTCGCACCGATCGCGCGTCCTTGGACGAAGTTGTGACCTGGGTCGAGGACTAGCCGGACAGGCTGTCTGCCCGATTCGCGTCTGGCGGCAGGACGCGCGACGACCTCTCATCCTGCAGGGTGACTGAGCTTTAGGCGCAGAACACGTCGCCGGCTGGCGGATAGCCTCGGCGACCTCGCCGGCGGCGCGGACGGCGCGCCCTGCGGGGCCCGTGGGCTTGTTCGCAACGGTCGCCCCCTTTCCAGGTCGCCAATTTTTTTGCTGCAATTTCTTTGCTTAACCAGAAATCTGTGCTATCCTGTCCAGATTGTCGGAAATGGCGCCCGACCCGCGACGGGTCGCGGCAAGGCGAAGGATGAAGGGAAACTACAGCGTAAACGCGTTCAAAACGTTCCCCGCACAACCTGAGACGCGAGTTGAGCAAGGGAAGATTTTTTATTTTTTTCCGCCGTAACCCATTGAAAAGCCCCGAAATCGGCCAAAGGAAATCCAAGGACATGCAAGCCTTTTTCCTTGGATTGTCTTGGTCTTTCTTGGTTTTATTTGGCGGGAACTCGCCCTCAGGTTGCGCTAGCCCCGGCCGACGAAGGGCATCTTGGTCGCCATGATGGTCATGGTGAGGACGTTGGTCGAGAGCGGCAGGTTGGCCATGTGGGCGACCGCTTCGCCGACCTCGCTCACGTCCATGGTCGGCTCGGGCGCGATGCGGCCGTCGGCCTGGCGGACCCCGAGCGTCTGCTTGCGGGCCATTTCGGTCAGCGCGTTGCCGATGTCGATCTGGCCGCAGGCGATGTCGTGGGGCGCGCCCGTCGAGGGCGATCGACTTGGTGATCCCGCTGATCGCGTGCTTGGTCGCGTTATAGGCGATCGAGAGCGGCCGCGGCGTGTGGGCCGAGATCGAGCCGTTGTTGATGATCCGCCCGCCCTGCGGCTGTCTGGCGCTTCATCAGGCCGAACGCCCCCTGGGCGCAGAGGAACATGCCGTTCAGATTGACGCCGACCACCGCGCTCCATTGGGCGAAGGTCAGTTCGTCGATCGGAACCGGGGGCGCGTTCTGGCCGGCGTTGTTGAACAGGAGATCAAGCCGGCCGAACTCGCGTTCGATTGCGCGAACAAGGCCTTGACCGCCTCGGGGTCGCCGACGTCGGTGGGCGCGGGGAGGGCGCGGCGGCCGAGCGCCTTGACCTCGCCCGCGACCTCGCTCGAGGGGCTCGCGCCGCCGCCCGGCCAGCGCCACATGCCAGCCGGTGCGGGCCAGAGCCAGCGCCGACGCTTTTCCCACTCCCGAACCCGCGCCCGTCACCAGGGCAAAACGCTCGCCGTCCATGCTTCCTCCCATAACGCTCAAGGAACCCGTTCCTGCCTCAAGTCCGGCGCGATCCGCCAGATCGCGGCGGCGAGCACGATCGCGCCGCCGAGCAGGGTCGCCAGGCCCGGGTTCTCGCCGAAGGCGATAAACACCCACAGCGGCCCGAGCACAACATCCAGAAGACTGATGAGGCCCGCTTCCGCCGACGGAATGAGCTTGGCCCCCTCCATGAAGAGCACGAAAGCAAGCCCGATCGTCGTCAGGCCGAAGACGAACAGGATCGCGAAATCATGCAGGCTGATGGCCTGAAGCGGGGAATTGGCGAGGCCGAAGATTCCGGAGCCGAGCGCGCCGAGGCAATTGACGATGATGATCGAGGCATGCGGCTGGCGGCGCTGGAGAACGATCATGCCCGCAAACGCCAGCGTCATCAGCATCGACAAGGCTTGCCCAAGCAGGCGCCCCGAGCCGAGGCCGCTGGCTGCGATGACGATGATGCCGATGAGCGCCGCGCCGGAGGCGACGAGGGTGCGGGCCGAGACGCGCTCGCCATTGATGAGGAAGCCGATCGCCGCTGCGACGAAGGGCAGGGTGGCGTAGATCACCATGACGTCGGCGATGGTCGTGGTCATCACCGAGGCGGTGTAGGCGGAGATGGCGATCATCGCGAGCAGCGCCACGAGCGGCGACAGCGCGCCGAAGCCGAGCGGGTTGTCGAGGCGCCCGCTTCGCCATTCGATCAGGCCGACGACGGCGATCGAGGCCGCGCCGAGCAGCGCCCGCCAGCCCATCACCGTCCAGACGTCGAGATGGGCGAGAAGGCGGGCGAACAGGCCCGCCAGGCTCCACAGGACGGTGGCGACGAGGACCAGCAGCACGCCGCGCCGGCGGGCGGACTTTTCGTCCGGCACGGGATAAGGTCTCCTTGGGATCGATAAGGAGACTTAAGGGGATTCGCGACCGGGGGGAACCGGCGGTCAGGGCGGCGTTTGGGCGGCGCGGGCGCCGTTGCGCGCGCCTGGGATTCGCTGGACGAGCCTCAGCGCATGGCCGGCAAAGCGCCCGCAGGGCGCGACCAGGGCCGCCAGCGCCGAGCGAGGCGCCGGCTCGCCGCCGACGCCAAACACGATCGGTTCGCGGGTCTTCGCCGGGATCACGAGCGTTCCGAACGCCCAGTCCCAAAAAGCGAGGGCAAAGCCGAGGTTCTTGTCGAAATGGGCCGGATTGGCCGAGTGATGCAGCTGGTGATGGGCCGGACTCTGCAGGATCCGGCCGGCGACGCCGGTGAAGGCGATCCACATGTTGCTGTGCCGCAGATGCCCGTAGGTCAGGAGAAACATCATGGTGAGGATGTTGCCGTTCAGAAGCGTGAACGGGCGCACGCCGGGGCCGAAGGCATAGGTCATGACGCCAAACACGATTCCGGTCGCGAGCCCGATCCAGTTCATGAACACGATGATCTCGACCGGGTGCTGGCGCAACTCGGTCAAGGTGGTCATCACCTCGGCGGAATGGTGGACCTTGTGGAACTCCCAGAGCGCCGGGACCTTGTGAAAGCCATAGTGGGCGGACCAGTAGGCAAGTTCGTAGGCCAGGAGCTGAAGCACCGTCGCGAGCGTCAGGATCATCCAGGACGGCCAGAGGAGGGGCGCGTGCGGCCCGAATTCGCGGGTCAGCTGGGCGACGATAGCGTCACGCCAGAAGAACAGACCGAGGCCCAGCATGCCGTAGGCGGAGGCGAACACGATTGCGTTCAGCGCCCAGAGGCGCATGTCGATCAGGGACGAGGGATGGAGGAGAACACGCCTCGGGAAGGTCGAGCGGAGGAACCCGGTCACGCTGAGGCGCCGGCCGCGCGCCTGACGCCGGCCAGCATAGTAGAGCGCGGAGAACGCCAGAGCGCCGCAGAGCGCAGGCCCGCCATAGGCCGCGGAGGGCCTGAAATTCTCCTGTACTGCGCTCTGCAACGCCGCCCAGAGGGCGAGTGGATCGGCCACGGTTCTCCCTTCGGCTCGCGGTTGACGCAAAAAGCCTAGCGCAGGAGGTTTCCCAAACGGTTAGAGGTGACCAGCGAAAACACGGCGCGCTGTTCACACAATCCTCGTCAAGCTGGGGCGAACATGGAACAAATCCTGGGCGTGGTGGACTGGGGCAGCTTCGCCACGACGGCGAATTCCGCATTTCTGCTCGCTTTCTCCTCGCTGTTCTCGATCATCAATCCGATCGGCGGGGCGCTGATCTTCTATGGCTTCACCAAGGACTTCAGCTCGTTGGATCGGGTGAAGATCGCGGCGCGAGTCGGCTTCTATTCGCTCCTGATCATGTTCGGGGCGTTATGGTTCGGGACCACCATCCTGTCCTTCTTCGGCGTTTCGATCGACGCTTTGCGCATCGGAGGCGGAATGGTGATCGCGCTGAGCGGGTTCCAGCTCTTGACCACGAGCGATTCGCATCCCGACCAAAAGCGCCACGAGCGGGAAGCCGCGCCAAGCAGCGACGACGATCCGATGCAGCTCGCGTTCTTTCCGCTGACGTTGCCGTTCACCACCGGGCCCGGCACCATTGCTGTCGCAACCACCATCGGCGCCGAGCGGCCATCGCACGGCGCCGGCCTCGTTGCGTTCTTCCTCGGCGCGAGCGTCGCGGCGCTCGCCAACGCCGCGATCATCTGGATCGGCTATCGCTTCGCCGATCGCCTGACCGGGCTGATCGGACCCACCGCCCGGCAGGTTATCGTGCGGCTGACGGCGTTCCTGCTCCTGTGCATCGGCGTGCAGATCCTGGTGATCGCGATCGGCGACCTGGTCGCCAAGTGGCGCGTCGCCTAGAGCCGCGCCGACTTTTCGGCCCCATAGAGCGCCCGATAGCGCTTAAGCCGCGCGGCATATGCGGGGACGCGGTTCGGATCGGGCTTGAATTCGCGCTGGATGGGCGGGCGCGCGCAAACCGCCTCGATGCTTCCCGCGCCTGCGGCAAGCATGCCGAGCCTCGCCGCGCCAAGGGCGGCGCCGGCTTCCGCGCCGGAAGCGAGGTCGATTGTCAAGCCGGTGGCGTCGGCGATCATCTGCCCCCAGAATTCCGACCGCGCGCCGCCGCCGACAAGCAGCGGCCGCACCGGCCGCGCGCCGGCTGCGTCCAGAACGTCGACCCCGTCGGCGAACGAGAAGGCGACGCCCTCCATCACCGCGAAGACGAGCGCGTCGGCGCCGTGCTCGGACCGGAGTCCGGCGAACATTCCGGTCGCCTCGGCGTCGTTGTGGGGCGTGCGCTCGCCGCTGAGATAGGGCAGGAAAATCGGCGCAGAAGCGACGGCGCTGGGCGAGCGCGCGAACGAATCCGCCCCTGCGATCAGCTTGCCGATGTCGCTCTCGCGCCCGAGTACGGCGGCGATCCAGGCGAGCGAGGAGGCGGCCGACAGCATCACCGCCATGCCATGCCAGCGATTCGGCAACGCATGGCAGAACGCATGCAGCGTCCGCTCGGGGAGTTTCACGAAACGGTCGGTGACGGAAAAGATGACGCCCGACGTGCCGAGCGAAACGAAGCCCGCCCCTGGCGCCGTGGCGCCGACCCCGATCGCCGAGGCCGCGTTGTCGCCGCCGCCGCCCGCTATCGGAACTTTGCGCCCCTCAAGTCCCCAGGCAGCGGCGATTTCGGGCGAAAGATGAGCCGAAACCTCCGAACCCTCAACCAGGCTCGGCATGGCCTTCTCGGTCAGGCCCGTCGCCGTGAGCAGCGTGTCGTCCCAGCGCCGCCGTCCGACATCGAGCCAGAGCGTGCCCGAGGCGTCGGACATTTCGGACACCGCCTCGCCCGAGAGCCGCAGGCGCACATAGTCCTTGGGCAACAAAACTCGCTTCGTCGCCTTGGCGATTTCGGGCTCGTGGGCCGCGACCCACAGCATCTTCGGCGCGGTGAAGCCGGGCATCGCGAGATTGCCGGTGCGCTCTTCGAGATCAGGGACCCGCCGCTTGAGCTCAGCGCATTCGGCGAACGACCGCCCGTCGTTCCACAAGATCGCGGGTCTGAGCGGTTTGTCCTGCGCGTCGAGCAGGGTCGCGCCATGCATATGGCCTGCAAGACCGACGCCCGACAGCGCCGCGAAGTCGGACGGGGCGTCGCGGCGGATCGCGGCGACCGCGGCCTCGACTCCCTCGACCCAATCGGAGGGGTTCTGCTCGCTCCACAACGGGTGAGGGCGCGAAACGTTGAGCGGGATCGAAGCTTCGGCCAGCACGCGCTGCTCGAAATCGACAAGCAGCGCCTTCACCGAGGAGGTGCCGATGTCGAGTCCCAGAAACGTCTCGCTTGTTCGCTCAGCCATCGTCCCCTCCCTTGAGGCGGCCACCATAAACAAAAAGCCCCGGCCTTGTCGCCGGGGCTGAGTATCTGGCGCGCCAGATTCGAAGGAAAATCAGGCGACCTGCAGGTTGCCTGCCGACGAGCGCCCGGTGCGCTTGTCGGCGACAATCTCATAGGAGACCTTCTGCCCTTCGTTGAGTTCGCGGAGCCCCGCGCGCTCAACGGCGCTGATATGGACAAACACGTCCTTGCCGCCGTCATCAGGCTGGATGAAACCAAAGCCTTTCGTTGCGTTGAACCATTTGACGGTTCCCGTAGCCATAGATGCAGTCCCGTTCGATCAAGTTGAAGTGAGCGGCCGGATGTCGCCAGTCCGCTATCGGTGCGGAAGGCTTCCTCGTCGCGCCGCAAGACGCGATGTCGAGTCGTCAGTCGGACATCGATGCCAGCCCGGATAGCCAGACAAGGTGTTAAAATCAAGACAGCGGCCGCCAGCGTTACGGCGACTTCATCGGCGGTTGGGGCCTCGCATTTTTGCCGCCGACGCCTGGCCGAAGAGCGCTCACAGCCGCGCGCCGACGGCATGAGCGATTTGCGCCCCGGCCTCGTAATAGGCTTCCCTCAAGGCCGGAAAAGCGGGCGCCTCCGGCTCCGTAACTGGCAGCGGCATGTCCTTGTCGCTCAATTTCCCGAGAACATGGTCTGCAAGCAGCCGCCCGAACACGGTGCCGGTGCCGATGCCCCTGCCATTATAGCCGCTGAAGCTGATGACGTTCTCGGCCAGGCGATGGAAGCGCGGCAGCGCGTTCGAAGTCATGCCCATCATTCCATACCATTGCGCTTCGAACTCGACCTCGCCGATCTGCGGAAATGTCTTCCTGAGCGCGCGCTTCGCCCAGGCGCGGTGGACCTCGAGGCCTGCGAGGCGCAGCGCGCCGATGCTGCCGAAGAGAAGCCGTCCGGCCTGATCGAAACGGAACGAGTTCATGATGAGGCGAGTGTCCCAGCAGCCCTCGCGGCCCGGCAGGATCGAGGCCGCGAGTTCAGGCGCGAGCGGCCGCGTCGCGAAGTTGAAATAGGGCACGCGGATTTGCTCCCGCTTTCCCTGCGGCCATGGCGCGCCCTCGGCATAGGCGTCGGTGGCGACCACGACCCAGTCGGCCGCGACTGCGCCGCTATCGGTTTTAAGCGTCCAGACCTTGGCCGCCCGCTCGGCCGAACGGACGGCGGTTTGCGTATGAATGACCGCGCCGGCGGCGAGCGCCGCGCTCGCCAGCCCGCGCGCATAGGCGAGCGGTTGAATGGTGCCGGCGCGCAAGTCGAGCAGCGAGCCGGCATAGATGTCGACGCCGATCCGCCGCGCCGTCTCCTCGCGGCTGAGAAGTTTCACCGGCGCTCCCCGCGCGCCCCATTGCGCGCAGCGCTCCTCGATCTTGGCGAGCCCCGACGGCCCCATCGCGCAATGCAGCGTGCCGTTGCGCACGAATTCACACGCGATGCCGTGGCTCTTGACGAGCGCCTCAACCTCGGAGGGCCCATCGCCAAGCAACTTGAGCAGCCGCTCGCCATAGTCGGCGCCGAGCCTCGTCGCGACATCGTCGGGCGCAAGCCACATGCCGGCGTTGACCAGGCCGACGTTGCGCCCCGCGCCGCCAAAGCCGATTTCAACCGCCTCGAGCGCGACGACCTTCGCTCCGGCCTCGGCCAGCCGCAGCGCGGTCGAGAGCCCGGTATAGCCGCAGCCGATGATCGCCACATCGGCCCGAACTTCGCCACTGAAGCGGCGAGGTCGGCGGCGCCGGCGGAGCGGTTATTTCCCAAAGGCCGTGCGAGAGCGGGTCGTTTTGCATGGCCTTGGATGATAGTGGGCGATTTTCGATCAGGCACGGAGTTTTGTTGGACCCGGCCGCGAGCCGCCTGGCGGCTGGGCTCCCTGTCCTTGGCTGGACCGAGGGGCGTGTTGGCGAAGAGGAGGTGACGATATTACGAAATTCATCATCGATAGATTTTGATTGACAAAACCAGAAAATGCGCTATGATCATCGGCGATGGCGGATTGGAGTTCGCAGGGTGCGAAGGCGATCAGATCGGGCGTTGCAGGCGAGCGCGCCGCCGTCGACGGCCCGATGCGGGCGGCTCGAACCGTCGGGATGCAACTTGAGAGAGAACCGGGAAATTTTTTTGTTTCAAATCGCTCGTAACTCATTGAAAAGTCTCGATTGCAAAAAATAAACGATAGCAAAAGAAAGCATTTTTACTATCGTTTACTAGCGCATACGAGCGTTTATGCCTGCTTTATTTGCGTGCGTTGATCCGCGGCTCGCCTCGAGGTTGTAAGGCCGACAAAGCGGCCGGCGCGGTTCCGGCCCTCGGATCCGGGCCCCAACCCTCGACGCCCCGCCCGCCGGCCCATATAGATCGGGAAGCGGGCGCAAGGGCCCCGAGGGTGTTGCGATGAGCTCCTTTCACGGACCGGATCTCGGCCCCTTCCAGTGGGACGATCCGCTGCTGCTCGAGTCCCAGCTCACCGAGGACGAGCGGATGATCCGCGACACGGCGCGGGACTTCGCCGCAAAGGAGCTCGCGCCTCGCATTCGAGAGGCTTATCTCGAGGAAAAGACCGACCCGAAGCTGTTCCGGCTGATGGGCGAAGCGGGCCTGCTCGGGGTGACGCTGCCGGAGGAGTTCGGCTGCGCCGGCGCGGGCTATGTTTCCTACGGCCTCGTCGCGCGCGAGGTCGAGCGGGTCGACTTCGGGTTCCGCTCGATGATGAGCGTGCAGAGTTCGCTCGTCATGTACCCGATCCACGCCTATGGCGATCCCGACCAGCGCCGCAAATACCTGCCGGGCCTCGCGCGGGGCGAGCTCATCGGCTGCTTCGGGCTCACCGAGCCCAACGCCGGCTCCGATCCGGGCGGCATGACCACGCGGGCCGAAAAGATCGACGGCGGCTACAGGCTGATCGGCGCCAAGACCTGGATCAGCAACGCCCCGATCGCCGACGTGTTCGTGGTGTGGGCGAAGTCGCGCGCGCATAACGATCAGATTTCGCGGCTTCATCCTCGAAAAGGGCATGAAGGGTCTCTCCGCGCCAAAGATCGAGGGCAAGCTGTCGTTGCGCGCCTCGGTCACTGGCGAGATCGTGCTCGACAATGTCGATGTCTCCGAGAGCGCGATTCTGCCGAACGTCGCCGGCCTGAAAGGGCCGTTCGGCTGCCTGAACCGCGCGCGCTACGGCATATCCTGGGGCGCGATGGGCGCGGCGGAGGATTGCTGGCTCGGCGCCCGCCAATACGGCCTGGACCGCAAGCAGTTCGGCCGGCCGCTCGCACAGACCCAGCTCTTTCAGAAGAAGCTCGCCGACATGCAGACCAGGATCGCGCTCGGCCTCCAGGCGTCGCTCAGGGTCGGGCGGCTGATGGATGAGGGGAGGGCGGCGCCGGAGATGATCTCGCTCGTCAAGCGCTCGAATTGCGGCGATGCGCTCGACATCGCCCGGGCCGCGCGCGACATGCACGGGGGCAACGGCATCCAGATCGAATACAAGGTGATGCGCCATCTCGCCAACCTCGAGACGGTCAACACCTATGAGGGCGCGCACGACGTTCACGCGCTGATCCTGGGGCGCGCGCAAACCGGCTTGCAGGCGTTCTTTTGAGCACGAGCGCCCTCGCCGGCGTCCGCGTGCTCGAGCTTGCGCGCGTGCTGGCCGGTCCGACGACCGGGCAGACGCTTGCCGACCTCGGCGCCGACGTCATCAAGGTCGAGAGCCCGGAGGGCGACGAGACGCGCGCCTGGGGGCCGCCGTTCATCGAGACGGAAGGCAAGCTTTCGGCCGCCTATTTCCATTCGTGCAATCGCGGCAAACGCTCGATCGTCGCCGATTTTAAGACCGAGCGCGGGCGCGAGATCGTGCGGCGCCTTGCGGCGCGCTCCGACGTGCTGATCGAGAATTTCAAGGTCGGGGGCTTGAAGAAATTCGGCCTCGACTACGAGAGCCTGAAAGCGCTCAATCCGCGGCTCATCTATTGCTCGGTGACGGGCTTCGGCCAGACGGGCCCCTACGCGAAGCGCGCCGGCTACGATTTCCTCATTCAAGGCATGTCGGGAATCATGAGCATCACCGGCGAGCCGGACGGTTCGCCGCAGAAGGCGGGCGTCGCGATCAGCGATCTGTTCACCGGACTTTATGGCGTGATCGCGATCGAAGCGGCTTTGATCACGCGCGAGCGCAGCGGCAAGGGCCAGCACATCGACCTTGCGCTGTTCGACTCGATGACCACGATGCTCGCCAACCAGGCGATGAACTATCTGGCGTCCGGCCAATCGCCGAAGCGGATGGGCAACGCCCATGTCAATCTCGCGCCCTACCAGACGCTTCCCGTCGCGGATGGCTGGTTGATCGTCGCGGTCGGCAACGACGGACAGTTCGCGCGGCTCTGCGGAGTGCTCGGGGTGGAGGCCTTGGCGCGCGACCCCCGGTTTGCGACCAACCCCGGGCGGGTGACGAACCGCATCGAGATGGATCGCGAGCTGACCGCAAAGACCTCTTCATGGAAGCGCAACGACCTTCTCGCCGCGCTGGAAAAGGCGGTCGTGCCCGCCGGGCCGATCAACACCATCGCCGACCTGTTCGACGATCCCCAATTCAAGGCGCGCGGCATGCGGATCGAGCCGCAGGGAACGCCCGGCCTTCGCAGTCCCATCCTGATGAGCGACAACCCGCTTGCGCTTGACCGCCGTTCGCCGACGCTCGGCGAGCATCAAAGCGAGATCCTGCGCGAGATCGGACTTGAGGCGGACTGAGCGCGCGGCTTGACGCCGCTCGGCCACGGGCGGCAAATCGAAGCATGAGTGCGATTCGGAACGTTTGCGTCTATTGCGGGTCGAGCGACGGCGCCGATGCGCGGTTCGGCGAGGCGGCTGAAGAGCTCGGGCGCGCGCTCGCGACCGAGGGGGTCGGCCTCGTCTACGGCGGCGGCGGCGAGGGGCTGATGGGACGCCTCGCCAGGTCGACGCTCGCGGCCGGCGGTTATGTCACCGGGATCATTCCGAGCTTCCTCATCCGCAAGGAACATCCGCTGACCGATGTCCAGGAGATGCTGGTCGTCGAGAACATGCATGAACGCAAGCAGGCGATGTTCGACCGCGCCGACGCCTTTGTCGCCTTGCCGGGCGGGGTCGGCACGGTGGAGGAACTGGTCGAGCAGCTCACCTGGGCCCAGCTCAATCGGCACACGAAGCCGATTCTCATCGCCGATATCGGCGGCTTCTGGCGCCCGATGCTCGCGCTCTTCGCCCACATGCGTCTCCAGGGCTTCATTCGCGAAGGCTTCGACGTGCGCTACATGGTCGCGGAGCGAATAGAGGACGTGCTGCCAATGCTGCACGCCGCCGCCGAGCGGCGCTCAGCCGAGCCCGAGCCTCAGGACTCGGTCTTCCCTCGCGACATGTGATGTCAGGGCGCGTGGAGGCGGGTGCGTGGCGGTCTCGGATTACGCTTGCTTCGCCATCGTGGCGCCATCGTCGCGAGCGCAAGCTCGAAACGCGGCGGGGAGGAGATTGATGCCGAAATGGACCTTGGCTGTGGCGCTCGGCGGAGCTTTATGCGGCTTTATCGTCGCGCCGGCGCTGGCGCAGAACGCGGCGCCTCCCACCAAGCTCAGGCCGAAGACGTCGGAGGGCGCGTCGACCGTCACGGTGATGGTGACGAACTCGCGCAAGACCGATCTCGTCCAGCTGCAGGCGGCTGAGAGCGGCTCGCCAAACTGGAAAAAAGTGCTGGGCGCGCTGAAAGCCGGCAATCACGCGCCGGCTCAACTGCCCCGGCCCTTCAATTGCCGGGTCGACCTGCACGGAACCTTCAGCGACGGCCAGTCGATGGATGCGTCCGACGTCAATGTCTGCGAGCAAAAGACGCTGAATCTGACCGATTAGCACGGGGCGGGCGCCCTCCGGCTGGAAGCCGGGGGCGCGAGGCGGAGTTATTTCTGGCCGAACAGCTCGGCGACATATTCCCAATTGATGAGGTTATCGACCCAGGCCTTGAGATAGTCGGGCCGGCGATTGCGATAGTCGATGTAATAGGAGTGCTCCCACACGTCGACGCCGAGGATCGGCTTGGCGCCGTGGACAAGCGGGTTTTCGCCATTTGGCGTCTTCATCACCTGAACCTTGCCATCCTTGACTGCGAGCCACGACCAGCCGGAGCCGAACTGCGTGACGCCGCCCTGGATGAAGTCCTCCTTGGCCTTTTCGATCGAGCCGAACGAATCCTTGAGCGCCTTTTCGATCTCGCCCGGGATCTTGCTGCCGCCAGGCTTCATCCATTTCCAGAAATGGGTGTGGTTGTAATGCTGGCCGGCGTTGTTGAACACGGCGGGGTTCTTGCCGAACGAGCCCTTGACGATGTCCTCGAGCGGCTTGCCTTCCCATTCGGTGCCTTTGAGCGCGGCATTGCCGTTGTTGACGTAGGCGAGATGGTGCTTGTCGTGATGGAATTCGAGGGTTTCCGCCGACATATGGGGTTTGAGCGCGTCGTGCGGATAGGGAAGATCGGGCAGCGTGAAGGCCATGAGATGGCTCCTTGGGGTTGGGGGCGAAATCGGAAACCCGCGTTATGGTGGCCCCCGTGGGGCACATTTAGCCCCCGGACGCCAGCGCCGCAACTGCATGACAATCGTCGCTCCGCGGCTTGAGCAGTCCATTAACTGACGTGTATGAGCTCATGGTTCCGCGGAGGGAATTGCGTTGCATCTTTCGAATGAGCGTATGATCGTCATCCTGGCTGTCGGCGCGCTCGCCGGATGGCTGATCGGCAAGGTCCTGCGCGGCAATGGTTTCGGACTTGTCGGCGACGCTGCGATCGGAATCGTCGGAGCGCTGATCGGCGACTGGCTTATGCCGCGCTTCAACTTCCACATCTGGAGCGGCCTCACGGGGATGATCATCGAAGCGGCGATCGGCGCGATCGTCCTTCTGGTGATTCTGCGCTCGGTCGGGGCGAGCGGATGGGGAGGCGGCCGGTAGCCGAGGAGGATCTATGTTCAAGCACATTCTGATTCCGACCGACGGTTCCGATCTGTCGCGCAAGGCCATCCTCTATGGCGTGCAGCTCGCCAAGGAGTCCGGCGCGAAGGTGACGGGGCTAACGGTGGCTGAGCCGTACCGCGCCGTGGCCATGGACACCGTTCTCGTTCCCGTCGACGAGGGAGATTATGAGGAGCAGTCGCGCGTCCTGTCGGAGAAGGCGATGGAACAGGTGAGGATGGCGGCAGACGCCGCCAAGGTGCCTTGCGAGACGGTCCGCGAGGTTCATGACCAGCCCTATCGCGCCATCATCGACGCCGCGCACGCGCTCGGCTGCGATCTCATCGTCATGGCCTCGCACGGGCGGCGCGGGATCTCGGCCCTTCTGCTCGGCAGCGAAACGGCGAAGGTGCTGACGCACTCGACCATTCCGGTGCTGGTTTATCGCTGACTACGAGTTCCAGCTCCTTCGCGCGTCAGTCCACCCGCTCGACGCGTAGGAGCGACCCGTCCTCAACGGCGACCACCCTCACCTTGGCGCCGGCCGGGCAATCCGGTCCGGCGACGCGCCAGGAACTGTCGCCGACGCGGATGCGCCCGTAGCCTCGCGCGATCGCTTCGTCCAGGAAGAAATCGGCCCCGACCATCGCATGCGCGCGGCTTTGCGGCAGCGGCCCGGGGCCCTTGTCGAGCGATCCGTAGACTCCGCCGCCCGATAAGAACCAGCGTCGCCACCAGAACCGCGAACAGGATGAGCTGCGCGACGAAGCCCATCGGCAGGACGTAGTCCACGGCCCCGACGATCGCCGCCGCGGCGCCGAACCAGATGAAGAATGCGCCAGGCGCAAGCGTCTCGATCGCGCTGAGAACGAGGCCCGGCGACGAGCCACGCGAGCGCGACGAGATGGGCCGGTTCGAGGAGGGCGTCCATTGTGGGCTCCGAGCGATCCTCCTTTAGGGAGAAGCCCCGCCGGGCGGCGCATTCTCGGACCCTTGCCAAGGGGAAACCGGCGCCGTGCTCGTCGCGCCCGCCAGGGGGACGTGGCCGGGCAGGCGGCCGCGGGGCCGCGACGGTCTCCGCGCCCATGGCGCTCGCGGCGATCTGGCTCAATCCGCCGAGCGTGCCGGCAAGCGAGCTCAATTCCATGGGCACGATCACGAGCTTCTGATTGGGCGATTGCGCAAGAGCGTGGAGCGCGGCGATATATTTCTCTGCGATCAGGAAGTTCACCGCGACCACGTCGCCGTTGGCGGTCGCCTCGCTGATGACGCGCGTGGCAATCGCCTCAGCCTGCGCGGTTCGCTCGACCGCCTCGGCCGCGCCGGAACGCCGCGTCGCGGCGGCCTTCGGCTTCGAGCACGAGCGCCGCTTTGCGTCCTTCGGCGCGAGTGATGTCGGACTGCCGCATGCCTTCGGCTTCAAGGATCACCGCGCGCTTCTCGCGCTCGGCCTTCATCTGCCGCCCCATCGCGTCCACAAGGTCTCTGGGCGGCACGATGTCCTTGATCTCGACGCGCGTGACCTTGATGCCCCACGGCTCCGAGGCAGCGTCGATCACCGTCAAAAGCCGCGCGTTGATCTCGTCGCGGTGCGAGAGGAGCTGTCCAGGTCCATCGAGCCCATGACCGTGCGCACGTTGGTCATGACGAGATTGCGCGGCGCCATCAGAAGATCGAAGATCTCGTAGGCCGCCCGGCGCGCGTCGAGCACCTGATAAAAGGCGACGCCGTCCACCGTCACGGTCGCATTGTCCTTAGTGATGATCTCCTGACTTCGGGACCTCCATGACCTGCTCCATCACGTTGAGCTTGCGGCCGACGGAGTCGATGTAGGGAACAATGAGCCCGAGACCGGGGAGAGAAGTCTTGTGATAGCGCCCGAAGCGCTCGACCGTGTAATTGTAGCCCTGAGGCACCTGGCGCGCCCCCATGAGGGCGGTGATGACCACGAAGGCGAGCGCGAAGATGGTTGCGCCCTCCAGCATCACGCGCCCGGCGTTCGCGGCCCGGCTCCTACGACCTCGCGAGCGGCGCCGCCGCGCGCAGATTGTCCTTCGCCCGGTCGGCGCGGCCCTGCCTCAGCCGCACCAATTGCTGGTCGGCGAGCACGCCAATCAGGATGACCGTCCCCATGACGGCGAAATTGAGCGAACTCGGAATGCCGAGCAGATTGACCAGGTTCTGCAGAACCTGAAGCAGAATGGCGCCGAGCACGATGCCCAGGATCGAGCCCTCGCCGCCGCGCAGCGAACAGCCGCCGAGAACCGCAGCCGCGATTCCGTAGAGCTCATAGAAATTGCCATGCGACGCGGGCGAGATCGAGCGCGTGTACATCGTGAGGAAAATCGAGGAGACGCCAGCGAGCGCGCCGCAGATGATGTAAGCGGCGACAATGATCTTTTTTGTCGCGATGCCGGAGAAACGCGCCGCCTCTTCGTTCTTGCCGATGGCGAACAGGTAGCGCCCAAAGACCGAGCGATGCAGCAGCACCCCCATGATCGCCGCGACCACAAGGAAGATGACGAAAGTGTGCGGGATGCCGTAGGTGCGCCCGGTCGTGATCCATTCAAGCGCTGGAAAGCTCTGTCCGAACTCAAATCCCGCTGTCCCGTCGTTGGTGTACCAGCGTGCGACCCCGCGATAGATCAGGAGGCCGCAGAGGGTGACGACAAAGGGCTGCAGGTTCATTCGCGTGACGAGAAATCCATGCACCCAGCCGAGGATGACGCCGAAACCGATGATGATGAGGACAGCGAGCAGCCACGGCACGTGATAGTTCACGAGGAGGTCGACGAAGACGACGCCGAAAAGGGCGAATTCGGAGCCGATCGACAGGTCGATGCCGCCGGTGATGATGACGAAACCTTCGCCTATGGAGAACAGGCCGAACAGTCCGACGAGGTTGGCGGTGTTCGCCAGATTGACCGGCGAGATGAATCGAGGGTTGAGGAAGGCCACCACCGCGCCGACAACGACGATAAGGAGGAAAAGGCCGAGATCCTTCTTCAGCATCAGGCCGCACTCTGTTCCGGCACACGAGCGACGGCGAGCCGCATCACGTTCTCCTCGCTGAACTGGTCGCGGTTCAGCGTTCCGCTGATCGCGCCTTCCTGCATCACCACGATCCGGTCGCTCACTCCGATCACCTCCTCCATGTCGGAAGAAATCATCAGGATCGCCACGCCGGAGTCGGCGAGCCCCCGCATCAGAGAATAGATTTCCGACTTTGACCCCACGTCGATGCCACGGGTCGGTTCGTCGAAGATCATCACCTTGGGCTTCATCGACAGCCATTTGGCGAGCACGACCTTCTGCTGGTTGCCCCCGGACAGCGTGCCGACCACCGTTTCCACATCGGCCGTCTTGATGTTGAGGGACTGGCGCTGCCGCTCGGCGTTCTTGCGCTCGGCAGCCGAGTCGATGAGGAAATATCGGGCGAAGGCGAGGATATCCGGCAAGGAGATGTTCTCGCTCACCGAATCCTCGAGCACGAGGCCGCTGCGCTTGCGGTCCTCCGGCGCAAGATAAATTCCGTGCGCGATCGCGTCTTTGGCTGAACGAACGGTGATCGGCGCGCCATTCAGCCGTATTTCGCCTCCCAGCATGGGATCAACGCCGAACACAGCGCGCGCAAGCTCGGTGCGCCCCGCGCCGATCAATCCGGCCATCCCGAGGATTTCTCCCGCTTTCAGCGAAAGGCTGACGGCGTGTCCGGGATGCGAAAGAGTTCGCAAGCCCACGACTTCCAGAACGTCGGCGCCCGCCGGCGATTTGGGCGGAATGTACAACGACTTGAGATCGCGTCCGATCATCAGGCGGATCATCGCGTCGCGATGGATCTGGTCATGCGCCAGCTCGCCGACGACCGAGCCGTCGCGGAGGACGACCACACGGTCGGCGCAGGTTTCGACCTCGTTCAGCCGATGGGTGATAAAGATGATCGAGACGCCGTCAGCCTTCAGTTCGCCGATGACCCGCATCAGCCGATCGGTCTCGGTGGACGTCAGGCTCGATGTCGGCTCGTCCATGATGACGACGCGGGCGTTGAGGGAAAGGGCCTTGGCGATCTCCAAAAGCTGGCGCTGGGCGAGGGAGAGGTCGGAGACAAGATCGTCGACTTCGAAGTCGACGTTCAGTCGCCGCAGCAGCGGCTCCACAATGCGTCTTCGTCGTCTTGCGGTCGACGAGCTTAAGGGGACCGCCCGACAGCGGCTCCCGCCCGATCAGCACATTCGCGCCGACATCGAGATTGTCGAAGAGGTTCAGTTCCTGATGAACGAAGGCGATTCCGGAATTCAGCGACTCGGAGACGGTGAGCGCGCCATGCGCGGCGCCTTCGATCTCGATCGTTCCCTGATCGGGCTTCACCACCCCGCCGAGAATCTTCATCAAGGTCGATTTGCCTGCGCCATTCTCGCCAATCAGCCCGAGAACCTCGCCCTGGCGCACGGTCAGGCTGACGCGCGAAAGAGCGCGGACGCCGGGATAGCTCTTGGTGATGTCGATCAGCCGGAGGAGAGGATCGGCCAAAGGCGGTCCTTAAGGAAAAGACAGCGCCGCGCGTGAGCGCGGCGCCCCAAATTTCAAGCCAGGCGAACGCTGCGATCGCGCCCGCTCGCCCCGCCCTATTACTTGCCCTGGCGCGCTTTCAGCTCGGCCCAGAAGGCGTCGACGTTGTCCTTGCTGATGATCTTGGTCGGGATGATGATGAGCCCGTTCGCCGGAATGAACGACTTGTCTCCCTCGAGATACTTCGCCATGTCCTTCATGCCCTGGTAGCCCCACTCATAGGGCTGCTGCACGACGGTCGAGGCGATCGTGCCTTCCTTGACGCCGCCAAGCGTGATCGGATCCTCGTCAAAGCCGATCACGGTGATCTTGCCGAGCTTGCCGGCTTCTTTCAGCGCCTCGTAGATGCGGGGCGTATTGTAGGAATAATAGCCGACCATGCAGTCGATCTCGGGATGGGCGGTCAGCGTATCCTCGACATTGCGCTTGGCGCGGGTCTGGTCGATGTCGTCGGCGCGAACGTCGACTTGTACGATCTTCGAGCCCTTGATCGTGTCGTTGAAGCCCTCGATGCGCTCGCGCGCGTTGTCCGCGCCGGGCAGACCGACGAAGCCCATGCATTTGCCGCCATTTGGCATGGCCTTCAGCGCGATCTCGCCAGCCTGCTTGCCGGCGTCGACGTTGCTCGAGCCAATATAGGCGACGCGGCTGCTCTTGGGAGCGTCGCTATCGGTGGTGAACAAGGCCACCTGCTTGCCGATCCGGTCGAGGGCGTCTGTCATCGTCTTCGGATCGACGGCGCTGACCATGATGCCCGAGACGCCGGCCGCAACGAGATCGTCCATCAGCCGTGTCTGGATCGCAGCGGAGGACTGTTCGGGATATTTGAAGTCGAGCTTGTAATTCGGCAGTTCACCCTGCGCCTTCTTGACGCCAGCCTCGGCGGCCTTCCAGAAATCCGACGCGCCGTTCACCACGAACACGAGCGTCTTCTTGTCGGCGGCTTGGGCTGACCCCGACATGGCGAGCATCGCGCCGACCATTGCAGCAGACAGCAGAAATCTTTTCATTTTATTCCTCCCGGTGAGACCAAAGAAGCGATACCGCTCTGCGGGCGCTTCGCAAAACTGAGCCGTTCGCCAGCCCTTACCAGACATTTCCTAGAGACAGGCGTGGAAGCGGTCAAGCAACAAAAGCCGGGTGAGCAAGGGCGGCGAGCGCGACGCGAAGCTTGCCAGAAAGCCATGAACGCCCTATAACATCACAAGCTCGGCGTTTGTGCCGGAGATAGAACGGGGGGGCTTTCATGAATGCTTTGTTTGTTCGTTTTTTAGCCATGGCCGCTATTGTGGCCCCGACCGTCACCAACGCGGCGACGCTCTTGCCCGCCTATACGTTCCCGGACGGCTCAGCTGGCTTTGCGTTCCTCACGTCGGGAGGTCTCACGAATCCGGGGGTGCTGGTGGGGTTCAATCCTCAGCCGGACCCTCCTGCTTTCCCGGCGGCGACGGCCGACCTCCGTGATCCAACAAGCCCGGTGTTCGACCAGACGACTGGAGCCGCCGCCTATCTTGTGACGGTCTCGCTGCTGCTTCCGGGCACGCCGAGTTTGCTTCTGCCCGCCGTTCAGGAGGCGGATGGGAGCGTTAGGCTCACCTGCGACGGAAGCGTATCCAAGACCTGTGACGGTAGCGTCTTCAAAATTTCGCTCGCCTTCCGCGACATAACGAGTTGGAGTCTCCCGTCCCGCACTGAAGGTTTCGATCCTTCGGGCGTGTATTTCCAGTATCTCGCCACTTTCGGCGGAGAGCCGACCTTCGCGCTTTCGATCACGGATGGCGGCAATCCGTTGACCTTCTCTCCCGTCCCCGAGCCGGCGACGTGGGGCCTGATGGCGGTCGGATTCGTTTCGCTGGGCGGTTTCGCCATGCGGCGGCGGGCGAGAGCCGAAGCCGTCTAGAGGCCGGACGCGAGGACGCTCACTCGGCCAGCGCCAGGCCGACCCCGCCCGCGCTGAGCGGGCGCCCCGCCGCGCTCGCCTCCTCGACCCGATCGATGCGCAGCAGCGCCAGCGCTTCGCGGCCCGAAGAGGATCCGAGCGCGCCGACCGCGAGCGCGCCGTCCATGACGGGCGTCCCGGGCGCCGGCGGCGGACCAGCCAGTTTGACGCGCGCGACGCGCTTGCGGGCGGTTCCGCGATGCTTCATGCGCGAGACGACCTCCTGGCCGACATAGCAGCCCTTGTCGAAATCGACCCCGTGCAGAAGATCGAAATTGGCGTCGTGCGGAAAGGCGTCCGCATAGGCGAAATCGAGGCCGCCCTTGGGCGCCCCGACGGCGATGCGCAGGCCCTCGTATTCGCCCGCGTGCTCCAATCCGATCGCGGCGGCGGCCGGGCGCGGCAGGATTGCGCGCCAGCCAAGGCGCGGATCGCGCGGGTCGGCGTAAAGAAGACCGTCGTCGACCGGCGCAGGCTCATCGCCCCAGAAGGCGACGACGGCGCGATCGGCGCTCACGTCAGCGATCGCGACCTTGGCGCGCAGCTTGTAGAAGCCGAGCCGCCTGGCGAGATCGGCCGCCTGGGCCGCCGCGCAATCGATGAGATAGGATGGCTCATCGCCGCCTGGCGCGCGCACGGCGATCATGTCGAACAGGACTTTGCCTTGCGGCGTGAGCAGCGCCGCGTAGCGCGCTTCGCCTGGGGCCAGCCGCTCGACGTCGTTGGTCAAGAGGCCCTGCAGAAAGCTGGTCGCATCCGCGCCGCTCACCGAAAGGACGCCGCGATCCTCGAGCATGGCGGCTTTCTTGTGCATGGGACGCCTCCAGTCGCGCTTGCAAGGTCGCTCCCTGTCAAATAGGCCGCTTTTGCGTCCCTGCAAGAAAGATCCGCCATGCCGCCGAGTTTCGATTGCGTTCTGATCAACGGGACTTTGGTCAATCACGACGGGATCGGCCTCCGCGACATTGGCGTCCGCGACGGGCGGATCGCCGAGATCGGCGCTCTCAGCGCCGCCGCGGCGGGCGAGCGAATCGACTGCAGCGGTCTTCACATCCTTCCGGGCGTGATCGATTCCCAGGTGCATTTTCGCGAGCCGGGGCTCGTTCATAAGGAAGACCTGGAGACCGGCTCGCGCGCGGCCGTCCTCGGCGGCGTCACCGCGGTGTTCGAAATGCCGAACACCGATCCGCTGACGGTGAGCGCCGACGCGCTCGCCGACAAGCTCGCCCGGGCGAAGGGCCGCATGCATTGCGACTTCGCCTTCTGGGTCGGCGGCACGCACGACAATGTCGCCTTGATCCCCGATCTCGAACGGCTGCCGGGCGCGGCGGGGATCAAGGTGTTCATGGGCTCCTCGACCGGCCGCCTTCTGGTCGCCGACGACGAGGGGGTGCTGGCGATCCTCAAACAGACCCGCCGCCGCGCGGCGTTCCACAGCGAGGATGAGGCGCGCTTGAATGAGCGCAAAGCCCTGCGCGTCGCCGGCGATCCCTCCTCGCATCCGGTCTGGCGCGACGCGATCGCGGCTTTGCGCTCGACCGAGCGGCTCGTTCGCCTGGCGCGCGAGGCGCGGGCGCAAGTGCATGTCCTGCATATCTCGACCCGCGAGGAAATGGAGTTTCTGGCGAGCGCCAAGGATGTCGCGAGCTGCGAGGCGACGCCGCATCACCTGACGCTCAGCGCCGAAGACTACCCGCGCCTCAACACGAAAATGCAGATGAACCCGCCGGTTCGCGGTCCCGACCATCGCGCCGCGATCTGGCGCGGTCTCGAGCAGGGCGTGGTCGACGTGCTCGGCTCCGACCACGCGCCCCATACGCTGGAAGAAAAGGCCAGGCCCTATCCCGAGAGCCCGTCGGGCATGACCGGGGTGCAGACGCTTGTTCCGATCATGCTCGACCACGTCAATGCCGGGCGGCTCAGTCTTCAGCGCTTCGTCGATCTCACCAGCGCCGGGCCGCAGCGGCTGTTCGGCATCGTCGGCAAGGGCCGGATCGCGGCCGGATACGACGCCGACTTCACCATCGTCGACCTCAAGCGCCGGGAGACGATCCGCGATTCCTGGATCGCCTCGCGCTCGCGCTGGACGCCTTATGACGGAAAGACCGTGACGGGTTGGCCGGTCGGAACGATCGTTCGCGGGCGCCGGGTGATGTGGGAGGGCGAACTCACAGGGCCATCGACGGGCGAAGCGGTGCGGTTCTGGCGCTGAACGGCGCGCGCTCCGGATGCGAGGAGGCAGGCCCCGATTACGCGAGTCCGTTTCGAGCGATTCCAACGGCTTGCGGCCCAATTCGCGAGTCACCCTGAGCCGGGGGACCGGAAGAGAATTAAACGTAATAATATTGTTAATTAACGATCTCCGCTTAAGACCGGCGACGAGCCTCCGGGTCTTCAAAACCGGCCGTTCTCAGTGCTCGATGGCGAGCTTCGCGATATAGCCCGATCGCGTCTCGCCGGCAGCGCGCGCTTCATCGTCCAGGCGCCGCAGCACCCGGCGCGGCAGCGTGATGTTGACGCGTTCGACGGTGTCGTCGAGAACGGCCGGATCGACGGTGACAAGCGAGAGGATCCAGCCTGTAAATTCTGGCTTCGCGCGGATTGCTTCGAGCGAGGAGGGGCGCGGGATCGGCTCGCCAGCGTCAAGCGCGGCCTCAATCCAGGCCAACGCCGCCTCTTCCGCGCCTGCGATTGCCTCCTCCAGCGTATCTCCGGCTGAGAAACAACCGGGCAGATCGGGGACGACAACGCCATACGCGGTTTGGTCAGTCTCGAACTCGATCGCGATGGGGTAATGCATGATCAAAGGCCAGCTTGCTTGCGGATTGCGGCGACCAGCCCGACGCCCAACTCGTGCTTGGGGTGTGGCGCAACCACAATTGCGCGCCCTAAAGGCCGCCAGTAAGAAATCTTACTGAGATGCGTCGGACGCCGGCGCCGTCATAAAAGTACTGCTTTGTCCTGATGAACGGAAATTCAGCCGGCTCTGCGGTCTTTTGATACACGTGTACCAAACCGTCATTTAACCCTTAAGTTTGACCAAACCGAAGATATAGTTAGGGCAAATTGCCGAATTACTCGTGGGCGCTAACCCATCACCTGCATCGTCAGCCAGGTCGCCGCCAGCGCCGGCTTCTTCGCCCCTTCGACCTCCACGCTGACGTCATAGCTCAACTGCCAGTCGCGCGCCGAACGCGGCGTGACCGCGCGCAGGGTGAAATGGCCGCGCACCCGGCTTCCCGAAGGGACAGGCCGGACGAAGCGCACGCGGTCGAAGCCGTAGTTCAGGCCATGCGCCGCGCCCTCGATTCTGGGCAGCGCGCTATAGGCCATGGCCGACAGCAGCGAGAGGGTGAGAAAGCCGTGCGCGATCGTCCCGCCGAACGCCGTTGCTTTCGCCCGTTCGGGATCGACGTGAATAAAAAGCTCGTCCTCGGTGACCTTGGCGAAGGCGTCGATCCGCGCCTGATCGACGATGAGCCAGCGGGAGACGAAATCGTGTCCGACCATGGCGGCGAGTTCGGCCGCGGGAACCCGCTTGACGTCCGCCCAATCGCTCATGTCTGGTCTCCGAACATCGCCGGCGCCGCCGTGACGCCGACCCCGCCGTCCACCGGCAGAATCGCACCCGTGGTGTAGGCGCCGCCGCGGCCCGCGAGGAAGAGCAGCGGTCCGGCGATGTCCTCGGGCCGTCCGACGCGGCCCATCGGCACGGTTTTGGCGCTGCGCGCCTGTCCCGCCTCGTCGCCAATGGCGAACTTCGTCATGTTGGTCGGAAACGGTCCGGGCGCGAGCGCGTTCACCGTCACCTGCCTTTCCGCAAGCTCGGCTGCGAGAATGCGGGTCAGGTGATGCACCGCGGCCTTCGAGGCGGAATAGGCCCACGCGGTTTCCGACTGCGTCACATATCCCATGACCGATCCCATGTTGACCACGGTCGAGGGCCGGTCGCGCGTTGCGGAGGCGATCAGCATGGGTGCGAGATCGCGCGTCAGGGTGAAAAGCCCGGTCACGTTGACGCTGAGGATGCGGTCCCACGCCTTCCAGGGGAAAGTTTCGAACGTGCTCGCCCCAGTTCGCCCCGGCGTTGTTGACGAGAATGTGCAAAACGTCGGTGCGTTTCCGCGTCTCCGCGGCGAGGTCGGCGACGCCGGCTTCCGTCGCGACCGTGCCGCCGAAGCCCTCGCATGAGCCGAGCGAAGAAAGCTCCTGCGCCGCCTTTTCGCAAGCCTCCGCCTTGCGCGAGGCGATCAGAACCCGCGCGCCGGCGCCAAGCAGCGCCTCGGCGCAGATCCGGCCAAGGCCGGTCGCGCCGCCGGTCACCAGCGCGGTGCGGCCGCGCACGGAAAAAAGCTCGTTTGCTGCGATCATGGCTCCCCGCGCAAGTCGCGAT
This sequence comes from uncultured Alphaproteobacteria bacterium, assembly GCA_963802615.1. GTDB lineage: Bacteria > Pseudomonadota > Alphaproteobacteria > Rhizobiales > Beijerinckiaceae > Roseiarcus. The sequence goes on from CAWDKC010000046.1 coordinate 29,242, forward strand.
TTGCTAAGGACCATAGCAATTCCGCGACAAACGCCAAACTATCGCTCTCGATCACCGCGAGGAGCGGGGTTTTGGATCGAGGGGACAACCGATGGCTGAAGAACGGCCGCTGCATTTCGTCGTCATGGTGGGCAGCCTGCGCAAAGGCTCGTTCAACGCCGCGATCGCCCGCGCGCTGCCTGCGCTCGCGCCGGAAGGCGTGACGATCGAGCCTCTGCCCTCGGTCGGCGAGTTTCCGCTCTATAATCATGACGTGCAGGACAAGGGCTTCCCGCCGGTCGTGACCCGAGCGGCGGATATGATCCGCAAGGCGGACGGGCTCATCATCGTCACGCCCGAATACAATCATTCCATTCCGGGCGTCTTGAAGAACGCCATCGACTGGATCTCCCGATTGCCCAATCAGCCCTTCGCCGGAAAACCGGTCGCGCTCGAGAGCGCTTCGCCAAGCCTGTTCGGGGCCGTGAGAGCGCAACTGCATCTGCGCCACGTCTTCGTCTATCTCGACGGGCGCATGCTGAACAAGCCGGAGGTCATCATCCCCCAGGTCAACACGAAAATCGACGCCGCGACCGGCGAACTGACCGATCCGGCGACGCGGGGCTTCATCGCCGACCAGCTCAAAGCCTTCGCCGCCTTCGCGCGGCCTTAAAGCTTCCGCGCGACGACGCGGCGGCGGCGAGGTAGCGCGCGCCTCTCCAGCGCAATACTATCAAAGTTGCGCCAAAGGGGGGCCAGCCATTGTCCGACGCCAGTCACTGGTCCGAAGTCTTCAAGGACGTAGGAACTTCCGCCGCCGCCTTTGCCGCGGTGGCGGGGGCTGTGATCGCCCTGTTGCAATATTTCAGCTTCAAATTCACCACCTATCGCGACAAGGCTGCAGCGACGCGGAAGTCATTGGAAACTGTCGTCGCTTCACTGGCCTCGACCAACGAGGTCGACCGGCTCGCCGGCGCCATTCTCTTGCGAAAATTCTTCGATCCGACAAGTGAAGTTTCGACCAAGGGGACGCCTTACGCGACCGACGCCGTCACCGTCATCGCCGCGATCCTTCGAGGCCAGCCGGCCGGCCATTTCCAGAAGCTTCTCGCCGACGGGCTGGCTTTCGCGCCGTCACTCGAAGGAGCCGACCTGCAAAGGACAAACCTGCAAAATGCGTATCTGAGCTTGCATGGCGAACGGCGTCTCGACCTGAGAGGAGCCGACTTCTTTCGAGCGGACCTCGCCGGGGCGTCCCTGAAAGGGGCCAACGCATCAGGAGCCTATTTCTATCAAGCGAGAATGACGGACGCCGTGCTCAAAAAAGCCGATCTCACGGAAGCCGATTTCCGCGAAGCCGACCTTTTCGGGGTGATTTTCGACGACGCCACGTTGACGGGAGCAAGTTCGACGGAGCCAGAAATGTGCCCGTCGCACTCGCGCCCTACATCAAGAACAATCGCTGGAGCGGCCCGAAGGTGTTCAAGCCATCGACGCGAATGCTGAAGCGGTAGCGGCGCCGACGGTCGTATACGTGAGCAAACCCGGCTGTCTGGACGCCCATCAGGAAAAGATCGTTGCGCTGATCTGCGGCTGGCTGAAGGCGCAGGGTCTGAGGACCTCGACGCTCGAGCGGAGCGATTATCCGGCTACGAGCGTGCTTTCCGAGCTTCGAAGGCGCATGTCCGGGTGCGCGGGCGCGATCGTGTTCGGCTTTGCTGAGATGAGGATTTCCGACGGCCTCTGGCGTTCCGGGACGGCGGATGAGGCGAAGGTCGTCGGACGGGCCTGGTCGACACCCTGGAACCACGTCGAGGCGGGGATGGCCGCGATGATCAACCTGCCGCTGCTGCTCGCCGCCGAACCCGAGGTGACCAATGGCGTATTCGAGCCATCGGTCGCGGAGCACAATGTTTTTCGAATGGCCCTGCCTCCTGACCCTCTCTCCCCGGCCCTGAAGAGCTGGTTGGCGGCCGTCGGCGCGCGCGCGATCAGCGCCTGAACGGCGCCGATCGGCCACAATCCAGCGTGCAGAATGTCGGCGTCGTTTCGGAGATGTCATGAAAGTCTCGCTCATCCAGATGAATTCGATCAACGACAAGGCCGCCAATATCGCCGCGGCTGAGGCTCTGATCGAGCGGGCCGTCGCCGAAGAGAGCCCGGACTGGGTGCTCTTGCCCGAACAGTTCGACTGGGCGGGCGGCGCGCGCGCCGAAAAGCTCGCCGCCGCCGAACGCCTGCCGGGCGGCCCGGCCTATGAGATGGCGCGGGGACAAGCGATCAAGCACCGCATCTTCGTCCACGCCGGCTCGATCATGGAAAAAATCGACGGCGAGGACCGCTATCACAACACCTCAGTCGTCTTTAACCGCGAGGGCGAGGAGATCGCCCGCTACCGCAAGATCCATTTGTTCGACGTGATGACGCCGGACGGAACCGCCTACAAGGAGAGCGCGACGGTGAAGGCGGGCGACCAGGTGGTCACCTACGATTGCGAAGGGGTCACCGTCGGCTGTTCGATCTGCTACGACCTCAGGTTTCCCGATCTCTTCCAGGCGCTGATGGAAAAGGGCGCGGAGATGATCGCGATGCCGGCCGCCTTCACCATGCAGACCGGCAAGGACCATTGGGAGGTGCTCCTGCGCGCCCGCGCGATCGAGACCGAGACCTACGTCTGCGCCAGCGCCCAGACCGGCTCGTTCACGGTCGGCAACGAGCAGCGCCACACCTATGGCCATTCCCTCGTCGCCGACCCGTGGGGCCATGTGGTCGCCAAGGCCTCGGACGGGGTTGGTATCGTCTCCGCCCGGATCGACCCGGCCCGGGTCAGGAAGGTGCGCGCGATGATTCCGGTGGCGGAACACAAAGCGCGCATTGCTCGAAGCTAAAGCGCAGGCTTACGCCGGCACGACGTAGGGGAACTTGTCGGCCCGCTGGTTCTTGGCCACGGACGCCTTGAGCCCGGAGGGGATAGCCTCGCCCGCGACCAGAGACATCATCACTTCGGGCGCGTTGTCCGCCAGGGTCCTTCCGTTTCGGACGGCGAAGCCGAAAGTCGCGGGCGTCCCGACCACGTAGGGCAGGACATCGGGAAAGATACTGCGAGCCACGGTTTGGCCGTACCCCTTTGGGTCCTCCGAGGTCCCGCTGGCCTTAACGACGGCGGCGATATGCTCGGCGATGTGCTGGCCCTCCGCCTCGAAATCTTTCGACGGGTGCCTGGTGTTGGCGGGATTGGTGAAGTGACCGTCGTCCGGCCAGAAGATCGGCCACATCATCGGATGCCCGCCGCGGTTGATTTGCCGCCAGCCGCCCGCGTCTGTGGCGAGTTTGGTGGCGCACCAGACGCCGATGCGGGCGCCGGGTTTGAGTTGGGGATGCCGGTGGGAGACCTCGAGCACGATCGATTCGACCATTGTGCCGGTGAAGTTGTTCTTCGCGTTCTCCGGCCGCCAACCCGAGAGGTCGACAGCCGTCCCGTCTTTTATCGCCCCGTTGACCTTCGCCAAGCAGGGACAGGTCGACGTAGAACGAATCCGCGATGCGCCCCGCCCACAGCCGGACCCCGCCGGCGCTGGCCGCCTCGCCCGTCCGGCCTTCCAGCGCGAGGTCGCCGGTCGCGCGAATCCTCGCGCGCGTCCTCGCCTGTGAGAACGTGCAGTTTCATCGCTTGGCGCCCGTCCGGGCCCGCTTCGTCGAACGAGACGCGATAGGTCAGGGTCTCGAAATCGGCCCCGTCGAAATGCACCTTGAACTCATAGCGCGCCTCATGATGAAACCCCGGCTTTACATGGACGCCGGTAATGTTCGAGTTGACGTCCATGATGAACACGGTGCTGTCGGCAGCAGAGAACACGTATAGGTCGTCGATAAAGAGCTGGCCGTTCTGAGCTGCGAGAGGGGTGTCGAGGTGGTGAGACATGCACGCGCTCCCTTTTTCGTGATCCAGCCGTCTCATTGGCGAGAGACCTACGGCCGACACGGCGGCGCCCCGCCCGACTTCCATAGCGACCCGGTTTGTCATCTTCAAATGGAACTCGTTCCCGCCGTCGAATTCTTGTGCCGGCGCGCCCACCTCCTCCGACCGACCGGGCCGCAAAATTGAACGCCCGGCCGCGATAATTGTGTTTGGCTGCGAACCGATCGCGCGAGATACTGCAAACGCTTCAACGGACTGCGCCGAGGCGCTTTCCTTTAACTCTAAAGCAGCTAAAGCGTTGACGGGCGCGTTGAACCGCGTGCGAAAAGACGTTTGGCGGGAACAACGCGATGGCCGACGACGAACTCGACCTGAAAACCCTCGCCGACGACGAACTCGTCGGGCAGATGCACGACGACCTCTACGACGGCCTCAAGGAGGAGATCGAGGAGGGGGTGCGCATTCTGCTCGACCGCGGCTGGACGCCTTACAAGGTCCTGACCGAAGCTCTGGTCGAGGGCATGCGGATCGTCGGCATCGATTTCCGCGACGGCATTCTGTTCGTGCCGGAAGTGCTGATGTCGGCCAATGCGATGAAGGCCGGCATGGCGATCCTGCGCCCGCTGCTCGCGGCGACCGGCGCGCCGAAAATGGGCAAGATGGTGATCGGCACCGTCAAGGGCGACATCCACGACATCGGCAAGAACCTCGTCTGCATGATGATGGAGGGCGCGGGCTTCGAAGTGTTCGACCTCGGCGTCAACAACGGCGTCGACAAATATCTCGAGGCGATCGAGAAGCATCAGCCGGAAATCGTCGGCATGTCGGCGCTGCTGACCACGACCATGCCCTACATGAAAGTCATCATCGATACGCTGAAGGAGAAGGGCATCCGCAACGACCACATCGTGCTGGTCGGCGGCGCGCCGCTCAACGAATCCTTCGCCGAGGCGATCGGCGCCGACGCCTATTGCCGCGACGCGGCGGTCGCCGTCGAAACCGCCAGGACGCTGCTCGCCCGCCGGCAGGGGACCCTGGAGGCGAAAGAGCAGGCGGGAGCAGGGGTGTGACCCGGGAAGGGTCGCGCCCGAGGCCCCCCTCTCCCGCGCGGGAGAGGGGCTGGGGGTGAGGGCCTGCGCGCGGAGCTTACCCGGGAGACGTCAGCGCAGCCCCTCATCCGGCGCTTCGCGCCACCTTCTCCCTGAGGGAGAAGCGAGTCGCAGTCGAAAACAGTCGAAGATCTTGCCGATTAGCGAAGACTTTCTACGCGTCCTCTCGAGGGCGCGCGCCGCATCCTCGTCATCGCTTGCGGCGCCTTGGCGCGCGAAGTGCTCGCGCTCAAGCTCGACGCCATCGATGTCGCCTGCCTGCCGGCGCAACTGCACAACCATCCCAAGCAAATCCCCGACGCGATGCGGGCGAAGATCCGCGCCAATCGCGAAGCCTACGATGAGATCCTCTGCCTCTATGGCGATTGCGGAACCGGCGGCGAGCTCGATCGCGTGCTTAAGGAAGAGCGGGTGAGCCGGATCGAAGGCGCGCATTGCTACGAATTCTATGCCGGGGGAGAGGCGTTCTCGGCGCTCGCCGAGGAAGAGCCGGGCACGTTCTACCTCACCGATTTTCTGGTTCGCCATTTCGACGCGCTCGTCATCAAGGGCCTCGGCCTCGACCGGTTTCCTGAATTGCGCGACGATTACTTCGGCAATTACCGCAGAATCGTTCATCTGGCGCAGTTCGACGATCCCGATATGGAGACGAAGGCCAGGGCGGCCGCTGAAAGGCTCGGCCTCGCCTATGAGCGCCGCTTCACCGGTCTCGGCGGCATCCGCGCGTTCCTTAAGGGCGCGACGCAAAAGAAGGACGCGTCGTGGCCAGCCTGATTATCCTCTATTGGCGCGACATCCCGAGCCAGGTCATCGTCAAAGCTGGACGTTCATCGGCCAAGCGCCAATTGTCGGAGCGGTTCATTCGCGCGATCGATGCGGCGGCGATGCATGCCGGCGCCAAGAGCGACGACGCCTATCTCGCCGAATGGCGGCGCGGCGAGCCCATTCCTTGCGGCGACGATTTGGAAAGCGAAGCTGCGGCTGCCGCCGAGCGGCTGGAAGCAGAATACGACACGCATCGCCTGGCGATCCTGGCCAAGCATGACGGGTGCGAAGCGCCCTGAGCAAACTCCCGCGAAACGCGCCGGTGCGCCATGGGTCAAGGAGACTGGGCCGACGCGTGACGGAATGACTTTGGATCGGTTGATCTCTTGACCCATCGCGTCGTCTTCACGCCCTCCGGCAAGCGGGGCGAGTTCGCCGAAGGCGCAAGCCTGCTCGAAGCCGCGCGCGCGCTCGGCGTCGATCTCAATTCGGTCTGCGGCGGGCGAGGCATTTGCGGCCGCTGTCAGGTCGAAATCGCCGAGGGCGATTTCGCCAAGCATGCTCTTCAGTCCAGCGCCGATCATGTGACGCCGTCGGGAGAGGTCGAGGCCCGCTACGCCGCGAAGCGCGGACCGTTCGCCGCCGGCCGGCGGCTTGGATGCCAGGCCAGGATTTGCGGCGATCTCGTCGTCGACGTGCCGCCCGAAAGTCAGGTTCATCGGCAGGTCGTCCGCAAGCGGGCGGAGACACATCCGATCGAGATCGACCCGGTCGTCCGCCTCTATTACGTCGAGGTCGCGCGAGCCGGACATGCACGAGCCTGCGAGCGATCTTCGTCGCTTGCAGCAGGCTTTGCGCGAGCAATGGGGTCTCGACGAAACGCACGCCGATCTCGCGACGCTCGCTCGCCTGCAGAAGACGTTGCGCGCGGGGCAATGGAAGGTCACCGTCGCCTTGCGCAAGGGCCGCGACATCGTCGCCATCATGCCGGGCTTCGCCGAGCGCGCCTTCGGCGTCGCGATCGATGTCGGCTCGACCACCATCGCCGCCCATCTGACCGATCTCATGAGCGGCGAGGTCGTCGCCGTCGGTCGGGGCGATGAACCCGCAGATCCGCTTCGGCGAGGATCTCATGAGCCGCGTCTCCTACGTGATGATGAATCCGGGCGGCGACAAGGAGCTGACGCGCGTGGTGCGCGAGGCGATGGACGCGCTGATCGGCGAAGCCGCGCGCGAGGCCGGGAGTCGCGCGCGACGAAATCCTGGAAGTGACGCTGGTCGGCAATCCGATCATGCATCATCTCGTGCTTGGCCTCGACCCGACCGAGCTCGGCGGGGCGCCGTTCGCGTTGACGATCGACGCGGCTTATGAAGCGCGCGCGCGCGAACTCGGCCTCGACGTCGCGCCGGGCGCGTTCGTCTACGCGCTGCCCTGCATCGCCGGCCATGTCGGCGCCGACACCGCAGGCGTCGTGCTCGCGGAGGGCCCGCACCTCAAGGACGAACTGACCCTTCTGGTCGACGTCGGCACCAACGCCGAGATCGTGTTCGGCAATCGCGAGCGGCTGTTCGCCTGCTCTTCGCCGACCGGCCCCGCGTTCGAGGGCGCGCAGATCTCCTGCGGCCAACGTGCGGCGCCGGGCGCAATCGAGCGCGTCCGGATCGACCGCGTGACGCTCGAGCCCAGGTTCAAGGTGATCGGCTGCGATCTGTGGTCAGACGAGCCGGGTTTCGCTGCGGCGACCGCGACGATTCGCCGTCACCGGCGTTTGCGGTTCGGGGATCATCGAGGTGATCGCCGAGATGTTCCTGGCGGGAATCGTCTCGGAAGACGGCGTGATCGACGGCGAACTCGCAGGCCGAACCCGCGCGGGTCGAACCGGTTGGCCGCACCTTCGCCTATGTGCTGCACGAGGGCGCGCCGCGGCTTCTCATCTATCAGACCGACGTGCGCGCGATCCAGCTCGCCAAGGCCGCGCTCTATGCCGGGGCGAAGCTGCTCATGGAGCGCGCCGGCGCGAGCCCCGAGCGCGTCACGCTCGCCGGCGCGTTCGGCAGCCACATCGATCCTCTCTATGCGATGACGCTCGGCCTCATTCCCGACTGCGATCTCGCCAAAGTCGCGAGCGCCGGCAACGCGGCTGGAACAGGCGCGCGAATCGCGCTTCTCAACCTCGCGGCGCGGGCGGAGATCGAGAGCGTCGTCCGGCGCATCGACAAGATCGAGACCGCGATCGAGCCCGACTTCCAGCGCCATTTCGTCGCCGCGATGGCGTTTCCCAACAAGGAGGACGCCTTTCCGAACCTGGCCCAGCGGATCGCGCTCCCGCGCGCGCAGGGAGCCGAGCGGAGAGGGCGGGCGAAGACGAAGGCGCGCCGGCTTCATACCGGCTGGGTCTTGACTTCAAGCTGGCTTAAGCTAGCTTAAGCTCGATGAAAATCATTGGCGCCTTCGAGGCGAAAAACACGCTTGGCCACCTGCTCGACCTCGTCGAGCAGGGCGAGGAAGTCACCATCACACGGTACGGCAAAGACGTCGCCCGGCTTGTCCCGGCGCGCTCGATGCCCGGGCGTGACCAGGCGCGCGCTGCAATTCAACGCATCCGCGAGCGCGCAGAGGCAGCCAAGCTTGGCCGGTTCGACTGGGCGGAATGGAAGGCTTACCGCGACGAAGGCCGACCGTGAGCCTTGTGCTCGACAGTTCCGCCGCGCTGGCCTGGATCTATGACGACGAAGCGACAGATTCGATCCGTCTCGTCTTCAGCATGGTTGCGGAACAAGGCGCGTTCGTTCCATCGCTGTGGCGTCTCGAAATCGCGAACAGTCTGACCTCGGCTGTCCGCCGCGGAAGGGTCGGCCATGAATTCCGCCGGGCGGCGTTGGCCGATCTTGGCGACCTCGACATTGTCGTCGACGCGGAAACGGATTTCCGCGCGCCTGGACCGCCACGCTCGAATTCGCGGATCAATTCCTCCTGACGGTCTATGACGCCGCCTATGTCGAATTGGCGCAGAGGCGCGCGCTGCCGCTGGCGACCCTCGACCGCGACATGCAAAGAGCCGGCGCTCAGCTCGGCCTCAAGCTTCTTGGCGTCGATCATGATCGTCCGTCGAGCGATTCCCGCAACGGCATCGTCGCCGATTCGCTCTGCGTGCAACGAGGAGGAGGACGCCTTCCGAACCTGGCCCAGCGGATCGCGCTTCCCGCCGCGTAAGGAACGAGCGGGGAGGGTGGGCGAAGACGAAGGCGCGCCGCTCGGCTTGCGCCTCGGCGCCATTGTAGCCGCGATCGTCGATCGCGGCCGGCGCGGTCAGCGACCGCGCCTACAAACCGCGACGACGCGGTCAGCGACCCGTCTTCAATGTTCAATGACCGCCCGTCGCCTACTGGCCCGCGATGATCCTGATCGGCGCGCCGAGGATCGTGAGCGGCAGCGACACGATCGCGCCGACCCCGCTCACGGCTTTGTCGCCCACGTCGCTTGCCTGGTGATCTTTCGGTATTCCCCGCGCGAGAACGCCGCGCAGCTCTGGCCCGACGGTGGCGAGCTGGGCGAATTTGTCGTGGTTGGTGGAATCGGTCGCCTTGAGGTCCGAAAGGTCGATGACCGTCGCGCCCAGCGTGGCAAGCTCGGCGACATCGGGATTGTCGCCGACCCGCGTGACGCCGCCCGCGATGGTTCTGGAGAGAAAGAGCGCGCGATCGTCGGTGGAGAGGATGATGTAGAACGGCTTGCGCGGCTTGCCGAAGCGGCGCATCTGCGACTTGAACACGTCGATGTCGATATCCGGGGCGGCGAGATAGACGTTGCCGATCTTGTTCGCGTGACTGAGGTCGCCGGAAATCTTGATCTGCCGGAACGCTTCGACCGTGACCCAATTGCCCATCGAGTGGGCGAGCACGTTCACCTCTTCCGCGTTGCTGGCGAGCAGCAGACGGAGCGTATGCTCGAGCCCGTCGCGCGCGACGGTCGCGCTGTTGAGGTCGTAGACGTAAGCCGTCGGCTTTCCGCGCGACGCCCAGGTGAACAGCACCGGGACGCCCGGGGCTTTCGAATCGTGCGCAAGCTGCGCCAGCCGGTAGACCCCCTCGGCGAACATCGTGTTGAAGCCGTGGATGAACAAAAAGACCTTGCGGCTTCCCGGCGGCCTGAGCGCCAGTTGCGCGTTCAGCGCCTGAACGAACGCCTTGTCGCCGTCGAGATATTTTTCGTCGTGGACGACGTAATCGACATTCGGATCGCCGGGCGGCGTCGAAGCCCATTCGATCTCGCCGGTCTTGTGGTTCGGCGGGACAGAGACCGTGATTTCGGCGTAGCTCGTGGCCACCGCCCTGTCGCCGTTGAAAAGCGTGCCCGGCCGGTCGTCGCGCTCGCGCGTCGTCGCGACCAGCAAGGTATGGTCGACGGCGCCGGGGGGACTGTAGGCCACGGCGCTGAGAAAGCCGGTCTCCGGCCGCGAGGCGCAGGCGGTCAGGGAGAACGCGAGAAGCAGGATCGCCAAAACGGAAAACGGCCGTTTCAAGGACCTGCCGCGCCCTGAAGGCGAGGCGGCCGTCCACGCCGCGAAGGTGTCCACCGATTGCCCCAGCCCACGCCCGTCGCCAGTTCTGACGATTCCAAGCTTTGCCCCGGCGCACCCTTAAGGCAGGGGCGCTGAATTGAAAACGAAAATACCGCCGTGACTCGCTTTCCTTGATGGTAGTGGATTTCTGGTCACTTTTGGCGACGTCGCCTTCGCCAGCTGTCCGCCGATGGCAGGGCGCGCGTCGCCAACGGCATTCTAACAGGTGCGACGAGCCTCAGGGCAAAGCTCCGCTTTCGGGAAAGCTTGGGATTCGGGTATCACCGCGCCATGGCTGAGAATCACGACCTCGCTCGCGCAATGACGCGCCTCGACGCCCTCACCGACTGGGAGCGTCGGCCGCGGACGAAGATGCGCGTCGGGCTTGAGCCGATGCAGGACCTCGCCGCGCGTCTGGGCGACCCGCAAAAGTCGTTTCGCTCGATCCATGTCGCGGGCACCAAGGGCAAGGGGTCGGTTTCGGCGTTGATCGAGGCGGCGCTGGCGCATGCCGGGCTTCGCGTCGGCCGCTACGCCTCGCCTCACGTCGAGCGCATCACCGAGCGGGTCAGCGTTCAGGGACACGATGTCGACGAGCCAACGCTCGCGCGAGCCTTGAACCAGGCGCTCGACGCCTATGAGGCGGCCCGCACGGCCGGCACGCCTGCGGTGAACGCGACCTGGTTCGACCTTCTCACCGCCGCCGCCTTTCTCATCTTTCGCGAAGCGGCGGTCGAATGGGCGGTGATCGAAGTGGGCTTGGGCGGCCGGCTCGATTCGACCAACATCGTCGACGGCGAAATCGCCGTCGTCACCAATATCGAGCTCGAGCACACGGAGATCCTGGGCAAGACGCGCGCGGCGATCGCCAAGGAAAAGGTCGGGATCCTGAAGCCCGGGGCCGTGCTCATCACCACGCTTGAGCGCGGATGACGAAGCCGGCGGCGTGCTCAGACCCGAGCCGACGAGCTTGGCTCGCGGGTGAAGCGCCCGCGCCTCGCCGTCTCGGCGCCGATCGAACACATCAACCTCGCGCTCGCCGCCGCCGTCCTCGGCGAGCTTCGCCGCAAGGGGGTGAGCGGGCGCTTCGGGGAGCCGGTCAGCGCGACGCTGCTCGACGGCGAAACGCGCCTGGCCGCGCGTCTTCCCGGGCGCATGGAGCGCTTCGACGTCGAAATTGGCCCGGGACGCCTGCCCGTCGTCATGGACGGGGCGCATGTGCCGTTCAACATCGGGGCCGTGTTGCGCGATCTCGCCCTCATGAGCGATCATTCCGGTCCGTGCGTGGCGATCGTCGCGCTCGCCGCCGACAAGGACGCCGAGGGTTTCGTAGCCGAGCTCGCGCGGCCGCGCCTCGACCATTGTTTTCACCGATGTGCCGGGATCGAGCCGCGGCCGTTCGCCGGTCGAGTTGAAGGCGATCGCAGAGTCACTCGGGCTCACGAGCGAGGTCGAGCCAGACGCCAAACGCGCGCTTTGAAGCGCGGCCTCGAACTGGCTCGCCAGGCGAACGCCTGGCTCCTCGTCACCGGCTCGCTCTATCTCGTCGGGGCGTTGCGCCCGGCGATCGGCGAGGCTGCCCGCGGCCACGGGCCCGGCTGATGGCGCCCGATGCCCTCGCTCGATCCCTCGCTCATGGCTAAGGCGCGGTCGGCGCTGTCGACCGTCTTCGGCTTCTCGGACTTTCGTCCCGGACAGGAGGACGTCCTCGCCGCCACCTTCGCGGGCGAGGACGTGCTCGCGGTCATGCCGACCGGCAGCGGCAAGTCGCTTCTCTTCCAGCTGCCCGCGATCGTGCGCGGCGGCCTCACGCTCGTCGTGTCGCCGCTGATCGCGCTGATGCGCGACCAGGTCGCCCAGTTGCGCGAGGCCGGCGTCGAGGCGGCGAGCCTCAATTCCTCTTCCGATCCCGACGAGCGGCGCAGCGTCGCGCGGGGTCTCGACGAGCGCTCGCTGCGGCTGCTCTATGTCGCGCCCGAGCGGCTCCTGCGCGACGACACGATCGCCGCCCTGACGAGGGCCAAGGTCGATTGTCTCGCCATCGACGAGGCCCATTGCGTCTCGCAATGGGGCCACGATTTCCGCCCTGAATATCTGCGCCTGCGCGAGGTCGCGGAAGCGTTGCATGGCGTCCAGATGATCGCGGTGACCGCGACCGCCGACGCGCCGACAAGGGCGGAGATCGCCGGGAAGCTGTTCGTCCGTCGCCCACGCGTTTTCGTGCGCTCGTTCGATCGGCCGAACCTCTTTCTCGCCATGCGGCCGAAAGCCGACGCCACCCGCCAGCTCATCGCGAGGCTCGACGCGCACAAGGGCGAATCGGGCATCGTCTATTGCGCCTCGCGCCGCCGGACGGAGGAGCTCGCGGCCGAGTTCACGCGCGCCGGCCGGCGCGCGCTGCCCTATCACGCCGGGCTCGATCATGACGTTCGCGCCCGCGCCCAGGACGCCTTTCAGCGCGAGGACGGCTGCATTGTCTGCGCGACCGTCGCCTTCGGCATGGGGATCGACAAGCCCGACGTCCGCTTCGTCTTTCACGCCGACATGCCCTCGTCGATCGAAGCCTATTATCAGGAGATCGGCCGCGCCGGCCGCGACGGCCTGCCCGCCGACACGTTCACGCTCTACAGCGCCGGCGACATCGAGCTCAGGCGGCGCCAGATTCTCGACAACGGCGCGCCCGAGGAGCGCAAGCGCGTCGAGACGATGAAGCTCGACGATCTCGTGGCGCTGTGCGAGACGGCGCGCTGCCGCCGCCAGACGCTGCTCGCCATGTTCGGCGAGGAGTTCGGGCCCATGCGGCCATTGCGACGTCTGCCAGGGCGGGGTTCGGCTGATCGACGGGCGGATCGAGGCGCAAAAGGCGATGTCGGCGATTCTGCGCACCTCGGGCCGGTTCTTCTTCGGCCATCTGGCGAACATTCTGTCCGGCAAGACGACCGAGACGGTGCTGCGGCACGGCCACGAGGCGCTGAAGACCTTCGGCGCGGGCAAGGATCGCGCGCCCGCCGAGTGGCGCGGGGTGCTCAGGCAATTGCAATCGGGCGGCCTGATCGGGCGCGACGGCGACGACCGCGACCGGCTGACGCTCACCGAAGAGGGCAGGCGGGTGCTGCGCGGCGAGGCGCCGTTCGCGCTGCGCGAGGATGTGGTGAGCCCGAAAGCGCGCCGGCGCCGCGTCGCCGAGGCCGTCGCAGCGGGCGACGCGGACGCGGAGCTCCTCGCCGCGCTGAAGACCCTGCGCGGCGCGATCGCGACGGCGCAGAAGCAGCCGGCCTATGTCATTTTCCCCGACCGGACGCTGATCGAAATGGCGAAGCGGCGGCCCCGCAGCCTCGACGAACTGGCCGGCGTTCATGGCGTCGGCGCGGTCAAGCTGCAAAAATACGGGCCGAGCCTTTCTGGCGGTGATCCGGGAGCCTCGCGGCGGCTGAGCCGCCCTAGGTAGAAAACCTAGTGCACTGACTTCAGACAGAAGGTGCAGCGGGGGTTTCGCCTTCCTTTTGTGAAGCCCACGATGAAACCTCGGCGGTCCCGATGGTGGGCGTGCCCAAGGGATAGCGGTCCCTAAATCTTTTGAATGTGTCTGTGCACTAGCAGGCTGTTGAAAAAGTCCACCGAGCAGGGTCCTAACCGGGAACACAACGGAATCCAAAGGAGTCCGGAACGGAATTGAACTGCGGCGGAAATGAGTTTTTCAACAGCCTGCTATTGCTCCAAACCTGCAGTGAGCTGTGGGCCTCCATCGCTCGCGGATCTCGCAGTAATCTTAATCGATCTGCATTTGTCAATTGTCACGTTGGGTTGGTTCGACGAGGACATGGGCCCGCACAACTGGGGCCGCACAACTGGGGCCGCGGCGAAGCTCGGCCGAAAGGCGGGGGATGAAGCGGAGGCGACGGGGTAAGCGCTGCTTCTCCCTTCGCGATGGACCAGGATCTCCCTTACTCCCGCCCGCTCTCCCCACGCACGAATGGAGCGGTTCCCTCCTCCTCTCCGCCCCACCAGGTGATGAGGCGGGCGCCGCGCTGGTCGCGCGCGTAGATCCACAGCCAGTTGATCGCCACGCTCAGCCGATTGCGGACCCCGATCAAAAAGTAGATGTGGGCGAAGCCCCAGAGCCACCAGGCGAGCGCGCCCTTGAGCTTGATCCAGCCGAAGTCGATGACCGCGCGCCGCTTGCCGATCGTGGCCAAGTCTCCCGCGTGCTTGTAGCGGAAGGGCGGCGGCGCGGGCTTGCCGCTGAGCCGGGCCAGGATGACGCGGGCGACATAGACGCCCTCTTGCTTGGCGGCTGGCGCGATGCCGGGAACCGGCTGCCCATTTGGGCGAAGCACGATCGCCGCATCGCCGATCGCGAAAATCTCTCGCTGTCCCGGGACCGTCAGGTCGGGTTCGACCTTGAGGCGCCCCACCCGGTCTGCTGACGCGTCAAGCCAGCGCGCAGCGGGCGAGGACTGCACGCCGGCGGCCCAGAGAATTGTCGCTGCAGCCAGCAGCCGCCCGCCGAACACGACGCCCTCGGCGGTGCATTCCGAGACTGGTCGCCCGAGCACCACCTCGACGCCGAGCTGCTCGAGCGAAGCCTCGGCGTATTTCGACAGGTCCTCCGCGAAAGCGGGCAGGACGCGCGGGCCGGCCTCGATCAGCACGATCCGCGCCTCATGCGTGTCGATACGGCGGAAGTCGGCGGGCAGCGTGGCGCGCGCCAGCTCGGCAATCGCGCCAGCGAGCTCGACTCCCGTCGGGCCGGCGCCCACGATGGCGAAAGTCATCAGCGCCGCGCGCTTCTGATCGTCCTCTTCGCGCTCCGCCTCCTCGAAGGCGAGCAGTATGCGGCCGCGTATGGTGGTCGCGTCCTCGAGCGTCTTGAGGCCGGGCGCGAACGGTTCCCAGGAATCATGGCCGAAATAGGCGTGCCGCGCGCCGGTCGCGAGCACGAGCGTATCGTATCGAAGCGCCGATCTATCATCGAAGCGAAGCTCGCGCGCGTCTTTGTCGATGGACTCGACGGATGCCAGCAGGGTCGTGACATCCCGGCGCCCGCGAAAGAGATGCCGGATCGGCCAGGCGATTTCCGAGGGCGCAAGCGACGCGGTCGCCGCTTGATAAAGCAGCGGCTGAAACAGGTGGTGGTTGCGGCGATCGACGATCGTGATCTCGACTGGGGCGCCGGCAAGCCGATGCACCGTCTCGAGTTCCCCCGAACCCGGCCCCGACCACAACCACGTGATGAGCGCTCATCGTCCCCGTCCAGTCGACAATAGCCCCGATGCATTGGTCGGCGCATAAGATGGCGGCGGCGGGGCCGCATGCGCGTCGCCCTTACTCAGAGCTCGAAAAGTCCAGGCCTTCTCGGATAGCCGCCGGCCGCTGCGACCTATTTCGGGATGGCCTGATGACGACGCACCGCGTCACAACCTCTAGGTAGTAATACGCACTTGACATGCTGGTGGAATTGGTGTCGCTTTTCACATTTCTGTGATCGCGTTTGCGGTCATCTTTGGGGGGAAGCCATGAAGCGCCTCGTTCAATCCATCATCGCGGCCTGCGCGCTCGCAAGCGCGTCTCCCGCAGGGGCGCAAATCATCAACGGCGGGTTCGAGGACGGAACATTCGGCGACGGGAGTGTCCGCTTCATCTCGCCCGGCGACACGGCCCTTCCCGGCTGGACCGTCAATGAGAACCCCGTCTTCTGGTACACGAGCGGCTACGAGCCGCCGAACCCCCTCACACTCATCGGAGTGGAGCCGCACACCGGAAATCTCGCCATCAATCTCGCCGATGGCAGCGTGAGGACCGTGTCGTTGGAGCAGCCGATCGACCTCCTGCCGGGTCAGGAATACCAAGTCAGCTACTGGGTCGGGAATTACAGCGCCAACCCCGGCCCCGTTTCGATCAGCGTGACAATCACGGACGGGACGTCGAACACGATATTTGTCGGCACGGCCCCTGCGACGACTGAGCCCTCGGCTTGGCAGCAATTCACGTTTCCCTTCATCATCCGGGACGGGACATCGAACACGATCAGTTTCTCGGAAATCGGCGGCGCTTACTACGCCGGCTTGGACGACGTGAGCATCGTCGCCGTGCCGGAGGTCTCAACCTGGGCGTTGGCGCTGCTTGGCTTTGCGGGCATGGGCCTCGTCGCTTTTGCCCGCGGAAGGACGTCTGCGGCCGTCTGACGTCCGCCGCAGACGTTTGCGGCGGCGCGCCGTTCTCATACCCGCCGTCGCATTCGTGAGAGCGCCGCTCAGGAAGTGGCGATGGGCACTCTCCATTAGGAGAGGGCTCGAATTCGCGCCGAATTCCTTTATCCTTCGAGTGAAGGTCCCCTCGCTCCGGTGAGGAGCGGAGAATTTCCATGCGTCGTTATCGGATCGCGGTCATTCCCGGCGACGGCATCGGCAAGGAGGTCATTCCTGCCGGGATAGAGGTCCTCAAAGCAGTCGCTGAGCGTGAGGGTGGGGTGGAATGGAGCTTCGACCAGTTCGACTGGGGCTCCGATTATTATCGCGAGACCGGACTCATGATGCCGGCGGACGGCCGCGAGCAAATCAAGGACCATGACGCGATCTATTTCGGCGCGGTCGGCTCGCCGGAGGTGCCCGATCACATCAGCCTCTGGGGCTTGAGACTCGCGATCTGTCAGCCGTTCGACCAATACGCCAATGTTCGCCCGGCTCGTGTGTTGCCGGGGATAACGAGCCCGCTGCGGCAGGTGAGCGGGCCCGAGCTCGATTGGGTGATCGTGCGCGAAAATTCGGAAGGCGAATACGCGGGCGTCGGCGGACGCGTTCACCGTGGTCTCCCGATCGAGGTCGCGACCGACGTCTCGATCATGACCCGCGCGGGGGTCGAGCGCATCTTCCGCTTCGCTTTTGCGCTCGCCCGCTCGCGCCCGCGGAAATTGCTCACCATCGTCACCAAATCGAACGCGCAGCGTCACGCCATGGTGATGTGGGACGAGATCGGCGCGGAGACCGCGCGCGAGTTCCCGGATGTGACGTGGGACAAGATGCTGGTCGACGCGATGACCATGCGCATGACGATCAAGCCAGAAAGCCTCGATACGATCGTCGCCTCCAACCTGCACGCCGACATCCTGTCCGATCTCGCGGCGGCGCTGGCCGGCTCGCTCGGCATCGCGCCGACCGCCAATCTCAATCCGGAGCGCCGCTTTCCCTCAATGTTCGAGCCAATCCACGGCTCGGCGTTCGACATCGTCGGCAAGGGTATCGCCAATCCGATCGGCTCATTCTGGACAGGGGCGATGATGCTCGAGCACCTCGGCGAAAAGGCCGCGGCGGATCGTCTGATGCGGGCGATCGAGCGCGTGACTGCTGACCCGTCGCTGCACACGCCCGACCTCGGCGGCAAGGCCACCACGCGCGCGGTGACCGACGCGACGATCGCGGCGATCCAGGGGGAAAACATTTAGGCTTGGGGACGGGAACAGTCACGGCGCCTTGACGCAGCGCTCGACCGGAAAGACGCATTCCTGGCCGAGCGGAAACTTGCCGCCGTCGATCGCGGTGTAGCCGACCTCACTGACGTGCGCGTTGGTCATCACCAAGACGACATTGCAGGGTCCCGCCGGCGTGAACGGAATCAGGTTCGTGTTGAGCCGATCGCCCATTGCGGGCCGTAGCCTCGCATTTGTCCGCCGGTGTAGGTCCATATTTCGGTCGCCTGGCCGGCCGGAGCGCGCTGAGCGGGCCGACCGAGGCAAGCAAGAATGTCCCGCTGCGGCAGACCGATCATCGACTGTTGCGCGACCTGGTCCACTTCGAGCGGCTGGCAGCCGCTGAGCGTCAGCGCAACGATAAGGCTAAGCGCCGCGACGGATTTGCTCACCGCTGTCCCCCAAGTTCGCGACGTGCTGGTCGGGCGACGTTGCCGCAAGCAACGCGCTTTGACAATGCGGTCTCTGCGCAGCGCGTCATTGCGAGGCGCGAGCCGAAGCAATCCAGGGGAACGCGGGGCGCCCGGCAACTCCTGGATCGCCGCGTCGTTTCACTCCTCGCGATGACGACGGGTTCAACCCGATCGCGTATCGCTTGTGTCCCGCTGAAAGATCGCGATCCGCGTGTCGCCGTAAGTCCGCTCGTCGATAAGAGCGAGACCGAGAGGCGCGGCGATCTCGGCCTTCGCCGCCTCTTCCACAACACAAAGCGCGTTTGGGGTGAGCCAGCCTCCCGCGGCCAGCGAGCCGAGCGCCGGGTGAGCGAGGCCCTGTCCGTAAGGCGGATCAAGAAAGGCGAGCGCAAACGGCCCGCCGCCCGGCGCTGAGCCGAGCTTGGTCGCGTCGGCTCGCCAGATGCGCGTCACGCCGCCGAGCGCCAGCGCTTCGACATTGGCGCGCAGAAGCGCGCGCGCCTCGGCGCCGTTGTCGACGAACAGTGCGAACCGCGCGCCGCGCGAAAGCGCTTCGATCGCGAGCGCTCCCGTCCCCGCGAACAGGTCAACCACGCGCGCGCCCTCGATGCAGCCAGGGAACCGGTGCTCGAGAATGTCGAAGATCGACTCGCGCAAGCGCTCCGAGGTCGGACGAATTGCGCGCGACGACGGCGTGAGCAACGCGCGGCCCTTGAGGCGGCCGCCGACGATTTGCATCGATTAGGGCTTTCGCGGCGGCCGGCGCGGGCCGCCGGCGCCTTTTGGGGGGCGAGGCCCTGGTGAGGAGCGACCGCGCGGCGGTCCGCCTTTGCCGCCCGCGCCGCGCCCAGAGCTCTGCGGCCGATCTCCGTCACGCGCTCCTGGGCGCGGCGGTCTTGATTTGAAGTCGGAGCGCGGGCCACGGCTCTTGTCCTCAGATCGCGGCGGTCGACCCTCGCCAGTTGGGGGACGCGTCCGGCCCTGAGGCCGGTCAAACTTGCGCTCGCGCGCTGGATCGCCGGCCTCCCGGGTTCGCGACGGACCCTCCCGGCGCTCGCCGTCCCGTTTCGCTGCGGGACGATCGCGCGGCGGTCCCCTATCGCCGCCCGTGTCGCGAACGCGGCTCTGCGGCCTGTCTCCGTCACGAATCCCCGCGCGCGGCGGTCTTGCT
>CAWDKC010000047.1:0-51340 GCA_963802615.1 uncultured Alphaproteobacteria bacterium
AAGCCTCGACGGCGTGACCTAGAAGCGTCACGACGTCCTTACAGTCTGAATCTAACGCTCTCGACTTGCCACAGGTTCGACATGAATTCCTCGAAATCCTGGTCGTCGGAATCAAACCGACATTCGAAGGCATAGGTAAAGGTCGCGGCAATCGACACGCCTGGATCCGCAGGCGCGGACGCGAACACGAGGGAGTTAGGCGCGGATAGCGCCCATCCTGACGGCTGATTGACGCTGTTTAAAGAAACAT
Organism: uncultured Alphaproteobacteria bacterium; assembly: GCA_963802615.1. Classification (GTDB taxonomy): domain Bacteria; phylum Pseudomonadota; class Alphaproteobacteria; order Rhizobiales; family Beijerinckiaceae; genus Roseiarcus. Next base: position 251 of record CAWDKC010000047.1, read on the forward strand.
TCGAGACGCTGGTGACCCAGCCAACTGGCTCGAGGAACGCGCCCATGAACCGGGAGAAGGTGAAGATCCTGGTCGTCCCGTCGCCGCTGGCGAAGTTCACGTTTGTCGCCGTATTGTCCGTCGGATCGGCGTAGAGGAAGGTCCCGAATTGCCCTCGCATCTGCAGGAAGAATCCCATGAGGGCCTGCAGTGGATGACGGCTCCCGGATACGAAATCGGCGATGACGACAGGGCGTCGAACGTCAGCTCGAACTGCCAGATCGGGTTCTGATAGAGAGCCTCGCGAACCTCTCGGCCCGACACGTGGCTCGCCGCCACCGTCGAAAACATCGGCTTTTTGTGCACGCTCCAGCCGAGGCCGGCGAGCGTCGGGAACGACGGCGGCGTAGCCATGTCAGGGCCTGACCGTCATCAGCCGAAGCGTCCGGAGCGTCCAGAGCATCGTCATGAACTCCTCGAAGTCCTGTACATCCTCGGCGAAGCGGCAAAGCCACAAAATGCCAAAGTCTGCCGCGATGGCGGCGCCCGCGGCCGGCGCCGCCGCGAATGTGATCGCCGGTAGATATCCGCTCGAGACCGTCCATCCCGACGGCTGCGCAATTCCATTCAGGTAGACCGCTGCGATACCCGGCGTTCCATAAACTGGGCCGGTGTAGGATCCGATCGAAGCAACGAGTGGGAACGCCGTCGTCAGTCCATCGCCGGTCCCGATCACTTGGCCAGTGACCGCCGATAGGCCCGGCGGCGCGAACCAAAACGCCTCGTCCTCACCGCCCGCCTGCGCAAAGAAGCCGGCGATCGCCTGCAACTCGGCGAGCATGGCGTCGGCCCGCAGGACATCATAGGTGAGTTCGATGTCAAAGTTGGGGTTGGCGAACTGATGGGTCCGCGTCTCCCGGCCGCTCACGTGCTGCGCAAGCAGGTTACTGAATTTCGGTTTGATGTGGACAGACCAGCCGAGCGTCGTGAGACTTGGGAATGTGGGGAACGCAGGCGGTGTAGGGGGCGGGCTCGGGGCGGGCGGTGGCAGCACGGCGCGGGTGGTTCCGATCCACAGCCCCTGCGGCCAGTTCCCAGCGTCGCCCCAGGCGCTATTCAGGATCGGGAAAGTCGGGAACGGGCGCGCGTCGGTGTTCCAGACGCAGCAAAAATTCCAGTTGAGCATCGGCACGCCGCCGACGGTCTCGTTGTTCCCGTCGACATTCCAGTATTCGTAGACCGCCTTCGAGCGCGAGCGCCTGGATGGTGTCGTCTCGCCGCGGGAGATAGCCACCCTCGTTGGCCGGATCCCAGATCGACCAGTAGGCGGTCAAGCTCTCGGTCGACTTGGGATCAAAAAAGACGTTCGGCTGATTGGTCGCCTTGTCGCATGCGGCAAAACCATATTCGAGCGTGATGATCGATTTGGAGTTCGGCGTCCACTCGGTGTGCGCGCCATGCGGGGCGAAGCCGTGGCCATCGCCATTGTCATAGACCGCCTGGTGATCGTTATTCCACCACCAGCGCAATTGCTTGTTGGCGAGAATTTCCTGCTGAGGAAAGTACGGGTTGCGGGCCTGCGATCGACGATCGCCTTCCGGCAACGACACTTGCAAATCCGTTCCGTTCGGATCGAGACCGCGGCCAAGATTATTGCTGTCATTGTAGAAATAATCGAAATACTGACCGCCCTCAATGTTCCCTTTGAGATAAGGGATCGAGTAGATCGTTGGCGGCCCGCTGAAACCAAGCCCGTTGAAATCCATCGGTTCAGGCGGCCACGTCCAGCAAATCTCGGCTCGCGCCAGTTCGTCGCGTCCAGACCTCCGTTGCCGCTGGTCCAGTCGGACAATGGCATATAATTGTCGAAGCTGACGAAATCGATGCTCGGGTTAACCCACAACTGATCGAGATGCGGCCACTGCCCGTTTGCTCCGGAGTGCTGCCAGCCCATCCAGCTCGACCAGTCGGCCGAATAGGTGATCAGGTTTTCCAGACTGGTCGATTCTTCGTAGAGTCCAGCGCTGTCAAAGGTCGTCCGGACATCATTGGCGAGCCGGTTGAGTTGGGCGACCATGGGATAATCCCAGACCGCGTTTCCCGAGCCATCGACTGTGCCCGTCTTCGTCCAAGCCGGACCGCGCAGGGTCTCGAGCCCTCGAAGCTCCGAGCCGATCACGAACAGGTTCACGCCGCCCGCGATCACGCACAAATTCGCGTAGTGCAAGATCATCCGGCGGAAGGTCCAGTCGAACAGAAAGCCGGAATATCCGACCGTCAGATTGGTCTGGTCGCGGATGAAATCCCCGACCGCCGCATTCCCCATGAATGTGGCGACATCGTTCGTCGCGGTCTGCGTGAGATCGCCCGGCGAAGCGATCCGCCCGCGCCAGGGGAACCCGGCGCTGGTTCCCAGCAGGAACGGATAGAAGACGACCTTAAAATCCCCGGCTTTTGAGATCGCGAATGCACCGGACGACGCTCGGATCGCTTGGCGTGCCGCCGTAGACGAAATTGGTCGAGCCGGGCAGCGCGGGAAGCGGGATGAGGCCCGGATAGTCCTGCTCCGTGAGCCCTGACACTTTCCAGTTAGACGGCGCGAAGGCCCCACCCACCCACTGTTCGAACTCGCCGAGGATGAAGTTCGTCGACGGATAGACGTTGCAACTCGACGCGTCCTCCGAGTTGAAAAACCATGCAATGACCAGGCTGACCGTCGTGCACTCGGGATGCTCGGCCTGGAATTGGGTGATGGCGTTCGTATAGTCCGTCGGTCCGCCGGGAGAACTGCTGAAAAAATTCAGGATCGTCGCGTTGTTGAGACCGGTAGACCCGCGCTGAAACCCGACTGCCGAGATCGTGTCGTAGGCGAACTCGCCCGTCGACGGCCAGCAGATGGACGCCGGTGACGGTTGGGAAAGTCATCCGCGTCCGTTAAGCCGTTTAAGTCCGAGCGCCGCGCCGTGCCGCACCGCCTGGTCGAGCGCCTTCGCCATGCCGGGACCGTTAGAGCGCATCCATGACGCCACTGACGCGCCGTCCATTGCGTTGACATGGAAATGGGTTGTCGGGTGGATGGCGACACTGCCGCCGCCCGCGCCCGCGCCTGCGTTCGAGGTGCTCGTCAGCATGTCGCGCAATGCGCCGGCAGGCCCGGCGGGCATAATGAGCTCGTTCTGGTGAATCAGCGCCAACTGGTCTTTCGGCACCTGCCACATGCCGATATCAGCCGATGCGACTGCGCCCGCCATGCCAGCGACCGTCGCCTGGGCCGCTGCGGCGGGGCCAACCGCGAAGGGGCCCATGAGCGGGGCGAGAAAACCGAATACCCCTGCAAATGTTTCCGCAGCTGAAGAGAGAATGGATCGGATCGCAGTCGCGCCCTGCGCGCCCAAAGACGCCGCAGCGCCGCCCTGTTCCGCGCCCGTGCGTGCGGCGACGCCGGCCGTGGTCGCGGCCGTCTTCATCGCCTCCGCCAAGGCATAGTGCGCGACCGACGTTTCGCACCACTCGATGAATTTGATCAGCAGGTCCTCAAGCGCATTCTTAAAGGCCGTGTGCCAGGTGGTCGTGCCGGTCAGCAGTCCGCGCAATTGGGAATTGAACGCCTGCGCGATAGAACTGCCGAACGCCTGATAGTCGCGCTCCTGGTCCTGCAGCGCCGAACGGGTCAACGCCGCCATCTGGTCGTCGCGCCGGCGCGTCGCTTCGATGAGCATGTCATCGACACGCTGCTTTGAGGCGAGCGATTGCTCGCCGAGAGCATCCAGCTTTTGCAGCGCCCCGAGTTCGCCAGCGTATTCCTGACTGATCGCCTGCTGAGAGAGCGCGAGTTTTTCCTGCTGAGTGATCTCGTAGAAGCGAGCCTCTTGGGTGTAGAGGGCGAGCTTCTGCTTCAACCCGTCCGCAAGGAGTTCTGACCTCCTCCGACGCGGCGAGTTGCGCCGCCCGAGCCGCATCGGCGTAAGTGGATTCGTCGCCGGCTCGCAAGGCCGCGGCGGCGCGGCCTGCGTCGGCGGCGAAGGATTGCTGGAGCGATTGGGTCGCGGAGAGCGCGTCGCGATAGGGCTGCAAGCGGCTAGGGTTGAATGCCTGGGACGATGCCGTCGCCAGAGACCCCAATTGTGCGTTGATTTCCCCGAATGGAGCTGAAAAGCTTTGCAGGGCGTCTTTCGCCTGGCTGACCCCCGATACGAAATCGTTGATCGAAGCGTTGAAGCTGACGGAGACATTTGCGTCGGCCATCGCTGATCCTGACCTTACGTGATTCGTCAAAGCGCGCCGTTCGGAAAGGCGGCCTTTAATTCTGCGATCGTCGGCTGGCGCGGTGACGGGAGGTCGTCAGGCGGGCGATATTTGAGCGCCGCGGCGACAAGCCAGTGAACGGGCGGGTTGCGACGCCACTCGGCTCGCAGCGCCAGGAAACGCGGCATGGTCAGCTGGTCCAGCGCTTGATCCCAGCTCCAACCGGTGTTGGCGACGACCTGAGCGATCAGGGCGTCGAAATCGAACTTTCCCAGGTCCTGCGACCCCTCCTGGGTCGCAGGCGCAGGAGAGGCTTGGTCATCGAGTTTTGCCCGGCTGAAGCCCGACCGCCCTGGCCACGGACGGAAAGGCCTGGATCAATTCGCCGACCGAGAACGCGAGGTCGAGAAATTTCGTGAAGGAAAGCTCAGGCTCGACGAACGAGACCGCCCGCCAGGTCGCTTCAGCAAGGCGATCGAGATGGGCCTCGCTGAGACGCCCGACAACTCGCTCGACATGGAGGGGCCGCCGGCCGCGAGATAGATTTCGAACAACGCCGGCTGGATCGCCTTGATGGCGCGGAACGGAAGGTGCGGAACCGACCAGGTCTTTCCGCCGAGCGATATGGCGAACGCGTCCTCGCTCACGCCGCGTCTCCGAAGTTGAAGCTCATGACCTGACCGGCTGCGTTGGCGAACGCCTGGAACTCGAAGTCCGGCTTGGCGAAGTCCTCGATATTGGTGTCGAACGAGAACTTGCTGGCGACGCACTGGTTGAGCGTCACCGAGAACTGCGCATTCGTCGTCGGGTCGGTCGCGAACAAAAGCGCCGAGAAGGTCGACGTCGGTCCGACCAGCGGGTTGCCGATCGCCAGGCTCTGAGTTGTCGCGCCGGTTTGGGTGTAGGTGTAGGAGATTAGGACGCCGGCGCCGGCGTCTCCCAAGTTGAACGTGTAGACGCCGGTCGAAGCGTTGAACGTGTACTGTCCCGCCCCCGTCAACGTCGCGACGTTAAGCAGGGGAAGCCCGTTGGCCGCGTAAGTGACACCCTGGTCAGCCACGAAGTGCGCCGATTGGTGACGGTGATCGTGAAGGGGGCTGCCGCTGGGACGCTATGGACCTCGGCGAACTGCGATATCGTTGAGCCCAGAATTCGGCGTCTGATTGTAGAACAGGCGACCGAGGGCTTGGCCGCTGAAACGCGCCAAGGTCGCCTTGCACGTCACCTTGCGGGTGCCGGATCCGACGGCGACCGGGAACGCAAACTGGCCATACAGTTCCTTGACGCTGACCGATGTGTCGACGCTCACCTTCTGGACCAGGCCAAAGTTGATCGGAGTTGGATTGGCGACGTTCAATTGCGTGCCGATCAGCACGCCCGAGCCGAATACGAACATGAGGGTGAACTCCGCTATGGGGTCGATATGAGAATCGCGCCGCAGCTCGTCAGCAAGGCGCGGCGCGTTCCGTGGGAAGGTTCAGCGGGGCGAGCGACCGGGGCGCCTTCACGGCTCCACCAGCCGCACCGCGACCACCGCAAGGCCGTCGCCGTCGAGGTCGCCCGTGTCTCGCACCGGCACGCCCGTGATCTTGCAGTCGTATACGGCGCCGCCGAGGGTCTGCCGTCCGAGACTGATGTCGAGACCGGCGGGCGCAAGCGCCGCGTCGATCGCGTCGAGAGCGTTGTTGATCGCGCTCGCGCCCGGCGTCGTCGGGTCGCGGGCGTCAAAATAAAGGAAGAGCTTTGCCTCCAGCGTCCGTTTCGGCGTCGCGGGCGAGGCCCATTGATAGGTTTCCGGGCCCGATTCAAGCTGGAAGAAAGCCGGCCGCAGCGCGGCTGGAACTTCGCTCCATATCTTCATCCGCCGCGACGCGAGGCCCCACGGATAGGCCGAGGAGACTGCGGCGAACAGCGCGGAGAAGGCTGCTTCACGTGTCATGCGCTCTCCCATGCCTTCGCCGCGGCGTCGGCAAGCGCGGTGACAATTTCGTCTTTCATCTCAGCGAGCGCCGAGCGCAAATACGATCGCTCGGGGATCAGCGAGCCCGGATGCTCGACCCGGCGCGCGAAATGCTGACCATCGCCAGCGACAAAGGCGAGCACGTCGCCCTTCGCGGGCAGAATTCGATGGGCGCTCGTCTTGCCGCCGTACTCCTAAATCGCCGCATATTTTACGTCGCCTGCGGAGCCGACCGAGGCAAGAAAGCCGTCCGCGTCAGCGGTTACGCTGGCGGCGATCGAATTCGCTGAGCGCGCCGGAGCGTGTGTTCAATACGGCGCCGGAAAGCTTGTTGCTTTTGACCAGATCGGCGAGCGCCGCCGCGAGTTCGGTCGCCTTGGCGCCGAGCGCGGCTTGCAATGCGGCCGGATAGGCGTCGAAGCGCGCTTTTGTTTCTTCGAGACCCTGGACCTCGAGCGCCGACATCAGAGCACGACCCGCTTATAGGGTTGCAGCATCGCTTGGATCGGCGCCGACATGGCGCTCGTGTCGTAGGCGATTGTTTCCTGACCGCCTATCGACTTCGATCTGAGCCCGATGCGCTCAGCCGCGCGAAAACGCTCCGCCGCCAATTCCAGGGCCGCTTGCGCGATATCCTGCGGCACATAGCCATAGGAGATGGAAACCGATTGCCCGGCGTCCGCCACAGAGACGGTGTAGGTCCCGGCGCTGACCGCATATTGCCCAGCGCTCGGCGAGGCTGAAACCGCCGTCAGCGGCGCGCCGGTCGCAGTGTAGGTCACGCCGAGATCCGATCCCCAGGGTCCATAAGGCGAAAACGCGGAGAGCTGGAGGGGGGCGGCGGCGGGAACGGTTTGCGCCTCGTTTTGAACCGCGTATCCGGCGCTGTAGGATACGACGAGACTCTGCCGTCCCGTTCGGTAGTGATGGCCGAATAAATCGAGCGCCTGCGGCTGGCCCGGCGGAACGCCGTCGCCCGGCTGAAGGGCGTAGCCGAATGAGGCCTCCAGGTCGGCGTTCTCATCGGGAGGAACGGCAATTCCGCGCGATGTCACTGATGTCACCTGCAGCACCGGCCAATGCCTCAGGGTGACGCGACTGCTGTCGAGATCAATCGTCTCGGCATAGGCGAACGGCAGCAGGCTTGGGCGGCTCAGCGCCGCGTAGATTGAACGGCTTGCTGCGGTGATGAGCGCCGCGAGCGTCGCATCGTTCGGGCCTGGCGCGGAGGGCAACCCGAGCCAGGCCTTCAAGGCCGCGAGAGTGGTCAGATCGAATGGCGACATGCAACGCTCGCTTGACGGTCCGAAAAACGAAACGGCCGCGCGTGCGCCTCGGCTTACCGCCGACGCGCTCGCTTGGCGCGGCTAGCGTCAGCCGTTGCCGATGTTGGTGATGATGCCGATGCCGAATGAGGCGTAGATCGCCAGGACCTCTTCGGTGTAGACGCCAAACTCGCGGCGACGCGTGCGGACTGGCCAATCGACGCGATAATAGTCGCGACGCGTCAGGACCTCCGCGACATTGGGAGTTTCGTTCGATTGATACCACGCCGGCAGTCGCTCGCAATACGCCAGGATCGTTCCCGGCGGCAGGTCCGGGTGAACGATGAGCGGAATCTCGACGCCGGTGAACGGATTATAATACCACCGCACGACACCCGAGGCGGTGAACTCGTAGGGGGCGGACTGAGAGGCGTCGACGTTATAGCGAACGAGCGGCCCCGATGCGTTCGTCAAGCATTTGGCCGTGATGTTCTTCTGCTCTTGCGCGTTGACATAGATCACCGTCGGCGACAGCCGATAGCTGTTCCACATCTGCAGCAGCATGTTGTCGATCTCGAGGATCGAGCCGCGGCCTGAAGGCGTAAGGGGCGTGCCAGTCCCGGCGACGCCCGACGGCAAGGCTTGCACGAACGAGCCGGTCGCCGGGTTGAAGCCGTCGGTCAGCAATCCGTCGAACGCTGTTGGGTTGCGAGAATTGTCAGCAGTGATGACGGTCGCCGCCTGCTGACCGGAAGCCAGTGGCGCGCTAAACGCGGCGCTATTGATCGTGCTGATCGCCTGCAGCGTCTCCGAGCCGGCAGCGCCCACATACCACGCATAGGCGACGGCCCCATTGACGATCGGGGCGATTGCAAACAGCGTCTGGCCAAGCGCGACGGCCTGAGTAGCGTTCGTGCTGCGCAGCGAGGAGCCGCCGTTCAACGTATAGGTGTTGCCGTCGTTGCCGGTGATGGTCATCGTGGTTGCGACGCCGCCGGCAAGCGTGGAATTGCGGTAGCCTTCAAACGTCAGCGCGACGACAATGACCGAATAAGTCAGCGCCGGCAGGGTCCCGCCCGCGCCCGAGGCGGACAGCGTCGGCGTTCCGGGCTTGCCGAGCGCAAGGGAAGTGTTGCCTCCGAGGAGCGCGGTTTCTTCCTTGCGCATTGTCTTCTGCAGAATGCGCAGGGTGGCCGTGGCGTTGACGTCTTCGAAGCCCTGCGCGGCAGCTTCTGCTTCGAAGGTCACGGTGTCTTCTTCGCCAAGCGTCACGTAAGGCAGCGTGACGGGCACGGCCGTATAAGACATGCTCGCCGAACGCTGGCCTTCCGGAACCCAGCCCATCGCATCGAAGCCCGAGCCGGTCGTGGCGAAGATCGAACGCCAGTGAGCCGCGTCGCCTGGATTCAGGCGTGCGACGCGGGGAATCGAATTTCTCAACGGCGTGATCGTCGGATAGAGGTTCTTTGCCGGCGCCTGCAGGTCGTAAGCCGTGAGGCCGGTCGGGATCGTGACGTTCTTGGCGAGCAATTCCTTCATCAAACCCAGCGTCTCCTGGGTCGTCAGCGCGATGTTCATATGGTCGGTCCTTTGGCGCGGATAGGGGTTAACTGGATAAAGGGCGGTAGATGGCGGACGCGATCACGCGCGACCGATGGGCTTGCTGCGGGGAACCCGGGATCCTGAGCCTTCGACGACGTCTCGATCGTGCTGAATCACAGCGAGGCGGTGGGCCGGAAACGAGACCGGCGACGCGACCGGCCGGCGTGTCGCTGATCCTTAGATCGCGATCACTCGCCAAACTTCAGATTGTGGACATCAGGAGTTCCGAACTTCGCACGCCGCTCGGCGCTCTGTTGATCTGGCGCGAGCGCCGTCGCCTTCTTGAAGTAGGGGAGAAGCGCGTTCTCGACCGCCAGAATATCGACCCCCGCGGCGATGGCGTTGGTCGGGGCGCCCGCGGCGCAAATCGTCTGCGCCTGCGCGTAAGCATTCTTGGCGTCGGCGTTCATCGTCGCGGAGGCCGGGCCGATCGCTGGCAGCGCGTTGCAGACGTCGGTGTAGGCGGTCTCGATCGCGGCCGATGCGGTCGGCGTGAGCTGGCCGGCGGAAGTGCACCCGGCGAGAGCGGCGCATAGGGCGACGAGCGCGAAGACGGACTTGAACATTCTAGTCTCCTGGAGAGCGTCGGAACGTTGGATCGCGGCTCTAAAAGCCCTGCGTTGGCGACGAGACGCCCCGAATTGCCGGGGCGCACGAAAATCCGCGGCGGCCGAAGCTTCGAGCGGTTGACCGATCGCCGCCGTTAGCGAGGCGATGGTCCGCTGAGCTTCGACCGCCGCCTCGCACGACGCCGCGGCGCCGGCGATTCCGTCCGCTGCGACCGGGAGGAGGACAGTCGCGGGCAGGCGGGGTCTCGAAGTGAATGATTGAACTGCTGGGTTCGACCCAGCGGCCAGCGTTTCAGAAGCGCGGCGGCCCGGGATTGGCGAGGCTAAGCTTGGTGAGCGCGAGCGCGCGCTCATGAGCAGGCAGCGAAGCCAGGCGCCGAACCGCGTCGTCGGCGCTGCCCAGCGCCTCGTCGGAGCCGTCGGCAATCTTGGTCACCGAGCGCAGCGCAGCCTTGGCGGGCAGCGGCTGGGCTTCGAGCGCCGCGATGCGCTTTTTCATGTCCGTGAGCGAGGGCGTCAGATCGTCGAGCGCCTTGCGCAGCCTGACGTTTTCCGCCGTCGCGCGGTCGAGCTTCGCAGCGGCGTAGGTCAGGGCCTTGGCCAACGCATCGGGGGCGAGCGCTCCGCCTCGCTGAGCGGAGACGCCAGCCGCCTTATCGGCCGTTTCCGTCCAGTCGTCGGGCAGGGCGCTGTCAGCGCCGATCGCCTTGGCGCGCGCAACGATGTGGGCCTTGACGTCCGCCTTCTCGCCGCTGCGGCAGCAGTCCCTCACGGCGTTCGCAACGTCTTTGGCGGACCGGATCGGGTAGGAGCCGTCGGGCATGGCGACGCCCTCTTCGGCGTCTTTCTCGCGCTGCGCGGCTGAAAACTCGCCCTTGTCGGCGTCGAGATTTTCGTCGTCCGCATCGACGTCCCCATCAGCTGAGTCGCTCGCCTCGGGGCGGGAGGCGAACGAGCGCCTTTCGACCATGCCGTCCTTGACCACGTCGAAGGTCGCGTCGCGCACACAGGGCAGATCGACAAGCGAGATTTCGTGCGGATCGGCGGTGTAGCGGGTGAGCCCGCTGTCGGGGTCCGCCCACCGCTTCACATAGCGGCCGCCCTGGCTGAAACCGGTATAGACGCCTTCCTGAACTTTTCGCCATTCGTCGTCGTCGACGATCTTGGCCACGACCGTGATCCGCTTCGCGTTGTCGTCGAAGGCGATGTCGGTCAGCTTGCCAGCGGCGATCGGGGTGTGCATGGCGCGAACCGCGCCGAATGATTTGCCGCCGCTCGCCGCTGCGGCCTCAGCCGACCATTTCTCGAAATAGGGCTTGCTCGAGGCGTAGTCGAAAATCTCGCCAGAGCGATCGGGCGTCTCCGCCGTCGCGACGCCGGTCACGAGGCGTCGATCGAGATCGACCTTGGCGAGCGGCAGGAACAAGTCGAGAGCGGACATGAGGCTCCGGAGAAGCAAGCAAAACGCGCCCGTTCGGCGCGGGCGCATCGGAAGTCGGAAAAATCGGAGGAGCGGAGTTGCTGGCCGGGGCGTCATCGCCGCCCGCACCATCTCCACTGTAGCTGACTATGCCACGACCGGCGTAAGCGGTCAAGGAAATGTTCGTGTTATGTTCTCGCCGCGGTCTTCCGCGGGACGCCGAGGTTTATCGTCGGCTTCTTACCAGCCAGCCTCAGCTTCGTTCGCACTTTTGTTGGCAGAAGCGCCCTCACAGGCGGGGAAGCCCGGCGGTCGCTCCGATTGGATCTTGACGTTCAGTCGCGGGACGATTGTCAGGAGGATTGGACGCCCTAGAACGGCGCGTACGCCGAGAGCGCGTGAGAATCTGTCAAAGGCCGCAAGGCGTCGTCACCAGTCCGTGTTGTTGAACGATTGCCGAACCCGTCCAATGAAGGTAAACGATCCCCTTGAGCCAAGTGGGGTAGTCTGCATTCGCCGCGCACGTCATGCTCGGGCGCTGATAGCCCTTGCCACCGGTGCCGCCCGCAGTTGGAGATCAGATCGCTGATAACGCTCGGAACAGTTAGTGTGCTTGTCGGCGGCATTGTAGCCCATGCACTGAGTCGCATTGATAAACCCTGTACAGTTGGGGACCCCGGTCCGGTTGGTAAGAAGGTCGGTCGTGTTTGTGTAGCTCGGTGTCGTGTAAGTGTTTGTGAGTGAGACGTGGTGGCAATCTCGAAACGCTATCGCGCTAAATGGTGCAGAGCCGCTGTTACATGTTCCATTGCTACGACATACTGTCGCTATGCCGTTGAAGAAGTTCCCTGTATCAGTAAGTGAGGGCCAATCTACGCCACCTCCAATAACTTCCGCATAGATCGGCTGACCATCAGTGCTCGCCTGATTTGTCTGCGTAATGTTATTGGTCAAAGCTCACGATGTATGGCGATAACGTTGCTCCGGGGCCAGCGTTATTGTACCCGAAATTGACTTCTCCACCAGCTAATCGCCTGTAGTGAAGTTTTGGTTGTTTGCATAGCAACTAAAATTATAGACCTTAATGGTCGGTATCGTTGACCTATTCACGCCACCATACGTGAACTGCAAGCACTCTCTAGTCGAGTCAAATCCGATATTGTTTGACGAAACAATTTGCGCCTGATAACCGTGGGCGTCAATCGAATCAATCATGTAAGCTTCGGCGTCGGTGCCGCCGCCGCCAGGGTACTGGCTTGCGATAGAGAAGTTCCCATCAACAAAGATATGCGTGCCTGCATTAGCGTCCCACTGTGACGGGCCAACAACATTTATGCCGGCAACGCCATAACCAGATTGCGCGCAATTCTGCGCGATATCCCCAATGAAGGCATAATAATCAACGCCATTGCCTGGGTTGTTGATGATTAAGGCCGCCGTCGTCACCTTGGAAGCCCATGTGCAGAGTTGTAGCAAACGTCATTTATAAAGGCGATATGGTGCTTCTGGGTTGTGCCAGTCGCAGCGGCCTCCATAATATATGCGTCGCTAACGCCTCCGGTTGTTGTCTTCCAGCCCTCAACAGCCCAATTATTTGCATTGACCCCGAATGCGTCACGACAGCATGCTCTGCGTGGTATTGTCCATCAGGCAGCTTTCCAAATCGCTGCCTCCGCACAGCAACGTAGCAAAGTAGATGCCGCCCTTGCCATCAATACCGCCGGTTGTTGACGGACAGTTCGAGACCGCGCCCCATGTGCGAAACCCGGTGGCGTATGTCCCCGGCTGCGCGATAATCACATCGCCGCAGTTGAGCGCATGATTAGGGGTCGCCCAGGCAGTAGCGGGCGATGCGCCTTTGTTGCCGTCGCTCCCCGTCGGTGAAATGTAATACGTGTGGAGTGCGGTGAAGGGCGTGTCACCGCCGCTCGGCGGCGACACCGTCAGCGTGACGCCGAACTGCGCGGCCAGGGTCATGCTGGTGAGCATGAAGCTCACCAGCGCAACGATTATTCTGGTCAACATCTCAAGGCGTCGCAGTGATCATGACCGAGTAGGTGCCGGGCTGCAATGCTGTCGAGCCGACGACGAGGTTGCTGGCGGATAGCGCGAAGCTGCTAGCGCTTGCGCCGCTCAGCGTCAACGCGCCAGACCATCCGCCCGGCGCCACCGTTATCGGGCAGATGACAGAGCCCGCGGCCAACGGCGCAGTGTAGGTCGACATCGGACATGTGACCGTCGTCGACGTCGGGCTGTTGATGATGATCGAGAGCGTAGTTGTTGCTGCGTCTGCCCGAGCGCTGAACAGCGCGACGGGCAAGAGTGCGAATAGTCCGAGCAATCTGTTCATTTCAAAGCTCCTTTCCCTGAATAGGTGTGCGACTGTGCTCGCGGGTTGACTGGGACCCACGATGCGCGGCCCCGACGAGGCTTGATTGGCCTAGGGCCGTCGGCGGGATCACCGCTGCTGAGCCACTTAAGGTGTTGCAGTGATCGTGATGGAGTACGTGCCGGGCTGCAGTGCTGTCGATCCGACGACGAGCTTGCTGGCGGATAATGCGAAGCTGCTGGCGCTCGCGCCGCTCAGCGCCAGTGCGCCAGACCACCCACTCGGCGCCACCGTTATCGGGCAGATGACAGAGCCCGCGGCCAACGGCGCAGTGTAGGTCGACATCGGACATGTGACCGTCGTCGACGTCGGGCTGTTGATGATGATCGAGAGTGTGGTTGTGGCTGCTTCCGCTCCAGCGCAGAAGAGAGCCATGGACAAAAGGGCAAACACTCCAAGCGTTCTTTTCATTTCAATTTACTTTCCCTTATGAGTATGGGCCTCCGCCACGCTTTGAGCAGGTTTACGCCGCGCCGCGCTCGCCGCTGCTGGATTTGCGTAGGAAGCCGTTCGCGGGACCTCCGCCGCTCAAGATTGACGAACTGGCCACTTGCCGCGCTGTGCGGCAACGGGCGTTCCGGCCAACGAGGGCAGTGTCTGGAGAAGTTGGGAAGGGCGGGGCTTGATCGCCTCCGCCACTTCTCCCACTGTAGCTGACTATGCCATGACCGGCGTAAGCGGTCAAGAAAATGTTCTCTTTTTGTTCTAAGCCCCGGAAACGCTGGGGTCTGCGCGCGCACGGGGCGGCGCCTCTGCAGAAACAACAGGGTCTGTGGGGGCAGGCGCCGCTGCTCCCCCCGCCGGCGCAAGCCCCAGATCCGCCCGCGCCTCCTCGCGGGTCTTGATGCCCGCGCCGACCAGAATGTTGAGCGTCTGCGCCTGTTCGAGCGGATCGACCGCGTCGTCGCCGACATGAGACGAATTCGAGCCCCGGCTCGTTCATGCAGTTCTGGATCACATGGTCGAGCGCGTTCTTGACCCACGCCTTCAGCGGCACGAGCTCTTCCTGCGTCGCCTGCTGGCGCATGGTCTCGCCGGTGGCGCGATTGACTTGGGCGACGAACGGCGAGACGGGGACCGAGAAGGCGGTGCAGATGATGCGCGCCAGCCACTCGTCGTACTGGTCCTTGAGCGGCGGCTGGCGGGTCTCGATCAGCCTGAAGCGGAGGCCGAGTTCGCAGCGTTGGGTGTGATCGGCAGCAGGGGCTTATCCGACCACGGGACGCCGTTCTCGGCGAAGATTTGCTCCAGCGCCTCGATGAAGGCAGGATTCAGCTTGTCCTCATGCCGGTCCGGCGACGGGAAATGCGCGTCGATGAGTTTTTCGAGGCGCGGGGCGTCCCAGACAAGCGTCGCATGCCAGAAACCTGCGCCGTCACCCCAAGGGTTTAGCGTCCGTATTGCTTGCAAGAAGGACGCTCGGTCGGGCGTGGCGCCGTAATCTTTGACCTTGATCAGATCGCAAATGAGCCCCCGGTAGATCAAATCGACGCCAAGCTGCCAGCGTATCGGCGTATTAAACGGGATTGAGGCCAGATTCCCGGCTGTCATGTAGACCAACCCCCAGTCTTCATGATAAAGTCCAAGCATCTGCTCTTGCAGCCAGAGCGCAGTATCGGTTGGTATCGTCATTTTCTCTGGCTCACTTCTTTGGGAAGTTCAGCTTCAGAATTCGCCCTCGGTTCATCTCGTATATTTTAGGGTTGTTTATATCGACACTTGCCGTTGTTGATTCCGTTCTGTCGCTCGATACGCCCGGCGGTCGGTACGCTAGATATGTGCCGTCGCGCAGCCGAAAGACATAACCACCTTGCGAGTCGAGGTCACTCTTTTGCTGACGTACGGCCTGCCTGTTACTAGCCGGCGAATGTAGCTTTGAGCCTCTGAGGCAGGGTCGTCCGAAGCAGGCATCTTGCGCGGCATGCCTGGTCTCGTAGCGACCCCGGAAATTTCCCATTCGCCATATCTTCGATCGAAAATTCGGTCGCCGCGGCCGGTGTGCTCTCCTCCGGCCGTGGCGTCTGCGGCTCGGGAGGAGGGGGCGGAGGTTCGATAGGCGGAGGTTCGATCTGCGCGGCTTCCGACCCGCCCACATCCGACATCACCGCATCGTTGCTCGCGACCTGCACCGGGGTCGGCCGTGGTTTGCGCTCCGGCTTGCCCACAGGTCCGGCGGCCCCGTCCGCCGTCGCGAAAGCCCGCGCTCGTCGTGATGCGGATTGAGCTTGCTCTATGGCGCGCGCCTGGCGCCGCGCTTGGCGACCAGCGGCCCCGCAGCCTCAGCCGCCGGCGCCTGCCCGCCGCCGGCGCAAGCCCCAGGTCCGCCCGCGCCTCCTCGCGCGTCTTGATGCCCGCGCCGACCAGGATGTTGAGCGTCTGCGCCTGTTCGAGCGGATCGATCGCGTCGTCGCCGACCCAGACGAATTCGAGCCCCGGCTCGTTCATGCACACCTGGATCACATGGTCGAGCGCGTTCTTCACCCACGCTTTCAGCGGCACGAGGCCTTCCTGCGTCGCCTGCTGGCGCATGGTCTCGCCGGTGGCGCGGTTGACCTGGCTCACGAACGGCGAGACGGGGACCGAGAAGGCGTAGCAGATGATGCGCGCCAGCCACTCGTCGTACTGGTCCTTGAGCGGCGGCTGGCGGGTCTCGATCAGCTTGAAGTCGGCGGGCATGAATTTGGTCTGGCGCCGGCGCGCCAGATTGCCGCTCATCAAAGCGTCGAAATAATCCTGGAACGAGCGGATCTGGTCGGCCGTCCATTCCTTGGGCAAGGTGGCGAAGGCGTCGGGCGAGGAGCCGGCGCTGTAATAATCGAGGGTCGAGGCGTCGCGCCTCAGCGCGATGTTGACGGTGAGCGCGATCTGCTCGACCGGGCTCATGCCATAGAGCCGATGCGCGCGAAGGTTGCGCGGCAGATAGAGGAGCTCGTCGGCCGAGAAGTCGGCCGCCGGGATGCCTTTCAGGATCTGCTGGTAGGCGGGATCGGGCGGCTCGGGCGCGCGCCCGTCCTCGCCGATCAGCGGCTTGATCGTCGACCCGTCGATGATGTCGAGCGCATAGAGCGAGCCGCCGCGATTGTAGCGCGGATAGAGGGTCGCCGCGTCGATGACCAGCATCTCCTCGAGCAGCATCCTGAGCCAGTCGGCGAACGAACGGCGCCGGTCGGGGCGGGCGAAGAAGCGCGCGACCTGATCGATCGCCTGGGAGCTTGCCGGCGAATGCTCGCGGTTGCGCGCGCGGATCGCGTAGCTCTGCGCCGCGATCTGGTCCTTGCGGGTTTCAATCACCGCGCCGCAGGAGCGGCAGCGCGTCGGCGAGGCCGCGCAGTTCGGCGAACGAAACGCCGTCCTCGGCGCGCGGGATATAGTTGAGGTTGGCGCCGAACGGATAGTCCCATTGGCGTCCCTTGACTTCGGGAGGCGCCATCGGCGCGAGCGGCTGCAGCGGGCCGAACCACGCATCCGGCGACACGCCGCTGATGACATACCGCGTCGCGTCGGCGAGCCGGGCGAATACGCTTGGGGGCAGGGCGCGTCTGACGGGTTCCGACATTGATCGTTTCCTTGGGTCTCCCGCTCCGGGTCCGTCTTTTGACGGGCCATGGCGGGAGAAGGGTGGGTGAGAGGCCTTCGCATTCCGTTAGGGATTGGCGCCTAGCTTGCCCGCGTGCGGGTCACGCGAGCAGAGGAGGGGCGATGCGCATTTCGATAGCGCTGATCGCGATCGTCGTTTCTCTGCCGGCTGTCGCTCTCGCGCAGCCGCGCTGGACCTTCTGCGTCGCTTCGTCGAACAGCGGCGCCGAGGTCTGGATCACCGACGTGTTCGCCGCCGAGCGCGATCGCGAGCAGCTGGAAAGCGCCTTTAGAACCAGGATCGAGCGCCTGGGCGGCGCCGGCGCCGATGCTCAATGCCCGATGCCGCGCGACGACAAGACGGAAGCCGTCAACGCCCGATTCGAAGCCGAAGAGTTCAACCGCAAACTCGGCGCGACGCTGCACGCCGTCGTCGCCGGCGGTTTTCCTCCGCGACGATAGCGCCAGCCTCGCCGCAAGGGACCGGCTGCTAGTCGGAAATCCGGGTGACCGCCGGCTCCTTGTCGCCGGACCATTCCAATCGATAGACGGCGCCGGGCGCGACGGACTGGACCGCGTGCGGCCTTAAAGCCACGATGCACGTTCCTCCCGCCTGCCGGACGGACGGATAGATGATCCCGTTGAGCCCCTGCGCCCGCGCAGAATCGGCGATCGCGTTGCCGACCGGATAGCCGACCGCCGGGTCCGGATCGAGACAAGGGTGGCCGGCCGACTGCCGAAGATCGACGAACTCCCCGGCCATGCTGGCGAACATTTCGGCATAGTCGACGACGCCCTTCAATTGGCCCGATCGCGCCAGGAACTCGGCCATGTGATGGGCGACCTCGCGGATGCAGGTCTCGACATCGAGCGCCGCGTACCAGGCGCCCCGCGCCGCATTGAAGCGGTTGGCTTCGCGCGGCTTCCAATAGGCGAAGGCGGCGTTGACGAAACTCGCGTAGGGCAAGCCGTGAATGAACTCGCCCCGCCCGATCCCCTCGGCGCCTCGGCTCTCCGCCAACAGGCGCTGGCTGGTCGCCCCTTCGATTTCGGCGAGCGCCGCAGCGTCCTCAGGCGAAACGAGCGCCTCCAGCACCGGCGGACGCAGACGCGCGGTCGAAACGAGCCGGACGGTGCGTGGAAAGGCTTCCCTGACGACCGGCAGGCCGTTCAGCATGCGTTAGATCACAACCCGCCGCGGACGGCGTCGATGGTGCGGCGGACTTCGAGCATCCTTGGAATGCCGCCTTCGATCATCGCCTGGATCGGGGTGTCGCGCTCGAACAGCGGCCCGCTATTGGGCCGTCGCGCCCATTCGTCCGCCGTCTCGTCGGCAAACAGGAGGTGAAGTCCCTTGTACACGCCAACCAGCGCCGAGACGCGCGTCAGCTGGTCCTGGCTCAAGGTCGGGCGGGAGCCGCGCTTCATGCGGTCGAGCGTGCTTGGCGAAACCCCGAGAAGCGCGGCGGCCTCCGCGTTGGACAAGTCCCACGCCTTCATGAGCGCGAGGAACGCTTTGAGGGCGACCGCAGACAGGCGCGCCCGATCGCGCTCGTTCGCAAAGGTCTGCGGCCCGAGGGCGTTGAGCTCGGCTTGTCTGGCTTCAACACTTGCCGCAGGCATTCGCGTCTCCTGACGATGAGATACGCGTCATTTGACGCGATGTCCAGGAATTTGCATTCTCGATGGCGGCGCGAATTGAAGCTGCGTAAATGTGCTGCTGAGCGAGGGTTAAGGTGCGCGCGCTTCGATCGTGAGGAGAGATCGAGATAACAATTCGTCGTCCGCAAAAGCTCCCGCCCAATCGTATGGGACTACGTAGGGGCGGATCATTTCTCTGAATTCCGCCTCTGTCAGTCGGTGATCTATGACAAACTCGATCGCTTTTCCCAATATTTCATTATTCGCGCACGAGAAGATATATCCATTCTGTTCCAGAAATAGAACAGCGCTCAAAAAAGCAGTTCGCTTGTTGCCCTGAGCAAAAGGATGGTTTCTTGCAATGCCAAAAATCAATGTTGTTGCTAAATTGAATACGTCTTCTTCGCCGTAGATGTAATGGTTTAACGGCCGCGCAAGCGCGCTTTCCAGCAGACTTCTGTCACGGAGAAAAAACAGCTCTCCAGTCTCCGTGACGGAAGTCCTCATTTATCCTGATTACTACCTCTATGGGTAGCCAATCAGGTTCGCTCACCGTGCAAGATAGGCGATCGTTTTAGAGAATCGCTTCTTGGCGTGCGCCAGCATTTCCTCGTAGGAACGAGGATTCTGGATCCGACGCGCCTTAAGTACCGGGGCGCACGTTTCCTCGCGGCAGCCCTCAGGAAGAGGGGCAACGTTTTGGAAATCGATCTTGCGCACCGCGTTCATGTCACCTCTCCTAGGAGAAGGGCGGGGAAAGCGCCCCCGGCGGCTTTTCATCGCACCGCCTCCGCTCACTGTCAAATACCCTGTTACTCTCCAGAGTATGAATTGCCGATTAAACTCAGCGCAGTCACCCTGGTTCCCATCGTAGGAGGCATTTGTGGCGCTGCCAATGCCCTTCCATTCCGCATGGGGGCCTCGATCGCCTATGTCTTTGTCCAAAACTCGTACATCCCCCCTGGGCTCGCCCGTCCCACGCCCAAAAGGTCGGCCAGCGCCCAGACCAGCGCGTCGGCCCGGTCGGGCGAGAAGCCCATGGCGCGGCGGTCGAAGTCGGGGGTCAGCGCGCAGAGCTGGTCCTCGAGCTTCATGAACGCCCCGATATGGAAGACGAGCCCGCGCTCGTAGGCCGCGGCGATCGGCTCGGCGCGCAGGAACTTGCCCCGCGTCGCGTGAACCGCATGCACCGGCAGGTTGGGCTCGCTCTGGCGCAAAACCTCCGTCACCATGTCGCCGCCCTGGTTGATTTCGGCGACCACCCGATTGGCCTTGAAGTTGCGGAAGGCGGCGCCGACCCGCGCGCCCCACGCGCCCGGCGTCTCGCCCTGGCTGGTGAGGTCGGCGAGCACATAGAAGAGCCCGTTTTCCGCTTTTGCCGCGACGATCAGCCCGCATTCGTCCGATTTCGAGCCTGAGCGCGCCGGCGGGTCGACTGCGACCACGATCTCCGCGAATTCCTTCGGCGCGGCTTCCGGCGCAACGCGTTGGCGCTCGATGAGCGCCCGCGACCACAGGGCCCCCGGCGTCTCCTCGACGATTTCGGCGAACAGCTCCTGCTGGCCGATGGCGCGGCCCTTGTAGCGCGCGGTGATGCGGTCGAAGAAGGCCCGCGCCAGATGCGCCTTGTTGTCGAAGGTCGAGCCGCGGGTGACGATGGTGTCCTTGCCGGCGGCCAGGGTTTTGATGATCTTGCTCGGGCGCGGCGTGGTGGTGATGATCGCCTGCGGCTTGTCGCCAAGCCGCAACCCCAGCATCGCCTGATCGAAGGCTTCGGGCTGGCGCCAGGCGGCGAGCTCGTCGCACCACAATTTCATGTGCTGCTTGCCCCTGAGCCGGTCGGGCTCCTCGGCCGAGAACAGCATGCTGACCGCGCCGTTCGGCCATTCGAGCCTGAGATCGGTGGCGTGGAATTGGGGGCGCTCGTCGCGCCGGCAGCACGCCAGAATGCCGGATTCGCCTCTCACCATGATGTCGCGGGCGTCGGCGAGGGTGGCGCCGATCAGGTTGACGATCGGGTAGGCGTCGATCCAATGGCGCACCGCCTCGGCGCCTGCCCGCGTCTTGCCGGCGCCGCGTCCGGCGAGAATGAGCCAGATGATCCAGTCGCCGTCCGGCGGCGCCTGGTCGGGGCGGGCCCAGAGCGCCCAGTCATGGAACAATTGCGCGCATTCGAGCGGCGTCATCTCCTCGAACATGCGCACGCGCGTGTCGACGTCGAGTTTCAGAAAATCGGAGGCGAGCTTGATCCGGCCGCCGGGACCGCGACCAGGGCGCGCACGCCCCGCGTCGCTGGGGTGGGCAGGTTGCCCCGGTTCGCCGGTCATTCAGCGGATTGCTCCGGCTGCAGCCGGTCTGCGATCTCATTGACTTTCTTCAGGAGCCGGGCGCGCTCCTCCTCGCCGTAGGGTTCAGGGATCCGCTTCGCCTTGGTGAATCCGTGATAGCGGTCGAGCCGGTCGACGATCTTGAGCGCGCGGTCGATCGCCTTGAGGTCGCCGTCCTGGAGCCGCTCGAGGAGTTTCAGGATCATCTGCTCGAGCCGGGCGATCTGCAGCCGGGCGAAGTCTTCGGCCGGCGCGACCCAGCGGTTGCGCAGCTCCTGACGCAGGATGCTCTCGGTGCGCTTCCGGGTCAGCCGTTCGGTCGCGCCGATCTCATCGACCCCGGCGCCGGCGATGAGGGAAGCGAGGATCCGCTGGGCGCGCGTTGCTCGTGAGCGTTTCGATCGGGTCGGTGGGCTCGCGTCGGACATGAACGCCTCGAGGAAATTGTTGAAGGGGAAGCCCACGCTGGCGAATGACGCGACGCCTCCGGAGAACGGGGCGAAGACGTGCGGCTGGCGGGAGGAATTGGGCGGAGAAGGACGATGAGCTCGCTCAGGCGCGACTCTCGAACTTGCCTCACTATGCCGCGACCGGCGTCAAAGCGCAAGCTTTTGTTCTTGTTTTGTTCTAAAATGAGGTCGACAATCGCAAACTATCTCAACAATATCAATATCTTATGGAGGCATCTGGCGCCGTCGCGCGCGCGGCGGCCACCCCGGTTGCGAAACCCTGGCGTTTGCTAAACTGCGCTGTTTGCAACAATGGCTTACCAAAAATAGATAATGTCGTTTATAAGAATATCAGTTCAATCATTTGAACAAGAATAACATTATGAAAAAAGCACGCGCAGTCACCTGATTTTCACAGTCCTTGCTGACAATCTCAGCCGGTCTCGAAACCTCGAGGCGCAGGGGAACCGAAGCGATGGGACGATCGAGGGACAGAAAAAGCGACCTAACACCTTGAAAGCGCTCGACCGCGTCCAGAAATGCCGCCTTCCATTCCCAGGGGGCCCGCCAACCCGCCCGGCGCCCAAACTGGCGGCAGGCAAAGCAACGGGAATTCATGTATTTCCTCCGCAGCGCTTTGGCTGAAGCAGAGGGCGGACCGTGCTGATTGTCCACTACGCCGTCAAAACCGACCCCGGCCCCGCCGCCGCGACGGCGACGAGCGTCGGCGTCCAGCGGAAGGTTCTCGATCCAGCCGAGCCAATTCCGCCCGGCGCCATCTGGATCGATATGGTCGAGCCGACCGTGGACGAGGACCGGAAGGTCGAGGGCTACCTTGGCGCCAAAGTGCCTTCACGCTCGGATCCGGACTACGCTCAGCCCGCCGAATCCTACTATGCCGAAAATGGCGTGCGCTACCTGCACGCCTGCGTCGTCAGCGAAGCGGAAGGCACGCCCGACGTCGCGGACGTCACCTTCATCCTCGGTCCGAAAGCGCTGGTCACGGTGCGCTACGATTCCGGCGAAGCCTTTGAGCTCTTCGGCCAGCGGCTGAGCAAAATTCCGCCCAAGGCGCTTCACCCCGACGCGGTGGCGGTCGGCCTTATCAACGCCATTGTCGATCGATCCGCCCGGGCGCTGAACAAGGTCGGGGTCGAGCTCGATTCCATCGCGAGCCGGGCGTTTCGAGCCAAGGGCGACCAGAGCGCGCGCAGCAGGATCTATACCGAGACCCTGGACGCGCTCGGCCGCCAGGACGAGAAGATCTCGAACTTGCGCGAAAGCCTGGTCGAGCTCGAGCGGCTCGTGCTGTTCCTGATGTCGGAGGGACGCTCCGCCGACGCGCCAAAGCCCGTGCGCGAGGCGACGAAGTCGGCTTTGCGCGACCTTCAGTCGCTCGAGCAGGACGCGAGCTTCAAGGCGCAGAAGGTGCAGTTCCTGCTCGACGCGACCTTGGGCTTCATCAACCTCGCGCAGAACGACATCATCAAGCTGTTCTCGGTGCTGGCGGTCATCTTCATGCCGCCGACGATGATCGCCTCGATCTACGGCATGAATTTCAAGCTTATGCCGGAGCTCGAGTGGCCGTGGGGGTATCCGGCGGCGCTCCTTCTGATGGTGCTGGTCGCGGTTGGGCCTTACGTGTTCTTCCGCTGGAAGAGATGGCTGTGAGGGCGGGGCGGTGCGCGCCGGCCCTTCACCCCACCTGAAACCAGGCGCCCGCTCCGGCCGCGCGGTGCTCGGGAATCGCCGATTCGAGCGGCCATTTTCCAGGATTGTCGGCGACGAACGCGACATGGGCGGTGCGGCCGGGCTGGATGAGGATGGTGTCGCGCCAATAGGGCTCCCAGCCGTCGTCCATCGCATGCAGGAGCCGCGCGACATGGCCCCACAGGCGCAACGCCTGGACGACCGCTGTCTTGTTGGCGAGGGCGAACACGGCGGGTTGGCCCCGCGGGATGACGCACGCGGGCTTCGGCGCCCAGTCGACGAAGGTTACGCCGTTGATCGCAAACGGCGCCGAGCCGCCGCCGCTGACCGTGAAATCGCAACGCCTCGCGGATTCGAGGGCGATTTCCGCCGGCAGCCGCGGATTGGCGGCGAGGCGCGGCTCATCGGCGCGCGCGTTCATCGGCTCGCCTTCGGACGCGATCGCAACGAACGGGCGGTCGGCCTCGCCAGCGCCGCCGCGCAGGTCGAGGCGGACGCCGGCGCCCAGTTCTCGCGGCATATCGAACATCAATTCGAACCGGGCGCCCGGGCCCATGGGAAACTGGTTGGCGAGCGGTTCGAAGGGCTCGCTCGGCTGGCCGTCGACCGCCACGATGAGGATTTTTGCGCCGCTTATCGCGACGGTCGCCAGACGCGCGGTCGCGGCGCTGCCCAGACGCAGCCTCACACGGGCGCCGGGTCGGGCCTTGAGCTTCAACGGCGCCGTCGCCCCATTGGCGAAAACGACGCCGCCCTTGCGCCCGCTTCCCCGGCCGATGGCGGGATCGGCGAAATCGTCCCTGATCTGGCCGCTCCCGTCGACGTTCCAGTCGGACAGCGCCACCGCCGCGTCGAGGTCGACGTCCGGCGCCTTCGTCTCGTCGACGATGATCGGGCCGAACAGCCCGCGTCCCTGCTGGCCGGCGTCGGTCCGCCTGCGTGGGGCAGATAAAGATTAAAGCCGGAATCCGGGGGAACGAAGCGGATTTCGGCGCTGGCGCCGGGCTTGAGCCTGTCTTGCGTGAGGCCGCCAATGCCGGCAGTCGCGTTTGTCGCGCGTAAGCCCGGAAAGCTCAGTGTGGTCGGCTCGGCCAGCTCGTTGGAGAGCCTCAGCCTGCAGCTCCTCGCCTTGCCTGAGCCGGATGAGAGGGCCTGGAATCGCTCCGGCATAGGCGTAAGCCGCCGCGGCTCCCGCCGGCGGCGAGGCCAGTTGAAGCTTGGCCGGCGCGGCTACGAAGTCGAGCGCGCCCTCAGCCGCCGGAGCAAGCGCGGCCGCTCGCGCCCGAGGCCCGAAGCGCCATAGCGCCGCCGCAAGGCCGCCGCCCAAAACGACGCGGCGGGTAGGGGTCACCCGATTTGTCCCATTTTGGCGCATTGCGCGCGGCGCCGAGAATGCTTGCGAAGGCTTTGCGGCGAAAAGGGCCTATCCATGCGTAAGCTCGCCATATCCCTCGGCTTTGCCGCCATTTTCGTCGCTTCAGGGCGTTTTCTGTTCGCGCCGCCCTTCTTAGCCGGCCAGGCCGACGGCGCAACCGGCATTCTGCTTGCGGCGGGCCTGTTCACCATCGCCATCGCCGCCGTGGTGCGCAAATGAGCAGACGAGCGCGTCAGCTCCGGATTTTTTTATGGCGCAGGGCGGACAAGCTGATATAGAGCGCCGAAAGCAAATCGGCCTCGTCAAGCCGGCGCTCGCGGCGGGCGTGGCGGAACTGGTAGACGCGCCGGATTTAGGTTCCGGTGGCGAAAGTCGTGGGGGTTCGAGTCCCTCCGCCCGCACCATTTCCTTCGCGAACGCGCCCGGGACCAATTGACGATCGGTCGATCGGCAAGTATCGGCCACTCGCGGTTGCCGGCCGCGATGACCACAAGGCGGAACGCAAAATGCAGGTGACCGAGACGCTTAGCGAGGGCCTTAAGCGAGAGTACGACATCTCGTTGCCGGCGAGCGACCTGGCGGCCAAGCTCAACGGGCAGTTGGCGGACTTGAGGGCGAAGGTTCGCATCAACGGATTCCGGCCCGGCAAAGTGCCGGTCGAGCATTTGCGCAAGGTTTACGGCAAGTCCGTGATGGCCGACGTGATGCAGGAAGCCATCGCCAGCGCGAACAAGAAGATCGTCGACGACAACCACCTGCGTCTCGCCCGCGAGCCGAAGGTCGAGCTGCCGAAGGATCAGGCGGATATCGACGCCGCGCTCGAGGCCCGCGGCGACCTCAACTTCAAGGTCGCGCTCGAGGTGCTGCCGGTGTTCGAGATTGGCGATTTCTCGCAGATCTCACTCGAGCGTCTGACCGCCGATGTCGAGCCCTCGGACGTGGAGACCGCGCTCGATCGCCTGGTGGAGGAGCGCCGCGCCTACTCCGAGAAACCGGCGGGCGCGACGGCCGAGGTCCACGACCGCGTCACGATCGACTTCGACGGATCGATCGAGGGTGTGCCCTTCGAAGGCGGCGAAGGCAGAGATATCCAGGTGGCGCTCGGCTCGAACACCTTCCTGCCGGGGTTCGAGGACCAGCTCATCGGCGTCGCCGTGGGCGACAAGCGCACCGTTCGGGCGACCTTCCCGGAGGCTTACGCCGCTCGCGCGCTCGCGGGGAAAACCGCCGACTTCGACGTGACGGTGAAGGCCGTCGCCGCGCGCGACCCGTTCCCCCTCGACGATGAATTCGCCAAGGGCATGGGCTCGGAAAGCCTCGACAAGCTCAAGGAGACGATCAGAGACCGGATCGCCGCCGAATACGCGCGCGTCTCGCGCGAGAAACTCAAGCGTGAGCTGCTTGACCGGCTCGACCAGCTCTATTCCTTCGAGTTGCCGGAGGGGCTGGTCGGTCAGGAGTTCAATTCCATCTGGGAACAAGTGACGCGCGAGCAGCAGGCCTCGGGCCGCGGCTTCGCCGAGGAGAACACCACCGAAGAGGCGGCGCGGGCCGACTATCGCAAGATCGCAGAGCGTCGGGTCCGGCTCGGGCTCCTGCTGGCCGAGGTCGGAACGAGGGCGGAGGTTAAGGTCTCGGACGAGGAGATGACCCAAGCCCTGGTCGCCCGGGCGCGGTCGTTCCCGGGCCAGGAAAAGCAGGTCTGGGATTTCTACCGCAACAACAACCAGGCGTTGGCCGAACTGCGCGCTCCGATTTACGAAGAGAAGGTTGTCGACCATATCCTCGGCCTCGCCAAGGTCGAGGCGCGCAACGTGACCAAGGAAGAACTCCTCAAGCCAGTCGAAGACGAGCTTCCGAGCGAGCCGCAGGCTTGAGAGGCCGGGGCGCCCGATCGCCGGCGCCGACTGGGACAGCCGCCTCTTTTCGGGACGGCCACGGGCGCCTATGTTGCGTTTGCGGCTAACAGCCGGGCGCCGGTTGATTCCGGCGAAGGAAAGGTTCTGATGCGCGATCCGGTCGACTATTACACCAATAATCTCGTGCCGATTGTTATCGAGCAGTCGGCGCGGGGCGAGCGCTCGTTCGATATTTTCTCGCGGCTGTTGCGGGAACGCATCGTTTTCATGGTCGGTCCGGTCGATGACATATCCGCCTCGCTGATCGTCGCCCAGCTCCTGTTTCTCGAGGCGGACAATCCGAAGAAGGAAATCGCCCTCTACGTCAATTCTCCGGGCGGAGTCGTGACGGCGGGGCTCTCGATCTACGACACGATGCAGTTTATTCGTCCCAAAGTGACGACGATGTGCATTGGGCAAGCGGCGTCGATGGGCTCGCTTCTGCTCGCCGCGGGCGAGAAGGGTTCGCGGTTTGCGCTGCCCAATTCCCGCATCATGGTCCATCAGCCGTCGGGTGGTTTCCAGGGGCAGGCCTCCGATATCCAGCGCCACGCCGAGGATATTCTCAAGGTCAAGCGGCGGCTCAACGAGATTTACGTCCATCACACGGGTCAATCCTACGAAGCCATTGAAAGAACGCTGGATCGGGATCATTTCATGTCGGCGGAGGAGGCGAAGGCGTTCGGGCTCGTCGATGAGGTGACAACCAAGCGCGCGGTCGAGTTGGAAGAGGCGAAGGCGTAGCCGCGAGGCCAGCCGAGCCGCGACTTTTTTCTGGCATTGGCGGTCGGCCGCGACGAATTTTGCGGCGTGGCCTTGATTTTGCGTATAATTTGGTGGTTGCTTGTCAAATCCCAGTCTGACCCAATGGCGGCGGACTGAAGGGAAATACAGGCGGGCGCGAAGGCTACGTTTCGTTAGGGTGGTTTGGTTAGGCTGCTCGGTCAGGCGTTTGACGACTCGCTTCGGCGGGAGCGGCCTAAATGGAGAAAAGCAATGGCCAAGGCCGAAGGCGACGCCAAAAATACGCTCTATTGCTCGTTCTGCGGCAAGAGCCAGCATGAAGTTCGCAAGCTCATCGCCGGGCCGACCGTCTTTATCTGCGATGAATGCGTCGAATTGTGCATGGACATCATCCGCGAGGAGAGCAAGACCGCACTTGTCAAAAGCAAAGACGGCATTCCGACCCCTCGGGAGATCTGCAAGGTTCTCGACGATTATGTGATCGGCCAGCCCCAAGCCAAGCGGGTGCTCTCGGTCGCGGTCCATAATCACTATAAACGGCTGAACCACGCCACCAAGCACGGCGACGTGGAACTGGCGAAATCGAACATTCTGCTAATCGGACCGACAGGTTCGGGCAAGACGCTGCTCGCGCAAACTCTTGCGCGCATCCTCGACGTGCCGTTCACGATGGCCGACGCCACGACTCTGACCGAAGCCGGGTATGTCGGGGAGGACGTCGAGAACATCATCCTGAAGCTGTTGCAGGCTTCCGACTATAACGTGGAGCGCGCACAGCGCGGCATCGTCTACATCGACGAGATCGACAAGATCAGCCGCAAGTCCGACAATCCATCGATTACCCGCGACGTTTCGGGCGAAGGCGTGCAGCAGGCGCTGCTGAAGATCATGGAGGGTACGATTGCGAGCGTTCCTCCGCAGGGCGGCCGCAAGCATCCTCAGCAGGAATTCCTGCAGGTCGACACGACCAATATCCTGTTCATTTGCGGCGGGGCTTTTTCCGGTCTCGAGCGAATCATCTCGGCGCGCGGCAAGGGCACCTCGATCGGCTTTTCCGCTAAGGTTCAGTCGCCCGACGACCGGCGCACAGGCGAAGTGTTCCGCGAGGTCGAGCCGGAGGATCTACTGAAATTCGGCCTCATTCCCGAATTCGTCGGCCGCCTGCCCGTCATCGCGACCCTTGAGGATCTCGACGAGGACGCCCTGAAGAAGATCCTGACCGAGCCAAAGAACGCGCTCGTCAAACAATATCAACGTCTGTTTGAGATGGAGAATACCGACCTGACGATTCAGGAAGAGGCGCTGGGAGTGGTCGCGAAGAAGGCGATCGAGCGGCGCACAGGCGCCCGCGGCCTCCGTTCGATCATGGAAGCCATCTTGCTTGACACGATGTTTGAACTGCCGGGCCTCGATGGCGTCGAACAAGTCGTCATCGGTCCCGAGGTCGTCGAAGGCAAGGCTCGCCCGCTTTACATCTATGCTGAGCGCGCCGAGCGCGCCGGCTGATCGTGCCTCCGGGTTGGCGCGCCGCTTGAAAGTTGGGCGGCGCGCGCCCATGTTTGCGCGGGGATTCTCGGTTCTTCCTGCGCGAGCGCCTGCATGGAATTGGCGCCCCGCCCTTCCGGCCTCGCGGAAGTGGAGCCTGTTCGTTCTTTCGGGGACGCGTCTCGTCAAAGGTTCGTAAGTTAAAAAAATGCGGAGCGGACGGAAACGTCGCTTGCAAAGTTCAGGATAGCCATGACCAACCAACACAAGCCCATCGTCCCCGGGACCCTCGACGTCTATCCCGTCCTCCCATTGCGCGACATCGTCGTGTTCCCGCATATGATCGTTCCCCTGTTCGTCGGACGCGAGAAGTCGATTCGTGCGCTCGAAGAGGTGATGAAGTCCGACAAGCCGATTCTGCTTGCAACCCAGAAGAATGCGCCCGACGACGACCCGGCGCCCGACGCCATTTTCTCCGCAGGAACGCTGGCCAGCGTTCTACAGTTGCTCAAGCTGCCCGATGGCACGGTCAAAGTTCTCGTCGAAGGCTCGACGCGCGCGCAGGTGACCCGGTTCGTGTCTGGGGATGGTTTTTTCCAGGCTGAGGCCTTGGCGATCGCCGACGAGCCGATCGAAAAGATCGAGGCCGAGGCGCTGTCCCGCTCGGTCGTATCCGAGTTTGAGAGCTACGTGAAACTCAACAAGAAGATTTCGCCCGAAGTCGTGACCGCGGTCAATCAGATTGATGACTACGGCAAGCTGGCCGACACCATCGCTTCCCATCTCGCGGTCAAGCTTTCCGATAAGCAGGCGATCCTAGAGATGCGTTCCATTGCAAAGCGCTTCGAGAAGTGTCTCGCGCTGATGGAGAGCGAGATTTCGGTGCTTCAAGTCGAGAAGCGCATCCGAACGCGCGTCAAGCGGCAGATGGAGAAGACGCAGCGAGAGTACTATCTCAACGAGCAGATGAAGGCGATCCAGAAAGAGCTCGGCGACGAGGATGGCAAGGACGAAATGTCCGAGCTCGAGGAGCGTATCAAATCGACCAGACTCACCCGGGAAGCGCGTGAGAAGGCGCTCGGGGAGGTCAAGAAGCTTAGGCAGATGTCGCCGATGTCGGCGGAAGCCACGGTCGTGCGCAACTATCTCGATTGGCTGCTGTCGATTCCTTGGCAGAAGCGGTCGAAGATCAAGAAGGACCTGCCGGCCGCCCAAACGATCCTTGACGCCGATCATTTCGGCCTGGACAAAGTCAAAGAACGTATCGTCGAGTACCTCGCCGTCCAGCAGCGCGCCAACAAACTGACCGGGCCGATTTTGTGTCTCGTCGGCCCGCCGGGCGTCGGCAAAACCTCGCTCGGCAAGTCGATCGCGAGAGCCACGGGCCGCGAATTCGTTCGCATGTCGCTGGGCGGTGTGCGCGACGAAGCGGAAATTCGTGGCCATCGGCGCACCTACATCGGCTCGATGCCGGGCAAGGTTATCCAGTCGATGCGCAAGGCGAAGACGTCGAATCCGCTCTTCCTACTCGACGAGATCGATAAGATGGGCATGGATTTCCGCGGCGATCCGTCGTCGGCTCTGCTCGAGGTGCTCGATCCCGAACAGAACTCGACGTTCAACGACCATTATCTTGAAGTCGACTATGACCTGTCTGGCGTCATGTTCGTGACCACCGCCAACACCCTCAACATCCCGCCCGCCCTCATGGACCGGATGGAGATCATTCGCATCGCCGGCTACACGGAAGACGAGAAGCTGGAGATCGCCAAGCGGCACCTTTTGCCTAATTCGACGAGCAAGCACGGACTGGACGCGAAGGAATGGGTGGTCGGAGACAGCGCCATTATGGAGCTTATACGCCGCTATACACGTGAAGCTGGCGTCCGTAATCTCGAGCGCGAGATTTCCAATCTGGCGCGCAAGGCGGTGAAGGAGATCCTCACTCATAAGAGCAAGGTGATCGTCGTGAACGGCGAGAACGTGGCCGAGTTCCTTGGGCCGCCAAAGTTCCGCTACGGCGAGATCGAAGCCGACGATCAGGTCGGACTCGTGACCGGACTGGCCTGGACGGAGGTCGGGGGCGAATTGCTGACGATTGAAGGTGTCATGATGCCGGGCAAAGGCCGCATGACAGTGACCGGGAATCTCAAAGACGTGATGAAGGAGTTGATCTCGGCTGCGGCGTCCTATGTGCGTTCGCGCGCGGTCGATTTCGGAATCGAGCCGCCATTGTTCGATAAGCGCGACATCCACGTGCACGTGCCCGAGGGCGCAACGCCCAAGGACGGGCCATCTGCGGGCATTGGCATGGCGACCGTCATCGTCTCGATGCTGACTGGCATTCCGGTGCGGCGCGACATCGCCATGACCGGCGAGATCACGTTGCGCGGGCGGGTTCTTCCAATCGGGGGACTCAAGGAGAAGCTGTTGGCGGCGCTGAGAGGCGGCATCAAGAAAGTGCTCGTACCGGAGGACAACGTCAAGGACTTGGTCGAGATTCCGAGTTCGGTGAAGAACGGCCTCGAAATCGTGCCCGTTTCTCGAATGGATGAGGTGCTCGCGCATGCGCTTGTCCGTCGGCCGGCCCCGATCGCATGGGAGGAGGACGTGGCTGCGCCGCCGCCTTCGGGGCCCTCTGAAGACGACGGCCAAGGTCTAATCGCGCACTAACGGCCGATGGCCGGAGCCCGGAGGCGCGGGCGTCTTAACCCTATGAAGCTGGCCGCATCGCAGATCACCGCGAATTCTCAGGAATTCGCGGCTTTTTTCCGCGCGCGGGCCAGTTTTAAGCTCTTTTTTTCTCGTTGGGCCCGACGAACGCTTGCGTTCCTTGCATGAAACGGCGAGCTATGAATCGAACTCTACTGTCGATTCGCTGGGGCGGCGATGAGCGCCCTCGGTGGACGGGCATGAGCGCGCGGCGGCGGCGAGGAGCCGCTTACAGCGGCGTTGAAGGCGCCGGACCTTAGAATTGGCGTCGGACGACCGAGCGCCGCAGTCGAACGGAGAGGTAATAATGAACAAGCTTGAGCTCGTCGATCACATCGCCGCGGAAGCGGACTTAACTAAGGTTTCCGCCGCCGCCGCGCTCGAGGCCGTGCTGGAGGGGATTCTCAACACTCTGCGGAAGGGCGAGGAAGTGCGGCTCGTAGGATTCGGCACCTTCTCGGTGCGCGAGCGCGCCGCCGGAAAGGGGCGCAACCCGGCGACCGGCAAGGAAATTAAGATCGCGGCGTCGAGAAACGCGCGCTTCAAGCCCGGCGCCGCGCTGAAGGCGAGCCTGAATAAAAAGTCGGCCAAGAAATAGACCAATACCCCTCAGTCTGCGCCCCGCGGGCGGCTCTGTCGCCTGCCCAATGCTCTTAGTGCGCAGAGAGTAGTGACAGTCGGCGGCCCTGGTATCCTGATGCCGCGGCCGGCGGCGTTTACACAAGCCGGCTCCCATGCCCAACACGGGCCGGTCAGCCTGAATGCGGTGCAACGGCGCCGAGCCGCTCTGGGGTTCGTTACTGCTGGCTGTGTGAGGGTTCGACGCTAATGTCGCACTGTTTGGGGCGCGCCGCCAGCGGCGCGCCCGCACGAGGCGCGGCGAGCCTGGGCGATGGGGTCTCTGCCTAACTCTTGTGGAGTGTCGCCAAGCGTCGTTCCCGGCGGGCAATACCGCTACTCTCGAGGCCGCCTCAGCGTCCATGAGATGCCCTGGTCGATCTCGCGGTGGTCTTAGGCAAAGTGCCGGGACGGAATACGCCGACTGCCATTTTGATCGCCGGGCGAAGCCGCCCTCGAAATATTGCGCACGGTCTCGATCGGCGACGACAAGCCGAACGCGCTGGGGCCAGAGTGGTCAGCTTGCCCCTGATGGGAGACGATGTTCGGCGCCCGCATCGAGGACACTGTGACAGTTGATCCCAACTCACGATCCGCGCGCAACTGAGCCTTGAGCCATCGCGCCGCCCGCACCGCCGTTTTGTGACCAATCTTGCCGCAATTGAATACATTGGCGCCCAAATTTTCAGCTTGGGCAGGATGCGGCGCTGAACTGAGCCGTGGAAATCGCCTTCCGAACAATCCTTCGAACCCACCCGGCAACGTAATCGCCGCTTGGCACGAGCGTTGCAATCCGATCCGGAGACCGACCGTCAATCATTGGAGTGGTGTTGGAGCCGGCCGACCTCGAACTTGTTCATCTCACCAAGCGTTATGGCGCGACGACCGCGGTCGATTCGATCGATCTCAAGGTTCCCGCCGGCGCCTATTGCTGTCTGCTCGGCCCGTCAGGCTGCGGCAAGACCTCAACCTTGCGCATGATCGCGGGCCACGAGAGCGCGACCGAGGGCGACATTCTCATCGGCCCGACCAACGTCACGGAACTGCCGCCGGCCAAGCGCGGCACGGCGATGATGTTTCAGAGCTACGCGCTCTTTCCGCATCTCTCCTGCGTCGACAACGTCGCCTTCTCGCTCAAGATGAAAGGAGTCGACAAGGCGACGCGACGCCAGACGGCAATGGAGTTCCTCGAGCTTGTGGCCATGACGCCATACGCGCAGCGCGTGCCAGCGCAGCTCTCCGGCGGCCAGCAGCAGCGCGTCGCGCTTGCGCGCGCGCTCGTCACCGACCCGCAGATCCTTCTGCTCGACGAGCCGTTGTCCGCGCTGGATCCCTTTCTTCGCGTACGCATGCGGGCCGAGCTGCGCCGCTTCCAGCGGCAGCTCAATATCCCCTTCATTCACGTCACGCACGGTCAGGACGAGGCGCTGGCCCTCGCCGACCTCGTCGTCGTGATGAACAAGGGCCGCATCGAGCAGACGGCGACGCCACGCGAGCTATTCGAAAAACCCGCCACCGAATTCATCGCCCGCTTCCTTGGCGGGCACAACGTGATCGAGACGCCGACCGGACCCATCGCGGTACGCGCCGACCGCATCATTCTGCGTCGTGGCAATGGCTCGGGCGCCAACGATGCGCGGTTCGTCGCCGCGGTTCGCGCCATCGAATATCAGGGCGCGTATTACCAGGTGTCGCTCGATCGGCCAGGCACGGGCGAACTGATGGCGGTCGTGAGCGACGAGCAGTTCGCCGGCGAGCCGCTCAACATCGGCGACAACGTTTCCGTTCTCTGGGCCGACAAAGACATTCACGCGCTAGCCCCGGCGTCGTGAAGCGGGCAGGGAACTGCTGAGGAGAGAGCAAATGTCAAAGAAAACGAACAAGATAACTGGCCTATCCCGCCGCGCCGTGTTGAAGGGCGCGGCCGGCTTTGCCGGCGCCGCAGCAGGCTCCGGCGCGATCACGGGCTTCCCGGCCGTCTGGTCGCAGGAAGAGAAGGTGCTGCGCTATCTGGGCACCGCGGTCAATCAGTCGGACGAGATGACCAAGAAGGTCAAGCAAGAGACCGGGATCACCATCCAGAACATCGTCGCCACGACCGACGACGTGACGAAGCGCGTTATCACCCAGCCGAACTCGTTCGACATTCTGGACACCGAGTACTTCAGCCTGAAGAAGCTCGTCCCCTCCGGCAATATCCTGCCGATGGACGCCAAAAAGATCAAGGAATTCGACAACATCACGCCGGTCTTCACCAAGGGGCAATTGCCAAACGGCAAGGTGATCGGCGATCAGGGCACCGCGCCCAAGAAGGTCATGTTCGTCGAAGGGCCGCATTCGACCAAATTCTCGAAGACGCCGACGGAATGGGTGACGCTGATTCCGACCGTGTACAATGCCGACACGCTTGGCATTCGCCCCGATCTCATCAAGCGGCCGATCGAACACTGGTCGGAGTTGCTCAACCCCGAGTTCAAGGGGAAGGCGGCGATCCTCAACATCCCCTCGATCGGCATCATGGACGCCGCGATGGTGGTCGAGTCTCTCGGCAAGTACAAATATCCCGACAAGGGCAACATGACGAAGCCCGAGATCGACATGACCATGGGCGTCCTGACGGAAGCCAAGAAGGCCGGTCAGTTCCGCGCGTTCTGGAAGGACTTCAACGAGAGCGTCAACTTGATGTCGTCGGGCGAGACGGTCATCCAATCGATGTGGTCGCCAGCCGTGACTGCGGTTCGTTCCAAGGGCATTCCCTGTGTCTTCCAGCCCCTGAAAGAAGGTTACCGCTCCTGGGCGTCCGGCTTCTGCATGTCGAAGGGCGTGTCGCAGAAACAGGCTGACATGATCTACGAATTTGTGAACTGGTATCTGTCCGGTTGGGCCGGCGCCTATCTCAACCGCCAGGGCTATTACTCGGCGGTGCTGTCGACCGCCAAGGCCAATATGGAGCCCTACGAGTGGGCTTACTGGATGGAAGGCAAGCCGGCCGAGAAGGACATCCACGGGCCTGACGGGTCGCTCCTCGAAAAGGCCGGCGCAACGCGCGACGGCGGCTCCTATGACGACCGCATGGGCAACGTCGCCTGCTGGAACGCGGTCATGGACGAGAATGACTACATGGTCCGCAAATGGAACGAGTTCATCGCGTCCTGACGCTTGATCTCGTCTCCGGGCGCGCTACGCGAAAGCGCGGCCCGGAACATGATGGCCTTCGCTCCTCTCCCGCAGGGGAGAGGAGACTTGCGGAAAACTTTGGCTCTGACGAATGACCGCCACCAGTATATCCGCGCCGACGGTCAGTAGGGTCCCTGATCGCGCCATCAGGCGCGGTCTGGACCGCGTCGGCATTCCGGGATGGCTTCAGGCGATGCCATTTGGCCTCGTCTTCGCGTTCTTCTTCATCATCCCGCTTATCCTCGTCGTCATCGTCAGTTTCTGGGACTACAACGACTACGCTATGCTGCCGTCCTTCACGACGCGCAGCTACACCGAGACCTTTGAAGGCTGCCTCACTCAGCTGCCCGATCTCTGCACCATCCTCAAAACCTATGTGTCGACGGCGAAATTCTGTTTCATCGTCTGGCTCGCGACCCTGATCATCGGCTTTACGGTCGCCTATTTTCTCGCCTTCCACATTCGCTCGACGACGACGCAGATGGTTCTGTTCCTCGTCTGCACCATTCCGTTCTGGACGTCGAACGTCATTCGCATGATCTCGTGGATCCCGCTGCTAGGACGCAACGGGCTCGTGAACGACGCGCTCATCCACGCCCATATCGTCGATAAGCCAGTCGAATGGCTGCTCTATTCGCCCTTCTCGGTGTCGCTCGCGTTCACCCACCTTTTCACCTTCTTCATGGTCGTGCCGATCTTCAATTCGATGATGCGCATCGACAAGCGCCTCGTCGAAGCGGCCTATGATTCCGGCGCCTCCACATGGCAGACCTTGTGGAACCTGATCGTTCCCCTATCCAAGCCTGGCATCGTCATCGGATCGATCTTCGTTGTGACCATCGTCATGGGCGATTTCATCACCTTCGACGTGATGGGCGGCGAGCAGATCGCCTCGGCCGGCAAGGTGGTCGAAACACGCCTCAACGCACTGCAATTCCCTCCCGCCGCGGCGAACGCGGTGATCCTGCTTGCTGTGACGCTGCTGATCATCACCGCGCTCAACCGCGTCGTCGACGTGCAGAAGGAGCTGTGAGAGATGGGTGAGGAGCGCTCTCCCGCTTTCTATTGGCTCGCGGCTTTCTTCGGGCTGTTTGTGCTGTTCCTGTACGGCCCGATGATCGTCATCTTCATCCTGTCTTTCCAGGGTCCGACCGGCGGCCTGACTTTCCCCATGAACGGAGTGTCGGTGCACTGGTTCGAGCGGCTCTGGAAGGGCGGCGGCATCGTCGACATCCATGACGCGTTCGTGCGCTCGCTCGAACTCGGCTTCGTTGTGATGATCCTCACCGTTCTCCTTTCGCTAAGCGCGGGGCTTGCCTTCCGCAAGCGATTCCCCGGGGCAAGGCTCCTATTTTTCGTCGCGGTCGCAAGCCTGATCGTGCCTTCGATCGTCACTTCGCTCGGCATCGCGCTCGAGTTCCGCCTGCTCGACGATTTTCTCAAGAACCACGGACCTGGGTGGATTGCCGATAACCTAAAGACGACGATGGGGACATTCACCTCCGGCCTCGGCGCGCATTTGACCTGGACGTTGCCCTTTGGACTCCTGGTCATGTTCGCGATCTTCAATCGCTTCGACAGTCGCTACGAAGAGGCGGCGCGCGACCTCGGCGCGACCCCGTGGCAGACCCTGCGCTCCGTGATCTTGCCCATCATCCTGCCTTCGGTGATCGGCGTCGGCTTCTTCGGGTTCACCCTGTCCTGGGACGAGATTGCACGTTCGAGCCAGGCGATGGGGGAGCACAACACGCTGCCAATGGAACTGCAGGCTTTAACGACGACCGTGACCACGCCGGAGATCTACGCGCTTGGCACGGCGACGACCGGCGTCTCTTTCGCCGTCATCGCCGTCGCCCTCCTGGGCATCGTGGCGATCCGCGCTCGCCAGGCTCGACATGGCTCCGACGCCGGCCAGGCGTGAGGCCCGGCGCTGACGTCGTCATGGCGCTGGCGCTCCGCCTCTCCAGGGTCTCGCCCAGCTAATTAGCGCTACTTTGGCAGATTAAGAGATTGGAAAGGATTTCGTCCGCTCGCCATCTAGGTGTTTCGTCCCGCATTTTAATGGCGCATTCTTGTCGAGTTAGGATTGAAGGATGCGCTATGGGACAGGTTTTACACGGGTGCGCCACAACGAGCGGAGGCGGTCCGTCGAGACGATACCGCATGGGCAAGCGCGCTTGAGGGCGCTGGCGAAACGCGCTGAGTGGGGTCAGAGCCGGAAGACCGATCGCCAAGTGGAAGTCGCGGAATCAGTATTCGACGATCATTCGGCCAGGGCCCAAGGAGGCCCCGATCAACCGTCCTGACCGTTGAAGATCCAGGATCGGCCGGCCGGTTGTCGCCGGCGTCCGGAAGGCATAACCTGATCTGCCGCTCGACGACTGCCTCTGTGCCCTTCAGCCCGACGCATCCCGCATCTGAGCGCGCAGTCGTCCCTTCGCAGGTGTCTGCAGCGCAACGTGGATCTCCCGGTTGCGCGCAGGTCGAAGGCGAAGCCTCAGCCCAAACGCAAATTCAAGGCGCTGATCCGATCGGGCTAGTGTCATCTCGTCCTCGCGAACGAGGTGCTGTCGAACTGCACAGAGGCGGAAGCTCTCCCTCATCGTCGCCATGCGACCGAACCTCGAAGCTCGCCTTCGTCGAGATGCACGAAAAGGTCGCACGCCGGACCGGCACGGGGGACTTGCATGCGCGCGCCGGATCGCCGACCGTCCGCCTACAAGGTCCATGACCGTGCCTCACCGACAACGGAGCCCACTTCACGGCGCCAGGCGATGACAAGCTCGGCGGCGCCGGACATCAAGGCCGCCCTCGACGCCGGAGGAGCCCGTCTGGGCGCACGCCTCGAATACGCTTGCGCGTCAGAACGATGTCGATCATCGCCTGCCTCAGCCCAAGCACCCTGTCGCCGAAGGCGGCCGCGAGGTCGAAGCGCATGAGACGGAAGCCGCTCAAGGACGCGAACCAGTCAGACCGCTACTTCGACGAGACGCACGACCCCAACTGCGAGCTCGATCTGCGCGACTTCGGCAACGCCTGCAACTTCGCCAGACGCCTGCGCAACTTCTCCGACCGCGCTTCACCCCATGCGCAGTTCGTCTGCAAAACGGCTAGACTCGTCACAGCGGCGAGACAGGTTGGAACTCAGCCTGCAGACCGGCAAACCCCGGGAGCTAAACGAGGACCTCGCACGCTCGCGGCGCGGAGGCCGCGTGAACGCGACTGGGGTTGAGGCTGCAAGATCAGGGTGGACCAAGGGAGGTGACGCCGAAGTCCGGTTGCATATCGGCTTCGGCGGCGGCCGCCGATGTAGGCGCGCACAGACGTCGATGAACGCCAGATCCTGGCCCTGTTTGGGCGTGAAGTCGGGCCGGCGGCCGCCAGACATTTGATTCAACTGTCGATTCATCTGGGCCCTCCAGCGCGGAGGCTGCGATGAACATACGCTATCGTGTGACGTTGACCCAATGCGAGCGCGACGAGCTCGGGGCGCTGCTGAGCGGGGCAAGCCTCCGGCGCGGAAACTCAAGCGGGCGCGACACTTTCTGGCCGCGGATGCGGGGGTCGGCGACGAGGACATCGCAGCGAGCATCGGGGTCGGCGGGTCTACGGTCTACCGGACCAGGCGGCGTTTCGTCGAAAGCAGCCTTGACCTCGCCCTGAGCGAAGATCCTCGTCGCGGAGCGGAACGCAAGCTCGCCGGCAAGCAGGAAGCTCTGTTGGCGGCGACCGCCTGCTCGAGCCCTCCGGCGGGCCGCGCCCGCTGGACGCTGGAACTGCTGGCGGACGCGCTGGTCAAGGTGACGACCCACGAGAGCCTGTCGCGCGAGACGGCGCCTCGGCGTCTGGCCGAGAACAAACTCAAGCCGTGGCGCAAGGACATGGGGTGCATTCCCCACCTCGACGCGGATTACGTCGCCCGCATGGAGGACGTGCTCGATCTCTACGCCCAACCGCCCGACCCGAAGCGGCCCGTGGTTTGCTTCGACGAGAGCCCGATTGAACTCATCGGCGAGACCCGCCTGCCGATCCCGGCCAAGCCGGGACAGATCGAGCGCTACGACTGCGAGCACCGGCGCAACGGCACGGCGAACCTGTTCGTCTTCCTCGACGGGAACCGCCCCGGGCGCAAGGGGAAGGTCACCGAGCGGCGCGCCGCAGAAGACTTCGCGACCTGCATGGCGAGAACTCGCCGAGGTTCACTATCCCGAGGCGGAGCGCATCCTCGTGGCGCTCGACAATCTGTCGACCCATTCGCTCGGCGCCCTCCACCAGACCTTTCCGGCCAACGAAGCCTGACGGGTGCTGCGTCGACGGGAGTTCCACTATGTCCCCAAGCACGCAAGTTGGCTGAACAGGGTGGAGATCGAGATCGGCGTCCTGGCTTCCCAATGCCTCGACCGGCGCATCGAAAGCTACGCGCGCCTCGTCGCCGAAACCGCCGCTTGGGAGAAGCGACGCAACGCCGAGCGCGCCCGCATCAAGTGGATGGTCACAACCCGAAAAAGCGCGCGCCAAAATGGGCCGCGCTTATCCGAAGCCTGCATGCGCATCAGGCTCGACGTCAAAGAGTTGTAAAACCTCTGCGCCGAGCGCACTAGGAGCCTGTCTGAGAAATCGCTGAGAGGCTAGCGTGTTCGGGGCGAATCGGATTTCTGCTTGGGCATGAGCAAGCGCTATCGCCCCTGGAAGATCGACGAGCCGATGCTGTTGCCGGCGACGGTTCAGGAGTTCGTCGACAAGGATCACTTGGCGCGATTCGTCTTGAACCTGGTGGTCGAGGAGATCGGTCTGGAAGAGATCGAGCGGGTCTACCGCGTCGATCGCGGGCAGCCGCCGTTTGATCCGGCGATGATGACGGCGCTGCTGCTCTACGGCTATTGCAATGGAATCTACTCGTCGCGGCGGATCGCCAAGGCTTGTCGGGAACGCGTCGACTTCATGAGCATCGTGGGGCTCGACCCTCCGGATTTCCGCACGATCTCGGAGTTCCGCAAACGTCATCTGCAGGCGCTTTCGGCGCTGTTTTCACAGGTGCTGCGGCTGTGCGAGCGGGCCGGGCTGGTCAAGCTCGGGCACGTGGCGCTGGACGGGACGAAGATCAAGGCCAACGCCTCCAAGCACAAGGCGATGAGCTACGAGCGGATGGGCAAGCGGGCGGAAGAACTGGAAGCCGAGGTCGCGGGCTGGATGGACGCCGCGGCGGCTGCGGATGCGAAAGAGGACGCCGCCTTCGGGCGGGACAAGAGCGGCGAGGAGATGCCGGCCTGGGTCGGCGACAAGAAGCGGCGCGCCGAGAAGATCCGCCTCGCCAAGGCCGAACTGGAGGCCGAGGCGAGAGCCGCCGCCGAGGCCGAACGGCAAGCGCGGGCCGAGGCGGAAAAGAAGCGGGAAGCCGAAGGCCGCAAGAAACCCGGAAGACCCGCCGCCCCGCCCTCAGGAGCCCCCGACCCGAAAGCGCAAAAGAACTTCACCGATCCCGAAAGCCGCATCATGAAGACCAAGGACGGCTTCATCCAGGGCTACAACGCCCAGGCGGCGGTGGACGCCGAGGCGCAGGTGATCGTCGCCCATGGCCTCGACGCCAACGGGAGCGACCAGCATCAACTGACGCCGATGGTCGACGCGGTCGAGGCCAACATGGGCCGCAAGCCCGAGCAGGTCTCGGCCGACGCCGGCTATTGCTCGGACGCCAATCTCGAGGCGATGGAGAGCCGCAAGATCGACGCCTACATCGCCGCCGGACGCGCCAAGCATCCGACCGACGGAGAAGGCGGAAGCAAGCGCGTGGCGGCCATGCGCGAGAAGATCAGGGCCGGCGGCCACGACACCCCGTATCGCCTGCGCAAGCAATTGCCCGAGCCGGTGTTCGGGCAGATCAAGCAGGCCCGCGGCTTCCGTCAGTTCCTGATGCGCGGGCTCGACAAGGTCACCCACGAATGGAGCCTCGTCTGCCTCGCCCACAATATGCTCAAACTCGCCCAGGGGCGGAGTCCGTCCGCCACCGAGATCGCAACCGCCTGAATGCCGTCAACCCGCCAAACAACCCGGATCCGCGTCCAGACCCGCCAACACTCTCCAAATCGACCTAACGGCGGACACTATCTGGACAGGCTCCTAGCGCCCCATGATTCCTTCACCTGATGCCTTGGGCTCAAGGTCCGATCCACTATTGCAAGATTTCGACCGCCAGCACCAGGCGCTGAACGCGATCACAATGACCCTGAGAATGTCGGCATCGGCAAAACAGAGACGCGCAACCCGCGCACGATTTGTTCAATCGACATTTTCCCCCAAAGCGCAATATCGACTATAGCCGTCGCTGCTCCCTCCTCCCAGAGATCATCAATGAACGCAGCAGCCCGCCCCTTCGACGATATCCGCGATCTGTTGCGAAAAATGCCAAGCGCCGACGAGGCGGCGCGTACGGCGGCGCGCGAGCGTGAGGGGCAACTGACCAAGCCCGCGGGCTCGCTTGGGCGGCTCGAGGAGATTGCCGAATGGATGGCGGCCTGGCAGGGATCGGCCCGGCCGCATGTCGATCGGCCGCTGGTCGCGGTCTTCGCCGGCAATCATGGCGTCGTCGCGCAGGGCGTCTCCGCTTATCCGGCGTCGGTCACGCAGGCGATGGTGGCGAATTTCCAGGCCGGCGGCGCGGCGATCAATCAGATCTGCAAGACGTTCGATCTCTCGCTCAAAGTGTATGAACTGGCGCTGGAGCAGCCGACCGGCGACATCACGCAGGAGCCGGCCCTCGACGAGAAGGCCTGCGCGGGAACAATCGCCTTCGGCATGGAGGCGCTCGCCTCCGAACCCGACCTGCTCGTGCTGGGCGAGATGGGCATCGGCAACACGACGGCGGCGGCGGCCATCTATCATGCGCTCTATGGCGGACAGGCGGAGGATTGGGTCGGCCGGGGGACAGGCGTCGACGACGAGGGCCTGAGGCGCAAGGCCGACGCCGTGCGCGCCGCAGTCGCGTTTCATAAGGCCTATCTCGACGATCCGCTGCAGATTCTGGCGCGCCTCGGCGGGCGCGAAACCGCGGCGATCGCGGGCGCCATCCTCGCCGCGCGCCTGCGCCGCACGCCGGTGCTGCTCGACGGCTTCGTCGTGTGCTCGGCGGCGGCCGTGCTGCTGGCCCTCGACGATTCCGCTCTCGACCATTGCCTCGCCGCCCACGTCTCGGCCGAGCGCGCGCACAGGCACGCGCTGAAGCTGATCGGCAAGACGCCCCTGCTCGATTTCGGCATGCGGCTCGGCGAGGGGTCGGGCGCGGCGCTGGCGGTTGGAATCGTCAAGGCCGCGGTCGCCTGCCACAACGGCATGGCGACGTTTGCCGAGGCGGGCGTCGCGGGCAAGGAGGACTTCTTGAGCGCCGACGAGGACGACGCGCCAAATCCGGGAGCTTATCGACGCCTGGATTGCGGCCAGCAATGCTGGCGACCTGCCCGCGCTTATGGACATGATGACCGACGACGTTGTCTTCATGACGCCGGGCCGTCCGCCGTTCGGAAAGGCGGAGTTCGCAGCCGACAGCCAACGCATGAAGGGCGTCGCAATTGACGCCCGCGCCGAAGTGCAGGAGATCGAGGTCTTCGGCGCCCTCGCCACCATCCGCAACCATATTCAAGTCGAGCTGACCTCCTCGAGCCAGCCGCCAAGGCGGATGTCTGGATACGCGATGAGCGTCTTGCGCAAGGAGACGGGCCGCTGGCGCATCGCCCGCGACGCCAACCTGGTTATGCCGGAACAAACGTGAATTCGCGGTGCGACCGAAGATAGGGACAATGGTTGATGAATGAGCGACGGTGGGGCGAGGTCGATTCCTATTTCGCCAAGACGCTGATCGGGTCGGACGCGGCGCTCGAGGCGACGCTCGCCGCCAATTCCGCGGCCCGGCTGCCGTCGATCGACGTCTCGGCGCCGCAGGGCAAGCTGATCCATCTCCTGGCGCGGATGTCGGGCGCGCGCAAAGCGCTCGAGATCGGGACGCTTGGCGGCTATTCGACGATCTGGCTGGCGCGCGCCTTGCCCGACGACGGCCGGCTCATCACGCTCGAAGCGAGCGCCAGGCACGCCGACGTTGCGCGCCGGAACATCGCCCGCGCCGGTCTTGGCGACAAAGTCGAGATCCGAACCGGCGCCGCCTTGGAGACCCTGCCCAGGATCGAGGCCGAGGGGCTCGGCCCGTTCGACTTCGTGTTCATCGACGCCGACAAGACCAACAATGCGGCCTATCTCGAATGGGCCCTGCGACTCTCCAGGCCTGGAACCGCGATCATGGTCGACAATGTGGTGCGGGAGGGCGAGGTGGCCGACGGGGCGAGCCGCAGCCCGGACGTCGTCGGCGTGCGCCGGATGTTCGACCTGATCGCGCGCGAGCCCAGGCTCAGCGCAACCGCGATCCAGACTGTCGGCGCGAAGGGTTGGGACGGATTTGCGCTGGCGATTGTGCACTGACGGAAACGACGGGTGACTGGAACAGGCCGGCTTGTTAATATCGGCAAGCGACAGCCCCGTTCTATCGAAGGAGACGTATTTTCCTGTCTTGATGGAGCAGCACGATGGTTCGCGCGCACATGGTCGCACTTGCGTTCGCCGCAGCGTTCGCCACGGTCTCGACGTCGTACGCCTCGTCCGACGAGGACGATGATTTTCCCCCGGGGATCTCGCCATTGCAGGCCGAGCCAGGCGACTGGGCGGCGGATTTCAACCAGGCGCTCATCGACTGCTTCAACGGGTCAATGGCCACGTGTGATGGGGTCTGGCTCAGCAAGCGGATCCTGATGGACACGTACCTCTACCAGTACGCGCGAACCTGCGGCGGCCGCGTCTCTCTCGAAGCCTTGCGCGAAGCCGGGGCCTTCCGCCTGCAGGGGCCATCGATGCACTGCACCGAAATCTTTCCCGGGCACGAATGAGCGGACGCGGGCGGAGGGCGCTTACCCGAATTCCCGTCCCCCTCCGTGAGGGCGTGGACCAGTCGGCCTTACGCCTTTTCCGCGCCGATCAACTTCGCGAGCCGTTGCAGCGCGAACGCATAGCCCTGGGTTCCGCAGCCGACGATCACGCCCTGCCGCGACGCTTGAGACGAATGAATGATGCCGGAAAGACTCGCGCTTGTGCACGTTGGAAATATGCACCTCGATGATCGGCCCTTCGAAGGCGTTCAGCGCATCGAGAATGGCGACCGACGTGTGGGTGAAGGCGGCGGGGTTGATGACAATGCCGGCGGCGCGCTCGCGGGCGCCGTGAATCCAGTCGATGAGCTCGTATTCGCGATTGCTCTGATGAAACTCGACCGAAAGCTTAAGTTCAGCCCCAACGCGGCGGCAGTTGGCTTCGACGTCGGCCAGCGTCTCACGGCCGTAGATCTCCGGCTCGCGCTTGCCGAGCAGGTTCAGATTGGGACCGTTCAAAACAACGACGATCGGAGTCACGCCACTTCCCCATTACGGCGCGCCGGCGCCATTGTCGGGCGTCCTTAGCACGGGCCAACCCGCCGCGCATGCCGTCCCGTCAGTAGTGGGCGATGATGACCGTCTGCTTCGCCTGCAATTCGCCGGGCGGATAGGTTTGCAGGCCG
The DNA here is from genome assembly GCA_963802615.1 of uncultured Alphaproteobacteria bacterium. Classification (GTDB taxonomy): domain Bacteria; phylum Pseudomonadota; class Alphaproteobacteria; order Rhizobiales; family Beijerinckiaceae; genus Roseiarcus. The sequence goes on from CAWDKC010000047.1 coordinate 44,981, forward strand.
CCCCAGCCGGCTCCGGCCCATTCGCCAATGTTGGCGGCCGGGATCCCGTTGCGGCGCAGTTCCGCCTGTACGTTCGCCACCCGCTGGTCGAGAATGCGGGCGCGCCGCTCTGGGTCGCCCGCCACCTCCGCCCGCTGGTTCACGTCGATCAGCGTCACCGTTTGCGGCGCGGCGCCGGCGGCGGCGTCGACAACTTTCTGGCGACCCACGACGGTCAAAGCCGATCCGCGCCACGCCGTCGCATCGAGAGCGTCGCGCTTCACCACCGGCGGGGTCGCGCATCCCGTCTCCATCAAAGCGATCAGGCAACACGAGCGGGCGCGAGCCGCCAAGTCACGTCCCACGGTTTGCCTCAGCCGTGCCACGCCGCGACGGTCTTCAGCGCCGAGAAACCGTACAGCGCCTCGAAGCCCTTTTCGCGGCCGTGGCCCGATTTGCCGACGCCGCCGAACGGCAGCTCGACGCCGCCGCCCGCGCCGTAATTGTTGAGGAACACCTGTCCTGCGCGCAAAGCCTTGGCGAGCCGCATCTGCCGGCCTCCGTCGGATGTCCAAACGCCAGCGACGAGACCGTAGCCGGTCCCATTGGCGATTGCTGATCGCCTCGGCCTCGTCATCAAAGGGAATGACGACCTGGACGGGGCCGAAGATTTCCTCCTGAGCCAGTCGATGATCGGGAGCAACATCGGCGAACAGGGTCGGAGCGACATAATGTCCGCCCTCCGGCGCGCCCTCGACGATCCGGGCGGTCGCAGCCATCTTGAGATCGGCGCCCTCGGCGATGAATCGACTGACGATCGACTTCTGCCGCTCGGAGATGAGCGGCCCGACGTCGAGGTCGGAATCGGCCGGGCCGACCTTCAAAGCCCTGTAGCGCGCCGCCATCCGTTCGACGACTTCGCCATAAACCTTGCGCTCGACCAGAATGCGCGAGGACGCGGAACAGGTCTGGCCGGCGTTCTGGATGCCCGCATTGACCAGGAATGGCAAAGCGCGGTCGAGGTCGGCGTCGGCGAACACGAGCTGCGGCGACTTGCCGCCAAGCTCGAGCGTCACCGGCGCGACATGGCGGGCCGCGGCCTCCTGCACCAGCGCGCCCACGCTGACCGAGCCGGTGAAGGAGAGATGGCGCACGCCAGGATGGGCGGCGAGCGCCGCGCCCGCCTCTTCGCCGAGGCCCGGAACGACGTTGAGCGCGCCTGCGGGAAATCCCGCCTCGCGCGCGAGGTCGGCGAGCGCAAGCGAAGTGAGGCAGGCTTCCTCCGCGGGCTTGAGCACGCAGGCGTTGCCCATCGCCAGCGCCGCGCCGACGCTGCGCCCGGCGATCTGCATCGGATAGTTCCACGGCACGATGTGTCCGGTCACGCCATGCGGCTCGCGCAGAGTGTAGACCGTGTAGCCGCTTTGAAACGGAATCGTTTCGCCCATCACCTTGTCGGCGGCGCCGGCGTAGAATTCCATATAGCGCGCCATCGCCACCGCGTCGGCGCGGCCTTGCTTGAGCGGCTTGCCGACGTCGAGCGCCTCGATGCGGGCGAGTTCGTCGACCCGCCCAGTGATCAGTTCGGCGAGCTTGGCGAGCAGCCGCCCGCGCTCTGTCGCCGTCAGCCTGCCCCATTCGCCGGCAAGCGCTTGGCTTGCCGCCTCGACCGCCGCATCGATATCGGCGCCATCGCCGCGAGCAATCTCGCCGATCTCAACGCCGCGCGACGGGTCCTCGACCGGCAGGCGTTTGCCGGATTGCGGCTCGACCCAGCGCCCATCGATGAAGCACTTGTCGGAATCGAACCAGGTCGGCTTTGCGCTTGTGCGAACTCGTTCCAGCATCATGTCTCAAACCCATTTGCCTCGTGTGGACGGATTACGCCCCGCCCCACACCTCATCGGCAATTTCGACCAGACGCGCGAGCTTGATCCACTGATCGGCCTCGCTGAGGTCGTTGCCATGCGCGGTCGAGGAAAAGCCGCACTGATGGCTCAGCGCGCATTGCTCGAGGGGCACGTATTTCGTCGCCTCGTCGATGCGGCGCTTGACTTCGTCCTTCGGCTCCGCGGCGGCCTTTTTCGAGCTCATGAGCCCAAGCACGATGGTCGCGCTCTTGGGCGCAAAGCGCAACGGAGCGAAATCGCCGGAGCGCTCGTCGTCATATTCGAGGAAGAAGCCGTCGATCTTCATCTCGTTCAGCAGGATTTCGGCGACCGGCTCGTAGCCGCCCTGCGCCACCCAGGCGCTCTTGAAATTGCCGCGGCAGAGGTGGACGCACACCGTCATGTCCCCCGGCCGGTCGCGGATCGAATCGTTGATCAGCCGGCAATAGAGCCGGACGAGCGCGTCCGGGTCGTCGCCGCGCGCCTTCGTTCGGGCGCGAATTTCGGGATCGCAGAGATAGGCAAGATTGGTGTCGTCGAATTGCAGGTAGCGCAGGCCGCGCGCCGCAAGATCGGCGATCTCGGCGCGATAAGCGGCGGTCAGATCGTCGTAGAAATCCTCAAGGCGCGGATAGACCGCCTCGCTGATCGCCTCGCGCCCGCCGCGGAAGTGCAGCATCGACGGCGCCGGGATGCAGACTTTCGGCGTGCGGGTCGTCGTCGACTTCAGGAAATCGAAGTCGGGGCCTTGAATCGGTCCCGACCCACTTCACCTTGCTGCCGATATGCATGGTCGGCGGCGCGAAGCCGACCTTGGTGCCGTCGTTCTTCTGAAAATGCGCGGCGAATTCCCCGTAGGTCGTCTCGACGCCCTCGAGGCGCTCGAGAAAATCGACGTGAAAGAAGGTGCGGCGAAACTCGCCGTCGGTGATCCCCTTAAGACCCACATTCTCCTGCGCGCGCACGACTTCGCGGATGCATTCGTCCTCGATTGCGTGCAACTCGGCGGCGGGGAGACCGCCGGCGGCGAAAAGCTCACGCGCTTCCCGCAGCCGCTCAGGGCGGAGAAAGCTGCCGACATGGTCGGCGCGAAACGGCGGACGGGGCATCGTCTCTCCCTCGGGCGTTCTTAAGCGTGCTCATCATGTGTCACGACGACCTGCGCTTTGGCAACCAACCCTCCGCCTGCCCCATAGGCCGTTCGGCAGAACGCCCGTCTCTCGACGGGCTATGGGAGAGGGGATGATCGCCTCACCGCCTGCGCGGCGAAAAACCCTTTCAGCATCGCCGCCGCTTCGCTCTCGCGCAAGCCCCCGTAGACTTCAGGCGCGTGATGGCAGGTTGGCTGGCGAAAGAAGCGCGGGCCATGATCGACGGCGCCGCCCTTGGGGTCTGAGGCGGCATAGTACAGCCGGCGCAGGCGGGCATGGGAGATCGCGCCAGCGCACATCGCGCAGGGCTCGAGGGTGACATAGAGATCGCAGCCGATCAGCCGTTCTGATCCAATCTTAGCGGCGGCCTCGCGGATGACAATCATTTCTGCGTGAGCGGTCGGATCGCTGAGTTCGCGGGTGCGGTTTCCCGCGCTGGCGATCACCGCCCCTTCACGCACAAGCGCGGCGCCGATCGGCGCTTCGCCGCGACGCTCGGCCGACCGCGCCTCGGCGAAAGCGATGCTCATCGGATCGTCTTTGTTCTCTCCGACCAAATCCGCGCTTCCCATGCGGCCCTGCCCTTTTGGCTCTCGCAACGTTTTTCGTGGCGACCCGCACCGTTCGGGCTTAGGACAAGCGGCCGCGCGCGACAACGCGCGCGCGGACGGAGCCGGAACAAAGCAGAATGAACGACGAAATCCAAGCCAAAGGCTCAGAGGTCCGTCCCGGCCAGCGCATCGCCAAGGTCATGGCGCGAGCGGGCGTTTGTTCCCGCCGCGAAGCCGAGGCGTGGATCATCGAGGGGCGCGTCAGCGTCAATGGCGAGGCGCTGAAAAGCCCAGCCTTCAACGTGAGCGAAACGGACAGCGTGCAGGTCGACGGCAAGCCGCTCGCCGCGGCCGAGCGCACGCGCCTCTTTTTGTTCCACAAGCCCAGGGGCCTTGTCACCACCGCGCGCGATCCGGAGGGCCGGAACACGGTTTTCGCGGCGCTCCCGCCCGACCTGCCGCGCCTGGTCACGATCGGCCGGCTCGACATCAACACCGAAGGACTGCTGCTCCTCACCAACGACGGCGGGCTCGCGCGCGTGCTCGAGCTTCCGTCGACCGGCTGGCTGCGCCGCTATCGCGTCCGCGCGCACGGAACCGTCGATCAGGCGGCGCTCGATCAGCTCAGCGCGGGAGTCACCATCGACGGCGTCGACTATCTCGGCGTCGAGGCCAAGCTTGACCGCGAGCAAGGCTCGAACGCCTGGCTGACCTTGGGCCTCAGGGAGGGAAAAAACCGAGAGATCAAGAAAATCCTCGAGCACCTGGGCCTTGCGGTCAACCGGCTGATCCGCGTCTCCTTCGGTCCGTTCGAACTCGGCGACCTGCCGGAGGGCGAGGTGATGGAAGTGCGCACGCGGGTGATCCGCGACCAATTGGGCTTGAAGCTCGCCAAGGAAGCGGGCGTCAATTTCGACGCGCCGAACAACGTCGCCGAGGAACCGGCGCCAGAGCGCAGGCAGGGCGAACGGCCGCAAAACAAGCGCGGGCCGCGCGAGACTTATAAGCCCAAGCGAGCGATGCCGGGCCGACCGGATCGTGGGACGCGCGGCGGCGAGAATCGTCTCGAACGGGACGCCGCGCCACGCCGCGCGCCCCCGGCGCCGTCCACGCCTGAGCGCCGGCGCAAACATGTCTCGGCTTTGCGCGCAGAGATCGCCGCGGACGCCGCGACCACGCGCAAGCGCATCGAGCGCAGCGCCACCCACGACCGCAAGGGGCGGACCATCGCGGTCGAGCGCATGTCTCGGACCGGCGAAGAGGCGCGCACGGGCGACGCGCACGAAGCGCGCCCGAAACGCGCAGGGCCGCCGAACACTGGCGAGCGCGGCGGACGCGCATCTGAGGCTGGCGCCCGCGGCGGTCGGAGCGATTCCTTCGGGCCGAAGCGAGGGCGCGCCACGGGAGGGCGTGAGCGGCCGTCGCATTCGGACCAGAGGGAGCCCGGGCGCCGACCCGAGAGGTCCAATGCCGCGAGAGGCGAAGGTGGGCCGCGCGAGCGCCGCTTCGATAATTCCCCAGCGAAGCGGGACGGCGATCGCCGAAATGGCCCGCCGAGAGCGCGGGACGCGGGGGATACGACGCGTGAGCGCAAGTTTGACCGTCCTCAGGGACGGCCGCGTCCTCCAGCCGGCGAGCGCGGGCCGCCGCGATCCGACGACACGAACCGTGGCTCGCGCTCGGATTTCAAAGCAAGACCGCCGCGCGCGGGGATTCGCGACGGAGACAGGCCGCAGAGCCGCGTTCGCGACACGGGCGGCGATAGGGGACCGCCGCGCGATCGTCCCGCAGCGAAACGGGACGGCGAGCGCCGGGAGGGTCCGTCGCGAACCCGGGAGGCCGGCGATCCAGCGCGCGAGCGCAAGTTTGACCGGCCTCAGGGCCGGACGCGTCCCCCAACTGGCGAGGGTCGACCGCCGCGATCTGAGGACAAGAGCCGTGGCCCGCGCTCCGACTTCAAATCAAGACCGCCGCGCCCAGGAGCGCGTGACGGAGATCGGCCGCAGAGCTCTGGGCGCGGCGCGGGCGGCAAAGGCGGACCGCCGCGCGGTCGCTCCTCACCAGGGCCTCGCCCCCCAAAAGGCGCCGGCGGCCCGCGCCGGCCGCCGCGAAAGCCCTAATCGATGCGAATCGTCGGCGGCCGCCTCAAGGGCCGCGCGTTGCTCACGCCGTCGTCGCGCGCGATTCGTCCGACCTCGGAGCGCTTGCGCGAGTCGATCTTCGACATTCTCGAGCACCGGTTCCCTGGCTGCATCGAGGGCGCGCGCGTGGTTGACCTGTTCGCGGGGACGGGAGCGCTCGCGATCGAAGCGCTTTCGCGCGGCGCGCGGTTCGCACTGTTCGTCGACAACGGCGCCGAGGCGCGCGCGCTTCTGCGCGCCAATGTCGAAGCGCTGGCGCTCGGCGGCGTGACGCGCATCTGGCGAGCCGACGCGACCAAGCTCGGCTCAGCGCCGGGCGGCGGGCCGTTTGCGCTCGCCTTTCTTGATCCGCCTTACGGACAGGGCCTCGCTCACCCGGCGCTCGGCTCGCTGGCCGCGGGAGGCTGGCTCACCCCAAACGCGCTTTGCGTTGTGGAAGAGGCGGCGAAGGCCGAGATCGCCGCGCCTCTCGGTCTCGCTCTTATCGACGAGCGGACTTACGGCGACACGCAGATCGCGATCTTTCAGCGGGACACAAGCGATACGCGATCGGGTTGAACCCCGTCGTCATCGCGAGGAGTGAAACGACGCGGCGATCCAGGAGTTGCCGGGCGCCCCGCGTTCCCCTGGATTGCTTCGGCTCGCGCCT
>CAWDKC010000048.1:0-121856 GCA_963802615.1 uncultured Alphaproteobacteria bacterium
AGAAGGTCAGTTGCCCGTCATGATCCCCAGCGCGGCCGAGCTCGTAAAGGCGCCGGATGTCTCCGCCAGCGCAAAATGCCCGCTCGCCCGCGCCGAGAAGCAGGATCCGGTCAACGGCGCGGTCCCCCTCCCAGTCGTCGAGAGCGGCCGCAATCAGCCTGACCATAGTCAGGGTCAGCGCGTTCAGCGCGTTGGGGCGGTTGAGCACAATGACGCCGGCGCGGCCGCGGCGCTCAACGAGCGCCTCCGCCTCTGGCGACGGCGCCGTCACGCGGCGGCGACCACCGAGAGCACCCCGTCGATCGCCTTGGCGACATCGTGGACCGGGGCCATGCCGTCGACTTCATGCAATAGACCACGCTCGCGATAGAACGGCGTCACCGCAGCCGTGTCGCGTTCGAATGCCGCAAGGCGCGATTTGAACACTTCCGGATCATCGTCCTTGCGCACCGGCTGGCCGGCGGCGCTTGCTTCCTGGGCGCGGCGGACAATTCGCTCGACGAGCTTGGGCGCGTCGACGGTCAGTTCGATCGCAGCGTCGAGCCTCAACCCCTTGGCGGCAAGCATGGCCTCCAGCGCGCGCGCCTGGGCCAGCGTGCGCGGAAACCCGTCGAGAATAAAGCCGCGCTTCGCGTCCGGCTGCTCAATCCGGTCGTTGATGATGTCGACGACGATGTCGTCCGACACCAGCGCGCCGGATTCCATCACCGCCTTCGCCTTGAGCCCGACCGGCGTTCCTGCCGCGACCGCCGCCCGCAACATGTCCCCAGTCGACAATTGCGGGACATTAAGAATTTTAGCCAACCTCTGCGCCTGCGTGCCCTTGCCGGCCCCCGGTGGCCCGAGCAATATCAGGTTCATCGCTTCCGCCCTTTCAACCTAGCCTTTCTGATCAGGCCTTCATATTGATGCGCCTGCAAATGACCGTAAATCTGCGCAACGGTGTCCATCGTCACGTTGACGACGATCAGGAGCGAGGTGCCGCCGAAATAGAACGGCAGCGCCGCATAGGAAATGAGCCATTCGGGCAAAAGGCAGATCACGGCCAGATAGAGCGCGCCAAGAACCGTGATTCGAGTGAGGACGTAATCGATATATTGCGCGGTCCGCTCGCCCGGCCTGACCCCGGGGATGAACCCGCCGTGCTTCTTCAAATTGTCCGCTGTGTCGGAGGGATTGAAGACCGTCGCGGTATAGAAGAAGGCGAAAAAGATGATCAACGTCGCATAAAGGATCAGATAGAGCGCACTGCCGCGCCCGAGCAGCGCCGAGATCGTCGAAAATATGCCCGAGCTCGTCGAGCCTTGAGCGAAATTGGCGACGGTCGTGGGCAACAGCAGCAGCGAGGAGGCGAAGATCGGCGGAATGACGCCGGATGTGTTGAGCTTGAGCGGCAGGAACGAACTCTGTCCCTCGTACATCTTGTTGCCGACTTGCCGACGCGGATAGGTGATCGGCACGCGGCGTTGCGCCCGCTCCATGAACACGATGAAGGCGACAACGACGAACACCATTATGATGACCGCCAGCACCAGCCCCGTGGAGATCGACCCCTGCCGGCCAAGCTCGAACAATTGCACGACCGCTTGCGGCAGCCGCGCGACGATGCCGGCGAAGATGATGAGCGAGGATCCATTGCCGACGCCGCGCGATGTGATCTGCTCGCCGAGCCACACCAGAAACATCGTGCCGCCGGTCAACGTCACGATCGTTGAGATGCGAAACAGAAGTCCCGGATCGCTGACGATGCCGGCGCGCCCCTCGAGCCCGATGGAAATGCCGTAAGCCTGGAAGACCGCGAGAACGACCGTCAGATAGCGAGTGTACTGATTGAGAATCTTGCGCCCCTGCTCGCCCTCCTTCTTGATGGCTTCAAGCGACGGCACCACCGAGCTCAAGAGCTGGATGATGATCGAGGCGGAAATGTAGGGCATGATGTTGAGCGCAAACACAGCCATGCGCTGAACGGCGCCGCCTGAAAACATGTTGAACATGTCCAGGACGCCCTGCTTCTGTCCGAGGAACGAAGCCTCGAACGCCGCAGGGTCGATTCCGGGAAGCGGGATGTAGGTCCCGAGGCGGTAGATGACCAGCGCGCCGAGCGTGAACCAGATGCGCTTCTTGAGTTCGTCGGCCTTGGCGAAGGCTGACCAGTTGATATTGGCTGCAAGTTGTTCGGCGGCCGACGCCATGGCGGATTTGCTCCGGGCGGCGCTTGAGGACCAGCGCCTCTTCTTACAATACGTCTCTTCCGCCAGCCGAGGCCGGCTTTGGCGGAAACGCCCCTAGCATATGGTTATCACGCGCGCCAATGCCATCCGCCCTGGATCAGGCTTCAGAGGGCTGAGGAGCGGCCTCTTGGCGCAGCGTCTTGACGGCGCCGCCGGCTTTCTCGATCGCCGCCGCTGCGCTCTTGGACGCGACTTCCACTTCAAAAGTCGCCTTGGTGGTCAGTTCGCCTACGCCAAGTATTTTCACCCCGTCGCGCCGGCGCGTGACGATCCCGGCCTTCATGAGGCTGTCGACCGTGATTGGTTCGGCCGCGTCAAGCTTCCCAGCGTCGATCGCCTTCTGAATGCGGTCGAGGTTGACCACATTGTAATCGAGCCGCGCGGGCGGGTTGAAGCCACGCTTGGGTAGCCGGCGATGGAGGGGCATCTGCCCGCCTTCGAAGCCCTTGATGCGGACGCCCGAGCGAGCCGTCTGGCCCTTGCCGCCTCGGCCAGCCTGCTTGCCCTTGCCCGAACCGATGCCGCGCCCGACGCGCATGCGCGGCTTGGACGAGCCAGGGTTGTCTCTCACGTCGTTGAGTTTCATGATCGGCGATCCTTACCGGCCGTCGACAACGCGCACGAGATGCGCGACCTTGGCGATCATGCCGCGATTGGCGGGCGTGTCGGCGAGGCGCGACCTCCGCCCGATCTTGTTGAGGCCCAGGCCTTTGAGCGTCTCGCGCTGCGAGCCGGGCCGGCCGATGGCGCTGGCGGTCTGCTCCAGCGTAATGATTTTGTCGGGGGTCGTCATTGTGCCTGCTCTCACGAATCCGTGGCGTCGGCTTCGACGCCCTGGCGGCGCGACTGAATCGACGACACCTTGAGGTTGCGCCGTTGGGCGACCGAGCGCGGGCTGTCTTCGCGCGCCAGCGCGTCGAAGGTCGCCCGCACCATATTATAGGGGTTCGATGAGCCCTGGCTCTTGGCGACGACGTCGTGCACGCCAAGCGACTCGAAGACGGCGCGCATCGGGCCGCCGGCAATGATGCCGGTGCCGGCTGGCGCCGCGCGCAGTACGACGCGGCCCGCGCCGTGGCGCCCGTTGACGTCGTGGTGCAGCGTCCGCCCCTCGCGCAACGGCACGCGCACGACGCCGCGCTTGGCGGCCTCGGTCGCCTTGCGGATGGCCTCCGGCACCTCACGCGCCTTGCCGTGGCCGAAGCCGACCCGCCCCTTCTGGTCGCCGACGACGACAAGCGCGGCGAAGCCGAAGCGACGCCCGCCCTTCACGACCTTCGCCACGCGATTGATATGCACGAGGCGATCGACAAATTCACTGTCGCGCTCCTCGCGGTTGCGATCGCGGCCGCGGCCGCCTTCTCCTTCACGCGCCATTGGGTTCATCCATCAGTCGATCATCACGGCGCGTTGCTGGCGCGCCATCCGATTTCGTTGCTGTTCGTCAAAAGTCTAAACCGCCCTCGCGGGCGCCATCCGCCAGCGCTTTGACGCGCCCGTGATACATATAGCTGCCGCGGTCAAACACCACTTTGTCGACGCCGGCCTTCTTCGCCCGCTCGGCGAGTTCCATGCCAACGCGCTTTGCGGCCTCGACCGTCGCGCCGGTCTTCAACGATTCGCGCAACGCCTTTTCAAGCGAGGAGGCGGCCGCAACCGTGTGGCCCCGCTCGTCGTCGATGACCTGAGCGTAGATCTGCTTCGAGGAGCGGAAAACGCTGAGCCGCGGGCGGCCGTTCGAATGCGCGCTGACCGAGCGACGCACGCGCGCCTTGCGTCGATCCGCTGTGGTTTGAGAGTGAGCCATGACCGTCGCCTTACTTCTTCTTGCCTTCCTTGCGGAAGATGAACTCGCCGGCGTATTTCACGCCCTTCCCCTTATAGGGTTCAGGGCCGCGGAAACCGCGGATCTCCGCGGCGACCTGACCGACTTGCCGCTTGTCGATGCCGGCAACGGAGATTTCCGTTGGCTTCGCCGCGGTGATCGTCACTCCGGCAGGAATGGGATACATGATGTCGTGGCTATATCCGAGCGACAGCTGCAGGTTCTTGCCCGCGACCGCCGCCTTGTAGCCGACGCCGTTGATCTCGAGCTTCTTCTCGAAGCCCTTAGTCACGCCACCGACCAGATTCTGCACCTGGGCGCGGGCCGTCCCCCACATGGCGCGGGAGCGCTTGTCTTCGCCATGCGGCGTGACATGCACAGCCCCGCCGTCGATCGAAAGCGCGACTTCATCAGGCGCGGTGAATTTCAATTCGCCCTTTGCGCCTTTGACGGCGATCGTCTGGCCGTCAAGCTTGGCGGTGACGCCTGACGGGATGACGATGGGTTTCTTGCCAATGCGGGACATTGCTCTAATCCGTTTGCTTAAATTCTGCGCCGCCTAGAAGACGGTGCAGAGGACCTCGCCGCCGACATTGTTCTCGCGCGCGGAATGGTCGGCCATCACGCCCTTCGGCGTCGACACGATCGACACCCCAAGCCCGTTCGCCACGCGCGGCATCGCGTCGACCGTCGCATAGACCCGGCGGCCAGGCTTGGACACCCGCTCGATCTTGCGGATAACCGGTTGGTCGTCGAAATATTTCAGCTCGATTTCGAACTCGGTGCGGCCATTGCCGTAATCCGTCGTCGAATAGCCGCGGATATAGCCTTCCGAACTCCAGAACGTCGAGCACGTTCTTGCGCAACGACGAGCCAGGCGTGGAAACCTTGCCCCGCTTGCGCATTTGGGCGTTCCGGATGCGCGTGAGCATATCGCCGAGGGGATCGTTCATCGCCATGATCGTTGCCTCCTCACCAGCTCGACTTGACCAGGCCCGGGATCAGGCCCTGATTGCCGAGTTCCCGGAGCGCTATGCGCGACATCTTCATCTTGCGATAGTAGCCGCGCGGCCTTCCGGTCACCTGGCAACGATTGCGCACGCGAATGATCGCGCCGTTGCGCGGCAGCGCCGCGAGGCGGATGCGCGCCTCGAAGCGCTCCTCCATCGGACGCGCCTGATCATTGGCAAGGTCCAGCAAGCGCTTGCGGCGCGCGGCGAACTTCTTCACCATCCGCTGCTTGCGCAGGTTATTCTCAATTGCACTCTTCTTTGCCATTCATCGGCTCCGTTTTCCGCGTCTGAGCGCTAAACTAGGCTCACTGCCGGAAGGGGAAGTTGAAAGCCCGCAGCAAGGCCTGGGCTTCCGCGTCGGTCTTCGCTGTCGTGCAGACCACGATGTCGAGACCCAGCTGGGCCTCGGCCTTGTCGTAGTCGATTTCGGGAAAAATGATGTGCTCCTTGACACCAAGCGCATAATTGCCGCGTCCGTCGAACGACTTGGGATCGAGACCACGGAAATCGCGCACGCGCGGTAGCGCAACCGTCACCAGTCGATCAAGAAACTCGTACATCCGCGTCCGGCGCAACGTCACCTTGGCGCCAATCGGCATGTTCTCGCGCACCTTGAAGGTCGAGATCGCCTTGCGGGCCCGGGTGACGACCGGCCTCTGCCCGGCGATCAGCGCGAGGTCCGCAGCGGCGGAGGTCACCTTCTTGGTGTCGTTGACCGCCTCGCCGACCCCCATGTTGAGCACGACCTTGTCCAACCTCGGCACTTCGAGCGGATTTTTGTAACCAAACTCCTCAGTGAGCTTGGGCACGATCTCGTCCCGATAAAGCTTCTTGAGCCGCGCGACATAGTCCTTCGGCGCGGCCTTGACCGCGCCGGCCGAGGCGACTTCGCCGCCACGCTTCCTTGCGCGACTTGGCCCTTGGCTTCCTTTACGGGCGCGCCAGCGCCCCCGGCCGATTTGCCGCCCTTAGCGGGCGCCTTATCGCTCTTACCGGGCTTGGCGCCCTTGTCGCCTTTCCCGCCCTTCGCATCAGCCATCGATCAAGTCTCCGGAACTCCTGGCGACACGCACCTTCCGGCCGTCGTCGAGAACTTTAAAGCCGACACGTGTGGGCTTGCCCGTCTTGGGATCGAGAATCGCCAGGTTCGACAGATGGATCGTCGATTCCTTGCTGATGATCCCGCCCTCGGTCTGCGCCGTCTGGCGCGTATGGCGACGCACGAGATTGACGCCGGCGACAATCGCGCGACCGTCCTCCGGCATCACTTGGCGAACCTCGCCCCGCTTGCCCTTGTCACGCCCGGCGGTGACGATCACCCGATCGCCCTTCCTGATCTTAGCGGCCATCAGAGCACCTCCGGCGCAAGCGAGATGATCTTCACGTGATTCTTGGCCCTGAGTTCGCGAGGCACCGGCCCGAAGATGCGGGTGCCGACCGGCTCGGACTGATTGTTGATCAGCACGGCGGCGTTCGAATCGAACCGGATCACCGACCCGTCGGCGCGGCGGATGTCCTTGGCGGTCCGCACCACGACCGCCTTCATCACGTCGCCCTTCTTGACGCGGCCGCGCGGGATCGCCTCCTTGATCGAAACGACGATGATGTCGCCGATCGAGGCGTAACGACGCTTCGATCCGCCCAAAACTTTGATGCACATCACGCGCCGAGCGCCGGAATTGTCGGCGACGTCGAGATTGGTCTGCATCTGTATCATGGCCTAGCCGCCTCTTTAAATTACGCCTTGGGCGCCGTCTCGCCGACGATGATCCAGCGCTTGAGTTTCGAGATCGGACGCGTCTCCTCGATAGAGACGGTGTCGCCGACCTTCTGGGTCTTGTTTTCGACATGCGCGTGGTAGTTCTTCGACCGGCGCACGGTCTTCTTCAGCAGCGGGTGGGTGAACCGGCGCTCGACCTTCACCACAAGCGTTTTTTCCTGCTTGTCGCTGACGACGACGCCCTGCAAAATTCTCTTCGGCATGAGTTTAGTCCTTGGCCTTGGCGCTGGCGCGCTTTTGGGCGGCGACAGTCATCACGCGGGCGATGTCACGGCGCACGACGCGCACCCGCGCAGTGTCCTGCAATTGCCCGCTCGCCTTCTGAAAGCGCAGGTTGAACTGCTCCTTCTTGAGCTTGAGCGCCTCGTCGTTGAGCTGATCCTCGGTCATGACGCGAATATCGGAAAGACGGCTGGCGTTTTTCATGGCTCTAGCTCCCCCTATTCCGCGATGCGCTGAATGAAGCGAGTCTTGATCGGCAGCTTTGCCGCCGCGAGCGCGAACGCCTCGCGGGCGATCGGCTCGGGCACGCCGTCGACTTCGAACATGATGCGGCCAGGCGCAACGCGGGCCACCCAAAATTCCGGCGCGCCCTTGCCCTTGCCCATGCGCACCTCGATTGGCTTCTTCGACACTGGCACGTCCGGGAAGATTCGGATCCAGACGCGGCCCGCGCGCTTCATGTGCCGGGTGAGCGCGCGGCGGGCAGCCTCGATCTGACGCGCGGTGACGCGCTCAGGCTCCATCGCCTTGAGCCCGAACTCGCCGAAATTGAGCGCAAACCCGCCCTTCGCATTGCCGTGAATGCGGCCCTTGAAGGCTTTGCGGAACTTGGTTTTCTTAGGCTGCATCATGATGGCATACTCTCGACTGCGCGCCCGTCAGACGGCTTCGCGCTCGCGCGGCTCGCGGCGCGGACGATGGGTAGAGGAATGGTCGGCCTCGGCCAGGCGCTTGTCCTGGGCCATGGGATCGTGCTCGAGGATCTCGCCCTTGAAGATCCAAACCTTGATACCGCACGTGCCATAGGCGGTATGCGCCGTCGCGACGCCATAGTCGACGTCGGCGCGCAAGGTGTGCAGCGGCACGCGACCCTCGCGATACCATTCGAGGCGCGCGATTTCCGCCCCGCCTAGCCGGCCAGAGCAATTGATGCGGATACCTTCCGCGCCGAGGCGCATCGCCGACTGCACCGCGCGTTTCATCGCCCGGCGGAACGCCACCCGGCGCTCGAGCTGCTGAGCGATCGATTCGGCGACCAGGGTCGCGTCGACTTCCGGCTTGCGCACTTCGACGATGTTAATCGCCACCTCCGAGTTGGTCAGCTTGGCGACCTGCTTGCGCAGCTTCTCGATGTCCGCGCCCTTTTTGCCGATGACCACGCCGGGGCGGGCGGAGTGAATGTTGATGCGCGCCTTCTTGTGCGGACGCTCGATGACGATCTTCGAAATCGCCGCCTGCTTGAGGCTTTTGGTCAGCGACTCGCGGATCTTCATGTCCTCGTGCAACAGCTTGCCGTATTCGCCCTTGCTGGAGTACCAGCGCGAATCCCAGGTGCGGTTGACGCCGAGGCGCAGCCCGATCGGATTGATTTTCTGTCCCATCTCGACTCTCTCTAAGCGGCCTTGGCCTCGGCCGCGGCGACTTCGCGCACGATGATCGTAATGTTGGCGAACGGCTTTTCGATTCGCCCAGCCCGGCCGCGCGCACGGGGACTGAAGCGCTTCAACACCAGATCCTTGCCGACCCAGGCCTGGGCGACGACCAGATCGTCGACGTCGAGATCATGGTTGTTCTCGGCGTTGGCGATCGCGGATTCGAGCGTCTTCTTGACCTCGACCGAAATCCTCTTTCTGGAGAATTCGAGATCGGCGAGCGCGGTCGCGACCTTCTTGCCCCGGATGAGCTGAGCGACAAGATTGAGCTTCTGCGGGCTGACGCGCAGCATGCGCGTCGTCGCCTTGGCTTCGTTCTCCGCCTGACGGCGCGGGTTGGACGGCTTGGACATCGGTTAGGCCCTCTTGGCCTTCTTGTCGGCGGAATGGCCGTAAAAGGTGCGGGTCGGCGCGAATTCGCCGAACTTGTGACCGATCATCTCCTCCGACACCAGCACCGGAATGTGCTTGTGGCCGTTATAGACGCCGAATGTGAGACCGACGAACTGCGGCAGAATCGTCGAACGCCGGCTCCAGATCTTCACGATGTCGGAGCGGCCGGAGCTGCGAGCGGCGTCGGCCTTCCTCAGCATGTAACCGTCGACGAACGGACCCTTCCAGATCGATCGCGTCATGGCTCAGCCTCTCTTCTTGCGCACATGGCGCGATGCGACGATGAACTTGTCCGTCACCTTGTTCGAACGGGTCTTCTTGCCCTTGGTCGGCTTGCCCCACGGGCTCACCGGATGCCGGCCGCCCGAAGTGCGCCCTTCGCCGCCGCCATGGGGATGGTCGACTGGGTTCATCGTCACGCCGCGATTGTGGGGACGGCGTCCGAGCCAGCGGTTGCGGCCGGCCTTGCCCAAGGAAGCATTCATGTGGTCCGGGTTCGACACCGCGCCGATCGAGGCGAAGCACTGGCCGTGAATGAGCCGCTGCTCGCCCGAGTTCAGGCGCAACGAAACATAGCCCTGGTCGCGGCTGACGATCTGCGCGTACGAACCGGCCGAACGGGCGATCACGCCGCCCTTGCCGATCTTCATCTCGACATTGTGGACGATGGTGCCGACAGGAATGTTGGCGAGCGGCATCGCATTGCCGGGCTTAACGTCGACCTGGAGGCCCGCAATCACCTCGTCCCCGGGAGACAGACGTTGGGGAGCGAGAATGTAGGCCTGCTCGCCGTCAGGATATTTGACGAGCGCGATGAAGCTCGTGCGGTTGGGATCGTATTCGAGCCGCTCGATCTTACCCGCCACCTCAAGCTTACGCCGCTTGAAATCGACGATGCGATAGGTCTGCTTATGGCCGCCGCCGCGGAAGCGCACGGTGATCCGGCCGGCGTTGTTGCGACCGCCCTTTTCGGACTTGCCGACAGTCAGCGCCTTCACCGGCTTGCCCTTGTGGAGCTCGCTGCGGTCGACGATGACGAGCTGTCGAAGGCTCGGGGTCGTCGGGTTATATTTTTTGAGCGCCATGATTCTCGCTCCTCACAGACCGGTGGTCATGTCGATGCGATAGCCGTCGGCAAGCGTGACGATCGCTTTCTTCATGTCCTGCTGGCGTCCGCGCACGCCCCTGAACGCCTTGTTCTTGCCTTTGCGCAGGAGCGTATTGACCGCAGTCACCTTGACGTCGAACAAGTGCTCGATCGCCGCCTTGATCTGCGGCTTGGTCGCATTGCGCGCGACCTTGAACACGAACTGATTGCTCTCGGAGGCGAGCGTCGCCTTCTCCGTGATCACGGGGGCGACGATCGCGTCGTAGTGGCGCACGTCCTTGATCATTTGAACCGCGCCTCCAGCGCCTCAACCGCGGCCCTGGTCAAGACCAGCTTCTCGCGCCGCATGATGTCGTAGACATTGACGCCTTGGATCGGCAGGACGTCGATCTCCGGCAGGTTGCGAGCGGCGACGGCGAACTTCGTCTTCGGCTCGGCGCCATCGATGATGAGGGCGTTCTTGAGCGCCCCCTTTTCAAACGTCGTGCGCAGCGTCTTCGTCTTGGCGTCTTCAATGTGAGCGTTTTCCCAGATCACGAGACCACCGTCGCGGACCTTGGCGGAGAGCGCATGGCGTAGCGCGAGCGCCCGCACCTTCTTCGGCAGATCATGCGCATGACTGCGCACGACCGGACCCATGGCGCGTCCGCCGCCACGGAACTGCGGCACGCGGGCCGAGCCGTGACGGGCGCCGCCGGTGCCCTTCTGCTTGTACATCTTCTTGCCGGTGCGATGGATGTCGGCGCGCCCCAGCGTCTTGTGCGTACCGGCTTGGCGCTTGGCGAGCTGCCAGCGCACCATGCGCGCAATCAGGTCCGCGCGCGGCTCAAGCCCGAATACATCATCGCTGAGCTCCACCGAGCCAGCGGCCGAGCCGTCGATCGACGTCATGTCAAATTTCATGGCGTCACTCTCCCTTCGCCGCTTCGGCCGACGGGCGCCGGCGCCGGCTTCGGCGTGAACACGGAACTTGCCGGGCAGCGGCGCGTCCTTCGGCAACGGCTTCTTCACCGCGTCGCGCACCGCGATCCAACCTCCGGCGTGCCCCGGCACCGCGCCCTCGACCAGAATGAGGCCGCGCTCCGGATCCGTGCGCACGACCCGAAGGTTCTGCGTCGTCACTTGGTCAACGCCCATATGGCCGGCCATCTTCTTGTTCTTCCAGGTCTTGCCTGGGTCCTGACGACCGCCGGTCGAGCCGATCGACCGATGCGAGATCGACACGCCGTGGGTCGCGCGCAGGCCGCCAAAGTTCCAGCGCTTCATGCCGCCAGCGAAGCCCTTGCCGATCGTCACCCCGGTGACGTCGACATATTGCCCGACGGCAAAATGGTCGGCGGTGATCTCCGCTCCGACCGGGATCATCTTGTCCTCTTCGACGCGGAACTCGGCCAAGCGCATCTTCGGCTCGACATGGGCGACCGCGAAGCGGCCGCGCTCGGCCTTCGACACGTTCTTCACCTTGGCCTTGCCGACCCCAAGCTGGAGCGCGGTATAGCCGTTCTTTTCCTGGGTGCGATGCGCGACCACCTGGCAGCTCTCGACCTGGAGGACGGTGACCGGCACGTGGTCCCCTGCGTCGGTGAAGACGCGGGACATGCCCAGCTTCTTTGCGATAATGCCTGAACGCATTGGCGTTTGTCCTTCGTGAGCGCCTTTGAAGAGAACGATTCAAAGACGCTCGCCAAATCCCCTTACAACTTGATTTCGACGTCGACGCCGGCGGCGAGATCGAGCTTCATCAGCGCATCGACCGTCTGCGGCGTCGGGTCGACGATGTCGAGCACCCGCTTGTGCGTGCGAATTTCGAACTGCTCGCGCGACTTCTTGTCGACGTGCGGCGATCGGTTGACCGTGAACTTCTCGATCCGGGTCGGCAGGGGAATCGGGCCCACGAACCCGAGCGCCGGTGCGCTTGGCCGTGGACACGATCTCCTTCGTCGAAGCGTCGAGCACGCGGTGATCGAACGCCTTCAAACGGATACGGATGTTTTGCGTGTTCATGTGTCAAATCCCTGCCGGCCGGGCCGGCGGAGCACTCGCTCCGCCTGATGTTGTTGGCCGCAACGCCTCATTCAGTGATCGAAACAACGACGCCCGAGCCGACCGTGCGACCGCCCTCACGGATGGCGAAGCGAAGCTTCTCCTCCATCGCGATCGGAACGATGAGCGAGACGTCGATCGTCACGTTGTCGCCCGGCATCACCATTTCCGTGCCTTGCGGCAACTCCACGATGCCGGTCACGTCGGTCGTGCGGAAATAGAACTGCGGTCGGTAATTGGTGAAGAACGGCGTATGCCGGCCGCCCTCTTCCTTGGTGAGGATGTAGGCCTCAGCCTTGAACTTGGTGTGCGGCTTGACTGTGCCCGGCTTGCACAGCACTTGGCCGCGCTCGACCTCTTCACGCTTCGTGCCGCGCAGCAGGCAGCCGACGTTGTCGCCCGCCTCGCCCTGATCGAGCAGCTTGCGGAACATTTCGACGCCGGTGACGGTCGTCTTCGTCGTGGGGCGCAGGCCAACGATCTCAACTTCTTCGCCGACCTTGATGATGCCGCGCTCGATGCGTCCGGTGACGACCGTGCCGCGACCCGAGATCGAGAACACGTCCTCGACCGGCATCAGGAACGGCTGGTCCTTCGGACGCTCCGGCTGCGGGATGTAGGCGTCGACAGCGTCCATCAGCTTGAGGATCGAGTCGTGCCCCATTTCAGGCGACTTGCCCTCAAGCGCCATGAGCGCCGAGCCCTTGACGATCGGAATGTCGTCGCCCGGGAACTCGTAGCGCGACAGGAGTTCGCGGACCTCGAGCTCGACGAGCTCGAGCAGCTCCGGATCGTCGACCATGTCGACCTTGTTGAGGTAAACGACGAGCGCCGGCACGCCGACCTGACGAGCAAGCAGAATGTGCTCGCGGGTCTGCGGCATCGGACCGTCGGCGGCCGAAACGACCAGGATCGCGCCGTCCATCTGAGCGGCGCCGGTGATCATGTTCTTCACGTAGTCGGCGTGGCCAGGGCAGTCGACGTGCGCATAGTGGCGCTTCTTGGTCTCGTACTCGACGTGGGCCGTCGAGATCGTGATGCCTCGGGCCTTTTCCTCGGGCGCCTTGTCGATCTGGTCGTAGGCGGTAAAGGTCGCGCCGCCCGTCTCCGCGAGAACCTTGGTGATCGCAGCCGTCAACGACGTCTTGCCATGGTCGACATGGCCGATCGTGCCAATGTTGCAATGGGGCTTGTTACGCGCAAACTTTTCCTTGGCCATAGCCGGACTCCTTCTCGTGGCCCTTCATTCGCAAGAGGCGGAACGCCGCCTCACTTGAATTTCTCGATGATCTCGGCGGCGATACCCGTCGGGACCTGTTCGTAGTGGTCGAACTGCATGGTGAAGTTGGCCCGGCCCTGCGTGCCGGAGCGCAACTGGTTGACGTAGCCGAACATGTTGGACAGCGGCACCATCGCATTGATGACGACCGCATTGGCCCGCATGTCCTGCCCCTGCACCTGGCCGCGACGAGACAGAAGATCGCCCATCACGAACCCGGTGTGCTCCTCGGGAGTCACGACCTCAACCTTCATGATCGGCTCGAGCAGAACCGAACCGCCCTTCTGCAGGCCCTCGCGGAACGCCGCGCGGGAAGCGATTTCGAAGGCAAGCGCTGAAGAGTTCGACGTCGTGATACGCGCCGTCGATCAACGTCGCCTTGACATCGACAACGGGGAAGCCGGCCAGCACGCCCGACCCCATGACGCTGTTGATGCCTTTTTCGACGCCGGGAATATATTCCTTCGGCACGGCGCCGCCGATGACCTTGGATTCGAACGAAGACCCCGCGCCCGCTTCCGCCGGCTCGAACACCAGAACAACCTTGGCGAACTGACCCGTGCCGCCCGTCTGCTTCTTGTGGGTGTAGTTGATCTCGGTCTTCTTCGTCAGTCTCTCGCGATAGGCGACCTGGGGCGCGCCGATGCTCGCATCGACCTTGTAGGTGCGCTTCAGGATGTCGACTTTGATGTCAAGATGAAGTTCGCCCATTCCCTTCAGAATGGTCTGGCCGGATTCCTGATCGGTCGACACGCGGAAGGACGGGTCCTCGGCGGCGAGCTTCGCAAGCGCCACTCCGAGCTTCTCCTGGTCGGCCTTCGACTTCGGCTCGATCGCAATCTCGATAACGGGCTCAGGGAACTCCATCTTCTCGAGGATGACCGGCTTCTGCAGGTCGCACAGCGTGTCGCCGGTACGGGTGTCCTTGAGCCCTGCGAGCGCGACGATGTCGCCAGCGTAAGCCTCTTTGATGTCCTCGCGGTTGTTGGCGTGCATGAGCAGCATGCGGCCAACGCGCTCCTTCTTGTCCTTGGTCGAATTGAGAACCGTCGTGCCCGACTCGATCTTGCCCGAATAGACACGGCAGAAGGTGATCGTGCCGACGAAGGGGTCGTCCATGATCTTGAAGCCGAGCATCGAAAAGGGCTCGTTATCGTTCGGCATGCGGACGACTTCCTTGCCCGTATCGACATCGTGGCCCTTGATGCCGCCACGATCGACGGGCGAAGGCAGATAGTCGACGACCGCGTCGAGCAGCGGCTGTACGCCTTTGTTCTTGAAGGCCGAACCGCAGAGGACCGGCACAAACGAAATCTGCTTCACCGCCTTGCGGATGCAGCGTTTCAGGGCGTCAATGTCGGGCTCCTGCCCTTCGAGATAGGCGCCCATGACATCGTCGTCCATCTCGACCGCAGCTTCGATCAGGATATGACGGTACTCGTCCGCCTTCGCCTTGAGATCGGCCGGAATCTCTTCGTCGTGATATTTCGCGCCAAGACCTTCGTCCTCCCAGACGACCGCCTTCATGCGCAAAAGGTCGATGACGCCCTTGAAGTTCGACTCGGAACCGATCGGCAGCTGGATACAGATCGGACGGCCGCCGACCTTGGTGTTGATCTCTTCGACGCAACGGGAAAAGTCGGCGCCGATCTTGTCCATCTTGTTGACGAACACGATACGCGGCACGTTATACTTGTCGGCCTGACGCCAGACGGTCTCGGTCTGCGGCTCGACGCCCTGATTGCCGTCGAGCACGCATACGGCGCCGTCGAGCACGCGAAGCGACCGCTCGACTTCAATGGTGAAGTCCACGTGGCCAGGCGTGTCGATGATGTTGAGACGCTTGTCGTTCCAGAAGGTGGTCGTCGCGGCCGACGTGAT
The DNA here is from genome assembly GCA_963802615.1 of uncultured Alphaproteobacteria bacterium. Taxonomy (GTDB): domain Bacteria; phylum Pseudomonadota; class Alphaproteobacteria; order Rhizobiales; family Beijerinckiaceae; genus Roseiarcus. The sequence goes on from CAWDKC010000048.1 coordinate 15,209, forward strand.
GGTGATGCCGCGCTCCTGCTCCTGCTCCATCCAGTCCATGGTCGCAGCGCCGTCGTGCACTTCGCCGATCTTATGCGACTTGCCGGAATAGTAGAGGATACGCTCAGTCGTCGTCGTCTTCCCGGCATCAATGTGAGCCATGATGCCGAAATTCCGATAGTCCTCGATCGCGTGGCTGCGCGCCATGATCCGTGATCCCGATTGCCTGGCCGACCGCCGCTTACCAGCGGTAGTGGGCGAAGGCGCGGTTGGCTTCAGCCATCCGGTGCGTGTCCTCGCGCTTTTTGACTGCGGCGCCGCGATTGTTCGAGGCGTCGAGCAGTTCGGCAGATAAACGGTCCACCATGGTCTTGTCGTTGCGGTCGCGCGCCGCGGTGATGATCCAGCGGATCGCCAGCGCCTGCCGGCGATCGGTGCGCACTTCGACCGGCACCTGGTAGGTCGCGCCGCCGACCCGGCGTGAGCGAACCTCGACCGACGGCGCCACGTTCTCCAGCGCCTGCTTGAAGACGGCGAGCGGGTCGGTCTTGGCCTTGGCCTCGACGCCATCCAGCGCGCCATAGACGATCGCCTCGGCGACCGACTTCTTGCCCTCGTACATGATCGTGTTCATGAACTTCGCAACCACCACGTCGCCGTATTTGGCGTCCGGGATGATCTCGCGTTTCTCAGCGCTGTGTCGGCGTGACATCGCCTAACTCTCTCTTCATCTGGGCCGGCGAACCGGTCGTAAACTTCGTGTGCCTGGATCCTCGGGTCTCGCTCTCGCTCGCCCGAGGATGACGCTACGCTGTCGCTTCGCGTCACTTCGGACGCTTGGCGCCGTATTTCGAGCGGCGCTGCTTGCGGTCCTTGACCCCCTGGGTGTCGAGCACGCCACGCAGGATGTGGTAGCGCACGCCGGGCAGATCCTTGACGCGGCCGCCGCGGATCATGACCACGGAATGCTCCTGCAGGTTGTGGCCTTCGCCGGGGATATAGCCGATGACCTCGAAGCCGTTGGTCAGCCGCACCTTGGCGACCTTGCGGAGCGCCGAATTCGGCTTCTTCGGCGTCGTCGTATAGACGCGCGTGCACACGCCGCGCTTCTGCGGGCTCGCCTGGAGATGGCGGGCCTTCTCGCGGTAGGTCTTCGGTTGCCGCGGCTTGCGGATCAATTGACTAATCGTCGGCATGTCGGCCCTAAGCTTCAGTTCCCAAGACGTCCGGCGTTAACCGAACAGAAAATCCAATTCCAACCGCTCGACCTTCGCGCGAAGCCGGCAAGGCAACGCGCGAAACCAACAGCGCCCTGAAACCCGTCATGGGGCTTTGGGCGCCGCCAAAAGCAGAGGATCACGGGCCCAAGGACCGCGATCGTGCGAAACAGAACCGGCCCCTCAGGGCCGGCATGGCTCGTCATCGGTAGGATCGTCAGCGTTTAGAGCCGTTGGGTGTCCAACGCGTCGTCGAACACAGCGAAGCTCTACGGCCTGTCGAAAGTGCGCGGAACATATTCAAGCGGCTCCTGCGCGTCAACCCCTTTCATCTGTCATAATCAGCGGAGCGCGGAAAATTTGTCGCTCCGCCCGCCGGTCAGCCCGTCGCCGCGCTCAAACAGCGCCGCGAAACCGCCGCGGACAATCACAGATGGGCCGGGATTGGACGCTAGCAAGCCCCGACGAGCCATCGAGCCGCGGCCCGTTCCGCGATCCCGGCCAGTCGGAGTTGCAAAATCCATGAAAACGACACGCAGGGAAATCCTGGCTCTTGCGGCGATCGGCGCGCTCGGCGCGTGGCCGGCGAGCGCTGCAAGCCCCGAGCCAGCCCGACGAAGCGCCGGCGGGGTCGAATCAAGCAGACTTCGATCAGGTCTGGGAGCTGGTGCGCGACCGCTTCTACGATCCCCGTCTCAATGGCCTCGACTGGCAGGAGCAGCGCGCGCGTTTCCGTCCTGACGCGGCGTCCGCGCGCTCACGGGAAGACGCGAGCGGTCGTCATCAACGCCATGCTGGCGAAGCTTGGCGCCTCCCACACGCATTTCTACACTCCGGAGGACCCGGCCTATTACCAGCTTGCGGATATTTTCGTAGGCGCGCTCGCCCATCGCGGCCTCGAGCGGGTCTTCCCCAGAGGGGAAGTGTCTTATCCAGGAATTGGCGTGTTCACCGAGGCCGACGATCAGGGCCGCACATTCGTAACCGGGGTGATCGAGGGCGCGCCGGCACATGCGGCCGGCATTCTCACCGGCGACGAAATCCTGTCGGCGGACAGTCGCCCGTTCCGCCCGGTAGACTCCTTCCGCGGCAAGGTTGGATCGTCCGTCCCGCTCGAGATCCGCCGCAACTCCGGCGCGGCGCCGATCGTCGTCAGCGTTTCGCCGGCCGATCTTCACCCGAACGAGATGTTCCTGCGCGGCCTCAAAGACAGCGCGCGGGTCATCGCCACGGACAAGGCCAAAATCGGATACGTGCACGTCTGGTCATACGCCAGCCATCGGATGCAGTCCGCGCTCGAAGACCTGATGTCCGACGGGCCGCTCAAGGACGCCGACGCGCTGGTCTGGGACCTGCGCGGCGGATGGGGCGGCGCGCAACCGCAATATCTCGACCTGTTCAATCCGCGCGCGCCCACGATGAAGATCACAGGTCGCAACGGCGAGACCGGCTTCGTCGACGTCAAATGGCGCAAGCCCGTGGCCGCTCTGATCAACGAAGGCACCCGAAGCGGCAAGGAGGTGCTCGCCTACGGATTCAAGGAATACCGGCTCGGCGAGCTCGTCGGCCAGCGCACCGAAGGCGCGGTGCTGGCGGCCACGGCGTTCCTGATCGGCGACGACGGCCTGCTCCTGCTCGCGGTCGAGGACGTGCTGGTCGACGGCCAGCGCCTCGAGGGAGTCGGCGTCACCCCGACGATCGAAGTTCCGTTCGACTCGCGCTACGCGGCGGGGCGCGACCCGCAGCTCGATCGCGCCGTCCAGGTGCTCGCGCGGCAGTTAGAGCCTTCGAGCCTGGGCCTTCGGCGAATCATTCGAATCTTCCGAAGGCTCTAGCGTAAGAGGCCGCCCGCAGGAAGCGTCCGGCGCGGGCGCGACTCCGCGCCGGTTGCTCTCAGTCCCTGTCGATCGACCAGGGGCCAGGGCCGGCGGCCGCGAGATAGAGGAAGATGAAGCAGTAAAGCAGCGCGGCCTCGCCCATGTTGATCGCGGGAAAGAAGCTCATGGGGAAATGCGCCATGAAATAAGCCGCCGCCATGAAGCCGGACAGGATGAAGGCGACCGGGCGCGTGAACAAGCCGAGCACGATCAGCACGCCGCCGACGAGCTCCATCGTTCCGGTGAAATACATGAGGCCAGTCGGCATCTTGTCGATGAACGGCAGAGCGGCGGGGAAGCCCAGCAGCTTGCCTGTTCCGTGCTCGAGAAATGCGAGCCCCGCCGCGATGCGGAGCAGCGAGCGCGCGTGCGGCGCGAGCCACGCCGTGTTCAGCATTGAAGTGGTGGAACGGGGAAGGACATTACTCATTGGCGTCGCTCTCCAGGGTGTCGAAAATGGGATCAGCTCGTCGACCGTCGCGCAGCGACTAAGCCGAGAGCTTGGCGGCGGTTTTGGCGATCAACTCACCCTGATGCCGCGCGCCGTCGAGTTCGATCTTCGACGGCTGGCGCTGGCCCTGCCCGCCTGCGATGGTGGTCGCGCCGTAAGGCGCCCCGCCGACAATCTCGTCGAGCGTCATCTGGCCGGAGCGTGGCTGTAGGGCAAGCCGACGATGACCAGGCCGAAGTGCATCAGGTTGGTGATGATGGAGAACAGGGTCGTTTCGTTGCCGCCGTGCTGGGTCGCGCTCGAGGTGAACGCGCCGCCGACTTTTCCGTGGAGCGCGCCGCTCATCCACAGCGCCCCGGCCTGCTCCCAGAAACTGCCCATCGCCGATGGCATGCGGCCGAAGCGAGTCGGCGCGCCGACGACGATCGCGTCATAGTTCGCCAGCTCTTCGACCTTGGCGATCGGCGCGGATTGATCGAGCTTGAAGTGGTAGGCCTTGGCGATCTCGTCGGGGACGTTCTCCGGCACCCGCTTGACGTCAACTGTCGCGCCTGCGGCCCGCGCGCCTTCCGCAACCGCGTGGGCCATCGTTTCGATGTGGCCGAAACTGGAATAATAGAGGACGAGCACCTTCGCCATAGTCATCTCCTCAAGCTTGGACAGCCGCGCGAGCGATCAGATGATCTTCGCCATCTGGTCGAAGGAAAACCTCGGGCTGCGCGGGAACAGCTTCTCGTGGTCGCCGTAGCCGATGTTGATCAGGACGTTGGACTTGACGTGTCCCTCGGGAAAGAACTCGGCGTCGACCTTGGCATTGTCGAATCCGGTCATCGGCCCCGTGTCGAGACCCAAGGCACGCAGCGCGATGATGAGATAGGCCACCTGCAACGTGCCGTTCTGGAATGCGCTGCGCGCCGCCAAGGCCAGGTTGCCGGAGAAATAGCTCCTCATGTCCCGGTGCGGCATCAGGAACGGCAGATGGTCGTAAAATTTTTCGTCGAAGGCCGTGATCGCGACGACCGGCGCGCTCATTGTCTTATCGAGATTGCCGGGGGCCAGCGCTGGGCGAAGCCGCTCCTTGGCCGCCTGCGATCGCAGAAACAGGACGCGCATGCGGCGATTGATTGGCGCTGGTCGGTCCCATCTTGGCGAGTTCGATCGCCTTCTGAAGCAACTCGTCCGCGACCGGCTTATCGAGAAACACATTGTGGGTGCGCGCCGCGGTGAACAGCTGCGCCAGCGACTGCGCTTCGATCGTCTTGGGCTGAGGAACATGAACAGTCATGCGGGCGGCCTCCTGGAATTGTTGCACTGTGGTTCCATGTCGGCTGTTGTTTCGATCGTTGCAATTGGCCAAATTGTGCTAGGATCCATCTGTGGAGGTGATGGATGATCGACTCGCTGACGCTTGACCAAATGCGCGTTCTCGTCGCGGTCGCCGACGCGGGAAGCTTTTCGGCCGCTGCGCGCAAGCTCGGCCGGGTCCAGTCGGCGATCAGCCAGGCGATCCAGACGCTCGAGACGACGCTTGGCCTCGTGTTGTTCGATCGCTCCGGCAAGACGCCCCAGTTGACCGACGCGGGAAAAGCGCTGGTCGGCGACGCGCGAGCGCTGATCGCCGGGGCGCGAGCGATCCGCGCCCGCGCCCAAAGCATGGCCGAGGACGTCGAGCCGGAACTGACGCTGGCGGTCGACTCGATGCTGCCGATTCCACTTGTTGATGGAGAGCCTGAAGGCGCTGCGCGTCGCCTTTCCGCTTCTGCCCGCGTCGGTCTACACCGAGGCTCTGGGCGGCGCCGAGCAGCGGCTGCGCGACGGCGCGGCCCGGCTCGCGATTTATACGATCACGCCGACAAGCCCGTGCGATCTCGTGAGCGAGTTCATGACGCGTATCGCGATGTGGCCAGTCGTGGCGGCCAACCATCCGCTCGCCGCCCTGCCCCAGCCGCTCGCGCGCGACGCGCTCGAGCCGCATGTGCAGCTGGTGCTCACCGACCGGACGCCGCTCACCCAGAACTTTTCAGGCGGAATCCTCAGCCGTCATATCTGGCGGTTCGCGGATCTTTCGACCCGTCTCGATTTCCTGCTCGCCGGCTTCGGCTGGTGCAACATGCCGAGCCACATGGTCTCCGAGCACGTCGCGGCCGGCCGGCTGAAGAGACTAACGATCGCCAATCAGGAGGAAGTCGCGCTGCCGCTTTACGTCGTGCACGAACGCGGCCGCCTGCCGGGCCGAGCGGGACGATGGCTGATCGCGGACTTGCGCGAGCGGATGAAGACGTGCCCCGGCGCTCACCATCGCAACCAAGACGAGCCAGCGGCGGCCGAAGCCGCCGCTGCTTGAGAAAGGCTGCGGCGCGCTGCCGAACGGAGCGCGCTCTGAGGCGCGGTCATGGCTTCGCCGGGCGAAGCAGCGCGCCAAGCGCGGCTTTCGCTTCGTCGATCAGCCACTCCTGGTATCGGTAGTACATCTCCGAGCCCATCGGCGTGACATAGGAGCTTAGCTGCTCCTCACAACGGCGATGAAGCGCGTCAAAGTCCTTGATCAGCTCTTCCGCCGCTTTTCGATCCTTCGGCGTCTGGATGACGTGCTCGGGCGGAAGCGCCTTGATCTGGTCTCGCGTGATGCCGGAATGCGCGCGCGCCTTGATTTGCTGCTCGTTCAGACCGGGATAGGCCAGCGCCTTGAGCCGCGTCTCGAGCAGCGCCCGGTTGGCGTCGATGCGCCACAGCCTGAAGCGACTGTAGACGCCCATCGCGTTCAAAAGGACCGTGGCTCCCATCGCCAGATAGATCCAGTACGCAGGCGACATCAGGTTCACCAGCCAGGGGAAATATTTGTCCGCCATCTCCGGCTCGCCGCTGGCGAAGAACTCGCGCGCCTCGTCGGCCAAGGGCGCGGTGTCCTGCGACTTCGCCGAGGGCGGCGGGTTCACGCGAACGAAGTTGGGGAACTCCGCGCTCAGCAGCATCAGGAATGCGACCCGCTCCGCGCGATGCACGCACGCATTGGTCATGACGAGCGTGTCGACCTGCGCGACGAGCTTGTCGGTCGCAGGGATCGGTTTGGCGATGTCGTAATAGCCGGCAGGGATTCGTCCCAGGCGCAGCCACTTGTCTCGCGACACCAGGCCTTCAATGTCCGCCGGAGCGACGATCTCAAGATCGTACTTGTTCATGAGCGCGCGGACCAGCGCCGCGTTCTCGTTCATGACGAAGGCGGCAATGTCGAGCTGACCGTCGCGCACAAGTCCCGCTTGCGCTTCGACATCGTGATTGGACGGCTTCAGATCGAGACCGCTGAGGTCTGAATTCTGCAGCAGTTGCTGCATCAGATAGGCGGTGCCCGAACCTTCCGGACCGATGCCGACCGAATCGCCTTTGAGGTCATTGAAGGTGTTGATCGCGCCGCCCGCGCCGGGCGAGCAGGAACAGGGTCTCCGGCTGCGGCAGTCGCCCAAGGGTCGTCAGGCCGGCGTCGGCCGGCGTCGGCACGCCGTCCTGGACGAAAGCGAAGGCGGGAACGCAGCGGCCGTTCTCGCCCGCGAGGCGGGCGATGTTTTCGACCGACCCGGCTGTGGAGACGACCTTCAGATGGCCGTTTTTCTTGAGCGCGCGCGCCGCGAGCCGCTCGCCTAGCGCGTGATAGGCCCCGGTCGGCGATCCGGTCAGAACGGAAGCCCTCAGGAACGCGTAGTCGCCGGAGACGGTGTAATAGAGGAGCGCGGCGACCGCCGCGAGAGCGGCGAGCGCGATCAAAAGCGCCCTCGCCCATGACTTTCGACCGCCGCTGGGTCCGAACGCCAGGTCGTCCAGAAAACTCATGCTCGACACCCGACGGCAAATGGCGAACTCATCGCGCGATTGAGATATTCGCTGCGCCAAGGGCCCGACGCAAGCCGCCAAGCGACAATCTGATTTTGGCTGGGCCTATCGCGCCCTGCCCTCGCGCCCGTAGAGCAGGAGCATGACGATGATGACGCCGCCATAGGTGATCTGCCGCCCGGCCTCCGGCATCTGCACCACCGACAGGATGGACTGCAGCAGCGTGATCAGGATCACGCCGGCGACCGTGCCGAAATAGCTGCCGCGCCCGCCGAGGATCGAAGCGCCGCCGAGCACGACGGCGGCGATCGCCGGCAGCAGATAGGCGTCGCCCATCGCTTGCGCCGCCTTGCTCGCGTATCCGGCGAGCAGCACGCCGCCAAAGGCGGAGAGACCGCCGGCAAGCGCAAACGCGATCAGCACCACGCGCTGGGTGTCGATGCCCGAGAGATAGGCGGCGCGTTCGCGGTTGCCGATGCCGTAGACAGCGCGGCCGAAGGTGGTGCGGTTGAGCAGGAAGATCGCGCCGGCGCCAACCACCACCCAGACGATGAGCGCATTCGGCAGGCCGAAAAAGAGTTCGCCGGTGGCGAGCGTGCGCATCGCCGGCGACGAGGAATCCTGCGGCGAGAAGCCGCCGGTGTGAACCACCATCAGCCCTTGCGCGACCGCATTGACCGCGAGCGTGATGATCATCGAGGGAATGCGCAGATAGGCGACGCCGAAGCCGTTGACGAGGCCAAGCGCGACCCCGCAAGCGATTCCGAACGGTATCGCGATCACGTGGCCGACCGGGCCCCACCCGGTCGCGGCCGTCGACATCATGCCTCCGACCGCGACCACCCAGGGAATGGAGAGGTCGATCTGCCCGAGCAGAATGACGATCATCGTGCCCGTGGCGATCACGCCCAGGAACGAGGCGACCTTCAATTGCTGCAAAAGATATTCGGGCGACAGAAAGCTGCGCGAATAGAGCGAGCCCAAAAAGAGCAGGACGAGAATGCAGCCGAACGCGATCGCAACCGGCGGATCGATGCGGCGCTTGAGCGCGCCCGCAAACCCCGTCTGCGCGTTCTCGCTCATGGGAAAAGCTCCAGCCGGTTGCGGACCTGGAACACCCTCGCCGAGCCGACGCAGACTGCGGCGAGCAGCACGAGACCCTGGAAGAGCGGTTGCCAGAGCGGGTCGAGATTGAAGACGAACAGAAGATCGCCGATGGTGCGAAACATCAGCGCGCCGAAGATCGCGCCGATCGCGCTGCCCGAGCCGCCGAACAGCGAGACGCCGCCAAGCACGACCGCGGCGATCGAGAACAGCGTATAGGTGTTGCCGTTGGCGGCGGAGGCTTCGCCCGAATAGGTGACGAAAGTGAGAAAGAGGCCGCCGAACGAAGCCGCCAGTCCCGACAGCAGATAAGCGCAGAATTTGGCCGCGTCGACCGGGACGCCCGACATATAGGCTGCGCTCTCGGATGAGCCGACGGCATAAGCGGCCCGGCCGATCGCCGACCGGCTGTAGGGAACCCAAACGACGAGCACGACGGCGGCGAGCGCGACGAGGCTTGCCGGGACGACATCGAAGATTTTGCCGGTCAACGCGTCGGCGATGGGACTATAGACGTCCCCGCCGGGAACGGGACGCAACAGAAGGGCAAGGCCAAAGAACACCGCGCCGGTCGCAATGGTGACGACGATCGGCTGCAGCCGCCCATAGATGACGACGAGTCCGTTGATCGCGCCGCAGGCGAGGCCTGTCAGCAGAACCCCGAGAACGCCGAGCGTGGCGCTCGTCGCTGTTCCGACCACGATCCACGAAGCCAGGCAGTTGGTGAGGACAAACACCGCGCCGACCGAAAGATCGATGCCGGCGGTGATGACGACGAAGGTCTGCGCCATCGCCACCAGCGCCAGCAGCACGCCCTTGTTGGCGGCGGTCTGCACCACATTGGCGGTGAAGCCCGCCGGATGATTGCTCGTGTAGATCGCGAACATCACGACGAAGAAGACGATCGCGAGAAGCGTCCCGCGGTTCTGGGCGAGGAGATAGCGCCACTCGCTCATTGCGCCGACGCTCCGGCGGCCACGTCTTCGGAGGAAATGTTGAGCGCGCTCGCGATCAGCGCGTGCTCGGTGATCTCGGCGCCCGCGAGCTCGCGCCTGATCGCGCCATCGTAGAGGACGAGCGCGCGATCGCAGCAGCCGATCAATTCGTCGTAGTCGGTGGTGTAGAAGACGATCGCGGCGCCCTCGTCCGCGAGCTTGCGCAAGAGCGCATAGATTTCCTGCTTGGTGCCGACGTCGATGCCTCGCGTCGGATCGTTGAGCAGGATGATGCGCGGCTCGGCCATCAGCCACTTGGCGATGACCACCTTCTGCTGATTGCCGCCCGAGAGCGCGCCGGCTGGAATGTCGGTCCCCGCGGCATGGATTTCGAGCAGGTTCATGAGGTCGCCGATGAGCTTCGACTCGAGCGCGCGATCGATCACCCCGCCTCTCGAGACGCGCTGAAGCGCAGCGAATGAGAGATTCTCGCGCACCGACATCGGCAGCATCAGGCCTTCCGTCTTGCGGTCCTCGGGGATCAGCGCCATGCCGATGCGCTTCGCCTTCGCCGCGTGCGGACTCGAAGGCGAAGCTGGCGCGCCCGCCACCCGGATCTCGCCAGAGACGCCGCGAAGGACGCCGAATAAGGCGAGCAGCAGTTCCCGCTGGCCCTGCCCGTCGAGACCGCCCAAGCCGACGATTTCGCCGGCGTCGGCCGTGAACGAGATGTCGCGCAGGCGGTCCGCCCAGTTGAGATTCCTCACTTCGAACAGCGGCGTCTGAGCCTTGGCCCGCGCTGTCGGCTTCGGCGGAAAGATGTGGCTGTACTCGCGCCCGATCATCATTTCGACGACTTCGCTGTCGGTCTTCGTTCCGGCCACGTAAGTCGCGACATTCGAGCCGTTCCTGAACACCGTGCTTTCGTCGGCGAGCTCCGCGATCTCATGCATGCGGTGGGAAATGTAGAGAAGGGCCAGCCCTTCCTGGCGCAAGCGCTTGAGGACCACGAACACTTTGGCGACGTCGGCCGCGGTCAGCGCCGACGTCGCCTCGTCGAGAATGAGAACGCGCGGCTTGCGCGCCAGCGCCTTGGCGATCTCCACCATCTGCCGGCGAGACAGCGGCAGATCCTTGACCAGCGCCAGCGGATGAATGTCCGGCGCTCCGGCGCGCTCGAGCGCTTCCTCGGCGAGGCGCCGCTGTGCGCGCCGGTCGATCAGCCCGAGACGACGCGGCGGATTGGAGATGGCGATGTTGTCGGCGACCGAAAGGTCGGGAACGAGCGAAAGCTCCTGGAAGATGCAAACGATGCCGGCGCGATTGGCGGCGGCTGGCGAATCGAAGGCGACCTCCGCCTCGTCGAGCACGATGCGACCCGAGTCCGGCGCCACGACGCCGGACAGAATCTTGATCAGCGTCGACTTGCCCGCGCCGTTCTCGCCGAGAATGGCGTGAATGCGACCCGCGAACACGGTGAGATCCGCGTTTGCGAGGGCGCGCACGCCGCCGTAGCGCTTGGAAACGCCCTCCATGCGCAGGATCGGCGAGGCCGTCGATTCTGCTCGGTTCACGCCGCCAACCCCTCGCCCTCAACGTCGTCCTGGAGCCGCGACGCGCCAGCCTCGCCGCGGCCGCCGCGGACTTTGATCGTCCGCGGCGGCTCCGTTTCTTGGCGGTTACTTGTTCTCCTTCGACTGCCCCATGATTTCAGCCGCGCTGAAGTTGATGTTGCAGGTTGGGAAGGAGTTGCCGACGAAGAAGTTGTCGCCGAGCTTGGAGTAGTAGTTCTCGTCGTCCTTGAAGTTCGGATCTTCGGCCGTCGCCAGCGGCAGCTTCACCGACTGCGGCACGACCTGCCCTTGAAGCGCGGCGAGCGCGACCTTGATCGCGACCGCGACCTGCGCCGGCCCGGTGCCGCCGGACGAGCATTTCAGGCCCTGATCGGCAAGCTTGGCGCAGAATTTGCGGAAGCCGTTTTCGGTCTCGCCGCCGAAGGGAACCATCGGGTGCTTGGCGTCGAGCATCGCCTGCACGACGCCGGTGTCGCCGCCTTGCGCGGTGATGCCGTCGAAATGCTTCTGCACCGCGATCGCGTCCGCGCTCACTTTCTGCGCGGTCGGATCGTCCCACTTGCCGTACACTTCGACCACGTCCCATTTCTTTCCGCTCGCGTCGAGCGCCTCGTGGATGCCGTCGTGACGGTCGCGGTCGACCGAGGTGCCGGAGACGCCGCGCACTTCGAGAACCTTGCCGCCGTTGGGAATATGGCTTGCCAGCCATTTCCCCCAATAGACGCCGAGGCCCTTCTGGTCGACGTCGACGTTGATCGCGTCTTCCGAGTCGAGGATGTTGTCGAACGCGACCAGCACGACGCCCGCGTCGTTGGCGCGCTTGATGACCGGCTTGAAGGCCGCCGGGTTCTGCGCGTTGACGACGATCGCGTCGAAGCCGGAGTCGATGAAGTTGTTGATCGCGGCGATCTGCGCGGCGACGTCCTCGCCAGTCGAGACGACCTTGAACTCCTTGAGCTGCGCCGCGATCTCCGGCTGCGCGGCGAAGGCCTTGGCGGTCTGGATCATCTGAATGCGCCAGGTGTTGGCGATGTAGCCGTTGGCGAGCGCGATGCGGAACGGCCCTTTCTTGGCCGGCCACTTGAAGAACTTGGTCTTGTCGGTCCACGGCACAAAGCAGCCGGGCTCGGACGCCGGGCCGGCCACGACCTCGGGTCCGGCGGCGAAGGCGGGCGCCGAGAAGGCGCATGCCGCGGTGAACATCGCGCCGCCGGCGGCGGCGATGGCGAATTGGCGAAAATGATTCATCCCAGTCCTCCCTTTTGCGCTTCGATCGGCCGGCCTCATTGAAGCCGCGTCGCCGTCGAGCGCCGATTCTTTGGTTCAATCGGACATCAGACCATTCCGTCGTCCCGGAATCGCACCGGTGACGGCGGTAGATCTGCTTCCGCTGACATGCCAGTATACCGGACCGTCCCGTGAGTACACAAGCCTGCACCCACATTTGATCGAAGGCCCGATCTACTTCCGCTGATCAAGCCTTCCCACGTAACGGACCGCCTTACGCATACAAGCTCGTGATCTCGCAACTCCGACAATCGGTCGTTTCTGGGGTGCGTCCGCGAAAGCGCCCGGCCGAGGGCGCTCAGCCGCGGCTTTGACAGCCGGATGCGGAGCGGCCTCCCCGAAGTCGCCGCCGCCATGCTACACGCCTTTTCGTGATCCCGGCGGACCTCCGCCCGGGCGCCTTCACAGGGAGGCAAGGATGGCTACAGTCAAGCTCTGGACCGATGCGGAAGCCGAAGCGCACCCGAAGGTCAAAGCGGTTTTCGACGATATAAGGGCGACCCGGAAATCGGACTTCGTCAACATTTTCTGGCGCGGCCTCGCCAACCAGCCCGAGATTCTCGAACGCACCTGGACCGCGCTGAAAGCGGTGATGGGCGCGCCCGGACCGCTCGATCCGCTGACCCGGGAACTGATCTATATCGCCGTTTCGATAACGAACGGCTGCTCCTATTGCATCCATTCGCATACCGCGGCGGCGCGTGCGAAGGGGATGACCGACGCGCAATATTCCGACTTTCTCGCCGTAGTGGGCATGGCCTCGCAGACAAATGCGCTGGTGACAGGCCTGCAACTGCCCGTCGACGCGGCCTTCCTTATCGAGAGCTGAACACGAGCGCCGAAGGCGCCGCCAACAAAAAAGCCCGCCCGGGATCGCTCCCGCGCGGGCTTTTGTTCCTGACAGGCGGCGGCTGTTACTTCGCCTTGTCGCCCTTGTCGCGGGCCTTGAGCGCCGCGCCAAGAATGTCGCCGAGCGAAGCGCCCGAGTCGGCCGAACCATATTGCGCGATCGCCTCCTTCTCCTCGGCGACTTCGAGCGCCTTGATGGAGACGGCGACCTTGCGCGCCCGCCGGTCGAACTGGGTGATGCGCGCGTCGACCTTCTCGCCGACCGAGAAGCGCTCGGGACGCTGGTCGCCGCGGTCGCGGGCGAGCTCGTTGCGCTTGATGAAGGCGGTGAGGTCCGTGCCCACGATCTTCACCTCGAGACCGCCGTCCTTGACCTCGATGACCTCGCAGGTCACGACCGAGCCCTTGCGCAGTTCGCCCTCGCCCTCCTCGCCGGCGGTCTTGGCCGAGAACGGGTCATCGGCCATTTGCTTGATGCCGATGGCGATGCGCTCCTTCTCGACATCGACGTCAAGCACCTTGGCTTTGACCTTGTCGCCCTTCTTGTAGTCCTCGATCGCCTGCTCGCCCGGCCGGCTCCAGTCGAGATCGGAGAGATGGACCATGCCGTCGACGTCGGCGTCGAGGCCGATGAACAGCCCGAACTCGGTCTTGTTCTTGACCTCGCCCTCGACGACCGAGCCGACCGGATGCTTCTCCGCGAAAGCCTCCCATGGGTTCTGCAGCGTCTGCTTGAGGCCAAGCGAGATGCGGCGCTTGGAGGCGTCGACCTCGAGCACCTGAACCTCGACCTCCTGGGTGGTCGAGACGATCTTGCCGGGGTGGACGTTCTTCTTGGTCCAGGACATTTCGGAGACGTGGATGAGGCCCTCGATGCCGGGCTCGAGCTCGACGAAGGCGCCGTAGTCGGCGATGTTGGTGACGCGGCCCTTGAGCTTCTGGCCGACGCTGTAGCGCGTCTCAATGTTCGACCACGGATCTTCCTGCAACTGCTTCATGCCGAGCGAGATGCGGTGGGTCTCGTGGTTGATCTTGATGATGCGCACCTTGACCTGCTGGCCGATGGTCAAGACTTCGCTCGGGTGGTTGACGCGCCGCCAGGCGATGTCGGTCACGTGCAGGAGACCGTCGATGCCGCCGAGATCGACGAACGCGCCGTAGTCGGTGAGGTTCTTGACCGTGCCGTCGATGATCTGCCCCTCGGCGAGGTTGGCGACGATCTCGTGGCGCTGCTCGGCCCGGCTCTCCTCGAGCACGGTGCGGCGGGAGACGACGATATTGCCGCGGCGCCGGTCCATCTTCAGGATCTGGAACGGCTGGGGGATGTTCATCAGCGGGCCGACGTCGCGCACCGGACGAATGTCGACCTGGCTGCGCGGCAGGAACGCGACGGCCCCGTCGAGGTCGACGGTGAAGCCGCCCTTGACCTGGTTGAAGATGACCCCCTCGACCTTCTCATTCTTCTCGAACGCCTGCTCGAGCTTGACCCAGCTCTCCTCGCGCCGCGCCTTGTCGCGCGAGATGACCGCTTCGCCGAGCGCGTTCTCGATCCGCTCGAGATAGACTTCGACCTCGTCGCCGAGGCCAGGGGCCGGGTCGCGGCCATGATTGGTGAATTCCTTGAGCGCCACGCGCCCTTCAGTCTTGAGGCCGACGTCGATGACGGCCATGTCCTTTTCGATCGCGACGATCTTGCCCTTGACGACCGTTCCCTCGAACGCCTCGTCGTCGCCGTAGGTCTCGTTCAACAGCGCGGTGAAATCCTCGCGCGTCGGCGCCAGGGATTGTATGGAAGCCATTGGTTCTCCTAATTGCGCCCTTTTGTTCGGGCGACGCCGGCTTTGGGTTCGCGTTGACGTTCAGGCGTCCGCCGACCGGAAGGGCGCGCGCTGATCAAGCACGCGACCCCTATCGCCGCTTAAGCGGCTGAGCCGGCGTATATGGCCGGCGGCGGAAGCCCAGGGTTTGATCGCCATATGGGGAACCCACGCGGCGAGCGCCAGCCGCTAGCAGGAAAGTCCGCCTGATTCAATGGCGAAAGCGCGAGGAATGGAAACGCCCAGAGATGAGAACTGCCCGGGGAGTTGCTTCGTCCTGGGTGGACCCTCGTCATTCACCCGTCGCGGTGGTTGCGCAGGAAAAGCGGCCCTATCGCGAACGCCTCCGAATATTCTCCGCTCGTCGCGCTAGGTGACCGGCTCGAATTCTCGAATATCTTCGTTCCTGAGAACAAATGAACCTTCGTTCACTTGGCGCAGGCCATTTAAGAATATCGAAATATCGATCTCCTGATCGTCATCCTGGTCTTCGAGCGGCTTGAACCGGCCATGGAAAAAGGCGTATTCTATGCCGTCGATCAAATAAGGAACAACACCTTCCAGCCTAAACGCAAGTCTCTCTTCGCTTTTGTCGGGGAATTTGAAATTAAACCCAATAATCTTTCTTATTTTGTAAACTTTTCCTTCTCTCAGATATTCATCAACGAAACGGTTTCTGACGCCATCAATCGGTTGCGCATTGACGCAAACGATCTTTTGACCAACATACCAATCGCGCATCTTATTCCCCACCACCGAAGCGGTTATACTTGCGAGAAAATCCCTGATTTTTCCAGCTTTAATATAAGCGCCTAAAATAAACGTAAGCTCTCGACTTCAGATTGCAAATTAACAAATGTTTTCAATCTCGTTAAGTTTGTGTAACGCCGCTATTTTCTCGTTTTTCTTCCGCAAATTTGCAGAATGGCCAGCGCCGATACGCATTTCACTGGAGCGGCCGCATGAATGGCGCGTCGCATGAGCAAGCCCGGCTCGGGTTTCGCGAGGAAATGCTGGGGTCAGAGAGGGCCGGGGAGGTCTTGCTCTTCAATCTTCCGGCCGCTCAAGGGGTTCTCATGGCGCCGTCGTCCGCTGCCCACAACCCGATCGACTGATCGCTCAGGCCGTCGCCGCGGCGAAGTCGGGATGGAGATAGGTCGAAAGATGCGCGTCGAGAGCCTTCATCGCCTGTTCGTCCGCCGCGGCGCGCCGGAAGCCGATGAAACCGTCCGGGCGGACCAGAACGACGCCGCCCCCCGCCAGCCCCGCTTGTTTCGCGTGGGCGGCCGCGCCTGTCCATTCAACGGCTGACACAAGGCCGCCCCATCGCGCTCGGAAATCGTCGAGTTCATGCGCGGGGCCGGAAAACACGAGGTGGTGGGTCGCCCCGCCGAGATCGCACCAGCCTGGAAAGCGCGCTCCGGGCGCGGGATCAGCCTCGCTGGCGCTCATGTCGATGAGAAGGCTTCCCTTGTAGGATACGTCGAGCATCGAGCGCTTGCGCAAGCCCGCGAGCGCCGCGGCGGCGTCCTCCGCCGGCAGAGACAGCGCCTCCCCGGCCCGACATCTTTCGACGAGTTGCATGACGAGACCGTGGGTCTCGTTTGAGACCTCGAGCACATGGCGGTCGGCGAGCCCGCGTTCGAAAGCGTAGCTGTCGAGCAGCGAGGGCTTGGCGGCCCCGCGCAGGACGAGGGCGAGCTTCCATGCAATATTCGCCCCGTCCATGAGCGCCGAATTGATCCCTTCCCCGCCCATCGGGCTGGAAAGATGTCCCGCGTCCCCCAGCAGGAAACGCCTGCCGTCGCTGAGGGCGGGGACGACGCGCTTGTGCATCTGGAAGTACGAAGTCCACTGCAGATCGGAGAGCCCGACGTCGGCTCCAATCCGGGTGTTGAGCAGCGCGGCGAGATCGGCGGCGGATGGCGGCGCGTCGTTGCGGTCGGCTTCCTCGCGATTGACGAAGATGAGGAAGCGCCCATCGGGGAGCGGCACAAGCAGCACGAAACCGCTCGGCCCCACGACAATGCGCGCTCGTCCAGGCGAAGCAGGCAGCGTCACTTTCACGTCCGCAACGATGAAGCGGCCGCCATAAGTTTCGCCATCCAGATGCTCCTGCATCGAGTGACGCGTTGCGCTGTGGCCGCCCTCGGCGCCGATCAGATAGTCGGCCCGGACGACCTCCTTTCGGCCGCCCTTGTGAAGCGTCACGGTGACGCCGTCTCCGTCTGCCGCGATCGACGTCGCCTCGGCGCCGAACTCAACCTGAACCCCCTGCCCGGCCAGATGATCGCGCAGCACGGCCTCGGTGCGCCATTGCGGCTGGCTGGACTGGAATTCGTATTTGCAGCCGAGCCCCGCAAGCTCGGCGAGCCCGATGCGCGCCTGGCCTGGACCGAGAAGCTCGATCTCTTTGATGCGCACGCTGCCGGCGAGAAACGGCTCGATGACGCCGCCCCTATGGAGCACTTCGAGCAGGGCGGGTTGGAGCACCGTGCCGCGCGTCTCGCGATGGGGCGTGAGCCTTTGCTCGATGATCCTCGGCTTCACGCCATGACGCAGAAGCTCGCTTGCGGCGAACAGGCCCCCGGGACCCGCGCCGATGATGAGGACCTGGGTCTTGGACGGCGCGTCGTCAGTCTGCGAGGCCTCTATCGGCATTCCGGCTTCCCCCCGTTTCGGCGACTGTAACGGCTAAGATCGGGCCCGCGCAACGGAGCGGCGACGCACGAAACTTTCGAACCGGATTGACGCGATCAGGCGAGAATTTCGTCGAGCCAGTCCAGGACCGTCCGATTGACGAGCGAACGGTTCATCATCTCGCAATGATCGCCCGCGCCCTCGGCGGCGGTGAACTTGACCAGCGTCTTCGGACATGTCATCGCGTCGAACAGGGTCTGAGCGCCGATGGCGAGGGGATCGTTCTCCGCCGCCGTTATCAGCGTCGGACAGCGGATCATGTCTGCGCGCCCCCTCATGGTGAAGCGCTCGGCCTCCTTGAGATAGTCGAGCAGGTTGGCGACGCCATTCGCCCAGAAGCCCCGCCGGACGATCTTCCAGTTCAGCTCCTTGTTGCCCTTGATCACGGCCTCGAACAGTCGCGCCGCCGATGGTCGATTGAGCCGAGATCGGCCGCCGCCTCCTGCGACAGGCCCATCGAGGTCGCCGCGCGCCGAAACGAATTGAGCAACGCCCATTGCCCCGGATCGGCGACGCAGGCGGCGAGGCGATGTTCGCCCGAGGCCGCACGGGGGCTGAGATAGCCCCCCAGGCTCCAGCCGCTCAACGCCAGTCTCCCCGGATCGACCTCGGGCAGCGTGAGCGCGAAGTCGACGACCGCGTTGATCACCGTCTCCCAATCGGGCCTCAGCGGAACGTTGCGCTCGAACAGCATCGCGCCCTGCCCCGGCCCGTCGAACAGGAGGCTGTGATAGCCGCGACGGCTCGCGGCGACCGCGGAGGCGAAGTAGACGTCGGCGATCGTGCCGTCATAGCCGTTGGTGAAGATGATCGTCGGCCGGCGCGCGCCGGCGAATCCTGCCGCCGGAATGAAATAGGCGGGCATGGCGGCGCCCTCGAACGGGATCGAGCGCGGGCGGATCGGGGAATCGAAAAGCGCAAGACCATTGTCGAAAGCTTCGACTTCCTTGCGAAAGGCGGTCATGAGACGCGGATCGACCGGCGCGCCGAACAGCGGGTGCAGAGACCCGGCGTAGAACGCGCTCGCCCTCAGGTAAAGCTCGCGCGCGCTCGCCCTATGGCCGGCGCCGCGCGCCGCCTCCGCCCGCTCGACCGATCGGTCCCCGGCCGCGACCCAGCTCTCATGGAACGCGTCGGCGCCGCCGTCGCCGACCGCCTTCGCGACCGCGGCGATCTCGCCGAAGTCCGGTCCGCCATAGGGGATATAGGCGATCGCCCAGGCGCCGAACCCGTCGAGAAGCTCGTCCTTGTAAAGCAGCCCCATGCCCGCGCCCTCCGCCCGCCTGGAGAGACGCTTCTAGGGGCAGAAGGGCAAAACTCAACGGCCGGCGCCAACCCGCGCGCGCCCCGGGTTAGTGGAGTAGACTGTCACGTAATCCCTGCTGGACCGCCGCCGTCTCGACAGGCCAGCGCAATCCGCTCGGGGTTCAGCCCGCCGAGCAGCCAAATAAGCGCGAATAAACGCCAATAAAACGCTAGTAAACGCTAGTAAACGTGCTAGCGTTTACTAGCGTTTATTTTTTGGAATGGGGACTTTTCAATGGGTTACAACCGCTTGGAATAAAAAAATCCTTTCCCCGCCATCCACCGTCTCGAACGCCAAACACCGATCCTGAGCCCGCCGCCAAAGGAGGCGACGGGTTCGCGCCGGCCGATTAGGAGAACAATAGCACAGGAGTTGGATTTTCTCGCAACACAATGTTGTGGCACATAATGTTGTGGGCTTTTCATCGCCCGAGCCCGCGACCCTAAAGTTTCGCAAGCGTGGCCGGATCCGGGGCGCCGGCGAAATACTTGTCGACGCAGCGCTGAAAGAGGTCCTCGTCCGGCGCGGCGCGGGCGAACAGGGTCATTGACGAGCGGAATTTCATTTCGTCGATCCCACCAAAAATGTCTCGCGCGGTCTCGGCCTCCACGTCGAGCGTGAGCTGCGCGCATTCCCTCAGCCTCGCGCCGAGAACCGGATGGGCCAGATAGGCTTTCGCCTCGCCCACCGAGCGAAGCGCGAAACGGATCGCCATGGGGCTCTGTCCGAGGCCGGCGACCTGGGGAAAGATGAACCACATCCAGTGGCTCTCCTTCCGCCCGGCCGTGAGCTCCCGGCGAACCTGCTCGTAGACCGGCGCCTGTTCACGAACCGTTGAAGATCGAAAGCGTCGGCCATCTTCGCCTCTAAAAGCCGCCGAGACGTACTAGACCCGTTCTGCGCGCCTCGAGCAAGTTGCGTCTGGCTCCGCCATCGCGACCGGGAAGCCAGGTCCGCAAGCACAATACAAGTGTATTTCGACGCGCTGGAGCTCCGCGGGATGACGACTTCGCCTCTAAACTGCTTGCTCTAAGGTCAAAACTGAATTGCGTGCATGTGGTGGTGGCCGCTCGAAAAGACGGCGCAACGGACGGCCGGATTGCGCAAATTGCGGACGTTCGGTGTTGGTTTGCGAACGGGTAAAGTCGAACTTCAGCGCACGCAGATCATACGGGCCGCCGACGGAACCAGTGTTTAAAGCGCCGCCCCATCATCGGCTTGCCGCCGTCGCGCCCGCGACCGATAATGGCCGAGTGCTTCCCCCTCATCATTTCTCCGCCGTTTGCCTCGGTCCCTTGCTCCCCTTGAGCGTCTGAGGCTGGAGACGCTCGTTTTCGCTCATGATCTAATGGAGATCGCCTTAAGCCGACTTTATGCCGTAGGGCTTGGATATGATGAAAGTTCCCGTAATGACGCCGAACGCTTGGCCATGTTCAGCGACGCTTGGACGATTGTCGATCAAGTCCACGTCTCGCGGCAGGTCTTGCTCCATCTGACTGGTCAGAATTGTAAATCTGACACGCAAGCATTCATCGACGACTTTGTGACTGCGCAGACGATGCGCAACAAGATGGATCATCTCAATCAGAACCTTCCCAATCGCGCTAAAGCTAACGGACGCACGAACGCGCTTTTTGGGCTTCTAACCTTCTTTAAGCCCTATGCGGATCGCTGGGAGCAGGGGGTAAAAGCCGGCGAGGTTAGAGGGGATCTGTTGGTGATCAGCGCGGGCTCAATGCCGCAGGAGATGGTCGGGAGCGTTGCGTTTGATGGCCTCGATATTCATCTGCCGATCTGCTCATTTAAATTGGAAGCCTTCGATCAAAGCCTGTTAGTGGAGCGGGCGGTGATCCAACTACGGGCGTTGCTTCGACGGCTGTCGGACGACAGCGAAAGTAAATTCAGAGCGAAGGTCGACACAATAGTGGCAACGACAGGTCTCGCCCACGACGAATTGATGCAGTCAGCGACGGGACATGTCACGATCCGGATGGATTTCGGCTTTCGGATCCAGCAACCGTAGGCTTGGCCGGACTCGACCCGGAGCAACATTCGTTCCAAGTGACTTGAGCGTCGCGAGCCGGACCTAAGGTTTTCAGAGCGGGGACCAGCGTCGGCGACAAACAGAAAGACAGTCGCGCTGCGGCTGACGTCTGCAAACCGGTCTGCTTATCAGGCGGCGATCCGAGACAGCCTTGCGAGACGTCCGATAACCGCCGTAACTGAGGCCGGCGAAGCCGAGCAGCATCATTATCCAAGTCGAAGGTTCGGGAACGAAAGTCCCAACGATGTCGCTCGAAGGTTTATAAAGAACTTGGCATTCGATACCTGAACCGCAGACTTGAATTACAATATCTCCGGCCCCCGTCAACGGTAGATCCCTAAACTGGCAGCATCTAATTTACACTTATGTCTCTGAATTGCACGGTGCTTGCTTGTGAGTTATCGGCAAAATTGAAGTACAAAGCTTCCGGAGTTGCCGTGAAATCAGGCGGTACTATCCTTGTATGATCTGGGTCGCCATCCGCATTATTCGAATACGATATATTTTGAAACATCCCACCGATAGTTTAAACGCCCAATTAGTAATATCAGATAACAATAATATGCAGTCATTGCAATCAGTGTCAATGAAACCCGTAGCGCTAGCCGTAGGCGTCGTTATATCGACGTGGTAGTAGGTTTTCGCGCTAGACGGTGACTGTACCGTAATAGCCACGCTAGCAATGGCGAGAGCAGAACAGCGTATCACAGATATAAGTTTTGTCTTCATGGTAGGCTCTGGTCTTAGAAATAGGTGTAGGTTATCAGGAACAATAGCGCTAAAAACCCGCTGGGTCACGAAAACGCGGTAAGACAGTCCCCCTTTTTCTGGCTCAACGCTCGTTGCGCCACTAGCCTCGGCAATCCACCCTTTAGAGAAATCCTAACTGGTCGCGAAGACGGGCGCAATCATTTTTTATTTGGATCTTATGACTTGCGGCGGAGGGCCGTGCCGTTGGTGCGTAATTAGACGGTGCAGAGATCGGCTGCATAAAGATCCGCTCTCCGCCCACCCGTCTCGCCCACAGACTTGGTCCGCTACGTCCGCTTTACCTCGAGACCAATCGAACTGATTGAGTTTTGACCTAGTTCGCCTTCGGATAGTCCGCGCCGCGCGCCAAAGCTTCAACCGAAGCGTGGTCCTTGCGCACGGCTTCGGTGACAGTGCATGTTGTTTCGCGGTTGCTCCCTCGTCCTTTGGTTTGGGCCCGCGCTTGAGGGCGTGGAGGCGGCGGCGGGTCCTGGTTTCCAGAGCGGCGAGGAACGTGTCCGAACCGACGGGCCGGCCGACGCTCTCGCCTTTGCGCAGGCGCGCCGTCGCCGCTTGGTCCTCCTCGGCTTCCAGGAGGTCGGCGAAGCGGGAAACGCGTTGGCGGGCGGGGGCGAGGTCGGTAAGCCCGTCCTCGGCGAGGCCCAAAAGGGCGCGCGCGCTCGACCATCGCCAGTCTCCGGCCCGCTCGGCGAGACGGGCGCGCACGGGATTGAGGTTCACATAGCGGTAGGCGGCGGCGAGATGGTCCTCGTCCATCGCCACGGCGCCGTATCGCCCCTGCCAGAAATGGCCGGTTCGCCGGCGTCGCGCGTGGATCAATCCGGCGTATCGACGATGCACGCGCGCCAGCGCGCACCGCAGGCCGTCTTCGTCTTGCGGGACGAGGATGAGATGGACGTGGTTGGGCATCAGACACCACGCCCAAACGCTCACGCGCGCTTCGTGCGCCGACTCGGCCAGCCAGTCGCGGTAGGCGGCGTAGTCGGAATCGGCGAAGAACACCCGTTGGCGGCCGTTGCCGCGCTGCGTTACATGGTAGGGCAAGCCGGGGACGACGACACGGGCGAGACGAACCATGGGTGAAGTGAAGCGGCGCACGCAGCATCAGTCAATTTAGTGCACTGTCACCGTAACGGCCCCGCCCAATTCCCGTTGTGCGCGCCTCGAGCCCCTTGCGCCTGGCTTGAACCGCGACCGTCATTGCGGCCGGACGGACGACCGCAATGCGCAAAGAGCGGTCATTCCCCGACGGGGGTGAACGGGTCAAATGCGACCGATCCGGTCGCCTACCAAATCAGGCGGTCGCGGGCCTAATCAAGTGCGTGCGACGGTCTTCGGCGCGTAGAGCGCGACCGACTGCTCCTACTGCGCATTGGCATGGGGCCGAGCCCCGGGAATTCCGCATCCACCTGCGTCGACAGTTTCACAAGGCGAGCGGCATTTTCCTTCCCAAAAAGGGAGTACAATGCGGGTGAAAGGACGCAGGACGCCGAGAATGGAGAGACGGCTTACCGCAATCTTGGCTGCCGATGTGGTTGGCTACAGCCGCCTCATGGGGGAGGATGAGGTAGGCACGCTGGCGCGGCTGAAGACCTGCCGTCGGGAACTGGTCGATCCGGCTATAGAAGAGTTCCATGGTCGTATCGTCAAGCTCATGGGTGACGGCGCGCTGGTTGAGTTCGCAAGCGTCGTCGACGCCGTCCAGTGCGCCGCCGCGATCCAGCGTCGAATGGCTGGCCACGATCAGGGCGCCCCTGAAGCACAGCGAATTCGGTTTCGCCTTGGCGTAAATCTCGGCGACGTCATCGTTGATGGAAACGACATCTACGGAGATGGGGTCAACGTCGCCGCGCGTCTGGAGGGACTAGCCGAGCCTGGAGGCATTTGCATATCCGGCACCGCCTTCGATCATGCGGTGAACAAAGCGGATGTGGGCTTTGCGAGTCTGGGAGAGCAGCGGCTCAAGAACATCGCCGATCCTGTTCGGGTCTATCGCGTTCTGCTCGATCCCGGCGATGCCGGGAAGAAAGCTGGTCGGCCATATTGGCCGGGTACGCGAGCGAAGATCCTGGCAGGGGCCGGGGCGCTCCTGATCGGCTTTCTCGCCTTCGCGTTTGAATGGCAGAAGCCCCTCACGCCACAGCGGCCCTCCGTCGCGGTGCTGCCGTTCGCGAACCTGAGCGGCGATCCGAGCCAGGACTATTTCGCCGACGGCATCACCGATGCCCTGATCACCGATCTGGCCAAGCTTTCTGGACTCGATGTCATCGCCCGCAACTCCGTTTCAGCCTACAAAGGACGACCCGTCGTCTTGGCGGACGTGGCCCGCAATCTCGGCGTCCGCTACGTGGTCGAGGGCAGCGTCCAGCGCGCCGGGGAACAAACCCGCATCAATGCGCAACTGGTCGACACGAAGACCGGCGACCACCTGTGGGCAGATCGGTTTGACCGTGGCGCGGCGGAGGTTTTTGCCGTCCAGGACGAAATGAGCCGAGACATCGTCAAATCGCTCGGCATGACGCCGACAGCATCGGAGACACAGCGGATCGCGCGCCCGCCGACCGCCAATCTCGAGGCCTACG
Organism: uncultured Alphaproteobacteria bacterium; assembly: GCA_963802615.1. GTDB lineage: Bacteria > Pseudomonadota > Alphaproteobacteria > Rhizobiales > Beijerinckiaceae > Roseiarcus. Next base: position 39,527 of record CAWDKC010000048.1, read on the forward strand.
ACTATTATTTGCGTGGCGAACAGGCAGCGCGGACAGGCCGCGCGTCGGCCCTGCGCGAGGCGCTGGATTTCTATGCTAAAGCGGTTGCTCTCGATCCAGACTTCGCCGCGGCGTTCGCGGCCGATGCTCGCGCCGCCGTGAACGTCTGGCGCAACAACCTAGACACTGTGCTGCAAAGCGCGTTGGCGCGCAAACGAGCCTATGAGAACGCCGGGCGGGCGCTGCAATTGAACCCGGATTTGTCGCTTCCCTATGCGATGCTCGCCATTCTTCAGGTCGTGGACGAGCGCTACGAGGAGGCTATCGCATCGGCCAAGCGCGCCGTGGCGCTGGGGCCGGGGGATGTCGAGGCGCATGTCGCGCTTGGCTACGTCTACCTGGTCGCCGGCCAATTTGCCGAAGCCGCGGCTGCAATCGACACAGCGCTGAAGCTCGACCCGAACCTCTCGCCCGCCGACCGGGAAGTGGCGGGGCTCGTCTTCTTCTTCAACGGCGAGAATGATCGGGCGATCGCGACCCTGGAACGCGCCCGCGCGGATGCGCCGGGCGCCGTCAACATCCTGGTTGCCCTTGCCGCGGCCTACGCACGCGCCGGTCGCATCTCTGACGCTCGCGCCGCGGTGGCTGAAGGCATCCGAAGTCCCTCCCAACAATTCTTCCCTTGCAGCAATCCGGATCGACTGGGCGCACTTTCGCAACGCCAAAGACCTGACATTCCTTGTCGACGCCCTGCGCGAGGCGGGCCTCCCCGAATGGCCGTTCAGCTTCTCCGCCGATGAACACGACCGGCTCGATGGCGAGGCGATTGCGCAGCTCGTGCTGGGCCACACGTTGCAGGGACACATCGAGCCGGGGTTCCCGACAATCATGCAGATCGGCCAGGACGGCAGGACCGCGTACCGGTCGTCAAGACAGTTCCTCACTGAAACGGTCATCGTCGATCGGGACGAATTGTGCGAGAAGAGCGAGAATATGTTTGGGCGCGCCGATTGCGGCCCTGTCTATAGGCACGGCAGCGTTGCGGGCGAACCCAGCTACGCGTACGTGAATTCAAGCAAGGTGTTCTATTTCGCGCCGGTGAAAGTAGGCTAACGCGCGCCTGTCAGAAATGCTTGTCCAACTCCAGCCGACCTTTGACTTTTGGCCAGTTCGCGTCCGCCGCCGCTACGGTTTGGCTGGCATGGGCGGCAAAATCGTCGGCGTGCGGTTTGTCATAGATCAGATAGAGCTTGCCGTCGATTATTTTGAACGCGTTCGGATCGATGTCGACCGTGACCGAGCCGCCCACGACCTCGGCGGCGCAATAGCCGCCGTATTGGGGCGCATATTTTATCGGGTCGGCCGCAAACATCTCCTTGTGTTCGCTGCTGGCGAAATGCCAAGGCGTGCCGAGCCAATCATATGAATATTTCTCGGAACCTTTCACGGCCCGATTGTCTGTGAAATAGGCCACCGGGTCGTATCCCATAATCGCGACGCCGCCGAAATATCCGGTGTTGACCGACTCGTCGGCGAGAACCGGCCTTGTTCCAGCGGAGAGACCGATGGCGGCTAAAGTTGTCAGGCCCCAAAGTCTTGCCGTTCGCTTAAAATGCCCTTGCAGTATCGCGCGCATCGTCGCACCCTCCAAACTATTGGCCGATTGCATTACATTGCTGATACCAGTCTTCGCCGCCAAGAATTTTCGCCGATGGGCACGCCACTCCGTGGCTCTTGTAGAGCCGGACGATGTCCTTGTTGCCCTTAAAGATCGCTCGGGTTATCGGCAGGTAGCCGTGAATTTCGGGATGGTTCACATCGGCGCCCTTGGCCAGCAGGAACTCGGCCAACTCAAGGTGATTTCTCTCGCCCGCCACCATCAGCGGGGTCACGCCGGCCTTGTTGTCCGCATCATCGAGCACTGCTCCCTTGTCGAGCAGGAGCTTGGCGATCGGGACGCTGCCGGCATTGGCGGCTGCGTGCAATGGGGTGAAGCCGCCCGAATTCCGGGCCATGACGTTGGCCCCTTTGTCTAGGAGCGCTTCCACAATGACGGTCTGGTTGGCGAGCGCGGCGGCCATGAGCGGTGTGGCCTGATCGCTGGCCCGGCTATCGACACTCGCGCCATTGGCCAGGGCCTGCTCGACAGCCGCCTTATCGCCGGCGGCGACGGCGTCGAACAACGGATCTCCCGCAGCGGCCGTTGTCGCCGCAAGCATCAACGCAAGAACCGCCAGGAGTCCGCGCATGGCCCATGCCGTATCACGCGTTCGTGAGGTGCACAAGGAACGAATGAAGCATCAGCGACAGCGAGGGCGAGGTTCTGTGCGTCTGGCCTCGCGGAGTTGGGGAAGGCGAGCGTTTCGCACGAGGCCCCCCGAAAGCGCAACGCCCGCCCGAGAGTGCGACGCTTGCCGTATTGATGCACCAAGCCTATGTTCAATACACATGAAGACCCAAGCCTCCATGCTCCAGATTCGAAACCGCCGCGTCGTCGACCTCGCCGCGAAGCTGGCCGCGATCCGTCACAGCACAAAAACGGACGCGGTCCTCAGCGCGCTCGAAAACGAGCTCGCGCGCATCGAGGGCGAGAAAGCTGTGGCAGAGCCCGTGAAGACGCTCGCGGAGCGCATAAAGCCTATTCAAGATCGCGTCATGAGCCGCCCGGCCACCGGGCTTGAGGCCGATAAGGCGTTCTACGACGATCTCAGCGGCGATCTGTGATCGTCGTTGACGCTTCTGCAATCGTCGCGATCCTTACCCGCGAGGCGGACGCGGACATGCTTCTGACGACGCTGGAGACTGCCGGCCCCGCCGAAACGACCCCGGTCGCCGTTTACGAAGCCGTGCTCGGCGTGTCGCGGAAGCGGCAATGGTCCGTAGCCGAAGCCGAAACCCACGTCCGAGACTTTCTGGAAGCCGCCGGCGTCGTCATACAGCCGATCCTGCCGGAAACCGCGCATGTCGCGCTCGAAGCCTTTGCTCGCTACGGCAAGGGAAGAGGACACCGAGCGCGCCTCAACCTTGGCGACTGTTTCATCTACGCTCAGGCCAAGGTCGGTAGGGCTTCGCTTCTCTACAAGGGCGACGATTTCTCGAAGACGGATATCGAGAGCGCGGCCTGAGCGCCCGCCGCTCCCCGGCGCCCCCTCATTTGACAGGCGGCCTTAGGCTCTCCATATCCCGCCGCCGGACGGCTAAGGGCAATTGGGGCTGCGTCGCCGCGCCCAAAGGACATTTCCTGAATGAAAGTCGTGATCGTCGAGTCGCCGGCCAAGGCGAAGACCATCAACAAATATCTGGGCAAGGACTACGACGTCTACGCCTCGTTCGGCCATGTGCGGGATCTGGCCGCTAAGGATGGTTCGGTCGACCCTGACGACGATTTCGCTATGCGCTGGGAGGTCGACGCGAAGGCGGCCAAGCGGCTTAGCGACATCGGCGGAGCCGTGAAGAACGCCGACCGCGTGATCCTGGCGACCGATCCGGACCGGGAAGGCGAGGCGATCTCGTGGCACATCCACGAAATTCTCAAGAGCAAGAAGCTGCTCAAGGACAAGCGCGTCGATCGCGTGGTGTTCAACGCGGTGACCAAGGACGCGGTCCAGGAGGCGATGCGCAATCCGCGCGAGATCGACGAGGCCCTCGTCGACGCCTACCGGGCGCGCCGGGCGCTCGACTACCTGGTCGGCTTCACCCTGTCGCCGGTCCTTTGGCGCAAGCTGCCGGGCGCGCGCTCGGCGGGCCGGGTGCAGTCGGTCGCCTTGCGGATCGTCTGCGACCGAGAGCTGGAGATCGAAAAGTTTGTCGCGCGCGAATATTGGTCGATCGTCGCCCATTTGCGAACGCAGGCGAACGCGCCCTTCACCGCCCGGCTGGTCGGCGCCGACGGTAAGAAGATCAACCGGCTTGATATCGGCTCGGGCGCGGAAGCCGAAGCTTTCAAGACCGCGCTGGAGCAGGCGCTCTTCTCGGTCGCCGCGATCGAATCGAAGCCGGTCAAACGCCACCCCTATCCGCCGTTCACCACATCGACCCTTCAGCAGGAGGCTTCTCGCAAGCTCGGCCTTGCGCCGGCGCGCACCATGCAGATCGCGCAGCGCCTCTACGAAGGCGTCGACGTCGGCGACGGCGCGGCCGGCCTTATCACTTATATGCGCACCGACGGCGTCGATCTCGCGCCCGAGGCGGTCGCGTCGGCGCGGCGCGTCATCGCCAAGGATTTCGGCGACAATTATGTGCCGTCCAGCCCACGCAAATACATGGCCAAGGCCAAGAACGCGCAAGAGGCGCACGAAGCGATCCGTCCGACCGACATGACGAAGCGTCCCCGCGACGTCGCCCGTCATCTCGAGCCCGAGCAGGCGAAGCTCTACGAGCTCATCTGGACGCGCACGATCGCCTGCCAGATGGAGAGCGCGGAGCTCGAGCGCACGACGGTCGACATTTTGGCTGAGGCCGGCGCGCGCAAGCTCGAATTTCGCGCGACCGGCCAAGTTGTGCGCTTTCGCCGGTTTCCTCGCTCTCTATCAGGAGGGCCGGGACGACGAGGAAGACGAGGAATCGAGCCGTCTGCCCGCGATGCGCCAAGGCGAGAAGCTCGCCAAGGAGCGGATCGACGCGAGCCAACATTTCACCGAGCCGCCGCCCCGGTACACCGAAGCGACGCTGGTCAAGCGGATGGAGGAGCTCGGCATCGGCCGCCCCTCGACCTACGCCTCGACCATCGCGGTCCTCAAGGATCGCGACTATGTGCGGCTGGAGAAGAAGCGGCTCTATCCCGAGGACAAGGGCCGGATCGTCACCGCCTTCCTCGAATCGCTTCTTCACCAAATACGTCGGCTACGATTTCACCGCCGACCTCGAGGAGAAGCTCGACCAAGGTCTCGAACAGCGAGATCGACTGGAAGGCGCTGCTGCGCGATTTCTGGACCGATTTCTCCGGCGCCGTCACCGACATCAAAGATCTCGGCACTCGGCAGGTGCTCGACAGCCTGAACGACCTGCTGGGGTCGCACATTTTTCCCGCGCGCGGCGACGGCGTCGATCCACGCCTCTGCCCGCTGTGCAGCGAGGGCCAACTGTCGCTCAAGATCGGCAAATACGGCGCCTTCATCGGCTGCTCGCGCTATCCGGAATGCAAGTTCTCGCGTGTTCTGGCGCCGTCGGGAGCGGAGAGCTTCCGAGGGCGATCGGCCGGGCGTGCGCGTGCTTGGCGAACACCCGTCGACCGGGGAAGAGATCACCCTGCGCAATGGGCGCTTTGGCGAATACATCCAGCAGGGCGAGGGCGAGAAACCCAAGCGATCGTCGCTGCCCAAGGGCCTGAGCGCCGACGACGTGACGCTCGAAAAGGCGCTGGCGCTGCTCGCTTTGCCGCGCGAAGTGGCGCGCCATCCGACGAGCGGAGAGGCGATCCTCGCGGGCATCGGCCGCTACGGGACTTACGTTCAGCACGGCAAGACCTACGCCAATCTCGGCCGAGACGACGATGTGCTCGAGATCGGCGGCAACCGGGCGATCGACCTCATCGTCGCCAAGGAGAGCGGCGCCGGCGGCTCCCGCTTCGGCGCCGGATCGGGGCGCGAACTTGGCGAGCACCCGGAAGGCGGCAAGGTCAGCGTGAAGGCCGGCCGGTTCGGCTCCTATGTCAATCACGGCAAGATCAACGCCACCATCCAGAAGGGGACTGATCCCGCGAGACTCTGACCCTTGAGGAGGCGATTGAGCTACTCAAAGCCAAGGCGGCGGGCGGCGGCGTGATCGGGCGCCTGGTCGGCGAGCACCCGGATGGCGGACCCGTCACCGTGCGCGACGGGCGTTACGGCGCTTACGTCAACTGGGGCAAGGTCAACGCGACGATTTCGAAGAGCACCGCGCCGAACTCCATCACCCTTTCCGACGCTTTGGAGCTGATCGCCGAACGCGAGGGCAAGCCCGCGGCTCGTCCGCGCAAGGCCGCGAAAAAAGCGCCTGACAGGGCTAAGGCCGCGCCAACCAAGCCTGCGGTCGCCGACAGCCCCGCGGCGAGAGCGAAAACCGCGGCGCCGAAACAAACGGTAGCCAAGAAGGCTGCGGCGATTAATCCCAAAGGCCCCTCTGACTGACTCCCGAAGGGGATTCCCACGAGGCGAGATTTCTGACTCCTTTGGCGCGGGAGATTCGCGCCATGCCATCAGCAGTGAGATTGCGAGAAGACTATTCGGCGGAAGAGCTTCGCACGCACGCTCGCGGGTCGAAGGCCGTCAGCCAGAGCCGTCGTCTTCTTTCGCTGGCTGCGGTTCGAGACGGAATGGACCGAGCGGCAGCGGCGAAGATCGGCGGCATGGATCGCCAGACGCTGCGCGACTGGGTTCATCGCTTCAACGTTTCGGGGCCGGAGGGCCTCATCGACAAGCGGACGGAAGGTCCCAAGCCTCGCCGGTCAGAGCAACCGTTGGCTCAGCTTGCGAAGATCGTGGAGGCCGGCCCGGACCGTGAGAAAGATGGCGTCGTCCGGTGGCGGCGCATTGATCTCAAGCGTGTCATCGCCGAGAGGTTCGGTGTCGACTTTCATCCGCGCTATGTCGGCAAGCTCCTGAAGAAGCTTGGCTTCTCCCACATCAGCGCCCGGCCGCGTCATCGGCTCAGGACGAGCGGATCGTCGATAGACTGGACCCACGTCGGTCAGCCGCTATGACCTTTGGTATAATAATCGTAGTTGAAGGCTTCCCCGTCCTTCGCCGGATAAAGAACCGTCAGTCGATGCATGGATTCCTCTCTGCCGGCGAGCGCGGGCGGCCCGGGCCGGTTCGCTGCTGTCGAGTTTCACATCGCACACGCAACGCGCTGCGTCCAGCTCACGTCCCTCGAACGATCACGGCGGCAGGCGCCCGCCCGACAATCGGATGCCCAAGCGGCCAGCTATGACAGCTTGGGCAAGCTTGCTCCCGCAGCGCGCCGTCGCCAGATGGTGCGCCTTGATGGAGTTCGACCCGTCAGTGGTGCAGCTTGTAGCAGTGCCCGCCGCCCCGGTGCTTCACACGCGCGCGACACGCTTCGAGCGTTGAAAACGAGCAGTCCGGATGTCCGGTCGCCGTCGATCCTCGCAATTGCGCGCAGAACTTGGCGGCGCTGGCCGGACCTTGAGAACCAAGAACGAAACTTCGTCGAAAGCGCCATCATTGTAGCGACGAGCGCCAACCTTGACTTCGACATGACTACCTCCCTCTGGCGGCTTCTTATCACCCGCCGCAGCAAAGCTCGCGAATGCGCGGCTCGCGCCTCCGCATTAGCGCGGGTCCGATGAACCCTCAATGAATGCGTTTCGTTTCCCGCGCTCCTTATGCGGTTCGCTCAAGCTTGACGCGGGCCGCGTCCGATCCGTTCACGATCGTTCACGCAGCGCGCGCTTCAGGCGCTTCGGCGCCTGAGAAGCTATTGCTCTGCGCAAACGATCACCGCCTTCGCGCCATCGCAACTTGCGCCGATCGTTCCGTCGATATGCGGAGCGCCGCCGCCGGCGCAATAGGCGCTGGCCATGATCTCGCCCGCCGCGCACACGGCCTGAGCGGAATCGGCGACCACTCTGAACCGCACGCCAAGTCCCGGCGGGCCTTGCGGTCCAGGCGGTCCCGAGGGACCTTGAGGGCCAGGCAAGCCGACGCCGCCCGAAGGGCCAGGCGGCCCTGCAGGTCCAGCATGTCCCGGCGGCCCTGACGGTCCTTGTGGACCGACCGCTCCGGCGATTCCGGCCTCGCCCTTGGGCCCGGACGGTCCCGCGACGCCGACTTCGCCTTTCGGCCCGGGCGCGCCCACATCACCCTTGGGGCCAGCTGGTCCCGCCGGCCCAGTCGGACCGAGCGCGCCAATTTCACCTTTCGGTCCTGCCGCGCCGACCTCGCCCTTCGGCCCGGGCAATCCGGCTGGTCCGGCCGGCCCGACCGCGCCGGCGATTCCGGCTTCGCCCTTGGGCCCAGCGACGCCAGCCTCGCCCCTCGGCCCCGGAGGTCCGGCCGGTCCGGCCGGCCCGACCGCGCCGGTCTCGCCCTTTGGTCCTGCCGCGCCAACCTCGCCTTTAGGGCCCGTCGGCCCAACGGGGCCAGCTGGGCCAACCGCGCCAACCTCGCCCTTCGGTCCTGCCGCGCCAATCTCGCCTTTAGGCCCCTTCGGCCCAACGGGGCCCGCTGGGCCGACCGCGCCCACGCCTCCAGCTTCGCCTGTCGGCCCAATAGGTCCGGTCGGTCCCGGCGGCCCGATCGCGCCGGATTCGCCCTTTGCTCCCTGCGGCCCGGCGGTCCCCTCGGGGCCCGGCTCGCCTTTCGCTCCTTGCAGCCCGGGGGGTCCGGCGGCTCCAATATCTCCTTTCGGCCCTGGCGACCCGTCAGGACCGGGCGGTCCCGGCGGTCCCGGCGGACCCATCGGGCCAAGTTCGCCTTTCGGCCCAGGCGGACCGTCAGCGCCCGTGTCGCCTTTCGGCCCCTGGGGTCCGATGGCGCCGACCGCGCCGGGTTCGCCCTTCGGGCCGGCCGGGCCGGCGGGACCCTCATGTCCCTGTTGCCCGGGCTGGCCTTGATCGCCCCTGTCGCCCTTTGAGCACCCCGAAACCGCAAGCACCGCGGCAAGCGCAACGCCGACGACAGTTGAGCGCATTCGTCTCTCCCCCAAGTGAGGCGCTTTCCAGCACCCTCATAACGGTGTTGGCGCCGGATTGTCATCGGCATGGGCAGACGATAGTCGAGGCGCCCCGGGTCGCGCTAGATCGAAGCGCCCGTTCGGCGGCGCTCGTCACCGAGGCCGGCGGCATGGCGCCATTCGCTCGCCTCAATGATGCGGCGGATGCGACGCTTCCAGATTCGAGGTGAGACTATGCATCGTCGTACGTTCCTTGCCGGCCTCGCGGCGATGGCCCCGGTCATTCGCGCGCAAGCGGCGGCGCCCTCCAACCAGGCGCGGCTGGACCTGGCCACAAAGCGGCTGGTTGAGATCGAGGCGCGCGAGGGCGGGCGCCTCGGCGTCTTCGTGCGCGACACTGGAACCGGCGCGACGATCGAGCATCGCGCCGACGAACGTTTCCCGATGTGCAGCACGTTCAAGCTGCTCGCTGCGGCCGCCACGCTCAAGCGCGTGGACGAAGGCGCCGAGCGGCTCGACCGCACGATCGCCTACGGGCCGAGCGACCTGCTCGAGTATGCGCCAGTCACCAAAGCGCATGTCGCGGAAGGGGGAATGAGGCTTGCCGATCTCTGCGCGGCGGCGATCGACTGGAGCGACAATACCGCCGGAAACCTGGTCCTGGAGACGATCGGCGGACCGTCGGGCTTCACGCAATTCACCCGCACGCTCGGCGACGCGGTGACGCGGCTCGACCGCAATGAGCCGACGCTCAATGAATCGCGGCCCGGAGACCCGCGCGACACCACGAGTCCGCGCGCCATGGCGGCCGACATGCAAAAGGTCTTGCTGGGCGACGCGCTCTCTGAAGCCTCCCGCCGCCAGCTGCGAAGCCTGGCTCGTCGGCGACAAGGTCGGCGACAAAAGGCTGCGCGCCGGGCTGCCGTCCTCGTGGCGGATCGGCGACAAGACCGGCAGCGGCGAGCGCGGATCGGCGAATACGATCGCGATTCTATGGCCGCCCGACGGCGCGCCGCTGATCGCCACGGTCTATTATACCGAATCGTCCGCGCCGATGGATGCGCGCAACGCGATCCATAGAGAGATCGGCGGCCTGATCGCGGAAACGTTCTCGTAAAAAAAGGGGCCGGCGCAAAGCCGGCCCCGTCACTGACCTCACCTGAAGCTTAGCTGCCGCCGCCAATGCAGGTGTCAGCGTTCTTGGGCGTGCAGACGTCGAGCCCGGTATAGGTCGGGTCGGCCGGCGGCGCCTTGCCGTCCTTCATGTCCTTCAGGAAATACATCGCCTTGTATCCCATCTCGAACGGCCGCTGGCCGACCTGGCCGGAGGAGAGCCCTTTCTTCATCGAGATCGATCTGCACCGGCAGCGTGTCGGCGACGACGAGCGCGAGCGCGCCGGAGGCGATCTTGTCCTTGTACTTCTCGGCCGTCTTCGCATAGGCGTCCGGCAGGAATTGCGGGAAGCCGCCGGTCGGGGTGAACGCGTCGAGATTGGGATATTTGGCGAGGATGTCCTCCATCTGCTGGTTCGCCACCGTGAAGTCGTCGTTGGTGTAAAGCGGACAGCCGGCGACTTCGGTCCAGCCGTTCTGGCCGGTCAGGCGAGCGCCAGGCGATTCGGCGCTCTTCTTGCCGGCGAGCGTGTCGCGGATGCCCTGCATGCGCTCGTTATGATTGGCCGCCGCGGCGCCGCCGGACTGGATGCAGATCGTGCCGCCCTTGGGCTTGATCTGCATGACGAGCTTGGCGATGTTTTCCCCGATATCGTAATTGTGCGTGCCGACATAAGCGGCGCGCAATCCCTTGTCCGCCGGCAGGAGGTCCGAGTCCCAGGTAAGCACGGGGATCTTGTTGGCGGCGGCGTCCTTGAGCGCATTGGCGATCGCCGGCGCGTTGGCCGCCGACACTGCGATCCCGTCCACTTTCTTTGTCACCAGGTCGGCGACGATCTGCGCCTGCTCGTCGCCGCCACCGTGCTCGCCGGGACCGATATAGAGGCACTTGACGGCGCCATTGAGCTCCTTCTCGGCTTTCTTGCATCCGGCGAGCGCCTGATCGAAGAAGGGGTTGTTGGTGTTCTTCGGCACCAGCGCAAACGTATAGGGGTCGGCGGCTTGCGCCGAGGCCGAAACCGCAAGCAACGCGCCGGCGGCGACAGCGCCGGTCAACAACATTTTCAACATTTTTGCTCTCCTCCCAGTTTTGAACACGGCCACACAGGCCCTTTAGACGCAGCCCCCACGACGGGGTCACTCGCGTTTCGCACCCCGGAGCTTCCCGAGGTAAACCGCTCCAATCAAGAACAAGCCGACAAACGAGCCCTGCCAGTTCGAATCGACGCCAGCCATCAGAAGCGAATTGCGGATGACGAAGATCAGCGCCGCGCCGATGAACGCGCCATAGGCGCTCGCTTCGCCCCCCATCAAGTTTGCGCCGCCGATCACCGCGGCCGAAATGGCGAGGAGTTCATAGGTTGCGCCAAGGGCGTTGATCGCCGAGCCCGCCCAGCCGACGGAGAGAATCGCCGCGAAAGCCGCGGTCAACGCCGGAGAACGACATAGACCTGCACCTTGATGCGATTGACCGGAACGCCAGTCAACAGAGCCGCCTGCTCGTTGCCTCCGATCGCCAGCACATGGCGACCCCAGCTCGTCATCTTGTAGACGAGCGCCGAGAAGAAACGTGAAGACGATGAGGAACAGCAGCGGATAGCTCAGTTCGAAGTTGGGCATAATTTTCCAGGCGCCGCTTCCCAGCGCCTTGAAGGCCGGGCCTCCAGGGCCGAACTTGTAGAGCATGCGGTTTCCCGACAGCACCACCGCGACCGACCGCGCGATCGCCAGCATGCCGAGCGTCGTCACGAATGGCGACAGACCGAGATAGGCGATGATGATTCCGTTGATGAGGCCCGCGACGCCTCCCGCGAAGAGACCGACGATCACAGCGGCCCAGGCCGGATAGCCCGCGTCAAGGGTAAGACCGCACGAGACGGCGGTCAGACCCATGATCGAACCGACCGAGAGGTCGATGCCGCCGGTCGCGATCACCGCAGTCATGCCGAGCGCCATGATGCCAATGAAGGAAAAATTGCGCGTGGTGTTGTAGAAATTCTCGGTCGTGGCGAATGACGCCGGCTGTAGCCAGCTCATCACGACGCAGATGATGATGAGCGCGATTGTCACCCAGAACGCTTGCGAACCCGTGAAGCGTTGCCAGAAATTGTGCTGCTGGACGTCCAGCACCGAGTTCGATCGAGACGTTGGCTTGCGGCGCTTCGCTTGCCATTGGAAAGCTCCTCAAGCCGCGTGAATGGCGCCGGTGATCAAGCCCGTCACTTCTTCCGGGCTTGTCGCATGAATCGGTTTGTCGGCCACCTTGTTGCCGCGGCGCATGACCATGACCCTGTCGCAGACGGCGAATACGTCCGGCATACGATGGCTGATGAGGATAATCGCCATGCCGGCATCCTTCAGCCTACGGATAAGGTCCAGCACCTCGGCGACCTGTCTCACCGAAATCGCGGCGGTTGGCTCGTCCATCAAGACGAGGCGCGCCTTCGAAAGTCGGGTCCGAGCGATCGCGACCGCCTGGCGCTGCCCGCCGGACATCTGACGCACAAGGTCGCGGGGCCGTGTCTCAGACTTGAGCTCGGAGAACAATTCGCCGGCGCGCTTGGCCATCGCCTTGTGGTCGAGCCAGCGGAACGGACCCGCGCCGCGCTTGATTTCACGCCCCAGGAACACATTAGCGGCGGCGGACAGATTGTTGCAGAGCGCGAGGTCCTGATAGACGACCTCGACACCCTTCTCGCGCGCTTCGACCGGCTTGTGGAAGTGCACCGCCTCGCCGTTAAGGCGGATCTCGCCGTGGGTCGGGGGGAAGTTGCCGGCGATGACTTTGACCAGGGTCGACTTGCCCGCGCCATTGTCGCCCATCAGGCCCAACACTTCGCCTTCATCAAGCGCCATGTCGACTTCGTTCAGCGCATGGATCGCGCCGAAATGCTTCGACACCGCGTTCAATTCAAGGATCGGCAAACCTGCTTCCTCCGCTTCCGCCCGCGCGACAATGTTCCGCGGCTTCGGTCGCGGTTGGATGATCCTATTATCGCAGCATCGACCAGATCGGACCGACGCGCAAGGGTAAAAAGATCGGCCTTGCGCTGAAACGGCCCCGCGAAAAGGCCATTTCGCAAGGGGTGCGCCGAGCGTCGGCGACCTGCCGCATCCGGGGGATTACGCACTCGCCCGCATTGCGCAGAATTTCAGAACGTCGCATCTTGCCCACGGGAGGGAGCGAGAGTGGGCGCCTGGAATTGGCTCTGGTCTCGAGCGGCGGCTTGGATCTGGTTCCGCACCGTCGCCTTCTGGACCGCGCGGACGGCGGGTTGGCTCAGGCGAAGGGTTTCGGGGCTCTTCGGATTCTGGTCGGGGTTCACCCTGACCGTCTTCGCGGCGGCGATCGCGGGTGCGTACCTGCCCTGCAGCCCTTCGTCGTGTCGATTTGATCTTGAGAAGTTTACCCGCTCGACCTCGCTCCCGTTCTTATTCGAAATTCTGGTCCTCTACTCCATCGTCTGGTGGGGCCTCGTCAGGTCTTTCCGGCGCAAGCGGCTGGTTGTTCTGACGACGGTGAACCATGCGAGCAAGGACTTCGATCTTTTCGCTGGCGGACTTCTCAGATCAACTCGTCGCCGGCCTCACCGAACTCAAGGCCCTCTACATAGAGCAAGATCAAGCGAATCCGAGAGCGGGCGAATTGATCGCTCCTCCAATCATCAAATTCGATGCCGGGGACGAAATGTCGTTCGCGGAAATTGTCGGCGAAAAGTCATCGGTGAAATTGCAAGGTTTTGAAATACCATTGCGGCCGCTCGTCGCTCTTCTGGAGCGGCCTTTGACCCCGCGGCGGCGGCTGACCAGCAGCGTCCAGCAATCCGGCCCCGTCGTGACTCTTCTCGCCAGCATTTCGGATGAGGAGATCACGTGGCGGGTGGATCGAACCTTTCGCGATCAGGCGCCGCCGGACGAGAGGGCGGACGCCCTCACCGATGCAAAGGAAGAGCTTCTCTACCGCATCTTTGCATCGATGTCGTCGACCGGGTCCACGGAATGGCGAGCGGTGAAGGAATTCAGCGCCGGTTTGCGCGCGTACCGCCTCACGTTGTCCTCCGACATGAACAGGGCGCTCAATCTTCGAGAGGCCGAGAAGCGCTTTTTCGCCGCTCGCAGTCTTGACAAGCGCTTCGCCCAATGCAGCTACAACCTCGGCATCGTCTACCGCGAGCGCGGAAAAAACGACGAGGCCGCCATCGCGGCGTTCCTGCAGGCTCTGGAGGACGACCCCAGCCAGGTCGAGGCGGCGTATGCCCTATCGGTAATCAATCAACAGGCTGGTCGGCCCAAGATGGCGTTGGAAATGGCCGATAGAGGGATTGCGCACGCCCCCGCGCACGCCCAGGCCTGGAACATGAAAGGTTACGTCTCGCGCCTGATCCATTCAAATGAAGAAGGCGCCTGGGGTTCAAGCCTGAGGTCTCGAAACAACGCCGTCGCGTTTGCGTGGAAGGATCTGTGCCGCGCCGAATGGCGAGGATCGACAGCCGCGCTCGACACGGGGAGCGTCGATCTCGCGTCGCCATTCATCAACCTTGCCGTCGCTTACGGCTACCTCGGTCAGAAAGGACGCGCGGCGAGAATTTTGCGTCAGGCCATTCGACGACGCGCAACCGCAGGGCTTCATTTCGAGCGAGGAAAGCTGCTGGGGGACCTGGGCCGCTCCAGGGAAGCGGTGAGAGAATACCGACGCGCGCTTTCGCTCGCCGCGACGATGACCGAGCGAGCCCGCTACTACTCCTGTATTGCGGAGGCGCGAGCAAGGAATCCGACGAAGTCGATAATCTCGACGACTGATTTGGTGGGCGACTCGATCGATCCCTACAGGGCGGCCCTCGCGTCACCCTCTGACACGGATGACTGAAACCCGGCAACGATTGATGGACGCGTGTCAGGCTCCGAACCAGACCGAGCGACGTAACGTCATCTCCACCGTGAACCGGACGCTTGAATCGATGCAAACGCGAGAGGGTGAGAGCGACCTGGAACGGCTCGGGCGACTGAGGGCGGAGGGTCGCGTCAAAGTATCAACGCAGCCGCAAGGGGCGGAAATCGGCGCGATTGCAAGCTGGTCGAGGGCCTTGTTCGCCATCGAAATCGCCCAATTAATAATGTCGACCTCGCCGACCTCGAAATCCTTGCGGCAGTCGGAATATCTTTTGCGATATGGCGTGACCCGCCTCGATCGGTATTTTCCCGCGGAGAAGTTGTTGGGCTACGCCCTCGAAAGACTTGCCGAGTCGCTGCGCCTCCAATCCAAGTTCACAAAAGCGCTTCCCTTCGCGCAGAGGGCGGTCGCCTTGGATCTTTTCTTCCCTGCGGCGACCGGCCAGTTGGGCTTGGTCCATTTCAGGCTTGGCCGACTATGATCGCGCGGAGCAAGAATTGAAAAAGAGCTTTGCTCTCGATCCGTCAGACGCCCAGACCCTTCAATTTCTCGGCAGTATCACTTGGGTGCGAGGCGCGACGCGAACTTCTCGCGAGGCTCGCCGATCCGAACTCAGGAACTCCATTCAAACATACGATCAAGCACTCGACCTGGCGAACAACGATGCGGACCGCGGGCGCCTCCACGTTTCACTTGGCGACTTTCATTTCGACTTATGCGAATACGATTCGGCCGAGAAACACTATGCGATGGCGAAAGCGCTTGGCGCCTGCCGGATCGAGTGTTGCTTGGACTTGGGTTCGATGTTTATCGAGCAGGGATTCTTGGATCGAGCGGAGCAGAATTTGCGCGACACCCTCCGGGAGCTGACGCGGTCGTGGCGAGCCAACAACAGCGCCGGACCGATTCGCCGGAAAGCATGGCTGCGCGGCGCCTTCTCGGAGGATGAATTCTCCGATCCGGACGCGCCGCGGGCATGGGTGGTTCTCTGGGTTTGCTTGTTCGGCGCGCAAATCTTTGCCGAGCGCGGCCGCGATATCGCGCGCGCGCGGCGGCACATCGGGTTTGTCGCCCGAAACATGGACCTGCTCGTCGACCATGCGGGCGATCCGGACAAGATGGAGGCTGCGAGAGCTCGTCGCCTGGACATCGAGGCAGCTTACCGGGATCAGTGTGGATGGCTCGACTATCTCGAGGGGCTGGGGCGTCCGGCGCGCGAGCATATCGAAGCATCCGTGAGAATCCGCGAAAGCGCCGACAGCCTTTGCCATCTCGCCCGACTTTACCTGGACGGGGACGAGCGCGAGCGGGCGCTGGAATGTCTTAGCCGCGCGCGGAAGGTCGACGTTCGAGGCGTTCTTGACTTCCGGATCGCGGAAATCGAGGCTGAGGCCCGCACGGCCAAGTAGGGCGGTGGCGTGCCCTACCGCCACATCGCCCGCATGCGCGCCTGAAGATCGACCCGCGGGCCGTCGCTCGCCGCGCGCCCCGGCGAGGCGCCGGCTTCGGGCCAGGTCTGTCGGTCGAAGTGCTTCAAAAGCGGCGGCGGGATGAAGCGGGTGCGGGCCGCATAGACGCTGCGGTCGCCGTTCCTGGGCTGCCCGTGGACATAGAAGCGCTGCGGCGTGACGAGCGCGAGCTCGTCCTTCGCCCGCGTCATCGCGACATAAAGGAGGCGGCGCTCTTCTTCGATTTCCTCCGACGAGCCGGTGGCGAGGTCGGAAGGAATGCAGCCGTCGACGCAGTTCAAGACGAACACCGAGCGCCATTCCTGCCCCTTGGCCGAATGGATGGTCGAAAGGATGAGATAGTCCTCGTCCCTCAGCGGCGGTCCGGCTTCGTCGCTGGTCGTGTCGGGCGGATCGAGCGCAAGCTCGCTCAGGAACCGCTCGCGCGACGGGAACGAGGCGGCGATGCGCTCGAGGGCCTCGAGATCGCCCATCCGGACGCGCGCGTCGTCGTAGCGGGTCTCCATGAGGGGCTTAAGCCACGCAACCGCGTCGGCGATCTCCGCCGGCCATGGCGCGGCGCGCGACGCAAGCCTGCGCATGAGGTCGGCGAAGGCAGGAAAGCCGTCCCGCGCTTTGGCTGGCGTCGACAGCGCCGCCATGGTCGCGAAGCCGTCGTCGGCCGCCGCCGCGGCGACGATGGTCTCGGCGACCTTCGGCCCGACGCCCGGCAAGAAGCTGGGCGACGCGGAAGCCCGCGACTCGATCGCGCGGATTTTCGGCAAAGCGCATGAGCGCGACCGCGTCCTTGACATGCGCGGCGTCGAGGAATTTCAAGCCGCCGTATTTGACGAACGGCACGTTGCGGCGAGTGAGCTCAAGCTCGAGCGCGGCGCTATGGTGGGAGGTGCGAAACAGCACCGCCTGGCTTTTAAGCGCAGCGCCCGCCTCGCGATTGGCGAGCACGCGGGTCGCAACGAAGCGCGCCTGGTCGGATTCGTCCGCAACCGTGACCAGCGCCGGAAGGGGGCCATGCGGCCGCTCGGTGCGAAGGGTCTTGGCGAAACGCTCCGGCGCGAGCGCAATGGCCGCGTTGGCGGCGGCAAGGATGGCGCCGCTCGAACGGTAGTTGCGCTCGAGCGTCACCACATGCGCAGGCGGATCGAACGCGACGGGAAAGTCGAGAATGTTGCGCACCGTTGCGGCGCGGAAGGAATAGATCGCCTGCGCATCGTCGCCGACCACGGTCAGGCCGCGCCCCTTGGGCCTAAGCGCCAGCACGATCTCGCCCTGCAGCGCGTTGGTGTCCTGGTACTCGTCGACCAGCAGATGATCGAAGCGGGCGGCGATCTCGGCCGCGATCGCCGGCTCGGCCAGCATCTGGGCGAAATAAAGCAGGAGATCGTCGTAATCGAGCACGTTCTGGCGCTGCTTCATCTCGACGTAAGACGCGAACAGCCCGCGCAGCGCGTCCTCGTGCGCCGCGACCCACGGAAACCACTTGCCGAGCGTCGCCTTGAGATCGCCTTGCGCGTTGACGACGCGCGAATAGATCGCAAGGCACGTCGCTTTCGTCGGAAAACGCTCCTTCAGATCGCCGACGCCCAATTCATGGCGCGCCCAGTTCATGAGGTCGGCTGAATCTTCGCGATCATGGATGGTGAATTGCGGATCGAGGCCAAGCCGCGTCGCATATTCGCGCAAGAGCCGCGCGCCAAGCGCATGAAACGTTCCCGCATAGGCCGGCGTCGCCGCGGCGGCCGCCTCCGGCGCGAGACGGCGGGCAAGCAGGCGTTCGACGCGACGGCCGAGCTCCGCCGCCGCCCGGCGCGAAAAGGTCGCGAGCATGATGCGCTTCGGATCGGCGCCCGCGAGGATCAGCGCCGCCACCCGATGCGCCAGCATCGCCGTCTTGCCCGAGCCTGCGCCGGCGATGACGAGCAGCGGCCCGGAGCCCTTCGGCTCGCCCACTCCATACTCCACCGCGAGCTGCTGCTCGGGATTGAGATCGACGGCCGGGCTCGAGCGAATCAGGGCGAGCGACATGGGTCGACGCAACCATGTTTCGCGCTTTGTTCGCAAGCGCGATGGACAAGCGTGTCGCGCTTAGCTAACTTATGGACTAAGCCGGAGCGCATAATGTCTGTCGTCACCATACACGCCGCGAAGACCAATCTTTCCAAGCTTCTCGCCCGTGTTGAGGCCGGTGAGGAGATCGTTATCGCCCGCGGCAAAACACCCATCGCCCGGCTCACGCCGATCCACGCGCCAAAAGCCAAGCGTCAGTTCGGCGCGTTCAAGGGCGCGGTGAGCGTGGGCCCGGAATTTTTCGAGCCAATGCACGCCGAGTTGGCGGAATGGGAATGAAGTGGCGCGGCTGCTCCTCGACACGCACGCCTTTCTTTGGTGGTTGTCAGGGGACGAGAAGCTAAGCGCCCGCGCTCGTGAGGCCATAGGCGAAGAGTTGATTCGATCTTCGTCAGCGCCGCCTCCATCTGGGAGATTGCGACGAAGCATCGGTTAGGCAAGCTGCCTGGAGCGAGCGCGATCGTCGGCGATCTCTCGGGAGTCATCGAGAGCCAAGATTCGTGGGCCTGCCAATTACCGTTCGTCACGGGGAGACGGCGGGCGCGCTGCCAGGGCCGCATCGGGATCCTTTCGATCGCATGCTGATCGCACAGGCCCTTCTTGACGATCTCGTTCTCGTTTCAAATGAACGGGATTTCAGCGCATACGGCGTCCGCCTGCTCTGGTAAGGCTGCCCTGCCCTGTCGGCCTCGTGGAGCAAGGCCTCAGCGTGTACTACTCGACGGGGCGAAAAGTTTAGCAACGGGCGGCGCAATGCCGGGAGCGGAATTGCACTACGTCCACCGCACCGCGTGGCTGCGGGCGGCGGTTCTCGGCGCCAATGACGGGATCATTTCGACTGCGAGCCTCATCATGGGCGTCGCAGCGGCCGCGGGTGGGCGGGCCGAAATCCTGACCGCCGCGATCGCGGGATGGGCGGCGGGCGCAATGTCGATGGCGGCGGGGGAATATGTGTCCGTCAGCTCCCAGGCCGATTCCGAGGCCGCTGACCTGGCGCGCGAGCGGCGCGCGCTTCGCGAGCAGCCGTCCGCCGAGAAGCGCGAACTCGCTCACATCTACGAAGATCGCGGCGTGCAGCCGAAGCTTGCCCAAGCGGTTGCCGATCAGCTGATGGCCAAGGACGCGCTCGCCGCCCATGCGCGCGACGAGCTCGGCCTGAGCGAAAGCGCCCCGCCCAAGCCGATCCAGGCGGCCTTCGCCTCCGCTGTCGCCTTCTCGATCGGCGCCGCGTTGCCGACGCTGACAGCGTTCTTGTCGCCGCAAGACGCCATCGTCAAAGCCGTTCCCGCCGCCGCGTTGCTTTTTCTGGTCGCGCTCGGCGCGCTCGGGGCCTCTGCGGGCGGCGCGCCGATGATGAAGCCGGCGCTGAGAGTTCGGCTTCTGGGGCGCGCTGGCCATGGCGGTGACGGCGGGGATCGGCGCCTTGATCGGCAAGGCGATCTAGCCTGCCGAAGCGAGCCCGAAGCTCAGCCTGCCTTGCGCGTCTGATGCGGAAACAAATGCCGCTTGGCCTCGTCGTCGAATTCTTGCTTGAAGGCGTGCTTCTCCTTCAATTTGTTGACGCGAGCGACGGCCGGGCGCGCGTTGATTTCGTCAACAAGCCGCTTCACATTGGCCATCTTGGACCAGGTCTCGGCGCCCAGGAGGTAAGGAGCCGCCGAGCTCCAACCCCAGATCGACATATCCACGATCGTGTAGGCGTCGCCCAGCATATATTTCCGTCCGGCGAGCCGGTCGTCGAGAATCTTCCAGTGCCGGTGCGTTTCGAAATTGTATCGATTGATCGCGTATTCGATCTTCTCGGGCGCTGCGACATTGAAGTGGAAGGACTGGCCGGAAAACGGACCCACCCCGCTTGCAACGAAGAAGAGCCACGACAGCAGTTCGCCGCGCGCTTTGGGCGTGTTCTCGGGCAGGAAGCGCCCCGTCTTCTCCGCGAGATAAAGGAGGATCGCGCTGGAATCGAATAGGGTCGCTTCGCCGTCTACGATCGACGGCGTCTTCGCGTTCGGATTGATGGCGAGATAGCTCGGCGAGTGCTGCTCGCCCTTGCGCGTGTCGACCGGAACAGCCTCATATTCGAGGCCAGATTCCTCAAGGAATAAGGCGACCTTCGCCGGGTTTGGCGAGGGGTGATAATAGAACTTGATCATGAGGCAGGCTCCGAGAACCGCGCGGTCAGGCCGCGATGCGGCTAGTAGCGTAACCATGCTGGTTACGCAATTAGCCGGCGTCCACGCGCGCTAAAGATGACTGCGTTCTTGCGCTTCCTGCTGCATTGCTTCGGGCAAGCACAGCGCTGGCGATATCGGCGATCGTCGTGCGCGACAGCTCTTCCTGCAGAGCCTCGACCGCGGGCGCAGTCGTTTCCCGCAGAACAGGAAGGATATAGGCGCCGACTGGACAGGCTGGGCTCGGGGGCGACCGGTGCTCGGCGAAAAGCTCTCCGCTCTCCAAGGCAGCGAAGACATCGCGCAAAGTGATGTCGCTCGCCGGTCGCGCCAATTCGAAACCGCCCCCCGGACCGAGCCGGGCGCGGATCAATCCCGCCGCCGTCATCAGCGAGAAGAGGCGGCGAACCACGACCGGATTGGTGTTGACGCTATCGGCCACATCCTCTGAACGCAGGACCTTGCCTGGATTGGCGGCCAGCGCAGTCAGCAAATGAACGCCAACGGCAAATCGAGTGCTCGTTCCCATCGCTGACTCTTCGCACGGCGCGCGCCAGTCTTGCAAAGCTCCGCGCGGCGAAGCGTCGGTCGCCCGGCGCGACTGTCGGCGCCGCCACGCGCCCATGTCGCTAGATCTACCGACCGGACATTACTTAGGACACGGCGGCAATCCAGGCTTCCCGCACGCCAGGGGTTGCGCGACCGGCGGCGCTCGAACCACCGGCGGCGGCTGACGAAGCGCGGGCGGCGGCGCAGCCGCCGGGGGCGGGGGCGCGTGAACCACCGGCGGTGGCGGCGGTGGCGCGTGAACGACCGGCGGTGGCGGCGGAGGCGCATGAACCGCGGGCGGCGGCGCGGGCGCATGAGCCACCGGCGGCGGGGGCGGAGGAGCGTGAACCACCGGCGGCGGGGGCGGGGGCGCGTGAACCGCCGGACGGCGCAAGCTGAGGCGCAGGAGGCGGCGCGCACGGCGCCGCGGCTGGCGCAGTGCGGGATGCCGGACGCGGCGCGGAGCGACACGGCCGCCGCTGGCGCGGGCGCATGAGCCGCTGGCGGCGGAGGGGCAGGAGCGCGTGGGGCTGCGAGATTCGGCTTCGGCGCCAGGGTGTTTGGAATTGGCGGCGCAGGCTTCGGGGCCAGGACAGGAGACGCGACCGCTTTGACCGGTGTTGGTGGGGCCACTGCGGCTGGGGCCGGTTTGCCGCCCGGCGCAGCGGGAGCCACGGGCGCGGCGGTGGCCGCAGGCGGCGCTCCAGGAGTTGGCAGAGGCTTGCCGCCCAGAGCGGCTGGAGGGGCTTGCCTCCAGGGGCGGTCGGGGCGACTGGCGCAGTCGCCGTGGCAGGCGGCGCTCCAGGGGTCGGCAGAGGCTTGCCGCCCGGAACCGCTGGCAAGGGCTTGCCGCCGGGAGCGGTCGGGGCGACTGGCGCAGTCGCCGTGGCAGGGGGCGCTCCAGGAGTTGGCAGACGGCTTGCCGCCAGGAGCGGCTGGGCGTCGGCAACGGTTTGCCGCCCGGGGCGGCGGGATTGACTGGCGCAGTCGCCGTTGCGGGCGGCGCTACCGGAGTTGGCAAGGGTTTGCCGCCAGGGGCGTCGGGCACGATCGGCGCAGTCGCGGCCGCCGGTGGCGCGACCGGAGTGGGCAGAGGTTTTCCGCCTGGAGCAGCGCGACACAGCCGGCAGCGGTTGGCGCCGCCCGGCGGCCACAGCGCCTGGAGGCGGCTTCGCGCCCGCCGTCGGAGGCCCGGCGGCCGGATTGCCTGCCGCTGGCGGAACCGGGAGCGGCTTGGGCGCCGGGCCGGGGCGGCCGGGGCGGCGGTCCCCACTGGATTGGCTGGCGCAGGCGCCCCGGCCGCTGGCGCGGTCGCTGCAGGCGGGCCGCCGGCTGGTTTGCCTGGAGCCGCGCCCGGCCCGCCGGGTTGGCCGCGCCGTCCGATCGGCCGCAGAGGCTTGACGACAGCCGAGTTGGCGGCCGGATTGGCCGCGGCGACCGGCGCTGGAGGCGCCACGGGTTTGATGTTGGCGGGCAGCGGCGGCGGCGCGAACGGCGGCTGACGCAAGCGCGGCTGCCCGCGCGGAGCGATGCCGTCGTGATGAAAACCGTGTTGGTACGCGACCGCGCCAACGGCGATCGGAAGCGCAACGCCCAACACCGGGAGCAGGCCAATTTCGGCAGGCGGCGGAGGCGGCGGCAAGTCGCGCCAGTCGTCGTCTTCGACGTAGATATATTGGACCGGCGGCGGCGGAGGCGGCGGGCCGAAATCGTCAAATGCGTAGATCGGTCGGTCCTCGTAGACGAGTTCGTCTCGGGGCGGCGGCGGAAGATCGGCAAACGTCTCTGGCCGAAAGTCCGGCGGCGGCTCGAAACTGGGCCGAGAGCATCGCGAGGCGCCGGCGCGCGTCGGGGATGTGCGGGCCTTTCGGATAGGTGTGCAAATACGTCCAATAGGCGCGCGGCGTGTCGGCGTCGACCGTGCGGCGCCAGTAGGCCGCTTCTCGCCTGACCGCGAGAATGGCCCGCACCCGTCTCGCCTGGTCGGAGTGCGGATAGGCGGCAAGGAACTCGCGATAGCCCTTGAGCGTATCTCGCTCGACAGCGGCGGCGTAGGCGTCCTCGGCGGAAAAACTGGATATCGGCCTGCGCTGCGTCTCGGCGAATGCGAGAGCCGGAGGAGGCGCGTCGGCGGCGCGTTCGAAGACGTAAAATGGGCCATCGAGTTTGGAGGCGCTCCACGGCAGCAATGCGCCTTGCGTCTCCGAATTGACCGACACGCGCGTTTGATCGAACGCCTGGACGATATCGACACCGCCCTGCCGGATCGCGCCAGCCAGCGTCTTGCCATACACCCCGTAGGGGCCTTCCTCCTCGCCCGCCAGAGTGCCCGGGGCCGCGTTGAAGGCGATCAGTTCGCCGCGTTCCGGATCGACCAAAGCGAGCCCCGGCGCCAGCGGCGACCCCTGAGTTGCGTAGGGATTGGCCCGCGCCCCGTCGACAACGATGATGCGCGCCCTGCCGGGCGTCGCAGCAAGAGCGTGGGTGAAATCGGACAGGCGGAGCGCTTCGATCGGCACGTCGGCGTCGCGGTTGATCTGAGCGTCGACCGGCACGAAGTAATTGTCGCCGTTGTACTGGATCGCGCGGCCAGCGAGATAGACGAAAGCCTGCATATCGGGGCCCGCCGCCGCCGCTTTCTGCAGAAAATCGCGAAACGCCGTGCGCAGGGATTGACCATCGAGGTCGCGCGCGCCAACCACGTCAAATCCCGCCGCCTGCAAGGTTTGGGCGACAAGACCGGCGTCGTTGGCGGGGGTCGCCAGCGCCGCGTCACGATAGGTCGCGTTGCCAATGACAAGAGCAATTCGGGGGTTCGCGGCCGGTTCCTGAGCTTCGGCGGCCAGCGCCAGGAGGCCGCAGGCCAGAACCAAAATAGCTGCGAAGACCGCGTTCAGACGTTGCGACATTCTGCCCCTCATCATCGAAGAACCGGCGGCTCTTCGATTCGTTCCCCCGACCAATCGCTAACGTCGCATGATGTCCGAACCGTGTCCGCGCCCGGATGCTGGCGCGGGCGCTTCAGCTCACCGTCTCGGCGCTGTAGCGGGCGATCAGCCCGTTGCGAATGACCGTGCGATAGACGGCGAAGAAGAACATGCAGGCGAGCACAAGGTAGACAAGCGCGAGCGCGCCCCCGATCGCCAGGCGATCCCAGGGCGCGCCTTGTCCGGCGACGACCGAGCGCATGCCTTCGAACACGTAGGACGGGGGCAGGATCAAGGCGATCGCCTGCATCCATCCGGGCAAAACCGTGACGGGATAGAACACGCCGGCGAATGGCGAGATCAGCATCGGGATCGGCCAGATGAGCCATTCGGAGGCGGGCCCAAGCCTCAGCACCAAGGCCGAGGCGGCGACGCCGAGCGCAATGCCGGTGATGAACAGCACCATGAGAAAAGGGGCGAGCGCCGCGCCATAGGTGACAAAGGACAGCCCGAAGGCGAGTTGCGCCAGCACGAGCATGACGATCAGGCTCAACCCGCTGGTGGTCACCGCGACGATCAGGAGCCCAATCAGATATTCGGACGTGCGCAAGGGAGAGGCGAAGAAATTGAGGAAGTTTCGTGTCCAGACATCCTCGAACAACGTCATCGTCAGTTGCTGCATCACGCGGGTCAAAAAATCCCACAACAGCACCGCGCCAAGCAGCGCCGGCACGAAATTGAAGTCTGCGTGCGAAACGGAATTGAGGTAGCGGGTGAGGAAGCCCCAAACCAGGATATCGATCGCCACAAAGATGAAAATGGGGAAGACGCGCTGCGGGCTGCCGCGATAGAGATAGGCCATCCGCAACACGATGGCGCCGATGCGCGAAGCGTTCATCGCCCGCTCCCGTGCAGCGCCTCTTGCGCGACATTGACGAACAGATCGTCGAGAGTCGCCGCCCCGTGCTGCTCGGGCAGCGTCTTCGGATCGCCCTCGAGCACGATCCGACCGTGCGAGAGGAACAGCACCCGATCGCAGACAGCCTGAACCTCGACCATGTTGTGGCTCGTCCACAACACGCCGCACAGTCCGTTGTCGACGAATTTGGCGATGCCGGCGCGAATGTCGCGCGCGTTCGAGGGGTCGATGGAGGCGGTGGGCTCGTCGAGCAGCAGCAGCCGCGGGAGATTGAGCATCGCCTTGGCGAGAGAAAGACGCGTCTGCTCGCCGGACGAGAGAACCCCCGCCTTGCTGCGCCGGTAGCGCCGGAGATCGTAGACGTCGAGCAGCTTCTCGATTCGCGCCGAGAGATGTTCGACGGCATAGAGCATGCCGAACACGCGCAGGTTCTGCTCGACGGTGAGATTGCCGGGCAGCGGCGCGTAGACGGCGGCGAAGTTGGTGCAAGACAGAGCCTTGCTGCGCTCGGCGGCGAGGTCAACGCCCTCGATCTCGATCCGTCCGCCGCTCGGCTCGAGAACGCCCAGGATCATATTGATCGTCGTCGTCTTGCCCGCGCCGTTTGGACCGAGCAGGCCGACGATCTCGCCCGGCGCCACGTGGAAGCTGACGCCGTCCACCGCCCTGACGTCGCCGAACGACTTTTCCAGGCGCTCGACCTTAAGGACCGTGGGCGGCGAGGGAGGCATCATCTCTGCGCTGGTATCAGACGGTCCGATCGGCCGCACGTTGAAAAAACGCCGATCCCCTTGTGATAACGAGGCTAGGTCAAGCCAAAAGATCGAGCGTGAACAGTTCCTGAGGCTTGCCGACGCCGCGCAACGCGAAGCGTCCGACCGAAGCGAACGTGCGCGCCTGCTCGGCGCAGGATTGCGCGAACGCCGCTGAGAGGAGGATCGGCTGATCCACCGACCGGCACATCGCCGCGATCCGGCTGACCTCGTTGACCGCCGGTCCGACGACGGTGAAATCGAGGCGCTCCTTGCTGCCGATGTTGCCGTAGAAGACCTCGCCGAGGTGGAGGCCGAGATACATCTCGGTCGAAGGCAAGCCTTTCTCGAACCGCCGCGCGTTCAACGCGGCGACCGCCTCGCGCGCGGCGCCGGCGGCGTCGAGCGCGGCCGCGCAAGCGCGACTGCGTTCCTCGGCAGGGAATATCGCAAGCACGCCATCGCCGATCAGCTTCAGGACGTCGCCGGAATGCTGGTGGATCGACGAGACAATGGCTTCGGCATAGTCGTTGAGAAGCGGAATGATCTCTTCCGGCGGAGAGGTGTCGGAGATGCGCGTGTAGTTGCGCAAATCGCTGAACCACAGCACCGCTTTGATCCGGTCCGTCACCCCACGTTCGATGCGGCCTCGCAACACCCGCCGGCCGGCGTCGCGTCCAAGATAGGTCTCGACCAGCGTCTCGGCGATGCGCGCCAGAGACGCAGCTTTGATCGCAAGCCCGAGGAAGGGGGAGAGCCGCTTCAGCGCGCCGAGTTCATCATCGGTGAATCCATCCGGCCCGATCCGTCGTCCAATAGGAATACACACAATCCATCTCGCCGATCGCGCCGTCCTCGGCGAAGCGGTTGATGATCGCGACATAGTCGGTGAACTTCGCCTCGCGAAACTCCGCGAAGGAAGGAAATTCAGCTTCGGTTTCCGCGCTCACGCGCAGGCGCAACAGCGATTCGCCGCTGTTCAGGAGCCGATAGAGGGGGCTCGTCCGCCATCGTTCCGCCGCCTCCCCCTCGGCGGTTCGCCCGTATTCGGTCAGCGTCACCTCCGGCTTTTCTTTTTCCCAGCGAAACGCGCGCCCCTCGTGAATGGGGTGGAGCGTGTCGATGAGCATCATCACGCGGGCAAGCGGCAGTCCCCCCGCGACCGCGCGGCTGCAGAAGCCCTCGATGAGCGCGGTCTCGCTGCGTCCCTCGAGCCCCGCTTTCGCGAGCCAGCTGGCAAGCTTGGCGATCTCAGCTTCGGTCATGGGGAGATCATAAAGCGGCGGGGACGGACAAGCCAATGCGCGGCGTCCCGAACGCTTGCGCCCGCGCCTGAGGCGCCGTAACGGTTGCGCGCCATTGTGCGCCGCCAGCTTGTCGCTAAGAGAATGAGCCGCCCGCGCGCTGTGTTTTTAGGGTGACAGGCCATATAGCTACCGGACTTAACGAGCGCTCATCGGGAGGAAAGCATGTCCCTTCGCATCAACGACACCGCGCCCAACTTCACCGCCCAGACGACGCAGGGGCCGATCGATTTTCACGAGTGGATCGGCGACAAGTGGGCGATCCTGTTCTCCCACCCGAAGGACTTCACGCCGGTGTGCACGACCGAGCTCGGCTACATGGCGAAGATCGAGCCCGAGTTCACCAAGCGCAACGCCAAGCTCATCGGCTTGAGCGTCGATCCGGGCGAGGACCACGCGCGTTGGCTCAAGGACATCGAGGAGACGCAGGGCGCGAAGGTCAACTACCCGATCATCGCCGACAACGATCTCGCGGTCTCCAAGCTCTACAACATGCTGCCGGCCGAAGAGCCCGGCACGTCGGAGGGCCGCACGGCGGCGACCAACCAGACCGTGCGCTCGGTGTTCGTCGTCGGCCCGGACAAGAAGATCAAGCTGATGCTGACCTACCCGATGAGCACCGGCCGCAACTTCGACGAGATCCTGCGGGTGCTCGATTCCATGCAGCTCACCGCCAAGCACAAGGTCGCGACGCCGGTGAACTGGAAGCACGGCGACGACGTCATCATTTCCGGCTCGGTCACCGACGACGACGCCAAGAAGCTGTTCCCCGCGGGCTGGCAGCTCGCCGAAGCCCTACCTCCGCATCGTCAAGCAGCCGGTCTGATCCGCGAGAGGCTCGCAGGCCGCTCGGCGAAGGCGGTTCACAAGAACACCGGTTAATGAGCGGCTAACTCGCCACGACTGAGTCAGTGGCCCCGGCGGCGAAAAGCCTCGTTCCTATTGCGCTCACGCTGTTAACCAGATAGGGGCTGCAAAACTTCACAGTCGCTTAGATGCAAATAACGGCCGCATCATCGGGCGGTCGAATGGGAGGGCGCGCATGCAACGACGTGATTTTCTGAAGGCCGGCATGGCCGGTGTGGCGCTTACTTTGGCGGAAGGGCCAGCTCGAGCACAGGTCGAGCCAAGAGCCGACGTGAAGGGGGCCGACGCCAAGGACACTGACGCGGATCTTAGCGTCGTCGTCATCGGCACCGACGGCTCCGAGCTCCTTGACGATGTCGTCGACAAGTACCTCGCCGCGCACGCCGACGTTTGGCACTTCATGCCGAACCTGGCGAAATTCTCGCAGGTGCTCGAGTTCCTCGACAAGAACCGGAAGATCGTATTGGCCAAAACCACCGGCGACATACTGGCCGCCAAACGCGCCGGCAAGGTCGCTATGGTCGTCGGCTGGCAGGATAGCGCCGGACTAACCGATGGCAATGGCAACGACTGGCGGAGCAGCAACCCGCCCAAGACCAAGCTGCGAGAGTACTACGAGCTTGGGCTGCGCACCGCCAATCTCACCTATCAACTTTCGAACCAGTTCGGCGGCGGCATGCTCGACCCGACGGTCCCTCTAACTGTCGAGGGCAGGCTGATCGTCGCGCAGATGCAGAAGCTCGGCATCGTGGTCGATGTCTCGGGGCATACGGGCGTGCAGACCGCGCTCGACGTCATCGCCATGGCGGAGCGGCCGGTGGTCATCACGCACGGCAATGTGCGGGCGCTGAACAAGGACAATCCGCGCACCAGCCCGGACGCGGTCATCGAAGGCGTCGCAAGCACCGGCGGTCTGATGGGCGTTGCCGCGCTAAGCGCATTCATGATGTGGGGCGGCAAGGATGCCGCGAAGGCCGAGACCGGTCCGTTCCCGGCTCAGGCGTCGCTTTCCCGCTATGTCGACGAGTTCGACTACCTCAAGAAGCTGGTCGGGGTCGATCATATTGGGCTCGGCACGGACTTCGTCACCCCTGGCTCCGGCGGCGGCGATCCAGCGCAGGACTACCAGTATCCCCCGGAGATGATGAACAAGGCTGATGAAATCCAATTTGTCGATGGTTTCGCGAGCGTCTCCGGCCTGAACAATGTGCGTGCCGAGATGCAGCGCCGCGGCTACACCGCCGAAGAGATCGCCAAGATCCTGGGTGGCAACTGGATGCGCGTCTTCGGGCAGGCGTGGAATTCGTAACAGCCCCACTGGCTTTTCGATAGTCAGCTTGGCTCTTCACGGTGTGCGAATCTGATAGCGTGCGGCTTGTCGTGAGCGGCATGGGCTCATCCCAAGCGGGGCAGCGGGCAATGCGGATTTGGCTGTTCGTCACTCTGGCGCTTTTCGGCGCCGGATCGTTCGCTCCAAGATCGGCGCGCGCGGATGACGCAGCCATCACCGCGCAACTGCAGCAGATCCTCGACGCCTACGTCAAGGACTCGCGCGTCGATCGAGGGGCTGTCCGGCGCCGCGTTGCAGGTGGATCGCGGCGCGGGCAAACCGATCCTTGCGATCTATGCCGGCGACAACGGGCTCAGCGACAAAAAGCCGATCGGCCCCGACACGTTGTTCGACATCGGCAGCAACACCAAGGCGTTCACCGCAGCTCTGATCCTCAAGCTCGAAGCGGCGGGCAAACTCAACATCGACGACACGATCGGGAAATGGCTGCCGCAATATCCGGCCTGGAAGGACGTGACCATCCGCGCGCTGCTCCAGATGACGAGCCCGATCCCCAATTATTCGGAGACGGTCGCCATCGGCGAGATCGAGGTCGCCGATCTTGAGCATCAGTTCAGCGACAAGGATCTGATCGGCTTTGTCGATCCCGCCAACGGCCTGCATTTCCCGACGCCCTCGGGATGGTTCTATTCCAACACCAACTACATCCTCGCCGGCCTCATCATCGAGGCTGCCTCCGGCATGAACTACGAGCAGGCGCTGACGACGATGATCCTCGAGCCGCTCGGGCTGCATGACACCTACTATGCCGACGGATCCCATCCCGGGCCCGCTTCTGCGGGTCCCGTGATGTCGCGTGTGCCTCGCGCGCTCTTCTTGCTCCAGGATTGCCTGATGTACCAGCCGGAGCCATGCAGCGTATCGACGCTCGCGCCGCTGATCGGCAAGGATATGCGGTTGCAGAACCGGTCCTGGGCGGCGGAGGCGGGCGCCATCATCTCGAACCCGCACGATCTCGCTTTATGGATCCGTGCGCTTTTCGGTGGACGCGTCCTTCCGGCAAAGCAGCTCGAAGAGATGACCACGCTCGTCTCGAACAAGACGGGCCTGCCTCTTCAAGGGGTATCCGCCGATGCGCCGGACGCCTTCGGCCTTGGCCTCGGCCGCTTCTATCGAAAGGAAACTGGCGGCGCCTATTGGTTCTACGAGGGCGAAACCCTCGGCTTCCGGACGATCTTCGCCTATTGGCCGCAGTACGATCTCCTCATCACCGGATCGGTCAACAGCCGGCCGCCGAACGGCGAGGACAAGTTCGGTCCCTCCGTGATCGGGGACGCGTTCACGGCTTTGCAGCAGGCTGGGCTGCCGGACGGCGCTACCAAACCCGCCGCGAAATAACTATAAGCCGCCAGTAAGGACAGCTTTCTAGCAGGGCTGCGCGAAAGGGAGGCCGATGATCTTCCGGCAATTGTTCGACAGCGTCTCGAGCACCTATAGCTATGTCCTCGCCAGCCGGCGTGGCGGTGAAGCGCTCATCATCGATCCGGTGCTGGAGAAGGTCGACCGCTATCTCAAGCTGATGGAGGAACTCGACCTCAAGCTCGTGAAGGCGGTCGACACGCATTTGCACGCCGACCACATCACCGGCTTGGGCGCGTTGCGCGACCGCACCCGTTGCATCACCGTGATGGGTGAGCAGAGCAAGGTCGACGTGGTGTCGATGCGGATCGCCGACGGCGACAAGCTCGGCGTCGAGGGCTTGAGCCTCGATGTGCTTTATACGCCAGGCCATACCGACAATTCCTACAGCTTCCATTTCGGCGATCGGGTGTTCACCGGCGACACGCTGCTCATCCGCGGCAGCGGCCGCACCGATTTCCAGAATGGCGATGCGCGCTCCCAATACGAGAGCCTGCAGCGCCTGATGCGGCTGCCTGAAGAGACGCTGGTCTTTCCCGCGCACGATTACAAAGGCGACACGGTCAGCACGATCGGCGAGGAAAAACGCTTCAACCCGCGCCTTCAGGTTCGCGACGCCGATGACTATGTGAAGCTGATGGAAAGCCTGCATCTGCCCAACCCGAAAATGATGGACGTCGCCGTTCCCGCCAACATCCATCAGGGGCTGCATCAGGAAGATGTGGCGCGCAAGGGCTGGGCCTTTTCAGTCGAACAGGCGAAGCAATTCGTCGGGCGGCCGGACGTGGCGCTGATTGACCTACGCGAGAAGAGGGAGCGCGAGCGCACCGGCGCCATTCCGGGCTCGCTTCACGCGCCTTACGGCGAACTTCAGGACCATATCGGCGAGGGCGGCCTCATCCATGAGCTCGAACGGTCGGGCAAGACGGTCGTGTTCTACTGCGCCTTCGGGGAGCGCTCGGCGATGGCGGTGCAGGCGGCGCAGGATCAGGGCTTGGCCTCCGCCCGGCACATCGAGGGCGGCATGTCGGCCTGGACGAAGGCCGGCGGCGCGACGCATTGACCTCATTCGACGCCAAAGCGTAGCGTCGTTCTATCGCCCGCGGGAAAAAGCGCGCCGGCGCGTCGCGGGGGCGGTCTCAATGCCGAAGGTCAAGGTCAACGACATCACGATCAACTACGAGAGCCAGGGATCGGGCGAGCCGCTTGTCCTCATTCCTTATCTCGCCGCCGACAACGCCTGTTACGCCTTCCAGGTCGCCGACTATTCCAAGCATTTCACCTGCATTTCGCTCGATCCGCGCGGAGCGGGCGAGACCGACAAGCCGGACGGACCCTATTCGACCGAATTGTTCGCCGACGACGTCGCCGCCTTCATGGGCGCGATCGGCGTCGAGACAGCGCATGTGAGCGGCCTGTCGTTGGGCGGCGCGATTGGCTTGTGGCTCGCCAGCAAACATCCCGAGCGGGTCAAGTCGCTGTCGCTGCATTCGTGCTGGCCGAAGAGCGACCCGTTTCTGAAGGCCGTCGTGGGGAATTGGCAAATCATCGCCAAGGGTCTCGGCAGCGTCCCGGAGATGATCATCCAGGGCATCTTTCCCTTCTGCTTCACGCCGGAGCTTTACGCGGCCAAGCCCGAATATATCGACCAACTCGCCGCCTTCGTGCGCAGCCGGCCAAAACAGCCGGTCGACGCCTTCCTTCGTCAGTCGGACGCGGTCATCGCGCCATGACGCGCTTGGCCAGCTCGGCAAGATCAAGGCGCCGACGCAAATCACGTTCGGCAGCCACGATCTTGTGACCTCGACCCGCTTCGTCGAGCCGTTCCGGAGCGGCGTCAAGAATAGCGAGCTCGTCATCTTCGAGATGTGCGCGCACGCCCCGATCTACGAGAACGTCAGCAAGTTCAACGAAGAAACCTTAGCCTTCCTCAAGCGCCACATCGGCTAGGCCGGGATGCGCGGATCGAGCAGTTCGCGTCGGCGCCGCAGGCTCCGCATTCTTGGCGTCGCGCTTGCGGTTCTCTGCGCCCCCTCCTTCGCTGCGGCGGACGACGACGAACCGTCCAGGGCCGGACCGGCCGCGAATCCCTTCTATGTGTTGGACACCAAGAACCTGTTCGGCTTCCTCGAGGGAGCGGACGTCGGCGAGAAGGGCGACCGGTCGCTTGAATTCGAGACCACCGGATCCTTCGGCGGGGCGCAGGGCGTCTACAATTCAATCGAACAGGAATTCATCTTCGAAAACGCCCTGACCGATTCGTTCGGACTCGAGCTCGGCGCGCATGTGCTCGGCCAGGATATCCGGCGCGCGCCGGACCTGCCCGACTTCGTCGGCGTCAACTTCATGGGCGTGTCGGCGGAGTTCCGGTACGTGGTGATGCATCGGACCGCGGCCGTTCCGATCCAGGTGACGCTGACGGTGCAGCCTGAATACAACGCCATCGCCGAGGCTGGCCGCCAGGCCAACGATTTCAGCGCGACTTTCCTTGCGATCGCAGACATCACATCCAGCGATCGCCGCCTTTACGGCGCTGTCAATCTCGCTTACGCGCCCGACGCTTCGCGGCTTCCCGGTCAGGTGTGGGAGGACACGGCTGTCCTTTCCGCGTCAGCCGCGCTCTCCTACCGCCTGACGCCGCCGCTGATGTTTGGCGCGGAAGCCGACTACGATCGGGCCTATGGCGGCCTCGCTCCACGCGGATTTCAGGGGCAGGCGTTTTATCTGGGTCCGACCTTTCACTACCAGATCAACGAAAAGATCGATCTGTCCGCTGCGTTCCTCGATCCAGGCGCCGGCCGGCCGTGTCGACTTCGACGAATTCCCGCGCCAGCTCGCCAAGCTGAGGCTCGAAGTGGATTTCTGAACCTGGGCGGACGACCCTCCGATCAGTCGGCGTCGATCCCCGCGCCTTGGGCGCGCAACTCGTTGACCAGCACCCGCTCATTCTCCGAATAGTCGATCGGCGTCGACACCAGATGAACGCCGCCGCCGGCGAAGGCGGCTTCGAGCGCAGGCGCTAACCCGTCGGCGCTCTCCACTCGGCTGCCCTTCGCGCCATACGCCTTCGCATAAGCCGTGAAGTCGGGATCGCCGAAGGTCATGCCGTAATCCGGAAACCCGTCCACCGCCTGCTTCCAGCGGATCATGCCGTAGGCGTTGTCCTCGAGCACCAGGACGACCAGATTGAGCTTGAGGCGCACCGCGGTCTCGAGCTCCTGCGAGTTCATCATGAAGCCGCCGTCGCCGCAGACGGCGAGCACGCGTCGGTCGGGGTTGAGGCAAGCGGCCATGATCGCCGAGGGCAGGCCAGCGCCCATGGTGGCGAGCGCATTGTCGAGCAGCAGCGTGTTGGCGACATGGGTGCGGTAGTTGCGCGCAAACCAGATCTTGTACATGCCGTTGTCGAGGCAGACGATCCCGTCCTCCGGCATCACCTGTCGCACGTCGTGAACGATCCGCTGCGGCGTTAAGGGAAAGCGGCTTTCCTCCGCCCGGTCGGCGATATGGGCGAGGATCTCTTCGCGCAGGGGAAGAAGCGCCTTCGCCCTCGGCAGCTTATGTTCGAGCCGGTCGGCCAGGAGCGTGAGGCTCGGCCCGACGTCGCCGATCAGCTCGGCTTGCGGGAAGAAGACGTCCTCGACCGTCGCCGGCAGATAGCCGACATGCAGCACCATCGGTCCGCCAGGGCCCATGAGGAAGGGCGGCTTCTCCACCGTGTCGTGGCCGATGGCGATGATCAGATCCGCTCGGTCGATCGCGCGATGAACGTAGTCGCGCTCCGACAGCGCGGCAGTTCCCATATAGAGGTCTGACTCGCCGGTGACGGCGCCCTTGCCCATCTGCGTGTTGAAGAACGGAATCTGCACGCGTCTGACGAATTCCGACAGCGCATCGGAAAGCCGCGGCCGGCTCGCCGCCGCGCCCAGCATGATCAGCGGCCGCTCGGCGTTGACGATGAGCTCAGCCGCCCGATCGAGCGCGGCGCTGGAGGCGATCGGCAGATCGATCGGATGGGGCGGGATCGGCGCCATATCGGGCGCCGCCGCGTGGGCGATGTCCTCGGGCAATTCGAGATGAACCGGTCCCGGCCGCTCGAGCTGCGCGACGCGGAACGCCTCCCGCACCATGGTCGGAATGGTCGCGGCGCTCACGATCTGATCCGCCATCTTGGTCAGCGGCGTCATGGCCGAAACGATGTCGACGATCTGAAAGCCCGCCTGCTTGCGGCTCAAGACGCCCTTCTGCCCGGTGATCATCACCATCGGCATGGCGCCGAGCAGCGCATAGGCCGCGCCGGTGGTCAGGTTGAGCGCGCCGGGGCCAAGCGTCGTGATGCAGACCCCGGGCTTGCCGGTGAGGCGCCCGTGCGTCGCCGCCATGAAAGCCGCCGCCTGCTCGTGACGCGTCAGCACAAGCTCGATCGTGGAGCGTCGCAACGCTTCGACGACGTCGAGATTTTCTTCGCCCGGAACGCCGAAGATGCGCCGCACGCCCTCATTCTCGAGCGCGGAAACCATGAGTTCGGCGCCGTTCATCGGACGCGCTCCTTTCGGACAAATGTCTTGGCGCACGCTCGCGCATTCTTGCGGCCATCAGCAACCGCATCGGCGAAGGAACAGATCGGCGCCGTGAACCGCGCCGCCTCGTCCTGACCCTTGAAAGCGCGGGCGCCCACGCCGTCGCGTGGGACCGGCTGCGCGGCGCGATCGATGGAAATCGCGCGCGCTGTCCGACTTAAGCCTTGAGTCTCCCGGGCAGGTCGTCAAAGTTGCCAGACGCTGCGCGCATTCTTAGCGCTGGATATCGCCATGCAATTTCGCCTGCTCATTCTTGCTTTGCTCTTGCTGCCCGCTCCGGCCCTGGCCGGCGTCAAGGAGACGGTCGCCGCGCTCGCGCCCTCGGGGATCGTGCTCGTCGTGGATTCCAAGGGCGACGAACTCGTCGCGCAGAACGCCGACAAGCCCTTCACCCCAGCGTCCGTCACCAAGATCGTCACGGCGTGGCTGGCGCTCGAGGCCTGGGCGGCGACTACCGCTTCGAAACACGCTTCTATCTCGACGCCAAACGGGTGCTGTATGTCAAGGGCGGCGGCGATCCTTACCTGATCTCGGAGGAGCTCGCGCCGCTCGCAACGGCGCTGGTCGCGAAGATCGGCAAGGCCCCGATCACGGGCCTCGTGGTTGACGCGAGCTACTATCCCTCAGACCTGCGCATCCCGGGCATCGAGGATGACGACACGGCTTACGACGCGCTGAATTCGGCGCTGGCGGTGAATTTCAACACGATCTACGCCGAGCGCATCGGCAACAAGGTGCGTCTCCGCGGAGGAGCAAACTCCGATCACCCCGATCGCGATCGCCCGGTTCCGCGCGAAGGGCCCCCCGGACGGAGACGGCCGCATCAGTCTTGGCCTCGACCCCAAGCTCGGTCTCCGATACGCCGGCGAACTGATCGCCGCGTTCATCCGGCGGGCCGGCGGCAGTGTGAAGGGCGACATCTCGATTGGCGATACGCCCAAGGGCCTCGAGCCGATCACTGTTCACCGGCAGTCGCGCACGCTTACGGAAATCCTGGTCGGCCTTCTCCTCAACTCGAACAACTTTACCGCCAACCAGGTCTTCCTGGAGATCGGGGCCCATAAGTTGGGCGGGCCGGTCAGTCTCGAGAAGTCGCTTGAGGTCGCGAACACAATGCTCGCCGCGCAGGGTCTTGGCCGGCGCCATCCACCTCGAGGAAGGCTCCGGCATCAGCCGCGATGACCGGTTTACGGCTCGCGGTCTCGCCAAGGTGCTCGAGCTCTTCGCGCCGCACGCCGATCTGCTCCATGGCCACAACGGCGGGCTGAACAAAAGCGGCACCATGGACGGTGTCCGCACCCTCGCCGGCTATGCCGACACCTCCGCCCATGGGCGGGTCCGTTTCGTGATCTCGCTTTCGGACAACGACGAAATGCGCTTCCAGCTGCTCCAGGCGATCGAGGCCGGGCTATAGTCGGATCCCTCGGGCTTGTCGGCGTCGACGCCGGAGCCTATTCGAAGGGTCTGCTCTGGGCGGCAATGCTCTCTCGCAGCCCGCGTGCGAGGGAACCAAATGCGCGCGCTCGCGTTGAGCAGGGGTTCACGACGGATCGTCTTGTCCGGCCCCTGGAGACATCGTTATGCCCGGAAATCTCATCTATTATGCGCTTGTCCTCATCGTTATCGCCCTGGTGGCGGCGCTGTTTGGCTTCGGCGGCGTGGCCGGCACCGCCATGGGCGGGGCTCACCTGCTCATCTGGGTGGCCGTGGTCATCGTCATTGTCGGCCTCGTGTTCGCCTTCATGCGTCGAGCCTAACGCGGGCTCGGCCCAAGACCCTCGGCGGTTTAAACTCGGCGTGCGCCGCAAGGCGCCGCCGCAGTTGCTGTTCGGCTATTTTAACATCGGCGATCGACAGGCCGCGCCTTCGTTGGCGGGAATCGACGAGGCCGAGACGACAGTCCGCTGTGTGCGGCTGGACAAAAGCTGGAACCTACGAACTTGCACGCGGTTCGAGATTGGAGGGGAGCCGGCGCTCGCGCGCCTCGCCGAAGGCGCGCGTCTCCGGGGGAGGCATGCTGGCATCGACGTCGCTCTTATGGCGATAGCCGTTGGTCCTTAGCCGATCCGAGCGATTCAGAAATGCGCAGAACCTCTGCGTCATGGCCGCATCCCGAAGCTCTGGATACTATTTCGACCCGTACTACGTGGTCTTCGGGCGACCATCAGCATGACGTAAGTCCCCATCCCCAAGCCGGCGGCCACCGCGCCGCTTATACAACTCTTGACGTGTACACCTTCAGTTGCACACCCCCTTGGGCGATCGGCGCAGCTGTCGGCCTGTGGATAATTCTGCTCAACACATGTGTCTAGCCAATAGCCCCTGTGGAAAAAGCTGCGCCTATGGCATGCCTCCTCCTTGCGACCGCGAATGCAGCCGGGCGGGGTTAGGCGGCATCCCGCCTGACGGATGGAGGTGCGCAACATTCGGTTCTATAGTATCGGTTAGCGGTTGCTGACTGCCGCGCATCGCCTACCTTTCGGTTTTGCGTCATGGCCGTCCCCGGATCACAGTCCGGGGACGGCCATGACGCAGAGGTTCTGTGCATTTCTGAATCGCTCGGATCGGCTGAGGACCAACGGCTAATTATAAGGGCGCAACATTTTCTTTCCAAAAACAGAATGTCGTGCTATAAGATTCTCTTCGTCGGATCTCACGGCAGCAGGCTCGCTTGGCGAGAAGAGTGGAGGACGTGAGACATTTGAGACACAGCGTGACATGGGGAAAGATTTTTTTATTTGAAATCGGGTGTAAGCTATTGAAAAGGCTCATCTCGAAAAAATAAACGCTAGTAAACGCTAGCATTTTTACTAACGTTTACTAGCGTTTATTGACGTTTACTGCCGTTTATTTTGGGCGGATTGCGGCCGCCAGTCGACTTGCGCCGACCGTCTTGTGTCTCAAGCCGGCGCGACGCATGGACTACGTGGCGTAAGCGTCCTCGCCGGCTGGCGCCCCTTCCCGCCCAGCCCAGGCGTTCGCCTGGGCGCCGACCAGTTCGCCGATCCGGTTCAGCCCGCGCGCTTCGACCGAACGGCTCAAGCCGTCGAGGATCTCCTCGACGATTCCCGGACCTTTCAGCGCGAGGCCGGTGTAGAGCTGCACCAGGTTCGCGCCCGCCTCGATCTTCTCGAGCGCCGTCTCGGAATCCTCGACCCCGCCACAGCCGATCAGCGGCATCGCCCCGCCGGTCAGGAGATAGGCGCGGGCCAGAAGCCGCGTCGACGGCGTAAACAGCGGGCGCCCCGACAGGCCGCCGCTTTCGCCGCGATGCCTGGAGGTCAGGGTCGCGGGCCGCGCGACCGTGGTGTTCGAGACGATGAGGCCGTCGATGCGACGGGTGAGCGCGGTGGCGACGATATCCTCGAGCCCGCGGGCGTCGAGGTCGGGCGCGATCTTGAGCATCAGCGGGCGGCGCGGCTCGGTCTCGTCGCGCGCCTCGACCACCCGCGCGATCAGATCGTCGAGCGCCTCGCGCCGCTGCAGGTCGCGCAATCCCGGCGTGTTGGGCGAGGAGATGTTGATGGTCAGATAGTCGGCGAGGCCGGCGAAGGTCCTGACGCCGAGCGCATAGTCCTCCACCCGGTCGGCCGCGTCCTTGTTGGCCCCGAGATTGACGCCCAGGACCCCGACCGTGAGGCCGGGCGGGCGCCGCTCGAGCCGGGCGCGCGCCCGCTCGAAGCCGTCATTGTTGAAGCCGTAGCGGTTGATGACCGCGCAATCCTCCGGCAAGCGGAACAGCCGCGGGCGGGCGTTGCCCGCCTTGAGGCCGCGGCGTCAGCGTGCCGACCTCGACGAAGCCGAAGCCGAGCCTCAGCATCGCGCCCGGAACCTCGGCGTTCTTGTCGAAGCCGGCGGCGAGCCCAAGCGGATTGGGGAATTTCAGCCCGAGAACCTCGACCGAGAGGCGCGGATCGGACGACGGCGCCTGAGCGGGCGGCGCGATCTTCAAGCCATTGATCGCCGCACGATGGGCCGTCTCGGCCGGCAGGCGTTTGAGAAACGGACCTGCGACTTTGGCCAGCCTCACGCCTCAAGGCTCCCGAAAACATGGCGCCCGTCGAGCCCGAGCGGCAGCGGCCGCGACCATAGGACGGCGCTCATCGGCAGGGGCCCATAAAGATGAGGAAAGAGCGCCCCGCCGCGCGACGGCTCCCAGCGCAATTCGTCGCCCAAGCGCCTCGGCGTCAACCGCCGCCAGGGTCAAATCGCCTCGGCCGGCGAACCATTTGGCCGCTGTCTCCGGCGCCTGCTCCGCGGTCGAGAAATGGATGAAGCCGTCGGCGCGATCGACCGCTGCGCCGGTGAAAACGCCGGCCGCCCGGGCTTTAGCCCATTCCTCGGCAGCGACGATCTTGAAGACAACCATTCTCAACCGGGCCGCCGCAAACAGTCCGTCACGCGGGGTGCGCTGCTGGACGGACGCCCTCTCCATCCGCTCAACAGCCCGTGGGCGGACCAGATTGGCTCACTCTTGGAGCATCCGTTTCAGAAGCTCAAGCTCTTCACGCAAGATCGTGTCGGTCTGCGACAAAGCCTCAATCTTGCGCACCGCATGCAAGACCGTGGTGTGGTCGCGGCCGCCGAATCGTCGGCCAATTTCCGGCAGCGACCGCAGGGTGAGGATCTTGGCCAGGAACATCGCCACCTGGCGGGGCTTGACGACGGCGGCGGTGCGCCGCGAGGAGAGGATGTCGGCGCGCGAGACGCTGTAATGGCTCGCGACCAGCTTCTGGATATCCTCGATCTTCACCCGTTTGAGTTCGTGCGTGCGGATGAGGTCGCGGATCGCGGTTTCGGCCGTCTCGACCGTCAGCGCGGGACCCGTCGGCGAATAGTGCGCCCGCAGCCGGTTGACCGCGCCTTCCAGATCGCGGCCGTTTGAGCGAATGGCGCGGGCGACATAGGCGAGAATGGTCGGCGAAACGTCGAAATGGGGGTCTTCCGCGCGCGCCGCGGCGACCCGCGCCTCCAAAATCTTCAGCCGCAACGGCTCGTCGAGCGCGCCGATCTCGACGCAAAGGCCGACGCTGAGGCGCGAGCGTATGCGCTCATCGAGCGATTCCAGATCGTTCGGAGGCCGGTCGGCGGCTACGATCACCTCGCGCCCGGCGTCGAGCAAAGCGTTGAGCGCGTGGCCGAATTCGGCCTGGATGTTCTTGCCCTGCAGGAATTGAGCGTCGTCAAAGATGAGAAGGTCGATCGCGCGCAGCCGCTCCTTGAAGGCGATCGCCGTCTGAGACTGGAGCGCGGCGACGAAGCCGTACATGAATTTTTCCGCGGTCAGATAGATGACCGAGCGCCCTTGTTGAGCGGCGGTATGGGCGACGGCCTGCAAGAGATGGGTCTTGCCGAGGCCGACGGCCGAATGCAGGTAGAGCGGACAAAAGGCCGGCGTCCCGCCCCGGTTGGGGTTCGCCACCCGCTGCACGGCGTTAAAGGCGAGTTCGTTCGACCGCCCGACTTGAAAAGTCGCGAAGGTCAGCCGCCGATCGAGGGGAGATCCGGTCAGGGCGTCGCCAACCGCAGCCGCAGCAGACGTTCGGTTGGGCGCCCTACGATCAGCGGCGGCGCGATCGAGCGATAACTCCGGCGGCTTGGTCGCCGTCCTGGCTGGCGAGGCGGATTCGGGTTGAGGACTATGGGTCAATGGCGCGAGGGGCGCCGACGAGCGGACGGAAATAAGGATTTGCCCGACCGGGCCGACTTCGGCGTTGAGCGCGGAAGCGACATGCCCGGCGTAGTGGGTGACGATCCAACTCTTGAGAAAGCGCGTCGGGACGGAAAGCCGGGCCTGCCCCGATCCGACCGACTCCAGAGTGAGGCTCCCAAACCAGCTGTTGAACACCGCATCGCCGACTTCCGCCCGCAAGCGATCGCAGCAGCGCCGCCATGCTTCGCCAAAAGGAGGACCGCCGGAACCGCCATGGTCAAAGCGATCCGGATTGGATTCGTCGTACATATCCATGGGTGTGTCTCAGGCGTTGGGGTGGACAGCCGACGTTGCGGCGATGCCGTGGAACGGGACTTGCTTGCGCTTTACGTCTGCGTCCAGGGCAACCCACCCGCCTTCCACCCGCTGACCGCCCCTCTTCGGCGTGAATCGCCCAGCGGGCCTTCGAACCCATCCGACACATTGAAACAAGGACCCCACCCCGCGCTCGTCATCGCGATTGCGGCGTGGCGCGAACGCGCGCCCGACCGGCACAAGAACACGAGCGAAGCGCCGCGCTCGACGCCCCCCGACTGCAGCAGCGCTTCGAGGCGCCCGGTAAAGTTGGCGTCGACCGCCATCGAAGGATAGCTTTGCCACTCCAAAAACAATGGCGCCTTGCCGAGCGATTGAATGTCCGGCACCCCGACGTAAGACCACTCCGCCTGTGTACGGACATCGATAAGAACCGACGTGGAGTCGCCCTCAAGCAGTGCATACGCGTCGACTGCGAGAATATCTCCCGCATATCCAACGAAGTTCTGATAAGACATTGCCTCTCCCTCCGCAGCCCACACTACGGATGTACCTTGGGTTCAATCTATTCTTGAAAACGGGCCAGAAAAAAACCCAGCCCCAATTTCACGCCCAAACCAGATGCGACCGCCCTTTGTATTCCGCTCTTGCCATGAACGTCTATTCTTATT
Organism: uncultured Alphaproteobacteria bacterium; assembly: GCA_963802615.1. Taxonomy (GTDB): domain Bacteria; phylum Pseudomonadota; class Alphaproteobacteria; order Rhizobiales; family Beijerinckiaceae; genus Roseiarcus. The sequence goes on from CAWDKC010000048.1 coordinate 81,077, forward strand.
GTCTACTTACGCTTCCCAGATCATAAACGCCGAACGTGTTGCCGAATTTCTCTCGTTGCTTGATGTTTCGAAGACTATGGCACGTGTCAGGCGGCGGCGCAACCTTGGCTTCGGGACCAAAAGGCGCCGTAAGGGCGGCGAAAGTGGACAATTATTGAACAATATACTTATGTTTTTATGCAAGAGCTTGATTTAAGAGACAAGATCGCGGCCCGGTTGTAACCCGCCGACGTCAAATTGCGGAGCTCATGCAAACTGGCGCTGGGCCGATCGGCGCGACCGGATTGAGCGCCGACCCTAGCCGCGCCGTGCTTGGCAAGTAAAGGTTTGGCAATTATGAATTTTTTGTGAGCGGCTGACGAACGCCCTCAGCGTCGCTAATTTGTTGCAAAATTGTTATGTGTCGTCTCAGCGTCAGGTTCGCGTCGCCGACGCGCGACGAAACTCCAGCCGCGTGCCGATTGAATCAAGCCCGCGCTTGGACTCTACCAGGACCTCGTCCTTGGTCCGAAGCGATGACGCCATAAAAGGCGGGAATCGCCAACAGATAAGCCAGGCCGGCGAACTCGATCACCGCTGCAAGGCCGAAATTGGTCGCGATAACGGGCGCCGCGGCGGCCCCGATCACCGAAAAGCAGCCGTTGACGCCCCATGCCCAGACAAACATGTGATCTTTGCCGAGACGTCCGAGCGTCGTCATCGCGATCGGCATCGGGAAGCCCATCAGGAAGGCGGGCGGGGCGATCAAAAGGAAGCAAACGACGAGGCGGACCGGATAGGCGAGCGCGCCGATCGAGTCGAGCACGCGGCCGAGATACAATCCGTACAGAATCAACATGACCCCAACCGCGACGAACAGAATCGGCATAACAGTCCGCATGTGGGGCAAGGCGCGTTCCGAGGCCAGGGCGCCGAGACCCGAGAACACCAGCATGCCCGTAATCAGCACCGAGGCCGAAATGGTCGGGTTTCCAAGCGCCATGACGAAATGGGCGATGAGCCCGACCTCGACCATGATGTAGCCCGCGCCAAGACAAGCAAAGTAGAGCACGGTCAGCGCCTTGCCGGGCGAGCGCGAGAACACGGCGCGCCAACCCCAGATCAGCGGTATGGCGAGCAGCACCATCGCCGTCAGGCAAGCGACGCCGAGCGTCGCCCAAATCAGGAGATAGCCCCATTCGTCCTGCACCAGTTCGAGTTTATCGAGCACGCGGGGCAGGTCGGCGGTCTTGATGTAAGCGGCGAAGTAGGGCGCATCGTTCGTCAGCGCGCGCGTGTTAAACACATAGCGATGCGCGATCTCGGGCCATTGGCCAGCAATGAGCGCATGCCAGGCGAGTCTGGCCCATGGCTGTCGCCGGCAGAACGCCGTCATCCGCCTTGCCCGACGGCGGAGTGTCGGCGGCGGCGCCAGGAGCGGTGTCGACGTCGTCGCCGGTGCGCGCGGCTGTCCCATCGGATTCCGCCGGCTCTGCGGCGGGCGGACCGCCGGCGGCGCCGGCAAAGATCTGCTCGACGTAGCCGGCAAGCGTACTGTCCGTTTGGGACGAATCGTACACGAAGCCAGGGAAGTAGATCTCATCAAAGGACATGGCGCGCGTGTGCGCCCGCAGCTTTTCGATCTCTCCCGGCGTGAAGCCGCCGTTTTTGTAGAGGACCGTCGCAGTCGACAGGTACGACGAGGCGACGAAAAAGGAATTGGCCATGTGCGCGGGGTCGACCTCGCGCGCCGCCGCCGCCATTGTCGCATAAAGCTTCAAGACCGACTTTGGCGGTTCTTCCTTGTTCCATAGCGTGACCGACAGCACGCCGCCCGGGGCGAGCGCGCGCATGTAGGTCTCCATCGCCTCCTTGGTATAGGAGAACTTCTCCACAATGGCGAAGCCGCCAGGATTAGAGAGGCCGACGGAATCCGCGAGACTCAGGTCGATAACGTCGAAGCGCTCGTTGGTATGCGCGAGGAAATGACGACCCTCGTAGTCGATGACGCGAACCTTGGACAGAATGTCGCCGGTGAAGTTGCGGATCACATCGGCGTGAAACGCCTGGAGCACGGCGCGATTGCCTTCGGCGACCGTTACGTCCTTGGCGCCGGAGTGCAGCGCGACCTCAGTCGAGATCCCGCCGCCGAACTGGACGATGAATGTCTTCGGCGCCGACTTGATCACATAAGGGTAGACCATCGGCAGGTAATGGAAATACGCCGTTTCCTTGTCGGTCAGATCGCGCATGATGCCGATCGGACCGTCGCCGTCGATATAGAGGCCGAGATAGGCGTTGGCTGGCATCGTCGGCAGATTGAAGCCGGCGTTGTCGGACAGGCCCGGGGCAAAATGCAGATAGGAGCTTGAGTACACCTCTAGAAAGCCGAACGGCGAGGCGCTCTCGTAGACCTTTTTCGCATCCGGAAATTTGCGCGCGTAGGCCACGCCTTTGTAGTCGTTGGTCGCGAGCGTCTTTAGGCCAAAGGCTTGCGGCAGAACGAAATGGCCGGCGAAAGCGAGGACGCCCGCGATGAGAAACGGAATGAGCGCCACGCGCCCGCCGGGGCCGAAGACCCAAGCCAAACAGGCCAGGAACCAGAGCCCCAATGGCGCGGCGATCAAATTGGCGGGCGTAAACACGTACATCGCCAGCAGGAACACCAGGCCGCAGAGTCCGGCCCCGGCGAGGTCCGCGAAGTAGACGCGGCCGAAAATGCGGTTGCTTCTCAGAAAGACGCATCCAAGGAAAAACGCGCCCGCCAGGAACGGCGTCAGCTCCGCCAGGAAGATCGCCAAGCAGCTTCCACTTCTGCGCCGGGTCGGAAACGAGGAAGATCGCATTGAAGCCGAGATGCTGCACGTAAAGGTTGGCGGCGACGGCAAGCGGCCCGAACAGAGCGAGCGAAACGGTCGCGGCCACACGCCAGTTGCGAGCGAACCAGTCCTTGGCGACGGTCATCACCGCGCTCGCCAGGCCGAAGCCCAGCATCGCCAGGCTCACCACCAGCGAGCCAAAATGCGCCCAGCTGCCGACAGAAAAGACGCGCATGACGTCGATCTGCAGGGCGATAACGGAGCCTGCTGCGAGGCCGACAGCGACATAAAGCGCGAGGCGCGACCCGGAACCGAGCTCCGGGTCTGGCTCGGTCTGCGCCTCCAGGACGCCGGCGATCTGGACCTTGCTCGCGTCGTTCATTGCGTCTCGGAGCGGCCGGTCAGGCGCGACCGGCTAGGGCGCTAGTTATTGTGCGTGCCGACGATCTGTTCACCCTCAAGCTTGGTGAAGGGAACGAATGGGACGATCCGGCCGCCGTAGATGTCGGATCGCGCAACCGTCATCTCACCATCCGACGCTTGATTCTTGACGACCTTCAGAACGCGCTGCGCGCCCGGCGGCCCCACTGGAATGACCATGATTCCGCCGGGCTTCAACTGTTGCAGCAGCGGGGGAGGAACATGGTCAATGCCGCAGGTGACGATGATCTTGTCAAACGGCGCCGCTTCTTCCCAGCCATAATAGCCGTCGGCGGCCTTGCTCTTGATGGCCTCAAACTCCGTATAACCGTCCTTGATAAGCTGGTCGTAGATGGAGCGCGTGCGCTCAGCCAGGGGCTTGATAATCTCGACGGTGTGGACCTGGTCGGTCAGATGCGAGAGGTAGGCCGACTGGTAGCCGGAGCCGGTGCCGATCTCAAGCACCTTTTCCCCCTGCTTGGGATCGATGTTCGAAGTCATGCGGCCAACGATGTGCGGACCCGAAATCGTGACGCCGTAGCCGATGTCGAGAAAGGCGTGGTCGTAGGCGCGGGCGAGATTCTGCTTCAAGCACGAATTTTTCGCGCGGCGTCAAAAGGAAGGCGTGTTTGTTGCGATCGTTGACCAGGTCCTCATTCCGGACCATCGCGCCGAAGCGATCAAAGCGCTCGCCGAGAAATTTCGGCTCCTCTCCGCGTTGCGCCACGCCCCAGGCGATGAACTTCTCGCGATTGTCCATCGGCGGCGCCATGTCGAAGGTGAAAGCCGTTGGCACGTCCGCCATCGCCAGGCGCGGGGCGAGCGAGCCTGCAATCAGGCCGGCGGCGCCGGCAATAAACTGACGTCTGTGCACCAATAGCCTCCTCAAACGGCTTCCGCCGGTTCGATTCACGGTGGCCTGATATCCTAAATAGAAAGAAAACGCGACACCCAGACGGGCAAAATCCGGCGCGGATGAGGCGTTATTAATGTGCCGGTAATGGGCGCGCTCGACGATCAGCGCGCAAGCGGATTGCGCCCCCATTCTTTGAGCGCCCGCGTATGGAGGATCGCCGCGAACCCAAGCGCCGATCCGGTTCGACGTTCGCTGAGGGGAGATCCAACAATGCGGATTTCAGCCCCCTGCCTCTGCAACATGGGGAACAGGCGTCGCCGCGTGGACTGGCGAGATACGGACGCAGCCGTGCGACAGCCGGCGGCCCGAATGGACCGTCATTGTCTGCGACACGAGGTCGGACGTTGATCCTCAACATGCGCAGGCATAGGTCGGCGCCGCGATGAGAAACACAAAGCGCAAGCCCCTCTTCGGCCCGCTCCTGCGCCAGCTCAAGCAAACGATCCGAAGTCCCGCGGCAGCCCAGATCAAGTCACCCAGCCGCGGAGTACCCGCGCCTTCGCGGGCCCCTCCTTGCGCGCTTTGCATCGGGATGGCGTCGGTTTCGCCGCCTCCGGGCAGCGGAGTTTGGATTCTCTTGGGCCTGGCCGTTTTGCTCCCGAAAACCCCCGTTTTTGAGGGTTGGATTTCCTTGGATTTCCTTGGATTCTCTCGACCGAATCGAGACTTATCAATGGGTTACACGGGAATTACGGCGGAAAATTTTTCATGTCGCTCTTCCCCGTGCGGGAGCGGCGCCGGGACGGGCGCGTGCGATCGAGGCCATGCGGAAGGGCAGGAGTGTCATGGGGCGAGTGTAATTCAATTTCTGTTTTCCTGCAATAAATTGTCGTCCCGACAGATAATTTCCTGTCGACAGACACTTCGCTATCGACAGGAAATGCAGCGTGGCCGAGACAATTATCCTCGAAGCCGACCTGCTCGCCTCGACCCGAATGTCCTTATCATATCTGGAACGCCGACTTTTGACCCTCTATCAATGCCGCCTAATTTTTGTGCTATAGAGCGCCATTGAACCAAAAGGACATCGTCGAGCTTGTTTGCGCCAGGCAATCCGACAGTTCCATCTAAATTCCAGAAGAATGAGCGACCGTGGGGTTTCAGCGGCGACGGAGAAGACTGAAATGGTGTCGGACCCGGCGGCTGACAAACAGGCGTCGGCGCGGCCCGGCGCTCCGTCACGCTTCGAGCGACGCCAAATTCAGCGCCATCAAGATGCGCACGGCGCCCGCGCCGGCCCACCGCGCACGCGCCAATTCACCACGCGCCGAGACCAGTGTGATCGGGATCACTGACCGGGGTCGACCGTCCGCTCAATATAGCAGTGCGGGCTGGGCGCAGATTTGGATATTGCGCTTCGCCGCCGATCACATAAAGTGTGACCGTGCGAGCTAGGACCGGGAGTACGTCATGGCCTCGAACAGCAATTCCGGACAGAAATTCATTTCGCGCAACCGCAAACCGCGGGTTCATATCACTTACGAAGATCCTTATGACGCGGAGAAGCTGGTCGAGCTCCCGTTCGTCATGGGCGTCCTGGCGGACCTCTCCGGCAACGCTTCGGCAGTCGAGAAGCCCGACATGAATGATCGCAAGTTCCTTGATATCGACATGGATAATTTCGACAAGCGCATGGCCGCGATTGCTCCGGCGGTGTCGATGAGGGTGCCGAACAAGCTGGGAGCCGAAGAAGGCTCCGAGAAGCTGGGCGTCAATCTCAAATTCACCAGCATGAATGATTTCTCGCCGGCCGCCATCGCCAGGCAGGTGCCGGCCATGGCCAAGCTTCTCGCAGCGCGCGAGCAACTGTCGAATCTCTTGAGATACATGGATGGCAAGGTGGCCGCCGAGGAGACGCTCAAGAAGCTTCTCAACGATCCTCAACTCATGGCGGCGATGAAGACCAAGCTGGATCAGAAGCCGTCGAGTGACGGCTCCACTCAATAAGGGGTTTGGAAATGGCCACGGCACAGCAAGGGCAGAAAGCGCCAGGCGCCGAAACGGCGCTCGCGGAAGCCGATGAGTTCTCGACGCTCCTCAAGCAGAACTTCAAACCGCGAACGGAGCGCGCGGCGAGCGAGGTCGAAAACGCCGTGCAAGCGCTCGTCACCCAGGCGCTCGCGGATTCGAGCGTCGTCAAGGACCAGGTGCTTGACACGATCGAGGAGATGATCGCCCGCCTCGACGAGAAGCTTTCGGCGCAGATGAACGAAGTGCTGCACGCGCCAGAATTCCAGCAATTGGAGAGCGCTTGGCGCGGACTGAACTATCTCGTCTTCAACTCCGAGACCGACGCAACGCTCAAGATCCGCGTGCTGAACGTCGGCAAGGCCGAGCTTTATCGACATCTCAGAAACTATCCGGGAGCCCGCTGGGACCAGAGCCCGTTGTTCAAGGCGGTTTACGAGAGCGAGTTCGGCACGCTGGGCGGCGAGCCCTATGGCGCGCTTGTCGCTGACTTTGCCTTCAGCCACGCGCCGACGGACGTGCAGCTCCTTCGCGACCTGTCCAAGATCGCCTCCGCCGCGCTCGCGCCCCTCGTCACCGGCGCCGATCCGAATCTGCTTGGCATGGATTCGTGGCGTGAGCTGATGAATCCGCGGGATCTCGGCAAACTCATGGACACGCCTGAATACGCGGCGTGGAAGGGCCTGCGCGATTCGGTCGACAGCCGCTACGTCGCCATGTGCATGCCACGCGTTCTCTCCCGCCTCCCATATGGCGCGAAGTCCGAGCCGGTGGAGGAATTCGCCTTCGAGGAGGACACGGATGGCCATCACGGCGAAAAATACGGCTGGATGAACGCGGCCTATGTGATGGCGACCAACATCAATCGCGCCTTCAAGGAATATGGGTGGACGGTCAGAATTCGCGGCGTCGAATCCGGCGGCGAGGTCCTCAACCTGCCGACCCACACCTTCCCTACCGACGATGGAGGCGTCGACCTCAAATGCCCGACCGAGATCGCCATCACCGACCGGCGTGAGGGCGAACTGTCCAAGGCCGGCATCATCGCGATCGTGCATCGGAAAAACACCGACAAGGCGGCGTTCATCGGCGCGCAATCCGTCTACAAGCCGAAGCTCATGGACAAAGCTGAAGCGACAGCGTCGGAGAATCTGTCGGCTCGTATTCCGTACATGTTCGCGGTCTCCCGCTTCGCCCATTACTTGAAATGCATGGTGCGAGACAAGATCGGCTCGACCAAGGAGAAGGAGCAGCTCGAGAAATGGCTCAACGGCTGGATCACCCGTTATGTGGACGGCGATCCGACGAACTCGAGCGAGGAAACCAAGGCGCGGTTGCCTCTGGCGGGAGCCAAGGTGAGCATCATCGAGAATGAGGAAAATCCCGGCTACTATTCGGCCAGCGTCTATCTGCGCCCGCACTTTCAGCTCGAGGGCATGGATATCGGGATGAGCCTTGTATCGAGGCTGCCGCTGGAGAAGACCTAGTCAAAGCGAGTAAGGACTGGATAGTAACCTGGTGTAGAGCGTGTTTTGGCGGCGCAAGATTGTCCATTCGAGTGTAATTCTTGCCAAAGAATTGCGAATCCGTGTGAACATCTTCCGACGAAAACTGTGCTTGTTTAGAAGATCGTCAACCTTAAGAATGGGGAAACATTATGGCTCAGGAAGACTACTTTCTCAAACTCGACGGAATCAAGGGCGAGTCGCAAGACGATAAGCACAAAGACGAGATCCATGTTTCGTCCTTTAGCTTCGGCGTCAGCAACGCGGGCACGGGCGGCTCGAACCTCGGTTCGGGCGGCGGCAGGGCCCACATTCAGGATCTTCATTTCACCAAGGTGGTTGACCAGGCCTCGCCCAACCTTTTCCTGGCCTGCGCCACGGGCAAACATATCCCCAAGGCGACGGTCACTGTCAGACGCGCGGGCGAAAAACCACAAGAATATCTAGTTTACAACCTCACGGAGGTTTTCGTGTCGTCCGTGAGCACCAGCGGGCACGAGGGCGGCGGGATCGCGCAGGAGTCCGTCTCGCTGAACTTCTCGAAAGTCGAAGTCAATTACACCCCGCAAAACGCTGACGGCACGCCGGGGGCGAAGAATACGAAGACCTACGACGTCAAGGCGAACAAGGCGAGCTGAATGTGATTGGCGGCCTGCCTGGCGGTAGGCCGCCGCCCCGGGCCCACGGGTATTGGGCAAGCCGTCGGCTCGGGCGAATTGGCTCAGGCAAGGTGAGCGCGAGGAGCCGGTAGGAGAATGGGGGATCCGAAGGGAGATCGCCTGGCGGCGCCGCTCATGCAAGCGTTCCGAGCGGCGCATCAGGCGCGTGACGCGAAAGCCGTGGCGGACGTTCGCGAAGGCGGCGAGCGGGTCCTCTCGTCGCGACGAGCGTCCAGCCGCGCGCCCATTTCCGAAAGCGAGCTGAGAAGGATCGTCATTTCGGACGTGGGCGCGCTTCTCAACACGGTCAACCTGGGTTCGGCTCAGGATCTGTCGGAAGCGCCCCAAGTCGGCAAATCGATTCTCAACTTCGGCTTTCCTGACATCGCGCGTCTTTCGATCGACGAGAACGCCGTGTCTCTCGTCGCTCAGGAACTCGAGTCGGCGCTCAGGGACTTCGAGCCGAGACTCGTCCGCGGCTCGATCAAAGCCAGGCGAGACGACACGGTGTCGCCGGACGAGCTCAAAGTGAGGTTTCTCGTCAGCTCGGCGCTCAAGACGCAGCCGGTCGAGGTTCCGGTGCAATTCGTCGCTGAGGTCGAGCTCGACTCCGGTAAGATCAAGATCGACCGGCTCTAAAGCGATGAACCGCGAATTCCTGAGGTTCTATAACCAAGAGCTCGCGATCCTGCGCGAGCAGGCGGCCGAATTCGCGGAGGATTATCCAGGCATCGCCGAGCGGCTCGGGGGGCTCGTCGGCGACGCCGCCGACCCGATGATCTCCGGCCTGCTCGAGGGCGCCGCGTTCCTGGCCGCGCGGGTGCAGCTCAAGCTCAAGCATGAGTTCGCCGACTTCACCACGAACCTCATCGACCAGCTCGCGCCGCACTATCTCGCGCCGACGCCCTCCTTCGTTCTCGTTCGGGCAAAGCCCAAATTCGGCGATCCGGCGCTGCGCGACGGCCGAACAATTGCGCAAGGCGCCGTGTTCGAAGCGACCTATCGCGAAGCGCATCGCAACGTTGCGTGCCGGTTCACGCTCGCCGAGCCGATCACGCTCTGGCCCTTCGATATCCTCAAGGCGGAATATCTCACGAGTTCCGGAGCGTTTCAGGCTCTCGTCCCAAACGCCCGCGCTGCTTGCGCCGCGAGCCTTCGGCTGCAGCTGACGGTGCGAAGCGCTTCGGCGGCTGAAGATGAACCCGCCGACAAGGAAGCGCTGACGCATCCGGAGCTCAGATTTTCGTCCCACCGGGCGAAGTCGCTGCGCTTCCACCTGCTCGGCCAGGAGACCGACGCGGTCGCCCTGTACGAGCAGCTGTTCGCACATTGCACGGGCGTCTATTTTCGCATGCTTGACGCTTTCGGCGATCCGGTCATCACGAGCGGGCGCGCCGACATGATCCGCCAGATCGGTTGGGGCGAAGGCGAGGCCCTCATCCCGAACGACAACCAGCTGTTCCGCGGATTCGATTTCCTGCGCGATTATTTCGCCTTTCCTCGCCGCTTCCTAGGCTTCGACCTGACCGACCTCGATGCAATCGTCTCGCGCCTCGACGCCAAGTCGATCGACGTCGTCTTCGCCTTTGACGACGTGAACCCGCAATTGGCCGCGGCGGTGCGCAAGGAGATGTTCGCGCTCTATACCGCGCCGGGCGCGAACCTGTTCGAGAAGCGGCTGGACCGGATTCCCGTCAAGTCCAACCAGTTCGAATTTCCGGTCATTCCCGACCGCAGCCGCACGCTCGATTTCGAGACCAATCGTGTCGTTCGGGTGTTCGCCCACGTGCCGGGCGCGCCGCAAAAGCTTGCGGTCGAGCCGCTCTATTCCGCCAGAGCCGCCCGCAGCCCAACCGGGCTCACATATACAATTCGCCGTCTCCCCCGGCGACACACCGCTGACGAGAGGAAATACGGGCTGGTTTCCGATTACGTCGGCACGGACGTCTTTCTGTCGCTGGGCGAACGAGCCGACCCGAACGAAACGCTGCGCGTGGCCGAACTCAGCGTAGACGCGCTCTGCACCAACCGGCATCTCGCGGCGCACCTTCCGGTCGGCGAGAGCGGCGCCGACTTCCGCTTTCTCGACGACGCGGAGCTTGAGCTCACCTGCGTCGACGGTCCGACCAAACCGCTCGAGCCGGCGCTCACCTCAATCGAGGGAAGAGGACTGGACGCCTCGACCGGCGAGGTCGCCTGGCGCCTCATCAGCATGCTGAGCCTCAATCATCTGGGGCTCGTTGACCGGGCTAACGACGGCGCCATGGCGCTCCGCGAGACGCTCGTTCTGTTCGCGGATCTTTCCGACGCCGCGGCCGACGCCAAGATTCGCGGGGTGCGCAGCCTCACCACCCGCCCGACCGTGCGGCGGCTGCGTCAGGCGTCGGGCGCAGCCGCGGCCCGCGGGCTTGAGATCACGCTCACGCTGGAAGGCAGGGCGTTCGAAGGCTCGGGCGCTTTTCTGCTCGGCGCCGTCCTCGACCGCTTCTTTGCCGAATATATTGCGATCAACCACTTCACCCAGACGATCATCCGCACCGTCGAGCGCGGCGAGATGATGCGCTGGCCGCCGCGTCTGGGCTTGAGGGGTCTCCTGTGACGTTCCGCTCGGAGCTTGCGGCCGAGCCGTGGCGGTTCGATCTTCTCAGCGTGCTGCGGCGCCTCGAACGGGAAAACCCGGCCAAACCGCGCATCGGCGATGCACGCCGGCTCGAAGACGAATTCGTCGAGATCGCGCAAAACCCCTACCTCGAATTCCCCGACTTCGAACCTCGAAGCCGCGGCGCTCGATCCGAACGGGCGCATGCGTCTCAAGGCCCGCTTCCTGGGCATGTTCGGCCCGCAGGGCGCCCTGCCGCTGACCACGACGGAAGAGGCGTACAATTGGCTTCTCGAGCGGGACGACGCGTTTCCTCGCTTCGTCGACCTCTTCCAGCGCCGCTTTCTCGCGTTGTTCTTTCGCGCCTGGGCGGACGCGCGTCCGATCACCCAGCACGATCGGCCCGATGAGGACCGGTTCCGAGCCTATATCGGCGCGATGATCGGCATCGGAACGCCTGCGTTTCGCGACGCCGACTCGATCTCCGATTTCGCCAAGCTGCCCTACGCCGGGTTGCTCGCCGCGCGGGTCAAGAGCGTCTCGCGTCTGCGCGCGTTTCTCACCAGTTATCTCGAGACGCGGGTCGAGATCGAGGAATTCGTCGGCAGTTGGCTCGAGCTCGATCCAAGCGAGCGCACGCGTCTCGGCCAAGCCAACAGCCGCCTCGGTACGGATTGCGTCGCCGGCGCGACCATGTACACGGTGAGCGACAAGTTTCGCATCCGTGTCTTCGTGCGCGACATCAAGCATTTCCGGGAGTTTCTGCCCGGCTCGCCGGTCGCGCGGCAGATCGCCGACGCGGTCTTTCTTTACCTCGGCCTCGAATACGACTGGGACATGGAGCTCGCAATTCCCGCGGGCGAGATCACAGCCGTCAGACTCGGCCGCGACGCGCAGATCGGGTGGACAAGCTGGATGTCGCCGAACTGGGCGAAGACCGACGAGACATTCCGCCGGGACGCGCGGTTCCATGTGGTCAGCCGCCTCGAAAACGCGATGTAAGGGAGTTCGTCCATGGGCGCGGACATCAGCATCGAAGCGGTCGCCGGCAAGCTGAACCGCGTCGGCTACGAATTGTTCCTGCAAGGGTTGCGGCAGGCCAAGAGCGCCGGAAACCGCAACCTCGAGCTCGCCCATTGGCTCATGCATATCCTGCAGAAGGACCGCACGGATCTCGCGCTCACCGCCGATCATTTCAAGCTCGACCGCGCCAGGCTGCTGGCGGACGCGACCGCCGTCGTCAACGGATTCCGCAAGAACGAAACCGAGATGCCCGGCATCTCCAACCCCGTCGCTGACGCTCTCGACCGCGGCTGGCACTATGCGACTCTCCTGTTCGGCGAGACGCAGATTCGCACCGGGCATCTCCTCGTCGGGATCCTGAAGTCTCTCGAGTTGAGACGCGCGCTGATCGGCGTCTCACAGGAATTCGCCAAGCTTCCCGTCGATGAAGTCGCCGCCGGCCACGGCGCGATCTGGGCCGGGTCCGACGAGGGCAACCTGCGCCCGATGGACGGCTCGGGCGTCGCCGCGGCGGGCACGGACAGCGCGGCCGCCGCGCTTGGGCCCAAAGGCACGACGGCGCTCGATCGGTTCAGCCAGGATCTCACCGCCAAAGCCAAGGCCGGCGAGATGGACCCCGTCCTCGGCCGCGAGGACGAAGTCCGCCAGGTCATCGACGTTCTGATGCGCCGGCGGCAGAACAATCCGATCCTGACCGGCGAAGCGGGCGTGGGCAAAACCGCCATCGTCGAGGGGTTCGCTCAGCGCATCGCATCGGGCGACGTGCCCCCGCCGCTGCAAGGGGTCAAGCTCTGCGTTCTCGACGTCGGCCTGATGCAGGCGGGCGCGTCGATGAAGGGCGAATTCGAGCAAAGGTTGCGCTCGGTGATCGACGAGGTGCAGTCCTCGCCGATTCCGATCATCCTGTTCATCGACGAAGCGCACACGCTGATCGGCGCCGGGGGGCAGGCCGGCACGGGTGACGCCGCGAATCTCTTGAAGCCGGCGCTGGCGCGCGGAACTTTGCGCACCATCGCCGCCACGACCTGGGCCGAGTACCGGCAATATATCGAGAAGGACCCGGCGCTGACCCGCCGCTTCCAGCCGATCATGGTCGGCGAGCCGGACGTCGCGACCGCCGCCATCATGCTGCGCGGGCTCATCGCGCCGATGGAGAAGCACCATAAGGTGCGCGTCACCGACGAGGCGATCGTCGCCGCGGTCAATCTATCGAACCGCTATATCCCGGCGCGGCAATTGCCCGACAAGGCGGTGAGCCTCCTCGACACGGCTTGCGCGCGCGTGGCCATCAGTCAGAACGCCAAGCCCGCGGCGGTGGAAGACGCCGAAGTGGAGATCGCCGCGCTCGAAGGCGAAAAAGAATCCCTGTTGCGCGAGCGGGACCTCGGGGCCGCCAAAGAGGACCGCGTCGCCGAGATCGATGCAAAGCTCGCAGCGGCCCACGAAAAACTCGCCGCCTTGAAAACGGACTGGACCAGGGAGCGCGCGCTGGTCGAGGAAGTGCTTGGCTTGCGCGAGGCAATCGCGAAAGCGTCCGTGATCGCGCCGGCGCCCGCGGAGGCTGCGCCATCCGCGCCTGTGGAAGCGCCGCCGCCGCTCGCCGCGGAGCCCGCGCCCTGCGCTCGGCGCAAAGCCTGAAGCCGAGCCGCAGTCGGACGGCCAGACTCTTCGCGTCAAGGTCGGCGAACTCGGCAAGATCGATCCGGAAAAGCGGATGATCTACGCCCATGTCGACGAGCAGGCGGTCGCCTCGGTGGTGTCCGACTGGACGGGAATTCCGGTCGGCAAGATGGTCGCCGACGAGGTCGAGACCGTGCTCAACCTCGCCGGAATCTTGAACAGGCGCATCGTCGGACAGAGCCACGGTCTTGAGATGATCGCCAAGCGCATCGAGACCAACCGGGCGCGGCTCGACAATCCGAGTAAGCCGATCGGCGTCTTCATGCTGTGCGGCCCCTCTGGCGTCGGCAAGACGGAGACGGCGCTGGCGCTCGCAGAGACGCTCTACGGCGGCGAACAGAACATCATCACCATCAACATGTCCGAGTTCCAGGAGGCCCATACGGTCTCGACGCTCAAAGGCGCGCCGCCCGGCTATGTCGGCTATGGCGAGGGCGGACGCCTGACCGAGGCGGTGCGCCGGCGCCCTTACAGCGTCGTTCTGCTCGACGAGATCGAGAAGGCCCATCCCGACGTGCACGAGGTCTTTTTCCAGGTGTTCGACAAGGGCGTGATGGAGGACGGGACGGGGCGCCGCATCGACTTCAAGAACACGCTGATCCTCCTCACCACCAATGTCGGAACGGACGTCATCATGCGCGCCGCAAGCGGGCAGACCGCCGCCCGATCCCGAGGCGCTCGCCGCTGACTTGCGCCCGGCGCTGCTCGAGGTTTTCCCGCCCGCGCTGCTCGGGCGCATCGTCACGATCCCCTATTTTCCGCTGTCGGGAGAGATGCTGGCCGGCATCGTGCGCCTGCAGCTCGGCCGCGTCGGCAAACGGATCGAGGAAAACCATCGGGCGAAATTCGTGGTCGATCCGAGCGCCATCGATCACATCGTGTCGCTCTGCCACGATCCCGATTCCGGCGGCCGCGTCATCGACAACATCATCACCAACACGATCCTGCCGGCTTTGTCGCGCGAGATCCTCAAGCGTTCGCTGAACCGCGAGGCGATACGCGAAGCCAAAGTGTCGGCGGCGGGCGGCGCGTTCGCATACGAAGTGAGCTGAGCGGAGCCGAGCGAATGGCCAATCGATTCGAGCAGGTGGACGAGGTCGTCGGCGACGCGGTGACCATCGTTCTTTCTCAGCGCGCCGACGGACAATGGGCGACGGTCGTCTGCCCCAAAAGCGCCCATGAATCTCTGGCCGCAGATCGCATAACCGAGCCGATGGCGCCCAAGGACGCCTTTTCCGGCGCCGTCCGGCTTGCGAATCAGCTCAAGATCGCGATCGTTGTCCAGGATCCTGATGGCGTCTGGAAACCGGAATGGGGCGAACTTTACCGAGATGAAAGCGAGTGATCGCCGCACGCATCGCCGCGCCTCGCGCCTTGCTTTCGCCTTCCTGCTTGTGATCATCTCCACGTCCGCCCGCGCCGACTTCCGCGTCTGCAACAAGACGCACGCGCTGATCAATATCGCGGTCGGGACGGACGCCGGCGAGGCGTTCAAAACGGAAGGCTGGTGGGTCGCGACCCCCGGCTCCTGCGCGACGCCTGTGCGCGGCCCCTTGAAGAGCCGCTTCGTCTATCTCTACGCGACCGACATCGACGGCGTGGACCTGGTGGCCGGCACGGCGACCATGTGCATCGACCGCGGCAAATTCGTCGCCTATGGAGCGGATAATTGCTGGCGGCGTGGCCTGCAAGCGGTCACCTTCGCTGAGATCGACACGCTCGATTCCACCGACTGGACGACGTTCCTGACCGACCCCCGGAAGTGAGGATCAGTTCCCACTCTTCAGCGCTGCGATCGCGTCCTCCGACAGGAGGTCCTGCAACAGGCTCACGAAGTCGCGCGTCGCGAGATTTCGCGCGCGATCGAGCAGATAGGGCACAGGGCTCGACGGCTCGGCCTTTTGCATGTGCGCTGCAACCGCATCGATGAGGGCGATCGCCGAGGCGCGGGTCGCCGCGGGTTCGGCCGGCGCGCTTTCGATGGCCGCGCTCGGCGCGTTCGCCAGACTCTTGACCGGCACGGTGAAGACGCCGTCAGGACCGACAAACACCCGCGCAGCGTCGGCGTGCGGCGGAGCGAGCAGCTGCATCACCTCGTACAGGTTCTTCCCCAACGTTTCGCGCGCCTGCCCGATGAGGAGAAGCGCCGGACTCGTCGGCTCGGAGGCGGCAAAGTAGCCGAACGCGGAAGCAAGCGCGGCGTCAACCTCGACGCGCGAGGCGAACGCGGCCGGCGCCGCAGCCGCCGCCTGTGGAGCCGCCCCCTCGCGCGCGCCGGGAGCCTCGGGCGGCGGCGCGAGGGACGGGTCGCGCTTCATTAGCGCGGCGCGCGCGAACTCCGTCATCTCAGCGACAAGCTTGGCGAGCTTCGGCAGTTCAACCGCGTTCGCGAAGCCGACATGTTCGGTCGTGGCCGCCTTGATCGCCTGAATCGAAGCGCCGAGGTTTGTCAGCGTCTCAACGGCGCCGGCCAGCCTTGCGATCTCGACCTCGCTCAACACTCGCTCGATCGACTTCGCCGGCATGAATTTTTCCGGCTCCGTCGTCTGCTGCTCCCCTTTGAGGTCATAAAGCGTAGCGGTGCGCGGTTGGACCGCGCCCGTCGCCAGGAGCTGGTCGCGATAGGAGAGCGCGCCCTCTCGGCTGGTTTCGATGAGCGCCGCGTATTGCAGCGGCAGGAGGACGACCGCGTTATCCTCGAGGGTCGCCAATTGCGCGATGCGCCCCGACGAGTCGCCGCCCTCGGCCTTGGGATTGGCGGCTTCCCAATGGTCCCTGACGAGCCAAGCAACATTTCCGAGCCGCTGCGCGAAGCCCGCGACATCGCGGTTGAGGATCGAGAGCTTGGCCATGAGCGCGAGCAGGCGCATATCGAGCGTGCGCTTGAGGAGCTTCTCGGCCGTCTGCAACGCGGCCGGAAAATCGATCGCGGCGCGATTGAAGGCATAGTAGCTGGCGGGAAGCAGCCCCTCGGTGGCCGCGATGAAATTCATGAACTCCGGGTCGCCCTCGAGATCGAGATCGGGCCCGCATGGGTCGTTCTCAGAGACCGGCGGCAGCGCAAAGGGGTCCGGCGCGGCGCGGGCGGGCTCGGGCGCGGGCTCGGGCAAAGGCTCCGGCTCCGCCACCGAAGCCGCAAGCTCAGCCGGCGTCTGGGCAGTCGCGGACCCGGCGGGCTCAGCAGGCGAGGGCGAAGCGGTCGGCGTGGGTTGAGCCGCGGGATCCAAAGGAGAAACGTCATTCATCGCCGCTTGTCCTGAAAGGGGAGGCGCGTCGGCCGGAATGATACGCGATCCTTGCGTTGCGGCCAAAGCGCGGCGGTTGCGGGTCCGCGGTCACGTCGCGTCGCCCAACGCGACCGCGGCCCCGTCCGAGAAAGCCCCGGTCAGCATGTCGGCGAAGCGGGTCGCGGGCGGCAGGCCGACCTGGAGTAAGGCCAGCGAAGGAAAGCCTTCGCCCCCGATCGTCCACCAGAAGGTCTGGGACGCAAAGGCTCGCCTTCGCCCGAAGCGGCGAGCGGCGAGAAAGGCGGCGCAAACTTCGCTGCCGATGTCGCGGGCGAGGACGCCGCCGTCGGCCAGTTGTTCGAAATCTCCGTCTTTGGTTATTCGCGGCTCAAGCGCCGGCGTGGGCAGAGACGCGACTTTCTCGGCAATCCGCTCCAGCGTCGCGCCGGGTTCGAGGGCGTCGAGAAGGACCGCCTCGGCCGCCTCGAACCACGCGTCGTTCGGCTCGAGTTCGGGCGGGGCTAACGACGCGTCGCCTTCGCCCACGAAAATGGCCAGGGGAAAGGATCGCCCGACCCCATCGATTGACGGCATGAACGCGCCGATCATCGCCTCGCCGCAAAAGTCCTCGCCGAGCCAATAGCGCCAGATTGGCGCGCGATTGTAGGTTTCAGTCCACACGCCGCCCAGCATTTGCTTCGACATCGCCACACCCGATTGCAACCACGGCTCCCAAGCCTCGAGGAACCGGCGCGAAGCGTTCATGCCGATGAAATCACGCTTGGCGGGGAGCTTTCCGAAAAGTCCGGCGGACATGGACGTCAGAGCCCGTTCGGGCACTTGAACTGCCGGAGCGCCGGCATGCTCAAGGGGTTGGCCAGGGAAGACGAGGTGAACTGATAGGAAACCTCGCGCCCGAAAACGACGAAGCTGACCTTGAGCGCGTTCCCGCTCTCGATCGATGAGCCGGCGTCGACGAGGCGGAACAGAGCCCACGCTCCCGTCCGCTCGAGTTTGGACTGGCGGTCGGGCATATCGGGCGCCATCACGATCGAGGCTTCGCCGGCCCCGGCGCCTGGCCATTGCACGGTTGCGGGCGGATTTGCAGCGCCTTGCTGCGCGACGACGCTGGCGCCGTTGATCGTGAGCGTCGCGGTCTGGGCGTCGCTGCTCAGCGTCAGCGGCTTCACTTCAAAATTGACATTCGGTGTTGACCCGCCGGTCGGGAAGAAAGCGTCGCGAATCTCCGCTGCCTGCTGGAATTGTCGCAAGGTTGTGTCGGACAGCTTGCGCGCGAGATTCGGATTGGTGCGCCAGACCCACCGCTTGCCGCTTCTGTTGACGAGCGGGTCGAGATCGGACGAGTAGAATTTATCGATGATGCCATTCGGGGCGAATAGCTTGGCGAAATCGGCCAGCGGCGCGTCCCGGTCGCTTTTGGCGAAGGGATAGCGGTTGGCGATGATCTGCTGGCAGATTCCGGTCACATTCTGAGCCATTGCGTCGGCGATCTGGGCGATTGAGCTGGCGTTCGCGTCGCCGGCGGCGTCCTTGGCGATCTTGTCGATCATACCGGCAAGCGGCTGAGGCAGACGCGTTGCATTGGCCCTGAGACTCGCCACTTGCACATCCACCTGCTCCAGCGCCTGCTTGGCCTGCGCAGGGTTTTGCGCCGCCAGAACGAGCTGTCGGTAAAGCTCGTTCAGGTTGGCGAGCAATTGGTCGATCGGCCGCGATCCAGGTGTCCCATCGACCATGATCGCGATCGGTTTGAAATAGGCCTCGATCGAAGCCCCGGGTGTCTCGGGCGGCGGATCGCCGGCCTTGCGCTGCGACTTCATGGCGAGGTCGAGGGCGTCCTTGCCGACGCCGCCCAGTCGATTGCCCGCCGCATTGAGCGCGTCCTGCTTCGCCTGATCGACGGCGGCGCCGTTCGCCGCCGGCGGCTTCGGACGCTCGCGGGTCAACGCCGTCTCGTCGCGAATGGATTCGAAGATCAAGCGAATGGGCGAGGTCGGCGCGGAGGCCGCGCTCAGCTTCAGATATTTCGGCTTGTCGTTGAGCAGCGGCTTCAGTTGCAGGTTGTTGATCGCGGCGGTCCAGGCGGCGATGAAATCACGGCCATAGAGCTCGAGAATGCCCGGATAGAGACTGGCGAACTGCTGCTGCACGGCGTTTTGGTCGCCGGACGCTCCGAGCACCCAATTGTCCTTCTCCAGCCTCTCGCGGATCGTCTGCATATGCGCGAGCAAGGCGCTGTAGAAGCCTTCGTAGGTGAAGAAGCCGGGGACCCGAATGGTGTCGAGGTTGGCGCCGTTGGCCGCCTCGAACACCAGGTTCATGTCCGGCCCGCCGCGTTGGGAGGCGACCCAGTCCTCGACCTCCGCGTTATGCGCCTCGGACTTGAGTAACGTGTAGGCGCGCTCGGCCACGCGCATGCGCGCAAGCGTCGCTTGCGCCTGCTCGACCAGCGGGCCGTTGAGCGAAACCTTCCTCGCTCGCCCGTCATCCATGTCCAACATGGCCTCGAGATGCTGGCGAAGCAGCGCCCGCCCCTGGGCGTTCGGCGCGCCCGGAAACGCGCGCTCCTCCCAGTCCCGCGTGAACCAGGCGAGGATCAGATTGTTGTCAACCTGCTGCGCCTTGCCGCCCAGCATGAGATAGACCTTGAGCGCCTCATAGACGAAGCTCGGATCGTCGATGTTCTTCTGGATCTGCTGCTCAAGCGACAGGATGAGCCGCGGCCGCAAGAGCCGTTCGAGGGCCTGGCGGTAGAGATCGTCCGACGCGTCCTGGAGGCGCGGGCGCTGGCTGAGACCAAAGGTCTGTTCGACCGGCGTGGAATCGTTGCGCTTGGCGTAGCCGACCGGGAGATTCGGCAGAGAGCCGATCAACTCGTAAATGGGCAGGAGATTCGGATCGGTGACCGAATTCTGTTTGATGAACGGTCCGGCGATCGAGGCGTAATCGCTGACGCCCTGCTCGGTCGCAGAGATGACCGCGGCGTTGCGGGTGTAGCTCATCCACCACAAGCCCAAGATTCCCGCGGTGGCGAGGCCGATCAACGTGAACGCCGCGGCTCTCAGCGCCAGCGATCTGCGCACGGCGGCGATGTTGGTCGAAACCCACCCCGCCTCGCCGAAGATCACCTTGGTCAAGAGGTCCGCCAGGAAGAAGCTCTTGCCCACGCCTGAAAATCCGACGCTGCCGAGGCTCTGCACGCCATAGCTCTTTTGCAAGGCGCCGATAACGGCGTCGAATGGCGTTCCCTCCTGCGTCCCCGACGTGAAGTAGAAGCCGCGCAGGATCGCGGTCGTCTGGTAGCGGGTGGGCTCGAAGACGCGATTGAGGAAGTCGGCGATCGGCTTTCGGATGGCGCCGAGCTGGGCCGGAAATCCGAACAGGACCGCGCGCGACCTGAGGTCGGGCTCCTCCTGCAGGCGTTCGGGCATCCGCTCCGAAATGCGCTGAATGAGGAGGTCGATCTCCTCGGGAACCTTGCCGACGTTGTTGGCCTTCTTGTCGGAGGTCTGGAACGTGGCGCCCCACACCGCCTGTCGCTTCGTCTCGTCGAGGTCGGCGAAATATTGGGTGAAGCCCTCCACAAGATCCATTTTGGTGAAGACGGCGTAGACGGGGAAGTCGACCTTCAGTTCCTCGTGCAATTCATCGAGGCGCTTGCGGATCGCGTCGGCGTGCGCCGCCACCTCCTTCGCCGAAAGGTTGAGAACATCGGCGATGCTGATCGCGACAATGACCCCGTTGATCGGCTGCCTGGGACGATTCCGGCTCAGCATGTCGAGGAAGGCGAGCCAGCTGCGGCGATCGGCCTTGGCGTCCGAATCCTGCGTCGTATAGCGGCCAGCGGTGTCGATCAGCACGGCTTCGTCGGTGAACCACCAGTCGCAATATCGCGTCCCCCCGACGCCCTGAACGGCCATGGCCGTATTGTCGCCGGCAAGCGGAAACTTGAGACCTGAATTCACCAGCGCCGTCGTCTTGCCGGCGCCGGGCGGGCCTATGATGAGGTACCAGGGAAGATCGTAAAGCGCGCGCGCGTTCGACTTGCCCGTTCGTTTGAGGACCGCAAGGGCGTCCTCCATCTTCTGCTTCAGGACCGGCGCGTCGCTGTCGTCGGCGACCGTCTCGGTCATCGCCTGCGCGATCTTGGCGGCGGCGCGGCGTCGCGAAATGATGCGCCAGGCGATGGCGCCGGCGACCGCGAGAAAGATCGCCAAGATGATGAGGATCCGGACGAGCGCGCTCTCGAACGGCTGCGCGTCGCCGATGGAGACGAGCGGTCCGGCCAGCCAAACGACCGCCGCCAGGACGATCGCCCCAAGAAGGCTGAGCCCGATCCAGAGCCAGGCCATCACGGTCATCGCAATCGCCCTCCGCCCGGCAACGAACTCTCTCTCCTTAGTCGGCTCTCGGGATCGACACTTCGACCCGCCGGTTTTTCGATTTGTTGCAGCTCTGTATCGTTCGGCGCCACGGGATTGCCCGGACCCTTCCCCTGCACCACGAGGCGCTCTGGATGCGACGAGGCCCCGCTTCAGCATGGCCGCGACCGACTTGGCGCGCGCCTCCGAGAGCTCGAAGTTCGACGGGAAGGCGACGGTGTGAATCGGATCGGTGTCGGTGTAGCCATCGACATGAATGGCGCCCGGCTCCCGGTCGAGAGCGGCGGCGATCTTGGCCGCGATCGGCGCGAAGGAATCGTTGACCTTCGCGCCCCCTGAAGGAAACAGCACGACATTGCCGATGCGGATGAAGATCGTCGTCGCGGATTGGTCGGCGCCCACCTTGCCCGCCATGATTTCCTTGGCCAGCGCCGCGCGGATGCGCTCGAGTTGGGTGGACGTCGTCGGCTTCGGATCCGGCGGCGGCTTGACGATGGTTTCGCGCGCGATCGTCAATTCCCCCGCCGGATGGATCTCCGCCATCCTCAAGGCGAGCGTCTCCGCTCGCGCTGAGAGGGCATTGCGCAGATAGAGGTAGGAACCGAGCAGAATGACCGCCGCAAGCGCCGCCACCGCCCAGACGGGAACCTGGAGACGGCTCATCGACAGGGGCACGGCCTGGCCCCGCCAATGCGGGGACAAGTCCTCGATCGCCTTGGGCTGAGCGCGGCGAATGGTTTCGTACAGATCGCGTCGGATGCCCTGCGCCGCCCCCGGGCCGCCCGAGGCGCGGTAGACCCCTTCGAAGCCAAGACTGAGGCAAGCGTGCATGACTTCAAGCACGCCCAAGTTCACCGCGGGATTCTGTTTCGCGCGCTCAAGCTCCTTGAAGAAACGGACGCCCCCCATCCGTTCGTTGAAGAAGCGAACCAGCATGCTGTACTGCGTCCAGACCCGGCTGTCGGCAGTCGGCAGATTTTGCACGATGTCGTCGGCGGTGGCGGCGAGCGCATATTTCGCCGTCTCGATCTGATCGTTGGGAGCGCCGGCCGCGCGCGCGTCGATTTCGAATTGCTCGATCGCCTGCGCGACCTGATCCATGAGCTGGCTCGCCCCGGCGCGCACCAGCGACGCGCGCAGCCGCCCCAGCAATACGAGCAGCGACGCGGCCGCCCGCATGAGCGGGCTCGCAGCCACTGTGACGAGGTCGACGGACACATGCGGCGACAGGGGCGCGGGCGTCATCGGCGCCGACGCCTCGGGAGCGACATAAAGGTTGTTCGGCGCTTGCGGACTCATCCAGTCGTCCCAGCCGCGCTGCCCCGGGCTGGAGGAAGGCGGATTGGTCGGCGCGGCAGGCGGGGGCGTCGGATAGGCGACAGGCGGCGTCGGCGTCGAGGCTGGCGGGGCGCCCCCGGCCGGCGAGCCGGCGGCGGGATCGCCGGGAGACGGCGGCGGCGTGCGCCGTCCAGCCGGATTGGGGCGGATGATCGTTCTGTCGCTTCGCCCGAACGGATCGTCTTCGGGGGTCATCGCCGCTCTTCCCTCACGGCCCAAAGCTCCATCTGAAGCTCTGGCCAGTCGCCTGCGAAGTGCATTCCGATCGCTGTAGCCTGACTGAACTCAGGCCACAAAGGCGAGGTGCGGTCAAAGTAGAAATAGACGTGGTCGGTGATGGCGCGGATCTGAGGCGGAGGCGTCGGCAGGTGCACCAACGAAATCCCGGGAAGGTGGGCGTGGACGATTTCGTTCATCTTGGTGTTCGGCCCAACCTTTAGGAAAGCGGGCAGATTGCGCTGGATTTCGGTCAAGGGGCGACGGGCTGAGACCTCGAGCACGAAGGTCGCGTTGGCGAATAGCGTGCGGTCCCGAATGGTCGATACAAAGGCGCTCGGCGCGCGCTCGATCAGCTCGAGCCGGATGGCGCGGCGGTCGAGGCGCGCGCTCAAGAAATCCTGAATGTCGCGCAACAGCGGCGTGAACACGCTTTCCAGATCGTCATGGTCGTAGACGCCATATTCGCGCGCGCGCCGCTCCTGCGTGGTGAAGGTCGCCAATTCCCCCGCAATCCGCAGCAGCGTCTCATACAGGCGCTCCGGGTGAACGTATTTCGACGAGCGGAAATGTTTGAGCGCCGGGATTTCGCGGTTCAAGCATTGGAGGATCAGATAGTCGGCGCTTTGCAGACCGCCGCCCGCGGTGGGATCGCTCGCGTATCGTGAAAGCTCATCGAGCTTGTTGCCGATCCAGCCGATCACGCGGTCGAGCCAGCCTTCGACGGTGGGATGGGCCGCGCAAACGAGCACGGGCGGAGCAAATTTCTCGTCGAACACCAGGGTGCGGTCGTGCACCTCGACGATGCGCGCGATCGGGAGCGCGACATAGCCTGGCTTCGCGGTTTTGCGGATCTCATAAGCCAGGCGCGGATAAGCGACCTCGATTTCCTCTTCGATGCGGAGGTTTGCGGTTGAATCGATCACCGTCTCCGCGCCGACCACATAGCGGGCGGCGTTTTCCGTCTGCTCGGCGCTCACCTCGCGAAAGTTGTCCGCACGCGCCGGCATGGTGAGCCATATGAGCTGACCTGCGACCGTCTCCGGGGTGGTGATCGGCGCGGGGGGCGGGCATTCGGCCGGAAAATCAAACAGGCCTCCATCCGGCATGATTCCCGATGCCCGGCGGAGCGCAAACTTGCTCTGCTGTGCAAGATCCCGGTCGATCTCGAGCGCCGCGAAGCCCCAAGGATACGGAGTGACCTGACGTGTCCGGCTTTCGAGCGCGTTTTCAAGATAGCGATCGCTTTGCTGAAGATGGTGCGGCCGAAGAAAGAGGCCCTCCGTCCAGTGAACTTTAGCGTTCCACGACATCGGCCCCGCTTCCCCATTCGTTCCCGTTCACATCGCTCCTTCAAAGCCAGCGCGATTACTGGAAACCCTACAGCGATGATCCGCTCAGTTTTCCTTGCCCTGCAACCTGTCATACGCCTGTGCGAATAAAGCAATGAACGCCTCGAGGAGGCGCCCGTCGGCCCGCTTCGTCTTGGCCCGCCATCGCTCGACGTAGATATCCCACAGCTTCGCCTTCCGGGAGGATATGAGCGCGCCAATACCCTTCTCCGACTCGACGGAATGATCGATCCGTTCCGGCGCCAAATCCTCGAACAACGCATCGAGGGCGCCCTGCATCGCACTGAACGTGAGGATTTGATGGGTTTTGAGATCCCCGAAACTGCGCTCGATCGTTGTCCGCGCGTCGAGATAATTTCGCGTGCGCGGCCCGAACATGACGCCAAGCGCCTCCGCAGGCGAACCGGCGAATTTGAGGGGGTTGTTCTCGAGTGCGCGAATCATCGTCCGGCTCGATGAGCGCATCAGCGTCTTCGACTCCGCTCGCGACGCCAGCATTTGGCCGAGGTTCTCCGCCATCAAGCGAAGAACGGCGCCGATTTCGTCCGCCAATTCGTCCGGATTGCGGGAAGTAAAAACGCCAGGAGGAACGCCCGCCGCCCGAGCGATGCGATCGAGGACTTCGAGCGCCTGGACGCTGTCAGGCTGCGGCTCCCTGGGCGATGGCCGTCTGGGAAGCGGGTCGACGACCGCCGGCCGCGTCGGGGTCGGCATGCGAGGGTCTGGAGCCTCCGGATCCAGCGACGGCGGGGCGGCAGGCTTGATCGCAGTCAGCCAATCGTCCTCAGATCGCGGCGGACCGGCAGACGCCTCCGGCTCCAGTTTCGGCGCTTCGAGGAACGAGGCAAAGTCGAGAAAATCCGGCGGGGCGGCGCGCGGCGGCGCCGTCTGACGTTTGGCGCCAATGTCTGGCGCTGCGGCCTCGCCTACCGGCCCCCACACGTTGGCCAGACCCGTGTCCGGAGAGGCCTCGGCCGCCGACGCAACACTGCTCAGCTTTCGCCCCTCTTCGACCCCAACAGCGACAATATAAGGCCCGATGCTGAGCCGATCCCCGTCCCGCAACCGGTGCGGAGCGTCGAGCCGATACTCGGCGCCGTTGACAAAGGTGCCGTTTGTCGAGACGTCGTGAACCCAGTACCCGCCATCACGATAGCGAATCTCGCAGTGCTTGCCCGAGACGCTTCGGCCTGGGTCGGGCAAGGTCCAATCGAGGTGCGAATCACGGCCAAGATCGAGACCTCGTCCCTTGACCTCGATCCGTATCGGGCCACCATCCGGGAGCCGATCTACGTTTTCGATCGATAGTCGAAGGGTCATCTTTGCCGAACGCGCTTGGTGAACGACATTATTTCGTCATTTGCTCGCAGCCGCAAGGGTTTATGCGGTCTATCTCGTGACAAAACTCGACCACAACGAGGCCCCTCTGTTGTTGCGAGCGAAGCGAACGTCGCCAGCCTGCCGACCCTACGACTGACCCTAAGGCTGCGCTGCGATCGATCGGACATCGAAAATCTTCTACCCCATTGAGGGGGACACAAAATGTGACCTGCATCACAGCGCGTCCTTAAGCGCTGGGATAAAGTGACGCGGCGCGGACAGGGAAGGCGATAGGAGCAGCGCAGCCTGTCGATCTGAGCCATAATGCAACCGCAAACTGAGCGTCCATGGGTAGATTGCGAGACTCTCGGAAGGTGAAAGCGAGAGGTGGGGAGGATGTCTAAAGTCTTCTGCATCCTGCCGCGGTTTTCCGTCCCGGCGCGTATGGCCGCTTTGGCGGCGATCGTCTTCGGCTTCGCGGTTTCCGCTTCGTTGGCCGCGGTGTCGCCAAGCGAAAAGCGCGTCGCGCTGGTGATCGGGAACGGGGCTTACGTGAACGCTGTTCGTCTCGATAACGCGGTCTTCGACGCCAGAGCCGTCGCCGACGGCTTCCGGAAACTTGGGTTTCAGGTCGTGGACGGCTACGACCTCGACATCGATCAAATGAGAGCGAAAGTTTCCGAGTTTTCCGCCGCCTTGCCCGACGCCAAATCCGCGGTCGTCTACTATGCCGGCCACGGCGTTTCGGTGGATGAGGAGAACTACCTGATCCCGACGGACATTTCTCTGAAAAGTCCGACCGACCTTGATTTGAACGCGATCAGCGTCTCGTTGCTGCTCAAGCAGATGAAGCGCAACGACCGCGTCAACATCGTCATCCTCGATGCTTGCCGCGACAATCCCTTCGCTGCAGCGCTTGCAAGGCAGAAGACGCGTGCGCTCGTCGTCGAGCGTGGATTGACCCGCATCGACGGTGATCTCGCGCGCGGCACGCTGATCGCCTTCGCCAGCGACCCGAAGAGCACCGCCCTCGACGGACCGCCCGGCGAGCACAGTCCCTTCACGGCGGCGTTTCTCGCTCATCTGGACGACCCCGGGGTGCCCATTGACACCGTGATGAGCCGGGTTCGGAACGACGTTTGGGAGAAGACCGGACATCATCAATTGCCGTGGGTCAACACGTCGCTGATCGGCGAGTATGAGCTGAACCCGCAGCCGGAATTGGCAAGCCCGAAGCCCGCGGCGGCTCTGCCTGAGACTTCAGCCAAGCCGAGCCAGGCGGAAGAGAACCTCTTGTGGGAATCCGCGCAGCATTCGAACCTGGCGGCCGACTATCAGGCCTACCTCAACGCCTTTCCTGGCGGCGTGTTCGCGCAAATGGCGAAGAACAGGATCGCCAGCATGGAGACCGCGAGAACCTCCGCGCCGCCGGCGGCGCCACAGACCCTCGCGATCGCGGAGCCGACCGGCCCCAAGGTGGACATGGCGAGAGACAACGTCGGGACCGTCGACACCGAACGGGCGTTAAACCTGAGCCCCGCGGCCGAGAAGGAAGTTCAGCAGCCGTCTCGCCGTGCTTGATCTCTACGACGGCCCAGAGACGGGCGCGCTGGATCAGGCGACCCGGTCTGCGCTCGCGGAATGGCAGAAGAAGCGTGGCTTCGCGCCGACATCATTCCTCGATTCCGCGCAACTGGCGGCGTTGAGGGAGGAGAGCGAGACCGACTATCAGAAGTCCCTTGCGGCCCAGCCGGCGGCCGAGCCGGCCGCCTCGCAGGCGCCCCGCCGCGCTTTGGTCAAGCCTTCGTCCAGGCCCGCGGCGAGGCGAGAGGCGAAGCCTTCAGCGCCAGCGACGCTCCATCGACGCGCGGTCAAGCGGTCAAACCCGAAGAGAACCGAAACTGCGGATGAGGCGGCGCCCCCGCCGCCGCCCGATCCGGGCGGAACTCCCGCCTGGAGGCACGCAGCGGGATTGCCGGAACTGCCGACTGACCCCGGCTTAGGCGGGCGGCCGCCGGGATTTTGGACCGGCTCGAGCGGCGGCCTCTTGTTTCGAGGCTTCCGACCCTAGTGGCTCACGTCATTGAGTTTGACGGGATTGTGTGAATCATTGCGTTGGCGATTGCGCGATGGAGAAGATTCGTGGCCAGGCAAGAGGTTTCCGTCAAGAAGCACGTCGTCAAGCTGAGCGAAGAGGAGCGCGCCCGGCTCGCCGACTTTATCCGCAGGGGCAAGCGCGCCGCGCATTTGCTGACGAAAGCTGGCATCCTTCTGAAAGCGGACGTGTCGGAGGCCGGCGAGGGATGGAGCGACAGCCGGATCGCCGAGGCGCTGGACACCAGCATCCCGACGATCGAGCGAACGCGACGGCGCCTTGTCGAGGAAGGCTTCGAAGCCGTCCTGACGCGCAAGTACAATCCCAAATCGGCCCCGCGCCGGATTTTCGACGGCGCCGCGGAAGCCAAGCTGATCGCTCTGGCTTGCGGACCGGCCCCGGCCGGCCAGGCCAGATGGACGCTGCGTCTTTTGGAGGAGAAAGTCGTCGAGTTGCAGATCGTCGGGAGCGTCAGTGACAACACGATCGGGCGGACGCTCAAAAAAACATTCTCCAGCCCCATCGCAAGCCCCAATGGGTGATCGCGCCCGAGGCCAGCGCCGCCTTCGTCGCCAACATGGAAGACGTGCTGGAAGTCCACCAGAGGCCGCACGATCCCAAGCGCCCCCTCGTATGCCTCGATGAAACCTCGAAGCAACTCATCGTCGAGCAGGCGCGCGCCGATCGCGGCCACGCCAGGACAACCGGAGCGCCAGGACAACCGGAGCGCCAGGACAACCGGAGCGCCAGGACAACCGGAGCGCTACGACTACGAATACGAGCGCAATGGCGTGGCTAATCTGTTCATGATGTTCGCGCCGCTCGAAGGCTGGCGGCGCGTGAAGGTCACCGACCGGCGCGCGGGCGACCGATTACGCCCACGCGCTCAAGGATTTGTCCGACATGCATTTTCCCGGCGCCGACAAGATCGTTCTGGTGCAGGACAATCTCAGCACGCACACGGCTGCCTCGCTCTACCAAGCTTTTCCCGCCGCCGAAGCGCGCCGCCTCGTCGAACGATTCGAATGGCATTATACCGGATCTCGATGATCGGAACCGATCATCGAGATCCGCAAGCGCGAACGCGCGCCCGCGCCCATGCGCGGAATCCGATGAGCGCGATGAGTTGCGCTCATCGAGCTGCGGTATTACACGCCCAAGCACGGAAGCTGGCTCGACATGGCCGAATCCGAACTCGCCGTCCTCTCGACCCAATGCCTCGATCGCCGCATCTCCGACAAGACGGATCTGGTCGCCGAAGTCGCCGCCTGGCAAAAGCGCCGCAACACCCTGCACGCCAAGGCGGATTGGCAATTCAAAACCGCCGACCCCCGCGTCAAGCTCGCAAGCCTATACCCTCAGTTCGTCTGACTCAGGCGACTAGTGGCTCGCTTCAACGATCTCGAAAGGATTTAGCGATTCGTTGTCCATCGTGATTGGAGCGATGGAGGAGATGATGGCGGCAAGATCGCCTTCGGTGAAGCGGTACGTGGTTCGGCTGAGCGCGGAGGAGCGCCGACGGCTGGAAGCGATGCTTGGCAAGGGCAAGAGCTCAGCGCAGCGGCTTCTGAAGGCGCGCATCTTGTTGAAGGCCGACGCGTCGGAAGAGGGCGAAGGTTGGAGCGACAGCCGGATCATCGATGCGCTCAACACCAGCGTTTCCATGGTCTATCGGGTGCGCAAGCAATGGGTGGAGGAAGGGCTCGAGGCGGTCCTGAGCCGCAAGGCGCAAGCCCGGCCGTCCGTGCCGCGGATTTTCGACGGCGAGAAGGAAGCGCGGCTGATCGCTCTGGCCTGCTCCAAACCGCCTGAAGGGTGCGCACGCTGGAGCTTGCGGCTTTTGGAGAGCAAGGTGGTCGAACTTGGCATTGTCGAGGCGGCCAGCGACTCGACGATCCAGCGCACGCTCAAAAAAACGCTCTTCAGCCGCACCGCCGCAAATACTGGGTCATCCCGCCCAAGGCGAGCGGCGCGTTCGTAGCCGCGATGGAGGATGTGCTGTCGGTCTATACACGGCCGCGCGAGCCCGATCGTCCGCTGGTTTGTCTGGACGAGACCTCCAAGCAGCTTGTCGCCGAAACCCGCCTCCCGGTCGCGATGCAGCCGGGGCGCCCAGCCCGGATCGATTGCGAATACGAGCGCAACGGCACGGCCAATCTGTTCATGATGTTTGCGCCGATCGAAGGCTGGCGCCACGTCAAGGTCACCGACCGGCGCACCGCCATCGACTATGCCCAGGTTCTGAAGGACCTGGCCGATGTCCACTTCGCCAAAGCCGAGACGATCGTCCTCGTCCAGGATAATCTCAACACCCACGCCGCCGCGTCGCTTTACCAAGCCTTTCCCGCCGCCGAGGCCAGGCGCTTGGTCGAACGCTTCGAATGGCATTACACGCACCTGCTGAGCAGCGTCGATCTCCTGCTCAATCTGCTCGAAAACTACGTCCGCCAACAACGGCTGAGCACGCACCAATCTTCGCAAGCTGGCGCTCGCAATCCCAAGCGTCCGCGCCGCACCCGTCACACTCCCGCCAGCATCGACAAGCGCCTGCTTAACGGCCGTCGAGGAAATCGTTGGCGCCATCACCGAGGCAACTTTCCGGCGCGCAAGTCTCGCAACACCTCCCAACGTTTCACAATTTTCGCGCGCCGCAGTGAAAACGTCAGCCACAAGCGTCGGTCCAGGACTCGACCGGGCCGGGGATTGAGACGCGCTGGGCCGTCATCGATCAGCTTACGCAATTCCTCGATCCGCCGTTCCCGCGCCATCGAGCGTTGCGCCGGCGAGCCGTAAGAAATGCGGTGGAAGTTGCCGCAGCAATACGAGCACATTGCCCGGCCATCGTTAAGCCTGAGACGGCGCACCCGCCTGTCGCATCGCGGGCATAAAAAGAAGCTCCAGGAGCCGCCATTAGGAAACGCCGATGCGCGAGCCTAATTTCGCGCTTGAGCTCGATCGCGCCGAAACCGATCCAGACGCTCGTCATGTCGGCGGTTATCGCGCCCTCAGCCCGAAGCCGCGAGACGTTGGCCGAGACCGGAAGGCTCTCCAGCAACAACCTGTGCGCAGCCATAACCTCAGAATATCATCGAGCTAACGGGCGGGAAACGGTGTCTCGCGGCGGAGTGACGGCGCGGGGGAGAATTGACGCAACCGAGCAGGTTCCGAGCGGGCCTCGGGTTTTGGAAGCGCCGGACCGACCGATGCCCGCACAACTTTTTCAGGTCCTCAGAGACTGAGGCTACCGGACACTGACACTGACACTGACAATGGCGCTGTCTTAGTGCCTCCTGGCACTGCTTGGCACTGTTGGTGTGCCAGCGGGCAAGCGAAACTCAAAAACAGTCATTCTCAATTCGACAGGGGATGTCGCAAAAGGGCGGATAGCGCCTGTTGGCCGAACGGCAGCAAACGGGCGGACAGGAGGCGTTCCTTCGCGACGCCGAAAGCTCGGACTCCGCCACAAGCGGACCTGTGTCGGGCGCCGGATGGGCCCTCGCTACTCTTGCGCCGCCGCCTCGCGGATCACGCCGCGCAACCAGATCAAACCTGCGTCCTGCGACCGGTATTTGTGCCATTGAACAGCCTGCTGCATCCTCGGGAGGCGATACGGAAGCTCAAGAATCCTGATTGGCAGCAGCCGCGCCGCCTGCTCCGCAAGACGTCGATGGATGGTCGCGATACGCTCCGTGCCAACGACGAGGAGAGCCATGGTGTTGAAACTGTAGGTCGCCACCTCCACGCGACGGACGAGGTCGTGTTGCCGGAAGAAGACCAACTCGAGGGATTGCGCTCCGTCCGGTGTCCGCATCACGACGTGCGATGCTTCCGCGAAGCTCCGGCGCGTAAGGTTCTCACGCGCGAGTTTGCCACCGCTCCAGACGATGGCACAGAATTCCTCTTCGAGAATGACCTCGAACGGATGCCCCCGTGAGCAGAATTCCTTCGGGATGATGAGCAGATCGACGTCGCCACGCTCCAGAAGCCGCTCGGGGCCGGCCACCTGGTGAAGGAAATTGAACCTGACGGTCAACTCCGCCCTTCGACAAAGCGCCAAAACCTTCGGGATGAGCGTCGCGAGGGTGTAATCAGAGACGAGCACATTGAACTGTCGGTCCGACTGCGCCGGATTGAAATCGGCGGTCGTCGCGATCGTCCATTCGACCCGCACGAGCACGTCCCGCACCGCGTTTTTCAGGGATTCCGCGCGGGGCGTCAGCTCCATCCGCCGGCCGATCTTCACAAGCAGATCGTCGCCGAAATAGGCGCGCAGCCGAAGGAGCGCGTTGCTCATGGCGGACTGCGTCATGTTCATCTGCGCCGCCGCTTCGCTCACGCTCCGCAGGTTGAGCAAATGGTCAAGGGCGACGAGGAGATTGAGATCGAGCTTGTTGAACCGCATGGGTCAGGCCTGGGCTACACTCCGAAGTCAACGCCTATCCATTCACGAAATCAATACATGGCATTTCGACAATTCATTTTCCTTCTGCAATTCCCCGAGCTAATGGTCCTCCGAGAGGAGAACGCCCGTGGCATTTCGCGGAATATTCGCCGGGGCACGCCGCGTGAGCGACCGGTTTCGATCCGGGCTCGGCGAGTAACCCCGATGTTCAAGTACTTCCCGACCAACTACGTGTGGAATCTCTCGGTCGACCTCGCGATCGAAATGGGCGCGCGGATCGGCGAGATCGAGGAGATGTGCGCCCCCCTTCAGGAGGCCGCCAAGCAACCCGACGCCGCCGGAACCGCTGCGTTCCGCGCGACCTGGTCGAAGATGGGCGACAAGCTCTGTGCGCTGGCCGAAGAGGATGAATCGCGCGGCCGGCTGATTTCGGCCGGCGACAAATATGGGCGTGCGGCGACCTATTACCTGACCGCCGAGCGCCTGCAGGCGCACAATGCGCCTGGACGCCTCGAGCTCTACAAGCGCATGCGATCCGTCTTCGACCGCGGCGTGCATCTCGCGCATGAGAACTGCGAGCGCGTCGAAATCCCCTACGCCGGACACGCATCTCGCCGCGCTCTTCACGCGCGCCGAGGGCGCCGAGGGTCGCGCGCCGATCCTCGTTCAGCTCAACGGGCTCAATTCGACGAAGGAGATGAAGTACCGCGTCGGCCTGCCGCGTTGGCTTGGGCAACGCGGCGTGTCGTCGCTCGTGGTCGACCAGCCGGGAACCGGCGAGGCGCTGCGTCTCCACGGTCTCACGGCCGTCTACAACGCCGAAATCTGGGCGGGCAGAATCGTCGACTGGCTGGAGACCCGCGATGACGTCGATCCCAGGCGCATCGGCTGCGAAGGCGTTTCGCTCGGCGGCTACTATTGCCCCCGCGCGGTGGCCTTCGAGCCGCGCTTCGCCTGCGGCGTCGCCTGGGGCGCGAACCACGACTGGCGCGACGTGCAGAAGAAGCGCCTCGCGCGCGAAGGGAACTTCCCTGTGCCGCACTACTGGGACCATGTCCGCTGGGTCTGGGGCGCGCGAGACATGGAAGAGTTCATGCGCATCGCCGAAAACGTCCATCTCGACGGCGTGCTTGACCGGATCAAGGTCCCCTTCCTCGTCACCCACGGCGAGAAGGACTCGCAGATCCCGCTGCACTGGGCGCACCGCACCTATGAACAGCTCGTCAACAGCCCGAAGCGCGAGCTCAAGATCTTCGGCGAGCGCGAGGGCGGCGTGCAGCATTCGAGCTTCGACAATTCCGCCAACGCCGGCGCCTATATCGCAGACTGGGTCGCCGAGACGCTCGGCGGCCGCACCGCTTGAGATGCCTTTAGGAGGAGATCTATGAACATCATCGGACCCGATGCGGTAGCCTTCGGCGTCGACGACGTCGGCGCCTGCCGGGATTACCTGACCGCCTTCGGCCTCAAGCCAATCGATGTCGACGATGCGGGCGGCTTCTTCGAGGCCCTCGACGGCACCGGCGTTCTGGTGCGCCGTCGTGACGATCCGCGTTTGCCCGCGCCGATGGAGACCGCCGCGATGCTGCGCCAGACGGTCTACGGCGTCGCCGATCAGGCCACGGTCAACGCGATCGGCGACGAGCTGGCGAGGGACCGCCAGGTGGAGCGGCGCGACGACGGCTCCGTCGAGGCGAAAGACGACCACGGCTTCGCGCTCAAGTTTCAGGTGACGAAGCGTCGTGAGCTCGAGATGGAGGGCGAGAGGATCAACGCGCCGGGCTCGGCCCCGCAGCGCGGGCCAAACAGGATTGGCGTGTGGGAGGACATGCCGGCGAAACCGCGCACTCTTTCGCACGTCGTCTGCTTCGTGCCCGACATTCCATCGGCGGAGGCCTTCTATGTGCAGCGCCTGGGCTTCAAGATCACCGACCGTTTCAACGGAACTGGCCCCTTTCTGCGCCCGGCAGGGACGCAAGACCATCACACGCTCTTTTTCATCCAGACGCCGATCCATATGAAGGGCTGCGAGCACTTCGCCTTCCACATGGGGGGGCCTACGGAGCTGATGCTGGCCGGGACGCGCTTCATCAAGGCTGGCTACCAGTCCTTCTGGGGCCCGGGGCGGCACAAGTTCGGCTCGAACTGGTTCTGGTACTTCAACAGTCCGCTCGGCTGCCACGTCGAATATGACGCCGACATGGACCAGCACGATGACGAATGGGCGCCGCGCGAAACGCCGATGAGCCCGGAAGCCGCGCAGGCGTTCCTCTTCGAGTTCCGCGAGCGCTGGGCGCCGGGAGGTCCCCCTCCCGGAGCGAAAGGCGCAGGCCACTGAACATGCGTCTCATCGGCCGGATGGACGACGTGCGGGACGGGGAGGCGCGCGCCTTCGGGCCATTCGAGCGCTCGCGCGCCAAGGTGTTCGTCGTCCGCAAGGCCGGGCGCCTCTACGCCTGGTGGGATGCTTGCCCGCACTATGGCGGAACCCCGATGGCGTGGCGGACGAACGCCTATCTCAACGCGGCGGGCGACCGCATCGTCTGCGCTTCCCACGGCGCCGAGTTCGAGATCGAGACCGGGCGCTGCGTCCATGGCGCGGCGCTCGGCCAGTCGCTCGAACCCGCGCCGATCGAGGTAACCGCGGACGGCGCGATTGTACTGAGGTCCTAACAAGATCGGGAGGAACGCATGTCGGCGCGGGGGCTGAAAATTCTCATAGTCGGCGGCGGCTTTTCCGGCATGTCCGCGGCCATTCAGCTGAGAAAGGCCGGGGCGAGCGTGGATCTCGTCGAGATCGATCCCGGCTGGCGCTCGTACGGCGCCGGCATTAGCGTTCTTGGCCCGACGCTGCGCGCATTCCGCACGCTCGGTATCCTTGACGAATTCCTCAAGCGAGGCGCCGGCACGGATGGCGTCGACCTCTTTACCAGCTCGGGCCATCCGATCGGCAGTCTGCCGACGCCGCGGCTCGCCGGGCCGGATGTGCCCGGACAGGGCGCCATCATGCGGCCGGTCCTCGCCGCCATTCTCGCGGAAGCGACCAAGGCGTCGGGAACGACCGTGCGCCTCGGCGTAACCTTCTCCGGACTCGATGACGCCGCCCATGGCGTGCGGGTGCGGTTCACCGACGGCTCAGAGGCTGACTACGACCTCGTGATCGGCGCCGACGGGCTCGCCTCCAAGACGAGAGCCACTGTGTTCCCGAATGCGCCGGCCCCTCGCTACATCGGCCAGTGTGTCTGGCGGGCCGTCATGCCTCGCCCGCCCGAGATCGTGCGGACCCGGTTCTGGATGGGCGACAAGGTGAAGGTTGGCGTCAATCCTGTGTCGCCCGACGAGATGTACATGTTCGTAACCGAGGATCGGCCGACGAACGAGCGGCTCGACCCGAGCCGGTTCGTCGAAACGCTGAAGGCGCTGCTCGATCCGTTCAGCGATCCGGTCGTAAAAGCGATCCGCGATTCGCTCAGCGAAGGTTCGCGCATCGTCTATCGGCCTTTGGAGGCGCTGCTTGCTGCCGCGGCCATGGTCGGTTGGGCGCGTGGTCCTCATCGGCGACGCCGTGCATGCGACGACGCCCCATCTCGCCTCCGGCGCCTGCATTGGAATCGAAGACGCCATTGTTCTCTCGGAGGAGATCGATCGCGCGGCCGACATCGCCGTCGCGCTGAGGGCCTTCGAGGATCGGCGCTGGGAGCGCTGCCGCATGGTGGTGGAGAATTCTCTGCGGCTCGCGGAGATCGAGATCACCGGCGGCGACCAGGCGGAGCATGCGGACATCATGCGCAAGTCGATGATGGCGCTCGCGGCGCCGATCTGAGCGAGGCGGGAGGAGACGCACAATGCGCGCAAGCACCGAGAGTTGGCCCGGACGCATCGCGCTGATGTTGGCGCATTGCGCCGGCATGGTCGACCTTGTCGCCCTGCCGGTGTGGGTAGGCGCGCTGATCGCTCAATATCGGTTCACCCCGCCGCAGGCTGGCGGCCTCGCGACGCTGTTTCTGGTCGGCGCAGTGCTCAGCAGCCTTTTTTTCGCGCCGCGCTTCAATCGCATCGATTCCCGGACCGCGGCGATAGCCGGTTTCGGCGCGGCCTGTCTGGCCTTCCTGGGCGCGGCTTTCGTCTCCGACCTCGCCGCGCTGGCGGCCCTTCACTTTGTCGCCGGCGTCTCCGTTGGATGCGCGCTCAGCTTCACCCACGGCACGATTGCCCGCAGCGCCAATCCCCATCGGCTGTTCGCCATTGTCGGCATGGCGCTCGGCGTGTTCGCCATTGTGTTCCTTGGGACGACGCCCAATCTTCTTGCCGCGTTCGGCGGCCCAGCGCTGTTCCGGACCTTCGCGGTCATCATGGTCGTCGCCGCGATCGCCGCTTTCGTCTCGTTCCCGACCGCGACAGCGCGCGGCGACGAGGACCTGATCGACGAAGTCACGCACCTGCGTCCAGCCGTGTGGTTCGGCGTCGCCGGGATCAGCTGCATGGCGCTCACGCAGGCGATGATGTTCAGCTTCCTGGAGCGGATCGGCATCGACCGCGGTTTTGGCAGGGAAGCGGTCACAGGCGTTCTGATCGCGCTCGGCTTCGTCAACCTCTTCCCCGCGCCGCTTGCCGCATTTCTCGAAAATCGCGTCTCGCCGCGCGCCGTCCTTTTCGTGGGGCCGATCTGCCAGGCCCTGATCGCGCTCGCAATTTCCTTCAGCGCCGGCTTTTTTGCCTACGCCGCGCCAGCGGTCTTCTTCGCCGCGGTCATGATCTTTACCCACACCTTCGCGTTCGGGCTTCTGGCGAAGCTCGATCCGACGGCGCGCGCGCTCGCCGGCACGCCGGCAATGCTGATGATCGGGGCCGCGATCGGCCCGATCCTCGGGGGCGTCCTCGTGCAGGGTTTCGGCTATGGCAGCCTTGGCGCGGCAGCTGTCATCATCGCAGCGGTCGCCATCTTCCTGTTCTCGAACGTACACGCGCCGGATACCGGCATCCTCGACGCGCGGAACGCACGCAAGGCGGCGTGATCGATGAGCAAGAAACAACCCCTTGCGCCGATCCGGCGGGTCGTCACCGCGCATGACGCGAACGGGCGAGCGGTGATCGGTTCCGACGGGCCGCTCCCGACCGTTGTCGAACTGGACGCGATCCCTGGCACCGTCTTCCACGAGGTCTGGAGCACTGAGGCGAGTCCCGCCGCGGTCGGGAACGGGCCGGACCCTTCGCTCGGTCCGGTCAAGCTGCCGCCGCCGCGGGGCGGAACGCGCATCCGCTTCGTCGACATTCCGCCCGACACCGAAGACTTCCTCAAGCGCGGCGCACAGCAAATGCGCGCCGCCTTCACCGAGATCGGCGATGCGCACGCCTCGACCGTCAGGGCCGATTCTCCGCATCCGCTGATGCATCGAACCGAATCGATCGACTACGGCGTCGTGATCTCGGGCGAAATGACGCTTGTCCTGGACGGGGGCGAGACGTTGTTGCGTGAGGGCGATGTCGTCGTTCAGCGAGGGACCAACCACGCATGGGCGAACCGATCCGGCAAGCCATGCCGAATGTTGTTCGTCCTGGTCGACGGCCGCTTCGAGCGGGGAATCCCTGGGACAACGGAGGCCTCATGAAGTTTGCGACCTATGACGACGGCTCGATCGACGGACGACTGGTCGTCGTTTCCGGGGACCGAACGCGCGCCGTCGACGCCTCGGCGATCGCCCCGAACCTGCTCATCGCGCTTCAACACTGGAGCGAGGCGGAAGCGCCGCTGAAGCGTCTCTCCGACGACCTCGACGCCAACCGGGCGCCGGGCGCTGTCGCCTTCGAGCCAAAGCTCTGCCTTGCGCCGTTGCCGCGCGCGCCGCAATGGTGCGACGGCTCGGCCTTCCTCAACCATGGCCGCCTGATGGACCTGGCTTTCAACAAGCCGCCGATCCCGGACTTCGACTCGATCCCGGTCATGTACCAGGGGGCGAGCGACGACTTTCTGGGACCTTGCGCCGATGCCCCGTTCGTGAACGAGGCGGATGGGATCGACTTCGAGGGCGAGTTCGGCGTGATCGTCGACGAGGTTCCCATGGGGGCGACCGCGCAAGCCGTGGCGGAACGCATCCGTCTCATCATTCAGATCAATGACTGGAGCTTGCGCGCGATCGGCGCCTACGAAATGCCGCGCGGCTTCGGCTTCCTGCAGGCCAAACCTTCGACCAGCTTCGCGCCGGTCGCCGTAACGCCGGACGAATTGGGGCCCGCCTGGCGCGACGGCCGCGTCGCGATGAGCTTGCACGTCGCGCGAAATGGCGAACGGATCGGCTCGGCCTCCGGGGCCGAGATGGCGTTCTCATTTGCGGAGCTGATCGCGCACGCCGCGCGCACACGCCGCCTGCGGGCGGGAACGATCGTCGGATCGGGAACCGTCTCGAACTCCGACAGGGCCGCGGGATCGAGCTGCCTCGCAGAGAAGCGCGTGATCGAAAAACTGGACCTCGGCGAGGCGCGGACGCCGTTCCTCAAGTTCGGCGATCGGGTCGAGATGGAGGCGCGCTTCGCCGATGGGCGCCCCGGACCGTTCGGGCGTATCGACCAGAAGGTCGTCGGGCCGCGGTGACGCCGGCTATTTCGACGCGGTTGGGGATGGCGGAAGACTTGTCGGAGACCGAATGCGCATCCTTGTTACCGGCGCCGCAGGCTTTCTCGGCCAGGCGCTTCTGCGCACCCTCGCTTCGTGCTCACGGGAGGACCAGATCACGGCTCTGGACATCGCGCCTCCATCGAATGCGGAAGCGACTGGCTGGATCTCCTGGCTGTCAGGCGCGCTCGACGACCGCGACACGATGGAGAGGGTCGGGCTTCAGGACTTCGACATCGTGTATCACCTCGCGAGCGTCCCCGGCGCTCTCGCCGAGCGGGAGCCGGCGCTGGGGAGGCGCGTCAATCTCGATGCGACGCTCGACCTTTTCGATTGCCTGGCCGCCTGCGGCCGACGGCCGCGGGTCGTCTATGCAAGCAGCGTCGCGGTCTATGGCGACATGGACGGACGGCCGATCGGCGTGGATAGCCCTGCTCGACCAATGAGCACTTACGGCGCCCATAAGCGGATGGCCGAGATCGCGCTCTCGGATCATTCCCGAAGAGGCGAGCTTTCCGGAATTGCGTTGCGCCTCCCCGGCCTCATCGCGCGCCCGGGAAAGTCGGCGGGCTTCGGCTCCGCCTTCATGAGCGAACTGCCGCGAGCCTACGCGGCGGGCAAGCCCTACGACTGCCCCGTCTCGCCTGAATCCGCTGCATGGTGGATGTCCGCGGGTTGCGCGGCGCGAAATCTACTCAGGGCCGCCTCGATCGATGTTTGCGGCGAGGTTCAGCTTCCGGCTCTTCGCTTGTCGGTAGCCGAGATCGTTGATGTGCTTTCCGATCTCTTCGGACCGGATCGCCGGTCGCTCATATCCTTCAAGCCGGACGAGCGCATTGAGGCGCTGTTTGGCAG
This sequence comes from uncultured Alphaproteobacteria bacterium, assembly GCA_963802615.1. Lineage (GTDB taxonomy): Bacteria > Pseudomonadota > Alphaproteobacteria > Rhizobiales > Beijerinckiaceae > Roseiarcus. Next base: position 120,463 of record CAWDKC010000048.1, read on the forward strand.
CTATCCTGAGCTGGTCACGCCGAGGGAGGAAGCGCTTGGTTTCGCCCACGACGGAACGCCAGCAAGACTGATCAAGGAGGCCCTCGCGTCATGACCGTCGCTTTCCCGAAGTTCCGGCTGCTCGATCTCTCCGTCGCGCTTGCCAACAATCCGCATACCGATCCGCCGGGCCTGGGGCCTCAGATCGAATATGCCGATCACAAGCAGGGTCTCCCGGAAATGCTGCGCATGTTTCCGGGACTGAAGGCCGACGATCTGCCCGACGGCGAGGCCTGGGGCGTCGAGCGCCTGCGCGTCACAGCGCACAACGGCACGCATATCGACGCGCCGTGGCACTACGCCTCGACCCAGGACCGCGGCAGACCGGCCATGACGATCGAGCAGTTGCCCCTCGAATGGTGCTTCCAGCCGGGCGTCAAGCTCGACTTCCGAAGCCTGCCGGACGGCTATGTCGCAACGGCGAAAGACGTCGAGGCCGAACTCGACCGCTTTGGTCATGCGCTTAAGCCCCTCGAAATCGTCGTCGTCAATACAGCCGCGGGCGCGAAGTACGGGCAGCCGGGCTACATCGACGCCGGGTGCGGCATGGGCCGCGAGGCGACGCTGTATCTCTTGGAGCGCGGCGTCCGGGTGGTCGGCACGGACGCCTGGAGTTGGGACGCGCCCTTCTCGTTCACCCGCAAGCGGTTCGCCGAAAGCGGCGACGCCAAGATCATCTGGGAGGGCCATAAGGCCGGCCGCGACATCGGCTACGGGCAGATGGAGAAGCTCGCCAACCTCGACAGGCTTCCCGCTGACGGTTTCTGGATCTCCTGCTTCCCTTACAAGATCGAGAAAGGCTCGGCCGGCTTCATCCGCGCCGTCGCATTCCTGGAGCCGTAGACCGGGCCTTTTTCGAACCACCTCTCCTGGCGCGACGTTCGTGTTCCACCGACGACCGCAATTGGCGCGTTCTGCCCGTAGCGCCTACGCCCGCTTTCTGGTGTTCTCCGCCCGTACCGGAGCTGATCGTGAACGGCAGCAAAGGGGTCGTGTCCCGATTGGTGGTGTAGCTCGGTTGGAGCAAGCCGCTCGCGAAGCGCGCTCTCGATAGCGCTGTAGCGAGCGAGCGGCTTGCGGCGGTCATCGGCGGTTCTCCGGTAGGTTTGGGTTGCGAATCAACAAACGCAACCGAGGAATCTCCGATGACCGACGAGATGATGAACCTTCGCGTGCTGGTGGAGAAGGCCCCCGACGCCGACATCCTGCGCGACATGATCGCCTTCGCCGCCGAGCGGCTGATGGAGATGGAGGTGGGCGTGAGACCGGGCGCAGCGCATGGCGAGCACTCGCCCGACCGGCTCACCCAGCGCAATGGTTAGCGCGACCGCGACTGGGAGACGCGGGCCGGAACG
>CAWDKC010000049.1:0-122154 GCA_963802615.1 uncultured Alphaproteobacteria bacterium
ATGTGCCTGGCCTCACGCGCATTGACCAGCTGCACCTCCAGCCCGGCCGCCTCCAGCAGGTAAAACCAGATCCGCCAGTAATCGCTCGTTGACTCGACACTCACCTTCTCGATCCCCTGGCAGGCCAGCTGATCACCCAGCCCGGTCACCGCGCCGGTGGTGGCAGCCACCTCCCAGACCCGGCTGACCCGCCGGCCCGGCCTGGACCCGTGCGGCACCCGCACGCACACCATCCCCGAGGCCTTGGCCACGTCAATCGCGGCCACCCGCTCCACGATCCGCTCATGACCCTCATCCTCGATCTCCCGCGGTTCCATCATCACCGGCACTCCCAGCACCCGATCAGGGACAAAAGCGGGGATGCCCGGGGGCCTCGGTCGGGAACCGAAATTCTGACCGGCGTGCTCGAAGCAACAGTGCGTGACCCCTCCAGGTCAGGCCCCGCCGCCAGACTGCCTTGACGGGCTCACGCACCCAAGGAGATACCGGCGTCGGCGGGCAGCCCCGCCCCATTTTCACGCCCGCGCGGCGTCCCCGCAGGGACATCAGGACTGCTTGCAAAATACGCGCGGCTTGTCGGATACCGTCGCTCACCTGGGCTTGCGCCTTCAAGGAATCGGCCAGGAGCGGCTCGCGTCGGATCCTGTTGTGGTCAGGCTTGGTGGTCAGCATAGGCCAGCTGCAACGACGCGGCTCATCACTTCGCCCCCACCCGCGGCGCCGACCGGCGCTGCGTCCACGGTCGCCACCCACCTCCCGGTCGTGGCGTGGTCGGCGGCCTTGATCAGCCGGGGGAGTCGCCGCGCCTCGGCGACGGCGGGCGGGCACGGGTGGAGCATCCCGGGTTTCGTGCACACCTGGTTTTGTGTGACGCAGCTTCGCCAGGTGGCTCAGCTGTGATGAGGTTACCGCGCGCCTGGGGCCTTGCGCCGCGCGCCTGGCCGGGGCAGGCCCTTGGCCTGACCGCGTGTCCTGCCTGCCAGGGGCCGCCGAGGTCTCCGGGGTCAAGGGCAGCCCGCAGGGCTGTCGCGCGCAGCGCGATGCGCCAGCACCCTTGAGGCCGGAGGAGCGGCCCCGTAGCCTGCGCGGCGCCGGGAGGACAGCGGCGGCGCAGCCGCCTCCTTGTCATGCAGCGTCCTTCGCCTGCTGGCAGTAGTACTCTGCCTCGGCTTCGGCGGGGGGCCTGCGGCCGAGGCGGTGCATGAGCCTTCCGGTGTTGTACCAGGCCACCCAGGCGCTGGTGGCCTCTTCCAGATCTGCGAGGGTGTGGATGGGGCCGTTGCGGAATGGTGACCCGGCGCGGGTGCATTCGGTCTTGTATAGGCCGATTGTCGTTTCCGCGAGGGCATTGTCGTAAGCGTCCCCCACGGTCCCGACCGAGGCGGTCAGCCCGGTGAGCATGAGGGTCTGGGCGAACCGGACCGAGGTGTATTGCGACCCGGCGTCGCTGTGGTGAATGGCCGCCCCGCTGATCGGGTGGCCTTGCCGCCCCCGCAGGGCAGCGGCCTGGCGGATCGCTTTCTCTACGAACGCGGTCTGCCTGGACAGGGAGCATTCCCACCCGGCGATCAGCCCGGCGAACGCGTCAATCACGAACGCGGTGTAGCCGAACCCCCCGCCATCGAGGGGGACGTAGGTGAAGTCCGCGACGTGCAGCTGCCCGGGCCGCTCTGCCTTGAAGTCGCGCTTCACCAGGTCCGGTGCCCGGCTGTGCCCCGGGTCCGGCGTCGTGGTGCGCACGGTGCGGGCACGGGTAATGCCCCGCCACCCGTGCGCGCGCATCAGCCGCTCCACCGTGCACCGGGCCACGGTGATGCCCCGCCGGTTCAGGTGCTCCCACATCTTCAAGCTGCCATACAGCGATTCGGGCTTGCGGCGGCCGCGCGCATCGGGCTCATAGATCCCGGCCAGGATCTCCGTCAGCTGAGTATCCCGGACCGCCCGCCTGGAAGGAGGCCGGGACTTGCGCGCCCAGTACGTCCTCGGGGCGATCGGCACGCCATGCGCGGACAGCGCGCGGCAGATCGGCACGACCCCGAAACGATCCCGGTGGGCGTCGATGAACTCGCAGATCAGCGGTGCAGCGGGTCGTGCTCCCGCGCGAAGAAACTCGTGGCCGCCTTGAGGATCTCGATGGTTTGCTCCAGCTCGCGGTTCTTGCGGCGAAGCTCACGGATCTCCCTGGCCGCCTCGCTGGTCACTCCGGGCGCCTGGCCCTCGTCTATCTCGGCCTGGCGGATCCACTTGCGCAGCGTCTCCGCCGTCATCCCCAGCCGCTTCGCCACCGCGGTGATCGCCGCGTACTCCGACGGGTAGTCACCAGCGTGCTAGCGCACCAGCCGGATCGCCTTGGCCTTGGTCTCCTGGTCGTACTTGACCGGCATCGTTCGTACATCCTTCCCAACTTCGGAAGTATGCACGAAAGCCGGGACGGTTCACGGGAGGGTCCGAGACCGGGGATAAAGTTGGGGGGTCGCCGGGATGAGGGTGGCCGTCGTCCCCGAGCCGATCGCTGGCACCCCGATGGTCGTCCGGCGGGACGGCACCACTGGGACGGCACCAGGTGGAGCGACGTGTGGTCACGCTGGGTCGTACGCTCATCCCTCCGGTATGCCGACCCCGCGGTGGTGACCGTGACCGAGGACGCAGAACACCAAGCCCAACGGCTCGAAAAAGAGGCGCAAGACCAAGCCGGATGGCTCGCGCAGCGCGTCACGCAGGACCCGCAGCTGCAACAGGAGTGGATCCGCCAGGACAACCTGGCCTACGGCGGGTTGATCGCAATCGGCGTCGTCCTGGTGCAGCCGTTCGTCGGCGGAGCCTCCCTGGACATCGCCGGAATGATCTGCGTGGTCGCCTTCGCGGTCGCGATCCCGCTTCTGGCCGCCCTGGTGCTGGTCAGCCGGCTGGAAACGCTCCGGCAGCGGAGGACGAGCTCTCGCACGGTCGTGGTGGCAAAGGCCACCGCCCAGGGCTCTGCCTTCGTAGGACTGGTTGGCGGGTTCTGGCATATCCACTGGATCGCCGGTGTGGGGGTTCTGGTGAGCGCCTTCGTGGCGCTGGGGGTCCAGTCGGCGGGATTGACGCGCCTGGAACTCGGCGAAAGGCCAGCGTCCCGGGCCGCGGGAGCAGCCGAGGGGCCAGCGAAGCCCGGCGACGCCGACGCGTAGCTCCGCACCGAGGTCCGCACGCGAACGCCTCGGCATGCCTCCAGCCCGCGGATCGCCGAGGTGCTCGCCGACCTTGGGCTGCTGGACGACGAGTAAGGCCTCGGCGTCGTCCGGGCAATTGGCGGTCACGTGGCGAAGCGAGGCGAGTGAGGTGCGCATGCGGTAGGGGCGTGTACACGCTGAGGTGGGTACCGCGCCACGCCCCGGCGGGCGGCGGACTGGAGCGACGTGTCGCCGCAGGGCCGCCCGCCGGGCGGCTTGACCTGGGTGGAACTGAGGGGACTCGAACCCCCTGACCCCCTCGATGCGAACTACCGGCAGCTTGGTCGGTCGCGGTCGAATCGGCAGCGTGTGTGGTTGTCCGAGGTCGGCTGCGGTCGTTTGGCTGCGCCTCGGTTGCTGCACAGTTGTGCTGCACGCTGGAGCCTTGACACTTAGATGCGTTGACCATGGACGTTGGTGACGCTCGGACGTGACCGATCCGGTGGCGCTGGGCGCTGTTTGCTAGACGGACGCTCCGGCTGAGTGCAGCATTGCTGCATGCCGCTGTGGGGGAAGCAGAAGCAGAAGTTGCCGCCGGCTCAGTGGTTCGTAGATCCCAGGGACCCGAAGCGCTGGCGGTGGTGGGACGGGCGCGGGTGGACCGACAACTACGCGCCGATCGAGCCGGCGGGCACCGAGCCCGCGCTTCGGTCCACCGCGCCGCCTTCACAACCCTCCGAGACCAGCAGGGGCGTCGAGGTTGGCGACGCGTACGCCGCGCGCGTGCCAGACGTTGAGGACGAGGATCCGAGCGACGTCCTTCGCCGGGTTCAGGCCGGGATGTCAGCCGCCAGACTCTCCGTGCCACTGGATGAACAGATCGAGATCGTCGGCGAGCAGTTCTACCCCAAGGAATTCCGCAAGCTGTTCCGTGAGTGTGGCATGCCAATCACGGCGGCGGGCTGCACGCTCGAATCCGAGGTGTGCTTGCTGGTGCCCGAGCCGTGGAACCCGCATGACCCCAACGCCGTCGCGGTCATGGTGCGGACATTCCATGTCGGGCATCTGCCTGCCGCCCTGGCCAGGCGCTACCACGGCCGCCTCATCCCGTACGCCCAGCGACGCCAGCTCGTGACAGGGAACGCGCGCATCTGGAGCCAGCTCGAGTCCGGAGGCATGGTGCGCGCACGGGTCACGGTGGTTGTTCCCGAGGTTGCCGTGCTCTGATGGATTCGGCGGCAAGTTGCCCTGCATCTGTCTCGGTCGAGTTCCGTTGAGTCCCCCCTGTCCGCCCCCCATCGGGCACGCAGCGGGCGCGTTAACGGCTCCGGAGGCGGCCAGTGGTCCGTACTGTGAACTGCGCAAACTTCCTTCCGCTCTAGGATCTGGACCACGATTGGACCGCGTGGTAGCAGCCGCACCAGCTCGGGAATATGGCATTCAAGACCGGCTGCGGGCACCGTTTCAAATAGCCTGCCCGCCCGGACATCCGGCCATCGATGCGAAGCAACAACGCTGATGGGCTGGCTGACCTCCACCGTACAAGCCTGGACACAGAGCACCAGGTCACGCCTTCGGAGCTGGGTGGGCCGCGGCCTTGCGTCCTGCCTGCGACACCGTGATCTACGCCCCGCCGGGACCGGTGCCCTGTGGTGACTCGCTGGCTCGATGCTGGGTCACCAAAGCGGCGAGCTGAGCCCGGGAGGTGATGTCCAGCTTGGCGAAAACGTGTGCAAGGTGCGTCTGCACCGTCCGGCGCGATATGTAGAGCCGGTCGCCGATCCGGGGATTGGACAGCCCCCCGGCGACCAGATCGGCGACGGTGTGCTCGGTCGGGGTGAGGCTGTTCCAGCCGATCTGCGGCCGGCCCCGCGTTCCGCGGCGGCCGCGGCGGATGCCCGCCGCACGCAGCACTGCCTCGGCGCGGGCCAGGTCGCGGGCGGCGTCGAGCCGGTCGTAGATCTCGATCGCCTGATCCAGGAGTGGCCGGGCCTGGCCGGTCATGCCCTGCCGCGCGAAGGCGGTTCCTGCGTCCTCGGAGGCAAGAGCCCGCTCTAGCTGCCGTGGGCCCTGAGCGTAGGCGTCGGCCGCGGCGTGCAGGATCTCGGCATCATCCTCCGCCAGTCCCCGGCAGCGCAGCGCTGCGCCGGCAAGCGAGGAAACCTCGGGGTTCTCATCCGCGAGCTCGGCAACCGCTGCTGCGACCTCCCGCGCGCGTTCCCGGTCCCGGCGGGCGAGGGCGAGGCGGACGAGATCGGGCCCGAGCATCCGGTATTCCAGCGTGAGTCCCAGCTGGGCGCACCGGTCCCAGCATCCGGCCAGCGCCGCATGCGCGTCGGCGATCTTGCCGTCGGCTTCCAGGACGAGTGCGCGGGCCCACAGCGCCCATTGCGCGCGGTAGCGGGCGCCGGTCTCGAGATGGCCCACGGCCGCGCTGGCCGCCTCCCCGGCGCGGCTGAGGTCGTTGCGGTGCAGGCTGATCAGGGACAGCAGAGCGAGAGCGTACGCGAGGGTATACGTCGAACCCGTCTCTTCCGCCAGCCCGGCGCTGGTCTCGAGTTCGGCGATCGCGTCATCCCACCCCCCGGCGATGAAGCGCTCCGCGCCACGGGCGTTCAGGTAGGCGGGCAGGTGCCAGCGGACGCCGAGCTCCTCGCTGATCCGCCGGTCAGCGTCGAACGCGGACCTGGCCTCCTCGAGCTCGTCTAGCTCGACCAGGATGGACCCCCGGGCGACATGGAGCGGGAAGCGGTATCCCTGCCTGCCGGGGCTCTGGTCAGCCAGCCGCACCGCATCGTCGATGATCTCCAGTGCCTTGCCGAGCTGCCCGCGCAACAGCGAAACCAGAGCAGAGGAGTTTCCGGCGATGCTGGTGGTCAGGTGATCCCCCGCCGCGGCGGCCGCGGACCGGGCCCGCTCCGCGACGGCGGCCGAGCCGTCGAGGTCTCCCAGCCACGTGCGGGCGATGCTTGCCCAGCCCAGGGCGCTGGCTCGCTCGGCACCGGACAGTGTGAGCGACTCGCCCGCGCGCTCCAGCTCCTGGAGCGCGTCGTGCGGGTGGCCGCCCGCCAGCAGCGCGTGCCCGAGGCAGATGCGCGCAGATCCTTCCGCGTCCGGGTCATGGTCGCGGTCCAGCAGCGAGCGGCAGGCTGTCTCGGCGTCGGCGAGCCGCCCGGTCACCAGCAGGCTGCTGGCCCGTTCGGCGAGCAGCCGGTCGCGGCCCGGATCGGCCGGGCTCATCAACCCGATCGCGCGTTCCAGGAGGTCCGCGGCGACCTCTGGGGATGTCGCCGCGGCTTCCCGGGCGGCCCTGGTCAGCCACCCGATGCCCTCGGCGTCTCCATTTCCGGCGCCGCGGGCGAGCTGCTCGGCGACCTGCAGGGATGGCGCCGCTGTCTGGGCTAGCCGCTGCCCGGCCTCGCGGTGCAGCCCACGGCGGACGGTGAGCGGCAGATCCTCATAGATCGCGTCGCGGATCAGGTCATGGCGGAACCGGAGCCGGTCGCCATCGTCCTCTAGCACCTGCGCCCTGACAGCCTCTGTGAGTGCCACCGACAGCTCCAGAGCGGAGCGGCCCGCCACTGTGGCCAGGTCAGTGAGGGCGAAGCTGGATCCGAGGATCGAGGCGGTCCGCAGCGCCTGCAGGGTGTCGTCGGGCAGGAAGCTGATACGACGCAAGATGGTCAGCCGCAGCGATGGCGGCAGCGTGGTCCCCGCCACCTCGGCCCGCCCGCCGGCGATCTCGATCGCGTCCTCCTGGGCCAGCGCCGCCAGCAGCTCGGTCACGAACAGCGGGTTGCCCGACGCGCCGGAGATCTCGGCCAGCAGGCCCCGGCCGGGCACGCCGGCGACCGCCTCGGCCACCAGGTCGGTCACGGCATCCGGGGCGAGGCCGCGCAGGATCAGGTGCCGGGCCCCCGCGGCCGTCAGCGCGCCGGCCAGCCGGTCCAGCTGCGGGCCGCGCGGGGACGGCCGCAGGCAACCGATGAGGGCCACCGGGAGATAGGCCAGGCGGCGGCTCAGCGCGGCCAGCGTCAGCAGGCTGGACGGATCGGCCCACTGCAGATCATCGACGCCGATCACCAGCGGCCCGGCCAGCGCCAGCTCCTCGGCCAGGTCAGTGAAGGCATCCACGGCGCGGAACCGCAGCCCCGGATCGCTGGTCACCGTGACCGGGCCCCGCTCCCCGCCGCCCTCGGCCGCCAGCAGCTCCCCGATGGCCGCCCGCCGCGGATCCGGCGACGAGCGGGCACACCCGAACGCGCCGGCCACCAGGCCGAACGGCCGCGTCTGCTCCAGCTCCTCGGCCCGGCCCGCCGCCATCTGCATGCCCTGGCCACGCGCGTCCGCGAGCGCCTCATCCAGCAGCCGCGTCTTGCCGATCCCGGCCTCGCCCTCGATCAGCACGACCGCCGACCCGCCAGACGCAACCCGGTCCAGGACCTCAGCCAAGACCGCGATCTCCGCCTCGCGCCCGCGGATACGCAGCGCCGGCGCCACCGTGCCCACTCACCGGATGCTACCGCCATCATCGGCTGCCGCAGCCGGGGCGGCCAGGCGCGGCCGGTCACCACCCGCCGCTACGCCGCCGGAGCCAGCCGCCCCGGTCACCTCATACAACGCCCGCAGCAGCCCGAGCCAGCCGGTGAACCGGATCTCCTCCTCGTTCCCCGTCCGGTGAGCGTACCCGGCGCCGGGCACGACCCGAAGGCGCCCGCCGGGCGGCTCGACCTGGTCCAGAACTATGCAGATCTCCACCCGCCCATCGTGCAAGCCCCAGACCGCGGCAACATCGGCCAGCTAGCGGATGTCTCAGATGCCGCTGCCACCGCACGCTGATTGAGCCAGGCCCGGAACACCGGGCCAGCGTCGATAGGCAAGTAAGAACTCGTAAGGAGCATGGAAATGAACCTCTCTGCCACTCGCCGCCGTCTGCTGACGGTCACCGGCCTCGCCGGGATCGGCTACGCGCTGTCGTGGATCGCCGGGCTGTCCGTCCCGGCGCCCAGCCCCAAGCTCACCGCCTCCGGAGCCGAGATCGCCGCCGCGTTCGCCGGGCACGGGACCGCCGTGGCCGCGCAGTTCACCCTCACCGAGGGCCTGCCCGCCGCCGGGCTGGCCATCGTCTCGATCGCCCTGGCCCGGGCGGCGCACAGGTCCGGAGCGGCCTCCGCCGCCCGGGTCGCCCTCATCGCCGGCGTTGCGGCCGCGCTCATCTCGCTGCTGCAGTTCGTGCTCGGCGCGGTGCTGGCCGGGACGAGCGCGCCTGGCACCGCGCACCTGCTCTACGACGCGGTGAACCGGCTGGACGGGGTCAAGATGCTCGCCCTGGCCGTCCTCGCTGTGGCCGCTGTGGCCTCGGGGATACTGCCCCGCTGGCTGCGGTACGCCGGGATCGCGCTGGCCATCACGATCACCGCATCCGGCATCGCCTACCTGCTGCTGCTGCCGAGCCTGGCTAGCCTGGCCGTCTACCCCGCCGGGGTACTGCTGCTGGTCTTCATCACCGGCACCGGCATCACGCTCGGCACTTCGGCCGGCAACCCGCGCCGCGACGCCCCAGCCGCCCGCGCGGCGACGGGCGGGCCGGAGATGAGCACGGCCGGGGCCCGCAAGTAAGCCGGCCCCGCACGTCCGCGCCGTGCGCCGATGCCGAAGCCCTGGGCTGCAAGGCGGACCGTACGGTCCGGCGCAGGGCTGGGCAGCGACGCCGACTCGTCATGAGCTTCGCGTCGGCGCAGGCGCAGGCACGACAGATCAACCTGTTCCGGGCGCCGCTGCCAGCCCAGCACCGGGCGGCTGTCGACGTGCAGATCGGCGGATATCGCGTGTCGCACGACCCCGGATCTGTCACCGTCGGTAACGGGAGCGCGTCCACCCCCCAGAACGTGGCCGTCGATTACTGCGGCCAGCTGATCGAGACTCTGAGCACAGCCCGCGGTCGCCTGTACGCCGAGCAGGTCACTAGATCAGCAACTCCCGGGTGCGGGCAGAGGGCTTCGGACATCCGTGCACGCGACTTCGGAAACCGACAGCTGGCCGTCCCGGCCGCCGCGTCGGCGGAAGCCATTGTGCTGGCGGGGGAGCGGCAACGGGAAACGGTGGCGGCGCTGCGGCGCCTGCCGCCCAGGCAGCGCCAGGCGGTGGTGCTGCGCTACTTCGCTGAGCTGCCCGAGCAGGAAACCGCGGCGGCCATGGGCGTCAGCCTCGGCACCGTGAAGTCCACCACCTCCCGGGCGCTGGCCGCTCTGGCCCGGATGCTGCAGGAGGAAGAACCGTGACCCAGCTGGAAGAGCGGCTCCGCGCGGACATGCGGGCCGAATCGGAGCAGATCGAGCCGGGCAGCATCCCGGCGCTGCGGCTGCCCGCCCGGGCGCACCCACCCCGCAGGCTGCGGCGCAGCGGCCCGCGGCACTGGCCGGCCTGGGTGACTGCGCTGGCGGCTGCCGCCGCGGTCACAGCGGTGATCGCCGGCACCTTCCTCATCGCGCATACCGTCTCCCGCTCAGGGCCGAATCCGTCAGCGACCGGCGGGCTGCCGCCGTACTCCGGTATCCCGCCCTACTACGCCTATGCCGTCCAGGGAAACACCTACAGCCGCACCATCCACGGCACGGAGTACGGCGACGGCGTCATCGCCCGCTACGTCACGATCCGGGCCACCGCCAGCGGCAAGGTCCTCCGCAGAGTCAGCCCGCCCGCGCCCTACAACGCATTCGAGTCGTTCACCGGCGCGGCCGACGGTCGCACATTCGTGCTCGCCGCTAACCGGAACCGCTACACCAAGGCAGGCAATGAATACTACAAGCTGGATCAAAGAACGCCGCTGAAGTTCATAATCGTGCGAATCACCCCGGGCGGCCGTACGCAGTTGTCGGCGCTATCTCTTCCCGAAACACTCACGGAGGCGCAGGCGCCGACCCTCGCGCTGTCGCCGGATGGCGCAAAGCTCGCCGTAGCCTACGGCGGCAGCGGCAAGCCCGCGGTCGTCCAGATGATCACGGTGGCCACCGGGCAGATGCGGCAGTGGACCGCGCCACCCCCCGCGGCGACACCAGTGCTCGGCGGGCCCGGCGCCTGGACGTCGGATGGGCGAACCTTGGCTCTCGGGCAGATGGTCGTTCAATCCGGCGGCAGAATCCGCACCGCCCCCACCCAGATGCGCCTGCTCAACACCACAGCGCCGGGCACCAACCTGGCAGCAGGCAGCAAGCTGGTCACCCTGCACGGCGCGGACAGCTTCCCCTGGCCCTTCATCACCCCCGATGGCACCAAGCTGATCGGCGAAACGCGTAGCGGGCCCTTCCGGCCGGGCGCGACCACCGAATCTGGCGCCCTCGGCGTGTACTCGGCCCGCACCGGAGCGCTCCTCGGGGTCACGGGACGGTGGCAGCTGCACGGGCGCGGCCCCCTGCTCAACAGGGCCCGTCAGACGGTCCTCTGGTCCAACCCCTCGGGCAGCCGACTCATCGTGGAGATGCCGCGCGGAAACCGCAACGAGGTCGGCACCCTCACCGCAGACACGTTCACGCCACTCGCGCACGTGGCGCTGGCGCCCCTGCTGACCGCGATGAACAGCGGCGGATTCCAGACCAGCGGAGGCTACGTCGGATTCGCCTGGTAGACGACCGATCGGCTAACGGATTGCTAACGAGACTCGGCGAGACGGGGAGACGGCACGCCAACCTCGACACGCCGACGGGGAGCTTAGCCCCATCAGCGAGACGACCCAGCACGCCGAACACGTGGAAGACGCACGTCATGGTGCCATAACCCAGCGGCAGCAGAAAGCGCGATGAGATCACACCGGCGTCTAACGCCGACTAGCGGCCGGCCGCCGCCGAATAGATAATCTGCGCGCCTCCACGACTGGCCAGCATCAGCCAGCTGGAAGCGAATAATCGGCGTTATACGGGTGATCCTGTCAAGCGGGCGCGCCGCGCCGGTGTTGGTGGTCATGGCGTTGGCTCGCCGAAGAGCTCTTCGCCGTCGCTGACGCCGAGGAGGAAGACAAACCTGTGCAGGTCGGCGCGGAGGGTGTCGATGTGGTAGGCGGGGTGGCCGACGAAGGTGGCCAGGCTCTGCGCGAGGGCCGGTTGCTGGCTGCCGGATAGCCAGTCTGCGATGAAGGTGAGCGTTTCGGCGAGTTCGGTGGCGTCGGCGGGGTCGAGGGTGATCTGGGGCATGAGGTTCAGCTCCGTTCAGTCGCAGCGCGCTGGATGAGCCCCTCGAACAGGGCGGCCCGGTCGGCCTGTCCGTGGTCTTGGGCGTGGTCGCGCTGGCGGGTGAGGATGGGCAGGAACTGTGTGCCGGTGCGGAAGTAGGCGCAGGTCTCGCACGCTGATTCCAGGCGGCAGTCCAGTTCGGCGGGGCGGGTGCACAGGCCGTTGCCGAGCATGCGGGCGTGGGCTTCGCGGCGGAGCCGGGCCATGCCGGTGGTCTCGTAGTCGGCGGGCAGTTCGGGCGGCTGGCCGTAGAGGGCGTCGATCTTGGTGCTGACCGCGGCGTATTCGTCGGCGACGACCCGGTTGGCGATCTTGGCGTAGATGAGGGTCATCTCCATTTTCTGGTGGCCGAGCAGGGCGGCGATGGCCTCGAGCCGCATGCCGCGGTTGATGGCCTGGGTGGCCAGGGTGTGGCGGAGCCGGTGCGGGTGGACGCCAGGGACGCCGGCGGCACCGGCGACGCGGCGGACGATCCGCCCGATGAGGTGCCGGTCCAGCGGGCCGCGGTGGTCGGCGACCAGCCGCTTGTGCGCGCGGATGTGGTCGAGGTTCGCGGCGGTCCAGGCGCCGAGCAGCCCGACGAGGTCGGGGTGCAGGGGCACGTACCGGTCGTTGCGGAGCTTGCCGAGCGGGATCCGCAGCCAGTGCCCGGCGCCGATCTGCACGACCGCGTCCGCGTCCAGGTCCGCCAGCTCCCCGGCCCGCATGCCGGTGCGGGCCAGCAGTTCGACGACGAGCCGGTCACGCGAGTCGGCGCTGGCCCGGGCCGCGGCCATCAGCCTGGCCGCGTCGCGGTCGTCGAGGAACTTCGGCAGCGGCTCGGGCTTCTTGGGGATGTCCCCGGCGATGACCGGATTGCGCGGCGGCGCGTCCGGCCAGTCCCACTCGATGATCCGCTCGAAGAACTGGCGGACCGTGCGCATCCGCTGCCGGTGCGTCTCCCTGCTGATCACCTGGCCAGCCGACCGGTGCCGGCCGGCCAGCCACACCTTGTAATCCTCGATGTCATCACGGCGAATATTCGCGACCGCGGTGATCTGGGCCTCAGTGACCAGCCAGCGGGCGAACTGGCGCAGCGCGCCCTCGGCCGCGGTGACGCTCCGAGGTGCCAGGAACGTGCCCAGCTGCCGCAGATACCGGTGGATCGTCAGCACGACCTGAGGGGCCGTGACCTGCAGGCGCGCCCACTCCGCGGCGGCGATGCTGCCCGCCCGCTGGCCGCTGTCCTGCGCCGCCCTGGCGGGCATGACGCTCACGAGAGGGCCGCTTCCTGGATCGCCAGCATCTGGCCGACCGCGGCCGTATCGGCGTCGATCAGCTGCGATGCCCGCAGGTACTCCTCGGCCAGCCAGTCGTTGGCCAGGTGCAGGTAGACCCGGGTGGACTCGATCGACCGGTGCCCGGCCTGGGACTGCACCGCCTCCAGCGCCATCCCGGCCTCCCGCAGCCGGGTCAGACAGGTGTGCCGCAGCTCATGGCAGGTCGCGTGATCCAGCCCGGCCCGATTGCGGGCGCCGGCCAGGATCTCATCCAGCCCCTCGGCCGACAACGGCTGTCCGCGCCGCGGCCCTTTCAGCACCACGAACACCCGGTCCGTGCGCGCATCAGGGGGCCGCTCGTCGTGCAAGTAGGCACCGAGCGCGTCGAAGAACCGGTTCGCGGCCGGGACCACCCGGTGATGCCCGCCTTTGCCCTCGGTCACGGCCAGCCGCCGGTCGGCGACCTGCACGTCCGCGAACCGCAGGCCCAGCACCTCGCAGCGGCGCAGCCCGGCCAGCAGCATCGCCAGCACCATCGCCCGGTCCCGGTGCGTCCGCAAGGCAGCGACCAGCCGGTCCGCCTCGGCCGGCGGCAAGATCCGCGGCAGCGTGCGCGGCACCCGCACCAGCGGAGCGGTCCGCGACCGCACCGAACCGCCCTGCCGCCGAGTCATCAGACCCCGCGGCACCGGGTTCACCACCACCGGCGTGTCACCCCGCGCGACCAGATACGCATACAGGCCCGACACCGACGACAGGCGGCGGGCGATCGTCCGCGCCGACAAGCCCGATTCCCGGTCCGCCAGCCGGATCACCCTCCGATCGCCGCGCTGATCAGCCAGGAACTCGAACACATCCGCCGCGGTCACCGCAACCGGGTCCTTGCCGGTCACCGCGAAGAACGCCTTCAAATCGAACGCCACCGCCCGCAGCGTGTTCGGCCGGCACCGGCCCGCCACGAACTCCAGATACCGGTCCACCAGCCGCTCGCCCAAGCGATACCGGACCTGGCCAGACCCCGACACCAAACGCACAAGACACGGAAAGCTGCTCATCTCAGCACCATCCCGGCCTGTGACACGAGAACACAGGAGCGACACGGATCACCCGTGTATTAAGCGTTATGCATGGCCACGAACGCTCGGAACCACTACCGCGCTCGCGCACCCCTGTAGCTGATATCTAACTGCACGCCGCGGCACTGGTATGAAACACCGCGAAGGCGAGACCGCTGTCGTGTTGGGCGTGCTGGCTGAGCGCCTCGGCAGGCGGAACTTGGGCACGTATTGGGCACAGAGGGCCGCCAAGAGCCGCTCCTAGCCAGTCCCGACCGGACATGACAGTGCTGCCGGGCATCGTCAGGGACAGCGGCCACGGTGGCAGACCCGCAGGTCAGGGACCACGTGAGCACGCCACGGCCCGGGTGGGCTGCCATGCACCGAGTCTCCCGCCGGTGTAGCTGAGCTGGCAGAGCAGCCGTTTGTAAACTGCCGGGCAAACCGGCCGTGAGCTGCGCCGTTGGCAACCATCAGAAGACAGCAGCCACAGCGGCAATCCCGCAGGTCAGAGGCCAGGTGAGCACGCCACGGCCCGGGTGGGCTACCATGCACCGAGTCTCCCGCCGGTGTAGCTCAGTTGGCAGAGCAGCCGTCTTGTAAACAGCTAGCCAACTCTGCCATGACCTGGACGGTTACTCTGGAATCCGCCGCGTTTGGCACATATTCGGCAAACAGTGACAACACATGGCTGACCCGCATATACGAGCGCCGAGCTCGACGCGACGCAGCGTGGGCTCACCCTCTCTGCCAAGGTGACCTGAGGCACCCGCTCCCTGAGAATTACTGACCCCGAGGGCGGGGATGGAGACACCTTGACGTGAGTATGAGCCTCGACGGCCGGCTGGTTGCCGCCGATGCTGGGCAGGTGGCTGACGGCGAACCGGGACGGCCGGATCCGGAGGTGCCCGAGCGGGCGCGCCGGCGGAGCTTTACCGCGAGGTACAAGCTGGAGATCCTGGCCGCTTATGACGCCGCTGTGCCCGGCGAAAAAGGCGCGATCTTGCGCCGGGAGGGCCTGTATTCCAGTCACATCGTGGAGTGGCGGCGGGCCCGCGATGCCGGGGCACTGGCAGGCCTGGCCCGGCCCCGCGGGCGGCCGGCTCCCGATCCCCGGGACGCGCAGATCGCAGCGCTGCGCAAGGAGAAGGCGCGGCTGGAGCAGGAGCTGGCCAAGGCCCGCTTCGTGGTGGACGTGCAGGCAAAACTGCAGGCGCTCTTGGCTTGAGATTTAAGTGCGCCACGAGCGCAGAAGGCGAGGTAGTTGTGTAGGAGACCTCGCTGGATGCGGTGCTGTGCAGGAGATGAAGGTCTGGCCCTTCGGCGTCGCCCTGCGGGGGGAGGCGTCAAACCACCTCAAGCTGCGTTGGCTGATGACCGTCGTGGTGAGCGTTGGGGAAAAGGCGCAGGTCATGCGTCAGGTGGGGACCGGGAAGGCGAGCGAGAGCGAACCGCTGACGACGTGTCGAAACAAGCAGATGACATCGAAACCGGGGCGGTTAAATGGGCCCGGGATGAGCCTGGCGGGTGCCCGTCTACTGGCCAGGCGGTGTCCGGCATGGAGGCGGCGCGAGTCCGGTCTGCGGCTTCTGCATGGAACGTGGGAAGGCGGATGCTGACATTGCTGCCAGGCGCCGGAGGGTGTCCGGGCGGTGAGAGGGAGCGCGCTGAGCGGCGGGAACCGTGAGGCGCTGAGTACCGTTGCGGCGTCCGCTGGCGGACCGGCCCGTAGTAGTGGTGAAGCCCTTGTAATGGGGGTGGAGCGAAGGGGCCGGCTCATCTGTGATCTGTTCACGCGATCAACCGGGCGATGCTCTGGGAGGAAGCGGGTGGGCATGTCGGAACCGCAGGACAAGCCCTTTGATATTCCGAAGCGGCTGGTGTGGGAGGCATACGAGAGAGTCAAGGCCAACAAGGGTGCCGCCGGGGTGGACAGGCAGTCGATCGAGGACTTCGAGTCCGATCTGCGGAACAACCTCTACAAGATCTGGAACCGGATGTCGTCGGGGACCTACTTCCCGCCCCCGGTGATGGCGGTGGAGATACCCAAGACTGGCAGCGGAGGGGGCACCAGAATTCTGGGTGTGCCCACCGTCGCCGACAGGGTCGCCCAGACGGTGGCGGCGATGGCTCTGGATGCCCGCACGGAGTTGATCTTCCATGACGACTCTTACGGGTACCGGCCTGGCCGCTCGGCGCTGGACGCGGTGGCCAAATGCCGTCAGCGGTGCTGGAGCAAGGACTGGGTGATAGATCTTGATGTCGCCAAGTTCTTCGACAGCGTGCCATGGAACCTCATGGTCAAGGCGGTGCAGGCTAATATCACCACCGGCCAGAAGTGGGTGCTGCTGTATGTGAAGCGGTGGCTGAAGGCGCCGCTGCAGCAGCCCGACGGAACTCTGGCCGAGCGGGACCGGGGAACCCCACAGGGGTCGTTATGTTCAGCTGAACATAACCCGCCTTATGAGCAGGGCTGGGTTATGCGCAGCGCTGACCGCTGGCCCTGGTGAGAGCGTCGCGGGGGATCGAACACTGCGCATAACCCTTCTCTGATGCGGGGGGTCACAGTCTGGCGAGCCAGTTGAGCAGTCCGGGGTCCTGGTTCCATTCGGGCAGGTCGTCGGTAACGATGTCGGCGTAGGCGGCTTCGATGGCTTTGCGTTTGGCCTCGGTGGAGGCGCGTGCGTAGATCTCGGTGGTCGCCAGCTCGATGTGCCCGAGGATGTCGCGGATGTAGGGCAGCGGCACGCCTCCTTCGTAGAGGTGCATGGCCTTGCTATGCCGTAGTACGTGCGGGCTGAGGTCGGCGCCGGCGAGCGCCGGGTCGCCGGCCTGGGTCTGGTATTTGCGGATGATCCAGGCGATCCCGCCGCGGCTGAGCTTGCTGCCGTGCTGGTTGACGAACAGCGGGTGGTCGTCGTGGCCGGGCCTGCTGAGGCCATGTTCGGCCAGGTAGGCGTCCAGCAGCGCTGCCGTGTTCTTGCCAAGCGGGACGTGACGGGTCTTGCGGCCCTTGCCGGTCAGCACGGCCAGCGCAGGCGGCTGCAGGCGGATGTCGCGCACGGACAGGTCGGCCAGTTCTGAGACCCTGGCCGCAGTGTCATAGAGAGTGGCCAGCAGGGTCGCGTCACGGCGGCCTCGCCGGGTTGATCGCTCGGGCTGGGCCAGCAGACGGCGGGTCTGCTCGACAG
Organism: uncultured Alphaproteobacteria bacterium; assembly: GCA_963802615.1. Classification (GTDB taxonomy): domain Bacteria; phylum Pseudomonadota; class Alphaproteobacteria; order Rhizobiales; family Beijerinckiaceae; genus Roseiarcus. The sequence goes on from CAWDKC010000049.1 coordinate 16,883, forward strand.
TGAGGTGGTTCACGCCCGGCTACGGAGTATTCTCGGCCGCGGCGAGGCCATAGCCGGTCACCGTGCCGCCCGGGCTTTCGATCCGGATCACCGCTTCGTCGGTCGCTGGTCGCGCGGCGATGAGGACGGCGTCGATCTCCGCGCCAAGGCGCTTGACGGCGCTCGCGCGCAGGTCGCCTTTGAAGGTGAGCACATAGATCCGCTTGCCGGGCTGCTGACTACGGCGGGTCTTGGCGGCGGCCTTGTCGTGCTTCTTGCGCGCCTTGGCGAGCGCTTTGCGTTCCTTCCTGTCGAGCAGCGCGCCGTTCATGGCGTCGGTCATTTCGTCGTAGCGTTCGTCGAGCGAGCGGACCTTGATCTCCTGGTCCTTCGGCTCGCTCGAGCGCGCGAGGCGCGCGATCAAGACAGCGAGGCCGCCGAACGCGGCGACGATGATCAGGGCCTTGAGGAGAAAGGCGGCGATGTCCAGCCAGAAGGCCATGCGCGGGTCCGTTCATGAAGGGTCTCGGGGTGCGCGTGTTCCACGCTGGGGAGCGAATGGCAAGGTTCGGCGTTCCGAGCGCGGTCCGGCGCCCTTGAGGCACGGTTCCGTACGGGGAGCGGATACAACCGAAGCGCGAGTTCGCCTGCAAGGAAATGCAAGGAAAACCAAGGAAAAAAGCTTGTTTTTCCTTGGATTTTCTGGCTAAATCGAGTATTTTCAAATGGTTACGGGCGAAAAAAGATAAAAATCTCGTCCCGCTCCGCTCGCGTCGCAGGTTGTGCGAGAAGGGGGCGCTTCCTCCTCGCCCGCCGGCGCCCTGAAGCGGGGCCGGGCAGGTTGAGGACGCCCCGATGTGGAGTTGACCCGGTTTTGTGGACACCCTTGAAGTTGATTTTGGAGGTGTCTGATGCCCCGTTACCGAACCGCTTATCCGCCGGAGTTCCGGCGACAGCTGGTCGATCTGGTGCGATCTGGACGCACGCCCGAAGAGCTGGCGCGTGAGTTCGAACCGACCGCACAGTCGATTTCCACTTGGGTGAAGCAAGCCGAGCGGGACGTCGGCAAGCGCTCTGACGGACCAACCAGCGTCGAGCGAGAAGAGCTGGGTCGCCTTCGACGTGAGAACCATCGCCTGCGTCAGGAGCGCGATATCCTGGCAAAGGCGGCGGCCTGGTTCGCGCGGGAGAGCAAGGCGAGCCCGAACGGGTTTACCGGTTCATGAGCGCGCACCAGGCCATGTATCCCATTCGCACAATGGCCCACGTCCTGAAGGTTTCGGCCTCGGGCTATTACGCTTGGCGGAGCCGACCGGCTTCTGCTCGGGCGACCGCCGACGCCGATCTGACGCGCCGCATCCGCACGATCCACGCCGGCTCGCATGGAACCTATGGCGCGCCGCGCGTTCATGGCCCGAGCTGAAGGCCGATGGCCTCTCGGTTGGCCGGAAGCGGATTGCTCGGCTGATGCAAACGGCAGGAATTGCAGGCGTCAGCCGGCGCAGAAGCGCGCCGATCACGACGCGGCAGGCGAGGGACCATCATCCCGCCAGCGATCTCGTCCGCCGCAACTTCATGGTCGAGCGGCCGAACGAATTGTGGGTGGCCGATATCACCTTCCTGCCGACGTTGGCCGGCTTTCTCTATCTTGCGGTTGTTCTCGACGCCTGGTCTCGACGCATCGTCGGATGGGCCTTCTCGGCTGATCTGAAGACCGGCGTCGTGCTCGACGCTCTCGACATGGCGCTCGCGGCCCGAAAACCCGATAACGTCATCCACCATTCGGACAGAGGATCTCAATACACGTCGATTGCCTTCGGCAATCGCTGCAAGGAGGCCGGCGTCCGTCCATCGACAGGCTCAGTCGGCGACGCCTACGACAACGCGATGTGCGAGAGTTTCTTTGCAACGCTTGAATGCGAGCTGATCGACCGCCGTCGCTTCCAATCTCACAGCGAGGCGCGAATGGCTGTCTTTCAGTTCATTGAAGGCTTCTACAATCCTTCGCGACGCCACTCGGCTTTGGGCTATCTCTCGCCCATCGAATACGAAAGGAAACATGATCGCCTGAGCAAGCCCGCCTAAGCCCAAACCCGTCCATCAAAGCGGGGCAACTTCAGTCGGCTTCGGCCGGCAAGGTCGAAAGCCAGTATTTGGTCGGAGCGCTTTCGCCCTGCGGCCATTCGACAAGCAGTCATTCTTCCGGATAGGGCTGCGAGCGCCAGGAGTCGCGATGCGCCGGCCGCACGCGCAGGCTGGCGAACCGGGAATGCAGAGTTTTGTCGACGCCTTCGCGCCAGGCGACGTCACGCCAGGCGACGTCACGCCAGGCGTCGGCCGACAGCGATTTGGCGAGTTGTCTGCTTGTCGCGCCGCATCAGGGTCGGCGGGCGACCTTGCCCGCTCCATGCCTTGGGCGGGAGCGGACCGGATCCTGGCGGCCAAAGCTGCGCCGACGACTGAATGGCGACGACATAATACCGGATCTCGATGATCGGAACCGATCATCGAGATCCGCAAGCGCGAACGCGCGCCCGCGCCCATGCGCGCAATCCGATGAGCGCGATGAGTCGCGCATCGAGCTGTGCTATAAGTCAGGCCCATGCGGGTCAGCGCCGTTCGGAACGCCGTGTTGATCCCGTAACCGGCGTTACGCCAGCACGGCGCCCTCCGGCACGCCTTCGGCGCGCGCGGCCTTGATCTGGTCAAGGGCGATTTGCGGTTTGGTCTTGAACACGACGTCCTCGGGCACGCCAGTCTTTGCTCGGCGAACCGGGCCGGCGGCCCAATCCTCGGGAAGATAGAGCCGAAAGGCGATCGGCAGGCTTGCATGCTCGTTGGCGACCGACAGCGAGACCGCGACCTGACAATTGTCCTGCTTGCCAAGCTGACCGCAATATTGCCGGGCGACCCCCACCGAATGAACGCCCTTCTTGGGGAATCCCGGGTCGTCGACCATCCAGGCGCTTATCTTGCCGCTCTTCTCGATGGCGGGAAGGACAAAGGCTCGAACCCGCCGCGGCAGATCCTCCTGCGACCAGTCGGCGTTGGCGACAAAATGGTGCAGCGACTGATGCGCGCCCTGGACGCGGCTGGTTCGATGCGGGCCGCGATCGGCTCGACGCTCTTTCGATCGCCGGGAAGAAATGAGCCCCGCACAAGAGAAGAATGAGCCCCGCACAGGAGGAGCGAAATGGCGTCCGCCGATCAGCATGCCCCAGGGTCGACGCGATATGCTCAACATAAGACGCAAATCGAGACTCGCTTCCCTCACCATCAGCTTTTCGATCCACCGGCCCCTCCGAATCAGCCGCGTATCGAAATCATCCCCCAAATGTTTATGACACAGTGAGACTAGCAGGCTGAGACACTACCGGCATTCATCAAAGCTTGACTGCGCTGTAGAGTCTGGCTCGCGCCGTCCGATGGATGCGATCAGCACGAAAGTCATTTTTGGAAAATCAGACATTTTCTTGACCGTCGGCGGAAAATGTTCTATATTTGTTCCCATGACGAACACCTCAGAAAACACCTCCGCCGGCGTCCTGCCTGGATCGACCGTCGCCCGCGAGCCGAGATCAGCAAAGCGAGCCACGCGGCTCGAAAAGGCCCAGCGCGAGCAACGGGTCGTCAGCCTCCTCAATCGCGGCGTTTCGATACCCGAGATTGCCGCGCAGCAAGGTCTTTCGCTCAAGCGGATGCGTAATCTTGTCCGCGAGATCCTCGCTCAGCGTATGCCGCAGCCGCCAGCCGAGTTCCTCGCGCTTCAGGTCAGCCGCCTCAACGAGGCGCTGCTCCTGTCTTACAGCGCGATGCACACCCACGCCGAGGGAACGAATTTCGAGGCGGTCGATCGCGTCGTCAGAATCGTCCGCGAGCTTGACCGCTATCACGGATTTGCCGCTGTTCCGCGGCCGCGAGAGGAACCTGAGGCGCTGCAGGCTCTCCGCCGCCCGTCGAGCGTCCGCTCGCGCTCGAAGGCCCGGGCCCGAGTGACTCGCTAATCGCGCCGCAAGCCATTGAAAAGGCTCAATTCGGACTCGCTAACAGCGAGCGCTAACATCCCTTCTCCCGGGCTTTGAGGGGGAGGCCCGAAGGGCCGGATGAGGGCCCGTCACCCTCGCCCGAACCCTCTCCCGAAAGGGCGTCCGGAAGGACGCCCGTCTCTCGACGGGCTACGGGAGAGGGGGCTTACCTCGGCGCGGCGCGCCTGACGATCGCTTTCGCATCGACCCCGGTCAGCGCGCCATAATTATGCGCGCCCTTCGTCTCGATGCGTGAGCGGCAGAAGGCCTCGGCGAGGGGAGAGGCGGCGCGGAACAAAGCCGCCGCCTGAAGCCCGACGGCGAGCCGGTCGCAGAGATCGCGAGCGCGGCTCTCGAACTCGCTGAGATCGCGCAGGTCGTCCTTGAGCGCGCCGACGTGAGCGTCGAGCGCCGCGCTCTCGCTTTTCACCCCCGAGACCTCGGCGAAATAGGCCTCCAGCGTCTGCGGCGAGCGCTGCATCGCCCGCGCGATGTCGAGGCATTGCACGTTGCCGCTGCCCTCCCAGATCGCGTTGACCGGCGCCTCGCGATAGAGGCGCGGCATCGGGCTGTCCTCCATCACCCCCGAGCCGCCGAGACATTCGAGCGCTTCATAGGCGTGGCCAGGCGTCCGCTTGCAGATCCAGTATTTGCCGATCGCCGAGCCCAAGCGCACCAGCGCGTCCTCGTGTGGATCGTCGCGATGATCGAGCGCGCGGGCGATCCGCATGGTGAGGGTGAGCGCCGCCTCGGCCTCGATCGCAAGGTCGGCGAGCACCGCGGTCATGAGCGGCTGATCGATCAGGAACGCGCCGAAGGCCTTGCGCTGGCGGCAATGATCGATCGCCTGCGACACCGCCATCCGCATGCCGGCGGACGAGCCGATCATGCAGTCGAAGCGGGTCATGGCGACCATCTCGATGATCGTCGCCACCCCGCGGCCCTCCGGCGCCGACCATCCAGCCGAGCGCGCCGCGCAGTTCCGTCTCGCTCGAGGCGTTCGAGACATTGCCCATCTTGCGCTTCAAGCGAATGATCTGCAGCGGGTTCTTGGTCCCGTCGGGGCGCCAGCGGGGAACGAGGAAACAGGAGAGGCCCGCCCGGCGCCTGGGCCAGCACGAGAAACGCGTCGCACATCGGCGCCGAGACGAAGAACTTGTGGCCGACGAGTTCGTACGCCTGGCCCCCTCCCTCGACGCCGACAGGAATCGCCCGCGTGGTGTTGGCGCGCACGTCCGAGCCGCCCTGCTTCTCGGTCATCGCCATGCCGATCGTCAGGCCCTCTTTCTCGTCGGCTGGAACGTTGCGCGGATCGTAGACGCGCGCCTGTATCTTCGGCAGCCATTGCGCGGCGAGGTCTCCCTGCGCTTTGAGGCACGGCGTCGCGGCGAAGGTCATGGTGATCGGGCAGCCGTGGCCGGCTTCGACTTGCGTGTGCATGTAGGAGCGCGCGGCCCGCGCCACATGCGCGCCCTCGCCCGGATCGGTCCAGGGCGACGAATGAAGGCCATCCTCGATCGAGGCTTTCATCAGCGCGTGGTAGGAGGGATGGAAGCGGACGAGATCGACGCGGCGCCCGTAGCGATCGTGGGTGTCGAGCTCGGGCGGGTTCCTGTTCGCCAGCGTCCCCAGCTCCAGAAATTCCGCCGACCCGGCGCGCGCGCCAAACGCGCCGAGCCCATTGCCGGCCCAGCCCGCGCCCTCGCGCGTAACCGCCTCCTTCAGGCCCGCGTCGGAATCGTAGAGGTTGACGCCGACGAGTTCGACCGGCTGGTTGAACACCTCGTGCGTCACTGCGCCGTAGGGGTCGAGGGGCTGGCGGAAATTGTCTTGCCGGTCGGCGAGGGCGTTCATGGCGGTAGTCCTTCCTTCTCCGGCATGCTATAATGGGAACAGGACGGCAGGAAGGCCGCCGGGCCGTCGATGCGGCCGGTTGACCGCGTCGCGCGCTTCACATCTGCCGGCGACGCCGTGATCAGGAGCTGGGGGGGCGATCGCATGCCGATCTACATGGATCGTCATGACTTGCGCGGATTGAAGGCGGGAGGACGTCGCGGAGGCGCACCGCAGGGACCTCGAAATCCAGAGCCGTCACGGGGTCAAATATATGGCCTATTGGTACGATGAGGGGAACGGCGCGGCCTTCTGCCTCGTCCATGCGCCGGACGAGGCGACCGCCGAACGGGTCCACCGCGAGGCGCATGGCGCAATTCCCAACGCCATCATTCCGGTCGATCTTGCCGCCGTCGAAGCGTTCCTCGGCCGCATCAACGATCCGCAAGCGGGGCCGGGCGCGGCCGGGGCCACCGTGGATTCCGGGTTGCGAGCCGTCATGTTCACCGACATCGTCGGTTCGACCGAGATGACGGCCCGCCTCGGCGACAGCGCGGCGCTCGAACTCGTGCGGGCGCACGACGCGCTGGTCCGGCGCGGGCTTGAGGCCTATGGCGGGCGCGAAATCAAGCACACCGGCGACGGCATCATGGCCTCTTTCGACAATGTCGCGAACTCGGTGCGCGCCGCCGCCGATATCCAGCGGCGATTTGCCGCCTACAACGCCGACGCCTCCGAGACCTTGAGCGTCCGGATCGGCATCGACGCGGGCGAACCGGTCGAGGACCATAACGACCTGTTCGGTTCGACGGTGCAGCTTGCATCGCGGCTATGCGGCGAAGCCGAGGCAAACGGCATCATCGTTTCCGGATTCGCGCGCGAGCTGTGCCAGGAAGAAGATTCAGCGCGGTTCTTGGCGCTCGGCGAGCGGCGGTTCAAGGGCTTTGCCGATAAGGCCCAGGTGTTCCGGTTCGAGTGGCGGGACTGAGTCCGCAGTCCAGCGAAGCCGGCAAGAGAGGATCCATGCCCCCCGCCTCGTTCGACCGCCGCCTGACGCCTGTCCGCCCCGACCTCGCGGCGGAGCCTCTGCGCGGTCTCGTCGACGCGCCGCGGTTCGTGGAAGGGCGCAAGATGCGCATTGTCGCCGCGAGCGCAGCCCTCCGGCGTTCGCCGCAAGGCGACGCGCCGCTCGAGACCGAAGCGCTCTTCGGGGAGAGCGTCACGGTTTATGATGAGAGCGAGGGTTGGGCCTGGGCGCAGCTCGAGCGCGACCAATATGTCGGCTATCTGCCGGGCGCAGCGCTCGGAGCGCCGTCCGCGCCGACCCATCGGGTTGCGGCGTTACGCACCCACGCCTATCCCGGCCCCGCCATCAAGCTGCCGCCGCGCATGGCGCTCTCGCTCGGCGCGCAGCTGACGATCGTAGGCCGCGAGGGCGACTTCGCGGTCTTGCAGGAAGGATTTCACGTCTGGTCGCGCAGCCTCGCTGAGCTCAGCGCGCGCGAACCGGACGCTGTCGCGGTCGCCGAACTCTTTCTCGATGCGCCCTATCTCTGGGGCGGTCGGACGTCAGAAGGCGTTGACTGCTCGGGCCTGGTCCAGACGGCGCTGATGGCGGCCGGGATCGCGTCGCCACGCGACAGCGACATGCAGGAAGCGACCTTGGGCGAGCCGATCGCCATCGACGACCCGAGCGCGCCGCTGGCGCGCGGCGATCTGGTGTTCTGGAAGGGGCACGTCGGAATCATGCGCGATCCCGCCACGCTGCTTCACGCCAACGGCTGGCACATGAAGACGGTGAGCGAACCGCTGGCGCAAGCGCGCGACCGCATCGCCGCCAACGGCGGCGGCCTAGTGACGAGCGTTCGGAGATTATCGTCGCGGGCCTAGCCATTCTGGTAGCTTATTCTTATCGATTGACGTCGCCCCGCCCATGAATAACCGATGATCATCATAAGGAGTGTTCGCTCCATTCGGGCGAACGATCACATTGCCGAGATAATCCTGTCCTTCGAAGTCCACAGCCACGAAGTGATTGTTTAGATAACTCCATTCACGCGCATCTCTTTTGCTTTGTTTGATTTTCTCTGGATTATTTTCGATAGTCGTGAGCGATCACGTAGTGCGCGCAATCCTTCGCGAAGGCCATTCCATGTATCGGCCTTTCTTATCCCTTGTCGCAGCTTCAACGGCAGATCGGCCGGCAATACGATTTCGCTTCTGCCTCGATAATATTCGCCCCACTCGACGTTGACATTGCCGAATGTGTAGGGAGACGCGCCCGCTTTGGTCGTTTCGATAAGCTGCGCGATCAAATTTCCTACGCCAGATGATCGAGGAAACACATGCGTTCCGCCGATCGGCCCGTAAGGCCCGCCAGCGATCGTGAAGGCGTGATAATCCGCCTTTTCCTCCGGACCACTCATTTCCCAAGCCATAACCGCCCACGACCGGCGAGGCGGCAATTGCAATATGCGATGATCCTTGAGGGCGTTGGCGACATCCATCATTTCAAACCATTCTGGAGCCTCGATCCATTCGCCTTGGAGTTTGCGTTCCCGGCTCCGCTCATAATTTATTCGTCTCGCTTTTGTGAGGACGAAGCGCGAGGATTTCCTTCGATAGGGGTGAGGCGCGGAAAGTGTTTCGCCGACGTTTCGTTGGGCTTGTTTCCTCAACCGGGTGTCGGCGGCCACGCGTTCCGCTTGATCTTGGCTTTCATAGCCGATAGCGCCTTCCCTGCGAGCTTGTGTGGCGGCCTCGTCGTCGCAAGCCGTAACGCTTGCTGATCCGCTTCGGAGCTTGGCGGGCGGAGACGCTCGCCGTAGATGTCGTGACTTTAGCACCCGCCTTGACGTAGCGCCGCGCTTTGGGTCCGAAGCCCATGCGGACGTTTTTGGCCGGCGATGCGCGGCGAAGCGCTTCGTGCGAGACGGATGCTAGTATGGCCGTCACACAGGCCCCGAAAGCCGCAAAAACCCAAGCGGCCAGCTGAGCGTCATTAATATTTGGGGTTTAGGAGCGCGTGTCTGGGAGCCTCTCCCGCTGAGCGGGTTGTCCGGATCCCACGCGTAACGCAGCGTCTCGAACCGCATCGCGCGCGTGTCGATCATCAACAATCGTCCGACCAGCCCCTCATCGCCGTCGCCGAATTCCCCGACCAGGACGCGGATCGCCTCCAGCGCCATCAGCGAGCCGAGCACGCCAGCGAGCGCGCCTAAGACTTCCGGCTTCCGCACATGTCGGAATGGTTCCCGGCTCGGGCGCGTCAGGGAAGAGGCAGCGGTAGGTCGGGTTCGGTTTGCCATCCTGCCCATTCTCATACGGTTTGAGTGTCGTAAGCGTGCCGTCGAACTCGCCGAGCGCGGCTGAAACAAGGGGGCGCCGCTCACGGAAGCAAGCGTCGGACAGCGTATAGCGCGTCGCGAAATTGTCCGAGCCGTCGAGCACGACGTCGAATCGCCGAACGATCGCCTGCGCGTTGCTCGCGTCGAGCCTCAAGGCGATCGGCTCAACGGCGACGTGCGGATTGATGCGCTGAATTGCGGCTTCAGCGCTCGCTGTCTTTGGCCGCCCGACGTCTTCCGTCGCGTGGATGACTTGTCGGTGCAGATTGGAGAGCGAGACGGAATCGTCGTCGACGATCCCCAACGTCCCGACCCCGGCCCCTGCCAGATATTGCAGCGCTGGCGAGCCCAAGCCGCCCGCGCCGACGACGAGCGCGCGTCCGGCCTTGAGCTTGTTCTGGCCGGGGCCGCCGACCCCCCGCAGGACGATCTGGCGCGCGTAGCGCGCAATCTCTTCGTTTGAGAGTGTCATGTGCCGGTATAGTTAACAGAATCTTGCGACTTAAGCGAGCGAGACACGTGTCTCGCCAGACTTGGTGAAAGACAAGGGTGGAACAAGTTGGATCGAACCAAGTTTACATGAGCAATATGCCCGAGGGAGATCATCAAATGGCTCGGAATCAATTTGCACTGACATTGCTAGTCTCACTGATCGCTGGCTCCGCCTTCGCGGAAACGCTTTCTCCCGAAGCGGATGCGTGCAAGGCAAGGGGGCTGCTTGCGCTCAAGCAAAAGTTCCGCAGGTGAAGGACGTGCTGATCGATCTTGATAGCGCCAAGGTCATCGAGGCGGACACCACGATCGAGAACGTTCCAATCAAAACGGTTGTCATTGGCGACGCCTATGTCGAGCGGACGAAATCAACCAAGCCGCAGACGCTTGTGTGCAGCGTCGGGGACAAAGGAAAAGTCCTGCTCACGCTGTTTTCCGACAAGTGTTCCTTCACCCCTTTCACAGCTAACTGGAATGATGGGCCTCAAACCGTGGTTCCAGAGCAGAAGCGTTGCCCGACCAGATTCCATTGGGGGGTTTGCTCAGCGCGACGCTGCGGAGCCAGGCGCATTTATTTCTGTCGCCATGTATTTTGTGAGAATACGCCGAACCGTCTCAGCGCTAACCTGGGGTTCCCAATGCCCGCCCCGATTGCCGAACAGTTCTGGTCTGAGCAGGTAGAGAGCAGTTAAGTCATCCCAAAGTGACGTACCCTGCCATCGGTTGGGATTTTTGAGAAGTATTTCGGAAACGACTGCGGCGCCATTTCCTGCCTTTCGAAGATCGGCCGCCCATTCGCAGGTCGGGCTGTAGGGGTAGGCTCGATTTCCGCTCGCATCGACGCCTGCGTCTGCGGAGGCGAGAGGAACTAGGCTTTGCGGGATGTCGACCCAATTCGCTCGCAGGTGGCGGTCCATACGGAGCCGACGGCCAACCAGCAGGTCGTAAGCCGATAAGCAGGAGTGAAGATCGTAAAGGCAGTTGAATCCGGCCGGTAGCCCTTCCAACTCATCAGGATCAGGCCGTCCCTGCGCCACGATCAGGTCGATTCGGTCAAGCAGCTCTGGCCCATATCTCATGAACGAGGTCCACGGGCCGATCACCAGCAGTTCAACGTGGTGGCAACCCTTAAGCAGCGGCCAAAGCTCGTCGACGATTGTATTTGGATCGGCCCCCGGCTCTCGCCCTTTCGAGTCGTCAGAGTGTTGCTCTAGACTTGGGTTAAGAAACGTGCCGTTGAGACTTTCAGCAGTCTTTCGCCACTCGGATAGGTCCGGATCAGCTGCATAGTCCCGGTTCTGATTTGGCCGTGCGCCTTGAACTACCGGAATCTTCGCGTCGATCTGCCCTAGAAAATGCTCGATCGCCGCCTTCCCCGCTTTTGGCGTCGCGATGCCTTCCGTTGTTACGATCGCGACAACCTTCTTTGAGCTCGCCGCTAGGACAGCGATGGCGCGAATATCGTCAAGATGGGCGTCCGTATCGACGATGACGCAATCCAGGCGAGGGCTTGCCTGACTGGAATGCGGTAGGGAAAAGGCGAATAGACTGCCGACAAGCGACACCAAAAGCGTTTGGCGCCGAGAGCTGAACCGGCTTGATCTGCTCATTAATTTTCTCCCTTTTGATTCTCTGTGAAAAAACTCCTAGCGCTACCGCCGGCCGATGAGTGCCATCGTTCGATAGACGGTAACTAATGTTGTCCGCTTTGCAAGCTTCCATATTTGTATCGTTTTTCCGCTCCGATCGAAGGCCGGCGGTGCGCCAGCGGAGTAGGTGAACAAGCGCGGGCAGACGAGGAGCGCGGCCTATGAGTGTTCCAGACCCCATCGTCATCGTCGGCGCAGCGCGCACGCCCATGGGCGGTTTTCTGGGCGACTTGAAGGACGCGCCGGCGCATGCGCTTGGCGCGCGCGCGATTTCGGCCGCGGTCGAGCGGGCCGGGATTGCGGCCGACAGCGTCGACGAAATCCTGATGGGCTGTGTATTGCCGGCGGGGCAGGGCCAGGCGCCGGCGAGGCAGGCCGCCATCGGCGCCGGATTGCCGCTCGCGGCGGGCGCGACGACCATCAACAAGATGTGCGGCTCGGGCATGAAGGCCGCCATGGTCGCCCACGACCTTTTGCGCGCGGGCTCGGCTGATGTTGTCGTCGCTGGCGGCATGGAGAGCATGAGCAACGCGCCCTATCTGCTCGATCGCGCGCGCTCAGGCTACCGCATGGGCCACGGCCGCACCATTGACCACATGTTTCTCGACGGCCTCGAGGACGCCTACGACAAGGGGCGCCTGATGGGAACGTTCGCCGAGGATTGCGCGGAAGCCTATCAGTTCACACGGGCTGCGCAGGACGCTTACGCGCTGAGCTCGCTCGAGCGCGCCAACCGCGCGATCAAAAACGGCGATTTCACATGGGAGATCGCGCCGGTCAGCGTGAAGGCCGGCAAGTCCGAGACGCTTGTCGCGACGGACGAGCAGCCGCCCAAGGGGCGCCTCGAAAAGATCCCGACGCTCAAGCCTGCGTTTCGAGACGGCGGCACGGTGACGGCGGCCAATTCGAGTTCGATCTCCGATGGCGCTGCGGCGCTCATCATGATGCGCGAAAGCGAGAGGTCTGTTTCGCATGGCGAAACGAAACGTTTCGCATCGGCGATCGTAACCCGTTGAAATCCTTATCAGCGCCGAATTACTCATTTCGCGGTTTTGTTTGTTTTCAATGGGTTAACTGCCTTTTCGTTTCGCCGCGTTTCACGCTGCGCCTTTCCCGGTCCGAAAAGCCCCCGGGTTCCAACGGAGCCTTCGACAAACCCACAGATCAAATTCGTGGACCAACAGCCCTTCGAGGCCGCTTCGCCGGCCTTGAGAAGCGATGGCTCAGCCCGACGCAACGGCCAGGCGCCGCCTATCGGCTTTGACCATCCACGCAGCATAGCCGATATTTCTGAAATAGTAAAGAAGATTCTGCATGGTTCAGATTTTTATGAGTTCACAGCGGCTGATTCGCCGGGGTCGTTGAGCGGCGTCAAAGCCAGGCCCGAGGACTCCCGCGCTCGCTTCTCCCATTGGATAGCGGGACAGAGGCAAGCGGGCGGACCTCCGGCGCGGCGATCGGCCGCTTGAGATCCGACAGACGGTCTCAAGGATAGTGTCCAATCTTTGAAGCATCTGGCAGGATAAAACGGAAGGTTGGTTATTCCTTTTCAATATAACGCTGATCTCTGAAAGAAAGGGAGCTCGAGCCATGGAAGAACGCGAGGTTCCGGGCGTCCACCGCTACGACGCGCCCGCCGGCGGATGGGGCGCGCTGTGGGCGACGGCCCGGGCGGTCGCCGAGCAGATGCACGCCGCCGAAGCGCCGGGGTTGCTGCTCCGCATGAACAAGCCGGACGGCTTCGACTGTCCCGGCTGCGCCTGGCCAGACAAGGAGCATACCTCAACCTTCCAGTTCTGCGAGAACGGCGCCAAGGCCGTCACCTGGGAGGCGACGAAGAAGCGGGTCACCCCGGAGTTTTTCGCCGAACACACGGTGACGGACTTGCTGCGTGAGAGCGATTACGAGCTGGAGAACCACGGCCGCCTCACCCACCCGATGGCCTACGACCGGGCGAGCGACACCTATAAGCCGCTCGAATGGGACGCCGCCTTCGCCCGCATCGGCGAAACGCTGCGCGGCCTGCCCGACCCCGACATGGCGGAGTTCTATACCTCCGGCCGGGCGTCGAACGAGGCGGCCTTCCTGTTCAACATCTTCGCCCGCGAATTCGGAACCAACAACTTCCCCGACTGCTCGAACATGTGCCACGAGGCGACCAGCGTCGGCCTGCCGCAGGCGATCGGCATCGGCAAAGGCACCGTCTCGCTGGAGGATTTCGACCATTGCGACCTGATCATCGCGATCGGGCACAATCCCGGGACCAACCACCCGCGCATGATGGGCACGCTGCACCAATGCGCGCGCCGCGGCGTGCCGATCATCGTGTTCAACCCGATGAAGGAGCGGGCGCTGGAGCGCTTCGCCGATCCCCAGAACCCGATCGAGATGGCGAGCTTCAGCGCCACCCCGATCGCCTCGACCTATCATCAGGTCAAGGTTGGCGGCGACGCCGCGGCGCTGAAGGGCGTCATGAAGGCCATCATCGCCCGCGCCGACGCCGGCCAGGATGTGCTGGACCGCGATTTCATCGCCGCCCACACCCACGGGTTCGAGGCCTTCGCCGACGACCTGCGCCAGACGCCGTGGGAGGCGATCGAGACCGCGAGCGGCTTGACCCGCGCCGCGCTGGATCAGGTGGCCGAGGCCTATATCCGGTCCAACGCGACGATCGTCAGCTATGGCATGGGCGTCACCCAGCACGAGAAGGGGACGCAGAACGTGCAGCAGATCGCGGCCCTGCTGCTCATGCGCGGCAATTTCGGCAAGCCCGGCGCCGGCATCTGCCCGCTGCGCGGCCATTCCAACGTGCAGGGCAACCGCACCGTCGGCATCACCGAAAAGCTCGACCCGGTGATGTTCGCCAATGTGGAAAAGGCGTTTGGTTTCCGCCCGCCGCCGCGCCACGGCCATGACGCGGTCAAGGCGATGCAGGCGATGGTGGCGGGAAAGGCCAAGGCGCTGGTCTGCCTCGGCGGCAATTTCTCGATCGCCTTGCCCGACACCGATCTCAGCCGCCAGGGCATGCGCAATCTCGATCTCGCGGTGCACCTGAACACCAAGCTCAACCGCTCGCACCTCTTGATCGGCAAGGAGTTGATCATCCTGCCGGTCCTCGGCCGAACCGAGCGCGACATGCAGGCGACCGGCGCCCAGTCGGTGACGGTCGAGGATTCGATGTCGATGGTCCACGCCTCGCGCGGCAAGCTCGAGCCGGCGTCGGAAAGCTTGCGTTCGGAGCCCGCGATCATCGCTGGAATCGCGATGGCGACGTCGCCCTTCAGCAGGGTCGGTCGCCGAACTCGTTGCGCGGCTCGAGCGGGAATATTCTGAGGCGAAGCGCGCGATCTGCGGCTAGGTCTGGAGCCCGCGCACAAAGTTACGCGCGCCAGTCATTTCAGTGGCTTAGGTGCGCTTTTGTGCAACTTTTTTCGGCTGCCTGGCCTCGCTCGAACGACGCGGCGAGGCGGAAGTGAAAGGTCTGCCCACCCGATTATAAGGCCTTGAGCCCTCGACCCGCCGCTAACGAGTCCGTTTTGAGCGATTTCAACGGCTTACGGCGCGATTTGCGAGTCATTCTGCCTTGTTTGAAGCTGAAGCCCGCGCTGCACGGGAACCGCCGCCCCAAGATATTATCTTTCTGAAAAACAATATATCAAGCCCAAGCAAGCTTGGCAAGAAATTGTCGGTTTTTCTTGGCGAGCCTCCGACCTCAACCGGGCGGGTCCCCCGCCCCTCGGCGACCCGAATGTGCTCATCGATTGAACCCCGCATCCCTTGTCGCCAATCCAGCGTCGGTGGCCGGGACGCGCTGGCCGCGCGGCTGGGACAAAAAAAATTTGCAAACACGATGTCGATTCCCAAGAAGCTCCGTTCGTCGCTTCGATGCCGGGCCGATAAGGCTGGCTCTGACAAGGAGACACGACGATGCGTGTGATGGTGTTCGTGAAGGCGACCGAGGACAGCGAAAAGGGCATTCGCCCCACGCCCGAGACGGCCGAGACGTTCGAGGCGATGGCCAAGTTCAACGAGGAACTGAGTCAACGCCGGCGTCGTGCTCGCCATGCGACGGCCTCAAGCCCTCCTCGCAGGGCAAGCGCGTCGCGTTCGACGGTCCCCGCCGCACGGTCATCGACGGGCCGTTCGCCGAGACCCGGGAGCTCGTCGCCGGATACTGGCTCTGGGAGGTCAAGGACATGGACGAGGCCGTCGCTTGGGTGAAGCGCTGCCCCAATCCCATGCCGGGGCCGAGCGAGATCGAAATCCGGCCGCTCTACGAAATGGCGATCTGCAGGAGTTCCTGACGCCCGGAGGCCGAGGAAATCGCACGGTCGGACGCGAGAGAAACTCAGCCGCGCCTGAAACCGTCGACTGACGCCGCCCGGCTTGCCTCGCCTGATGGCTTTGGCCGACAAGGCGCCATGGCCGCAGGCGAGACGCATCGGGCGATCGAAGCGATTTTCCGCATCGAACGGGCGAGGCTCATCGCGGGCCTGGCCCGGGTGGTCGCGCAACGTCGACCTTGCCGAGGAACTGGCGCAGGACGCTCTGGTCGTCGCGCTCGCCGAATGGCCGAGCCTCGGCGTCCCGGCCAATCCCGGCGCCTGGCTGATGACGATCGCCAAACGCCGCGCCATCGACGCCCTCCGGCGCGACAGGATGCGCGAGCGCAAGCATGAGGAGATCGCGCGGGAGCTCGACGGCGCGCATGACGTGCGCGCGGATCGGAACTGTGGGCGATCGAAGCAGCCATGGACGACGATCTTGGCGATGAGCTCCTGGGCCTCATCTTCACGGCCTGCCACCCCATGCTTTCCCCCGACGCCCGCGCCGCGCTCACGCTCCGGGTCATCGGCGGCCTGACGACCGACGAGATCGCGCGCGCGTTCCTCACGAGCGAGGCGACGATCGCCCAGCGCATCGTTCGCGCGAAGAAGACGATCGGAAAGGCCGGGCTCACTTTCGAGGTGCCGCGCGGGGCTGAACGCGCGGCGCGGCTGCCCTCGGTGCTCGAGGTCATCTACCTCATCTTCAATGAAGGCTATGCCGCCACCGCAGGCGAGGACCTTGTCCGGCCGAGCCTGTGCCTCGAGGCGCAGCGGCTCGGCCGCATGCTCACCGGATTGATGCCCGAGGACGCCGAAGCGTTCGGCCTCTGGCGCTGATGGACATCCAGGCGTCGCGGCTCAATGCGCGCATCGGGCCGGACGGCGCGCTCCTCACCCTGACCGAACAGAATCGCGCCCGCTGGGACCAGCTCATGATCCGCCGAGGCCTCGACGTCGCTGGCGCGCGCCGAAGCGCTGGGGCGCCAAGGGGATTCGGGCCCCTATGCGCTGCAAGCCGCGCTCGCGGCCTGTCATGCGCGGGCGCGCAGTCCGGCCGACACCGACTGGCCCCGCATCGCAGCGCTTTACGATCGGCTCCGCGCCGTGACGCCCTCGCCGGTGGTCGATCTCAATCGAGCCGTCGCTTACAGCATGGCCTTCGGGCCCGAAGCGGGCCTCAAGCTCGTCGACGAGATCGCCGACGCCGCCGCGCTCCGCAACTATGCGCCGTTGCCGGCGGCAAGGGGCGATTTTCTGTTTCGGGCCGGCCGACCGGCCGAGGCGCGCGGCGAATTTGAGGCGGCCGCCAGGCTCACCCGCAACATGCGGGAAAGGGCGTTTCTCCTTGCCCGCGCGGACGCTTGTGTCTGACGGCGTCGGTCTTCGCGTTTGAAACGGCGCGCTGCAGATCTGCGTTCGGCTCTATCTGCCTATCCTGTCCAGTCAGCGGGCGTGTCAACGATCGGTCGCGCGATGAAGACAGAGTTCTCTGCCGCTCGTTTCCCGGCCAAAGGCGAAAGCGGTGCTAAAGAGTCACAGTCAAGCGTTTAGAGCGGCGCGACAGCGGATAAGAGGATAGCGGGGAAATCTTCGCGCGAGCGCAGCGCCGACGTCTTCGTAACTAGGCTGGAGCATTAGCAAATCGCCGGATCGGCGCGAGAAGCGCCGCAATGATGAAGGCGGACGGCCTTGCCGAAGGCTTCGATATCTCTATCATCGCCCGACACCGAATTGCGTCGTTCGCGTTCGCTTTCTTTCAGCCCCGGCCGGAGATGCACTGATCGCCATGGCGACCATCGAACAATTCGCGCAGCGCCAGACACCGCCGCAGGAGCGCGCCTATCGCACGCCGCCGCACAATCTCGAGGCCGAGCAGGCGCTGCTCGGCGCGATCCTCATCAACAATGACGCGTTCGACCGCGTTTCCGATTTCCTCAGGAGCGAGCATTTCGTCGAGGAGATCCATCGCCGCATCTTCGAGATCGCAGGCTCGCTGATCCGGGCGGGCAAACTGGCGACGCCGGTCACGCTCAAGACGTTCCTCGGCGACCATGACCTCGGCGGCGTGACGGTGCCGCAATATCTCGCCCGCCTCGCCAGCGAGGCGACGACCATCATCAACGCTTACGACTATGGCCGCGGCGTCTACGACCTCGCGATGCGGCGCGAGCTCATTTCGATCGGCGAGGATGTCGTCAACGTCGCCTATGACGCGCCGGTCGATTCGAGCCCGCGCGAGCAGATCGAGGAGGCGGAGCGGCGCCTCTACCAGATCGCCGAGGCGGGGCGTTACGACGGCGGTTTCCAGCGCTTTTCCGAAGCCTTGAAGATCGCCGTCGACATGGCCGCTCGCGCCTATGAGCGCGAAGGCTCGCTCAGCGGCGTCGCGACGGGCTTGACCGATCTCGACCGCTATATGGGCGGCCTGCAGGCGTCCGATCTCGTCATCCTCGCCGGCCGTCCCGGCATGGGCAAGACGGCGCTCGCCACCAACATCGCCTTCAACATCGCCAAAAGCTATCAGGCGCGAACGCGCGCCGATGGGACAGTCGAGGCCGCCAATGGCGGCATTATCGGCTTCTTCTCGCTCGAAATGTCGTCCGAGCAGCTGGCGACCCGCATCATCGCCGAACAGTCGGGGGTCGCTTCCTACAAGATCCGCCGCGGCGACATCACCGAGAGCGACTTTCACCACGTCGCCGACGCGGTGCGCGAGATGCAGCAGATTCCCTTTTATATCGACCAGACCGGCGGCGTCTCGATCGCGCAATTGACGGCCCGCGCCAGGCGGCTCAAGCGCCAGCGGGGGCTCGACCTTCTGGTCGTCGACTATCTCCAGCTTCTCGGCGGCTCGAGAACGCGGTCCGAAAACCGGGTGCAGGAACTGACCGAGATCACGACCGGCCTCAAGGCGCTGGCCAAGGAGCTCAACATCCCGATCCTGGCCTGCTCGCAGCTGTCACGCCAAGTTGAACAGCGCGACGACAAGCGGCCGCAGCTCTCGGATTTGCGCGAATCGGGCTCAATCGAGCAGGACGCCGACGTTGTCCTGTTCGTCTATCGCGAGGAATATTACCTCAAGAACCGTGAGCCTCGGCCCGGCACGGAGGAACATATCGCCTGGATGGCGGAGATGGAGCGCGCGCACGGGCGGGCGGAAGTCATTATCGGCAAGCAGCGCCATGGACCGACCGGCACGATCGAACTTCAGTTCGACGCCGAGGTGACCCGGTTCGGCACGATCGCGCGGGAAGACACGGTCCCGGAAATCCGCTAAGACCAGGCGCAAGGGTCACAACAAAGTTGCAATTGTCGCCCCTAAGGACGCCGCCTATGGATAGGGGCGGTCGGCCCTGGGCCTTGGCCGCAAGTCTGGAGAGTTGGATGAAGCTCACTACCTTTTTTGGCCTCGCGGCCGCTTTCGTCGGCGTTGCCTGCACGGCCGCGCCGGTGAGCGCCGATGAGTTCACGCCGGCGCAGAAGCAGGAGTTGGGCGCGTTCATCAAGGACTATCTCGTCGCCAACCCGGAAGTGCTGCGCCAGGCGATCGAAGCGCTCGACAAGCATGACAAGGAAACGGCCGAAGCGGAGCGCCAGAAAGTCGTCGCCACGGAATCGAGCGCTCTGTTCAGCTCGAAATATCAGGCGACCCTCGGCAACCCGAAGGGCAGCGCGACGCTGGTCGAATTCTTCGACTACAATTGCCATTATTGCAAAGGCGCGCTGCCGGACGTGGCCAAGCTCATGAAGGATGACCCGAACCTCAAGCTGGTTCTCAAGGATTATCCGGTCTTGGGACCGGGGTCGGTCGAGGCGGCGAAGGTGGCCAGCGCGGCGCGCAATCAATTGCCCGGCGACAAGTTCTGGGCTTTCCACTCGAAGCTGCTTGCGACCCATGGGCCGGTCGGAAAGACCGAGGCGTTGGCGGTCGCCCGCGAGCTCGGCCTCGACATGGACAAGCTCGCCAAGGACATGGAGAGCCCCGACATCAAGGCGGGCTTGAGCCAGGTCATGCAGCTCGCCGATGCGCTGCAGATCAACGGCACGCCGACCTTCGTCGTCGGCCAGGACGTCGTCGTCGGCGCGGTCGGTTACGACCAGCTCAGGGACAAGGTCGATTCCGTGCACAAGTGCGGCCACGCCACCTGCTGAGAGCGGCGGCTCAGCGACGGAATTTTTCATGAACGCGCCCGCCGGGCGTCACGTCCACTGACCGGCGGGGGCCGTCTTGACCGCACTGCAAGCGATAATCATGGCCGTGCTGCAGGGCGTGACCGAGCTTTTTCCGGTCTCGAGCCTCGGCCACGCTGTCATCCTGCCGCGGCTCCTGAACTGGGGCGTGGATCTGAAGGCCCCGGACTGGCTCGCCTATCTCGTGGTCATGCATCTGGGCACTTCGATCGCGCTCTTCATTTACTTCTGGCGCGACTGGCTGAGCTTTCTCCGCTCCATCATCAGCGCGCCGGACGGCCGCGCGAAGACGGACCGGCGGACGTTCTTTTTCGTCGTTCTGGCGACCATACCCGCCGTCGTGGTCGGAGCCGTACTTCGCAAGCTCCTTGGCGATGCCTTCGCCGCGCCGACGATCGCTGCGGCGTTCCTGATCGTCAATGGTTTCGTCCTCTATTTCGGCGACCGGATCGGCGAGGAATTGGTTGGCACGCTGAGCCAGCTCAACTGGAAGGGTGCGCTGGCGGTGGGCGTTGCCCAGTGTTTCGCCTTGATCCCCGGATTCTCGCGCTCTGGCCTGACGATGGTCGCCGGCGTCGTGGCGGGTTTGAAGCACGCTGAGGCCGCGCGCTTTTCGTTTCTGATGGGCGCGCCGATCATTCTCGCCGCCAACGTCTACGAGGCGCCGAAACTGATGAAGGAGGGGGCGACGCTGGGGGGGATGGCGATTTTGTCCGGAATCGTCGCCGGTGTTGTCGCCTATCTGAGCCTGACTTTGCTCATGCGTTATTTCCGCAGGCACGAATTCGAGGCGATGAGCCCCTTCGCCTATTATTGCTGGGCGGCCGGCG
The DNA here is from genome assembly GCA_963802615.1 of uncultured Alphaproteobacteria bacterium. Classification (GTDB taxonomy): domain Bacteria; phylum Pseudomonadota; class Alphaproteobacteria; order Rhizobiales; family Beijerinckiaceae; genus Roseiarcus. The sequence continues at coordinate 37,557 of CAWDKC010000049.1, forward strand.
TCATAAGCTTGGGAATTATCGCCTTCGTTTGACACTGGGGCTCTTGGCCCTCAAGCCTTGACGCCCCATATCTCGACTGCTGATGCGCGGAAAGGCCCGCGCTTGAGGGCGGTCATGGCGACCATCGAGTATATGCCGGCGCGGCTGACGCCGAAGGACACCGAGGACTTGAGGCGGGCGGTCGCCTGCCTCGAAGGGACGAGTTTCGCCCAGCGGCTGACCGACGCGCTCGGACGTCCGGTTGGAATGCTCAGCCGCGCGACGCCGCAATCGGCCCGGCGGGTGATCGCGCAGGTGAGCGAGACGGCTCTCAGAAGCGCGCTCAAGCTCGCTTTGCGCACGCTCGATCTGAATGACACATCGGCAAAGCCCGCGAACCGCGCTCACAAGCTCGCCGCCGCGGCGTCTGGAGCGGTGGGAGGCGCGCTGGGGCTGGCCGCGCTGCCGCTCGAGCTGCCGATCTCGACCACGATCCTTCTGCGCTCGATCGCCGAGATCGCGCGCGAGGAGGGAGAGGATCTGAGCGTTCCCGAAGCGGCTTTCGCCTGCGTCGAAGTGTTCGCCCTCGGCGGCCAGCGCGATGGGGAGGCGGCGTTCGAGAGCGGCTATTTCGCCGTCCGGGCCGCGCTCGCCAAGTCGGTCAGCGACAGCGCGCGCTTTGTCGCCGCTCAGGGGGTCGCCGCCCTTCCCGCGCCAGTGATGGCGCGGCTGATCTCGCAGATCGCGGCGCGTTTCGGCATCGTGGTGAGCGAGAAGGTCGCCGCCCAGGCGGCGCCAATCCTGGGCGCCATCGGCGGCGCGGCGGTCAACGCCGCCTTCGCCGACCATTTCCAGACCTTGGCGCGCGGGCATTTCATCGTCCGGCGCCTGGAGCGTCAGCACGGCGCGAGCGTCGTCGCGTTCGAATATCAGCGCCTGCGGGGCGAACCGGGACGCGGCTACGCGGAAAGCCAAAGGGCTGCGTCGTAGGCGGAATGGCCGAGAACCGGCCGCCTCGGCGCAAAGGACGCGTCATCCGAGCCGCCCGTGCGTTTTCGGTTGCGCTTTTCGGCCTGCTCGCCCTGCCGTCATACGCCGACCTGGGGGCGCAGGCCCGCCCGCGCGTCGCGCCGCCGATGCGTTTCGTGCGCGTGACGAGCGCTGACCCGGCCTGCAAGCCAAATTGTCCGGAGTGGTTGTCGGCCGAGGGCCGGATCGAGCCCGGCACGGCGAAGGCCTTCGCCGATGCGGTTGCGAACCTCAAAGGCCGCCGGCTGCCGATTCTCATCCATTCTCCGGGCGGCTCTGTTCCCGACGCGGGGGCGATGGGCGAGCTCATTCGAGCCAAGGGCCTCGCGGTCGCCGTCGCCAGGACGCTGATCGCCAATTGTCCGGAAAGCCTCGCCGAAATGTCCGGACGGGCCCGGCACGGGCGATCACCGGCGGGGCGACCTGCGCTTCGGCCTGCGTGCTCGTGCTCGCCGGCGGGGTCGAACGCCTCGCCGCCCCATCGGCGCGGATCGGGGTGCATGAGACCACCACGCTGGTGAGCAAGACCGAAGGCCTGGCGCACCTCAAGTCGACCCGGAAGATCTACGAGCAGCCGGGCGTCGATGCCGCGGTCGAGGTCTATCTCGCCGCTATGGGCGTGGGCGAACCGGTGATGACGCTCATGCGCAAGACGTCGGCGGCCAGCATTCGCTGGCTGAGCCCCGCGGAACTCAAGGACTCGCATCTTGTGACCCTGGCGCTCGACCCGGCCGAGCCGATCCTCACGAGCGGCGCGAACGGCCTCAACGCTCATGCGCTTGAGGGCGATCCACCGCGCGACGACCTCGTGCAGGCCAGCCTCGTGAGGACGGTCCCCGGAGGCGGCGCAACGGTCGAGGTCACGTTCCGCTATCGCCCCGGCGGCGGCGCGGTCGAGGTGGAGGCGATCGAGCGCGGTCTCGATTCGCCGCAGGCGGCCGACCGGTCCTCTCCGGACTTCTAGCGTGAGCGCGGCCGGCGGCGGGCCGCTGCAGTTGAAGACCACCGGTACGACACCCGTTCGCACCCTCATCCCGCGCGAGCGCTTCTGCGTCCTCGCTCATGGCCGCCTGACCATCGCTTCCACGCCGCCCGAACGTCCGCAAGGCTTCGCGCCGGTTGAGCTCGCCGCAATCGACGGCGCTAGGACGCTGATCGCCGAAGCCTGTCCCTGAGCGAGCGCAAGGCGGGCGGGTCCCGGGCTCGGCTTCTGCGCGCAAATGTCGAAGCAATTTATCGCCGGGACCGAACTCCGGCTCAGGCGCCGCGAGACGCGGCTTCGATGTTGTTGCCGTCGGGATCGATGACGAAAGCGGCGTAATAATTCGGAGCGAAGTCGCGCGGTCCGGGAGCGCCATTGTCTTTCGCCCCGGCCGCCAGCGCCGCGACGTGAAACGCGCGGACGGCGGACTGGTCCGGACTCGACAGGGCGAGATGGACGCTGGAGCGCGGTTCGCTCGATTTGCTGATCCACAGACCCGGCGCGTCGCGACCAAATCCCGCCGCACTTTCAAAAGCCATGAGCTTCTTGATCCCGAGCGGAGCGAGGGCCTTTTCATAGAAGGCGCTCATGACGTCGAACTGATGGGTGCGCAGCATGATGTGGTCGAACATGGGAAGGGTCCTTTGGCGAGTGACGGCGACTGCAGGCGGTGAGGCTTTCAGGGCTTGGCGCCGGGAAACCATTCGACGTGCTCGTCCCCGGTGCGGCCATAATAGACTGCGCGGCGGCCGGCGAGGCTGACAAAATAGCCGACGCAGCCCGCGTCGGCGATCAGGCGGCAGAACTGGCGATAGGCGATCTCCTGCCGCTGGATGGCGCGGACCGCCTTCTCCACCCCTTCGGCCGAGAACGTCAGTCGCCGCGCCGCCGAACTTGTGGCCTTCCACGTCCTCGAAATCGCCGTCGGCGAGATAATAGGTCTTCCGACCCGTAACCAGGTCGGCGTGGTAGCGCTCGATCTTAACCTCCATCAGCGCCTTCACCACCGCCGGGAACGTGACGCGCTCCTCGTCTGAGGCCTTGCTCATTTCGCGCACGACATCCTTCACCTGGGCGTCCATTTCGTTGCTCCTTTCGACTATCCTTGCTGTATCCCGCGTCCGGTCAATCGAGCGGCGCGCCTCGCAGTCCCTTGCGGCGCACGATCGCCTTCATCGCCGCTGCGATCATCGCGCGCGTCTCGATGTCGAGATCGGCGAAAAACTCCGCATCGTTCTCATCCGCCAAAGCCGCGAGCTTCGGCGTGATTGCGCGCCCCTGCCGGGTGAGCGCCAGCGACTGGAATCGGCGGTCGCTCGGGCTCGCGCGCCTGGCGATCAGCGCCTTGTCGATCAGCCGGTCGGCGAGCTTCGAAATCGCCCCGCGCGTCATGCCGAGCCGCTCGGCGAGCGCGCTCGGCGCGCTCTCAGCGTCATAAAGCTCGCGCAGGACGACCCATTCGGCGACAGTCACCCCGACCGCCGCGAGCTTGAGGGCGAAGGCGTGCGATACGTGGTTCGAGACGTAGCGAATCCAGTAGCCGAGATGCGATTCGAGCGAGCTCAATTCCGACCGGCGCGGCACTTGGCCTCCATCAATTGACAAGGAAACTATCTGCTAACAGTTTCCTTGTCAACTGTTTTCGCCTACGAATTTAACGAATGCCTTGGCCTCACCCCCCAAGGAACATTCCCGTCCACCCGCATCCATCGGTTGCGCGCGATCGCGGTTCCTATCTTTCTGTCGTCGGCGCCGCGGCGATCTGCTAGCTTGGCGATGTGCGCGCGTGGCGTTCAGGCGCCTCGACGGGGAGGGCCTCATGGCGCCTGTATGGAATTCTATCGCGGCGCCGGTCAGCTATTCGGCCTCGGCGAAATGGATGCACTGGTTTGTCGCGGCCGCCGTCATCGTGCTTCTCGCCCTCGGTCCGGTGATGAAGCGGCTCGTGCCCGAGGGCTCGCTCCGGGACAATCTCTATAATTTTCACGAGGCTTTGGGCGCGCTTGTCCTGATCGTCATGGTCGTGCGGCTCGTCAGGCGCCTGGCCTTCGGCGTGCCGGCGCCGGATGCGTCCATGCCGCTCGTCGAGCAGCGCGCCTCGCTCTGGGCGCAATACGCGCTCTACGTCCTTCTGTTCGTGACGACCGTGCTTGGCTGGGCAGGGACCAACGCTTACGGCGATCCGGTCAGCGTGTTCGGTCTCTTCGACTTTCCTGCCATACTCGGCAAGGATCAGCCGCTCTCGGACCGCATTTTCGTCTGGCATCTCATCTGCGGGATCGTGATCGGCGCGATCGTCGCGCTCCATATCGCGGGCGCGCTCTACCATTGGCTCGTCAAAGGCGATCGCGTTCTCCAGCGCATGCTGCCGGAGAATTGAGCGCCGCAAAACGCGCCCCCTGCCAGCCTTGAAGCTCTATGCGGTCGCCGCAAGGGGAGCCTCAGAAAGGCCCCCTTGCGAGCGCCACTGGTCGGTCGCGGAGGCGGTTCGGGCGCAACCGATCGTGCATTGCGCATTGCAGTCTTTCGGCGTGTCGAATTGCTCGCGAAGGTCCGCATAGGTGTAGGCGAGCAAGTCCTTCGAGAAACTGTCACGTGTCTGATAGCACCAGTGCACGCTGCCGAACTCGTCCACGTAAAGATAGCGGGAGCCCGAGCGGCACTTGAACGGCGCTTCGCCAGACTCGATCATCTTGCCCCGGTATCCGAAGGCTTCGTTCGCGCGGTCGCCGATGCGGCGCTTGGCTTCCTCGTACGTGCTCAATTCCTCGTGCGACAGCTGCGACTGACCGTTCTCGTCGTGAACGAGAAGGATGCGTGGCGTGAAGCCGTGGGCCTTCGCGAAGTCCACAACCTCGAGCGCCTCTTCCGGCGGCGCGCTGCCGATGACGCCGCTCATGACCACCTTGAAGGTTGCTTTCTGCGCAAGGAGCTCGAGCTTCTTGCGCAAGGGCTTTAAGGTTTTCGCTGTGACTCTGTTCGGATTGACGCCATCCACGCTGATCTGCATGTCCGTGAGGCCTGCGTCATTCAGGGCTTCGATGAGCGCCGGCGTCAGACGCCATCCGTTCGTGATCATCATGCGACGTTTGAAACCGAGTCTTTTCATCTCGGCCACGAGGTCCGGCAGGCGCGGGTGCATCGTGGGCTCGCCGCCTGTCAGGCAGACCGCCCACGCACGCAGCTCCGCAAGCTTGGCGAGGCGTAGCGCGAGCTCGTCGTACGGCACTGGATCCGAGGTCCGGTCGTACTCGGTGCAGTAGCCGCATTTCAGGTTGCACCGCCGCGTTACGACGATCTGCGCAAGCCAAGGGCCGTAGCGCAGCCACTGAAAAACGTTCAAACCAGCCATAGAGCCCCAACCCGAGCGCCGCATTGTGAAACGCCCGGATGGCGGACTTGTCCGAACTCGACCGCGCACGTAATAGCAGGAAACCCGTCCGAGAGCAGAAATTTCCTGTCCCCCCTTCGTCCCCTGCGATGATGATTCCAGCCCCACGCGTCTTGGTCTAGCATCGCGGCCCTCGTCTCAATCACAGGCTTCCACGCATGCTGGAAAAGTTCGAACGCTATCCGCTCACCTTCGGCCCGACGCCGATCGAGAGGCTCAAGCGCCTGAGCGCGCATCTGGGAGACAAGGTCGAACTCTACGCCAAGCGCGAGGACTGCAATTCCGGCCTCGCGTTCGGCGGCAACAAGCTGCGCAAGCTCGAATACATCATTCCCGGACGCGATCGCCTCGAACGCCGACACGCTGGTGTCGATCGGCGGCGTGCAGTCGAACCATACGCGCCAGGTGGCGGCGGTCGCGGCCAAGATCGGGATGAAATGCCGGCTGGTGCAGGAGGCCTGGGTGCCGCACGAGGACGCGGTCTACGACCGGGTCGGCAACATCATGCTGAGCCGCATCATGGGCGCTGACGTCAGGCTCGTCGACGACGGCTTCGACATCGGCATCCGCAAAAGCTGGGAGGACGCGCTCGAGGATGTCGAAGCGCAGGGCGGCCGGCCCGTACGCGATTCCCGCCGGCGCCTCGGTGCATAAATACGGCGGGCTCGGCTATGTCGGCTTCGCCGAGGAGGTGCGCGCGCAGGAGCGCGAGCTCGGGTTCGCGTTCGACTATGTCGTGGTTTGCACGGTGACCGGCTCGACCCACGCCGGCATGGTGGTTGGCTTCGCCAAGGACGGACGGCAGCGCAAGGTGATCGGCATCGACGCGTCGGCGACGCCGAAGCAGACAAAGGCGCAGGTGCTCGATATCGCCCGCAAGACCGCGAAACTCATCGAACTCGGGCAGGAGATCGCCGAGGACGATGTGGTGCTGATCGAGGACTACGCCTATCCCACCTACGGCGTGCCGTCCGAGGAGACCAAGCAGGCGATCCGGCTTGTCGCGCGGCTCGAAGGCATGATCACCGATCCGGTCTACGAGGGCAAATCGATGCAGGGCATGATCGATCTCGTGAACAAGGGCTTCTTCCCTCGAGGATCGAAGGTGCTTTACGCCCATCTCGGCGGCGCGCCGGCGCTCAACGGCTACGCCTACGCCTTCCGCAACGGATGAGATCGCGCTGGTCGGCCAGGTGTGGCCGCCGGTTGCTCGGGAGCGCGAGGCGGTCCCGTTTCCTCTCCGATCGCCGCGAGAGCCTGCTCCAGATAGTCGCTGAAGGCGCGCGCCCTTTGCGATGGCCGGCGCCCGGCGGGAAAGACGACGTAAGCCTGGACCGGATCGAGCGCATAATCGGCGAGGATCTCGACAACCTCGCCTGAGGCGAGCGCGTCTGCGCACATCCAGATCGATCCGGCAGCGACGCCGAGTCCGGCGATGGCGCAGGCGACGACGCCGGTCGCCGAGCGCGAACGGACGCGGGGGCTCAACGTCTGGCGCTCGATCCGTCCGTTGCGGCGCGCGACCCAGGTCTCGTCTCCAGTGTCGCCCGGGCCGCTGATGACGTCATGCCCAGCAAGGTCGGCGAGGCTCGCGGGCGCGCCGCGCCGGGCGAGATAGGACGGCGCGGCGATGAACAGGCGCCTGGCGGTCTCGAGCTTTCGGGCGACAAAGCTCGAATCCGGAAGGTCGCCGATCCGGAGCGCAAGGTCGGCCCCTTCGGCGATCAGATTCTCGTAGCGATCCGACATCATGAGATCGATCTTGAGCAGCGGATGCCGGGTCGAAGAACGCGGGAAGCAACGGCACGATGCGCCGGACGCCATATCCGGGCGGCAACGCGACGCGCAGCAATCCGGAGAGACGGTCGGCGCCGCGCGCCGCGCTCTCGGCCTCTTCAATCGCCAGCAGTGCGTCGCGGGCGCGAGCGAGCAACGCTTCGCCGGCGTCGGTGGCGGAGACCTGGCGAGTGGTTCGGACCAGAAGCTTCGTTCCCAAGCGACGCTCGAGCGCTGCGATGGCGCGAGACACCGAGGGCTGGGAGAGGCCGAATTCGCGAGCGGCCTTGGAGAAACTTCCGCTCTCGACCGTGCGGACGAACAAGGCGAGCTGCTGCAGGCGATCATTCATACAATAAGCAAATATATCATATCGCTGTTTGAGCAATACCTGTCGCCATACGCATTGCTTAGCTCTCACTCCTCAGAGCCTTCCGGCGCCGATTCCGGCGCGACGGAGGAGATAGGGAGCATGGCAATGGGCGAACTCAATGGAAGAGTGGCGATCGTCACCGGAGCGTCAAAAGGCATCGGCGCGGCGATTGCGCGCCGCTTCGCTGAAGCGGGGGCGGCGGTGGCCGTCAATTATGCATCCGACAAGGCCGGCGCTGACCGGCTGGTCGAGCAAATCAAGCGCGATGGCGGCAAGGCTGTCGCGATTCAGGCGAATGTCTCAAAGAGCGCCGACGTCAAGCGCCTGTTCGCCGAGACCAGGACGAAGCTTGGCGCGCCCAGCATCCTGGTCAACAACGCCGGCGTGTTCACCTTCCAGCCGCTCGAAGCGGTGACGGAAGAGGAGTTCCATCGCCAGTTCGACACCAACGTTTTGGGGACGCTCCTGGCGACGCGAGAGGCCGTCAGCGCCTTCAACGGTGAAGGCGGCAGCGTGATCAACCTCAGCACGATCGCGAGCGTGAACCCGGTGTCAAACTCGGTCGTCTATTCGTCGTCGAAGGCTGCGGTCGACGCGATCACGCGCGCGCTCGCCACTGAACTGGCGCCGAAGAAAATCCGCGTCAACGCCATTGCGCCTGGAGCGACCGAGACCGAGGGCACGAAGACTATGGGACTGACAATGGAAACGGCGAAGGCGATGGGCATGGTCATGCCGATGGACCGGATGGGTCAGCCGGACGATATCGCTCGCGTCGCGCTCTTCCTGGCTTCGGACCAGTCAGCCTGGCTGACCGGCGAGCGCATCTCCGCCTCCGGCGGACAGCGGTAGGAGGTTAAGGCGCCGTAGGCGGCCGCCCCTGCGAATGCGGGGGTGGCGCGCACGGTCTTATAAACGGTCGGGAGGCTTACAGGCCGCACATGGCGGTGTATCGGCCGTTGAAGTCTCGGTCGAGATGGCAGCCAGCGCTAGACTGGCCCCATCCACCCGTCGCCATCGCGAAAGGCGCCGTCACGACGCCAAACACGGGGCCGATCACCGGAGGGCCGTTGTTCCAGCCATTGTTGTTAGAGCCGGGGTGCTCGAACGGCGCGTAGCCCTGTGTGACCGCAGGGTCGTTATTGTTATACCCATTGAAGGTCTGGGCGAGGACTGGGGTGGCGAGGAGGCTCAACGAAACCGCTGTCGAAAGAAGCACTAAGCGTGACATGACATTCTCCATTGTGTTTACCCTCGGCAAACGAACCCTTGAGACCGCTCAGCGGTTCCAGAGATCGCGCCGATTTGAACACCGACTGCTCCCGCGATGTTGACGGCCGCCATGTTCGCGCCGCGCTCGCGTGGTTCTGGATCCCGCGTCATCTGACGCCGCCAGGACCCCAATGGGACGCTTCGCCTCCACTGTCGCTTATTACGAAAGCGCGCGACCGCCCTACGGGGCGGCGTTCTTCGCTGCGGTCGCGCTTGAGCTCGGCTTCGACCGGAGTCAGCGCCTGCTCGACGTCGGCGCCGGGCCGGGCATTTTGGCGATCGGCTTTGCGCCCTATTGCCGGGAGGTCGTCGGCGTCGATCCCGAGCCGGGCATGGTCGAGGCCGCGCGTGAGGCGGCGAACCGCGCCGGCGTCGTGGTGAGGTTCATGGAGAGCAGATTCGAGGATGTCGCTGCGAAGCTCGGCGCATTCGACATCGTCACCATCGGTCGCGCAATCCACTGGCTCGATCCCGAGCCCGCGCGAGCCGCGCTCGATCGCGCCCTGGCGCGCCAGGGAAAGGTTCTGGTGTGTCACGCCTCCAGCGTCAAAGACGGGCGCAACCCGTGGCTCGAGACCTTCAACGCGGTGCGCGATCGCTGGAAGGGCGATCGGCCGTCGCGCGATCACGACACGTTCTTCGCTGACGGCCAGTTCACCCGGACCGGAACGATCCGGGTTGAGGGGACCTACAGTGTTCCAATCGAGCGGCTGGTCGAACGCGTGCTGTCGATGTCGACCTCGTCGTCGGAGCGGCTCGGCGACGAAGTTCCGGCTATGAGGATCGCCATGCGCGAAAAGCTCGCGCCGTTCGCCGCCGCCGGGATGATCACCGACACCGTCGAAGCGCGAGCCGCGTTGTTCGAGCGCGCCGGAAGCCAATAGGCGCGCAGCCGCCGTCTAGTGCAGCGTTTCGATCGCAAGCGCGATTCCCTGGCCGCCGCCAATGCACAGGGTGACCAGACCGCGCTTAAGCCCATCCCGACGCATCGCGTGGATGAGCTTCGTGGTCAGCACTGCGCCGGTCGCGCCGATCGGGTGGCCGTGCGCAACGGCGCCGCCCCAGGTTCGGCGCGTGTGCGGACGGGCTCCGCAATCACCACAGAACGTGACGTCCTGGCTCGATCCTCGAATGTCGCGCTTGCCGTTAAGCGGTCTTGCGAGCGGGTTCGGCGATCCGGTATCTGGGCGCCGGAGCCGAATTGCCGAACTTCGGCGCGAGCGCCCGCCGTGCGGCGTCGAAACGGGTCCAATCCTCCCCATCCTGAAGCGGCGGAATCGTCACCACCTCACCCTTGTCAAGACCCACCAAGGCGGCGTCGACCATGTCCTCAGTCGACATCACGGTGCCGGCTGGCAGTTTCGAGTGGTGAAAGCCGCCCTTTTCCCAGATGTCCGTCGCGGTCGCCGCGGGCAGCACGGCCTGGACGCGAACGCCTTTGCCGGCAAGTTCGTGTTGCAGGGAATGGGTGAAGGCGAGGACATAGGCTTTGCTCGCGCCATACACCCCATTGAGCCTCTCGGGCACGATGCCGACCACAGACCCGATGTTGATGATCGCGCCCGCGCCGCGCGCGACGAAAGCGGGAGCGGCGGCATAGGTCAGGCGCGTGAGCGCCGCGACGTTCAGCGTGATCATCGCCTCCATCTGATCGATGCTTGAGTCCAGGAGCGGCGTGAGGGCGGCCGCGCCGGCGTTGTTGACGAGCAGGGTGATGCTCGGGTCGTCGCGAAGCACGGCCTCGATCTTGGCGAGCGCCGCCTTGTCGCCGAGATCGGCGGGAATCACTTTGACGGACCGACCGGTCTCCGGCGCCAATCGCGCGGCCAGGGATTTCAGTTTCTCGCCGTTGCGCGCCACCAGGATAAGGTCATAGCCGCGCTTTGCGAGCCGGTCGGCGTAAACCGCGCCGATGCCGGACGAGGCGCCGGTAACAAGCGCCGTGCCGAGGGAATGGGTCATTGGAGGAGCTCCTGATCTCGTCTTGACATTATGCGTATATGCGCTTAACTAGGCGTATATGCTCCTAATGTCAAGGACGAGAGTTGGAAATGCCGATCGACAAGCTGCCGCCACTCGAAGAATGCACCTGCCTCGCCGTCCGCCAGGCGGCGCGTCATGTCAGTCAGTTTTATGATCGGCATCTTGCCTCTGCAGGCCTGCGAACGACGCAGTTCTCCGTTCTCGCCAGGTTGCGGCGGCACGGGGCTATGACGATCAATGCGCTGGCCGAGGACATGGTGATGGACCGCACCACGCTCGGCCGCAACATCCTGCCTCTCGAGCGCGACGGACTGATCACCATCAAGCCGGGCCGCACGGACCGTCGCAGCAAGGAACTGCGATTGACCGACGCCGGTCTCGAACGGCTGCGGGCTGGATTCCAAGGCTGGAAGGATGCGCAACGGGAGTTTGCGAACGCCTTCGGCAAGGAGCGAACCGTTGGCCTGCGCGCTCTTGCTGCACGAGGTTTCGACGACCGACCTGCCCTTGGAAGCCGCTGCGGCGGGCTAGACGACACAACATGCAATGACGGATCACCCACAGCTTCAATTCGTTGGACCATATAGGCGTATATACGCTCTTCTTGGGTCCGCGACAAAACAAGACGAACACAGGAGATCGCGATGAGCGCCATCGCCGGCGAACACAGAGAGACAGCCCCAGCCAGCGTGCTGACAAGAGCGCGGCTCAAGTGGCTCGCCTACGCGACGCTGGGCGGGCTCATCGCCTTCGTCGGGGCGCGCTACGGTTATGAATATTGGACCGTCGGACGCTTCATCGAAAGCACTGACGACGCCTATGCCGGGGGCAATGTCACGCCGATCTCGCCGCATGTGGCCGGCTTCGTGGCGGAGATCCTCGTTGGCGACAACGAATATGTGCGCGCAGGACAGTCGCTGATCCGTCTTGACGACCGCGATTTCCGCGCCGCCGCCGACCGGGCCGCTGCGATTGTCGAGGCGCGCAAGGCGACGCTCGACAGCCTCGAGCGCAAACTGACGCTGCAACAAACGGCGATCCGCCAGGCCAGGGCGGATCTCGACGCCAAGACCGCGGAAGCGACGTTCGCCAAGCAGGACGACCAAAGGTATCGCGACCTTGCGCAGACCGCCGCCGGATCGCGGCAGAACGCCGAGCGCGCGTCGTCGCTGAACCTGGCGGCCGAGGCCAGCGTGATTTCGTCCGAAGCCGGACTCGACGCCGCCAGGCAACAGCTCACGGTTCTGGACGCGGAGATCGCCGTCGCCAAGGCCGACGTCGCCCAGGCCGAGGCCGACTCTCCACACCGCCGAACTGAACCTCGGCTACACCGATATTCGCTCGCCGATCGACGGCTATGTGGGAAACCGCGCCGCTCAAGTCGGCGCCTATGTCGCTGGCGGCGCCTATCTCGTCACGATCATTCCCGCGCATGACCTCTGGGTCGACGCCAACTTCAAGGAAAGCCAGCTCGAGCATATGACGTCCGGGACAAGCGGCGACGATCGTCGCTGATGTCCTGCCGAACCACGTCTTTCGCGGCCATGTCCTCACAATGGCTCCTGCGACCGGCGCCATCTTCAGCGTGATCCCGCCGGAGAACGCCACCGGCAACTTCACCAAGATCGTTCAGCGCGTTCCCGTTCGCATCAAGCTCGACGACGACCCGATGCTGCGTGGTCTGCGACCGGGCCTGTCGGCAAATGTCGGCGTGGACACACGGTCAGGTTCGGGCGAAACGCAATGACCGCCGCGGCCATCCCCTCGACGGCCGCGCCAAACGTCGCGACGTCTTCCGAGCCGAGCTGGGTGTGGAGCCTCGGGCCGTTCGTGGTGATGTGCGTGGGCATGTTCATCGCGCTGCTCGACATCCAGATCGTCGCCTCGTCCCTTCAGGACATCGGCGGCGGCCTCTCCGCGGCCCAGGACCAGATCAGCTGGGTGCAAACGGCCTATCTCATCGCCGAGATCATCATGATTCCGCTGTCGGGCTGGCTGACCCGCGTCTTCTCGACCCGCTGGCTGTTCACCGCTTCCGCCGCCGGCTTCACCGTCGCCAGCATGCTGTGCGGGCTCTCCTGGAACATCGAAAGCATGATCGTGTTTCGGGCGCTTCAAGGAATGTTGGGCGCGTCGATGATCCCGATCGTCTTCACCTCGACCTTTCATTATTTCCAGGGTCCGCGGCGCGTCTATTCCGCCGCCGTGGTCGGCGCCATCGCGTCGGTCGCGCCGACGCTCGGACCCGTGATCGGCGGCTTCATCACCGACACGCTCGACTGGCGCTGGCTCTTCTACGCCAACGTCGTTCCCGGCATCGCCATATCGATCCTGGTCCCGCTGCTGGTGAAGATCGACGAGCCGGATCTCTCGCTGCTCAAGGGCGCCGACTATCCCGGCATCATCCTCCTGGCGATGACGCTTGGAACCTTGGAATACGTGCTCGAGGAAGGGTCGCGCTGGAACTGGTTTGACGATGCGACCATCCGGGATTGCGCGATGATCGCGGCGGTCGCGGGCTTCCTGTTCGTCGTCCGCAGCCTCACGTTTCCGCGGCCCGTCGTCGACCTGCGCGCGCTCGGAAACCGGAACTTCACCCTCGGCTGCATCCTCTCGTTCATCACCGGCATCGGCATCTTCTCGACCATCTACCTCACGCCGCTGTTTCTGGGCTACGTGCGCGGATTCAGCGCCTGGCAGACGGGAATGGCCATTTTCTCGACCGGGATGGCGTCGCTCGTCGGCGTGCCGGTCTATGTCATGCTCGCGAAAAAATTCGACACGCGCTGGCTCATGATGATTGGGCTCGCGTCGTTCGGCCTGTCGATGTGGAGCTTCAGCTTCATCACCCATGACTGGGGCGCGGCGGAGCTTTTCCTGCCGCAGATCTTGCGCGGCTTTCCGCAGGTGTTCGCGGTCGCGCCGAGCGTCAATCTCGGCCTCGGCAGCCTGCCGCCGGAACGGCTCAAATATGCGAGCGGCTTGTTCAACATGATGCGCAACCTCGGCGGCGCGGTCGGGATCGCGGTCTGCGGCGCGATCCTGAACAACCGCACCAACTTCCATTTCCAGGCCATCGCCTAGAACCTGACGCCGGCAAATGGCGCGATGACGAGGCTCGTGAACGAGGTCGCTCAGCGCTACGCCGCAATCCCAGGAAGCCAGCAAGCCGGCCACCAGGCGGCGCTCAAGCAGCTGTGGGCTCTCGCTTACCGCGAGGCGTCAACTATGGCCTACGCCGACGCTTTTCTCGCCATCATGGTCGCCTTCATTTTTGCGACGATGCTGGTGCCCTTCCTGCGCAACGTCGGCCCTGCGAAGGTCCCGGCCCAGGCTGCACACTGAACCCGGCCCTACAGGGCGGCGTTTAGCGCGACAGCGCCAGCCATTCGGGCCGCTGGACTGGCGACTCGACGCTTCTTTTCCTGGCCCAGCGCGCAAGCACTGCATCAGATTTGACAAGCGATCCACGCAGATTTAAGGCTGCGCGCCATCTGAGCCGACGAGCAGACGCAATAAAATATACATAGCGCTCAGGAATCGCACAGAGGGAGGGATGCGATGAAACCCACGACGCGGCGGACCTTTTTCCGGCATCTTGCGATCGTTGCCTCCCTGTCTCCGTTTGCCAGCGCGTCTTACGCTGCTCAGGTTGAGGTCAGCCTTCCCGCCACCGTCACTGTGTCAAAAAACGCTGATACGGTTGAGATCACGTTTGAAGTCATCAATACGGGCGTGCCGATCAAGCTCAATGTCGACATTGGCCTGATAACCGAGTTTGTTGCGCCTCAGGTCGGCGACACAACAAATCACGTATTGAGCACCAATTCCATTACAGCCACGACCTGCGGGACGCTTGGGATCAAGCAAAGCTGCACCGTGAACGCGCTCTATGACATTCTTAATGGAGATCCGTTTGACAAGGTCCATCCGGCGCAAAACGGAGTGTGGATAGCCGGCCTCAATGTACCCTGGACATCCGGCGATGAGCAGTCGGGCGAAGCGCAAAGCTACGCACCAGTGATTATCAGTGTCTCCGCCCTCGGCGCTCACACAGTTCCCGAGCCATCGACCTGGGGGACGATTTTGCTGGGCTTCGGCGGCATAGGATTTGTGAGATATCGCAAGGCGCGGGTCGCAGCGGCCTTGCGCGCCGCGTAGTCACCGGGGCGCTGTTAAACCGTCATCCGCGCGCGCACTGCGGTCTCGTCCATCTGCTCGCGCGTGCCGGCCAGCACGACGACGCCGCGGTCCAGCACCGCGTAGTCGTCGCAGATATCGCGCGCCCATTCGAAATATTGCTCGACGACGAGGATCGCCATCTCGCCCTTGCGGCGCAGATGCACGAGCGCGCGGCCGATGTCCTTGATGATCGACGGCTGGATGCCTTCGGTCGGCTCGTCGAGGACGAGCAGCTTGGGCTTCGTCACCAGCGCGCGCGCGATGGCGAGCTGCTGCTGCTGGCCGCCCGAAAGGTCGCCGCCCCGGCGTCCCAGCATGTCGTTGAGCACCGGAAAGAGCGCAAAGATCTCGTCGTCGATCGCCCGCTCGGCTCTCGGCCGGGTGGCGTAGCCGGTCATCAGATTCTCGCGCACCGTCAGAAGCGGAAAGATCTCGCGCCCCTGCGGGACGTAGCCAAAGCCGGCCTTGGCCCGCAGGTACGGCGTCATCTTCGTCATGTCCTGGTCGTTCCAGCGGATCGAGCCGGACGCCGTCATGTGCTGCCCGACGATCGCCCGCAACAGCGACGACTTGCCGACGCCGTTGCGGCCAAGGACGGTCAGAATGCGCCCGGTCTCAGCCTTGACCGACACGGACCGCAACGCCTGCGCCGCGCCGTAGAAAAGATCGATTCGGTCGACGGTCAGCATGCGTTCACCGCCCCAGATAGACTTCGACGACGCGCGGGTCGGCGCTCACCTGGTCGAGCGTGCCCTCGGCCAGCACCGAGCCCTCGTGAAGGCAGGTCACCTTGACGCCGAGCTCGCGCACGAAATGCATGTCGTGCTCGACGACGATCACCGAATGATCGCGCGCGATTTCGCGCAGGAGATCGGCGGTCGCCGCGGTCTCGGCGTCGGTCATGCCGGCGACCGGTTCGTCGACGAGCAGGAGCTTCGGGTCCTGCGCCAGCAGCATGCCGATCTCGAGCCATTGCTTCTGCCCATGCGACAGCGATCCGGCGATCCGCGCCCGATGATCGGCAAGCCGGGTGGTGGCGAGGATGACGTCGATCGTCTCCAGCGTTTTCGGGTCTTCGCGTCCGAACAGGGTGGCGCGCACGCTGCGCGGCGCCTTCGTCGCGAGCAGGAGATTGTCTTCGACCGTGTGGTTCTCGAACACGGTCGGCTTCTGGAACTTGCGCCCGACCCCAAGCGTCGCGATCTCGGCTTCGTCGAGCTTGGTCAGATCATGGCGCCCGTCGAACATCACCTCGCCTTCGTCGGGACGCGTCTTGCCGGTGATGACGTCCATCATCGTCGTCTTGCCGGCTCCGTTGGGGCCGATGATCGCCCGCATCTCACCCGGCTGGAGGATCAGCGACAGGCTGCGCAAAGCCTTGTAGCCGTCGAACGAGACGCTGACCCCGTCGAGATAGAGGAGCGTTTGCGTGAGGCTCGGATTGGCCGTCTCTGTGAGGCTCACGGTTCGACGCCTTCCTCAACGACCTCGGCAGGCACAACTGGGCGCGCTTGCGGCCGTTCGCGGCCCTTGAGCGCCAATCCAAGCAGGCCCTTGGGCAGGAACAGGGTGGTCAGGACGAACAGAAGGCCGAGACCATAGAGCCAATATTCGGGGAAGGCGCCGGTGAAAAAGGTCTTGGCGAAGTTGACCGCGATCGGCGCCGAGCGCCGCGCCGATCAGGGTCCCGCGGCCACCGACCGCAACCCAGATTGCCGCCTCGATCGAGTTTCCGGGCGCGAATTCGCTCGGATTGATGATGCCGACCTGCGGCACGTAGAGCGCGCCCGCGATGCCGGCGATGATTGCCGAAACGACGAAGACGAACAGCTTGTAGTTCGCGACCCGGTAGCCGAGAAAGCGCATGCGGCTCTCGGCGTCGCGCACCGCAACCAGCGCCTTGCCGTATTTCGAGCCGATGATCGCGCGCGAGACCGCATAGGCGATGATGAGCGCGATGGCGCTGGCCGAGAACAGGGCGGCCTTGGTCGAGGCGGATTGAAGCGAGAAGCCGAGCAGGTCCTTGAAGTCGGTCAGGCCGTTGTTGCCGCCGAAGCCGAAATCGTTGCGAAAGAATTCCTTGAACAAGGCGAAGGTCATCGCCTGGGTGATGATCGAGAGATAGACGCCGGTCACGCGCGAGCGGAACGCGAACCAGCCGAAGGCGAGCGCCAGGAGCCCGGGAACCAGCACCACCATCAGCATCGCGTAGGGAAACCAATTGAATCCCCACCACGCGACCGGCAGCTCCTTCCAATTCAGGAACACCATGAAGTCCGGCAGGATCGGATTGGCGTAGACGCCGCGCGTCCCGATCTGCCGCATCAGATACATGCCCATCGCATAGCCGCCGAGGGCGAAGAACGCGGCATGGCCGAGCGACAGAATGCCGCAATAGCCCCAGACCAGATCGAGCGCGACGGCGAGGATCGCGTAACAGAGATACTTGCCGAGCAGCTGCACCAGGTAAGGCGGCAGGTAAAAGGGAGAGTTCGTCGACACCCCGAGCGACAGCACCGGCACGAGGATTGCTGCGATGATGAGAATCGCGACGAAAACCAGACCAAGCTGATCAAGCCGGGCGCTCATGCTTCCACCGCCCGCCCGCGCAGAGCAAAGAGTCCTCTCGGCCGTCTCTGGATGAAGAGAATGATGAAGACCAGCAGCACAATCTGGCCCTGGACCGCGCCGATCAGCGGCTCGAGCAGCTTGTTGGCGAGGCCGATCAGAAGAGCGCCGAACGCAGTGCCCCATAAGTTTCCGACGCCGCCGAACACGACGACCATGAAGCTGTCGATGATGTAGCCCTGGCCGAGGTTCGGGGAGACGTTGTCGATCTGCGACAACGCCACGCCCGCGATCCCTGCAACCCCCGATCCCAGCCCGAAGGCCAGCATGTCGACGCGGGAGGTCGAAATGCCCATCGACGCGGCCATCCGGCGGTTCTGGGTCACGGCGCGCATCTGCAGACCGAAGGGCGTCGCACGCAGGACGAGCTGCAGCCCAATGAAGACGAGGGCGGAGAGGACGATGATCCAAAGCCGATTGGTGGTGATCGACAGCCCGCCGATCTCGAACGCGCCTGACATGAAAGGCGGATTGCTGACGAGGCGGTTGTTCGCGCCGAACAGGCTGCGGACCAGTTGTTGCAGGATAAGCGATACGCCCCAGGTCGCGAGCAGCGTTTCGAGCGGGCGGGTATAGAGAAAGCGGATCACGAGCCGCTCGATCGCAATGCCGACGACGCCGGCAACGACAAAGGCGAGCGGAATGGCGAAGGCGAGCGACCAATTCTGCAGCGAAGGCGGCAGAAGCGACTGCACGACATAGGTCGAATAGGCGCCCAGCATCACCATCTCGCCATGCGCCATGTTGATGACGCCCATGACGCCGAAGGTGATCGCAAGGCCGATGGCGGCCAGCAGCAGGACCGACGAGGCCGAAATACCGTACCAGAGGTTCTGCGCCACGTTCCATAAAGCCAGGCGCGCATGGATGGCGCTAAGAGCCGTTGCAGCGGCGCTCTTCACCGCCGGATCGGTGGCCCTCTGCGCGATCCCGTCGATGAGGCTTTGCGCGTCCTGATCGCCGCGCTCCTTCAGCGTTGCAATCGCTGAGAGACGGTCTTGCGGCGAGGCGCTGTCGCTGGTGGCGAAGATCGAGGCTTGGGCGAGCTTCAAGGCCGCGAGGACCCGGGGATCGCTTTCCTTGGCGAGCTGGGTTTGAAGCGCCGGCAACGCCTTGGCGTCGTGGGTCGTGAATACGTCCTTGGCTGCGGCGAGGCGCTTCTCAGGATTGGGACTGGCGAGGGTCAGAGATCCCATCGCGCCTTGGATGGCGTTGCGAAGCGCGTTGTTGACGCGGACTTTCTTGAAGGCAGCGGCGTTGGAATCCGGAATCGGCTCGCTCGTCTTGGCGTTGAGCAGCGCGCCGGCGGCGGTCTTGTAGGCGACGATATGATCGGCGGGATCGATCATGAGGCGGTTGTCGCCGAGCGCGCCCAGAATGGCGGCGGCCTGAGGAGGCGCCTCAGCAGACAGCTCGGCGATTGCCGCTGCGGTTTGGGGAAACTTGTCGTCGAGGAACTTCGCCAGCGTGTCGTCGACGGCGTCGGCGCGGGCGGCGGTGGCAAACACAATGAGGGCGAGGATCCCGATCGCGCGGAGGGCGCCAAGATGAGCAACGAGACGACGGGCAACCAGCGACGTCATCATGTTCCTTTCAACTGCGGTATTCGATCTCGGTCGCATCGTGCGAGGTGGGGCAGCGAAGATGCAGGCCGGTTAAGAGCGCGGCAGGAGCCCAGCTGGGCTCCTGCCGATGACCGATGATGGTCGGCCGCTTTTCAGGGTCTCGTCAGCCGCCGCACTTGCCGGTCTTGACGTTGAAGTTGCCGCAGGACATGGGCGGACGCCAGTCGGCGATCAGGTCCTTCGAACCCTCGAGGTAGGGCGACCATTCCTGCGCCACCAGGGTTCCAGGCGTCTGCCAGACCGTGTTGAGCTGGCCGTCGGCCTGGATCTCGCCGATATAGACAGGCTTGGTGATGTGGTGGTTCGGCATCATCGTCGACAGGCCGCCGGTGAGGTTGGGCACTGCGACCCCGATCATCGCTGGGATCACCTTGTCGGCCTCGAAGCCTTGCGCCTTCTCCACCCCCTTCACCCACATGTTGAAGCCAATGAAATGGGCCTCCATCGGGTCGTTGGTCGTGCGGTTCGGCTTCTTGGTGAACTCATGCCATTTGGCGATGAAGTCCTTGTTCGCCGGCGTGTCGATCGACTCGAAAGTAGTTCCACGCAGCGAGGTGGCCGACGAGCGGCTTGGTGTCGAGGCCCGCAAGCTCCTCCTCGCCGACCGAGAACGCGACAACGGGGATGTCGGTCGCCTTGATCCCCTGGTTGCCGAGCTCCTTGTAGAACGGCACGTTGGCGTCGCCGTTGATGGTCGAAACCACCGCGGTCTTCTTGCCGGCCGAACCGAACGCCTTGATCTTCGACACTTCGGTCTGCCAGTCGGAGAAGCCGAACGGGGTGTAGTTGGTCATGACGTCTTCGTCGGGCACGCCCTTGAGTTTCAGATAGGCGGCGAGGATCTTGTTGGTGGTGCGCGGATAGACGTAGTCGGTGCCCTCGAGCACCCAGCGCTTCACCGAACCGCCGTCCTCGCTCATCAGATAGTCGACCGCGGGGATGGCCTGCTGATTGGGCGCCGCGCCGGTATAGAAAACATTGCGCTCGGATTCCTCGCCCTCGTACTGCACCGGATAGAACAGCATCGAGTTGAGTTCTTTAAACACCGGCAGCACTGACTTGCGCGACACCGAGGTCCAGCAGCCGAAGACGACCGAAACCTTGTCCTTTTCGATCAGCTCCTTGGCCTTCTCGGCGAACAGCGGCCAGTTCGAGGCCGGATCGACGACCACCGCCTCGAGCTTCCTGCCAAGCACGCCGCCTTTCTTGTTCTGCTCGTCGATCAGCATCAGCATCACGTCCTTGAGCGTGGTCTCGCTGATCGCCATCGTGCCGGAGAGCGAATGGAGAATGCCGATCTTGATCGGTTCGCCAGTCGCCGCCATGGCTGGAGTCGATCCCAGCGCAAGCGTCCCTCCGAGCACGGTCGCGCCTCCCAGCGCAGCCGCCCCTTCCAGCGCAGGCGCTCCACCCAGCGCAGTCGCCCCTCCCAGGGCTGCGCCGGACGCATAAAGAAAAGTCCGTCTCGTCAACGACATGTTCACCCTCGTGGCTTGGCCCCTTGGGCAGGGCGGCGGAAACTCGACCCCTCCCAGGGGCCGGAGCCGACTTCGCAACGAGCGTGCCAACGAATCTCCAACGATTTGCGGGGGTAGGCGCCCGTAAACAAAGCAGGGCGCCGAAGAATTGTTCAGTGGCCGTTACCGGGGGACGCGGAGCGAGCCTCAGGCTCGGCGGCGCGATAGCCGACGCCCGGTTCCGTTTTGACAATCGCGGGCGCCGTTGGATCGCGCTCGATCTTGGCTCTGAGCTGACCGATGAAGACCCTGAGGTATTGTGTGTCCTCGTGGTGCGCCGGACCCCAGACAGAAGCGAGAATGTGGCGATGGGTCACCACTCGGCCGGCATTGCGAAAGAGGATTGCGAGCAGGTCGTATTCCTTCGGCGTCAGCTTGATCGGCGCCCCGTCGCGGGTAACGAGGCGCTTGTCGAAGTCCATCACGACACCCGCAACCTCCACCCGTTGCACCGGCTGGACCGATTGGGCCGCGTGTCTGAGCGCGGCTCTGAGCCGCGCGGTCAATTCGCCGATGCCGAACGGCTTCTCGACATAATCGTCGGCGCCGAGATCGAGCGCCTCGATTTTCTCCGCCTCGCGATCGCGCGCGGAGAGCACGATCACCGGCGTCGTCGAGAACTGGCGGATGTCGCGCAGAACATCCTTGCCGTCCCGGTCGGGCAGCCCGAGGTCGAGAACGATCAGATCGGGCGCGCCGGTCGCGGCCGCCCGCAACGCCTGCGCGCCGGTCTCGGCCGTTTGCACCTGAAACCCGGCGGCGGTGAGCGCGACGGTCAGAAACCGCTGAATTTGCGGCTCGTCGTCAACCACTAGAGACGCGCGGGCCTGTCATGCGGCTGGGCTCGACGCGATCGGGGTCGGCTGGGCGACGGGAAGGCGCACGACAAATCGGGCGCCGCGCCGGCGCGCCGCAGGGCTCTGCGCCACGATCGCGCCGCCCATCGCTTCGACCAGGCGCCGCGAGATCGACAAGCCGAGGCCGGTGCCCGCCTTGCGTCCATCAGGGCGCCCGCCACGATAAAACTTCTCGAAGATGCGTTCGAGCTCCGCCGGCTTTATCCCGGGTCCCTCGTCGGTGACGGTGAGCACGATTTCGTCGCCCTCCTGGCGGGCGTGAACGATCGCGCCGGCGTCGCCAGCGTATTTGTGCGCGTTGTCGAGCAGGTTGAACAGCACCTGCTCGAGCAGCTTGTCGTCGCCGCGCACGAACGGCAGATCGGGCGCGAGGCTGACCCGCACGGGCTCGCCCGGGAACGCCTTGCGGCTGCGCTCGACCGCGCCTTGCACGACATCAGCGATAGACACAAGGTCGCGATTGACCTTGAGGCCGCCCGCTTCGATCCGCGACATGTCGAGCAAATTGGCGACGAAGCGCGCAAGCCGCCCCGTCTCCTCTTCGATCGACGACAGGAGCTCGAGGCGTTCGGCCGGACTCATCTTGTCGCCAAGCGCGCGCAGCGATGTCGCCGCGCCAGCGATCGACGACAACGGCGTGCGCAGATCGTGCGAGAGCGAATTGAGCAGCGCGTCCCGCACTTTCTCGTTTTCCTGCATCGTCGCCGCATTCACCGCTTCGCGCGCGAGCAGCGCCCGGTCGAGCGCGATCGCGGTCAGATCGAGGATGGCTGTCAGCGCCCGCTCGTCCTCCGCGCTGATCGGCTCATCCGGCGAATGAGGCTCGAAGCCGCATACCGCGATCGAGCCGCGCGCGGCGAGCAGGGGCCTAAACTGATAGGCGATGCGTGGCAGCGTCCCGGTTCCCCAGCCTGCGGGCTCCTTTTTCTGCTGGGCCCAGTTCGCGGCGCCGAGAGCCGCGGCGTCGAGGTGCGCGTCCGGCGGCCAGGCGGCGCGAATTTGCAGTTCGTCCCCCTCCGCGATCACGAGCACGATGCGGCCGCCGAATGTCGCGTGCAGATGGGCCGCGGCCGCCCAAAGGACGTCGTCGGCGCTGGAAGCGCCGGAAAGCTTGCGTGAATAATCGTAGAGCGACTGTGTGACCTCGGCGTTCCGGACCACCATCTCCCTTTGGTCGCGAATGCGCCCGGTCAGCGATCCCGCAAGCACGGCGACAGCGAGAAAGATGAGGAGCGCGAACAGCTCTTGTGGCTGCGCGATCGTGAACGTGAAGACCGGGTTGATGAAAAAGAAATTGTAGGCCGTGAATGACGCAAGCGAGGCCAGGACCGCGGCGCGGGTTCCAAACCGCACGGCGCAGAACAGCACCGCGGTGAGGAAGATCATCGACAGGTTGGGAAGCTTGAGGACGGCGGAGAGCGCTTCGGCGACGGCGACGGCTGCGGCGACCGAGACAAGCGCGACCGCAAGCTCGACTCCAAGTCCCCTCCGGCTGAGGAGCGGTTTCAGGGACGGCCAGGACGACTGTCGCGCCTCTTCGCCCGGAACAATATGAATCTCTATTCCGCCGGCGCCGCGCATCAGCGCCTCAGGCAGGGATCGCCCGAGAGTGCGGCGCAACAGTCCAGCCCGCGACTGGCCGAGCACGATCTGAGTGACATTCTCGCGCGCCGCGAGCTTGAGAATTTCGTTTGGGTAGTCGCTGCCCTGAAGACGCATCGTCTGCCCGCCCAGACGCTCGGCCAAGCCGAACACTTTGGCGAGCTGGTTGGCGCGCTTGGCGTCGCCAGCCTCGCCGATGGTCTCGACCGTAACGGCAATCCAGTCTGCGTTCAGGTTGGTCGCGAGCTGGCCTGCGCGCCGGATAACCCGTTCCGACACTTCGTCAGCCCCCACGCAAGCGAGCAGGCGCTCAGACGCCGCCCACGGACCCTCGATCGCCTTCTGCCGCAAGTAGTCGACCATCTGATCGTCGACGCGATTGGCGGTGCGGCGCAGCGCCAATTCCCGCAAGGCCGTCAGATTGCCGGGAGTGAAGAAATTCTGCGTCGCCCGCCGTGCGGTTTCCGGCACATAGACCTTGCCATCGTTCAGCCGCTTTATGAGCTCGTCGGGGGTCAGATCGACCAGAACGACGTCGGCGGCCTCCTGCAAGACCCGGTCGGGAACGGTCTCGCGCACGGCGACGCCAGTGATGCGAGAAACGACGTCCGCGAGACTCTCGAGATGCTGGATGTTGAGCGCCGTCCATACGCTGACGCCCGCATCGAGAAGCTCCTGGACGTCCTGCCAGCGCTTCGGGTGTCGGCTGTCCGGGGCGTTGGTGTGGGCGAGCTCGTCGACGACGATGAGCTTGGGCTTGCGCTTGAGCGCCGCGTCCAGATCGAATTCCTCGATTGCGCGGCCGTGATATTCAATCCTGCGCCGGGCTAAGACTTCGAGCCCCTCGACGAGCGCGCTCGTCTCGGCGCGGCCATGAGTCTCGACGAGCCCGATCACGACATCGACGCCTTCATCTCTCAGGCGTCGCGCATTCTGCAACATGGCGTAGGTCTTGCCGACTCCGGGGGCGGCGCCGAGGAAGACCTTCAACCGGCCCGCAGTCTCCCGACGGAACGCGGCCAAAAGCGCGTCCGGATCAGGGCGTCCGGCGTCGGTTCGGTTGGTTTGGGCCATCTGCGCTCGTGGGTCGTCAGGACGATTTTAACCGATCCAGCGCCAAATTCAGCAGCAAAACGTTGACCCTGGGTTCGCCGATCAATCCCAGAAACCGACCCTCGATCGCGCTTTCGACCAGCGCCCGCACCCGGTCCTCGGGCAAGCCCCGCGCCTTCGCCACCGAGGCGACCTGGCCCAAGGCGGTCTGCGGCGACACATCCGGATCAAGCCCCGAGGCTGAAGTCGTAACAGCGTCGGCGGGAACCGGGCCGGGGCCGGCAAGAGCGCGCCAGGCCTCGACGCCGCCCTTCACCCGGTCGACCAGCTTTTGCGAGGTGGGGCCGAGGTTCGAGCCCGACGAATTCGCGGCGTTGTACGGCGCGTCGATCGTCTTCGTCGAATTGTTTGGGTCCGTGCCGGTGGTCGCGGACGGGCGCGGGTGAAAATACCGGTCGCTCTTGAACGACTGCCCGATCAGCGCCGAGCCGACGACGACGCCATCCTTCTGGATCAGGCTTCCGTTGGCCTGATAGGGCAGGGCGATCTGAGCGATCCCCGTCACCGCCAACGGATAGACGAGGCCGGTCAGGACGCTGAACAGGACGATGAGAACGAGCGCGGGACGCAGGTGCTGGAGCATGGGTTCAAGCCTGAAACTTTAAGCGAGGTGAAGGGCGGCGACGACGACATCGATCGCCTTGATGCCGATGAAGGGCAGGATCAGGCCGCCCAGGCCGTAGATGAGGAGATTGCGCCTGAGCAGGGCGGCCGCGCCAACCGGCCGGTAAGCGACGCCCTTCAACGCCAGGGGAATCAAGGCGATGATGATGAGCGCGTTGAAGATGACGGCGGACAAGATCGCCGAGTGCGACGACGTCAGGCGCATGAGATTGAGCGACCCGAGAACCGGATAGGTCGCCGCGAACATCGCCGGAAGGATGGCGAAATATTTCGCTACGTCATTGGCGATCGAGAAGGTGGTGAGCGAGCCGCGCGTCATCAGGAGCTGTTTGCCGATCTCGACGATTTCGATCAGCTTGGTCGGATTGGAGTCGAGATCGACCATGTTGCCGGCTTCGCGCGCGGCCTGCGTGCCGGTCTGCATCGCGACGCCAACGTCGGCTTGCGCGAGCGCCGGCGCGTCGTTCGTTCCATCGCCGCACATGGCGATCAGCCGGCCGCCGGACTGCTCCTTGCGGATATAGGCGAGTTTGTCCTCCGGCGTCGCCTCGGCGAGAAAGTCGTCGACGCCCGCTTCGGAGGCGATCGCCGCGGCGGTCACCGGATTGTCGCCGGTCACCATGACCGTTCGGATGCCCATGGCGCGCATCGCCGCGAAACGCTCCTTGATGCCAGGCTTCACGATGTCCTTGAGATGGATGACGCCCAACAACCGCCCTTCCTCGACGACCCCGAGAGGCGTTCCCCCCGACATCGCCACCCGCTCGACCGCCTGGCGGAATTCGACCGGCGTCTTCTCGATCGGAACTTTCAGATAGCGAAGGATCGAGTTGATCGCGCCCTTGCGGATCGAGCGGCCACGGATGTCGACACCAGAAATGCGGGTCTGCGCCGTGAACGGCACGACGACGGTGGTCTGTGAATCGAGCTTCGGCTCTGCAAGACCAAAATCGCCCTTCGCAAGGGCGACAATCGAGCGGCCCTCTGGCGTATCGTCGGCAAGGCTCGAGGCAAGCGCCGCGGCGGCGAGATCCTGGCTCTTCACGCCGCTGACCGGCAAGAACTCGGTCGCCATGCGATTGCCGAAGGTGATCGTCCCGGTCTTGTCGAGCAGCAGCGTATCGACGTCGCCCGCCGCTTCGACCGCGCGGCCGGAGGTCGCAATGACGTTGAAACGGATCAGCCGATCCATGCCGGCGATGCCGATCGCCGAGAGAAGGCCGCCGATCGTCGTCGGAATGAGGCAGACGAGCAGCGCGATCAAGACGGTCGCGGAGAGAACCGCGCCCGAATATTTGGCGAGCGGCCAGAGGGAGACGCAAACGATCAGAAAGATGATGGTCAGGCCGGCCAGCAGAATTGACAGCGCCAATTCGTTTGGCGTCTTCTGCCGTTCGGCGCCCTCGACCAGCGCGATCATCCGGTCGATGAAGGTCGAGCCCGGCGCGGCGGTGATCCTCACCTTGATGAAGTCGGACAGCACCGTCGTCCCGCCGGTGACGGCCGATCGATCGCCGCCGGCTTCGCGAATGACGGGCGCGGATTTGCCGGTGATCGCGGATTCGTTGACCGAGGCGACGCCCTCGACGATTTCGCCGTCGCCGGGAATAATGTCCCCGGCTTCGACCAGGACGACGTCGCCGAGGCGAAGATCAAGCGCGTTGACCCCTTCGACAATGTCGCCAAGGTTTTCGAAGTCGAGATAGCGCTTCGCCCGAGTGTCGCTGCGCGAGCGCCGCAACGTGTCGGCTTGCGCCTTGCCGCGCCCTTCGGCGACGGCCTCGGCGAAATTGGCAAACAGCACCGTGAACCACAGCCAGGCGGCAATCTGGCCCGAGAACAAAGCCGTCCCGGTGTGGGTCATGAGGTCGCGAATGAACAACAGGGTCACCATCAGCGACACCGCCTCGGTGACGAAGATGACCGGGTTCTTCGCCAGCGCCCGCGGGTCGAGCTTGCGCAGCGCGTCGATCGCGGCGCTCACCATGATCTTGCTGTCCAACAAACCCTGGGGCTTCGCTTTCGCCGACATGTCGATCTCCGATCAGAAGGTCTTGCCGTCGAGCATCAGGAAGTGCTCGACGATCGGCGCCAGCGACAGCGCCGGGAAATATTGCAAAAGGTAGAGAATGACGATCACGCCGACCAACAGGCCGACGAACAGCGGCCCGTCGGTCGGGAACGTGCCGGCGGAAGCGGGAATTTTCTTTTTCGCGGCCAGCGATCCAGCTAACGCCAGAACGGGAACGACGAAAGCGAAGCGGCCGAGCAGCATCGCGACGCCGAGCGTCGAGTTGAACCAGAGCGTATTGCCGTTCAGGCCGGCGAAGGCCGAGCCATTGTTGGCGTTGGCCGACGCATAGGCGTAGAGGATCTCCGAAAGGCCGTGCGGCCCGCTGTTGTTCAGACTGTCGAGCGCCGTCTGCAGCAGTACGGCCGCGCGCCGGAGAAGCCGAGCACCACGAGCGGATAGATCAGCACCGCCAGCATGGCGAGCTTCATCTCGCGCGTCTCGATTTTCTTGCCCAGATATTCGGGCGTGCGGCCGACCATCAGCCCGGCGACGAACACCGCGATGATCGCGACCACGAGAAAACCATAGAGCCCGGCGCCGACTCCGCCCGGCCAGATGCAGCCGGCCAGAAGGTTGAACATCGGGACCATTCCGGCGAGCGGCGTCAGCGAGTTGTGCATCGTGTTGACCGACCCGGTGCTGGTGCCGGAGGTGGCGGTCACGTAGAGCACGGACATCGCCTGACCGTTGCGAACCTCCTTGCCTTCGAAATTGCCCGCCGACGGGTCCACGCCCTGCGCTGTCAGTATCGGATTTCCGGCGGTCTCCGACCAATAGGCGACGCCAACGCCGGCGATGAAAAAAACCGCCATGGCCGCCAGGATCGCGCGTCCCTGGCGCATGTCGCCGACCGCGCGGCCGAAAGCGAGCACAGAGGCGACGGGAATCAGCAGCAGCGCCCAGATCTCGAGGAAGTTGGTCCAGGCGTTGGGGTTTTCGAACGGATGGGCGGCATTGGCGTTGAAGAAGCCGCCGCCGTTGGTGCCGAGCTCCTTGATGATCTCCTGGCTCGCGACCGGCCCGATCGCAATGGTCTGCTTCGCGCCTTCAAGAGTCGTAGCGTCGACGGCGCCGGCAAGCGTTTGCGGCATGCCCAAAACGACGAAGACGAGCGCCCCGACGACCGAGATCGGCAGGAGAATGTAAAGCGTGATCCGGGTCAGATCGGCCCAGAAATTGCCGACCGTGGTCGCCGAGGAGCGCGCAAAGCCGCGCACCAGCGCGAAGGCCATCGCGAGACCGGTCGCCGCGGAGACGAAATTGTGCACGGTGAGACCGAGCATCTGGGTCAGATGGCTCATCGTCGTCTCGCCGGTATAGTTCTGCCAGTTGGTGTTGGTGATGAAGCTGATCGCCGTGTTGAAGGCGAGATCCGGCGCGACCGCGTCGAACCCGCGCGGGTTCAAAGGCAGGACGCCTTGCAGCCTCTGGACGCCGTAGAGAGCCAGAAATCCGGCGATGGAAAAGGCGAGCATCGCCAGCGTATAGGCGAACCAGTCCTGCTCGTGCGCCGGGTCCACTCCGGCCAGGCGATAAATGCCGCGCTCGACCGGTCCGATGACCGGGCCGAGAAAGGTTCGCTCGCCTGCGTAAACGCTGGCGATGAATTTGCTGAGCGGTATGGCGCAGCCCAGCACCAGCGCGAGCACTAGCGCGATCTGCGCCCAGCCTACGAGCGTCATCGCATCACCTTTTGATCTAGAAGTTTTCCGGATGGATCAGTGTGTAGAGGAGGTAGAGGCCGAGCCCGACGGCGACGACCAGTCCGATGATCGGTTCACCCATCGGACGCCCCTAAAGCTGACGTAGCGCAAGCGCGTAGAGGCCCATCAAGGCCAAAGCCGCCAAACCGAGCGCCACGAATGCAACGTCGAGCATGTTCGTCTCCTTGCTGGAGCGGCTTTTAGCGCCGGCCGGCGTAAGCTTTCGATTGCGAATTGGGGGCGGAGCGTAAGGATCCCATAAGATTCTGCCCGCAATGATCCAGCAGGGCGCGAGTTCGGCGCGCGGAGGTCGCAGGAGATCAGATCCCGGGCGAAGACGAACGAAGCAAGCGGGTCCCGTTGCGGAAGCGGAAATGCGTCGGATCGTTGCAGCCGCAGTTAATATCATCTATATTGTGTTCATATCAGCCGCTCGACACATTCGTTGGTGCTAGTGGCGGAAAAGATGTGCTAGCAGGTTCGGACGCAGGCCCAGACTTGGCGGCGCGGGGCTCGACTCCTCGTCCGCTAGGGCTTTCGTCATGATTTCGCGATAGTCCCGCGTCTAAGCGTTGTCTCGCTGTCATTCAGGAGAAGAGTCTTGCTGCATATAACGCCAATGTCTCGGCGCCGGTGGCGCATCGCTGCAATCGCGTGCGCGCTGCCGGCGGCGATGCTGCTCGCTGGATGCGGCAAGAAGCACGCAGAGACGGCCGTGGTCGGCCAGGTCATCGCTCATGTCGGCCCGGACGATGTGACTCAGCAGGAACTGGACAACGAGCTTCGCCTCGCCAACGTGCCCGCCGATAAGCGCAACGACCAGATCGTCAAGGCGGCGCTGTCGCGCATCGTCGAACGCAAGTATCTGGTCCAGCAGGCGCTCGCGGCGAAGCTCGATCGCGAACCGACCGTGCATCTCGATCTCTTGCGCTCGAGGGAGCAGATCCTCGCCGGCGCTTTCGTTCAGCGCGATCTGTCCTCCAAGATGAGCTCGATTTCCAAAAACGAAATCGACAGCTACATCCAAGCCCACCCCAAGCAGTTCGACCAGCGGGAGCTGTTCCAGGTCGACCAGATTTCCTTCACGACGCCGAAAGACGTGGAGGCTCTCTCGGCGGCGACGAAGGATTTCAAGTCGCTCGATCAGGTTGAAGCGAAGCTCAACGAGATGAACATCAAATTCAGCCGCGGCACGGCGACCTTGGACAGCGCAACAATGCCCGCTGAGATGCTGAAGGTGCTGGACGCTCGCAAACCCGACGACGTTTACTTCATACGTTCAAGAGGGAGCGCGAGCTTTTTCAAGGTGACGTCTGTCGATTCGAAGCCGCTGACCACCGACCAGGCCAATGAGTTCGCGAAACGCCAAGTCCGGGTCGAAATCGGCAGAAAGGGCGCTGAAGAGATCTCCAAGAGTGCGTTGGCGGACGCCAAGTTCGAAGGAGACTACGCGCGTATCATGACGGCGGTTGCGCCGGCCGCCGCAACGCCGGCGCCCGCGACGGATGGCGCGGCGCTGCCCGGCGCCACTCCGGCGACCGAGACTCCCGTCGGCGAAACCCAAAAGGAGCAGCCGAAGAACTGATCGTCTGACGCTGCAGCGACGGAACCGAGAGTTCGACAGGGCCGCCGCCCGAAGTTAGGTTGAGACACATCCAACCCCATGTGTCGTCGCGCAGCGGGCTTGGTCGCCTGCGAAACCGCGACATCGGTAGCGGCTTGCGCCGTCCGTGCGCTGCGCTGCCCGTGCCCCCGTTTCCCTTGATCCCCCGTGGACGTCGGCTGCCTTTGCGCCCGAATGGCGAGCGGCCGCAACCTCGCTTGATCTTATAGCGTCCCCAATCAACCTTCCGTGAGGTCTCACCCTTCCCGATTTGGCGCCGTTTTCCCAACTATCGAGGGTAGACAATATTGTTAATTGAAAGAATTGAGGAGGCCTGATACTGCTCCCAAGAGTGTATTATACACATCATATCGGTTTAGGTAACGGGGGCTTTTCGATGAAGACACTCAGCTACGCTGTGATTCTGCTGTTCGCCTTCGCTGTTCCCGTCCGTGCGGCCCAGGTCTATAGTGGCTGCGCCACGCCGCCGTCGACCTTCAGACATGTCTGGTACTTTGACCCGGTGCACGGAAAGACCCAGGCCGCCGGCGGCAATGGCTCGCAAGCCGCGCCTTGGAACAACCTCCAGGCGCTGGTTCAAGCGGAGCCCGGCTATGCTTTCCCGCTTCTGACGACCGCCCCTTATCGTCAGGTTCCGGTCGCCGGGAAGCCTGCGGTCATGACCACCGGTCCCAAGGCAGGCCCGATCGCCCCTGGCGATGAAATCCTGCTCATGAGCGGAAACTACGGCGACCTCTGGCTCAGCATTTACGCTGCGGAGATTTCGAACTCCGCTTTTATCACGATTGCGGCCGCGCCCGGGCAGACGCCCGTCCTGACATCGCTTTTCGTCTCCCAGACCAACAACTGGGCGTTCAACGGGCTCAAGGTGCAAAGTCTCCAATCCCTCGCTCGCAGCGGCAACGCCCTGGTCGAGGTCAAGGACGGGGGGGCGGCTCTTCCGACGTCCGACATTGTGTTTGCGAATATGACCATCTCGTCCCAGGACAACGCCGAGGCCTGGAGCCAAGCCCAATGGGTCGCGAACGCGCGCAACGGGTTCTGGGCCCAGAGCAGCGCGGGCGGCGCGAATACGAAGTGCGTATCTTTCACCGGGTCGCATATCAGCAATGTGAGGACCGGCGCTGCGCTGTTGGCCGGTCAACTCCTCTTCTCAAACAACCAGATCGACCATTTTGGCGACGACGGCCTTGTCTATGCGGCGAGCAACCTCGCGATCACCCACAACAACCTGCACGACAATCTGGACATCGGCGACGGCAATCATGAGGACGCCATGCAGGGGGTGATCGGCGTCGTGACGCCGGGCGTCGCTGTGAACCATTTCCAGAACATCCTGATCGACAGCAACCTGGTCGTCCGGCAGACCGACCCCGAGCTTTCCTTTCCGACTTATCTGCAAGGGATCGACGACTTCAACTCGGACTGGACGAATGTCACCGTGACCAACAACGTCGTGATCACCAGCGCCTGCCATTCGATCTCTTTCTCAAGCATCCACAACAGCCTGATCGCCAACAATACGGTGGTCGAGGACGGTCTCGTCGCGACGCCCGGTTGTATCGCCCAACGTTAACGTCGGAGCGGCAAGCAACACCATCGTGCGGAATAATCTCACGAGCCAGCTCAACGTCGACACGCGCGGTAGCGGCGTTGTCGCCGATCACAATGTCGTAACGTTGAGCGCGGGCGTCGGGATTGGCTGGTATGTCAACGGGGTCATTCAGTATCTTGGCAAGCCGGGAACCTACGCCAACGGCAATATCATCGATGCCGGCGGGACAAAGAGCGAGTATGTCAACTTCAACCCATCGACGCTGAGCTTATAATGTCATGCTCAAGGCGGGCGCACAGGCGATCGGCGCCGGCACGGCGTCGGGCGCGCCGACCCTCGACATCTTTGGCGTCAAGCGCGTCGCTCCCTACACCGCGGGAGCCTATTCGTACCCGTTTTGAGCGGAGCGCATGGCGCCTTATAGTTCGACCGGCCCTATGGCGCCAAATCCGTGGGGTCATTCTTCGCGCCAAGGCTTCCAAGTGATTCCGCCCGCGCAGCCTGAGCGCAAGTAGAGAATCTTATGCTCACCCTGCCCGCGAGCCGCCCGATTCGAACGTCTTCGTTTATTTTTCCAGGTTTGTGTTGACTGGCGGAGACGGCTTGGCCCGGTTTGGTCAGACCGCCGAAGAAAACGAGCGCTCGGTTCATCTGCGCCAGATGAGCGTGAATTCGGGCGATCGGCAAGCACTTCGGAGAGCGAGATTCATCCGATTTGCTCGAGATGTTACATTTCAGACCTTGCAACGTCGAGTCCAATTTACGGAGACTGATCGTCGATAAGAGATTTCGCTTCGATTCCAAGAGCGATAACAAATCACAGTCAACGGAACAGCTGTCACAAATTGGCAAGCCGAGCGGTATCCAGAAGCGTTTGCCACCGCAAATCCGGCATACGGATCGCGATCCGCTTTCACGCAATCTTCAAAAAGCTTGCAGTTATTAATAGCGCGGCCGCGGCCGCTTGACAAGGTGGGCGGCGACATGGTTCGTCCTGCGCCTCAAACCTGAGGCCACCGAAAAAAACGGAGCCACTGGACAATAATTTCGAAGTTTTCGTAGGTCAAGGACGTCCCCTCGTGATAACTGTAGCCGCAGTCGTCGTAACGCGGAACCGTCCAGCGCTCCTCAAACGATGTCTTGCCGCGGTCGATTCGCAGACTTACCCTGCTAGTCAGCTTGTGGTCGTCGACAATGCTTCCGATAAACCGACGCAGGACTTGCTGGCATTTGAGGCTGCGCGTCGGGACAGCTCATTTCACTCGATTCGCTTGGAAGAGAATAGCGGCGGCGCCGGCGGCTTTCACGCTGGAATGCGAGCCTGCCTGTCCCTTCCCTGCACGCATATGTGGCTGATGGACGATGACTGCGAACCCGATTCGCAGGCGATGGCGGAGCTGGTCGCTGCGACGGCCATCGTCGGCGAGGACGCCGTTCTTGGCGGGAACATCCTCGACCTTAATGACGAAAGCATCAATGTTCAGTCGGTCAGTCAGAGGCTTGGAAAGAATTGCTTGCCGCAATATCCGCTTTATTTAGCGGACGGCCTGCTTGAAATGGGTTCGCTGACCTTCGTCTCATTTCTGGTTTCGGTCGACTTGGTGCGGAAAGTCGGACTGCCGTTGAAAGAGTTCTTCATTTGGGGCGATGATACTGAGTATTCACGTCGTCTCGCTCGCTTCACCAAGCTTTATCAAGTCGGGAAAAGCAAGACAAAGCACTTGAAGTCCGGAGACGCATCTCAGAGTTTATTCCGTGAACAGGATCGTGATAAAATACCGCAATATCATTGGTTCTACAGGAATAGACTATTTATAAACTTGAAGTATGATGGTGTATTTTCCGCTAATACCATCAAGTTTGTATTTAGATCGTTTAGAGACGTCTTATTGTCAATCCGCGACGGAAGATTTCCTATCGCAAAGTGCCAGACGATACTTTACGGGCTGTGTTCTGGAGTGGCATTTGCTATGTCGATGCCGAAGAAGGACATGTTCGGCGTTCTAGACCGATAAGCCGAATGAGCGCTGGTTCGGTTTGGCGCATTATAATTAATGGCTCATCAGCGGCTGTGCAAAGAAGGCGGGAATGTCGGCGCCTTCGGCGATGCGCTTGAGCATCGCGTCGGCCGCAGTTAACGCCTCGCCGATCGTTACGTCCATATCCAGATAGCGATAGGATCCAAGCCGACCGACGAATGTCACGCCAGCAGCCGCCATCGCCCGGTCGACGTATTTCTTGAGCATTGCTTCTTCATCAGTCTGGCGGATTGGATAATAGGGAATGTCGTGAGGTCCGCAGGACCGGCTGAATTCGCGATACAAGATCGTGCCTTCAAATTGGTCCTTCTCCCAGGGAGCGAAGTGCTTATGCTCCGTTATACGGGTAAAGGGGGTC
This sequence comes from uncultured Alphaproteobacteria bacterium, assembly GCA_963802615.1. Taxonomy (GTDB): domain Bacteria; phylum Pseudomonadota; class Alphaproteobacteria; order Rhizobiales; family Beijerinckiaceae; genus Roseiarcus. The sequence continues at coordinate 71,843 of CAWDKC010000049.1, forward strand.
GCCTCGTCGCAGTAATTGATGACCGCAGCGCCCTGATAGTCGCCCTTCGCCCTGAACACCTCAAAGTCCAGGGTGCGATAGCCTAGCCTGCCCAAACTGTAATCGAAATAGCGGTCGATCGGGCCGCTGTACACGACATGGGCGAACGGCTCGCTCAAATCCTCGAACCGCGCCCCCAATCGCAATTCGAGGCGGGGCGTATCCAGGATGGCGGCGACCAATTCCGTGTAGCCGCGCTCTGGCATCGCCTGATGGGGGTGAGCGAAATAAGAATCGTCATAGTTGAAGCGGAGCGGCAGGCGTTTGAGGATCGAAGCAGGCAATCGGGTCGGATCCAGACCCCATTGCTTGCGGGTATAGCCACGGAAGAAGGCCTGGTAGAGTTCGGGCCCGATCATGCTCAGAGCCTGCTCCTCGAAATTGGCCGGCTCGGGGATTTTTCGGGTCTTCGAGGCGACAAACCCGCTCGCCTCCCCGGGGCTCAGGGCCTTGCGGAAGAATTGGTTGATGGTCAGGAGGTTGACCGGCAGCGAATAGACCAATCCACCGCTGACCGCCTGCACGCGGTGCCGGTAAGGGCGCATGATTCCGAACTGTTGCACATAAGCCCAGACGCGCTCATCGCCGGTGTGGAATATATGAGGACCGTAGACATGGGTCATGACGCCGGTCTCAGGGTCGCGGTGCGAATGGCAATTGCCCGCCACATGCGGGCGTTCATCGACCACCAGGACCTCGTGCCCGGCTTGCGCGAGAGCGCGGCCGATGACCGCGCCGCTGAATCCAGCGCCGACGATGCAATATCTCATTCCGTCGATTTCCGATTATTGTGAGCTGAGCTCCGCCATCCTATCAGGCTGTCCAAGATGTGTCCCGTGCGCCCGCGGGAATGACGCCGCCCTGCGGGTTGCCGGAGAGCGAGCACAACCCATTGAAAAGCTTAAGTCGTAAGCAAAACCGCCCGCTCTGGACGGCCGAAGTCTCGAACTCGTTTCCCAAAATGGCGGTAGAAGCCTGCCCTGGCCTTGCGCCGGCGATCCCCTCGAACAATCTACTCGGTTGGCAAAAGGTCTCCCATCCGAGCAAATGGAATCCCCAGCAGATGAAACGCTTCAAATTTCGCCTGAGCCTGTCGACGCCTTTGATCGCGGCCATGTTCGCCCTCCTTTCCCTGGGCGCGATCTCGTCCCCGGCTGAGGCGGAGAGCCCTGCCGCCCGGCACATCGAGGCCTATTATCAGCAGCTGATGCCGACGCTCAAGGCGGCCGGATCGCTCAGCGTGGGCGAACGCGACCGGCGCTTCGGGCCGGCAATCCGATCCGCCTTCGACATCGGGACCATGACGAGACTGGCCTCGGGTCCCGCCTGGGGCAAGTTCTCAGGCGCCCAGCAGGCTGCCGTTCGCGACGCCTTCGCCCGGTTCCTCGTCGCCGAATACGCCCATCAAGTGAGCGACTATTCGGGCGAAAGCTTCGTCGTCGATCCGCAGACGAGCCCGTCCTCGGGCGGCGGCGAAGTCGTCAAGACCAAGCTCCTCCAGCCGGGAGGCCGGACGGTGCAGATCAACTATCTCGTTCGCGGCGGCCGCATCATCGACGTCTATCTCAATGGCACGATCAGCGATCTGGCGACCCGGCGCGACGAATTCGCCTCGATCCTCTCCGGCGGCGGCGGCGCGGACGCTCTGGTCAAGACCTTGCACGAACGGACAGCAAGCTTGCTGGCGGGCTAGCCGTCCGGCCACAGCCTCAAACCTTGCCATCGTCCGCACACGTTCTGATCGTCAGCGGACTGAAGCGCGAGGCGGCGATCATGGCCGGCCCGGGGCGCACGACGCTCTGTGGCGATGCGCCAACCCTGCGCGCGAGGCTTGCGGAAGCCGCGCGCCTCAGGCCGTCGCTCGTGATCAGTTGGGGCCTGTGCGGCGGCCTTGATCCGCGGCTTCGCCCCGGCGACCTCATTCTCGGCTCGGAACTCGTCTCGAATGAGCGCGCCGTCAGAACCGACGAGGCCGTCACCCTGTCGCTTGCGCAGCGCCTCGTCGGAGCCGGGGCGCCCGTCGTTGTCGAACGGCTGGCGGCCTCCGACGCTCCTGTCCTGAGCGCCGCCGCCAAGGCGGACCTGCGCCGCGCCTCCGGGGCGGCCGGAGTCGACATGGAAAGCCTGATCGCCGGCCGTTATGCGCTCGCGCAGGGGATCCCGTTCGCGATCGTGCGCGCGGTTGCAGACCCCGCCGAACGCGACCTGCCGCCGCTCGTGGCGAAGGCCGTGGATCCCGACGGCGGGATCAATGCCGTAGCCGTCATTGGAGAGCTGATCCGCTCTCCGGGCCAGTTCATGAGGATGTGCGCCGCCGCTCGCGACAGCAGGGCCGCCTTCCGGACGCTAAAGCGTTGCCGGAGCCTTCTTCCTGGCCTTTTCCTCGGCCTCGGCGCGGCGGATGTCTGAGAGCTTCTGGGCGACGTTCTTGTCGAACACGTACTGAGCCTCGCGCTGGCTCCCGAGCGGAATGTCCGGCGCCATCGGGCCCTCGGTCTTGACGCCCATGAGCGCGACACGCGCGGCCTTCCAGGGCTTCGTCACCGTATCGCGCACGGCCGTCGCCTCGAAGCCGCTATGGACCATGCAGTCGGCGCATTTCTCATAATTGCCGGTGCCGTAGGCGTCCCAATCCGTGTCCTCCATCAGCTCCTTGAAGGTTTTGGTGTAACCCTCGCCGAGCAGATAGCAGGGCTTCTGCCAGCCGAAAACGGTGCGGGTCGGATTGCCCCAGGGCGTGCAATGATAGGTCTGGTTGCCGGCCAGGAAATCGAGGAACATGGCCGACTGGTTGAAGGCCCATTTGCGGCCCTGATCGCCGCGCTCGAAGATCGACCGGAACAGCTGCTTGGTGGCGGAGCGGTTGAGAAAATGCTTCTGGTCGGGCGCGCGCTCGTAGGCGTAGCCCGGCGACACCGTGATGCCGTCGACGCCGAGCTCGGTCACCGTATCGAAGAAGGCGGCCACCCGCGCAGGGTCCGCGTCGTTGAAGAAGGTGCAATTGATGGTGACGCGGAAGCCCTTGGCCTTGGCGGTTTTCAGCGCCTTGACCGCGCGGTCGTAGACGCCCGGCTCGCAGACGGACTTGTCGTGCATCTCCTGGTCGCCGTCGAGATGGATCGACCAGGTGAAATAGGGGCTTGGGCGGTATTGATCGATCTTCTTTTCGAGCAGCAGAGCATTGGTGCAGACGATCGCGAATTTCTTGCGCGCGATGACGCCCTGGACGATCTTTGCCAGATCTCTGTGCAAGAGCGGCTCGCCGCCCGCCATGACGACCACCGGAGCGCCGCATTCATCGACCGACGCCAACGCGTCTTCGACCGATATGCGCTTGTTGAGAATGGCGTCGGGATAGTCGATCTTGCCGCAGCCCGCGCAAGCGAGATTGCAGCGGAACAACGGCTCCAGCATCAACACCAGCGGGTAGCGCTTGCGGCCAGCGAGATGCTGCCGAACGACATAGGCGCCAACTCTTACAATCTGTCTGAAGGGTATGCCCACGAGCGATCCTTACAAAACGAATTAACCGACGGGCTCATTCCGAAGTTCCGCCGGCAGTCGGAAGCTCACCGTCTCGGCCGGACCGTCAAGGACCGACACTTCCGACGGCGCAATCGCCGACAACGTCCGAACAACGTCTTCGACCACGACTTCAGGCGCGGACGCGCCGGCCGTCACGCCGACCACGGCGGCGTCGCGCACCCATTCCGGATCGATTTCGCTGCTGTCGGCGACAAGGTAGCTCGGGATGCCGACCTCGTCGCCGATCTCGCGCAGCCGGTTGGAGTTCGAGCTGTTGCGGGCGCCGACGACGATGATGACGTCGGCGACCTGGCACAACTCGCGCACCGCCGTCTGTCGGTTCTGTGTCGCGTAGCAGATGTCGCGAACATCGGGACCCACGACGTCGCTGAAGCGGCGATGCAGCGCGGCGATCACGCCGCGCGTATCGTCGACGCTCAGCGTCGTCTGGGTGATGTAGGCGACCGGAGTGTCGACCGCGATGGGCAGCTTGTCGACATCGTCTTCGTCTTCGACGAGGTGCACCTGGCCATCGATCTGCCCGAGCGTCCCTTCGACTTCGGGGTGTCCATCGTGACCGATGAACACCAGCACCCGGCCCCGGGCGATGTATCCGCGCCCCTGGTTGTGCACCTTGGTGACCAGCGGGCAGGTGGCGTCGATGGTGGGGAGCGAGCGCGCCTTGGCTTCGTTCTCGACGTCTCGCGAGACGCCGTGGGCGCTGAAGATGGTCATGGATCCCGCCGGCACATCCTTCAGGGTCTCGACGAAACGGGCGCCCTTGGCCTTGAGCGATTCGACCACGTGGCGATTGTGGACGATCTCATGGCGCACGTAGACCGGGGCGCCATGCTTGGCCAGCGCCCGCTCCACAATATCGATCGCCCGAACAACGCCGGCGCAAAACCCGCGCGGCTGAGCATGACGCACGTAGACCGGCGCGCCATGCTTGGCCAGCGCCCGCTCCACAATATCGATCGCCCGAACAACGCCGGCGCAAAACCCGCGCGGCTGAGCAGAATGATCTTCATTCGCCTGCCTTCTCGTCGAAGCCTCGACGGGCGAGCCTCATGACAGGCCGTCCCAAGCCCGCGACCCGGCGACGGGTTCCGGAACCCATCCATACGCGGCGAGTGGGCCCCGGACAAGTGTGGGCTTAGGCCGTCTGCCGCATTGCAGCATGTGGGAGCGCGGGCCGATTTGTCCAGCCGCAGCCGGCTTGAGGCGCGCCGAAGCGATCCGCGGGGACGGAATGCAACCTGGGAGCGAGTTTGGCCGCAAATAAACGTCAATAAACGACAGTAAAAGCTAGTAAACGCTAGTAAAAGTGCTAGCGTTTGCTAGCGTTTATTTTTTCGAATCGAGCCTTTTCAATGGGTTGCGGCCGATTGGAATAAAAAATTCGCCTCCGTTTCAACTTCGCGCGGCAGGTTGCAGCGAAGGCCTTCAAACGCGCCCGCTCCCTATCCGGCCCATGTCGCGCTCCTTCGCCTCTATCGGACCTCGCCTCTATCGCACGTCGGAAATTATATAACACACAGTTTATGATTCTGTCAAGCAGAAAGACAGCTTTGAGGTTCGCGGGGGCGGCCATGACGCTGGGGCCTGAGCCGTCGTTCGCTTTGAAGGCGCGCGGTCCGGTGGCCGCCATGGGGTTTCCGGCCACGGCTTATTTCACGCGAGCCGCGCGTTTGGATTGACAGGGCCAATGATAGATTTTCGAGGATCAAATCCCCAGAAAACCAGGCCGTCAGGGAGACTGAACTCCGGCCGCAAGGAGCGGCGTCGGCTCGCTCAGGAAGGTTTTCGCGCCTCGTCAGGTTCGCCGAACCATCGCGATGCGACTTGCCCGGCCTCCTCGAGGTCCGGTGTCGCCTCGTGCGCCCAGGCGATGAAGCCATCGGGGCGCACGAGCGCGGGCCAACGCAATTTGCCCTACGCCAGGCGCCAGACCGTAACCGGTTCGGCGTACCCGCGGACCGGGACCGCCCCGAGCGGCGAGGCTTCGCCGATCGCGTCCCGCGCCGCCTCGCGCACGGCGTCGGAGACGATGAGTTGCGAACCCACCTCCTTGTTGAGGCTCTCGAGGCGCGAGGCCAGGTTCACCGTGTCGCCGATGACCGTATATTCCTTGCGGCGCGACGAGCCGACGGTTCCGGCGACCGCCTGGCCGATATGGACGCCGATGCCGAGGCGGATCGGCCAGGAATGGCCGACGTTGCTCGCCTCGATGCTCATGAGCATCTCGCGCGCCGCAGCGACCGCGTTCGCGGCCTCGAGAGGGTCGTCGATCGGCGCGCCGAAAATGGCGAGCAGGCCGTCGCCGAGGAACTTGTTCACAATGCCGTTGTGGCGATCGACGATGTCGACCAGAATCTCGAACACGTCGTCGAGGCGCTCGACAACCTCGGCCGGCGTTCTTGTGCGCGCCGCCGTGGTGAAGCTGCGGATGTCGACGAACATCACGCAAACGCTTCTCATTTCACTCAGCTCGGCCGCGCCGATGGCGAGCAGCCGTTCGACCACGCGCGGCGAGACATGCTGGCCGAAGAGGTTGGTCACTGCGTCGCGGGACGAGGCCGCGGCGAGCGCGCGCCGGAAATGGCCCTTGATCGTCGCTCCGGCATAACCGGCCAGGAGGCCGGCTGCGAGAAGAACGGCGCTGCGCGTTGCATGATAGCCGATGCTGAGGTCCGGGTCCTCGGTCTGCCAGCCGAGATGCAGGGTCACGAAAGCGAGCGCGAAGAGCTCGACCGCGGCGACCGCGCCGGTGAAGGCCGAAAGCGCGAAATTGAGACGCAGAGTCGAGAGAATGATGAAAAGAAAATAGAGCAGCGCCGGCCACGTGCCGAAAATGACGGCGGGCGACGATAGATATCCGGCGAGAAGATAGAGCAGCACGGTCGGAAAGCTCGTCTCGACCAGCGCGTTCATGTAGCGGCCAAGAAGCGGAAAGTTTCGGCCCCGACGAAGAAAGATCGTCACCACGCCGGCGGCGAACAGCTCGTAGACGATGAAGGCCGAGAACGCCGCGAACGCCGCGCGCTCCGGGACTCGATCGTGATAGATCGACCGGACGAAGCTCGGGACGAACGTCGCGGTGAGAAGGATCAGGACGAGAATGAGGGCCTGCACCCCAGCGAGAATGAGCATGCGCCGCCGCTCGCTCAGGAGAATCTCGCGGTTCAGGAGGCGCTGAAACGCCGAATTGTCAGGGTCAGTGGGATCGTCCATCTCGATCCTTTCGAGGCGCGCGCTTGATAAGTCCGTGTCTATCTATCCCGATCACGGATTTCGTGCTCGATCCGCCGCGACTGCATCTTGGCGAGACAGGTCCTCGAGCCTTTTTGAGTCTATTCGGGGCAGTCCCGGCCAGGTCGTCGGATCGGGCCGCGCTGACGATCATGATTGAGCGTGCGACTGACCTCATCCGCGAACGGGAGCCGGTATAGATAACGTTCGTATGCTGTCGTTCCATTCGACAGGTTCGCCCCGCCTCGTGGCGTGACCGCCATTTGCCATTCTTGCCATTGCATCGCGATCGCCGAAGGGGCGAAATCCGCCCAGAAGGGTTTTCGCCGCGCGCTGATTGCGTTTTGGTCCTGGACCAGCCAAGCATAGGTCCAAGCGAGCGCCGCCTACTCGTTATAAGCTCACCTTCCATGTCAGACTTGGCGTTATCCATCGTTCTTGGCGTAGCGCTCGCCGCCGCGACCGGCTTTCGCGTCTTTCTGCCGATGCTCATCGCCAGCGGCGCGGCCTATGCCGGGCATCTCCACCTGGACGATGGCTTCGCCTGGCTCGGCTCGCCATCGGCCCTGATCATGCTCAGCGTCGCGGCCCTGGTGGAGGTCCTCGCCTATTATATTCCGGTGGTCGACAACCTGCTCGACGTGGTGTCCGCGCCGGCTGCGTTCATCGCCGGGACCATTCTGTCAGCCGCGGTCATGACCGACATGCCGCCAATGGTGAAATGGACGGCGGCCGTGATTGCTGGCGGCGGCGTGGCGGGACTGACGCGAGGATCGATCGGGCTTCTGAGGGCCCATTCGACCGTCTTGACGGGGGGCTTAGGGAACTTCGTCATCTCGACTGCCGAACTTGGCGGCGCGGCGCTCATATCATTTTTGGCGCTTGCCGCGCCGGTCGCCGCGATCGCGCTGGTCGCACTGTTCCTGTACGTGGCGATGCGATTGATCCGCCGGTTGCTTCGAGGCGCCAAACCGTCGAACGGTCGGACGTAGGCGATCGCGGCGGCTGCCGCTTCAGGCGCGCGGGCCTCTAATATCTAACACGCGCGCGCGAGACGAGACGCATCCTGATTCGATTGTCTATACTGATAGTTATCCCGCCATGACATTCTCGACGTCTCTGAGTTCCACCCAGCAGTTTTATTTCCGTTTATTTGCTTTTATGAGCGTTCATTTTCGCTTATTTGCGTGGGGTCGTGCGGAGTCCCGCGCGCCGCTCAGCCCAGGTGGCGAACATGCCGACCGCCGCCGCCGCGGCCATGACCGCCGCCATCCAGCCGAGGGCGACGCCGTTGACAAAGCGTTCGTTCCTCAAGCCTTCGCCATGTTGCGCGCGTCGATGACCGCCCGCGCCCATTCCTCCGGCCGCTCCTGCGGCAGGTTGTGGCCGGCGCCCGTGAATATACGATGCTCATGCGGGCCGGTGAATCTCTCCGCGTGATGCGCCGTGCCGCGGTTCACGCCGTCCGCGTCGCCGTCGATGGTGATGGCCGGAACGGCGATCGGCGGCTGAGCCGCGAGCCCCATTTCAATCTCGTCATACCGAGGATCGCCGGCGCCGGGCGCGAGCCCGTAACGATGCCGATAGGAATGGATGACGACGTCGACAAAATCGGGATTGTCGAAGGCGCTCGCCGTTCGATCGAAGGTCGCATCGTCGAACGCCCAGTTCGGCGACCACATGCGCCACAGGAGGCGCGCGATCTCGCTTCGGTTCTTCGTCAGGCCACGACGCCCCCGCTCGCTGTGGAAGTAGTACTGATACCAGAACGCCGCCTCCTCGGACGGGCTCGCCGGCTCCATCGCATGCGCGATGCTCTGGATGTTGTACGAATTGCCGGAGACGAGCGCGACGACGCGCTCAGGCAAAAGAGCTGCGACGATGCAGGCGGCGCGCCCGCCCCAGTCATAACCGCCGAGAACCGCGCGCTCGATTCTCGAGCGCGTCCATGACGTCAGCCAAGTCCGCGCCAAGCGCCGCCTGCTCGCCCGAGCGGGGCGTCTCGGCGTTGAGGAACCGTGTCGGCCCGTAGCCGCGCAGATAAGGGACGATCACCCGCGCCCCGGCCCGCGCAAGGATTGGCGCGGCCTGATCATAGGCATGCGCGTCGTAAGGGAAGCCATGCCCCATGATGCACGGCCAGCCGGACGCGGGTCCGTACTCGACATAGGCGACGGAAAGAACCCTTGTGTTGATTGTCTTGATGGGTGTCGACACGTGTCGTTCGCCTCCGACAGTCGCGCTTGGCTCGAACCGGTTCATGCGCGATCAGCGACCGCGCCTGCAATGGCTTGACGGCGCGTCCTGTCTTCTCTAGGGTGGGCGTGTTTTCAGTTCGAGGCGGAACCGTGGCGAAGCTTATTGTATCTTGGGCGCTGGAGGGCGGGCAGACATAAGGTCTGCATCCCGTTCGCTAGCGCTTACCCGAAGGCCCCTTTGAGGGCCTTTTTTGTTGCCTCGAATTCGTGATTGACGAGAAAAAGGCGGAGAGTTGCGATTATGGCCAAGGACATGACCGGCGCGGAGATGGTCGTCGAGGCGCTGAAGGACCAGGGCGTCGAGATGGTGTTCGGCTATCCGGGCGGCGCGGTGCTGCCGATCTACGACGCCATCTTCCATCAGAACAAGCTTCGCCACATCCTCGTGCGCCACGAGCAGGGCGCGGCCCACGCCGCGGAGGGCTATGCGCGCTCGACCGGCAAGGTCGGCGTCCTCCTGGTCACCTCGGGACCTGGCGCGACCAACGCCATCACCGGGCTCACCGATGCGCTCTGCGATTCGATCCCGCTCGTCTGCATCACCGGCCAGGTGCCGACCCATCTGATCGGCTCCGACGCCTTCCAGGAATGCGATACGACCGGCATCACCCGCAGCTGCACCAAGCACAATTATCTCGTGCGCCGCGTCGAGGATCTGCCGCGCATCCTGCACGAGGCCTTCTATATTGCTTCGCACGGCCGGCCCGGTCCGGTGGTCGTTGACATTCCCAAGGACGTGCAATTCGCGACCGGCGCCTACACGTTCCAGAAAAACGTCCAGCACAAGACCTATCAGCCGCAGCTCAAGGGCGACCTCGAGCGCGTTCGCCATGCGGTCGAGATGATGGCGGCGGCGAAGAAGCCTGTTTTCTACACCGGCGGCGGCGTCATCAATTCCGGCCCGCACGCGTCGACGCTGCTGCGCGAGCTCGTGCGCGCGACGGGGTTTCCGATCACGTCGACGCTGATGGGGCTCGGCGCCTATCCTGCGTCCGACAAGCAATGGCTCGGCATGCTCGGCATGCACGGTTCGTTCGAGGCCAACAACGCCATGCATGATTGCGATCTCATGATCTGCGTCGGCGCGCGCTTCGACGATCGCATCACCGGCCGCCTTGACGCCTTCTCGCCGAAGTCGAGGAAGATCCACATCGACATCGATCCGTCCTCGATCAACAAGAACGTCAAAGTCGATCTCGGCATCGTCGGCGACTGCGCGCATGTGCTGGAGGACATGGTCCGGCTGTGGCGCGCGGGCCCGCACCAGACCGAGGCCGCCGCGCTCGCCAAATGGTGGAGCGCGATCGACGGCTGGCGGGCGCGCAACTCGTTCGGCTTCCGCAATTCCGAGAAGATCATCAAGCCTCAGCACGCGGTGAAGAGGCTTTACGAGCTGACCAGGGGCCGCGACGTCTACATCACCACCGAGGTCGGCCAGCACCAGATGTGGGCCGCGCAGCATTTCGCCTTCGAGGAGCCGAACCGCTGGATGACCTCGGGCGGTCTCGGGACCATGGGCTACGGGCTGCCGGCCGCGATCGGCGCCCAGCTCGCGCATCCGAAGTCGCTGGTCATCGATATCGCCGGCGAAGCCTCGATCCTGATGAACATGCAGGAGATGTCGACGGCGGTTCAGTATCGGCTGCCGATCAAGATCTTCATTCTCAACAATCAGTACATGGGCATGGTGCGCCAATGGCAGGAGCTTCTGCACGGCGGGCGCTATTCGGAGAGCTACACCGATTCGCTGCCGGACTTCGTCAAGCTCGCCGAGGCCTATGGCGGGCATGGCATCCGCTGCTCGGATCCGGCGAAGCTCGACGCGGCGATCATGGAGATGATCGAAACGCCGAAGCCCGTCATCTTCGACTGCCTCGTCGATCAAAAAGAGAACTGCTTCCCGATGATCCCGTCGGGCAAGGCGCATAACGAAATGATCCTGGCGGAGCTCGAGGATGATGCGGGCGTCGAGCTCGAAAACATCATCGACGAGAAGGGCAAGATGCTGGTCTGATCCCTCTCCGGCGAGGGAGGGTTGGGTGAGGGGTTTCGCGATGTTCAGTTTGCAGGAGATGCGTCGGGCGCACGAGGTGGTGCTTGGCGCCTTGCGCCCGACGCCGGCGCTGAACTGGCCGCTGCTCGACCAGCGGCTCGGCGCCGAGGTCGTGGTCAAGCACGAGAACCACTTGCCGACCGGCGCCTTCAAGGTGCGCGGCGGCCTCACTTACGTCGATGCGCTGATCAAGCGCGAGCCGGCGACGCGCGGGTTGATTTCGGCGACGCGCGGCAATCATGGCCAAAGTCTCGCCTTCGCCGGACGGCGCGCTGGCCTTCAGGTGACGATCCTCGCGCCGCAAGGCAATTCGACCGAGAAAAACGCCGCCATGCGCGCGCTCGGCGCCGAGCTGATCGAGTTCGGGCGCGACTTTCAGGCGGCGCGTGAGGAGGCGATGCGGCTTGCGACGCTCGCGCGGCCTGCATATGGTTCCTTCGTTCCATCGCGACTTGGCGCTCGGCGTCTCGACCTACGCGCTTCGAGCTCCTGAGCGAACGATCCTGACCTCGACGTGCTTTACGTTCCGATCGGTCAGGGCTCGGGAATCTGCGGCTGCATCTGCGGCGCGCGACGCTCTGGGTCTCAAGACCGAGATCGTCGGCGTGCAATCGACGGAAGCGCCGGCCTACTCGCTCTCGTTCGCCGCCGGCCGCGTCGTGCCCACCAACAGCGCCGACACGCTCGCCGACGGCATGGCGACGCGGGTCCCCGATCAAGAGGCGCTCGAGGTCATCCTGAAGGGAGCAGCCCGGATCACGCTCGTGAGCGACGATGAGGTGGCCGACGCGGTGCGCGCCTATTGGACCGATACGCACAACCTCGCCGAGGGCGCGGGCGCGGCGGCGCTCGCGGCGGCGGTGAAGGAGCGATCGCGGCTCAGAGGACGCAAGATCGGGCTCGTGCTGTCGGGCGGCAACATCGACTTCGATCTCTTCCGGCGATGGGTCGCGGCGGCGCCGAACGCCGTGGCCGCGTGACGGAAAAGACATTCCTCCGTTCCCGGCCCGGCGCGAATAAGGACATGATGCGCATGAGCAAGACCTCCATCCTCCAGCCGCTGTCGCCCTACTCTTCCTCGACGGCGAAACACAATATCGAGACCCACACGCTCTCGGTGCTGGTCGACAATGAGCCAGGCGTTCTCGCTCGCGTCGTCGGTATGTTCGCGGGACGCGGCTATAACATCGAGAGCCTGACGGTCGCCGAGGTGGCGCATGAGACGCACCTTTCGCGCATCACCATCGTCACCTCCGGCACGCCGGAGATCATCGAGCAGATCCGCCATCAACTCGAGCGGCTGGTTCCGGTTCACTCGGTGAACGACCTGACCCTGTCCGTGCGCGCGATCGAGCGCGAGCTGGCGATGATCAAGGTCAGGGGCAAGGGCGAGAACCGGGTCGAGGCGATGCGCCTCGCCGACGCCTTCCGCGCCAAGGTGATCGACGCGACCACCGAGAGCTTCATCTTCGAACTGACCGGCGCGCCCCGCAAGATCGACGATTTCGTCGAGCTCATGCGCCCGATCGGGCTGGTCGAGGTCTCGCGCACCGGCGTCGCCGCGATCTCGCGCGGGCCCGAGCCGATCTAAGGCGGCGATCAGACGTCGACCGCGAGGCTGGCTCCCGCGTGGAACGGGCGTTGATTCCGGAGGCTAACCTGAAGGATGCTTGATCCTTCACACCGCGCGCTCGGTTCGCCCCGCCTATATGTGGTACATCAGGGCTCGATCATCCGCGGATGAGAGGGCGCGCATCTCGGCGAGCGTGCAACGATCGAGCACATTGGCGATAGCGTTGCGCGCTTCGATCATGATCAGACGGACCGAACAGGATTTGAGATCGCCGCAATCCTCGCAAGGTCGAAATGCGGTGACCGAAGCGCACGGTATGGGGGCCAAAGGACCATCGAGAGCGCGCACGATCGCGCCGACGCGTATCTCATGGGCTGGACGCGCGAGAGCATATCCACCGCCTTTGCCTTTCTTGGAGTAGACGAGGCCGGCGTGTCTGAGATCGGTCAGGATATGATCGAGGAATTTTTTCGAAATCGAATTGGTTTTGGCGATGTCGGCGACCTGAGCGAGCCCTTCAGGCGCCAGTCCGGCCAGATGGACCATGGCCTTGAGGCCATATTTCCCCTTCTTCGTCAGCACAGTCCAATCCTAACCTGTAGGCGCGAACCCCCGTTTGCTCGACGAGCGCCGGGAGAGCGCTTCATCGCCAAATAGCCCGACAAAGCCTCGGCGAACAGCATATAGGCCGCGCGCACGGAAAACACGACGACGGCAACGCCCGACCTCCCAAACGCCATGGGCGCGCCAGTTCGGCAAGATGACGCGGCGTGAATTGTCCAAACTGGCGGCAAGGAACGGCGGCAGAAAGCCCATGAACATAACCGCAACCCGCATTGACAGGCCCAGTCGGCAAGACATACAGGGATCGCCAGCGGGTTGCGCGGTAGCCTTGGCCGTGAGGCCATGCGCGCGTTAACGATACGCATTAACGAAGCGTTACGAGGATCGCTCTAATTCGGTCATCCGGTATGAATTCAGCTACGGATCGATTGGGACAGGGTGACAATGCCGGACGGTAAGATTTTCCTTTCCCGCCCGATGTCGCTTGCGGCGCTCGCATTCGCGGCCGCTCTCTCGGGTTGCGGCGGCGGCGCTGGCCCCCTGGATGTCGCCGACCTTCCGAAAGGCATGGTTAAGACGAGCTTTCCCAGGCCGCATGACTATCCGGTCCACGGGATCGATGTTTCGAAGTTCCAAGGCGACATCGATTGGAACGCAGTCGCCAGCAGCGGGGTCAAGTTCGCCTGGATCAAAGCGACCGAGGGCGGCGATCGCGCCGACGAGCGCTTCCAAGCCAATTGGACCGGCGCGAAAACCGCCGGCGTGGCGCGCGGCGCCTATCATTTCGTCTATTGGTGCCGTCCGCCAATGGAGGAGATGGCCTTTTTCGAGCAGAATGCGCCGGTCGAGGACGATGCGCTGCCCCCAGTGCTCGACGTCGAGGCCACGCCGACATCGAAAACCTGCCACCGCCGTCTCACCCAGCAAAGCGCCGCGGCCGACATGAGGGTGATGCTGGAGGAAATGGAGCGCCACTACGGCAAGCGGCCGATCATCTACACGACGGTGGACTTCTACGAGGCCATCCTGTCGGACGGCGCCTTCTCCGACTATCCGATCTGGGTCCGGTCCACCAAATACCATCCTGCGGTCAAGTATGGGTCGCGCGCCTGGGCGTTCTGGCAATATCAGTCCGACGGGCAGACGCCCGGAATCAATGGCGCCGTCGATCGCGACGTCTTCTACGGCACGAAGGAGCAGTGGGACGCATTCATCCGTGAGCAGCCGTCGGGCGCGCGGCAGCACACCATAGGGCAGGCGGTGGCCCAGCAACTGGCGGACCCCAACCTCCCGCCGTCGCCTCCCCAGGCTGAGAAGCAGGCCGCCGCGCAACAAGCCGACGATAAAGAGCCGGACACGGGGGCGTCGGACCAAGGGCAGTAGAGGACGAGCACGCCGGCGCGTTGCGCGGACTTGTTCTGATCCGCCGGATGCGGCAACAGTCCTGAGCCTCAAAAACGACGGGAGCCGCTGATGCCCTTGGAAGGCGAGGCCGATCTCAAGGCCGACGCCCTGCTGTTTCACAGCACGCCACGACCCGGCAAGCTGGAGATCGTCGCGACAAAGCCGCTCGCCAACCAGCGCGACCTGGCGCTCGCCTATTCGCCAGGCGTCGCCTTTCCATGCGAGGCGATCGCCGCCGATCCTCACAGCGCCGCGATCTATACCGCGCGCCAGAATCTGGTCGCGGTTCTCAGCAACGGCACAGCGGTGCTCGGCCTCGGCGCCATTGGCCCTCTGGCGTCAAAGCCGGTGATGGAAGGCAAGGCGGTTCTGTTCAAGAAATTCGCCGGCATCGATGTCTTCGACATCGAGGTGGCGGAACTGAACGTCGACAAGCTGGTCGACGTCATCGTCGCGCTCGAGCCGACCTTCGGGGGAATCAATCTCGAGGACATCAAGGGCCCGGAATGTTTCGAGGTCGAGGAGAAGGCGAAGGCCCGCATGGGCATTCCCGTCTTCCACGACGATCAGCACGGGACGGCGATCATTGTTTCCGCGGCGATCGTCAACGCGCTTGAGCTTACGGGCAAGCGGATTGGCGAGGTCAAGATCGTCTGCTCAGGCGCTGGCGCAGCGGCGCTCGCTTCGCTCAATCTTCTCGTCTCGCTCGGCGCGAACCGAGACAACATCATCGTCTGCGACATCGAGGGGGTCGTCTACAAGGGTCGCAACACGCTGATGGACCGCTGGAAGGAGGTCTACGCTCGCGACACCAGCGCGCGCACGCTCGCTGACGCCATTCCCGGCGCCGACATTTTCCTCGGCCTCTCGGCCGGCGGCGTGCTGAAGCCCGAGATGCTCAAGCAGATGGGGCGCGACCCGCTGGTGATGGCGCTCGCCAATCCGCACGCCGGAAATCATGCCGGAACTCGCGCTTAAGACGCGGCCGGACGCGATGATCTGCACCGGCCGCTCCGATTATCCCAACCAGGTCAACAACGTTCTCTGCTTCCCCTACATCTTTCGCGGCGCTCTCGATGTCGGCGCGAGCGAGATCAACGAAGCGATGAAAAAGGCGGCGGTGGCGGCGATCGCGGCGCTGGCGCGCGAGACGCCCTCCGAGGTCGCGGCGCAGGCCTATGGCGGCGAGACGGCGCTGTTCGGCAAGACGTCGCTCATCCCAAGCCCGTTTGATCCGCGGCTGATGCTGCGCATCGCGCCGGCGGTCGCGCGCGCGGCGATGGAGAGCGGCGTCGCCCGCCGGCCGATTGCCGATTTCGACGCCTACGCCGATCAGCTCAACCGCTTCGTCTTCCGTTCCGGCTTCATCATGAAGCCGCTGTTCGCCAAAGCCCGCGCCGCGACGCAAGCGCGTCATCTATTCCGAAGGCGAGGACGAGCGCGTTTTGCGCGCGACACAGGTGGTGCTGGAGGAGGGCATTGCCGAGCCCGTGCTGATTGGTCGCCCCGATGTCATGCGAGACCGCATCAAGCGCTTCGGCCTGACGATCAGGGCCGGCGACGATTTCGAGATCGTCGATCCGGAGGACGATCCTCGCTATCGCGACTATGTCGCGACCTATCTCAAAGTCGCGGGCCGCAAGGGCGTGACGCCGGACGTCGCGCGCACGGTTGTCCGCACCTCGCCGAGCGTGATCGGCGCGCTCGCCCTTCATCGCGGCGAAGTGGACGCGCTGATCTGCGGACTCGAGGGCCGCTTCACATCGCGCCTCGACCATATTCGCGACATTGTCGGGCTCGCGCCGGGGGTGAAGGATTTCTCGGCTTTGTCCCTCGTCGTCGCTTCTACGGGCGTCTATTTCCTGGCCGACACGCACGTGCGCTACGACCCGAGCGCGGAAGAGATCGCCGAGACGGCGGTCGGCTGCGCCGTGCATGTGCGCCGCTTCGGCCTCGAGCCCAAGATCGCGCTGATCTCGCATTCCGACTTCGGCTCGGCCGACACGCCGTCGGCCCTGAAGATGCGGGAGGCGCTGCGCCTGTTGCAGGAGCGCGCGCCCGACCTCGAAGTCGATGGCGAAATGCAGGCCGACACCGCGCTGTCTCTTGCCGCTCGCCAGCGGGTGATCACGAACTCGCGCCTTGAGGGCGAGGCCAATGTGCTGATCTTTCCGAACCTCGATGCGGGAAGCACGGCGCTCCAGCTGACCCGTGTCATCGCCGACGCACTGCCGATCGGGCCAATTCTCATTGGTCCAGCCAAGCCGGCGCATGTGTTGACGCCGACGGTGACGGCGCGCGGCATCGTCAACATGACGGCGATCGCGGCGGCCGAGGCCGCCAGCGAACAGGCGACGTTTCCCCGCGTCCTGGACAGGGCTGGGAGCGAATTGTGATTTGACAGCCGCGTCGTCGGCGCACAATCTCACCCGTGTCGCACTGAACAGGCAACGCAGAGGCGACACCACCGCCGCCCTGTCCCTTAGGACGGCAGAAAGCCGGGGTAGCCATGACTCCGCCGAACCAGCCGGGATGATCCTGGAGCGACCAGGGTCAAACGCTCGTAGCCGCTCGACATGCCAGAGCGGACAAGCGTCCGGAACATCATCGACGAACATTGACGGCGTCGGAATGCGAAGGCCAAGCGTTCCTGAGCCGAGATCACATCTGCACCATCGTAGACGTTTCGCGAGCAGCGAAACAGGGCCCCGTTCCGCCTGAGCGCGCCGGGGCCCATGCTGTCTTTGCCCGGTTCGAACCGCGAAGAATTTTGGCGGGCTTCGCCATCGGGTCTCGACATGACGCAACAAAAGTGACCTAACGTTTTCTGAAAAGTAAATACTTTTCTAGTAGTTCTATTTCTCAATCACGAGTTGGCCTGAAGTGGGGCGGCTTACGCGCAGGCCGGCGATCTTGTTGCGCGCTGCTTCAATGACCGGGGCCGGCGGGCTTTCGGCGCTAATTAGAGACTAAAGGCTCGAGGCGGGTCGGGATCGCCGCCTTTTCGGACGAGGTCCCGCGCAAAACGCCCGAATTCAACCGATCTTGACAGGGCCTCGCAGTTCACGCCAATTCGACTCGAAGGACCTCGGTGGGCCCAAGCCCAGGAGTGCGCAAAGGGGCGCATCCGCCGGGCCGCCTTTATGGACTGTCCGGCTGAGGGATGAACAAGATCGCCGCCGATCCCGCTCAACCTTATCGCGGCCTGATCGCGGGCTATACCGATGCGATCCGCCAGAGCGATTTCAAGGCCAATATCGCGATCCTGTTCGTCGCCTTCATGATGGGCCCGGTGCTCGGCAACTATCCCAAATTTCCTCACTATCTGCCGATTCCTTTCGTCATGCTGCCATTCCTCATCGTCTACATAGGCCTGCTGGCGGTGCTCATTCCTCGCTATCCCAAGCGCGGCGGCAAGCATTTCATCGTCTCGCGCACCGCCACGATCAGCGATTTCGCCAAAGTCATCGAGGCCGAGGACGAGCTTGAGCAGCTGAAACTGCGCTGCTCGGTTCTCTCGGAGTTGCTGTGGTGGAAGACCCTTTATATTCGGATCAGTTTTTTTGTCGCGATGGCGAGCATCGTCGCGAGCCTGTTTTTGCTTGTCTACATCTGGTATGTTTAGGCGAGCGCGCTCGATGCGCCGTCATCCAGCGCCGCGGGACGAGACTTCGACACGCTTCGCCCCTTCGCGCGCCCGACGGCGTGTGTCGCCATGCCGGTAATATCCAAGGATCACGAAGCTCAGTTGCGCAATCTGCTCACCGGCTACGGCGATTCCATTCGCCTGAGCGATATCAAGGCGAATATCGCGGTGCTTTTCGTCGCCATCATGATGGGGACGGTGCTTCAGTTTCGCGACCACTACCCCCATTATTTGAACGTTCCGGTGCTGCTCGCGCCGTTCATCGTCATCTTCTTCAATCTGCTGGCCTCGGTCTATCCGCGCTTTCCCCGCTCGGGACGAAGGCGGTTCCCGATCTGGCGCGGTTCGAATCCGGAAGATTTCGGGTTCATCGCCGATCCGGTGCTGGACGTTGAGGAGCTGCCGGTTCGATGCGCGCTCATGTCGCGCATTCTGTTCTGGAAGAACATCACCCTTCAGATTGCCTATCTCGTCGCGATCGCGACGCTCGTCGCCGCGGGGGTGCTGCTGCTGGTGAATTGGTGAGGGCGGTTGCGGCCCGCGTCTCGGCCGCTGGGACTCGATTCAGCTCGGCCGATTGAGGCGCGTCCAGCCCATGCTTTGACACACAAACCCATCCATCACGCATCCTTGGGTGGTCATGCGCCTGGCGCTGACACGAACGTTGATTGTGTAGCTCTTCTTGCGCTGCGGATCGAACGCGTTTCCCGACCAACGTCCAGCGCCAGTCGGCTTGACCCTGAGAATCAGCCGATCGCCCACCTTTTCTGCGGAGACGCCGTGCCTGACCCAGGTGTTGCGCGCGCAAATCGCCGCGCCGCAGGATGCGACATGGATCCTGGTCTTTCCATCGCCGCGCGCCCAATCGCCGAGGTATGCCTCCTGCCGGGCGAGCGCGACGCTGCTCGCCCCGATCGTCATGAGCGCCGCCAATACCGCTGCCCTTCCCACCATGCGCCTAACTCCCCTGTTGATCGCCTTCACGGCTGCGTGAACGGCGGGCGCCATCAATCCGCAAGGTTCGATGCGCATTCCGTTCAATGTTTGACGCCTCGAATCAATCGCTTTACTCATTGTCGGTGAGACCCCGCGCGCTCTGAGAGCGCCAATAACAGAAATTCGAACTGAAATCGCTAGAGGCGACGCCAAGCGCGGCGGCTCGCAAGTGGGAGAGAAACGATGGTCACAATCAAGGCGGCGCTTGCCGGAGTTCTCGTCAGCGTGGCGGCGGCGACTGCGGCGCTTGCCGAGCCCAAGACGAACCTGCTCAGCCAATGGTCCGAGGGCTCCGACGCGGCGGCGATCGCCAAGCTCGGCGAGATGTTCACTGCGGCCGGCGGCAAATGGGAACAGACTTCGATCGCCGGCCATACCGCCAACACGCTGGCGAAATTGCGCGCCGACGTCGTCGCCGGCAATGCGCCGCCTGCGGTGCAGCTCAAGGGCCCGGAGATCGCCGAGTGGAACGAGACGGGCATGACCGCCAACCTCGACGACCTCGCCAACAAGGAGGGCTGGGACAAGGTCGTGGCGCCCGAACTTTTGCCGGTGATGAAGCCGACCGGCCACTGGGTCGCCGCGCCAATGAACATCCACCGCATCAACTGGCTCTGGGCCTCGACCAAGGCGATGGAGCAGGCGGGAATCAAGGAGCTGCCGAAGACCTGGGCGGAATTCAACGCCGATTGCGACAAGGCCGTCGCGGCCCATCTCATCTGCCTCGCCCATTTCAGCCAGGACTGGACCGACGCCACGACGTTCGAGGTGGTCGTCTACGGAATGGACGAGGGTCTTTTCAAGAAGGCCTTTGTCGAGGGCGACACCGCTGCGATGCGCTCGCCTGAAATGGTCAAGGCGTTCCAGCAGATGCGCCTGATGGTGTCGAAATACATGGATCCCGGCATCGCCGGCCGCGACTACAACACCGCGACCAGCATGATCGCCAAGGGACAGGCCGTGTTCATGATCATGGGCGACTGGCAGATCGGCATCTTCACAGCGGCGGGACTGAAAACGCCCCAGGACTACCAGTGCGGGCAGGCGCCGACCGACTGGGGCAAGCCCGGCTTCATCCTCAATTCGGATTCGGTCGTCTTCTTCAAGCAGAAGGACCCCGACTATGTCGCGGGCCAGACGACTGCTTGCGCAGCTCATCATGTCGCCGAAGTTCCAGACTGTGTTCAATGAGGCCAAGGGCTCGATTCCCGCGCGGCTCGACATCGATCTCAAGGATTTCAATCCCTGCCAGCAGCAGTCGCAGAAGGCTCTGCAGGCCTCGATCGCCGACGGCATGCTGGTGCGCTCGATGGCCCATAACATGACCATCCTGCAGAAATATCGCGGCGCGATCCTCGACACCATCACGTCCTTCGTCAACAACCCGAAAATGACCCCGGAAGAAGCCGCCAACGCCATGGCGGACGCCGTCGACGCGCAAAAGTAGGCAAGTCACAGACCGGTCGCGCGGCGCCTCAGTCGCGCGGCCGGTTCGCTCGTGCGGTTGAACGCATGCCCATGTCGAACGCCCTGAGCGCGAACCAGGCCATCCGGACCAAACCGGCCTTTCGCGAAAAACTGGGAGCCTGGACTCCGAGGCTGGCGATCGCGCCCGGCGCGGTTGCGAGCGTCATCTATGTGTTCGGCTTCACGCTGTGGACGCTCTACATTTCGATGTCCAACAGCACGATGCTGCCGACCTACAGGTTTGTCGGCCTGAAGCCCTATTTCGATCTCTGGTCGAACGAGCGCTGGAAGATCGCCTACGGCAATCTTTTCTATTTCAGCGCCTTCTATGTCGTCCTGTCGCTCGCGGTCGGTCTCGCGCTCGCCATCGCCATCGATCAGCGGGTGCGCGGCGAAGCGATCTGGCGGACGATCTTTCTCTATCCGCTCGCGGTGTCGTTCGTGGTCACTGGCGTCGTGTGGAGCTGGCTCTATAGCCCCGACGCGGGCATCGAATTTCTGGTCCGCAGCCTCGGCTGGCACGATTTCACCTTCCGTCTGATCACCAATCGCTACACCGCGATCTATGCGATCATCGCCACCGGCGTCTGGCAGTCCTCCGGCTTCGCCATGGCGCTCTTTCTTGCTGGCCTGCGCTCGGTCGACCCCGATCTCATCAAGGCGGCGCAGATCGACGGCGCGGGGCCGGCCCGCATCTATCGCAAGGTGATCCTGCCTTCGATCGCGCCGATCTTCATCGCGGTCGCGGTCGTGCTGCTGCAATTCGCCATCAAGACGTTCGATCTGGTGGTCGCGCTGACACAAGGCGGACCGGGCATCTCGACCACCTTTCCGGCGAACTACGTCTACGATCTCATGTTCCAGCGCGGGCAGATCGCGATCGGCGCGGCCGCCTCGATCATGATGCTGCTCGCGCTCGCGGTCGTGCTCGTGCCTTATGCGCTATGGACGGTCTGGCGTTCGCGCCGCGAGGCGGCCCGTGGCTGACGCGACCTTCGATCTTGCGCTCGATTCGCAGGCGCGCGGCGAGAGTTTCCGCTTCGCCCTGCGACGGGTCGCCATCTACGGCTTCCTCGGCCTCTTCGCGCTGATCTATCTCTTGCCCCTCTTCGTCGTCGTCGCCAATTCGTTCCGCGAACTGCCCGAGATCACCCGGAACGGACTGATCGCCTTGCCGCAGAGCTTCTCGCTGAAGGCCTGGCCGCAGGCCTGGGCGCATTATTGCGTCGCCGGCACCTGCGAAGGCATCAAGCGCAATTTCTTCAATTCGCTCGCAATGACCATCCCGGCGACGATCGCCTCGACGCTGGTCGGCGCGCTCAACGGCTACGTGCTGTCGAAATGGCGCTTCCCCGGATCGGAGACCCTGTTCGTCTGCATCGTGCTCGGCGTTTTCATGCCGGGCCAGGTGGCGCTCCTGCCCTGGGCCTACATCCTCGGCGCTTTGCATCTTTCGAACTCGGTCTACGGCCTCATCCTGGTGCACATCATCCAGGGCCTTTCGTTCACGACGCTGTTCTGCCGCAACTACTACGTCAACATCCCCGATGACCTCATCAAGGCGGCCCGCATCGACGGCGCCGGCTTCTGGCGCATCTTCTTCAAGATCATTCTTCCCCTGTCGCCGCCGATCCTGATCGTCACCGTGATCTGGCAGTTCACCGGCATCTGGAACGAATTCCTGTTCGGCGTCGTCTTCACCGGCGGAACCCAGCAGCCGATCACCGCGGCGCTGGTTGCGCTCGCGACCAGCCAGATGAACGCCCACCCTTACGACGTCGCGAGCGCGGCGGTGATGATCGGCGCCATCCCGCCGCTCCTGATCTACCTGTTCGGCGGCAAGTATTTCGTCCGCGGCCTGACGCAGGGCGCGATCAAGTGAGAGCGCGATCATGGCGACGCTGACCGTCTCGCGGCTCACCAAGCGTTTCGGCTCGGTTCGAGGTTCTCAAGGGCATCGATCTCGAGGCGCAGACGGGCGAGTTCATCGCGCTCGTCGGCCCGTCCGGCTGCGGCAAGTCGACGCTGCTCGCCATAATCGCAGGCCTGGAAACCGCCAGCGAGGGCGAGATCCGCATCGACGGAACGCTCGTCAACTCGGTCGCGCCGAAGGATCGCGACATCGCCATGGTGTTCCAGTCCTACGCGCTCTACCCGACGATGACGGCGCGCCAGAACATGACCTTCGGCATGGAGAGCCGGGGCGTGCCGAAAGCTGAGCAAAACGCCGCGATCGCGCGCGTCGCCGCGCTCTTGCAGATCGAGCCGCTGCTCAACCGCAAGCCCGGCCAATTGTCAGGCGGCCAGCGCCAGCGCGTCGCGATGGGGCGGGCGTTGGTGCGCGATCCAAAACTCTTTCTGTTCGACGAGCCTTTGTCCAATCTCGACGCCAAGCTGCGCGTCGACATGCGCACCGAGATCAAGAAGCTTCACCTGAGGGTTGGCAAGACCACGATCTACGTCACTCATGATCAGATCGAGGCGATGACGCTTGCTTCGCGCATCGCGGTCATGCATCACGGCGCGATCCAGCAATTCGACGAGCCGCAGGCTGTCTACGACCGGCCCGCCAATATGTTCGTCGCCGGCTTCATGGGATCGCCATCGATGAATTTCATTCCCGGTGAACTGAGGAAGCTCGACGGCCATCCAGCGGTCACGATTGCGCTTGGCCAGGGCGAAACCGCGACGTTGCCGCTTACCCACGCGCCCACGCTCTCCCCGCGAATGGCAAGGTCGTGCTCGGCGTGCGCCCGGAACACTTGTTTCGCTATGATGCGAGCCTGAAGGCGCAAAAAACAGGGCTTGCGATGGTGACCGCGCCGGTCGAAGTGGTCGAGCCGACCGGAGCCGAGACCCATGCGATTTTGAAGCTCGGCGAGCAGGAGATCGTCGGCCGCTTCGATCCGGACGGCGCGCCTCGTCTGGGCGAAGTCCTGCCGCTCGGGATCGACATGGCGCATGCGTGCCTGTTCGATCCCGAAAGCCAGGCGCTCATTCCTCAGGTCCCGGCTTGACCTTCGCTTTCTATCCGAGCCTCGCCAGGCGCAATGTGTTCATCAGCGGCGGCGCAACCGGCATCGGCGCCGACCTCGTCCGCGCCTTCGCGCGCAATCACGCGCGCATCGCTTTCGTCGACCTCCAGCGGCAAGAGGGCGAAGCGATGGCGGCGGAGGTGAAGGGGGCGGGCGGGGCGGCGCTTTTCCTGCCCTGCGACGTGACCGACGTTGCCGCGCTGCAAGCGCGAATCGTGGAAACGCGGGCGAAGCTCGGCCCGATCGCGGTCCTGGTCAATAACGCGGCCAACGACGAGCGCCATGTGGTCGCCGAGGTGACCGCCGACTATTGGGACCACGCACAGAATGTGAATTTGCGGCATCACTTTTTCGCAGCCCAGGCCGTCCATCCGCAAATGCGCGAGCTTGGGTTCGGATCGATCATCAATCTCTCGTCGATCGCCTGGCGCGGGGCGGCCGAGATGCCGGCGTATTCCGCCGCCAAGGCCGGGATCATTGGCCTCACCCATGCGCTCGCGCGCGCCTTTGGCTCGGATAATATCCGCGTGAATGCGATCGAGCCTGGCGCCGTCATGACCGATCGGCAGCGGCGGCTGTGGTACAAGACGCCGGAATTGGTCGACGCGATCGTCCAGCGTCAATCCATCAAGACGACACTGCTCGGCGAGGACATTGCACGTATGGCGTTGTTTCTCGCCGCCGACGACAGCCGCATGATCACCAAGCAGTCGATAACCGTCGACGCGGGGCTTCGATGAACGAAAATGTGAAGGGGCTTCAGCCGCAGGCGCGTGGGGAGGCGTTTGCCTTCGGCCTCAATCCTTACGGCCTGACCTATCATCTGGGGCTGCAGGGCGCGGGCGGACCGCGCGCCAACCCCAAGGGCGCGGGCCTCGAAGGTTTCATCGCGATTGCGACCGAGCTTGGCGCGAAGGTTCTGGAGATCTACGACCCGTGGCTTCGGGCGATGAGCGACGATGAGCTGCGCGCGCTCCGCGATCGTCTCGCGGCCTTGAGCATGACTCCGATTGTCAGCTCCGGGCTGATGATGGGTCCGTTCGAGAGCGCGCTGCGTTCGGCTCGCATTCTCGACGCCAAGGTCATTCGCCATGGACTGACGACGGTTTTGTGCGGCGATCGTCACGCGCTTGGCGACAAGTGGAAAGAGCTCGTCGCTGAGGTTCGCGCCGCGCTCGCCGATCGCGGTCCGCGCGCGGCCGACGAAGGCAGAGTTCTGGCGATCGAAAACCATCAGGATTTCGGCAGCGACGAACTTAGCCAGTTCTGCGAGACGACCCGCGGCGTCGGCATTTGTCTCGATACCGGCAACACATTTCCGGTCGCCGAGGCGCCGCTCGATTTCGTCGCCCGTGTCGCCAAGCATGTGCGACACGTGCATCTCAAGGATTACCGCGTGCAGTTCACCGACGAGGGCTACCGCCTGGTGCGTTGCGCCATCGGCGACGGCGCCGTCCCCATCGCCGCAATGCTCGACCTGCTGGCGGCGCAGGGCCAGCAAGCTGAATGCGGTGCTCGAGCCCGGAGCGCTCGAAGCGCGGCACGTGCGGTTTTTGCGGCCCGAATGGTGGAGCTTCTACCCGCCCAAGTCAGCGCCCGCGCTCGCTGCCTGCCTCGCCGCCGCGAGGGTCAATCGCCTCGCCGACGACGCTGACTTTCGTACGCCCTGGGAGCGCGGCGAGGATTCGGCGATTGCCGACTATGAACTCGCCATGATCCGCCGCAGCGCCGGCAAACATGCGCGCGATCGGGCTTGGGGTTGAGAAAGGAATTTGACGGATGACCAAAGAGCTCAGCTGGCAGGATCGCGTTCGTCACCGGCTCGGGCCGTGGGCTCGGGCGCGTGATGGCGGAGCGTTTGGCCGAGCTTGGCGCGGACGTTGCGATCCATGACATTTCCTGGACCGCGCCTTCCAAGTACGGCGAGGCGCCTGATCTCGACGCTGTCGCCAAGATGCTCGCCAGGCATGGCGGAAGGGTCGCGGCGGTGAGCGGCAACATCGGCGACAAGGCGGCGGTCGCCAAAATGAAGGAAGAGATCGAAGCCAAGCTCGGTCGGGTCGACATCCTGGTGAATTGCGCAGGCGGCGACATCGGCGCGTCGGGCGGCAAGCCTGACCCCAACGACGCGCTCGGCATTCCGCTCGAGGACATCAAGGCGCTGACCGAGAACAACCTCTACGGCACGATCATCGTCTGTCAGGCTTTCATCCCGCCGATGGTCAAGGCGGGCAGCGGTTCGGTGATCAACATCGGCTCGGCCGCGGCGCAGTTCGGGGTGACGAACGGGGTGATCTACGCCGCGCTCAAGGCCGCCGTGATCCACTACACGCGCTGCCTCGCAGCGACGGTCCGGACGGAAGGCGTTCGGATCAATGCGGTAAGCCCGGGGGCGACGAAGACCGCGCGCTTCGAGGCGACCCGCGTCGTCGATCCGGAAAAGATGGATTCGTCGATCAAGTCGCTCATCCGTTATGGGGAGCCCGACGAGATGGCCGACGCGGTCGCCTTCCTCGCCGGCCCGAGAAGCAAATATATCAGCGGCCAGGTTCTTCGGGTGGACGGCGGGGAAACGCTGTTTCCGGGATGAGAAACTGTCTAAGGATACGCGATCTGATGGAACCGCGATCGTCATTGCGAGCGTGAGCCGAGCAATCCAGGAATCACGAGGGCCTTAGGGCTCGCTGGATCGCCCCGTCGCTTCGGTCGTCGCGATGACGTCCGCGATCAATTCGTTCGCATCTTGCATCGGAACAGAATCAGGAGGTTTGAAAGTGTCGGACGCCAAACGGTTTGACGGTATGACGGCGGTGGTGACCGGCGGGGCGTCCGGCATCGGGCTCGGCGTCGCGAAGCGGATCGCCGCCGAAGGCGGGCGGGTCACGATCTGGGACCAGGATCCCGCGCGGTTGAAGGCAGCGGTCGCCGAGGTCGGCGCCAAATCCGCCCGAGCGGATGAGGTCAACGTTGCGGATCCAAGTTCGGTCGAGCGCGCGACTCTCGCCGCCGCCGGCGAGATGGGCCATATCGACATCCTCGTCTGCTCGGCGGGCGTGGCGGGCAAGAACGCCCTCGTCATCGACTACCCGATCGACGAATGGAAGCGCGTGTTCGACATCAACGTGCACGGCCTCTTCTACTGCAATCGCTTTGTCTCGAAGCTGATGAAGCATCGAGGCTACGGCCGCATCGTCAACATCGCCTCGATCGCCGGCAAGGAGGGCAATCCGACGGCGTCGGCCTATAGCGCGTCAAAGGCCGCGGTCATCGGCCTCACCAAGTCGCTCGGCAAGGAACTTGCAAAGGACGGCGTTTGCGTGAACGCGATCACGCCGGCGACGATCGACACGCCGATCCTCGCGCAAGTATCGGAGGCGCATATCGCCTACATGCGCTCGAAAATTCCGATGGATCGCTTCGGCACGGTTGAAGAGGCGACGGCGATCGTCTGCTGGCTGGCGAGCCGCGAATGCTCGTTCACCACCGGCGCGGTCTTCGATCTCTCGGGCGGCCGCGCCACCTATTGAGGCGCATGGGACATGAGCGAGCACACGCTCATTGAGACCGGCGATCTGATCGAGCCGTTGCGCCGCATGGGTCTCCTGAAAGCCGGAGAGCCCGTCCGTCTCACGCCGCTGACCGGCGGAGTGTCTTCGGACATCTCGCTTGTCGAGGCAGGCGAGCGACGCTTCTGCGTCAAGCGCGCCCTGCCGAAGCTCAAGGTCGCCGCGGTCTGGGAGGCGCCGGTCGAACGCAACGCGGCCGAGGCGGCTTATATGCGCGCGGTCGCGCGCTGGGCTGCCGCACGCGGTTCCGCGCGTCCTCGGCGAGGATGCGAAGGCAAGGCCTGGTTCGCGATGGACTATCTCGCGCCCGAGGATCATCCGTTGTGGAAGACCCAACTTCTGGCCGGGATCGTGGACGTGGATTTCGCCGCCGCGGTCGGGCGCGATCTTGCCATCATCCATGCGCGCAGCGCGGCCGACCCGACCATTCCGGCCGCGTTCGCCAACGACGAGACGTTCGAGGCGATCCGCATCGAGCCCTATCTGCGCGCGACGGCCCATGCGCATCCAAAACTTGCGGCGCGCTTCGATGCGCTGGCGCATACGACGCTGACGACGAAGCGCGCTTTGGTTCACGGCGACATCAGTCCGAAGAACATCCTTCACGGTCCGGTCGGACCCGTGTTCCTCGACGCTGAATGCGCCTGGTTCGGCGACCCCGCCTTCGATCTCGCCTTCTGTCTCAATCATCTCCTGCTCAAGGGCGCGCGCGAAGGGGTCGAGAGGAGCGCCCTACATCGCCGCCTTTTCGGCGGTTGCCGACGCCTATCTCGCTGGCGTCGATTGGGAGAGCGCGAGCGGCAATCGAAGCGCGCGCGGCTGCTCTGCTGCCGGCTTTGTTCCTCGCCAGGGTCGACGGCAAGTCGCCGGTCGAGTACCTCACCCGCGAGAGCGAGCGCGCCGCCGTGCGCCGCTGCGCCGAACCGCTGATCGCCGATCCGCCGCGTCGCCTGAGGGACGTCGCCGACGCTTGGGAGCGGACGCGATGAGCGTTTCTCCTCGTGCAAACCACTGCCTTCTCTTGAGGGGGACGAAGCTCAGCATCCACCTCATCCTGAGGAGCGATGCAAAGCATCGCGTCTCGAAGGATGGTCCAGACAGCCCTGCATGCCAGCTCATACTGGATCGTCCTTCGAGACGCCCGCAGCGCGGGCTCCTCAGGACGAGGGGCAGCGGGCGCTTCAGGGCGAGGGGGGAATTGCGATGAGCGATCCCGTCATCCAATCGCTCGTCGCGCGGCGCATCTGGGACTCGCGCGGACGCCCGACCATCGAAGCCGAAATCAAGTTGAGCGACGGCGCGGTCGGCAGGGGCATTGCGCCTGCCGGCGCATCGCGTGGTTCCCGTGAGGCGATCGACAAGCGCGATGGAGGGCGCCGCTTCGGTGGCCTTGACGTGCAGGACGCGCTGCGAGGGATTCGCACCGAAATCGCGCCGGCCCTTGCGGGCCTCGATCCGTTCGATCAGGCCTCGATCGACATGAGCCTGGTCGCCCTCGACAATACGCCGAACAAGGCGAGGCTTGGGGGAAACGCGCTCACCGCTGTTTCACTTGGCGTCCTTCATGCGGCGGCGGCAAGCCGCGGCCTGCCGCTCTGGCGCTACTGTCTCGGCGACAAGCCGGCGATCATTCCGCTGCCAGAAATCCAGATTTTTGGCGGCGGCGCCCATGCTGGACGGCGAACCGACGTCCAGGACTTTATGGTGATCGCGCCGCGCGCCAAAACCTTCGCCGAGGCGCTCGAGGTCACGGCGGAAGTCTACCATTCCGCGGGCGCGATCATGGCTGAGCGTGGCCTTCTGCAGGGTCTTGCCGATGAAGGCGGCTGGTGGCCGGCGTTTTCGACCAATGAGGAGGCGCTCGAAACATTGATGCGGGCGATCGAGCGTGCGGGCTTTGTTCCAGGCGAAGACGTGAGCGATGTCGCTCGACATCGCCGCGTCGGAATTCGGCAAAGGCGGCCGCTATCGTCTGGGTCTTGAACGGCGCGAGCTTGACCGCGACGCGCTGGCCGAGATGCTGCTCGGCTGGTGCGACCGCTATCCGATCCAGTCGATCGAAGACCCGTTCGCCGAGGATGACGACAAAGGGTTCGAGCAATTCACCGCAGCGGTCGGCGACCGCATTCAGGTGATCGGCGACGATTATCTCGTCACGAGCGCAAGCCGCGTCGCTGAGGCGGCGCGACGGCGAAGCGCCAACGCGGCGCTCATCAAGGTCAACCAGGCGGGAACGGTCAGCGAAGCGAAAGCCGCTTGCGACGAAGGACGCCGCTTGGGCTTCGGAACGATCGTGTCGGCGCGCTCGGGGGAGACAGAGGATACGTCGATCGTTCATCTTGCGATTGGCTGGGGCGCCGGACAGCTCAAAGTCGGCTCGTTCGCGCGCTCGGAACGGATGGCGAAATGGAACGAGGCCCTGCGCATCGAGGAAGCGCTCGGCTCGAAGGCGCGCTTCGCCGGCGTCGATGAAATGCCGATGCGCACGGCCGGGACGTTGTAGGCGCGGTCCACAGCCCGTCGACAGACGGGCGTCCTTCCGGTCGCCCTCTGGACCGCGCCGCCGCGCTCACCGAGCGCGGCTACAGTGGAGATCGCGCTCAATGACGAACAGTCTGTCGATCGAGAGCGGCGCGCTCGCGGTTCCCGAGCCGGATGCAAGCGGCGTCCGCGTCTACAAAGGCATTCCCTACGCCGCGCCGCCGATCGGGCGATTGCGCTGGCGCCCGCCTGAGCCGGTGGCGGCGTGGACAGGCGTGCGGCCGACACATGCGTTCGGGGCGCATTCGGTGCAGGGCGTCGTGTGGGACGATATCGACCTCAGCGGAGCCGCGACTTCCGAGGATTGCCTCCATCTCAACATCTGGACGCCGGCGGCGCCGAGGACAGACGCGCGCCTGCCGGTGATGGTCTGGATTTACGGCGGCGGCTTCGTCGTCGGCTCGGGCGCCGAACCGCGCTACGACGGCGCGCGGCTTGCGGCGCGCGGCATCGTCGTGGTGACCGTGAACCACCGGCTCAATGCGCTGGGCTTCCTCGCTCATCCGGAACTCACCGCCGAATCCGAGCATCATTCGTCCGGCGCCTACGGCTTTCTCGACCTTGTCGCCGCGCTGCAATGGGTCAAGCGCAATATCGCCGCTTTCGGCGGCGATCCCGACAAGGTCACGATCGCCGGCGAATCTGCAGGTTCGCATGCGGTGAGCGCGCTGATGGCCTCGCCGCTCGCCAAGGGACTTTTCGCACGCGCCATCGGCGAGAGCGGCGCGATGTTTCGCCTCTCCGAGCCGCGCGCCGGCGTCGCTCGCGGAGGCCGAGGCCGCCGGCCTCGACTTCATGCGCAAGGTCGGCGCGCGTTCGCTGGCCGAACTGCGCGCCGCCCCCGCGGACGCCATCCTCGCCGCGGCGCCGGGGCTGGGCTTTCGGCCGATCATCGATGGATGGTTTTTGCCGCGCTCGCCCGCCGAGATCTTCGCCGCTGGCGAGCACAGCGACGTGCCCCTGATGGCCGGCTGGAACAAGGACGAAGGCTTCAATTTCACCCTGCATCAGGGCGACGACGCGAAGCGCCCCTACATCGATCTGGCGCGCGCGATCTTTGGCGAACGGACCGACGCGCTGCTGCGGCATTATCCGGGCGGATCCGCCGGAGGCTGACGCCGCCTCGGCGCGCGCGCTTGGCGGCGACCTCGTCATCATTCACCCCACCTGGGCCTGGATCGAGGCGCAGAAGGAAAACGGCCGCGCCGAGATTTTCCGCTTTCGCTTCGACCGCGCGCCGCTGACGCCGGAAGGCTGGTTCGGCGAACGGGATAGCCGCGACGCCGGCGCCTTCCATGCGGGCGAGCTCCTCTATGTGTTCGACAATCTGCACGCATTCCCGTGGCTGCATGAAGACGCCGATCGCGAACTGGCGAAACTGGCGTCGAGCTACTGGGTCAATTTCGTCACGACCGGCGATCCCAACGGGCCGGACGTGCCGCATTGGCCGTCCCATCGCAGCCAGGGCGGCCCGGTGATGGCGCTCGATTCGCCGCACAAGGCGGGGCCGGAGGAATGGCGGGAGCGGCACCTTTTCCTGAAGGCGGTGACGGAGGCGCGGGGATGAGCGGGCGGGCATATAGAACAGACTGAAAATGTTATATAATATCACCCTGGGGCCAAGGGCGCCAGCGCGCGCCGTTTTTGAGCGCGGAACTAAACGGGGTCGTAACATACTGAAATCATGAGGGGGCGCCGGTAAAACGGCGGTTAGGCCGTGGCCGTCTCCACCGCCGGGCGACGGCTGCCGCCTCACTCCGTCAGGCGCGCATAGGCCGCGGCGAGCGAGAGGATGATCGCGCCGTAAAGGATCTGCTTGATCGGTTCGGAGACGTCGAGCAGCGTGAGAAGGCCGGTAAGAACGGTCAGGATCAGCGCGCCGATGATGGTCCCCGAATAGCCGCCGCGTCCGCCGAAAATGGACGTGCCGCCGATCACCACGCAGGCGACCGAGGGCAAGAGATAGCTGTCGGCAAGGCTGAGATCCGCCGCGTTCGTGCCCCCGACCACGACGACCCCGGCGATCGCCGCGAGAATGGCGCACAGCACATAATTGACGAACAGGACGCGCCAGACCCTGACGCCGGCGAGATGACAGGCCTCGCGGTTGTCGCCGACCGCGTAGAGAAGACGACCGAAGCCCGTCCGTTGCAGGCCGAACAGGATCAGCGCAGCGATGACAAGCCACAGGAAGAGGTCGATCGGCACGAGGCCGAACACCCGTCCCGCGCCGAGCGTCTGGATGATGTCGGGAACATGCGGCTGGCTCGCCATCATGTGCTGGCTGTAGACGATCAGCACGCCGCCGGTCATGAGCCCCGTGCCGAGCGTCATGACCAGAGGCTGCACGCGCAGGAGCGCGACGCCGATCCCGTTGATGAGGCCGACGATGAGCCCGACCAGAAGCCCCAGGCCGATCGCAGTCGCCGAGCCGGCGGACGCGTTGGTCGCGAGCAGGTACGCCGCTCCCGTCGCCACGCTCGCCACCGAAAGGTCGATGCCGCCCGTCAGCATCACCAGCGTCTGTCCGCCGGCCATGATCGCGAGCGGCGCGGCGAACAGGATCGTGTTTGAGGCCCAAAGCGGCGTCACGGTGCCCGGCCGCACGATCTCTACGCCGCCGACGAAAACCGCCAGCAACAGGATCAGCGCATAGATCGTGTGCCCGCGCAGGAAGCTTAAGACCAGCTTCATTTGCGTTCCTGCAGATAGGCGAAGAGGCCTGCGACCATGACCACCAGCACGATCAGCGTTCCCTGGATCACCTGGCCGTAATTGGGGTCGATGCCGAGGAACACCAAGGCCATCGGCGCGAGCGTCAGCAACAGGGCGGCGATGACCGGGCC
Organism: uncultured Alphaproteobacteria bacterium; assembly: GCA_963802615.1. GTDB lineage: Bacteria > Pseudomonadota > Alphaproteobacteria > Rhizobiales > Beijerinckiaceae > Roseiarcus. The sequence continues at coordinate 104,608 of CAWDKC010000049.1, forward strand.
GACCATTCCGCCGCGACCGCCCGCGAGGCTCACGCCGCCGATGACGATGGCTGCGACGCTGCTCAGCGTGTAATAGGCGCCCGCCAGGGGCGCGCCGATTCCGGTCGTCATGGTCAACGCCATGCCGCCGACCGCGCAGGCGATCCCGCTGAAGACATAGGCGATCGTCCGCGCTCTCATGACGTCGACGCCGCTGCGAAACGCGGCGACCGGATCGCTCCCCGCGGCGTAGATCAGAAGGCCGATGCGGCTCAGCCGGATAGGCAGCCAGATCGCGGCGATGGCGACGACCATCAGCACGAGGGCGTTCGGCAGCCATGGCCAGAAATCGGCGCCGGCGGCGATATTGAGATAAGCCGCCGGCGCGCCTCCCCCTGGGCGTTCGAGGATGAGCAACGCCACGCCGCCCCAGATGAATCCAGTGGTCAGCGTCGCGACAACGTCGGGAATGCGGGAGAAAGCGACAACAAGGCCGTTCAGCAATCCTGCGCCGGCGCCGGCGATCAGGACGACGATGGAGAGGGCCAAGGATTGACGAAAGTCGGCGTGGTGCATGAGACTCTCGCGGAGAGGACGTTCGACACCGCGATCATCGAGCCGATCGAGAGATCGATGCCGCCGCTGATGACAACGATCGCCTGGGCGGCGGCGGCAAGCGCGAGCGGCAAGGCGCCAAGCGCCAGAGACTGAATTTCATACGAACCGAAATCAGGATGAATCGCGACGGTCGCAGCGAGCGACGCTGCGAGCAGAAGCGGCATGCCGAGAAATCGCCCGGCCCGGGCTAGCGTGCGCCAGGAGGCGCTGGTGTTTCGAGCCGTCGCATCGGTCATGCGATCGCTGCGGCCTCTGCGCGGGTCAGGCCATGCGCGGCCCGCAGGAGGCGGGCCTCATCGGCTTCAGCCGCCGGCATTTCGCCGGAGATGCGGCCGCCGAACAGAACGATCGCCCGATCGCAGGCGAGCCGAATTTCTGGCAGTTCCGACGTGAACAACAGGACGGACAGCCCCTGGTCGGCGATTTCGCGCATGAGCGCATAGATTTGCTTCTTGGTGCCGATGTCGATGCCGCGCGTCGGATCGAAGCAGAGCAGGGTCTTAAATCCGGCCGCAATCCAGCGGGCGATGACGACCTTCTGCATGTTGCCGCCGCTAAGGCGTCTGACTTCCGATGCCGCGCGGGTGTCGATCTGCAATTTCCCCACAGCCATGTCGACGCGACGTCTCTCCTCGCCCATCGCAATGGGCCCCCAAGAGCGCAATGGACCGAACGCGGCCAGCGCCACGTTCTCCTTGACGGAACGCTGGGGCAGCAGTGAAACCAGTCGATTGGCCGGAACAAGCACGAGGCCGGCGCGGATCGCGTCGGCGGGATGCCGCAACTTGAGTACGCGCCCTTCCGCCCGCACCTCTCCTGCATCCGCACGCCGCACGCCGGCGATGCAATCGAACAGTTCCTCCTGTCCCTGGCCCTCCAAGGCCGCGACTCCGAGCACCTCGCCGCGATTGACCCGGAAGGAGACGTCCTGCAGCGCGCGGCCGCAACTCAGGCCTTCCACCTCGAGCGCGGCAGTCTCACGGGCCGTTTCTGGGCGCGCGGCCCGCGCGGCTGGGGCAGTCGTCGCCTTGGCCACGTCAGAGCCCAGCATAAGATTGACGATCGCCTCTTCGGCGCCCTTGGTCGGCGTGACGCCAACGGTGATTCCATCGCGCAGCACGGTCGCTCGGTCGCAGAGCATGGCGATTTCGGCCATGCGATGCGAGATGAAGATCACGCTCGCGCCACGGCTGCGAAAATCCCGCACGACGTTGAACACGCGCTCGGAAAGATCGGCGGGCAACGCCGCGGTGATCTCGTCCAGCATCAGAATGCGCGGATCCGACGCCAGCGCACGGGCGAGATCGATCAGGCGCAAGAGAGCGAAATCGACATCGCGCGCCACGGTTGCGAGCGGAATGCGCTCGACGCCGAGATCGCGCATCGCCGCCTTGACCTTCTCGGTCGAGACGCGCGCGAGACGCATGTTCTGCGCGACCGTCAGGTCGGGAACGATTGCGGGATCCTGGTAGACGGAGACGATGCCGGCTCGGCGCGCTTCGGCTGGCGATCGAAACGCCACCGGCTGCCCGGCGAGGGTCATTTCGCCCGCGTCCGCCGGAAACACGCCGGTGATGATCTTGACCAGCGTGCTCTTGCCCGCGCCGTTCGCGCCCATGAGCGCGTGGGCTTCGCCCGCCCGCACTTCCAGGTCGGCTGAGCGGAGCGCCCTCACTGCTCCGAAGGTCTTCGCGACGCCGCGAATGTGAAGAAGCGGCGGAGCGTCGTTCATCGATTCGCTCCAAAAAAACGGCCGGCGGGTCACCCGCCGGCCTTCCGTATCCCTTCGGGGGCTTATTCAACCAAGGTCAGGGGCCCTTGCAAGCGATGATCTGATCCATCGTGAAGTGGGTGTATGGCGGCACGTTGACGGCGACGCTGTAGAAGGGATCGAGCTTGGGATTGTAAGCTTTCTTGAGCGCATCCATGTCGGTGTCGTTGTTCCAGATTGTCGGGGTGATCTTGATGAGATGCGGATGCTCCTTCTTATCAAGGATGTCGAGCGCGAGGCCTAACCCTGCGCCCCCGACCGCCGGCGGATTGCTGACCGCGGCGCCCTCGAGGCCCTTGCTCTTCAAATCGATCAATTGGCCGATGAAGCCATTGTTGTCGGCGCCGACGACGGGGACGAACGGCTTGTCCGCGGTCTTGTACGCGTCGACCACCGTCGAATCGATGCCCGACGTCCAGACCCCGTCGATTGGCTTGCCGGACGCCAGCAGGTTCTTCGTCGCCTGCGCGGTCTTGTCGAGCGCCCAGCCCGTGAACACCGACGTAACCTTGATGTCGGGATAGGTCTTGGCGGTTTCGGTGAAGCCCTGGTGACGATCGGCGTCAGCGGGAACGCCGTCGATGCCGCGCATCTCGACGACTGAGCCCTTGCCGCCCAGCTTGTCGAACAGCCATTTTGCGCCGAGCTTGGCGTATTCGACCTGATCGTTGGTGAGAACGTAGGCCTCAGGGGCGGAAACCGCCTGGTCGACCGCGACGACCACGATCCCCTTGTCCGCCGCCTGCTTGATGACGGGGTTCAGCGCTTCGGACCGCCATTGCGGTTGGCGACAACACCTTCGAGACCTTGCCTGAGGCTTCGGCCTCCGCCTTGATCGAGCAGATCATCTCTTCGCGCCAGCCGTTGCCGATCAGCGTATTGGAGACGCCAACGACATACTTGTCAGCCGCCTGCGCTCCGCCTGCCATCGCCAACACGGCGAGTGAGGCGCTACCCAGAATTTGCGTAAGTTTCATTTGCTTCCGCCCAATCAACATTCGTAAGGCGGCATAGCGCATTCGCTTAATGCGCTCAACTGAAGCGTGCGGATGTCCACGCTCCATCCTTTTGGCTCGACTTGACCGCCGCTTCGACAAACGCGACGCCCCGCGCGCCGTCCAGTACGTTCGGGGTGAGTGTCGCGCTCTTTTCGGGCGTACGCCCAGCGCGCCGAGCCGAGATCAGTTCCGCAGCGCCACGGTAGAGGTTGGCGAAGCCTTCGACATAGCCTTCGGGATGACCGCCGGGCATGCGCGAGCCTTCGATGGCAAGCGGGGTGTTTCCCGGACCGCCGCGCCGAAAGATGCGCGACGGTTCGCCATAAGGTGTGAAGCGGAGCGTTTCCGGGTCTTCGCCCGCCCATTCGAGTCCGGCGCGCGAACCGTAGACCTTGATGCTCAAATTGTTGAGATTGCCGACCGCGACCTGGCTCGCGGCCAAGATGCCGCGCGCGCCGCCTCGAAACCGCATCAGCACATGCGCGTTGTCGTCGAGCCGGCGGCCCGGAATGAAGGTCGCGAGGTCCGCCGAAACCGCGTCGAGTTCAAGCCCGGTCACGAACAATGCCAGACTGTGGGCGTGGACTCCGATGTCGGCAAGAACCGCGGAAGCCCCCGCGCGAACGGGATCGGTTCGCCATTCCGCCTGCTTGTGTCCATCAGCGTCAATCGGCAAGGTCAGCCAATCCTGGACATAAGCCGCGTGAACGACGCGGATGTCGCCGATCTCTCCGCCCTCGATCATTTCCCGCGCCTGCCGCACCATCGGATAGCCGGTATTGTTGAGGGTTACCGCAAAAATGAGCCTCTTTGCGCGCGTGAGCTCGACCAACTCCGACGCTTCGGCAAGCGTGGTCGACAGCGGCTTGTCGCAGATGACGTCGATTCCCGCCTGGAGAAATGCCTTCGCGACGGGACAGTGAAGGTGGTTCGGGGTGACGATCACGACGGCCTCGATGCCGTCGGGACGTGCGGCCTCGCGGGCAGCCATTTCGCGATAATTAGAGTAAGTCCGGTCCGGCGCAAGACCCAGATCGGCGCCCGAGACGCGCGCGTTCTCGACGTCTGAGGACAGCGCGCCGGCTTTCAGCTCGATCAGATCGTCGAGCCGCATGGCCATGCGATGAACCGCGCCGATGAAGGCGTTGCGGCCGCCGCCGACCATGCCGACGCGCAACCGTCCGCCCTTGAGCCCGTCGACGGCGGTCGCGTGAACCACCCACTTAGCCTTTGATGCCAAGCAGCTTGAGATTGGTCGCGCGGTCAGCGCCGGTCTTGGCGAAGTCGTCGAACACGCGGTCCGTCACTTCGATGATGTGGTTGGCGATAAATTTGGCGCCTTCGCGCGCCGCGACCTCGGGATGCTGAAGGCAGCATTCCCACTCGTACACGGCCCAGCCAGCGAAATCATAGGCCGCGAGCTTGGAGAAGATCGCCTTGAAATTAACCTGACCGTCGCCGAGCGACCGGTCGCGGCCGGCGCGCTCGAGCCAACCTTTGTACCCGCCATAGACCCCTTGCTTCGCCGTCGGGTTGAACTCGGCGTCCTTGACGTGGAACATCTTGATGCGGTCGTGATAGGTGTCGATGAAGCCGAGATAGTCCATGCATTGCTTGATGTAGTGGCTGGCGTCGTAATTGATGTTGCAGCGCTTGTGGCCGCCGACGGCGTCAAGAAACATGTCGAAGGTCTCGCCGTCGAACACATCCTCGCTCGGATGGATTTCGAAGCAGAGGTCGACGCCGTTCTCGTCGAAGACGTCGAGGATCGGCTTCCAGCGGCGGCCCTGCTCGGCGAAGCATTCTTCGATCAGTCCGGCCGGCCGCTGCGGATAGGGATAGAAATAGGGCCAGGCGAGCGAGCCGGTGAAGGTCACATGCTCGGTCAGGCCAAAGCGGCGCGACACGAGGGCCGCCTTGCGCACCTGATCGGCCGCCCAATGACGCCGCTTCTCCGGGTTGCCGCGCACGGCGGCCGGACATTGTCCGTCGAACATCGCGTCATAGGCTGGGTGAACGGACACCATCTGGCCCTTGAAAGTGCGTTGAAAGCTCGCTGATCGCGATGCCGATGTCGGCGAGCTGTCCCTTGATCTCGTCGCAATAGGTCTCGCTGTCGTAGGCGCGGTCGAGATCGAAGAAGCGGCTGTCCCAGGTCGGGATCTGGATGGCCTTGTAGCCGTAGGCTTTGGCCCATTTCGCGATCCCGGCGAGGGTGTTATGGGGTGGAGTGTCGGTTGCAAACTGGGCCAGAAACAAGCCCGGGCCCTTCATCGTCCGCATGGCGTTCTCTCCCCCGGCGCTCGCCGCCGCCCTGTGAGGGCGAATTATTATGCCGTTACACTAATTCTGGCAAAAACATTCCATTTGTCAAATGTGACGTCGCCGATACAGCCAGCGTCTGGCTATGAACTTTCCAGAATTTGACAATTGGAATTTCTGATCCAGAATTGTCCTAACGATAAATCTATGCGGGAGGCGCGGCGTGAAAGGGCGGGTCGTCATAGTCACCGGGTCGACCCAGGGCGTCGGCTTGGCCATCGCCCAGGCGGCCGCCCGCGCCGGCGCCGAAGGCCTCGTGGTGACAGGACGAGACGCGAGCAAGGGCGCGGCCGCAGCGGCCGAGGTCGAGCGAAGCGGGCGCCCGCCTTGTTCGTGGCGGCGGATCTCGAACACGCCAATGCGCCGGATTTGATCTTCGACGCCGCGCTCAAGCGATTCGGTCGTGTCGACGGGCTGGTGAATTCCGCCGCGCTTACGGACAGAGGATCGCTCGTCGAAGCGGACGTGAAATTCTGGGACCGGCTCTTCGCGGTCAACGCGCGAGCGCCATTCTTTCTCATGCAAAGGCTGGTCAATCATCTGCGCGAGCGCAAGGCGCCGGGCTCGATTGTCAACATCCTCTCCGTGCACGCTCGCGGCGGAGCGCCGGAGCTCGCGGTCTACGCCTCCTCCAAGTCGGCGTTGGCCGGGCTGACCAAGAACACCGCGCACGCGCATCGTTTCGATCGCATCCGCGTCAATGGAATCATTCTCGGCTGGGTCGATTCGCCGGGCGAGCGGCAGATGCAGGCGGTCACGCTCGGCAAGGGCGAGGGATGGCTGGCCGACGGCCGCCGCAAGCATGCCGTTCGGACGCTTGCTGAACCCGGACGACGTCGCGCGGCTTTCCCTGTTCCTTCTCTCCGACGCCTCGGAGCCGATGTCCGGCGCGCTGATCGATTACACGCAGAACGTCTTTGGCGCGCTGGACTGAGGCTTCAGGCGATGCGACGCTTGTCTCGCGACCTTTTGCCGGAGCTGCCGCCGTCGGTGCGCCAGCCGCAATACGATCGCGAGCGTCTGAAGATCGGCATGGCGCATATCGGCCTCGGCGCCTTTCATCGCTGCCACCAGGCCGAATTCATTGACGACATGCTCGAGGCCCGCTTCGGAAAATGGGGCGTGCTCGGCGTGAACCTCACGGCGCCAAGTCTCGCGGACCTCCTGGCCCCGCAGGATTGTCTTTATTCCCGCACGCTCAGGCAGGACGCTCACGCCGAGACCCGCATCATCGGCGCGCTGCGCGACGTGATCGACGTTACGGACAAGGCGAGCGCGGACGGCGCCATCGCCGCGCTCGGCGGGCCCGAGATTTCTGTCGCGACGATCACGGTGACCGAAAAAGGCTATTGCCTGACGCCGTCGACCGGCGCGCTCGATCTCGACAATCCGACGCTTCGCGCGGATCTTGACGACGGCTTCCCGCCGCGCACCCTCCTTGGCCTGCTCGCGCTTGCGCTTGAGCGGCGACGACAGACCGGTGGGACGCCGCTCACTTTGATCAGCTGCGACAATGTTCCATCCAACGGCGCGCGGCTCGGCGCGGCGATGCTCAAGTTTGCGGCTCTGCGGTCGGCGGAGTTGACGCGCTGGATCGAGGATCGGGTCACGTTTCCATCCACGATGGTCGACCGGATCGTGCCGGCGACGAGTCCGGATGATGTCGAGGAGGTAACAAGCGCGATTGGCGCGCGCGATCCCGCCGCGGTCGTCGGCGAGCCATTTCGGCAATGGGTGATCGAGGATAAGTTTGCCGGCGAGCAACCGCCTCTGGACCTTGCCGGGGCCACGTTCGTCGCCGACGCGAAGCCTTACGAGCAGATCAAGATGCGTGTGCTCAACGCCGCGCAATCGACGCTGGCGCACCAAGGCGCGCTCGTCGGCCACGAGTTCACCTATCAGGCCGCCGCCGATCCCGTGCTTGCCGCGCTTACGCGCAAGATGCTTGAGCAAGAAACCGCGACCACGCTGCCGAGGCTCGCGGGCATGGAGGTCGCTCCGTATATCGATCAATCGCTGGCGCGCATCCGCAACACCGCCATCCGTCATCGATGTCATCAGATCGGCACGGATGGATCGCAGAAGATCGTCCAGCGTCTCATCGATCCGTTTCGCGAGCGTCTCGCCGCAGGCCAGAGCGCAGGTTTGCTCACCCTCGCGGTCGCCAGCTGGATCGCCTATGGTTTGAGCGGCGCGCGTCGCTTTGGCGCCCGCTGGGCGCCATCAGATCCTTACGCGGAGAGAATCATCGCGATCGGCGAAAAAAATTCCGACTGGGCCGAACTCGCGAGGGCCGTTCTCTCCATAGCTCCCATCTTTGGGGTGGATATGGCGCGACCGCCTGTCGTTGAGCCCGTCGCACGGGACTTGCGCGGTCTGCTCGGCGCCGACGCCCGAGGCTATCTCAGAGAACAGCTCAACGATGAATAGCCGTCGGCCCATCGAGCGGGCCGACACGGTCGCCGACGCCGGCGTCGGCGCGGCGCTCGGTTACTCGCGTCCCGGCAGTTACGAGGAGCTGCGCGCGGTGCTGTCCTCCGGAACTGCCAGGCTCCCCAAGAAGCTTCGCCAGGTCGCGATCCATCTCTGGCAGCATCCGACCGCGGTGGCGCTGGGCACCGTAACGAGCGTCGCCGGCGAAGCTGGCGTGCAGCCTTCGACATTGGTGCGGTTCGCGCAAGCCTTTGGCTATTCGGGATTTTCCGATCTGCAGGAGGTGTTCAAGGCCCATCTCGCGGATGGCGGCCGGAGCCGTGACCGTTGGGAAAGCGCCTCAAGCAGTGAGGCGGCGCGCCTGGTCGACGGGTTCATCGGCTCGTCCGCGATGGGGCTTGCTGGCGTCCGCGATCGGCTGGATCTGGCCCAATTAGAGACGATGAGCGAGACGCTGGCGGCGGCGGACCTTATCTACATCATTGGCTCCAAGCGCGCGTTCTCGCTGGTCAGCTACGTCTCGCTCGCGCTCGCCAATCTCGGCGTGCGTAACCTTGCGCTCGACAATGTCGGTTCGACCGCCTTCGAGCTTCTGCGCTGCGCGTCGAGCTCCGACGCGGTCCTCGCCGTCAGCTTTACGCCTTACAATTCCATCACTCCGGAATTGGCCGCGTCCGCGGCGCAGCGCGGTGTTCCGATCGTCTCGCTGACCGACAGCGCGTTCAGCCCACTGGTCCCGGTTTCGAAGGCGTATGTCGAGGTGATCGAAGAGAGCTTTTCCGGATTCAAATCGCTTTCGGCGACGCTGGCGGTGGCGATGGCGCTGGTGCTGCGCGTCGAGCAGCTGCGCAGCGAAGCAGCCGCGCGGGGCCGCGATGTGTCGAACATTACCGGGTCGGGCGAGGGGAGGATGTGAGATTGCGCAAATGGCGGATCGTCGGCTTAAGCTTCGAACACGCTCACATGGGCGACCTTCTGCGCGAGGTTTATGAGCATCCGAACGCCGAGATCGCCGGAGTGTGCGATGACGACAAGACGAAGATGGTCGATGCAATCGCCAACTTCTCCATTCCCAAAGAGCGCGTCTATCGTGACATCGCGCAATGCGTGCGGGAGGCGCGTCCGGACCTCGCCATCCTTTGTCCGGCAACCGCGCGGCATGCGGATGTGGTCGAGGAGGTCGCTGCGCTTGGCGTCGATATCCTGCTCGAAAAGCCGTTCGCCGCTTCGCTTGCCGACGCCGACCGGATGCTTGCGGCCGTCAAGAAGTCGGGAGTTCGCCTCGCGGTCAACTGGCCTTTGCGCTGGTATCCATCCCACGTGACCACCAAGCGGCTGATCGATGAAGGCGTCGTCGGCGACGTTATCGAGGTTCACTTCTATGACGGCAACCGCGGCCCGCTCTATCACCGCGCCGACAAGGTCACCGTGTCCGACGATGAGGTGCGGCGCGAGAAGCCGAATTCGTGGTGGTACAGCAAAGCCTCGGGCGGCGGCAGCCTGCTCGACTATCTGGGCTACGGAGCGACGCTTGGCACGTGGTTCATGAACGGCGAGGCGCCGATCGAGGTGACCGCGGTCGTCGACCGGCCGGAGGGTCTCGAAGTCGACGAGCATTCGATTACCATTTGCCGCTACGCCCGGGGCCTATCGAAACTCGAAACGCGCTGGGGGACCTTCACCGATCCCTGGACCACGCAGCCGCAGCCCAAGTGCGGTTTTGTTGTTGTCGGTTCGGAAGGCACGATTTCAAGTTACGACTACGACGCGCATGTCGGGGTGCAGACACGCGTTCACCCGACGATCCGACAAGTTCCCGTCGATGAATTGAAAGCGCCGTTCCGCAAGCCAGTCGAATACCTACTCCATTGCAAGGAGCGCGATCTGCCATTCGAGGGGCCGCTGGATCCTGCGCTTTGCCGCACCGCTCAGCGTATCGTCGACACCGCGGCGCTTTCCGCTCGCGAGCATCGCACACTGGCTCTGCTGCCATGACGGCGACGGCAGCGGGGCAGGCTGAGGGGCCATCGGCAGACGACTATGCTTTGGTCGCCAAGGTCGCGGCCGAGATCGAAGCGCCGGACCTTCCCTATCGTCCGCCGATGCCGCACGAATCGCAGCGCGCCGATTGCGCTCGTCGGCGCAGGCGGCATCAGCGGCGCGCATCTCGACGCCTACGCGCGTCACGGCCTGAACGTGGTCGCCATCTGCTCGCGCGATCTCGAGCGCGCCCGGGCGCGACGCGACGCCCATTTCCCGAACGCGCGCGTCACCGACGATTTCAACTCCCTGTTGCGCGATCCGGATGTGAGCGTTCTCGATCTCACTGCCCACGCGGACGTCCGCCTCGACCTCATGCGGCGCGCGTTGAACGCGGACAAGCACGTCCTGTCGCAGAAGCCTTTCGTCGAGAACCTCGACGACGGCCGGGAACTCGTTGAGCTGGCGGAGCGTCGCGGCCTCAAGCTCGCCGTAAATCAGAACGGCCGTTGGGCGCCACACCTCGCCTATATCCGCGAGGCGGTGCGTGCGGGCCTGATCGGTCAGGTCACCGGCGTGCATGTTGAGATCCGCTGGAACCACAGCTGGATCGCGGGGACCTCGTTCGAAGCGATGGACGATCTCATCCTCTGGGACTTCGGTATCCATTGGTTCGATTTCCTTGCCAGCGTCATTGGCGACCGCGCCCGCTCCGTCTGTGCGACGGCTGTCCGCGCGGTTGGGCAGACCGCACGGCCTCCGCTGTTAGCTCAGGCGCTTGTCGCCTTCGACGGCGGTCAGGCCTCCCTTGTTTTCGACGGCGCGACCCGATACGGCGCGCGGGATTCCGACTTCGGTCGTCGGCGCGAATGGCGTCGCTTCCAGCCAGGGCCCCGACCTCGGTCATCAGGCTGTCGAGCTCTATACGGAAGCCGGCGTGGCCCGGCCGCTGCTCACCGGCTCTTGGTTCAACGATGGCTTCGCTGGCGCCATGGGCGAACTCTTGTGCGCGATCGAAGACGAGCGCCAGCCCCTGAATTCGGCGCGCGGCAATCTTTTGTCGCTCAAGCTCTGCCAGGCGGCGCTGCGCTCGGTCCACACAGGCGCCCCCGTCCCCGTCTGAGCGAACGAAGACGAAGAAACCGACAGCAGGCCGGCGCCGTTCGTCTATGATAGACTTGAAAGCGGAGAAAACCCGATGGCGAAGGGACGCGCGCACATTTCGGACGAGGCGCGGCGGCCGCTTGAGCTCGACCCCGAGCGCGCCGGGCAGCTCGACCGACGCCCGTACGCAATCGTCGACATCGGATCGAACTCGATCCGGCTCCTGGTGTATGACCAATTGGGTCGTGCGCCGATGCCGCGCTTCAACGAAAAATCGCTCGCCCAACTCGCAGAAGGACTTCCAGAAACCGGCGCAATCGGACCCGACCATTTTCGTCGCGCAATCGAGGCTGTGCGGCGATTTCGCGCCATTGCCGAGGCCATGGGGGTCAGCCGAATCGACGCGGTGGCGACGGAGGCCATGCGTCGGGCTTCGAACGGGCCAATGCTCGCCGCGGCGATTGAGGCGGAGGCGGGCCTGAAAGTGCGTGTCCTCAGCGGGGCTGAGGAAGCGCGGTTTGCGACGTTCGGCGTCATTTCCGGATTCTTTCGCCCCGTTGGAACCGTCGGCGACATGGGTGGCGGCAGCCTCGAAATTGCAGAAGCAATCGATGACCACGTCGGGGATGGCTGGGTCAGCATGCCGCTCGGAGCCTTGCCGGTCGAAGCCATGCTGTCCGAGGGCGTTTCGGCGGCGAAGCGGCAAATCGACGAAATTCTGCGGCGAAGCCTACCGCGCGAGCTGGCGAGGCCAGTGTTCTATCCGGTCGGCGGCGGCTGGCGGGCGCTGGCCAAGGCGCATATGGACACGGTCGGCGCGCCCGTCAAAGTCGTGCACGGCTATACGCTCAGCGCCGCTGAGGCGCGCGAGTTCGCGCGTGCGGTTTCGCGGCTGTCCGTAGCAAAACTCGCGGCGACGCCGGGCGTGGCGGAGCGCAGAGCGCGGACTTTGCCAGCCGCGGCGCTGACGTTGGATCGCGTGCTCAAATACCTGAAGCCGGAACGGGTCGTCTTTTCCGCTCTCGGCTTGCGCGAGGGGTTTCTCTATTCGCAGCTGAGCCGGGAGGAACAATATCTGGATCCGCTGGTCGAGGGCGCGCAACTGATCGGCCTGCCGTTTGCGCGTGTGCCCGAGTTTGCGCCCGAACTGGTTTCGTGGACTGAAAGCCTTTTTCCCGACGAAGCGACGGCTGAGAAAAGGCTGCGCGTCGCGGTGTGCGCTTTGTCCGATATCGCCTGGAGAGACGCGGCCGACCTCCGGGCGGAAGAGAGCTTTCGACGCCTGCTCGAATTTCCTTTTATCGGCGTCACCCATCCTGAGCGCGTGTTCATCGCCGCCGCCATTCACGCCCGCTACGTTGGCCGGCCGGACGCCCAATGGCTGAGCCCCGCGATCAAGCTGCTCACGCCATCGGAACGGCGCCGGGCGCAGATCCTCGGCCGCGCCATACTGCTCGCCTATCGTTTTTCCGGCGGCGTGCCGGCCGTCCTCAGAAGCGCGCGTTTGCGCATCGACCCGCATTGCATCCGGCTTGAGGTGACGAGAGCCGCACGCGCTCCCGACAGCGAAGTGGTCAGCGATCGTCTCAAGCTGCTGGCGAGCGCCATCGGCGTCAAGCGCAGCGAGGTTGTCGAAATCGACGCGCCTTCATCCAATTAGGTCCGGCTGGCTCGGACTGGGAGGAGATTTCAGATCAACTATCGCCACGCCTTTCATGCCGGCAATTTCGCCGACGTGCTCAAGCATGCCGTTCTGGCCCGCGTCCTCGTTTATCTGACCCGCAAGGAAAGCCCTTTCCGTTTCATCGACACCCACGCCGGGGCGGGTCGCTTCGATCTCACGAGCGCGGAGGCGAAGCGATCTCCGGAATGGCGCGAGGGGATCGCGCGGATTCTGACGGCCCGTCCGCCTGCGCCGGTCGCCGAGCTCCTGCGCCCTTATCTTGAAGCCGTCGGCCCGCACGAGCGCCGAGGGCCGGCCGCTCTAGCTATCCGGGTTCGCCGGCGATCGCGCAAACCCTCATGCGCGCGCAGGATCGCATCGCGCTCTGCGAAGCGAACCCGGAGGAACGCGAGGCGTTGATTGCGGCGCTCGGGCGCGATCGGCGGCTCAGCATCGTCGGCACGGACGGCTATGTCGCGCTCAATGCTTATCTGCCGCCCAAGGAGCGCCGCGGAATCGTCCTGATCGACCCGCCGTTCGAGGCGCCGGATGAAGCGAGCCGCGTCGAGCGAGCGCTCGAACGCGGCTTAAGCAAATGGCCGAGCGGAACATACATCGCCTGGCGCCCGATCCGTGAAACCCGGGTCGACGCCCATTTCCTCAATTCAATCGCCGCGCTGGCCAAGCCCAACATCCTGCGGCTCGAACTCGACGTCGGCTACGCTCCGGCCGGCGCACACGGCCAGCAGCCGCTCGCGCGCGCCGGGCTTCTCGTGGTCAATCCGCCGCATACTCTGATTGACGAAGCGCGGACGCTGCTGCCGTGGCTCGCGCAAACATTGGCTCGTGGCGGCGTCGGACAGCATGTTTGCGCCTGGCTGACGGAGCCGAAATGACCGCGCCGCACACGCGCTTGCCCGCATCGTCGCCATCGGTTTATGGGTGAACGACAAGGGCGGATCGCACGCAGCCGCCAGGGGGCTTCGATGGCGCTGCCGGACATTCTCAGAGACAAGCTCCGGCTGCCGGTCGTCGGCGCTCCGCTGTTCATCGTCTCGCATCCCGCGCTGGTGATCGCCCAATGCAAGGCCGGGATCGTCGGCGCTTTTCCCGCGCTGAACGCACGCCCCATTTCTCAGCTCGACGAATGGCTGCACGAAATCACCGAAGCGCTCGCCGCCCATGACCGCGCGCATCCGGAGCGCCCCGCCGCGCCGTTCGCCGTCAACCAGATCGTCCACAAGTCCAACGCCCGGCTCGAGGAAGACATGGGCATGACGGTCAAGTGGAAGGCGCCGATCGTCATCACTTCGCTCGGCGCGCGCGAGGACGTCAATCAAGCCGTGCACGGCTATGGCGGCGTGACGCTGCACGACATCATCAACAACCGCTTCGCCCACAAGGCGGTCGAGAAGGGCGCCGACGGCCTGATCGCGGTCGCGGCGGGCGCCGGCGGCCATGCCGGGGCGACCTCGCCGTTCGCGCTGATCCAGGACATCCGCGCCTGGTTCGATGGGCCCCTGCTGCTGTCGGGCGCGATCGCGACGGGCCGGGCCGTGCTCGCCGCGCAGGTCATGGGCGCGGATCTCGCCTATATCGGCACGGCCTTTATCGCCACCCCCGAGGCGCGCGCGATCGAGGACTACAAGCAGGCGATCGTCGCCGGCGACGCCTCCGACATCATCGGCTCCACCTACTTCACCGGCGTTTTCGGCAATTATCTCAAGCCATCGATCGTCAAGTCAGGTCTTGACCCGGAGAGCCTGCCCGAGCGCGACGCGAAGGCGATGAGCTTCGCCTCCGCCAGCGGTTCGTCAGAAGCCAAGGCCTGGCGGGACATCTGGGGAAGCGGGCAGGGCATCGGCGCAGTCAAATCGGTGCAGCCGGTGGCCGAACTCGTCGTTCGGCTCGAGCGCGAATATGCCGAGGCGAAGCGGGCGATTTGCGGCTAAGCCTCGGCTTGGGCGCTCGCGCACAAGTTTACGCGCGCCAATTGTTTCAACGGCTTAAGTGCTGTTTTGCGCCACCTGCCACCTGCCACCTGGGAACTCCCAAGGAGGGGGGATCAGGCTGGGAGGGCGTTGATGAGGGAGGGCGCGTCGCGGGTGAGGGTTTGGAGGATGTTCCAACCGAGTTTTCGTGCGGGGGCGGTGACGGAGCGGAGGGCGGCGAAGGCTTGAGCGGCGTCGAAAGTTCGGAAGCCGCCGGAGATTTTCATCTTCACCTTCATCATGCGCAGCGCCTGTTCGGGCCGAGATTGTTGGGGAAGGGAACCTCGAAGTCGGCGAGGAAGCGCAGGACATCGTCCTTGAACCGATGCAGCCGGCGCAACAGGTTCTCTCCCGGTCGTCGCTTGGTCTTGCCCGTGGCGGCCTGGGGAAGGCGGGGCGGCTTGCGGTGGAAGGCGAGCCCTTCGCGCAAGATGTCCCGGAAGCGGGTGGCGAAGCGCTCGAGAAGGGCGGGGTCGAGCGCGCTTTCGCGCCCCGCGCCTTGGCTTCCCCGACCGCCCGGCTGGCGTCGAGCAGGCAATCGCGCATGGGTCGCCGCCCACGGCTCCTGGTCGAACTCGATCAGCGCCTTGAGTTCGCGCAGGTGGTGGGCGCGCGCGGCGGCGACGAGCGCGCCGATCCGCCCGCCGACCGGCGCAAGCGCGCTGGCAGGCTCGGCCCTCTTCTCCCGCAAGCCGTCGCTCGAGGGCGGCTTCGACTCGTCGACCCGTCGAGGCCAAGACGCGCTTCAAATCGGCGTTTCGCCCGCAGCACGGCGTCTCGCGCCAAGTTCGGCCACCGTACCCTCAAGCGTCTCTATCCGGCGCTGGGGTTCTTCGACGAGGCTGCGAAGTTCGGCAGGAAGTCGATGCCGGCCTTGAATCAAAGCCTGCCCCTCGTCATCCTCCCTCAAACCGATCTCCAGTCCTGTTCGCCCGCCCGACGGTGACCTTCTGGACTGTACCCCTCCGGCAGTTAAAAGGCTTTGTAACAGCCCAGCGGGGTGAGTCGGATTTGTCACGGTGGGCGGGGATTTTTGGATTGTGTGGATTTGGCAGGAGTTAGGTTGGTCGGAATGTGATTCCGTTGGGGATGATTCTGCCCTCCGAGGTCGCAGCGCGATCGCGTCGCTGCAGCAGGAACTGGAAGTGTTGCGGGCTGAGAACGCGGAGCTTCGGCGCCGGCTGGGCCTTGACAGTTCGACGAGTTCGAAGCCGCCATCGAGCGATGGCCTGCGGAAGAAGCCTTTGAGCCTTCGCCAGCCTTCGGGCCGGCCGAGCGGGGGCCAGAAAGGCCACAAGGGCGAGACGCTGCGCCAGAGGGCCGAAGCCGACCGGATCGTGACGCAGGCGGCGGCGGCTTGCCGTCATTGCGGCTCGGCCCTCAGCCTTGGCGAGGCGCGAGGCCTCGAGCGGCGCCAGGTGTTCGATCTGCCAGAGCGGCTGATCGAGGTGACCGAGCATCGGGGCCTGGTTTACGCCTGCGCCGAGTGCGGCGGAGCGACCCGGGCGGCGTTTCCCGAAGGAGTGGGGAGACCCGCCCAATATGGCGGGCGGGTCCGCGCCGCCGCCGTCTATCTCCACGCGCAGCACCTGATCCCCGAGGCCCGCGCGGCCGAGGCGCTTGCCGAGCTGATTGGCGCGGAAAGCCTTTGCGGGGCGAGCGTGGCGGAATGGACGCGGGGAAAAGCGGGGCGCCGGCGCCGGTCACGAAGCGGATCGGCGCGCTCGTGTGCGCCGCGCGCGTGCGCTGCCTCGACGACGACCGGCCGCGCATCGGCGGCAAACGCAGTGGCTGCATGCGGTCGCCACCGAAACCCTCACGCTCTACCGCGCCTGCGCCAGGCGCGGCGCGATGCCCGAAGGCCTCGAAGGGGGCGTCGTCGTCCACGACGGCTTCAAATCCTACGCCAAGCTCGGGACGGCGGCGCAGCCTCCTGTCCATGCGCTCTGCAACGCCCATCACCTGCGCGAACTCAAAGGCGCTCATCGAGTTCGACAAGGAGACCTGGGCGCAGGCCATGACCGATTGTCTCCGCGACGCCTGCAAGGCGGTCGCAGAAGCCCGCGCCAACGGCAAAACCGCGCTCTCCCCCGCGGCGCTCGAAGCCTTCCACGCCCGCTACTGGGAGGCCCTGCGCCAAGGCCTCGCCTGGCGTCGCAGCCTTCCCCGCCTCGAAAAAGGGGGCGCCAAAAGCGGCCGCACGAAGCGCAGGGCCGGAGACAATCCGCTGCTTCGCCTGCACAGATTCAAAGACGACGCGCTGCGCTTCCTGGTGGACTTCGAAGTTCCCTTCACCAACAATCTGGCCGAACAGGCGCTCCGGATGATGAAGGTGAAAATGAAAATCTCCGGCGGCTTCCGCACCCCCGAGGGCGCTCAGGCTTTCGCAGCCCTCCGCTCCGTCATCGCAACCGCACGAAAACAGGGCCTGAACATCCTCAAAGCCCTCGCCGCAGAGCCCCAAACCCTGGCCAGCGCCATCTCACCCTGATCACTCCGGCTGGGTAGTTACACTTTTAGTAACTCCCAAGCCGGTGGCTATTCGAGGAGGGCTTGGCTGATGGCGTCTGGGGTTGCGGCGAGGGTCTGGAGGATGTCGTAACCCTGCTTTCGGGCGGTGGAGACGATGGATCGGAGGCAGGCGAAGTCCCTTGCCCCTGCGAGGGTTCGGAAAGCGCCCGAGATTTT
>CAWDKC010000050.1:0-24622 GCA_963802615.1 uncultured Alphaproteobacteria bacterium
GCCCGGCGAGGACGGCGGCCGCCGCACGCAAGTCTTCGATGCGCCCGTTCGTGCAGGAACCGATGAACACCCGATCGATGCGAATGGCCGTGAGCGGCGTCCGGGGCGCGAGGCCCATATAGGCGAGCGCGTCGCGCACCGCCTCCGCGCGGCTCTGATCGGCAATGCCGGCGGGATCGGGCGTCGCGGCGTCGATCGGCGCGGCCTGCTCGGGACTGACGCCCCAGGTTACCGTGGGCACGACGTCGGCTGCGTCGAATGACAGTTCGGCGTCGAACTCAGCGTCCTCGTCACTGCGAAGCGCGCGCCACTCCTCGACCGCGCGCTCGAACGCGTCGCCCTTAGGGACAAATGGACGCCCCAGCAGAAACTCGAAGGTTGCTTCGTCAGGCGCGATCAGCCCCAGCCGCGCGCCCGCCTCAATCGCGAGATTGCAAAGCGTCATGCGGCCTTCCATTGACAAGGCGCGCACACCGGCGCCCGCGTATTCGATGGCGTGGCCCTGGGCGCCATCGGCGCCGATGCGTGCGATGAAGCTCAGCGCGAGATCCTTGGCCGACAGGCCGACGCCGAGCGCGCCGCTGATCGCCAACCCGCATTCGCTTGGGCCGCTTCTGCCAAAGCGTCTGGGTCATCAGAACATGCGTCGCCTCGGACGCCCCGATGCCGAACGCGTAAGCGCCGAACGCGCCGTGCGTCGAGGTATGGCTGTCGCCGCAAACGATCGTCAGGCCCGGCAGCGTCAACCCCTGTTCCGGCGCGACGACGTGCACGATGCCCTGGCGCGGATCGTCGAGCCCGATGAACCCGATTCCCGCACGCCTGGTATTGTCTTCAGCTGGTGAAGCATTCGGGCGAAATCCCCGTCGCCGACGCCCAAGGCGCGCCCGCGCGTCGGCACGTAATGGTCCGCGACGCCGAACGTAAGTTCGGGTGAGCGACACGGCCGCCCCGTTCCGCGACCTGATCAAAAGCAAGGAACGACCCCTCATGCACAAGGTGGCGGTCGATCCAGATGAGGGCCGTCCCGTCCTCACGGGTCGTAATCGCACCGTGGGCGTCCCAAAGCTTGTCGATGAGGGTGCGGCCAGTCTTTGACATCTTCCAATCGCGGCTTGTCGCTGAACTCCGGCTTGACGGCCATATGATGTATCAGAAGCTGGACATTGAGAAGACCATTCGAGAGGCTTGAGCGGTTGGGCGTCGACGGCGCAAGCTTGGCAAGGCCGGCTCGACCGTGCCGCAGGCGAAAGACCTCATCGTAAGTTCCAGGCCGTACGATCCTTCTCATGTGCTCGGAAACGTGCGTCCTGGAGAGCCGGCGGCGCAGATTTTTGTTAAGAGCGTTGCTTCTTCGGCGCTGCGCTGCGTCGCCACCCCTGCGCTCCAGGGCAGCATCGTTGGGGCAGGCCCAACTCGTCCGCCGCGTTGGGCGGCTCGGGAATTGCAACCTATCTGGGAAAGCGGCCATGACGGATGAGATCGGCGCGTCGCGGACCACCCTGTCGCTCAAATCGCGCATTGCTCAGGACAAAGTCGTGATGGCTCCCGGCGTCTACGACGCGCTGACTGCGTCGCTCGCTGCTTCCGCCGGGTTTGAGGCGCTCTATCTCTCCGGCGCGGCGATCGCCTACACCAGGCTCGGCCGCCCCGACATCGGCCTTGTGTCGTCGAGCGAAGTCGCCGACACGCTCGCCCAGGTTTGCGAACGCGTCGCGACGCCCATTATTGTCGACGCCGACACCGGTTACGGCAACGCCCTCAACGTGGAGCGGACAGTGCGGTTGTTCGAGCGGGCAGGGGCGGCTGCGATCCAGCTCGAGGACCAGACGTTCCCCAAGCGGTGCGGGCATCTCGAGGGCAAGGGCATCGTGCCGACGCATGAGATGGTTGGCAAGATCCACGCGGCGGCCGACGCGCGACGGCGGACGCAGACGCTCATCATTGCGCGCACCGACGCCATCGCTGTCGAAGGATTCGAGCCCGCGATCCGGCGCGCCGAATGTTACGCGGACGCGGGGGCTGACATTCTCTTCGTTGAGGCGCCGCGGACGCGCGAGCAGCTCAGCGCGGTCGCAAAAGCCCTGGGCGCCCGCGCGCCGCTGGTCGCAAACATGGTCGAAGGCGGGAGGACGCCGATCCTCTCGGCGCCGGAGTTGGAGGCGCTCGGTTTTCGCCTCGTGATATTCCCAGGCGCAATCGTCAGGGCGTTGGCCCGGGCCGCGCGCGACTTCTATGGGGTGCTCAAACGCGACGGTACAACCGATACATTTCACGACCGCATGTTCGACTTTGAGGCGCTGAACAGCATTCTGGGGACGGCGGACATGCTCGCGCGGGGACGCGCTTACGAGAGCGGCGACCGGAACGCAGGCCCGACCCGATGAGCGCGCTTGATCCCGTGACCCTTGCGGTATTGAACGGGCGGCTTGAGCAGATCGCCGACGAAATGGACGCAACGCTCTATCGCTCGGCCTTCAATCCGATCATCGCGGAGGCGCGCGACGCATGCCACGGGCTCTATCACGCTGAGACTGGCGCGACGCTCGTACAGGGCACGACGGGTCTGCCGATCTTCGTCGGCGCGATGGCCTTCGCGGTGAAAACGGTCATCGACAAGGTCGCGCGCGAAGGCGGTCTCGAGCCCGGCGACACATACCTCTTCAACGACCCCTATGACGGCGGCACCCATCTCAATGATTTGCGGCTGGTGCGGCCTTTGTTTCGCGATGGCGAACTCTTCTGCTGGTTGGCGTCCGCGGGCCACTGGCTGGACATCGGCGGCAACGTGCCCGGCGGCTTCAATTCGCGCGCGACCGAGAGCTTTCAGGAAGGCGTGCGGATTCCGCCGGTGAAGCTGATTGCGCGCGACAAGATCAACGACGACATCATTGCGATTCTCGCCGCCAACTCGAGGGTCCCGCAATCCAACTACGGCGACCTCGTCGGTCAGCTGAACGCGCTCGATCTCGGCGAGATGCGTCTGGAGGCGCTCCTTGACGACTACGGGGAGGGCGTCGTCGCCGAAGCCTTCGACGCCTTCACCCGACGCGCGGAAACACTGATGCGCGCCAATATCGCCGCGCTGCCGGATGGCGCGTTCAGTTTCGAGGACTATCTCGACAACGACGGCGTCACCGACGAGCGATTGACGATCGCGCTCGATCTGACGATCGCCGGCGACGAAATGACGCTCGATTTTTCGCGCTCATCCGGGCCATGTGCGGGGCCGCTCAACATAGCGCGCTCGACCGCTGTCGCGAGCTGCTATGTGGCCCTGAAGCACGTCTTTACCGACGTCCCTGCGAACGCCGGCTGTCTCTCGCCGATCCGGTTCATCATACCCGATACGACGCTGCTCGCGGTTCGTGCGCCAAAACCGGTCGGCGGCTACACCGAAACGATCCTGCGTTTGATCGGCGTCATCTTCGGCGCGCTTGCCGAGACGATGCCGGATCGCGCGACCGCCGCGCCATTCGGTACGATCAACGCGCTTTCGCTCGCAGGCAAACGAGCGAATGGACAGAGCTGGGTGATGTTCTCGTTCTTCGGCGGCGGGCTCGGTGGCAATCCGGAGACCGACGGCCTCAATCATGGCAACAACCCGATCTCGATGGCTACAATTCCGCCAGTCGAAATCCTCGAAGCCGCCTATCCCATCGCCTTCACCCAATGGGCGCTGCGGCCCGACAGCGCGGGTGCGGGAATGCATCGCGGCGGCCTCGGCGCGATCTACGAGATCGAGGCGCTGGCGCCGGGAGGCGCGGATGTCTTCCTGCTTGGCGAGCGGGGGCGCTATCCACCCTTCGGCGTCAATGGCGGGGAACCGGCGGCCCTTAATCGCTTTTTCTGGCAGACCCCGACTGGCCAGAACTCGCCTCCGCTCGCCTCCAAAGTAGCGGGCGTCAATATTCAGCGCGGCCAGCGCGTCAGGCTGGAGACGCCCGGCGGCGGCGGCTGGGGCGATCCGTCGGCGAAGAGACCCGACACTTGTCGCCCGCGACCTGCGCTTGGGCTATCTTACGCCTGAGGCTGCGCGCAAACAGTACCGCGTGATCGCCGACAACAAGGGCGAAGTGGACTTGGCCGCCACGACGACCCTGCGTGCGGAACGCAAGCCTTGAACGCGACGGCCAGGAACCCAGCGATCGTGGTTGGCGTCGACGTCGGGGGAACCTTCACCGACGTCTTCTGGTTCGACGAATCCGAGCGACGCTTCGCCATCGCCAAGGCGCCCTCACATCGCGGCAACGAGGCGGTCGGGTTCATCGAGGGGCTGAAGCGCCTCGGCGCGATCGATGACATGGGCTCGATCGTGCATGGGACAACGGTGGGCACCAACGCGCTTCTCGAGCGCAAGGGCGCTCGCATCGGAGTGATCACGACGCGCGGCTTCCGCGACGTGCTCGAAATGCGCCGGCGCGATCGGCCTCGCACCTGGGGCCTTTGGGGCGATTTTACGCCAATCGCGGACCGCGATATGCGCCTCGAGGTCGACGAACGCGTTCTTGCCGACGGAACCTTGCGAACACCTGTCGATCCCGGCGTTGTAGCGGACGTCGCTCGGGCCTTGCTCGAAAAGGGAGCCGAGGCGCTCGCGATCATCTTCATCAACGCCTACGCCAATCCCGCCAACGAGCGCGCCGCCGCGGCCGCCGCGCGACGCGTCTGGCCGAACAGGCACGTCTCGGCCTCATCCGAAATCCTACCGGAGATTCGCGAATTTGAGCGCGGGTCCACGACCGCGCTCAACGCTTATCTGCAGCCGGTCATAGGGTCCTATCTGGAGAAACTGGGCGCCGCCCTCGCCAGCGACGGTTTTGGGGGACAATTTCATATCGTGCAGTCGAACGGCGGCGCGATGTCTACCGCGACGGCGCTGAAGCTCCCGGTACGGACTGCCCTCTCTGGTCCCGCGGCGGGCGTCATCGCGGCCGCGGCGATCGCACATGCCGCAGGCTACAAGGATGTGATTACCGCCGATCTCGGCGGCACGTCGTTCGACGTCTCGCTGATCGCAGACGGCGCCTCGACCCTCGCCGCACAGACCACGATCGACTTCGGACTCGTCATCCGGACCCCGATGATCGAGATCACCACGATCGGCGCCGGGGGCGGTTCGATCGCTCATGTCGACCATGGCGGCTTATTGCACGTTGGCCCGGAAAGCGCCGGATCGCGGCCCGGCCCCGTCTGCTACAGCCAGGGCGGCGAGCGTCCGACGCTGACCGACGCCCATGTCGTGCTCGGCCGCATTAACGCCGAGCGCCCGATCGGCGGCGGCCAGGCTGGCCTCGATATTGGGGCCGCTAAGGAAGCGATCCTGAAACATGTCGGGGCGCCGCTGGGGCTTGGCGCCATCGAAGCCGCCGGCGCGATCATCCGAATCGCCAATGCGCGTATGGCGCGCGCGATTCAACTCGTCTCGATCGAGCGCGGCCATGACCCCGGACGCTTCGCCATCATGGCGTTCGGCGGAGGTGGGGGGCTGCACGCAGGCGCGCTGATCAGCGAGGTTGGTCTCTCGCGCGCAATCCTGCCGCGCTTTCCCGGCGTCACCAGCGCGCTCGGCTGCGTGATCGCAGACCTCAGGCATGATCACGTCGAGACCGTCAACATGATGTTGGACAGTTTCGACGCCGTCGGGCTCGAAGCGAGAATGGTCGCCTCCGGCGAAGCGGCCAAGGCTGTGGTCGAGGGAGCCGGCCTCGCGGTCGAACGGATCGGAGTGACCTACGAGCTGGACATGCACTACCAGGGCCAGACCCACACGATTTCGGCGCCGCTGCCGGTGACGTTGGAAGGCGGGGTGATTGGGCTAAGCCGCGAGATTGTCCGCACCAGCTTCGAAGCGAGCTATCGTCGTCAGTTCAGCCGTCTTTTGTCGGATATTCCAGTTCGGATCCTCTCTCTGCGCACCGCCGCGATCGGCCGACGTCCGCATTTCGATCTGGCGGCGCTCAAGCCCGGGCCGGGGCTTGCTCTCGAAATCCGCTCGGCGGGGAACGCGATTTGTCTGGTTCGCTGGCGAAAGGCTCAGATCCGCGGTCTGGTCGAGGCTCGATCTGCCATGCGGGGCGGTCATCGAAGGGCCGGCTGTACTCGAACAAGGCGACGCGACGACGCTCGTCGACCCGGGCCTCGTCGCGCGGGTTGACGAGCTCGGCAACCTCATCATCGAAAGGGCCGGGCGGTGAGCTGTGGCGCCAAGATCGCCTTATTGCTCTGCGATTTGCAGAATGACTTTGTTCACCCTCGCGGCGCCTATGGGCGCGCCGGCGAGACGTCACCGGAGATCGCTGCGTTGCCTGGACGCCTCGCGCCGCTCGCCAATCTCGTGCGCGCCAAGGACGGGTGGATCGTCTCGACACTTTTCACGCTGGCGCCGGGCAAGCACGGCGAGCCCATCATCTCGCCTCACTTGAAGGTGCTGCGGCCCTTCCTCGCCAGAGGCGATTTTCAGCCCGATCTCTGGGGCCATGCGCTGGTCGAAGAACTTCAGCCCGCCGATCTCTCGGTCGAGAAGATCGCCTATTCCGCGTTCTACATGACGCGGCTCGAATGGATCTTGCGCAAAACAGGGATCGAGATGCTGTATGTCGCCGGCATCGTCACCAACGGCGGCGTCGCTTCAACCGTCCGTGACGCGCATGTCCGCGACCTCTCGACCGTCCTGCTCTCGGACGGCTGCGCGGCGTTCTCGTCGGCGTTGCACGAAGCGGCGATCGCGTCGCTTCGGCCGATGACTTCGGTCATGACAGTCGCCGAAGCCATGGAAGAGCTGCGCGCCATATGAGCCGGGAGCCGATTTGACCAATTCGCCGCGCCATCGCTGAGCGTCCGCTGCGTGCGTATGTAGGGTCGCCGGATTTCGGCTCGGAATGCTCGCTCAGGCGGAGCTTTGCCGTCCGGGTCCGGCGGGTCTACGACCGTTTGCCTTCCAACTTGTGACGTTCCCGGCAGCCACACACGATGTCACCTAGTGGCTCACGTCATTGAGTTTGACGGGATTGTGTGAATCATTGCGTTGGCGATTGCGCGATGGAGAAGATTCGTGGCCAGGCAAGAGGTTTCCGTCAAGAAGCACGTCGTCAAGCTGAGCGAAGAGGAGCGCGCCCGGCTCGCCGACTTTATCCGCAGGGGCAAGCGCGCCGCGCATTGGCTGACGAAAGCTGGCATCCTTCTGAAAGCGGACGTGTCGGAGGCCGGCGAGGGATGGAGCGACAGCCGGATCGCCGAGGCGCTGGACACCAGCATCCCGACGATCGAGCGAACGCGACGGCGCCTTGTCGAGGAAGGCTTCGAAGCCGTCCTGACGCGCAAGTACAATCCCAAATCGGCCCCGCGCCGGATTTTCGACGGCGCCGCGGAAGCCAAGCCGATCGCTCTGGCTTGCGGACCGGCCCCGGCCGGCCAGGCCAGATGGACGCTGCGTCTTTTGGAGGAGAAAGTCGTCGAGTTGCAGATCGTCGGGAGCGTCAGTGACAACACGATCGGGCGGACGCTCAAAAAAACAGTCTCCAGCCCCATCGCAAGCCCCAATGGGTGATCGCGCCCGAGGCCAGCGCCGCCTTCGTCGCCAACATGGAAGACGTGCTGGAAGTCCACCAGAGGCCGCACGATCCCAAGCGCCCCCTCGTATGCCTCGATGAAACCTCGAAGCAACTCATCGTCGAGAGGCGCGCGCCGATCGCGGCCACGCCAGGACAACCGGAGCCGCCAGGACAACCGGAGCGCCAGGACAACCGGAGCGCCAGGACAACCGGAGCGCCAGGACAACCGGAGCGCTACGACTACGAATACGAACGCAATGGCGTGGCTAATCTGTTCATGATGTTCGCGCCGCTCGAAGGCTGGCGGCGCGTGAAGGTCACCGACCGGCGCGCGGGCGACCGATTACGCCCACGCGCTCGAGGATTTGTCCGACATGCATTTTCCCGGCGCCGACAAGATCGTTCTGGTGCAGGACAATCTCGGCACGCACACGGCTGCGTCGCTCTACCAAGCTTTTCCCGCCGCCGAAGCGCGCCGCCTCGTCGAACGATTCGAATGGCATTATACCGGATCTCGATGATCGGAACCGATCATCGAGATCCGCAAGCGCGAACGCGCGCCCGCGCCCATGCGCGGAATCCGATGAGCGCGATGAGTCGCGCTCATCGAGCTGCGGTATTACACGCCCAAGCACGGAAGCTGGCTCGACATGGCCGAATCCGAACTCGCCGTCCTCTCGACCCAATGCCTCGATCGCCGCATCTGCGACAAGACCGATCTGGTCGCCGAAGTCGCCGCCTGGCAAAAGCGCCGCAACACCCTGCACGCCAAGGCGGATTGGCAATTCAAAACCGCCGACCCCCGCGTCAAGCTCGCAAGCCTATACCCTCAGTTCGTCTGACTCAGGCGACTAGCCGATCGGATAGGCCTTGAATTTGCGTTTGGCGGAGGCTTCGCCTTCGACCTGCGGCAACCGGGAGATCCCGTTGCGTTGCAGACACCGGTGAAGGGACGAGCGCGTCAGATGCGGGATCGTGGGCTGCAGAGCGTACAGGCAGTCGTCGAGCGGCAGCAAAGTATGCCTTCGGAAGGCAACGACGACGGCCTCCTCCTCAGCTGACAGGACCGTCGATCTGGGCTCTTTCGGTCCTGTCGGCAGATCGGAAACGGAGGACCGCGCTTTCCACTTGGCGATCGTCTTCGGGTTGACGCCGTAGCGCTTCGCAAGCCCCCTCAGGCTCGCTTGACTATGCTGTATCGCTCGACGGACCGCCTCTGTCGTTGTGGCGCACCCGTGTAGAATCTGTCCCATAGCGCATCCTTCGAATCACTCGATAAGAATGCACCATCAAAGTCCGGGACGAAACATCTAGCGTAAGCGGGAGACCCCCCGGCTATGCCGGGGTGGCAGTAGCAGTTTGACGTTTCCGGGAGTCCATCAGCGAAGTTCCAACGTGAGCAGCCACTCACACGAAAGGAACTCCGCCGATGAACGAGTACGAGAGCCTAAGCCACACGACTTGGGACTGCAAATATCATGTTGTCTTCATCCCGAAATGTCGGCGAAAGACGTTGTATCAGGAGCTGCGCCGGCATCTGGGCGAAGTGTTCCGGAGGCTTGCGCTTCAGAAGGAATCGAAGGTCGAAGAAGGGCATTTGATGCCCGATCATGTTCACATGCTGCTGTCGATCCCGCCGAAATACGCGGTGTCGCAGGTGGTAGGTTTCATCAAGGGCAAGAGCGCGATCCACATGGCTCGGGTTTATGGCGAGCGCAAACGCAATTTCGTGGGGCAGCATTTCTGGGCCCGGGGATTCTTCGTCAACACGGTCGGGCGCGACGAGGAAGCCATCCGCGCCTACATCCGCAATCAAGAGAAGGAAGATCAGAGGCTGGAGCAGATGAACCTCTGGCGCTGACACGCCGCCTTGGGCGGCTCCAAATTCAAGGGGCCGCGTCAGCGACCCCTTCTGCCGCTTCGAGCGGCTCCAATCCTAAAGCCCCCGGCTTTGCCGGGGGATAGTTACCCCGTCGATATATCGAAGGCTTGGGCCTCGCCTTGTCCACCTGATCGACCGGAAATTCGTGGGCGACGAACTTTTCCAGCGGATAGCGGTCTTGAATGTCTTCAGCAACCGCAGGCTGCTCGGGTAGGCGGGCGGGGATGGTCACGCCAAAGAGGCGGATCTGAATGGCCAGCAAACCCCCGTCCGGGGCGGCTTCGCGGTGGTTCACGAAAATGTGAATCCGGCGGCGGCGTCAAACAATGGCCGTTTCTCTTCCTCATTCGTTGAGGGGCGTAAGGGTGGAATTTGCCCGCGATAGGAGGTTCTTTTCATGTCATTCAGCACGCTTGGTCTATCCGCCGCGACGGTCGGGATGGCGACGCTGGCGTTCGCCATCGCCGCTCCCGCTTCGGCGCAACAGCACACCGCGCACACCGGCGCCGCGCACGCCTATCACCACCCTCGCCACTACACGCACGCCCACTATCGCCACTATGCCGATTATGGCGAGGGTCGTCAGATCGTCGTTCATTCGCCGGCGCCGGTCTACGCCTTTGGCCCCGTGGGCGCGGTGGGCAGCGTCGTAGGCGGGACCGGCCAGGCGGTGCAGTCCGTCTTTGTCGGCGCCGGCGGCATCGTGGGCGGGGTCGTCGGCGGAGTCGTTGGCGGCGTCTCGGCGCTGTTTGGCGGCCCAGGCTACGCTTACACCCCGGTTGTCGGCTACGGCGGGCCGTTCGCGGCGCCGTTCAACGCGGCCGGCTCAGTCGCCGTGGCGCCGTTCCAGGTGGTCGGCGGGGCTTTCGAAGGGACGCGGCCCATCGGCTACTAGCCGCTTCCGGCAATTGGCGCGCCTGCGGCGCGGCGACGAGACCCGCTGCGCCGCCGGCGCCGAGCGCGCCGTTCGGCCGGTTCGCCCAAGTCGTTCGCGAAATCAAAATTCGACCCGGTAGACCCGAACTTCTCGCGACAGATTCTTCATCTCCGTCGTTTGGACAAACTCGAATCTCAGGTCGATTTGACCTTGAAGCTGATCGCGCACGACGCCGGTTATGAAAATGCCTCCCGGCGGCGCGATGGTCTGGACGCGTGCGGCGATGTTGATGGCGTCGCCGACGACGGCGCCTACAGGCGTAACGAGTAAGTCTCCCGAATTGATCCCGACCCGAAATTCCATTCTGCGCCCGGGCGGCAGCGCTGCGTTCAAACGCGCAATGTCCAATTGCCAAACCACAGCCGATTTCACCGCGGAGCCCGCGCTGTTGAAAAGCGCCACGACACCGTCGCCAATAATTTGGAAAATGCGGCCATCCATCTGTTCGACGCGGTTCCGGACGATCTTCAGGCAAGTCTCAAGCTGGCGCGCGGTCGCGATGTCGTCCTGCTCCACCAGGCGGGCATAACCGACCACGTCGGCGGACATAATTGCGTACAT
The DNA here is from genome assembly GCA_963802615.1 of uncultured Alphaproteobacteria bacterium. GTDB lineage: Bacteria > Pseudomonadota > Alphaproteobacteria > Rhizobiales > Beijerinckiaceae > Roseiarcus. The sequence goes on from CAWDKC010000050.1 coordinate 10,934, forward strand.
CCGGCGCGCGTCGCGTCCGCGAAATTGAGTGGCGTCCTTGTCGCCGCCGCCGGAGAGCTCAAGTCGAAGCGCAACCCCGTCTGCGACTTCGATGATGTCGCCATTGCGCAGCGGGCGAGGCTCGGCGACCGGCGCCCCATTCACGAAGGTTGGGTTCACCGGACTGAGATGGGTGAGAATGAGGGTTTCCGCCCGCCATTCCAGCTCCAGATGCACTCGGGACACCGTCAGATTGCCGATCCGAATGTCGCAGCCGGATCCGCGGCCGATCGTCGTCTTGTCCCCTCGCAACACATAGTGCGGCTGCTCGCTCCAAAGCTTGGGCTCCATCGGAACCAGGACGCCTCCGGGCGGCGGAGGGCTCGCTGAATTTGTCAAGCTGGCGACTTCGTTCGGCTGCGAATGGCGTCACCCGATCGGGTGGAGTTTCCCCTGCGGCTTTGGTCACTATGCCACAAAGCGACGCGGACGGGCCAGGATCGGCCGGCGGGCGCGGATGTCTCCGACATCGACGAACCGCCCGCGACGCCATAGACGCCGCCGGCCGGTTTCCGGTCTGAGCGCTATTTCTACTTCCGGCCAGCCAAACTGTCGGCAAAGCGGCGCAGCAGGCGCGCGAATTGCGCCAGATCGTCGCTGCTCCAGCCGTCGAACGCATTGCGCGCCAGCCGCCCGCGCGCCTTGTCCAGCATGTCCGAGACGGCCTGACCCTTCTCGGTGACGACCGCCTCGGTCACCCGGGCGTCGGTCTTGCCCGGCCCTCGGGCGACGAGGCCCAGCGTTTCGAGCTTCGCCACCTGCCGGCTCACGGTCGTGTAGTCGCGACCCACCCAGTCGGCGAGCTCGCCGACCCCGAGCGGTCCGCGGCGCTCGATGATGACGAGCAGCGGAAACAGCGCCCGGTCCAGCGACACGCCGGCCTCGCGAATGAGGATCGTGTCGTTCTGGGGCCGGTTGTAGAAACCGGCGACATCGATCAGCGCCTCGTGCACCGCGCGCAGCGCGCGGCGCGTATTATGTGTATTTTGCACTTTTTTCTTGACCTGCCGGCGTGTCCGCGATATGTGCGTTATACACCTATTCAGGGAGCCGGGCCATGCGGAAAGAGGCGACGACCGACGTCCTGATCTGCGGCGCCGGCGCGGCGGGGCTGTCGCTCGCGATCGACCTCGCCCGGCGCGGCGTCGATTTCCGGCTGGTCGAGAAGGCCGCGACGCCGTTCCCCGGCTCGCGCGGCAAGGGCATCCAGCCGCGCAGCCAGGAGGTGTTCGAGGACTTGGGCATCCTCGACCGGCTGTTCGCGGCCGGCGGGCGTTATCCGCCGATCCGCGTCTATGGCGCCTGATGGCGATTTCGTCGATTCGCCGATTGGCGACGACCCCGCCCCCAACCCGGCCGAGCCCTATCCCATGCCCCTGATGGCGCCCCAATTCGTCACCGAAGCGTTGATGCGCGAGCGTCTGGCCGAGCTTGGGCATAGGCCCGAGTTCGGACGGGAGCTGACCGGCTTCTCGCAAGATGGCGAAGGCGTCGTCGCTGAGGTCGGCGACGAAATTGTCCGCGCGCGCGCCCTCATCGGCGCCGATGGCGGCCGCAGCTTCGTGCGGCGGGCGCTCGGCGTCGATTTCCCCGGCGAGACGCTCGGGGTGCGCGCGATCGTGGCCGATGTCGCGCTCGACGGCCTCGGCCGTGACGCCTGGCACCGCTTCGGCGCTGAATATAAGCAAATCATGCTGTGTCCGATTGCCGGCGCCGATCTCTTTCAGGTGCAGGCGGGCGCCCCGCTCGAGGGCGAGGTCGATATCACCGCCGAGGGGCTGACGGCGCTCATCGCCGAACGGACCGGAAGATCGGACATCCGCGTCCGCTCGGTCGCCTGGGCGTCCCTCTATACGATGAACGCGCGGCTCGCCGACCGCTACCGGGTCGGTCGCGTGTTCCTGGCCGGCGACGCCGCCCATATCCATCCGCCCACCGGCGGCCAGGGCCTCAACACCAGCGTGCAGGACAGCTACAACCTCGGCTGGAAGCTGGCGGCGGTGCTCAAGGGCGGCGCGCCGGAGGACTTGCTGGCGACCTATGAGGAGGAGCGGCGGCCGCTCGCGGCAGCCATGCTTGGGCTCTCGACGCGGCTTTTGAACGAGGCGAAACAGGGACCGATGCGGCGCAGCCGGGAGACGCGACAACTCGACCTCGGCTACCCCGGCGCGTCGCTCGCGCTGCAGACGCGCGAGCGCGACGGCGTGCAGGCGGGCGGCCGGGCGACGGACGCGCCAATGCGCGGCCGCGCCGGCCAGCCGACCCGGCTGTTCTCGCTGTTCCGCGGTCCGCACTTCACCCTGCTCGGCTGCGAGACCGACCGCGCCGCCATCGCGCCGCGACCGGGGCTTAGGGTCCATATCGTCGGCGAGCGCGGCGACATCGTGGATGACGGCGGCCATTTTCACGCCGGCTATGGCCTCTCGCCCGGCGAATGGGCGCTCATCCGGCCGGACGGCTATGTCGGCGCCATTGTCGCGAGCGACGAGATTGCGCAGCTTGAGCGATACCTGACGAAAGTGGGCGTTCCCGCTCTTTCCTGAGCGGCGGCGAGGCCGCCCTTGCGCGGCGAACGCCTCCGCGCCACATGACGGGCAAGCCCGCTTCGCCGTCATGCGGGGCGCCGCCCGGAGCTTGAGCCATGCCGCAGACCCAGAGCAAACTGTTCGACGATCTCTCGCGCCTTATGACCGACGCCGCGGGCCTCGCCGACGGCGCGAAGCGCGAGGCGCAGACCTTCGCCCGTTCGCAGATGGAGCGCATGATGGCCGGCATGAACGTCGTCGCGCGCGAGGAGTTCGAAGCGGTCAAGGAGATGGCGGCGCGGGCGCGCGACGAGAACGAGAAGCTTGCCGCAAGGGTAGCTGCGCTCGAAGCCAAGCTCAACGAGCCAAGGCCTTGATCGGACTCGCGTTACCGGAGCCGTGACGTTAGCAGAGTCTTGATTCCGTTTACTGTTTTTGTGGACCAGGAGAGGTCGGCGGTTTACGAACGGGCGCGAATCAGCAAGGCTGTATGGGCTGCTCAACCGAAGGGTTGAGTCGGCTCCTGCCTCGTCCCTTGATCCGCGAAAGACCTCTGATGACCTTCATCGAAACCAGCGTTGACGAGCGTCGCGAGCATCCTGTCGACGTCGTCGAGCGATTGGCCGCCGTCAACGAATGGGCCTTCGATCGGGCCGAGACGGACGAGATTTCGATCCTGGTCTCGGGAAAATTCGCCAATTACGACGTGGCGTTCACCTGGCTGCCGGATATGGAATCGCTGCATGTCAGCTGTTCGTTCGACCTCAAGACGCCGGCGCACAAGCGCGCCGCGATCGGCGAACTGACGCAACTCATCAACGAACAATTGTGGCTTGGGCATTTCGACCAGTGGAGCCAGCAGGACGTGGTGATGTTTCGCCACGCCTTGTGTCTGGCTGGGGGCGCGGGCGCGAACGATGCGCAATGTGTCGCCGTGGTCAAGGCGGCGCTCGACGCCTGCGAGACCTATTACCAGGCGTTCCAGTTCGTCCTGTGGGCGAACAGGCCGCCGCGCGAGGCGATCGCCTTCGCCACATTCGAGACCCGCGGCGCGGCCTGAAGCCCGGCCGGACCCAAAAGGCTGGATCAGGCATGCCCGCACGGGCATAACCTGATCGCGATGCCGCCACGTCTCCGCCAAGCCACGACGCTCGACCTGCCGCGGATTTCCGAGGTGCGGCATGGGACGGCTGAAAATCGGCTTGAGGATCCGTCGCTCGTTACGCCCGCGGAAGTCGAGTGGTATCTGAACGAGGCGATTTTCCTTGTTTCCGAGGACGATGCCGAGATTCAGGGTTTTGCCTGCGCGAACCATCAGACGGGTTACGTCTGGGCTTTGTTCGTGATCGATGGCGCTCAGGGGCGTGGTCACGGAACCGCGCTCCTGAATGAAGTGATTGCGCGATTTCGGCAGGCGGGACACCGGCAGGCGTTCCTCACAACTGGGAAGGACACCAAGGCGGCGGCCTTCTATCGGTCAATGGGCTGGACGCAGACAGGCGTCGACAGGCGCGGTGAGGCGGTTTTTCGGCTTTGGCTTTAAGAACGACTGGCGCCTGGGCTCGATTGCGTGTAAGAGCCGCGCCTTCGCAAATTCCGGGCCTTAACCGCCCGCTTATGGATTGGAGTTCCCCCGATGGCCGTTCCCAGACGCAAAACGTCGCCCTCCCGCCGCGGCATGCGCCGCTCGGCCGACGCGGTTAAAAGCCCGACCTATGTCGAAGACAAGGATTCGGGCGAATTGCGCCGCCCGCACCACATCGACCTCAAGAGCGGCATGTATCGCGGCCGCCAGGTTCTCAAGCCGAAGTCCAAGAGCGTCGACGCCTGAGCGGCTGAACTTTCAGCGGTTAGGCGGAAGCGCGAGCTGGATTTTGCGCCTCGCGCGCCGACTCTAGGCTGCAGCGCCCCGCAAGGGGTGAAGCGACCTTCGCCGCGCCAGGACGGGAAAAGCGCGCCCGGCCTGGACGATACGTCACATTACCAAGCTTTCATGTTCGCGCCATCACGTGTTTAGGCGTCCGAGCGCATTCTCTTTTTCATGAGGCGGCGGGGGTGGTCTCCGCGGCGCCGATTGAGACGCTCGGAGCTTTTGATGTCGTTTGATCGACCCTCCTATTCCCTCCGTGCGGCGCTTTTGGGCGCTGTGGCGTTGATGGCCCTTGGCGGCGTCGCGTTCGAAGCCTCGGTCGCCCCCGTGGACGCCGCCGCAACCAGCGCTGAAGCTCCGGCCGGCCCGGCCTCGTTCGCCGACGTCGTCGACCGCGTCCAGCCGGCCGTCGTTTCGGTCAAGGTCAAGCTCAGCGACGCCGACCCGGTCGATGACGAGGATTCGCAGGGGATGCCGGGAATGCCCGATATTCCCAAGGACAGCCCGTTTTACCATTTCTTCCGCCACTTCGGCATGCCGGACAACAACAACGGCGGCGCCGATCGCGGCGACCATGCGCCGCGCCGTCATTTCTCGCAGGCGCAAGGCTCCGGATTCTTCATTTCGGCCGATGGCTATATCGTCACCAATGACCATGTCGTCGACCACGCCACGGAAGTGACCATCATCACCTCCGCGGGCAAGTCGATGCCCGCCAAGGTGATCGGCGTCGACACGAAAACCGACCTTGCGCTTTTGAAGGCTCAGGGGACTGATTTCCCCTATGTCTCGTTCGCCGCTCACACGCCGCGTGTCGGCGATTGGGTGATCGCCGTCGGCAACCCGTTCGGCCTCGGCGGGACGGTGACGGCGGGCATCGTCTCGGCGCGGGGACGCGACATCGGCTCCGGTCCCTACGACGACTTCCTGCAGATCGACGCGCCGGTCAATCACGGCAATTCCGGCGGGCCCACCTTCAACGCCGAAGGCGAGGTGGTCGGGGTCAACACCGCGATCTTCTCGCCGTCGGGCGGCAGCGTCGGCATCGGTTTCGCCATCGCCAGCGACGTCGTCAAGAACGTGGTGGCGCAGCTCAAGGACAACGGATCGGTCACGCGCGGCTGGATCGGCGTCCAGATTCAGACTGTGACCGCCGACCTGGCCGACGACCTCGGCCTCAAGCAGACCAGCGGCGCGCTGGTCGCCGCGGCGCAGAAGGATTCGCCCGCCGCCGCCGCGGGCGTGAAGAGCGGCGACGTCATCACCACGGTCGACGGCGAGACGGTCGCCGATCCGCACGATCTCGCCCGCCGGATCGCGGCGCTTGGGCCGAAGAAGACAGTCAAGCTCGGGATCGTCCGGAACGGCTCGCCGATGACCATCGACGTGACCCTCGGAACGATGCCTGCGGACAAGACGGCCAACGCAAACTCGCAAAACTCCGACGACAACGGAGGTTCGGCGCTGGCCAAGCTCGGACTGACCTTGCGCCCGGCGCATGGACAGGATGGCGTTCTCGTCGCCGAGGTCGACCCGGACGGCGCGGCGGCCGACAAGGGCCTCAAGCAGGGCGACGTGATCCTCGAGGTCGCCGGCAAGTCGGTCAAACGGCCGGCCGATGTCGTCGAGGCGATCGACGCGGCCAAGGCGGACGGCAAGAAGTCGGTTCTCGTGCGTATCAAGTCCCATGATGGAGATCGCTTCCTGACGTTGCCCACGCGCGCGTCTTAAGTTTCCGGCGTCCCACGGGGTTCTCCCCATGGGACGCCGAAGTGAAATGGGCGGAAGGGTTCACGGGCATGTCCCCGGCCCAGCGCAGAGCGCGCCCTTCCGTCCAAGTCGGCGTCGCACATCCCCCGCCCGCGCGACTCCGACAAAAGGTGGCGGCAGGTCTCATCCCCCTGACGACCTGCCGCCATACTTTTTGGCCTAGCGCCCGGGATTGGCTATATGTCGGACATGCGCATCCTCATCATCGAAGACGATCGCGACGCGGCCGCGTATCTGGCCAAGGCGTTCCGCGAAGCCGGACATGTCGCGGACCAGGCGAACGACGGCGTCACCGGCTACGATCTGGCGCTCGAAGGCGCCTATGACGTCGCCATTGTCGATCGCATGCTGCCGAAAATGGACGGCCTCACGCTGGTCGGCGCGCTGCGCGAGCAGAAGAACGAGACGCCGGTCCTGATCCTCTCGGCGCTTGGCCAGGTCGACGACCGGGTCAAGGGCCTGCGCGCCGGCGGCGACGATTACCTGTCGAAACCTTACGCATTCTCCGAGCTTTTGGCTCGCGTCGAAGCGCTGTCGCGCCGCGGCACCAAAGGCGCGCCGGAGGAGACGGTGCTCAGGGTCGCCGACCTGACGCTCGACCGGCTGTCGCACAAAGTCACGCGCCGGGCCGAGGAAATCGTCTTGCAGCCGCGCGAATTCCGTCTGCTCGAATTCCTGATGCAGAACGCCGGCAAGGTGGTCACGCGCACCATGCTGCTCGAACATGTGTGGGACTATCACTTCGATCCGCAGACCAACGTGATCGATGTGCACGTGTCGCGCCTGCGCGCCAAGATCGATCGCGATTTCGACGCGCCGCTGCTCAACACGGTTCGCGGCGCCGGTTACATGATTCGTGACGGCGCTCGGTAAGCTCTTTGGCGCCACCGCGTTTCGCCTCGCGCTGGCGATCCTTCTCCTCAGCGCGGTCGGCGCCGGCATTGTCCTCTACATCATCGCCTGGCAGGTCGAGTCGGTGGTGGATCGCGAGATCGCCCGGACCATCGACGCGGAATCCCAGGGCCTCGTCGACATCTTCGACAATGCAGGGATAAGACGGCTCGAGTCCGTCATCGAGGCGCGCAAAAACGAACCCGGCGCCTCCCTCTATCTGCTCACCAACCCGATCGGCGAACCGCTCGCCGGCAACGTCTATCAGATCCCCAGCGAAGTGCTGCTGCACCCGGGTTTTCTGCCCATCATCTACCGAGGCGGCGGGAGCAGCGAGCGCGGGCGCCAGGCGCTGGTCGGGGTCTATATTCTTCCGGGCGGCTTCCGGCTGTTGATCGGGCATGACCTCGGCGACCGGGCCCGCATCGGCAAGGTGATGGTGCGCGCGCTGGCGATTTCGCTGGTGTTCTTCGCCGCGCTTGGGGCGATCGGCGCGTTGTTCGTCGCCCGGCGGGTGCTCAAGCGCATCGACGACATGAACACCTCGGCGCATGGGATCATGGCGGGCGACCTCACCCGTCGCCTGCCGGTCAGCGGCTCGGGCGACGAACTGGACCGGCTGGCCGAAGGCCTCAACGAGATGCTGGGACGAATCGCCGAATTGATGGAAGGCCTCAAGGAGGTTTCCGACAATATCGCGCATGACTTGCGCACCCCGCTCACCCGGCTGCGCAACCATGCCGAAGCGGCGCTCGCCTTCGGCGGCGACGCCGCGACCTATCGCCAGGCGCTCGAGACGACGATCGAGGAATCGGACCAGCTCATCCTCATTTTCAATGCGCTGTTGTTGATCGCACGCGCAGAAGCGGGCGGCGAGCTGGGGCCGCTTCAGCCTGTCGACATCGGCGAGGCGGCGAGAAGCGTCGGCGAGCTTTACGAGCCGACCGCCGAAGAAGCGGGCGTGGCGCTGACTGTCCGCGCCGAGGATGGGCTCAAGGTTCGCGGCAATCGGGAACTGATCGGCCAGGCGATCGCCAATCTGGTCGACAACGCGCTCAAATATGGCGCGCCGCACAAAGGCGTTGGCGACGCCGAGGCGAAGCCTGACGTCGTCATCACCGCGCGGCGGGCCGGCGATTCCGTCGTGCTCACGGTCGCCGACCGGGGTCCGGGAATTGAGCCGGTGGACCGGGTGCGGGTGCTCGATCGGTTCGTCCGGCTCGAAGGCTCGCGTTCGCGGCCGGGCTCGGGCTTAGGACTGTCGCTCGCCGCCGCGGTCGCCCGCATGCATGGCGGAACGGTCGAGCTCGAGGACAATCAGCCGGGGCTGCGCGTGCGCCTCACCTTGCCGGCGGCGGAGGACCGGCCTCGATCGCAGGCCCCCGCCGACCTGGTCCTGAATGACCGCAACGCTCGCTGAAGGCCTCGTCGACGCGCCGCGGCTTTTCGCGCCAGCCGAAGCGCGCCGCCGTCTTGCCGCCTTGCTCGAGACCTCGTCGGCCGCAGGGCTCAGGCCCGAACTCGAACGCGGCCGGACGCGCGATGTGCTTCTCGGTCTCGCCGTTCATTCGCCTTACCTGTGGGCGCTCGTCCAGGAAGACCCCGCCCGGCTCGTCCGGCTCCTGAGGCGTCCGCCCGGCGAATTCGCTCGACGCGCTCGTTTCCGCGCTCGCCTCGCGCCGTGACGAGCACGAGGCGGACCTCATGCCGGCGTTGCGACGCGCCAAACGCGAAGTCGGCGCTTCTGATCGCGCTTGCCGACATCGGCGGGGTCTGGGACGTCGTTGCGGCCACCGAAGCGCTGACCCGTTTCGCCGACGCCGCCGTCCGCGCCGCGCTCGCGTTCCTGCTGCGCAGCCATGCGCGCGCCGGGCTCCTGGCGCTCGACGCGGAGGCGGCGGACATCGAGAACGGCTCCGGCCTGGTGGTGCTGGCGCTTGGCAAGCATGGCGCGCGCGAGCTCAACTACTCGAGCGACATCGATCTGATCGTGCTCTACGATCCCGCGGCGGCCTCGATTCCGCCCGGAACGGAGCCGGGGCCGATGTTCGCGCGGCTGACGCGGGCGCTGGCGCGCCTCCTGCAGGAGCGGACGAGCGAAGGCTACGTGCTGAGGGTCGATCTGCGGCTCAGGCCCGATCCGGCCTCGACGCCGGTCGCGCTCTCGACGGTCAGCGCCTATCATTATTACGAGACGGTCGGCCAGAACTGGGAGCGCGCGGCGCTCATCAAGGCCCGTCCGGCGGCAGGCGACCTCAAGCTCGGCGAGCGCTTCCTGGTCGACCTCGCGCCCTTCATCTGGCGCAAGTATTTCGATTATGCGGCGATCGCCGACATCCACGCGATGAAGCGCCAGATCCACGCCGTGCGCGGCCACGAGCACGTCGTCGTGCCCGGCCACGATGTCAAACTTGGACGCGGCGGCATCCGCGAGATCGAGTTCTTCGTCCAGACGCAGCAGCTCATTTTTGGCGGGCGCCGTCCGCAGATGCGCGGGTCACGCACGCTCGACATGCTGCAACAGCTTTGCGCCGACAAATGGATCAGCGCCGAAGCGGTCGACGACTTGGCCCAGGCCTATGCGTTCCTGCGCCGCGTCGAACATCGGCTGCAGATGGTCGCCGACGAGCAGACGCAGCGCCTTCCATTCGAGCGCGAGGCGCTGACCCGCTTCGCCAAATTCTGCGGCTACGCCGGGCTCGAGCCTTTCGCCGCCGACGTCACCCATCACCTGACCCAGGTCGAGCGGCATTACGCGCGGCTGTTCGAGGATGCGCCCGAGCTCAGCGTCGCTTCGGGCGACCTCGTCTTCACCGGCGTCGCCGACGATCCGGCGACGCTCGCGACCCTGGGCGCGCTCGGGTTTCAGCGTCCGGAAGTCGCAGCGGAGACCGTTCGCGGCTGGCATTTTGGCCGGCGCGCGGCGGTCCGCAGCGCCCGCGCCCGGGAGGTGCTGACGGAGCTGACGCCGGCGCTCATCGAAGCCTTCGCCGGATCGGGCGACGCTGACGCCGCGCTTTCCGCCTTCGACGAAGCGCTGGCGCGCATGCCGGCCTCGGTCGAGCTCTTGTCGATCCTGCGTTCGAACAGCGCTTTGCGCGAATTGTTCGGCGACGTGCTTGGCAGCGCCCCGCGGCTCGCGCAGGTGATCGCGTCCCGGCCGCACGTGCTCGACGCTGCGATCGATCCGTCGCGCAGCCTCGACTTCGACTTGAGTTTCGACGACGAGGCGATGGGCGCGCGGGTCGAGACGTTTGTGTCGCAAGGGCGCAGCTTCGAGGAGGCTCTGAACCGGGCGCGCGACTTCGCCGCCGAGGAGATGTTTCATATCGGCCTCAATCTCCTGTCGGAGCGCCTCGACCCCGGACCGGGCCGGGCGCGCCTATAGCGCATTGGCGCAGGGGCTGATCGCCGCGCTGCTCAGGCGCGTGATCGAGGCCTTTCAAGCCGAGCACGGGCGCATACGCGGCGGCCGGGTCGCGGTCGTCGCGCTTGGCAAGCTCGGCTCACGCGAGATGACCGCGGCCTCCGATCTCGACCTTATGCTCATCTACGATTTTCCCGCTGACGCCAGCGAGTTCGGACGGCCGGAAGCGGCTGGGTCCCACGCTTTACTATGCGCGCCTGACCCAGCGGCTCATCTCGGCCCTGACCGCGCCGACCAAATCGGGCCGCCTGTACGAAGTCGACATGCGGCTCAGGCCCTCCGGGCGCCAGGGTCCGCTCGCGACCCAGTTCGCGTCGTTCAAGCTCTACCAGGAGGACGAGGCGGAGACCTGGGAGCACATGGCGCTGACCCGCGCCCGCTTCGTCGCCGGCGATGCGAGCCTCGGGGCCGATATCGCGACGGCGGTGCGCGAGACCCTGACCCGCAAGCGCGACGCCGCCAGGATCGCGCAGGAAACGCGGGCGATGCGGGCGCTGATCGCCAGGGAGAAGGGCGACGCGATGTCTGGGACTTGAAGCTGGTCGCCGGCGGACTGATCGACATCGAGTTCGTCGCCCAATATTTGCAGTTGGCGTTCGCCCGCCAGCATCCGGCCATCCTCCACGTCTCGACCGGCAAGGTGGTGGAAGAGGCAGGCCGCGCGGGCTTGATCACGCCCGAACAGGCCGAAATCCTCATCGACGCGCACCGGCTTTATACCGACGCGACGCAGTTCATGCGGTTCTCGACCTCCGGTCCGTTCGATCCCGCCAAGGCCGCGGCAGGCGTCAAGCGCCGCATCGCGGGGGCCAATGGCTTTCCCGACTTCGAGGCGTTCGCGGCCGCGCTCGGAGACGCGCGCAAGCGCGTGCGGGCGGCGTTCGAGGCGATCGTCGGTTAGGGAGGATCGCGCCTACCCGGCCTTTCCGCGAACCGGATGCAGGTCGTGGCTATGACCGACCCGCCGGCTCGTGCCACGACGCCTCGATCTCCTCCAGCGAGCGGCCTCGCGTCTCAGGCACGCCGACGATGACCCAGACGAGGCCGATGGCGCAGAACACGGCGAACATCCAGAACGTGTAGGCCTGCCCGATCGCCTTGACGACCGACAGAAAGAATCCGCTGACCACGAACGCCGCGCCCCAGTTCACCGCCGTCGCCACCGCCACCGCCCGGCCGCGCACCTCGCCCGGATAGATCTCGTTGATGACGGTCCAGGTGACCGGGCCGAGCGAGAACGCGAACGAGATGATGAACACGACAAGCGCGATCAGCGTGACGACGCCCGTCGCGCCCTGGCCCGCGTTCGCCGCGCCGAACTCATGGAAGGCGAAGCCGACGGCGGCGAGGCTCAGTCCCATGCCGATGAGGCCGGCGATCAAAAGCGGGCGGCGGCCGAGGCGATCGATGAAGGCGATGGCGATGAAAGTCGAGACCACATTGACCGCGCCGATCGCCCAGGTGGTGGCCTCGGTTTGCGTCGCGGGCGTCGTGAAGCCGGCGGCGGCGAAGATGCTGTCGGAATAATAGATGATCGCGTTGATGCCGGTGACCTGCTGCAGGACGGCGAGGCCGAGGCCGATCTTCAGCGGCGCCCGCCAGCGGGGCGAGAACACGTCCCACCATGACGGCGTTTCGTGCTCCGCCCGCAACGAGCGCTGGATGGCCGCGAGGCGCGCGTCCGCATCGTCCGTGGCGCCGAGAGCGACGAGCGTGCGGCGGGCGTCGTCGGGGCGGCCGGCCTTGGCGAACCAGCGCGGGGACTCGACTGCGGTCAGAACCGCGAGCGCGAGCAGAACGCCGGGGACCGCGGAGACTCCGAGCATGGCGCGCCAGCCCTCGGGCCCAGCAAGCGCCTGGTCGACGAGATAGGCGATGAAGATGCCGATCGTGATCGCGAGCTGATAAGACGAGACGAACCGCCCCCGCTGCGCAGCGGGCGCAAGCTCCGCCGCATAGAGCGGGGCCGCGACCGCGGCGACTCCCACGCCGAAGCCAGCCACGAGCCTGCCGAAGACGAGGATCGGCACGTCCGGCGCGAACGCCTCGACGAGCGCCCCGACGATGAAAAGCCCGGCCGCTACGAAGAGCGCGCGCTTGCGGCCGAAATGGTCGGCGATATAGCCGCCGGCGAGCGATCCGATCATGGCGCCGAGGGTGACCCAGCTGGTCACGATCTCGAGCGCGATCGCGCCGACCGAGAACGCTTTCTGGATTCCGAGGAGCGCGCCTGAAATGACCCCCTGATCGTAGCCGAAGAGGGCGCCGGCCAACACGACGACCGCGATGACGCTCGCGGCGCGGGCGAAGGGGAGATGATCGGGGACCGAATCCGGAACTTCGCCCCGCGCAGCGCTGATGGGACCGGTCGTTGCGCCGCGCCTCCTCGTCTCAGCCATGACGCACCCCCCTCCGATCAAGGCTTTACGCCTTTGAGAGAAGACTCCTACCAGAAATCGACCGTCGTTCTAACGCCCAGCACGAACGCATTGCGGTTGCGACGGGGTCGTGTAGCCGCCCGGACAGATCACGTATTGCGCGTCGAGTTTTCAGGTTCAGCCAGGGAGTCGTCTGCCACCCATACCAGGCTTCCGTTACGTATTCGTTGTGCTGCACGAAGCCTGGACCGACGCCCAAGGCGTTGGCCAAGGTCTGCCCGTTGGCGATGTTCGGATTGACGTGCGTCGTACCGACCGCAATCCCGTATCCATCCTTGGGCCTCCAGGGCCCGAGGCCGTGTGCACGAGTCCCCCGAAGATCTGGTAGTCCGTGGTGGATGTGCGGCGATCCGCGTAAGAAGCGAGGAGAAAGACGTTCAGGCCGTTGTTCTTCTGGGTCCGGATTGTCGGGAGCGCGGCGAGTTGCTGCTGCAACACGGTGGAAAATCCATAGCGTCCGTGACCGGGGACCCCGGGCAGGCCTGACACCAGGATCGGCTCTCCATTGATGCTCGTCGCGACATTCGGAGCGGCGTCGCTGCTCCACCACCCGCCAAGCTGGTAGCTCCCCGCGAGGCCGTTGAACTTTGGCGTCCAGGCGATTTCGGCGGAAAAATGGCGACCTTGCAACTCGCCGGGGGAGGCGGGCAGGCGCCGGATTGGGTGTCGTTTCAAGGTAGGCGCTGTTCGAAATCGAACCGGCGGCCTTGAAATAACCCTCGGACCCGA
>CAWDKC010000051.1:0-45428 GCA_963802615.1 uncultured Alphaproteobacteria bacterium
TCGGCCTCGGGGCAGCCGGCGGCGAAAGCGAGACGGACGCGGCTTGCGGTTTCGATGACGCGGGCTGCGATCTTGATCAGCCGCAGCCGCAAGGTCGAGAACTCGGCGTTGGCGAGATCGCGCGGTTTCGGGATGGCGTCGCGAACGGTGAGCATGAGCCAGTAGGCCGCTGTGTGCAGCGCGAGGCGGACCTGATTGCGCGATCGGCGGAACGGCAGGACGTTCGATCGGAAGCGAGCTGCGTCTTGTGCAGCTTGATGAGGGTCTCGGCCTGCCCGCGCGCGCAATAGAGGGCGGCGTAAATCCATTCCGCCGCGCCGTATTCGACGTTGGTGACGACGAAACGGGTGTCGAGCACGAGCGGAGTGGCTTCGATGCGGGCGACGGCGCGCCGCTCGCGGCTCCAGGATTTGGCCTTGTGGCGCGTTTCGGCGTAGCCGCGCACGACGGGCTTGTTCGACAAAGCGCGCTCGGTGCGCACCGCGTCCGCCGCCTCGTCGATTGTCTTCGCCAGCGGCGTCGAACCGGGCAGCCCGAAGACGTAATCGATGGGGTTGGCCTCGCACCATTCCATCGCCTCGGGCCGGGCGTAGTGGCCGTCGCCTCGGAATGTGATGCGCGTCCTCGTCCAGCGTTGACGGATATGGCGCACGAGCCGGCGCAGATGAGCGCGCACTTCGACGCCCGACGGGGTCTTGCCGGGGCGCAGCACGACCGCGACGGGACGCGAGCGCTCGGTGTCGTAGACATGGATCGGCAGGAAGCAGCGCTCGTCGTAATGGGCGTTGAAGAGCGAGAGCTGCTGATGCCCGTGCACGACATCGCAGGTGTCGTCGATATCGAGAATGACGGAGGCGGGCTCCCGATCGTAGGAGGCCATCCATTGATCGACGAGCGCCCATGTCAGCCGGATCGCGTCCTTCAGCGAAGGCGCGTTCTCCAGCCGCGACAGCGTCGGCTGCGAACACAGGTTGGCGCCCGTGTCGGGCAGCCGCCCGCAAGCGAGCTTGAAGGCGGGATCAACGCGCAAGGCGTCAAGATCGTCGGCGTCTTCGTAGCCGCAGGCGATCGCCAGGATGCGGGCGCGAACCATGTCCGCCAGCGTGTGCGTAATGCGCAGCGGGTCGCGGCGATCGGGAAACCAATGCGCCAATCTCTGCGCGATCCCCAACCGACGCTCGGCCATCGAAAGCAGCATCACGCCGCCATCTGAGGTCAGTCGCCCGCCATCGAAAGCCGCAGTGACCGCCTTTCGGCCAACGGCTGGAAATGAGAACGGCAGCAGATTAGAGTTGGTCATGGCGAGCGGGTGTCGGGGCGCGAGCCGATACGGATCGGCGTAAGCAACCAAATCCTACGCCAAATCAAACCTTTACGCCACGCTCGCCAGCCTCAAAAACGACCCGTCGTGAATAAGATGGGCCTAGTGGGGCGATTTCGATCATAGCGAAGGGTACAAGCTTTTCAGCTTGATCCTGGCATCCTTCGTTGTGAATTGCCACTCGGCGACGGCGTGAGTTTTGTTCCGCTCGCAGACCCAGGCGGCGACCTCGTCGATGATGGCCTGTTTGTTGGGGATGCGCCGGTCGAGGCATTGCGAGGCGAGGACGCCGAGTTCGGATTCGGCCAAGTCGAGCCAGGAGCCGTGTTTCGGCGTGTAGTGCCATTCGAAGCGTTCAACCAGGCGGCCTGGCCTCGGCGGCGGGAAAGGCTTCGTAGAGCGATGCGGCGGCGTGGGTGTTGAGATTATCCTGGATGAGGACGATTGTTTCGGCTTGGGCGAAGTGCACGTCAGCCAAGTCTTTCAGAACGTGGGCGTAATCGACGGCGGTGCGGCGGTCGGTGACCTTGACGTGGCGCCAGCCTTCGAGCGGCGCGAACATCATGAACAGGTTGGCCACCCCGTTGCGGGCGTATTCGTAATCGACGCGGGCCGGAAGCCCCGGCCGCATCGCGACCGGCGCGCGCGTTTCGGCGACGAGTTGCTTGAGAAGTCTCGTCCAGACAAACCACCGGGCGATCCGGGTCGCGCGGGCGCGTGTAAACCGACAGCACGTCCTCCATCGCCGCTACGAACGCGCCGCTGGCCTTGGGCGGAATGACCCAGTATTTGCGGCGGTGCGGCTGGAGAGCGTTTTTTTGAGCACGCGCTGGATCGTCGAGTCGCTGGCGGCCTCGACGATGCCGAACTCCACCACCTTGCTCTCCAGCAGGCGAAGGCTCCAGCGCGCATAGCCCTCGGGCGGCTTGGAGCAGGCCAGAGCGATCAGCCGGGCCTCCTTCTCGCCGTCGAAAATCCGCGGCACGGCGGGCGCAGCCGGGGCCTTGCGGCTCAAGACGGCCTCGAGCCCTTCTTCCACCAATTGCTTGCGCACCCGATAGACCATCGAAACGCTGGTCTCCAGGGCCTCGATGATCCGGCTGTCGCTCCAGCCTTCGCCGTCGTCCGAGACGTCGGCCTTCAACAGGATGCGCGCCTTCAGAAGCCGCTGCGCAGCGCTCTTACCCTTGCGGATCATAGCCTCAAGCTGCCGACGTTCTTCCGCGCTCAGCCGCACCACATATCGCTTCACCGAAGGCGTCTTCGCCGCCATAATCTCCTCCATCGCTCGAATCGCGATGGATTAAGGAATCGCTAATTCCTTTCGAAATCGTTGAAGCGAGCCACTAGGCGCATCGCGCTCGTCCAAGATGCCCTCCATCGCCAGAGCGTCTTCGAGGAGGTCTTGAGGGTGAGGGTGCTGAAAGCTGGAAAGGCCGCGGCGGGCGTCAGTCCACTCCTTCTCAACCTCACGAGCAACCTCAGTGAACCTTCGGGCTGCCGTCTTGGGGTCCTTGGTCTTGAGCGAGCGGCGGACCTCAGCTTTCCCGAGGGTTGCCTTGAGGTCATCAGGGACGATGCGACGATAGTAGTAGACGCCCGTCTCGGGCTTCTTGAAGGGGCGCGGCATCTGCAAGACCATGGTTCCCTGGACCTCTCACATGGACCTGTGAGCGCCCTGAGAAGCCTTGTATCGCGGGGATCAGCGGGAAATCAAGCCTTTGGTGCCCAGGAAAGGACTCGAACCTTCACGGCTTGCACCGCTGGTACCTGAAACCAGTGCGTCTACCAATTCCGCCACCTGGGCACGGGCCGCTTCTTAAGAGGGCGGGCGGGCGGCTGTCAATTGCGCAGAGCGCCCTTGGCCGCCGCATGACAATCGTGTCCCCCCGGCGCTAAACTCGCCCCCAACTCGGCGTAAGGCGCGCGCCATCGCAGCGCCGCCGGAGGATTCCTGATGACCAGCGCCGCGCGCCTTTCGCTGCATGTGCCCGAGCCGACCGTACGCCCCGGCGCCATGCCAGACTTCAGCCATGTCGGCATCGCGGAAGCGGGCGAGGTTCCCCGTCCGCCGATCGACGTGAGCCCGTCTGACATTCGCAATTTCGCCTATACGATGATCCGCGCGCTCACCGATCAGGGCGAGGCTTTGGGCGACTGGGCGGGAGCGCTTGACGCTGACGATCTGCGCAAGGGCCTGCGCGACATGATGCTGACCCGCGCCTTCGACACGCGCATGCTCTTGTCGCAGCGCCAGGGCAAGACGTCCTTCTACATCACCTGCCTCGGCGAGGAGGCGATTGCGACCGCGCATCGCAAGGCGCTCGCGGACGGCGACATGTGTTTTCCAACCTACCGCCAACAGGGCCTGCTCATCGCCCAGGGCTGGCCGATCGTCGACATGATGTGCGAGATCTTCTCCAACGAGAGAGACCACCTCAAAGGCCGCCAGCTTCCTGGGCTCTATTCGTTCAGGAAGGCCGGGTTCTTCACCGTCTCGGGCAATCTTGGCACGCAATATCCGCAAGCCGTCGGTTGGGCGATGGCGTCGGCCATTTCGGGCGATACGCGCATCGCTTCAGGCTGGATCGGCGAAGGCTCGACGGCGGAAAGCGATTTCCATGCGGCGCTGGTGTTCGCCTCGGTCTATCGGCCGCCGGTCATTCTCAATGTCGTCAACAACCAGTGGGCGATCTCTTCCTATCAAGGCATTGCGGGGGGCGAGAGCGCCAGATTCGCCGCTCGCGCTCACGGCTTCGGAATTCCCTCCTTGCGCGTCGACGGCAACGACTATCTTGCGGTCCATTCCGCCTCATTGTGGGCGGTCGAGCGGGCGCGCGCCAATCTGGGCCCGACGCTGATCGAATGGGTGACTTACCGCGCTGGCGCGCATTCGACCTCGGACGATCCGTCGAAATATCGCCCCAAGGACGAGTGGTCGGCCTGGCCGCTCGGCGATCCGGTCGAGCGGCTGAAAGTCCACCTGATCCGTATCGGCGCCTGGAGCGAGGAGCGTCACCGGCAGATGCAGGCGGAGGTCGACGCTGAGATCCTCGACGCCGCCAGGCAAGCCGAAAGCCACGGCACCCTGCATGACGGGCCGAAGCCGAGCGCGGCGACGATGTTCGAGCAGGTCTATAAGGAGATGCCGCGCCATCTGCGCGAGCAGCGCCAGCAGCTCGGAGTTTAGCGCCATGCCGCGCATGTCGATGGTCGAGGCGATCCGCGACGCGATGGATTGCAAGATGGCCGAGGACAAGAGCGTCGTCGTGTTCGGCGAGGACGTCGGCTATTTCGGCGGCGTGTTCCGCTGCACCGACGGGCTGCAGCGCAAATACGGCAAGTCGCGCTGTTTCGACGCGCCGATCAACGAATCCGGCATCGTTGGCGTGGCGATCGGCATGGGCGCCTATGGGCTGAGGGCGGTCGCGGAGATCCAGTTCGCCGATTATGTCTATCCCGGCTACGACCAGATCGTGTCGGAAGCGGCGCGGCTGCGCTACCGGTCGGGCGGCGAATTTTCGGCGCCGATCGTGATCCGCATGCCGTGCGGCGGCGGCATCTATGGCGGGCAGACGCACAGCCAGAGTCCCGAGGCCTTGTTCACCCACGTGTCCGGCCTCAAGACCGTCATTCCTTCCAACCCTTACGACGCCAAGGGTCTCCTGATCGCCGCGATCGAGGACGACGATCCGGTCATCTTTCTCGAGCCGAAGCGGCTCTACAACGGCCCGTTCGCCGGCCACCCCGACCAGCCCGTCGTCGCTTGGGCGAAGCACCCATTGAGCGAGGCTCCGGAAGGGCGCTACGTCGTGCCGCTCGGCAAGGCCGCGGTCAGGCGCGAGGGGAGGGGGGTCACGGTCCTCTGCTATGGCACGATGGTCCATGTCTCGGAAGCGGCGGCCGAGGAGACTGGCGTCGATGCCGAGATCATCGATCTGCGCACGCTGCTGCCGCTTGACATCGACGCCATCGAGGCTTCGGTGAACAAGACCGGCCGCTGCGTCATCGTGCACGAGGCGACGCTGACCTCGGGCTTCGGCGCCGAGCTCGCCGCGCAGGTGACGGAGCGCTGCTTCTATGCGCTGGAAGCGCCGGTCCAGCGCATCGCCGGCTGGGACACGCCCTATCCGCATGCGGAGGAGTGGGACTATTTCCCCGGGCCAACGCGCGTGGGGCGTGCGCTCGTCAAGGCCATGGAGGCCTCGTGATGGGCATACGCTCGATCAAGATGCCCGACGTCGGCGAGGGCGTGGCGGAAGCCGAGATCGTCGAATGGGCGGTCAAGGTCGGCGATCTCGTGCGCGAGGATCAGGTCGTCGCCGCCGTGATGACCGACAAGGCGACGGTCGAAATCCCCACTCCGGTCGCCGGCAGCGTGCTCGTGCTCGGCGGGGCGGTCGGGGACGTGCTGGCTGTCGGCGCCGAACTCATTCGCATCGACGCGCCCGGCATGCCGGATTCGCTTCTCCCCGCGGCGCCGAAATCGCGGCCGCAGCAGCAAGCGCCAGCGGCCTCGGCGAGCGTCAAACCCGAGGCCGCCGAGCCAGCGCCGGCAGCCGTGCCGCGCGCCGAGGCGCCTCCTCGCCCGCTTGAGCCACAGACGGGCGTTCCGCACCCACTTGACTCGCATAGGGGCGTCCCGCGTCCTCTTGGCGAGAGGCCGCTCGCCTCGCCCGCATTGCGCTCAAAAGCGCGCGAGGCCGGCGTCGATCTCAGATTCGTGCACGGGTCGGGCCCTGCGGGACGGATCACCCACCCGGACCTCGACGCCTATATCGCGCGCCCGCCGGAGCCGTCGAAACGATCAGGCCGCGCGCCCAATCAAGCCGTCGAGACGATCAAGGTCGTCGGCATGCGCCGGCGCATCGCCGAGAACATGGCCGAGTCGGCGCGCCGCATCGCGCATTTCTCCTATGTCGAGGAGGTCGACGTCACGGCGCTCGAGGAGCTGCGCGCTTCCCTCAACGCCCGCGCCACTGAAGAGCGGCCGAAACTCACCCTGCTGCCCTTTCTCATCCTTGGGATCGTCAAGGCGGTCGCCGAGTTTCCGCAGATCAACGCGCATTACGACGACGAAAGCAACGTCATCACGCGCTTCGGCGCCGTGCATGTGGGCGTGGCGACGCAAACGCCGAATGGCCTCATGGTTCCGGTTGTCCGTCATGCCGAGACGCTGGGTTTGCACGCATGCGCGGGCGAAATGCGCCGGGTGAGCGAGGCCGCGCGCCAGGGGGTCGCGGCGCGCGATGAGCTCTCTGGCTCGACCATCACGCTGACCTCGCTCGGCGCGCTCGGCGGTATTGTCTCGACGCCGATCATCAACCGGCCGGAAGTGGCGATCGTCGGCGTCAACAAGATTGTCGTGAGGCCCGTCTGGCGCGACGGCGCCTTCGTTCCGCGCAAAATGATGAACCTGTCGTCGTCGTTCGATCATCGGGTGGTCGACGGCCATGACGCCGCGACGTTCATCCAGCGCCTGCGGGCGCTGATCGAGGCCCCGGCCATGCTGTTCATCGAGGACGCATGAAGAGCCGGCCGTCGTTGCGAGGAGCGCAGCGACGAAGCAATCCAGGGGCCGTAGGGCGCTGCGGCCGAGGTTCGCTTCCCGCCGGGCCTGACCCTGGGCTCGCGATGACGCACGAGCAGAGGACGAAATGAACGAGCTTCGCTGCAAGGTTCTCGTGATCGGCGGCGGCCCCGGCGGCTATGTCGCCGCGATTCGGTCAGGCCAGCTCGGCCTCGACACGATCCTCGTCGAAGCCGACCGGCTCGGCGGAACGTGCCTCAATGTCGGCTGCATTCCATCGAAGGCGCTGATCCATGCCGCGGGCGCGGCGCATGGCCTTCGCGAGCCCCGCGCACTGAACGCAATCGGGCTGTCGATCGAGCCGCCGAAGCTCGATTTCGCCCGCACGATCGCCTGGAAGGATTCGATCGTCACGCGGCTCACCAATGGCGTCGGCGCGCTGTTGAAAAAGGCCAAGGTGCGCACGCTCCTTGGGACGGCGACGATCGTCGATGGCAAGACGGCGACCGTTCGGGCCGACACCGGCGAGACGCGGATTGCAGCCGAGCACCTCGTCTCGCGACCGGCTCGGAGCCGGTCGAATTGCCGGCGCTCAAGTTCGGCGGCGACATTCTCTCATCGACTGATGCGCTGGCTTTGACGGAGGTTCCTGAGTCGCTGGCCGTGGTCGGCGCGGGCTATATCGGGATGGAGCTCGGCATGGCCTTCGCCAAGCTCGGCGCCAGGGTGACGATCGTCGAAGCGCTGCCGAAAATCCTGCCGCTTTACGACGCCGAACTGACCCAGCCTCTCACGCGCCGCCTCGCCGATCTTGGCGTCGAAACGCTGGTCGGCGCGCGGGCGATTGCGCACGCCAAAGGCGCGCTCACGGTCGCGGCGGCGGACGGCAAGGAGCGCGACATCGCCGCAGACAAGGCGCTGGTCGCGGTCGGCCGGCGCGCGCGCATCGGCGGCTTCGGGTCTCGAGACGCTGGATCTGACGATGAGCGGCCCGTTCGTGCGCATCGACGCCCAATGCGCGACCTCGATGCGCAACGTCTGGGCGATCGGCGACGTGACCGGCGAGCCGATGCTCGCCCACCGCGCGATGGCGCAAGGCGCGATGGTCGCCGAGATCATCGCCGGCGAGAAGCGCGCCTTCGATCCTGTCGCCATTCCGGCGATTTGCTTCACCGATCCCGAGATCGTCGCGGTGGGGCTCTCGCCCGACGCCGCCAAGGCCGCGCATGGCGAAATTCGGCTCGGCCATTTTCCCTTCCGCGCCAACGGCCGCGCCATGACGCTGCAGGACGACGACGGCTTCGTCCGCGTTGTCGCGCGCGCCGACAATCATGTCGTTCTCGGAATCCAGGCCGTCGGCGCAAGGCGTCTCCGAACTCTCTGCCGCCTTCTCGCTGGCGCTGGAAATGGGCGCGCGCCTCGAAGACATCGCGCTCACCATCCACGCCCACCCGACGCTGAGCGAAGCCTTCCACGAATCGGCGCTCGCGGCGCTGGGACATCCGCTGCACATGTGAGCCACGGGCCAGACGATCGGCGTTGTTTTCCCGTGTAATGCGAGGCCGGCAGACACGCGACCGCGTGAGTGAGGACGATGACGATGAATCGGCGCAAGCTCTTTACTTCAACGGCCAAGGCGGCCCTTGGGAGCGTCATTGGCGGATCGTGGCTCGGATCGCAGCCGATCTCCGCCCAGGCGCAGCTCGGCAAAAGTGCGGCCGGTCCGCCCAACGTGTCCGTTCTTCCCTACCCGGACCCGCCATTCAACGGAATCATCGGACGAACGACCGAGGATTCGAAGCCCGACTTTCCCCAACCGGTTTCCGCGCCCGAGGGCGCGCCCAACGTGCTGCTTATCCTCACCGACGATGTCGGATTTGGCGCTTCCAGCGCATTTGGCGGCCCGGTCCCGACGCCGACCCTCGAAGCGCTTGCGGCGAACGGCCTCAAGTACAACGCGTTCAATACGACCGCCTTGTGTTCCCCGACGCGCGCGGCCCTGATTACGGGGCGCGATCAGCATAACGTGCATACCGGCATCATCATGGAGCGCAGCCTCGGCTATCCGGGCTACAACTCGCTGATGCCGAAAAGCGCCGGAACCGTCGCCGAAATCCTGCGCGGCAACGGCTACAGCACCGCCTGGTTCGGCAAGAATCACAATGTGCCCGCCTGGCAAAGCAGCGCCGTCGGACCGTTCGACTTGTGGCCGACCGGACTTGGCTTCGACTATTTCTACGGGTTCATCGGCGGCGACGTGAACCAGTGGGATCCGACTTTGTTCGAGAACACGAGCCCGATCGAACCCAAGGAGAAGCTGACCGGAGAAGCCAAGGCGAACTATCATCTCGATTCCGATCTCGCGGATCAGGCGATCCACTGGATTCAAGCGCAGCATGCGCTGGCGCCGAACAAACCGTTCTTCGCCTATTACGCCCCGGGCGCGACGCACGCGCCCCATCACGTGCCGAAGGAATGGATCGCGAAGTTCAAAGGACAGTTCGACCAGGGCTGGGACAAGCTGCGCGAGGAAACGTTCTCAGCGCCAGAAGAAACTCGGCGTGATCCCGCAAGATGCGATCCTGACGCCGCGTCCGGCCAACATGCCCGCCTGGGACTCGCTCGATGCGAGGCAGAAGGAACTCTATGCGCGCATGGCGGAGATCTACGCCGCGTTTCTCGCTTATGACGACTACAACATCGGTCGCGTGATCGAAGCCGTCAAACAGGAGGGCTTGATCGACAACACCCTCATCATCTTCATCGAGGGCGACAATGGCGGCAGCGCCGAAGGCACGCTGCAAGGCACGGCCAACGAAGTCGCCGTGATCGGCAACGGCGCGAAGGAGAGCTTTGACTACCTTTACTCGATCAAGGACGAACTCGGCGGCCCGCTCCACTACAACCATATGCCGGTGCCGTGGTCATGGGCGTTCGACACGCCGTTCCAGTGGACCAAACGCTACGCCAGCCATTTCGGCGGCGTCCGCAATGGCATGGTCATGAGCTGGCCCAAACGCATCAGGGACGTCGGCGCCTTACGCGAGCAGTTTCACTACGTGACCGACATCATGCCGACAATTCTCGAGGCGGCCGGCGTGCAGGCGCCCGACATGATCGACGGCGCGAAACAATTGCCATTCGACGGGATCTCGATGGCCTACACCTGGGACGACGGCAAGGCGCCGACTCGCCGCACGACGCAATTGTTCGAGATGTTCGGCAATCGCGGCATCTATCACGACGGCTGGATGGCCTCGACCACGCCGCTGGTGTTCGCCTGGGAGCCGGAGCCGAAGGGGATCACGCCCGAGAGTTTCAACTGGGAGCTTTACGACCTCACCAAGGATTTCTCTCAGGGAGCGGACCTCGCCAAGACCATGCCGGAAAAGCTCAAGCAGATGGAGGAGCTCTGGTGGGCGGAGGCTGGCCGCAACAACGCCCTGCCGCTGAACTTCAGTCCGCAAGCGACCGTCCAGGCGGTCTTCCAGAGGCCGAGCCTGACGCGCGGGCGCTCGCATTTTGTCTATCGCCAGGGGACGGTTCGCATTCCTGAGGGAACCGCGCCGACGGTGAAGAACACGTCCTACACCATCACCGCCAAGCTCAACGTCCCCGACCAGGGCGCGGAGGGCGTGATCGTCACGCAGGGCGGACGCTTCGCCGGCTGGGGTCTTCTGATCCTCGATGGCAAGCCGGTCTGGGCCTACAAGAATACGCAGCAGCCCAACGACGGGATTCGGATCAGCGGTAAGGACAAGCTCGCGCCCGGCGATCATGAGGTGAGCGTCGACTTCGTCTATGACGGAAAGAAGGGCGAATTCGGCAAGGGCGGCGCTTACGTGCTGAAAGTGGACGGCGCCGAAGTCGCTCGCACCACCATCAGCCATACCGTGCCGTTCATCTATTCGGTCGATGAAACGCTCGACGTCGGCGAGGACCGCGGCACGCCCATTCTCGAGGATTACGCGGATCGAATGCCGTTCAAATATTCCGGGCGGATTGACGAGGTTACAATTCACCTCGCCGGCGGAAACGCGGCGTCTGAAGTCCCGGACATAGACGGCAAGTGAGATAGGGGCGGGTCTCAGCTGAGGAGTGGCCTTTTCAGGCGGCGCAGGTTTCGCTAGCCGGACGATCACCGCTTCGTCCGCATTGTCGCGCGCGCCGACAATCATGTCGTGCTCGGAATTCACACCGTCGGCCAAGGCGTCTCGGAACTCTCGGCCGCCTTTTCGCTGGCGCTTGAAATGGGGCGCGTCTAGAAGACATTGCGCTCACCATTCACGCCCACCCGACGCTGAGCGAAGCCTTCCACGACTCGGCGCTCGCGGCGCTGGGACATCCTCTGCATATCTGCGGACGATGACCTCAACTCTCACCGGCAAAACGTTATTCATCACCGGCGCTCGCGCGGCATTGGGCTCGCGATCGGTCTTAGCTGCCGCGAGGGCGCAACATCGCGATCGCGAGACGGCGGAGCAATAAACTTCGGCACGATCTTCTCGCGCGAAGGAGATCGAAGCGGCGGCGGCAGGCGCTGCTGAGTCGACGTTCGCGACGAAGTCGGTCCGCGCCGCTCTCGACAAGACTGCAAACGTTCGGCGGCGTCGATATCGAGTCAACAACGCGAGCGCGATTGCGCTCAAATTCGCAGGCGACGACATGAAGCGTTTCGACTGATGCATCAGATCAACGCGCGCGAACTTTATGGTGTGAAATTCGCTGTTATTCTGAGAAGTGGATAACGAGCCAGCCGCAGGCGACATGAATCCGTCAAAAAAGCTCTCGAGCTCGACGTATCCGTCGAGCGGCAGGACATGCGCGACATACTGGTCCGGCCGCACGACCACGACGCAGCCATGTCTCCGAGCGACGCCCCGCAGATCGAAAATGTCGGCGCCGCTCTTCAGGTCCGGGCAGAACATCTTCTCATAGTCCATAAGCCCGTAGCGACCCTTCTTCGGCAGCAGGAACGCGGGCAGGGACTCGAGCTTAAGATCGCGGTGAGCCTTTTGGAAGATCGCCCGGACGTCGATGACAGAGTCGATGTCGGCGCCGGCCAGCGTGTGTTTTCGCACCGGCGAGTGTGATGAACGGGCGAGAAAATCGCACAAGGCCCCGAGCTGCGAGGAGGGGCTCGCGGGGTCCTCCGGGTCGGCGAAAGCGAAGAGCCGGAAGCGACCGTCCGCCTTGACGACGTGCCCCAGTTGAATGGGCTTGGCGTCAGCGAGGCGGATGACCGGTGCGGAATGAAAGCGCATGCCGATCGTGAACCCTTCGGCGAGGCGCTGCCAGGTCGACTTCCCGGTCAGGATCGAGGGGCGATAGCAGGTGGCCGTTCCAGCTGTGAAGCGCGCCTGCTGCATGAAATATTTCTGGAACTCCGCGGGGTCGACCCCTTCGCCGTCGGACTTGGAGGCGTCTTTCGGTGGAGCGCTGAACATTCTCGACCACTTGCGATCGAAGTCGATCAGCTCCTGCGCGACGGCCTGGCGCTCGCTCGAGTAGGTGCGCAGAATTTGCGGCGGGCAGCGCCCTAGAAGGACGGACGCCAGTTTCCATCCCAGATTGAAGGCGTCCTGCATGGAGACGTTCATGCCTTGCCCGGCCTTCGGGCTGTGGGTGTGGCAGGCGTCGCCGGCGATGAACACCCGGGGCAAGCGTTCTTGCGGCGCGTCCTCCGCCAGGTCGTCGAACTTGTCGCAGAGCCGCTGGCCGATCTCGTACACCGACCACCACGCGATCTCCTTCACGTCCAGCGTATAGGGACGGAGAATGCGCTGCGCCGCAGCGATCAGATGATCGCTCGCGATCTTGAGGTTCGAGACCCTCTCGTCACCGCTGAGCTTGTCGAGCTCGATATAGATGCGGAACAGATATCCGCCTTCACGGGGAATGATGAGAGCATTGCCTTCGCTCGCCGACTGGATCGCCGACTTGAAGCGGACGTCGGGGAAGTCGGTGATCGCCAGCACATCCATGACGCCCCAGGCTTGATTGGCCGAATCCCCATGCAGCGCGCGTCCAAGGGACGTTCGCACAACGCTGCGCGCGCCGTCGCACCCGACCACGTATCGGGCCCTGACCGTCTCTGTCCGTCCTTCGCGGCCGGCATCGAGCCGTTCGAGCCGCGCGGTAACCGGATAGTCCGAAACGCCGTCGGCGGACGGGGCTGAGACTTCGAGATCGACGAGCCGCCGCGAATAGTGCGGCAGAAGCCCGGCCGGGGCGTTGCGCATGACGTCGAGATAGAAGTCATGCACCCGAGCCTGGTTCAGGATCACATGCGGGAATTCCGAGAGGCCGTCCTCGACGTCCTAAATCCGGCTGCTGCGCACGATCTTGCCGCGATCCTTGTCGTCCGGCTTCCAGAACGTCGTCTCGTTGACCCAATAGGCTTCCCTGCGAACCCGCTCGGCGAAGCCGAACGCCTCGAACATCTCCATCGTGCGGCAGGCGACGCCGTCCGCCTGGCCGAGCAGGAGGCGCCCCGGTTTCTGCGTCCACGATTCCGGTCGTGATCTCGGGGAACGCCGCGAGCTGCGCCGCCAGCGTCAGACCCGCGGGCCCGCAGCCGACGATCAGGACGTCGAGGGCTTTAGGCAACGCGTCGGAGGCGTCAACGCCTGACGCCGCCTCATGGATCTCGGGATCGCCGGGCCTGAAGCCGTTGAGATGAAATTGCATCGCGTCCCCCCTTGGTTCCCCGTTGATCTCATCATCCGTGGCCCTTTTTGACGCGGTCGTCTATTGGCTAGGCGTCGCGCGAAGTTCTGCCAAGGAGACACGCCCCAATGACCAACGCCAACGTCATTGTCGAAACGCATGGGGGCGTCGGCCTCATCAGGCTCAACCGGCCGCAGGCCCTGAACGCGCTTTCGGCGGCCTTGATGGAGGACCTCAACGCCGCGCTCGAGGCCTTCGAGTCCGACCCCGCAATCGGCGCGATCGTGCTGACCGGCTCCGAGAAGGCGTTCGCCGCCGGCGCCGACATCAAGGAAATGCAGGACAAGACCTTCGCCGAGGCTTTCATCGGCGACTTCATCTCCCGTTGGGAGAATGTGGCCAAGGCGCGCAAGCCCATCATCGCCGCTGTCGCCGGTTTCGCGCTCGGCGGGGGATGCGAGGTCGCGATGATGTGCGATTTCATTCTCGCCGCCGACACCGCCAAATTCGGCCAGCCGGAGATCAAGCTCGGCGTCATTCCGGGCGCCGGCGGCACGCAGCGCCTGACCCGCGCGGTCGGCAAAGTCGAAGGCGATGGAGATGATCCTGACCGGCCGGATGATGGACGCGGCCGAGGCCGAGCGCTCGGGCCTCGTCTCCCGCGTGGTGCCCGCCGCGTCGTTGATCGAGGAGGCGCTCAAGGTCGCCGCGCGATCGCCGCTTTGTCGCGGCCGGCGGTCTACGCCGCCAAGGAGGCCGTCAACCGCGCCCAGGAGACGACGCTCGCCGAAGGGATCCGGTTCGAGCGCCGCATTTTCCACTCGCTGTTCGCCACCGAGGACCAGAAGGAGGGCATGCGCGCCTTCGCCGAGAAGCGCGCGGCGGGCTTCAAGCACCGGTAGGCTGACGCACATACTATATTTGTAATATTACCCATGCAATGCGTGCAGACCACCCGCCGGTTCAGTCGCGCCACTGGGACAGAAAAAGGCACTTAAGTCGTTGAAACTTCGCGCGCGCGTCCAGAACTGCAGACCTGCGCCGGTCAGCCTAGAACGCAGATCTCGCGGGTGCGGCTTGCCTCGCAGCCTCGCGCGCGGCGTCGCTCACCCGGCCGTCCATCCCCCGTCGATCGACAGGTTCGCGCCCGTGATCTGGGACGCTGCGTCCGAGCAGAGGAAAACCGCGAGCGCGGCGACCTGGTCGACGGTGACGAATTGCTTGGTCGGCTGGGCGGCGAGGATCACGTCGTTGATCACCTGCTCGCGCGTCATGGCGCGGGCCTTCATCGTGTCGGGGATCTGGCGTTCGACCAGCGGCGTCGAGACATAGCCGGGCGAAATGCAATTGGCCGTGACGCCGGACGTCGCCAGCTCGAGCGCCACCGTCTTGGTCAGCCCGGCAAGGCCGTGCTTGGCCGCCACATAGGCGCCCTTGAACGGCGAGGCGACCAGCGAATGGGCCGAGGCGGTCGAGATGATGCGGCCCCATTTTTGCGCCTTCATCCCCGGAACCGCGGCGCGGATCGCGTGGAACGCCGCCGTGAGGTTGATGGCGATGATCAAGTCCCATTTCTCGGGCGGAAAGTCCTCGATCGGCGAGACATGCTGAATGCCGGCGTTGTTGACCAGGATGTCGAGCGAACCCATCTTGGCTTTCGCGTCGGCGACCATGGCCGCGATCTCCGGCCCCTTGGCCATGTCGGCCCCGTGGTAGAAGGCCCTGACGCCGAACTCCTTCTCGATGTGCGCGCGCTCGGCCTCGATCGCCGCCTTGTCGCCGAAACCGTTGATGACGATATCGGCGCCTTGCTCAGCGAGGGCGCGGGCGATCGCCAAACCAATGCCGCTCGTCGAACCGGTGACAAGGGCGTGACGTTTGGCGAGCGACATTATGCGTTCTCCTCGTGGGCTGCGCGGCGAGACCGTCCGCGCGCGAGCGTCATATTGCATTGCGGTGAATCTTTCGAGGGATTCATTGCAATGCAACCGCCATGGATGACAAATTCACGCCGGGCGCTTAGAAGCCTGGGTGACTTCGGTCGGAGCACGACCGGAAAGGGTTGACGACAATGGGCTTGGCGATGTCGGAAACGCGCTCAGGGCCACTCTCCCGCCATGCGACCGTCGGGGTTCGGGTCGGCGAGGGCGACGCGGCGGTCGTTGTCGGCGGCGGCGCGCCGATCGTCGTCCAGTCAATGACCAACACCGACACCGCCGACATCGAAGCGACCACCCGCCAGATCGCGGCTTTGGCGCGGGCAGGCTCGGAGCTGGTGCGCCTGACGGTCGATCGCGACGAGGCGGCCGCGGCCGTGCCCCATATCCGCGACCGTCTGCGCGCGCGCGGCATCACGGCGCCGCTGATCGGCGACTTCCATTACATCGGCCACAAGCTGCTTGCCGAACATCCGGCCTGCGCCGAGGCGCTCGACAAATATCGCATCAATCCCGGCAATGTCGGCTTCAAGGCCAAGCGCGACCTGCAGTTCGGCAAGATCATCGAGATCGCGATCCGCAACGGCAAGCCGGTGCGCATCGGCGCCAATTGGGGTTCGCTCGACCAGGATCTTCTGACCACGCTCATGGACGAGAACGCGGCGAGCGCGAACGCCTCTCGAAGCGAGCGCCGTCACGCGCGAGGCGATGGTGAGGTCGGCGCTTTTGTCGGCGGCGCGGGCGGAGGAGATCGGGCTCAAGCGCGAGCGCATCATCCTGTCGGCGAAAGTCTCGTCGGTTCAGGATCTCATCACCGTCTATCGCATGCTGGGCGAACGCTCCGATTACGCGCTGCATCTGGGCCTGACCGAGGCCGGCATGGGCTCGAAGGGCATTGTCGCCTCGTCCGCGGCGCTTGGCATCTTGCTGCAGGAAGGGCTTGGCGACACGATCCGCATTTCGCTCACCCCCGAGCCGGGCGGCGATCGGACGCAGGAAGTGAAGGTCGCGCAGGAACTGCTGCAGACCATGGGGTTCCGCAGTTTCGCCCCGCAGGTGGCCGCCTGTCCCGGCTGCGGGCGCACGACCTCGACCGTGTTCCAGGAGCTGGCGCGCGACATCGAGACCTATCTCGCGAAGTCCATGCCGGAATGGCGCGCGACCTATCCGGGCGTCGAGCGGCTGAATGTCGCGGTGATGGGCTGCATCGTCAACGGGCCGGGCGAGAGCAAGCACGCCAATATCGGCATCTCGCTGCCCGGAACGGGCGAAGCCCCGGCTGCGCCGGTGTTCGTCGACGGGGTCAAGACCGTCACCCTTCGCGGGCCGCGCATCGCCGAGGACTTCAAGGCGCTGGTCAACGATTATATCGAGAAACGCTACGGAGCGAACCGGCAGGCGGCGGAATAGGGGGCGCGAGCCGTGAGCCGGCCCCCTCTGCCGCCCTTCACTCAGGAAACCGCGGCGCAGAAGGCGCGCATGGCGGAGGACGCCTGGAACACCCGCGATCCTGCGCGCGTGGCGCTCGCCTATTCCGAAAACAGCCGGTGGCGAAACCGGGCCGAGTTCCTTCAGGGGCGCCCTGCGATCGAGGCGTTTCTGACCCGCAAGTGGAACCGCGAGCTCGACTATCGGCTGATCAAGGAGCTCTGGGCCTTTCACGAGAACCGCATCGCCGTTCGCTTCGCCTACGAATGGCGTGACGATTCCGGAAACTGGTTCCGCGCTTATGGCAATGAGAACTGGGAGTTCGACGCGGAGGGGCTGATGCGGGTCCGCCTCGCGAGCATCAACGATCTGCCGATCCGCGAGCAGGACCGCCTCTATCACTGGCCGCTCGGCCGCCGGCCGGACGATCATCCCGGTTTGAGCGAGCTTGGGCTCTGAGGGGAAAGCCCGCCCGCCCGACGGGCCGGGAGGCGGCCGATTTGGATTGTCTTGGTCCGGAACCCTTTCGCTTCGGAAGCCCTCGAATGAGGGGTTGGAAAAGCTTGGATTTCCTTGGATTCTCTCGTCCGAATCGTGACTTATCAATGGGTTATGCGGGAATTTCGCCGAAAGAATTATCCGCCCCCTCCCGGCTCATGACTGCGGGCCCGGACGAGGGCCGACGAGGCGTTCTGCGGCTCCCGGAAGCTCGGAACTGGTCATGGAGCAAACTTAGCCTGCTTTCCGATTTTCCGCAATAGATTGTCGGTTTTTCTTTTTCTTGTGCTCGGGCGCCAGGCCCGGGACCGGTCAGCCCGCGATCCGCCCACGCCCTTCCCTTTCGCTCCGACTTGGCCCACATGGAAGACTTGGCCCACATGAAGACGCCGACGAGGCCGCCTTGTACGAACCCCCCCTCCATCGCAACGAGAACCTGGCCGAACTGCACGCGCTGATTAAGGAGCGCGTGTTCGGGCTGCTGATCAGCAACGGCGCCGAGGGGCTCACCGCCAATTCGGTCCCGTTGGTGCTCGATGTGGGCGCCTCGAAGCTTGGCACGCTGAAAGTCCATCTCGCCCGCGCCAACCCGCAATGGCGCGATCTTGAAGCCTCGCCGGATGTGCTCGTCGTGTTCCAGGGCCACGACCATTACATCACGCCCTCCTGGTATGCGACCAAGCAGGAGACCGGCAAGGTCGTGCCGACCTGGAATTACACCATGGTCCAGGCGAAGGGCCGGGCGAAGGTGATGGACGAGGCCTGGCTCGCGCAGCAGATCGAGGAGCTGACGCGGACGCTCGAAGGGCGGCGCGAGCGGCCGTGGGCGGTCGGCGACGCGCCAGCCGATTTCATCGCCATGCAGCGCCGGGCGATTGTCGGCGTCGAGATCGAGATCCTCGACATTCGGGGAAAATGGAAGACGAGCCAGAACCGCAACGCCGCCGACCGCGAAGGCGTCGTCGCCGGGCTCGAGGCGACGGGCGACGAGGACGCGCGCGTCATGGCGGGACTCGTGCGGGAGACAAGCCGCGACTGACGCCGCCCGCGCATTTGCCTCAAGCAAGAAGGCGTGATCCACTTCGCGCCACCTGCCGAAACCTCATAAAAAGGAGATCACATGACCGACGCGATCAAGCCGCTTTACACCGCTCACGGAACCGCGATCGGCGGCCGCAACGGCCATACCCGCTCCGACGATGGAATCGTCGACCTCGATCTGTCGGTGCCGAAGGAGATGGGCGGCCCGGGCAAGCCGAACACGGGGACGCCTGAGCACCTGTTCTCCGCCGGCTACGCCGCCTGCTTCGGCGGCGCGCTCGACTTCATCGCCAAGCAGCACAAGAAGGACGCATCGAAAGCGACGGTGAAATGCGCCGTCAGCATCGGCCCGCGCGAGAAGGGCGGCTTCGGCCTCGCGGTCGTGCTCGACGTGACCGATCCGAGCTTACCCCAGGCGGAGCTTCAGTCGCTGGCGGAGGAGGCGCACGAGAAGATCTGCCCCTATAGCCACGCGACGCGCGGCAACGTCGACGTCAAGCTCGTCACCCACGGGGCGTGACGCGGGCGCGCTGCCGCTCGCTTGGCCAGAGGCGACGCATTCGATCTCGACTTCGCCCCGAGCGCGAGCCCGCTCGCGCCGAAGGTTTAAGCGCGCCGGCAGCCGGTCGGGGTCGAACTCGCAGAGATAGACGGCGTTGAACTCGGCCCACCGCCCCATGTCGGCCAGCATGATGGTGAACGTGACGGCGTCTGGCGACGCCCGCCTTGCCTGTGTGTTGTCGCAGCAGCGTCGGATCGAGGCAAAAACTCAAGGGTTCGCTAAGGCTGTCCTACGGTTCGGCTTGCTCATGACCGAGCGTCATTAAGTACGATCGCTTCCGCGACGGACCGCACGGGAAAGGCTTGAGCGTCGATGATAGAGACCGCGCCGCCGCCTCTCAGCGAGGGGACGCCGCTCGATCCGGGGCTGCGCGCTCTGTGCGGGATCGCTGCCTATTACCGGATCGGCGCGGACCCGGTGCAGATCGCGCGCGAGCTGGCGCTCAGCGCACGCTCGGCCGATGAAGCCGATCTCATCCGCGCCGCCGGGCTCATCGGACTGAAAGCCCGCCTGGTCGCGAAGGTCACCGCCGAACGGCTGGCGATGCTGCCCACACCTGCGATCGTCCGCATGACGAGCGGCGCGTTCATGGTGTTCGGCGGCCGCAATCCGTCGGGGCTTTACCGGCTTGTCGATCCGATCAGCCACGTCGCCCAGGAAGCCTCGCTCGAAGACCTTGCGCGCGACATCGGCGGGGCGCTCCTGGTCGCTCGCCGGATCGGCGGCGCCGGCGTCGATCCGCGCCAGTTCGGCATGCGCTGGTTCCTGCCCACCATCTGGCGTTATCGCCGTCCGCTCGGCCATGTCCTGGCGGCCTCGCTGTTCGTGCAGATTTTCGCTCTCACGACGCCGCTGTTCTTCCAGGTGGTGGTCGACAAGGTGCTGACCCATCGCGGCTACGAGACCTTGTTCGTGCTCGTCGGCGGGCTTGTCGCCATCGGCCTGTTCGACGTGGCGCTCCAATATCTGCGCACCTATGCGCTGTCCCACACCACCAACCGGATCGACGTCGAGCTCGGCCAACGCCTGTTCGCCCATCTTCTCCGCCTGCCGATTTCCTATTTCGAGACCCGGTCGACCGGGCAAACGGTCGCCCGGGTGCGGGAACTGGAGACGATCCGCAGCTTCCTCACCGGACAGGCTTTGTTCTCGGCGCTCGACCTCGTGTTCGCCTTCGTGTTCGTCGGCGTCCTGTTCGCCTATTCGTGGTCGCTGACCCTGATCGTGCTCGCCGGCATTCCGTTCTATGTGGTGATCGGCTTTTCCGTGCGCCCGCCGTTGCGCGATCTGGTCAACGAGAAATTCAATCGCGGCGCGGCCAGCCAGCAGTTCCTGGTCGAGACGATCGTCGGCGTCAACACGGTGAAAAGCGCGGCGGTCGAGCCGATCATGCGCGCGCAGTGGGAAGAGAAGCTCGCGGCCTATGTCAAGACGAGCTTCGCCGCGGCGATGCTGGGCTCCGGCGGCCAGCTCGCCATCCAGTACATCAGCAAGCTGACGACCGCGGCGCTGCTTCTGTTCGGCGCCAAGGCGGTGATCGACGGCGAGCTGACCGTCGGCGCGCTTGTCGCCTTCAACATGATCGCTTCGCAGGCGGTTCAGCCGATCCTGCGCCTGTCGCAGATCTGGCAGGACTTCCAGCAGGTGCAGATCTCGATCGACCGGCTGGGCGATATCCTCAACACGTCGCCCGAATTCTCGCCGGCGGCGCGCCTGCTGCCGCCGACGCCGCGCGGCGCGATCGAATTTCGCCACGTCGGCTTCCGCTATCGTCCCGGCGCGCCCGAGGTCTTGAAAGACATTTCCCTCGCCATCCGGCCGGGCGAGACGATCGGCGTTGTCGGGCCGTCGGGCTCCGGCAAATCGACCCTGACCAAGCTCATCCAGCGCCTCTATCTGCCGAACGAGGGGCAGGTGCTGCTCGACGGCGCGGACTTGAGCCATGTCGATCCGGCGTGGCTGCGCAGGCACATCGGCGTGGTGCTGCAGGAGAACCTCCTGTTCAACCGCACCGTTCATGAGAACATCGCCTTCGCCAATCCGGCGATGCCCCGCGCCCGCGTCATCGAGATCGCGCGGCTCGCCGGCGCCGATGAATTCATCGACAAGCTCACCGAAGGCTACGACACATTGATCGAGGAGCGCGGCGCCAACCTGTCCGGCGGGCAAAGGCAACGCATCGCCATCGCCCGGGCGCTCGCGACCAATCCGCGCATTCTCATCTTCGACGAGGCGACCTCGTCGCTCGACTACGAGAGCGAGCGGATCGTCCAGCGCAACATGCGCCGCATCGTCAAGGACCGCACGGTCATCATCATCGCCCATCGTCTGGCCGCGGTGCGGGGCTGCGACCGCATCGTCGGCATGGCGGATGGCCGCATTGTCGAGGTGGGCTCGCATGCCGAGCTCGTGCGCCGGCCGGGCGGCCTCTACGCCTATCTCTGGGGCCTTCAGAGCCAGCCGGCGGAGATCGCCGCGTGAATGCGATCCGCGCCGTCCCGCCCGCCGACCCGGCGCCTCTGGCGGCCGAGACGTCCGTCGCGCGAGCGCTGGCGCTGCTCAGGACTCCCGGCAAGATTTGGGTCAGGACTTCGGGAATGAATCCCGGCGACCGGGAATTCCTCGCGCCTGCCCTCGAGATCCTCGAGACGCCCCCGTCCCCGGTCCATGTCGCCTTCTTATGGATCATCTGCGCGTTCGTCGTCAGCGCCCTCACCTGGGCCTATTTCGGCCGCGTCGACATCGTCGCCGCCGCGCAAGGCAAGTTTCAGCCGACGGGACAGGTCAAGGTTGTCGAGCCCTTGGAAACCGGCAGGGTCGAGGCGATCCACGCGGGCAATGGCTCGGTTGTGCGGGCGGGCGAGGTGCTGGTCGAGTTCGACCGCTCGGCCGCCCTGGCCGACCGGGAAGGCGCGCGCGCCGAGCTCGCGTCTGCGCAGGCGGAAATCCTGCGGCGCAAGACCGCGCTTGCGAGCGCGCGGTCGCATCGCTTCGATCCCGTCCCGGCGATCGCCTGGCCGGACGCAGTCGCGCCGGCGTTGCGCGAGCGCGAAACCCGTGTTCTCGCCGCCGATCTCGGACAATTGGCGGCGAATGTCGCCGCATTCGACGCCGAGCGCGCGCAGAAGACCGCCGAAGCCGACAAACTGAGGAAGACGATCGAGACGCAGAAGAACCTCGTCGCCACCCTGCAGGAGCGCGTCGCCATGCGCACCAGGCTCGTCGAAATGAAGGCGGGCGCGAAGGCCGCGGTCATCGACGCCACCGAGACCCTGCAATATCAGATCACCCAGGAGGCGAAGCAGGAGCAGGATCTGGCCTCGCTGACCGCCGGGCTCGAGGTCATCGCCCGCAATTCCGACAAGGCGGTCGAGGACTTCATCTCGGAGAACGCCCAGAAACTGGAGGACGCCGAGCGGCGCGTCGAAGACGTCGCTCAGCGTCTCGCCAAGGCTCAGGCCCAGCTCGACCACCTGACGCTGAGAGCCCCGATCGCGGGCCGGGTGCAATCGTCGATCATCACCAATGTCGGCCAGGTGGTCGCCAGCGGCCAGGAGATCATGCGGATCGTGCCGGAGGATTCCGGGCTCGAGATCCAGGCCTATGTGCGCAATCGCGACATCGGTTTTGTCAGCGTCGGCCAGGAGGCGGTGGTCAAGATCGAATCCTTCCCCTTCACCCGCTACGGCTCGATTCGCGCCCGTGTCAAACGCATCGCCAAGGACGCCATTCCCGAGCCCGACGCCGATGCGATCGAGGGCGATCCGACACGCGTCTCGAAAGCGGCCGGTTTTGCCGGCGGCGAGCGCACGCAAAATCTGGTGTTCCCGGTGTTGCTGAAGCCCGACGCCGAAACGATCGACATCGACGGCGTGGTCGAGCCGCTGACCTCCGGCATGGCGGTCACGGTCGAGCTCAAGACCGGCGCGCGGCGCATGCTCGAATATCTGTTCTCGCCGCTGGTCGAAGTCGCCTCGAAGGCGATGCGGGAGCGGTGAGAGGCCGCGCCTCCCGGCCGGACTCCCCGGCGCCATTCCCGAAGGCGCGCCACGCGGCCGCCGGGAATGACTGCGAGGCGAAGCCAGATGAAGCGGCTTCGTATGCGACCTACTTGATCACCTGCCAGAAAATGCCCACGACGCAGACAAAGCCCAGGGTGAACAGCACGGTTCTCAGATAGGGGATCGCCGTCCAGTAGACGATCGCGTGCGCGAGCCTGAGCCAGAAAAAGCTCATCGCCCAGAACGCCGTCATCCCGTTCGCCCTGCCGCCGACCTGGGCGACGATGACGAGCGCGGCGAATGGAGCGAAACATTCGACCGCGTTGAGATAGGCGCGGTGCGCCCGCTGACCCCAAAGGGGCACCGGCCGGGGCGCGGGGTCGACGTAGTTTTCTCCCGACAGGGGGCCGTTCGTCGTCACCTGGCAGATGATGTAGGGAATCCACAGCGCCGCCGTCAGCATTGCCGTCAACGCAAGGTACCAAAGATCGGTCGTCATGAGGTTTGCCTCCCAGTCGATGGCGTCAAGGATCGATCTTAAGGACGCTATCAGCAAGGAGACGTTTGAGGGCGGCTCATTTCGACATCGGGCGCCCGAACGGCGTTCATGAGGTCGATCTCCCGCCTGAGCGCTTGATTTTTGCTTGCGCCCGCCCTCCATATGGCCGCCGCCCATCGGGACGGGGCAGGGGGTCGGATGAGCGTCGAAGATTTTGCCCAAGCGCCTGCTTTTCGCCTGGCCGACCTCGTCCGCCATGGCGTGGAGCCGCCTCCGCTCGCGCGGCTTACCCGCTTGCCTTACTATCCATGGCTGATCGTCGGCGTGACCTGTATCGGCGCGTTCATGGGCCAGGTCGACGCGAGCATCGTGCAGCTCGCGCTGCCGACCTTGGGACGCGTCTTCGACTCGACCCTGGAGAGCGTGAGCTGGGTCGCGCTCGCCTATCTGCTCGGCGTCGCAGCGCTCATGCCGATCTTCGCTCAGCTCTGCCAGATCTTCGGCAGGAAGCTGCTCTACATCATCGGCTTTGTCGTGTTCACCGGAGCCAGCGCGCTCTGCGGCTTTGCGCCGGATCTCGCCACGCTGATCCCGTTTCGGTTCTTGCAAGGCTTCGGCGGGGCGATGCTTGGCGCCAACAGCATGGCGCTTGTCGTGACGTCCACGGACAAGAGCCTGCGCGCGCGGGCGCTCGGCGTGTACGCCGGAGCCCAGGCGATCGGAATCAGCGCCGGTCCGGTTCTCGGCGGCCTGCTCCTGGGGACATTGGGTTGGCCCTGGGTGTTCTGGATCAACGTGCCCTTCGGGCTCATCGCCATCGTCGCCAGCTGGCTGGTGCTTCCCGTGACAGCGCCGCAGAATTCGAACCAGACATTCGACTGGCGCGGCGGTCTCCTGCTCGCGCCCGGATTGGCGTTTGCGGTGCTGGCGCTCAATCAGGTTTCAGCCTGGGGGCTGACCTCGCCGGCGCTTCTCGGTTCGGTCGGCGCCGCGATCGTGCTCGTTTTCCTGTTCGTCGAGGCAGGAACACGGAGCGCGTTCGCCGTTGATCGATCTTGCGCTGCTCGATGAACCGGCGTTTCTCGCCGGAGCGGTGGCCTGCGCTTTGTCGTACGCCATGCTCTACGGCATGTTCTTCCTCGCTTCATTCGCGCTGGTGCGCGGCGACGAGGAAAGCGCCGTCGCCGCGGGGCTCAAGCTCGCGATCATTCCGATCAGCCTCGGAATCGTCGCCCCGTTCGCCGGCGGACTTGCGGACCGGATGGGGACGCGTCTGCTCAGCGTCGCAGGCATGGCGATATGCTTTGTCGCCCTGCTGGCGCTGACGGCGATCGCAATGCAGCCTGTCGCCAATCTCTGGATTGGCGCCCTCGGCCTTGCGGCTTTCGGGGCGGGACTTGGGCTGTTCATCGCCCCCAACAACCACGCGACGATCAATGTGGCGCCGGCCAATCTTTCTGGCGTGGCTGGCGGGTTCCTCAATCTGACGCGCATTCTCGGCACGGTCGCTGGCGTCGCCAGCGCCTCCGCGATGCTGTCCTGGCGGCTACAGGTCGCGCACGGCTCGAGCGAGCGCAGGCTCGCTGTTGTTCTCGCCCCATCATTTCATCGAGGCCGTGGGGGCGGGACTGATCATGCTCGCGGTCTTCGCTGCGATCACCGGCGCCCTTTCGCTGATCCGGAAGCCCGCGTCCTGATGTAATCGCTTGAGCGCGGGTCAGCCTCCATTCGGCAAAGCGAAGGCGACAATCTGGTCACTGACCTTCGGCGCCAATATGGAGTTTCCCCCGACAGCGAAAACGACATACTCCCGGCCCTTGTAAACATAGACCGCGGGCATCGCGACGGCGGGCGCGTCGACGAGGCTGCGCCACAGGACCTTCCCGCTCTTGAGATCGATGGCGCGCACGCGCGAATCCATCGATGCGCCGATGAAGATCAGTCCCGACTTCGTGATCGCGGGCGCGCCGATGGTCACCGATCCCCACGACTTCGGCATATAGAAGCCCCATTTCTGGACCTGGCCGAACGGCTCTTTCCAGAGAAGCTTGCCTGTATTCATGTCATAAGCCGACAATGTCCCGTAGGGCGGATTCCAGCAGGGCATGCCGATCGGATTGAGAAAAGTCTTCAGATGGAAACCGTAGGGCGCTCCCGCCTGAGCGTAGTAGCCGGACTTCCCGGCGTCCTTCGCGTAATCCGCTCGTTTGATCAGCTGATAGATCTGCACCACGCTGGAAGAATTCACGACATATGTGTCGCTGGCTGGATCGACGGCGCCGCCGCCCCATTCGACGCCCCCGGCGGTCGCGGGGTAGATGATGGAGCCTTGCAGACTGGGCGGTGTGAACCGTCCATCGTAACGCAGCGTCTTTGCCTCGCGGCTGCACGATCCAAGGCTGGCGACGTCGGCCAATGTCGAGACGCCTGGCCATCGGTCTGGAACGGTCGGCGCCGGCGTCGCCACATAGGGCTGGGTGGGCGACGCCTGCTCTCCGGGAACGGTGGATTTCGGAACCGCCTTCTCCTCGATCGGGTAGATCGGCTCGCCGGTTTTCCGGTTCAGCACGAAGAGAAATCCCTGCTTTGAGGACTGGACCAAAGCGGGGATGGTTTTGCCGTCCTTCTTGAGGTCGATCAGGACCGGCGCGGAATTTGTGTCGTAATCCCAGATGTCGTGATGAACGAGCTGCCGGCTCCAGACGACTTTTCCCGTTTCCGCGTCGAGCGCGGTGATCGATGTCGCGAGCGGCAGCTTTTCCTTGCGCATTCCGCCGTAAAAATTCGGGCTCGGCGAACTCACCGGTATGTACAGAAGTCCGGTCTCCGGGTCGATCGACATGGAGGCCCAGACGTTCGCCGTTCCGGTCGTGGCGGTCACATCGGGAGGGAGCGAGTCGAACGTCCATTTGAGGCTGCCGGTTCGGGCGTCGAGCGCGAACACCGCGCCTGGCGGAGCGGCGGAGTTCGTCCAGTCCCGGCCCGCCCAGCCGAGAAACAGGGTGTCGTGATAAACCGTCGGCGGCTGCAACAGCGACAACGGCCATTTGTCGTTGGCCGTGTTCCACTGGTTGACGTCGACCATGCCATTCTTGCCGAAGTTCGGGCAGGGCTTCCCTGTGTCCGCATCGACGCCGTAGAGCTTGGCGTCCATCGTGCCGATGTAGACGATCCTCTCGCAGGCTTTGCCGGACTGCGGATCTTCGGCCTGCCAATAGGCGACGCCCCGATTCTTCAGATCGGGCTGGGTCAGCGCCTTCAGCGTCGCATGAGGATTGAAGGTCCACTTGACCTTTCCGCTATCGGGCTCGAGCGCAAGGATGCGGTAGAACGGCGTGCCGAGATAGACCGTGTTGTTGACGAACAGCGGCGTCGCGGACCACACGGTCATCGGCTTGTCGCCGCCGGCGGAAACGTCGCCCGTGTGGATCTCCCAGGCTTTTTTGAGCTTGCCGACGTTGTCCGGAGCGATCTGGGTCGCAACCGAGTATTTCTGGGCCTTGAGATCGCCGTTGAAGGTCGCCCAAACGTCGCTGGACATCCAATTGTCCGGACCGCGCTCGTCGTTGGCGGTTGGCGTAGGGTTGGCTGGCGTCCTGTTCGCCGCCTCGCCGCCTGTCGCGGCTGGGGTGCTCCGCGGCGGCGCGGGGGCGGTCGATTGAACCGGCGCGATCTGCGATTGGGCCAGCGCGCTGCTGGCGGAGAGACCGGCGGAAAATATCGTCGCCAGCAAAAATCTTCCGCTCATGAGCGCGACTCCCGCCGGACTGCAGGCTCGGCGATTTCCACTCGGCTTGCGCTGAAGACAAGATGAATTAGGCACGCCAGAAGGCCAACGATCATCAGCGCCATGAGCCAATACGCATCGAGAAAATAGGCCGCCAGAGCCGCGCCGATCGCGCCGAGAATGATCAAAGCGGCGAGCAGGGCGGCGAGCCAGGTCGTTCGAACCCGATCGAGCATCATGACGATCGACGCGCCCAGAATCAGGGCGGTCGCGACCAGGACCAGAAGCGCGCCTGGCGAGTAGGCAATCCCATCGCCCTGGTCGAGATAGTTGAACGCCGCCAGAATCACGCCAACCAGGGAGATTGCGACCAGCGCCCACCCTCCATAGTCCCTGGGGGAAACGATCGTTCGAGACATCGCGATTTCCGTTCAGGCGGCAGGCCGCCGCCGAAGGAACGTCCCGGCTCGTGAAATGTTCCAGTCGCCGCGCGCTGACGGCGGCGACATGATCCTACGCGCAGGCGCGGAAAGGCGCGGGCGCCGCCGGCGCTACAACTCTGCCCGCGCTCTTTGCTATAAGCCCTCCAACCCTGGAGGCCCTCCCCATGAAACTCGCTGATCCCTCTCTCCTGAAGAGCCAGTGTCTCGTCGACGGAAAATGGGTGGGGGAGGGGACGCGGCCGATCGCCAACCCCGCCACCGGCAAGGTTCTCGCCAAGACGCCGCGCTTCGGCGAAGCCGAGACGATCGACGCGATCGAAGCGGCTCAGCGCGCCTTCGGCCCCTGGGCGAAAAAATTGCCGAAAGAGCGCGCGCAGATCTTGCGCCGCTGGTTCGATCTCATCATCGCCAATCGCGACGACATCGCCCTCATCATGACCAGCGAACAGGGCAAGCCGCTCGCGGAAGCGCGCGGCGAGGTCGACTACGCCGCCGCCTATATCGAGTTTTTCGGCGAGGAGGCGAAGCGCATCTATGGCGAGGTCAATCCGACCTTCCGCGCCGATTCCCGCATTGTCGTCCTGAAACAGCCGATCGGCGTCGTGGCTGCGATCACGCCGTGGAACTTTCCCGCGGCGATGATCACCCGCAAGGTCGCCCCCGCGCTCGCCGTCGGCTGCACCGTGGTGGCGAAGCCCGCGGGCGAGACGCCGCTGACCGCGCTCGCGCTTGGCGAACTGCGCTTACGCGCCGGGCTGCCGCCCGGCGTCCTCAACCTTCTGACCGGCGAAGCGCGCGCCATCGGCAAGGCGATGACCGAGCATCCGGCCGTGCGCGTGGTCGGCTTCACCGGTTCGACCGAGGTCGGCAAGCTGTTGATGGCGCAGGCCGCGGGCACGGTGAAGAAGGTCGGGCTCGAGCTCGGCGGCAATGCGCCGTTCATCGTGTTCGACGACGCCCATGTCGACGCCGCCGTCGAGGGCGCGATCATCTCGAAATTCCGCAACATGGGCCAGACCTGCGTCTGCGCCAACCGCATCTACGCGCAGGACGGGATCTACGACGCCTTCGTCGCCAAGCTCACGACCGCGGTCTCGAAGCTCAAGGTCGGCGACGGGACGGAGGCCGGAGTCATGCAGGGGCCGCTGATCAACGAAGCCGCGGTGACGAAGGTCGAGGAGCACGTCGCCGACGCGCGTGAAGAAGGGCGCCAAGGTCGTGACGGGCGGCAAGCGCCATGCGCTCGGGCGCACCTTCTACGAGCCGACGGTCATCTCCGACGTCGATTCCTCGATGCTGGTCGCGCGCGAGGAGACCTTCGGTCCGGTCGCGCCGGTGTTCCGCTTCAAGGACGAAGCCGATGTCATCGCCCAGGCCAACGACACGCAATTCGGCCTCGCGTCCTACTTCTACGCCCGCGATCTCGGCCGGGTGTGGCGCGTCGCGGAGGCGCTCGAATACGGCATGGTCGGCATCAACACCGGCGCGATCTCGAGCGAGCTCGCGCCGTTCGGCGGCGTGAAGGAATCCGGCATCGGCCGCGAAGGCTCGCGCCACGGCGTCGAGGAGTTCGTCGAGCTCAAATACATGCTGATGGGCGGGCTCGATCGGTGACGGGGAGGCGCGAAGCGCCGGGATGCCCTTTGCTGACTTGCAAGATCGGGCTTATGAATGGACGCAATGCGCGAGAAAGCGGACTTCGACTGAAGGCGTAGGTCATACACACGTCATGCAATCTCCCCCAGCGAGAGAGGAACGGTCCGAGGGAGCCAGGGGTCCGGCGAGGTTTAAGAGTTCTTGAGACCGACCTGAACGAGGGAACCGCCGCGCCAACCCAGGCGCTCACGGGCCGTTTCCAGGTCGGGACCATGCATGACGGTGCGGATCAGGCAAACCGCGCTGGGATACTTCGAGGCTTCGCAGGGAGTTCCCGCACTTCAAACAGACATCGACATGAGGAGAGAGCCATGGCTGCGACTAAGGTTGCCGCGCCGGCGAACGACGCCATTCGTCCATTTCGCGTGAATTTCTCGGACGCCGAATTGACGGAGTTGCGCAGGCGCGTAAGCGCGACGCAGTGGCCTGACCGAGAAACGGTCATAGACCAATCTCAGGGGCCCCAGCTCGCGACGATGCAGAAACTCGCCCGCTATTGGGCGACCGAATACGACTGGCGCAAGGTCGAGGCGCGGCTAAACGGCCTGCCGAATTTCGTGACCGAGATTG
Source organism: uncultured Alphaproteobacteria bacterium (assembly GCA_963802615.1). Lineage (GTDB taxonomy): Bacteria > Pseudomonadota > Alphaproteobacteria > Rhizobiales > Beijerinckiaceae > Roseiarcus. Next base: position 29,883 of record CAWDKC010000051.1, read on the forward strand.
ATGGGCTGAACATCCACTTCATTCACGTTCGTTCGCAACACACGAACGCGTTGCCGCTGATCGTCACACACGGCTGGCCTGGCTCGATCATCGAGCAGCTGAAGATTGTTGACCCGCTCACCAACCCCACAGCTCACGGGGCGAGCGCGTCGGACGCGTTCGACGTGGTGATTCCTTCGATGCCCGGCTACGGATTTTCAGGGAAGCCGACCACGACAGGCTGGGACCCCGCCCGCATCGCGCGCGCGTGGGCCGTGCTGATGAAGCGCCTTGGATACAAGAAGTTTGTGGCGCAAGGCGGCGATTGGGGCGCGATCGTCACCGACGTGATGGCGGCACAGGGGCATCCCGAACTGCTCGGCATTCATTCCAACATGCCCGGCGTGTTTCCACCCGACATTGACAAGGCTGCCCTCGGCGGCGCTCCCGCGCCGTCCGATCTCTCCGCTGACGAAAAACTCGCGTATGAGCAGCTCGTCCTCGAGTACGCCAAGGGCATTGGCTACGGCTACCAAATGGGGTTGCGCCCGCAGGCCATTTACGGGATTGCAGATTCCCCCGTCGGCATTGCCGGTTATTTCCTCGATCACGACGCGCGCAGCTTGGCGATGATCTCACGTGTGTTTGACGGGCAGAGCGAAGGCCTTACCCGTGACGATGTCCTGGACAACGTCACCCTCACCTGGCTGACAAACACCGCGATTTCCGGCGCGCGCCTCTATTGGGAGGCGTTCGAAAACAAAGTTTCCTTCTTTGGAGTGAAAGGCGTCTCCATTCCGGCGGCCGTAAGTGTCTTCCCAGACGAGCTGTACCAGGCTCCGCGGAGTTGGACAGAGCGGGCCTATCCCAACCTGATCCATTACAACAAGCTCGACAAAGGCGGCCACTTCGCGGCCTGGGAACAGCCGGAACTCTTCTGTAAGGAACTTCGCGCCGCCTTCAAATCGCTTCGTCATCCACGGGATGAGTGATCAGAGCATGAAACGCACGTATTTTCCCGGTATCACTGACATGGTGGTTGTCACGGATCCGGCAGAGATCCGTGCAATTTCGAACGATTCAAGGTTCGACCGTGAGTTCACAGGACACGGTCCTATTCGCAACGTGCGGCTTCTCCGGAAAATGCTCAGTATTTTCTCGGTCAACGGCAGATTATTCCCAACCATGCTTCCGCGCGCCAACCCCAACCGAGCCGCTGCGCAAGACGAACTGTGGTCGAGACTAAACGTCAAGGCCGACGAGGTGAAACACGGACCCGTTGAATTGGAGCCCCTGGCCGAATGGGTCAGAGGGATCGGAAGTGCGGAGAAGCTCGGTCTGCTTGTGCAGCAGAGCATAGGAAGATTATTCGTGGAAACGTTCACGGCCACTGAGGAGAGTTTGGCCGCGTCCCGTACAGTGCTTGAGGCTGCAAGCTCTTCCAATGTCCTGAGAATGCTCGGGTGGCGCATCAGCGGCAGGCTGGAGCGGGCCAAAACGCTTCTTGCTTCCATGGTGAACGGCGATCTGGCTGGCGTTATCGCGATGATTGCAGCTCGGCAGCTGATTGATGATGGCCTGCATAAAATGCGGCAACTGGCTGCCGACCCAGCGCTTCGATCTTCAATAACGACGGATGCTGCCGTGGACGAATGCCTCTTCGCACCCGGCGCCGTTCTACGCCAGGCGAAAACCTCCGGCGAGGTCGGCGGTTGTCCCTTTAGAAAAGGCTCGCTCTTCAGCCTTGGGCTGGGAAGCGCGAGCAAAGGCGCCGCGAATCGTGACCTTGTCTTCCTCAGTCAGAGTTGGAGCCGCTGCCCCGCCGAAAAGTGGGTGCCTGCCCTCTTGGAAGGCGTGTGGACGCGGGTCTCAGCTACGTTGCATGAGCCTTAAAAAAACCTCGCGGCCCTCATTGGCCGCCCGAAGGCCTTAGACGAGATGACGAGGCAGCCAGCGACAATACGCGCAAGCGTGCGGCGCACTTGGGGTCGATGCGGCAATCGTGCTGGTCGTCGCGGAGGGCGGCTCTTCGCGATCGCGGCGGCTCAGTCGATCACATCCCGCAGAGCGATCTTTTCCGGCCATTAAAAGCTTCCCTTTTTCGGAATTTCCGGCTATGATGGTTGGGTCGGATTTGAAAGGAGCGGCGGCGACATCGGCCCCCAACAGAAACTGCAAAACAGAGCGAAACGAAACGCCGGTTAAGCTCTTGAAAACTCACGATTCCGCGAAATGGCTGATTCGGCGCCATCAACGAGATCAATGACTTAATGGGTTCTTTGCGAAACGGTTTGTTTCACCAAGCGAAATCTGTTCTTTTCTTTGCCGCGGAGGCGACCGGATGATCGGGATGGTCCCGTCGCCGGACCAACTCGCTAATCGCGCCGCAACCCGTTGAAATCCCTCAAAACGGACTCGCAAACCGGCGAGGCCGCCTCACCCCTTCGCGCCCGCCGCCTCCGGCGTCTCGGCCTCGCGGACGATGTCCCTCAGCGCCACCAGCTTCGCCTCCAGCGCTTCGAGGTCGGCCTCGGTCATGCGGCCGAGCGTCGAGGCGATCCAGCGGCGCTGAACGGCGATCGCCCTCTCGGCGATCGCGCGGCCGGCCTCGGTGAGATAGATGGCGTGCTGGCGCCGGTCGTTCGCCGTCGAGCGGCGCTCGACCAGGCCCGCCTCCGCCAGCCGGTCGATCAGGCCCGAGATGTTGCCTTTGGTGACGTAGAGCCGTGTGGCCAGTTCCTGCTGGCTCACGCCCTCACGCTCGGTCAGCGTGGTCAGGATGTCGCATTGCGGGATCGTGACGCCGATCTCACGCAGCCGCTCGCCGACCGCGGCCTGCATGCGCGCCTCGAGGCGGATCAGACGAAACCAGACCCGCTGGGAGCGGTCGGCGTTCTGCCGGTCAGGCATCGGGCTCCCTTCTTCCGCGTGGGGGCGTGAGCGGCGAGGACGCTCGACTTCCGCGCATTGCCAAACTTTCCGCGCATTGCCAAGCAGCGCACAGGGCGCCAATGTGTTAGCCCATGAACAATCCGCGCGCCCCGATCAAGCGCGGATAAGCCAAGTCGGGAGAAAAACGCATGCTGGGACGGATGCAGGAGTGGCCCCTGCTCATGCACAAGGTCATCGATTTCGCCGCCGTCCAGTTCCCCGAGCAGGAGGTCGCTTCGCGGACGGTCGAAGGGCCGATGCATACCACCGACTACCGCGCCATTCGGCAGCGCGCGCTCAAGGTCGCCAAGCGACTCGAGCGCGACGGGATCAGGCTCGGCGACAGGGTCGCGACCCTCGCCTGGAACGGCTATCGCCATCTCGAAGCCTGGTACGGCATCGCCGGCGCAGGCGCGGTCTACCACACCGTCAATCCGCGCCTGTTCCCCGAGCAGATCGCCTGGATCATGAACGACGCCGAGGACCGGATCGTGCTCATCGATCTCACCTTCGTGCCGCTCATGGAGGCGATCGCCGACCGTTTGCCGACCCTCGAGCGCTTCGTCGTTCTCACCGACGCCGCCCACATGCCGGCGACCAAGCTCAAGAACGCCGTCGCCTACGAGGACTGGATCGCCGAGGTAGACAGCGACTTCGCCTGGAAGGAATTCGACGAACGCACCGCCGCCGGCCTCTGCTACACCTCGGGCACCACCGGGCATCCCAAGGGCGTGCTCTACTCGCATCGCTCGAACGTCCTGCATTCGATGATGGCGACTGGCCCCGAAACCTTGACGCTCGACGCCGACGATTCGGTTCTACCGATCGTGCCGATGTTTCACGCCAATTCCTGGGGCCTTGCGCTCGCCTGCCTCATTCGCGGCGCGCGAATGGTGATGCCCGGGGCGAGGCTCGACGGCGCCTCGGTGCACGAACTCCTCGAAACCGAAAAGGTGACGATGTCGGCCGCCGTCCCGACGGTATGGCTCGGGTTGCTCCATCACCTGCGCAAGGAGAGCCTGAAACTGTCGACGCTCAAGCTGGTGGTGATCGGCGGCTCGGCCTGTCCGCCCGAGGTGATCCGAGCGTTTGAGGAAGACTATGGCGTCGAAGTGCGCCACGCCTGGGGCATGACCGAAATGAGCCCGCTCGGCACGGTCGGCTCGTTCAAGCCGAGCCAGAAGGCGCTCTCGCACAAGGAGAAGCTCGCGCTGAAATGCAAGCAGGGCTGGTCGCCATTCGGCGTCGAGATGAAGATCGTCGACGACGCGAACAACGAGCTGCCGTGGGACGGCAAGCGCTTCGGCCGGCTCAAGGTCAAGGGCTTCGCGGTGGTCGAAAGCTACTTCAAGGGCGAGGGCGGCAAGATACTCGACGACAACGGCTTCTTCGACACCGGCGACGTCGCCACCATCGACCCCGACGGCGTCATGCAGATCACCGATCGCGCCAAGGACGTGATCAAGTCGGGCGGCGAATGGATCTCGACCATCGACATCGAGAACCTGGCCGTCGGTCACCCGGATGTCGCCGAGGCCGCGGTGATCGGCGTCGCCCACCCGAAATGGGACGAACGGCCGCTGCTCGTGGTCGTGCCGAAGGAAGGGCATTCACCCAAGACCGACGAGGTCCTCGATTATTCTGAAGCCCCGCATCGCCAAATGGTGGATGCCCGACGATATGCAGGTGGTGAAGGAGATCCCCCACACCGCGACCGGCAAGATCAACAAGCTGAAATTGCGCGAGACGTTCAAGGAGTACAAGCTGCCGACGGCGTGAGCGGAGATCGGCTTCACGAACGGCGGATGTCCGCAATGGGCGCAGGCCGAGAGAGTCAAACGCGATGGACCTGCTGAGCTTCGCCAATCCGGTGTTCGCGGCCTACGCCGTCGCAGCAACCCTGATGATCCTCCTGGCCTCCGCCACGTCGTGGCTGACGGTCGCGCGGATGATGCAGGTCAACGGAGGCTTCCGGTCGCCCGAGGATCTGCGCAGGACGCCGCTCAATCCCAATCCTGACCCTGGCCAAATCGCCCCCAACGACAGGGTCGAGCGCGTCCGGCGCATTCAAGGCAACAATGTCGAGAACATCCCTTTCTTTCTCGCCGCCGGACTGCTTTACGTCCTCACTGCGCCGTCGCTTCTCGTCGCCCGCCTCGCATTCTACGGCTACGTCGTCTTCCGCTTGCTTCATTTTGCCGCCTATCTGACGGCGCAGACCCATGACGTTCGCTCGGTTTTCTGGACCGTCGGATCGCTGATCCTGATCTTCATGACGGTCCGAAGTCTTGCTGGCGGCCCTCGGCGTTTGAGAATCGTCGATTCGCCCTTGCGCTGGCGCAGCCGTTCGCCTATATGGCGGTCAACGACATCTCATAGCTCTTCGCAAGGAGAGACAAGTTGAGAGTGGGCCCCGGCCGGGACCCGCTCTTTTTTATTGCCGCCAGGTCTTGTTTATTGCCGCCAGCTCTTGGCGCCCGCAGGTTGCATGGTCGAAGCCTCGCTTCCAACTGCCGCTGAGCCCGTCGAGGGGCTCGATGAAGTCCGCCTGATCGAAGATTCGGGCCCGGGCGAGCGCGTCGGCGCCATTGCGGCGCCGGTTCTGCGGGATCTGGGCTACCGGCTTGTCCGGGTCAAGATTTCCTCGGGTGAGGGGCCAACGATTCAGATCATGGCGGAGCGTCCCGACGGGACGATGTCGATCGAGGATTGCGAAAACGTCAGCGTGGCGTTGTCGCCGGTCTTCGACGTCGAGGAGCCGATGGCTCAGGCCTATCGGTTGGAGATTTCCTCCCCCGGCATCGATCGGCCGCTGGTGCGCGAATCGGATTTCGCGCGCGCCGTCGGCCACGAGGCGCGGGTGGAGATGGCCGTCCTTGTCAATGGACGCAAGCGCTTTCGCGGGCGCCTCGCAGGCGTCGCTTCCGGGCCCGATGGGCCGGCGGCGCGAATGGCGCTGATCGCCGGGGACAAAAGCGAGAGCGAGGTCGAACTGACGATCCGCGCGATGGCTGAGGCGCGGCTCGTACTGAGCGACGACCTCATCCGCGCCGCTCTCAGGCGCGAAAAGGCTGCGCTTAAGGACGCGAGGCAAGGACCGGGACCGAAGACTTGGAACGGCCGAGAGACCGCGCCGCGCGCCAAGCGCAAGACGAACGAACCCAAAGCCGCGGCCCGCGGCGCGGCTCCGAAGCTGCTCGGGCCTGACGAAGGAGAAACTCATGGCCGTTAGCGCCAACCGACTTGAACTGTTGCAGATCGTCGACGCGGTCGCGCGGGAGAAATCGATCGATCGAACGATCGTTCTGGCGTCGATGGAGGACGCGATGCAGAAGGCCGCGCGGTCGCGGTACGGCCAGGAGACCGAGGTCCGCGCCGAGATCAACCCGAAAACCGGCGAGATCCGGTTTTCCCGCCTGTTGCTCGTCGTCGACGAGGTTGAGAACGAAGCGACGCAGATGACGCTGACCGAGGCGCAGAAGAAAAACCCCTCGGCTCAGATCGGCGACTGGATCGCCGAATCGCTGCCGCCGTTCGACTACGGCCGCATCCCCGCCCAGGCGTCGAAGCAGGTGCTGGTGCAGAAGATCCGCGAGGCGGAACGCGACAAGCAATATGACGTCTACAAGGATCGCATCGGCGATATCATCAACGGTCAGGTCAAGCGGGTCGAATACGGCAATGTCGTGGTCGACCTCGGCGGCGCCGGCGCGGGCGAGGCTGTCGTGCGCCGCGACGAACTGATCCCCCGCGAGATGTTCCGGCCCGGCGATCGCGTCCGCGCCTACGTCTATGACGTCCGGCGCGAGGCCCGCGGCCCGCAGATTTTCCTGTCGCGCACCCATCCGCAATTCACCGCCCGGCTGTTCGCGCAGGAAGTGCCGGAAATCTACGACGGCATCGTCGAGATCAAGTCGGTCGCGCGCGATCCGGGCTCGCGCGCCAAGATCGCGGTGGTGTCGAACAATTCCTCGATCGATCCGGTCGGCGCTTGCGTGGGCATGCGCGGCTCGCGCGTGCAGGCGGTGGTCAACGAATTGCAGGGCGAGAAGATCGACATCATTCCCTGGTCTCCGGACGCAGCGACCTTCATCGTCAACGCGCTGCAGCCGGCCGAGGTGATGAAGGTGGTGCTCGACGAAGATTCGACCCGCATCGAGGTCGTCGTTCCCGACGATCAGCTGTCGCTGGCGATCGGCCGGCGCGGGCAGAACGTGCGCCTCGCCTCGCAGCTGACCGGCTGGGACATCGACATCTTGACGGAAGCCGAGGAGTCCGAGCGCCGGCAGAAGGAATTCGCCGAGCGGACGCAGACCTTCATGGACGCGCTGGACGTCGATGAGACGGTGGCCCAGCTTCTCGCTTCGGAAGGCTTCCGCACGGTCGAGGAAATCGCCTATGTCGAGCCGCGCGAGCTGGCGTTGATCGAAGGCTTCGACGCCGACACGGCGGCCGAAATCCAGGCGCGCGCGCTGGGACACCTTGCCCGGATCGAAGCCGAGTTTGACGACCAGCGCAAGGCGCTGGGGGTGTCCGACGATCTCAAGGAGATCGCAGGGCTCACCACGCCGATGCTGGTCAAGCTCGGAGAGAATGGGGTCAAGACGGTGGAGGATCTCGCCGATTGCGCGAGCGACGATCTCGTCGGCTGGACCGAAGGCGATGCGACGAAGCCCGGGTTTCTGGTCGGCTTCGACGTGTCGCGGGCGCAGGCCGATTCCATGATCCTGGATGCGCGCGTGCGCGCGGGCTGGATCGAAGCGCCGGCGCCTGAGGGGGAGCCGGAAGTGCAAGACGCCGAAGGCGCATAGGCGGTGGCGGGATCGATCGATTGGGCGCGAGGATCAACACAGCCGGGTCGGAGCGGACCTGCATCGTTACGGGGACCAAGGACGTTCCCGAGGCGATGCTGCGCTTCGCGCTCAGCCCCGACGGATCGGTCGTCCCGGATCTTAAGCGCAAGCTGCCGGGACGCGGGGTATGGACGCGGCTGAGCTTTGACACGGTAAGCCGGGCGGCCGCGAAACAAGCGTTTTCGCGCGCCTTTCGCGCCAAGGCGGAGGCGCCCGCCGCGCTGGCCGAGACGGTCGGCGCGCTCCTCGAGCGGGACGCGTTGCAGTCATTGTCGATCGCCAACAAGGCCGGCCTCGTGGTGGCCGGCGCGTTCAAGGTCGAACTCGGCGATCGAGGCGGGGGATGTCGTCGGGCTGATTCAGGCGAGCGACGGGGCGGCGGACGGAGCGGCAAAGCGAGTCCATGTCCTGCGCGTGAAACTTGGCCCGGAAGCGGACGCTATTCAGCGCGTCGATCTCTTCAAGTCGGGCCAATTGGATTTGGCATTGGGGCGGGCAAATGTGATACATGCTGCCCTCAAACATGGGGCGGCGACTACGGCCTTTCTCGCAAGGGCGGATCGTTTGCGTCGCTATCGCGGCGGCGAACCGGACGCGGCGAGCAGTACGGAGCGCGGCGACGCGACGGTCAACGAGGCTGGAACGTTTGGCAGGCCCATCAAATTGGCTGAAGAGCCAGGTGGTTAGGAATTGGCATGAGTGAAACGGGTAATAGCGATAAGACCGTGGGCGTTGCTGAAAGCGACCTTGCACCTGAAGCGTCCCGTTGACCAGGGCACGGTGAGGCAGAGCTTCTCGCACGGGCGCAGCAAGGCGGTCGTCGTCGAGAAAGTGAAGCGGCGCATTTTGACGCCGGCCGAAGCAGCCGCGGCCGCGCGACCTGCGCCAGCGGCGCCTGCCGCCGCGCCGCCGGTGGCCGCTCCGGGCGTCGCGACGCGACCCGCCCCTGCAGCGCCTGCGAAACCCACGGCTCCCCCGCCGCCCAAGACGGGCGTCGTTCTGCCTACGTTGTCGGCCGAGCAGCGTGAAGCGCGTGCTCGGGCGCTGATCGACGCGCGCGCCCAGGAGGAGGAGGATCGCCGCCGTCAGGAAGCGGACGCCGGAGCTCGGCGCGAGCGTGAGGCGCGCGACCGCGTCGAACGCGACGCTGCGGAAGCCCGCAAGCGCGACGAAGAGTTACGCCGCGCGCACGAAGCCAGCTTCAAGCGGCAGTCGGAGGACGAAGCGCGACGGCGCCTCGCCGGCGGCGAACCGGCGCCCTCTCCATCAATCCCGCGCGTTGGCCCGGCCACGCCCAGCGCCGCCCTGCCGGGAGCGCTCGCCCGAGGCCCAGGCCCTGCCCCGGCGGAGAAGAGGAAGAAGCCCGGCGGGTCGTCATTAGGCGTCCAGCGCTCGCGCTGCCGCCGGGGCAGAAGGTCGTCGTCCCGACGCCTCGACCGGCGAGGACCGGCGAGCAGCGCAATCGTGGCCGGCTGACTGTCACCAGCGCGACTTCAGGCGAGGAGGAGCGCACGCGTTCCGTCGCCGCGTTCCGTCGCCGGACGCAGCGGCTGAGAGGCCACGGCGCGCAGGAGCAGAAAGAGAAAATCGCGCGTGAGATCGTCCTGCCGGAAGCGATCACCATCCAGGAGCTCGCGAGCCGCATGTCCGAACGCGCGGTCGACGTGATCAAGTTTTTGATGCGCCAGGGCCGCATGGTGACGCTGACCGACACGCTCGACGCCGACACCGCGCAACTCGTGGCCGAGGAAATGGGCCATTCGGTCAAGCGCGTCGCCGAATCCGACGTCGAGGAGGGCCTCTTCGATCGGCCCGACGAGGAAGGCGCGTCCGTTCCGCGACCCCCTATCGTCACGATCATGGGCCACGTCGATCACGGCAAGACCTCGCTGCTCGACGCGATCCGCCATGCCAATGTCGTAGCGGGCGAAGCGGGCGGCATCACGCAGCACATCGGCGCCTACCAGGTCGTTGCGCCCGGAGGCCAGACCATCACCTTCATCGACACTCCCGGTCACGCGGCCTTCACAGCGATGCGCGCGCGCGGCGCGAAGGTCACGGACATCGTGGTGCTGGTCGTGGCGGCGGATGACGGCGTCATGCCGCAGACGATCGAGGCGATTCGCCACGCCAAGGCGGCCAAGGCCCCGATCATCGTCGCCGTCAACAAGATCGACAAGCCTGAAGCCGATCCCCAGCGGGTCATGCAGGAGCTCCTGCAGCACGACGTGCAGGTCGAGGCGTTCGGCGGCGATACCCTTGCGGTTGAAGTGTCGGCGACAAAGGGGACTAATCTCGACAAGCTTCTCGAAGCCATTGCGCTGCAGGCGGAGCTGCTCGATCTCGTCGCCGACCCCGACCGCGGCGCCGAGGGCACGGTTATCGAGGCCAGACTCGATCGTGGCCGCGGTCCGGTGGCGACGGTGCTCGTGCAACGAGGCACCCTCAAGGTCGGCGCGCTGGTGGTCGCGGGATCGCATTGGGGCCGCGTCAGGGCGCTGATCGACGACAAGGGCGCGACCCTTGAGGCGGCTAAGCCATCGACGCCGGTCGAGGTGCTCGGATTCTCCGGCGCGCCGGATGCGGGCGATCGCGTCGCCGTGGTCGAATCCGAAGCGCGCGCGCGAGAAATCACCGAATATCGCGAACGCCAGAGGCGGGAGAAGCTCGCCGCGCGCGGACCTGCCGTCAGGACCTCGCTCGCCGACATGATGAGCAATCTCAAAGCGGCGGGTCACAAGGAGATGCCGATCGTCCTCAAGGGCGATGTGCAGGGATCGGTCGAGGCGATAACTTCAGCGCTCGAAAAGCTGGGCAACGACGAGGTCATGGCGCGGGTCATCCATGGCGGCGCCGGCGGCATAACCGAATCCGACGTGACGCTGGCCACCGCCTCGAAGGCGGTCATCCTCGGCTTCAACGTTCGCGCGAATAAGGAGGCGCGCGACCTTGCCGAGCAGGATGGCGTCGAGATCCGCTACTACAACATCATCTACAATCTGGTCGACGACGTGAAGGCCGCCCTCTCCGGGATGCTTGCGCCGACGTTGCGCGAGACGATGTTGGGCAATGCGCAAATTCTCGAATTGTTCGACATTTCCAAGGTTGGCTTGGTGGCGGGTTGCCGCGTGACCGATGGCGTCGTGCAGCGCGGCGCGCATGTGCGCCTCATTCGCGACAGTGTGGTCGTTCATGAGGGCAAGCTATCGACGCTCAAGCGCTTCAAGGACGAAGTCGCTCAGGTGCAGGCCGGGCAGGAGTGCGGCATGGCGTTCGAGAACTACCACGACATGCGGGTCGGGGACGTCATCGAGTGCTACAGCGTCGAGGAGATCCGCCGCACGCTGTAATCGGCGCGGCCGGAACAAGACATGGCCGAGGCGATCCCTTAACCTCGGCCGGCGCGTCACGGGTTTCGGCTCAGCTTGAGCCGAATTGATCGACGCTGCTCCGTCCGCATGCTGCGGTTACGCCGCGCCTCAGAGGAGAGCGCAATGTCCCGTTCCTTCTCCAAACCTCGCTCCGAGCCACAGGCTCGAGCGCGTCGGCGAGCTGATCCGTCATGCGGTCGCCGACATTCTCTCCCGTGGCGAGGTGCGCGACGAGGCCTTCGATCGCCATCCGCTGACCATCCCTGCGGTGCGCATGTCGCCGGATCTCAAGGTGGCGACAATTCTGGTGATGCCGCTTGGCGGCAAAGGCGCGGGAGCGACGGTGGAGGCGCTCGAGCGCCACAAGAAGGAACTGCGCACGCTTGTCGCGCGCCGGGTCAATCTCAAGTTCGCTCCCGATCTGCGTTTCGCTCTGGATATGAGCTTCGATGACCAGGCCCGCATGGACGCGCTGTTGAGATCGCCGGAAGTGGCGCGGGATCTGAAGGACGTCGGCGAAGAGGACAAGGAATGACCGGCGACGCCCGCGAAGACAGGACAGTCCGGCGCCGAGGCGCGCGAAAGGCGTCGCTCGGGCCAGCCGCGGCAGAAGCGATCGTCCCGGCGTCGAGATCAATGGCTGGATCAATCTCGATAAGCCGACTGGCGTCTCCTCGACTCAAGCCGTCGGGCGACTCAAGTTCCTGTTCAACGCCAAGAAGGCGGGCCATGCCGGCACGCTCGATCCGCTCGCGTCGGGCGTGTTGCCGGTCGCTTTCGGCGAGGCGACCAAGACCGTGCCGGTCGTTCAGGACGGAGCCAAATCCTACCGGTTCCGCGTGCGCTGGGGCGAGGAAAGCGCGACCGACGACGCCGAAGGGGAGATCGTCGCGCGCTCGGACCGGCGCCCAGCCCCGGCCGAAATCGAGAGCCTCCTGCCGCGCTTCGTCGGCGCCATTCTCCAGACGCCGCCGACCTTCTCCGCTATCCGCATCGCCGGCGCGCGCGCCTACGATCTCGCGCGCGAAGGCGAGACCTTCGAGATCGAACCGCGCCCGATCCATGTTTACCGGCTCGAACTGATATCGGCTGAGCCCGATGCAGCGGTGCTCGAGGCCGAATGCGGCAAGGGCGCCTACGTGCGCTCGATCGCGCGGGATCTCGGCCGCGCGCTCGGCTGCTACGGACATGTGATCGAATTGCGCCGGACCCGCGTCGGCCCGTTTTCGGCCGACTCGGCGATCCCGCTCGATCGTCTGCCGGATGACGCGGATCTGATGGCGCGCGCGCTTCTGCCTTTGCAGGCGGGCCTGGCCGAAATCCCGATTGTGCCCGTCGATCGCTCCGGCGCCGCGATCCTTCGGCGCGGCCAGAAACTGCTGCTTCGCGGCCCCGCTCCGATCCAGGGCCGCGCCTATGTCGAGTGCTTTGGAACGCCGATCGCTTTCGGCGTCGTCGAGGACGGCTATTTTGTCTCGACCCGGGTGTTCAATCTGCGCGGATAGACCTTCGGCTCACTTCCACGCCTCGAACGCCTTTTCCAGCATCGCCTGGCCCTCGGGCGATTTCTGGAACACGATCTTGGCGATGCGGTCGTCGTTGAGCAGCAGCGGAAAGTCGAACCAGGAGCGCGTCTGCATCAGGTCGAGGTTGCGGGCGGTGTCGGCTTCGCCCTTGGCCAGCGCGATCAGGAAATAGGTGTCGCTGATCTTGACCTTCACGCTGGTCAGCGCTTCGGCGGCGGTCGAAATCCTCCTTGCGCATCTGCGGCAGGCCGACGTCCTTGAAGCCGGTGATCGGGGCGCCGTCGGCGAAGGAGAATTTGAGGTCGATCGTGTGCGTCGCCTGCAGCGTCGGATCGGTGTTCTTCCTCAAGGTCATCGTGGCGTGCATCTTGAGGTCGGGGATGTCCGCTTCAGCCTTCACCGCGACCGTCGCCGGCTGGCCCGGCGCCGGCGGAATCAGCGACCATACCGTCGAGCCTAGGCTCACGGCCGGCTTCTGCGGATTGTCCGCCGAAGCGACCAGCATCGCCGCCCGGCCGGCCGACGGCGACGGCGCTGCGGCGCGTTCGGCGTTTCGGCGGTGGGGTTGCCGGCGCCGCGCGCCTTGAGCGTTCGATTGGTCCGCTTGCGGTCCGCTCGCGGAGGGTGAAGGCGCAGCCGGGGCGGCCGGGTTCGCCTGGACGCGCTCCGCGATCTTCGCCGAGGGCTCCTGGCTGCAGCGGGTTGCTGCGTCTCGACAGGGCGGCTTGATGGCGAGGTCCTGCGGCTTCTGACGCATCAGGATCGCGGCTCCCGCCACCGCGAGAACAACGCCAAGGACGACCGCCGCCGCGATCCACAGCAAGCGTTTCGGCTTGGCGACATCGACGCCCGGCGCGACCGGGCGCTGGATTTCCGCCTCCGGTCTGGACGCCAAGCCAGGGCGGTCGAACTCGGCCGCGACTTCCGGCGCCTCGGCCGATTGCACGGCTTCGTCGTGAGCGGCGCGCGACGACTGGTGGCGCGCCGGACGTCGTCCCCGTCGTCTGTCTTGCTCGGTCGGATCGCCTTCGCTGGATCGAGCGCCGCCACCCCCGGCAGACCCTCATCCTCTGCGCGCCCTTGCGCCCGACCGAAGGAGCGGCCCGGCCGGCCTCGATGCAGAGGAGGGCTGGTTGGCCATTGCAGCAGCCAGTTGGGATCGAGCCGGCGAAGTCCACCGTCGGCGCAGCGGCGGCTGGCCTCCCGCGGACAGGGTTGGGGCTTGCGGCGCGGCCGCGGCTGGCTCCGGACCCTGCGTCGGCGGCGAGGCCGCTGCGCCGACGGCCTGAACGGGCGTGGCTGCGGGCGCGGATTGTCGCTGGCGCACCCGGTTGGAGAGGCGATCGCGCCGAGGGGCCCTGGCGGCGCCGGGCGCCGAAGGCGCGCTTGGGCGCTGCACCGTGGAGAATTGCGGAGGCGGGGGCGGCGGGGAGCGGCGTTCGCAGGCGCGCGCCGGTTTTCCGGCTGCCGGCGGAGGTGCTGCGGCCGGGGGCGTGGACGCGGTGGTTGGAGCCGGCTCCTGCGACCCGTATGTTCTCTCGATCTCGGCGATCGCCGCGTCGAGCGCCGTCTCTTCGCGGGCGATGTCGCTCTCCGGCAGCGGCGGACGCAAGCTTCTGAGCTGTTCGAGCAGCGCCTTCCGGGCGCGGCCATAGATCGCCGCGCGCGTCGCCGGCGTACCCGCGTTGGGCAAATTGGCGACGGCTCGCATGAGCAGCGAATGATAATCAGCCATGAAGCGTCCGCTCAACCGCTCCGCGTGATGCCGCGGAGGGTCCCTTAGTCCTGGAATGGATCATGCACAAGGATCGTATCGTCGCGCTCAGGACTTCGTCGATAATAAGGCGACGGCGCGCCGACCAGTTCCTCGATTCGACGCACATATTTTATCGCCTGCGCCGGCAGCGTCGGCCCACGACCGCGCCCTGCTCGTCGCTCCGTTCCAGCCTTCGATCGTCTCATAAACCGGCTCGATGCGCGCCTGCGCGGATTGCGAGGCCGGGAGATAGTCGATCTCCTCGCCGTTCAGGCGGTAACGGGTCGCTACCTTGATGCGTCTCAAAGCCGTCGAGAATGTCAAGCTTGGTCAACGCCAGGCCGTCGATGCCGGAAGTGCGCACCGCCTGACGCGCGAGCACCGCGTCGAACCATCCGCACCGGCGCGGGCGCCCGGTGTTGGTGCCGAATTCGCGGCCGCGCTCGCCGATCAAACGGCCGACGTCGTTGTCGAGCTCGGTCGGGAACGGGCCGCCTCCGACGCGCGTCGTGTAGGCTTTGGCGATGCCAAGCACGTATCCGATCGCTTTCGGCCCCAGGCCGGAACCCGGTCGCTGCATTCGCCGCAACCGTGTTGGATGACGTCACATACAGGGTACGTGCCGTGGTCGACATCCAGCATGGCGCCCTGTGCGCCTTCGAACAGAATGCGTTTGCCCGCCCGGCGCTCGCCGTCGAGAATTTCGAAGGTCGGCGCCATGAACGGCAAAACCTTCGGCGCCGCCCCCAACAATTCATCGCGAACGGCGGCGGCGGTAGGCGAGGGCAGTCCCAGCCCGCGGCACAGCGGAATGTGATGGGACAGCAGGCGATCGATCTTGTCGTCCAACGCGCCGGGATCGGCCAGGTCCATCAGGCGGATCGCGCGTCGCGCGACCTTGTCCTCATAAGCCGGCCCGATGCCGCGTTTGGTGGTGCCGATCTTGGTTCCGGCTACGGATCCGGACTCCCGATGCGCGTCGAGTTCGCGATGCACGACAGAATCAGCGGCACGTTCTCAGCGATCTTGAGATTGGTCGGCGTCACTTCGACGCCTTGCGCACGCAGCTTCTCGATCTCCTCAATGAGATGGTAGGGATCGAGAACGACGCCGTTGCCGATGATCGACAG
>CAWDKC010000052.1:0-43730 GCA_963802615.1 uncultured Alphaproteobacteria bacterium
CCAACGCGGCGTGCTTCTTGTACTTGAGTGGACCTGATGTTTGCGCAGATGCGCGGCGATTATTCGACGAAGTGACGGCACCCGGCGGCGGACGGTCTCGAGCAAGACCCAGATCCGCGCGCCACACCAGCAAAATGCTCGACGGCACGAAGGCTGAGGGTGAACCGGAGATATAGCCAAATTGCCGCGGCGGCGGCCAATTCACATGATCTCGCCAAGATACCACTCGATCCAGCGAATAGCGTTTAGCTCGACCGGCGAGTCAGGGCCCGGGCTCATAGAAGCTGGAATTGACGCCCCTCTGGTTGTCCTCGGTAATTCTCTTGTCCGCTTCTGTGGTTACGCGCCACAACCACGTGAGTTTGTCGAGGTCGTAGTCAACGCCCTCCTTCGCGTCGCCCTTTACCAGCCAGATCAACTCCATCGCGGACGTGGACGCCGTGAGGGGAATGAACCGATAAATGACTCCGTGATCGGGATAGGCGATGAAGAAGCTTGATGGTGCAAAATGCGTTGATGTCACGCCGCCGTCGTAGTCTTTGAAATCGCCCATTAGCGGTGCGACTGGCTTGCCGTCCTGACCTCCGGTCTTGACGCCGTCGTAGAGAGCATAGCGAAAGGTGAACACGGAGGCCTGGCCTGTGCTGAACCCGACGCGGTGATCGACTGCGGGGACAGTAACGCCAAGCGCACACGTGCGCGCTTCCATCGCCGCATTCAGTTCGCCGATCTGGTCAAGCGGCTGCTCCAGAGCATGGAGTTTGGAATATTCGGGGTGCGACGGAGTGCAATGATAACATTCGAGGTAATTTTCGACCGTGAGCTTCCAGTTCGCCGTGACAGTGTATGTTTCGCGATGGGCCACTTTAGCGCTGCCCCAGCCATAGGGCGCGTACGCGTCGGTAATCGTTTTGCGCGCGAGTTCGAGCGACAGCGGCTCCGTGGCGAGCGAAATGAAAACAAGCCCTTCAATGACCTCGATGGCGACCGGCTTCAAACCATAGCTTCTCTTGTCGAAATCCCTGGGCATGTGCCGCGCCGATCGCAACGAACCATCCAGATTGTAGGCCCAGGCGTGATACGGGCACACGAGCACGCTGGCATGCCCTTGCGAGCTTGTGCAGATTCGCGATCCGCGATGGCGGCAGACATTGGCGAAGGCGCGCAGCGCGCCGTCGCGCCCGCGAATAATAATTAGGCTCTCGTCGGCCATCTCATGCAGAAAATAGTCACCGGCTTGCGGCGCCATCGAGGCATGCCCGGCCAAAACCCAGTGGCGCTGGAAAATACGCTCAAGATCATGCTGAAAGGCCGCCGGGGAGTTGTAGAGGGGCTGCTGCAGCGAATGCGCAGGCTTCTGCCGTCTGGCGACCTCCGCCATATCCGTCACCTCTGTCGGCGCAGATGGCCTCGTCTGCACTGTCATTGCGGCGTGTCCTCGCTTGCGCCAAATGCTTACGCACGAATTCGATAGATTTTTTGGATCATACATCGGCGTGAGGCTGGATTTTGCCTCGATCCGCCGGCCTCCGACCTCGATTTCGAACTGCGCCGATGCGACGAGACTGGCGACCGTTTGTTCATTGCCAGAGACATACCCAAGCGCCACAGCGCCTCCAAGAGAATGCCCGTAAGCGCCCGACGTCGTACGACCCACCATTTCGCCATCGGCCCAGATCGGCTCATCGTGGTAGAGCAGAGGGTCTGGATCGAGGAGAAGGAACTGCAACAGTCGCCGCGTGGCCCCCTCATCGCGACGACGCATCAAGGCGTCGCGCCCGATAAAATCGCCGTTGTCGAGCTTGACGGCGAACATCAGGCCGGCCTCGAGCGGAGTATCCTCCTCCCCGATGTCGTGTCCCCAATGACGATAGGCCTTTTCGATCCGGCGCGAAATCAAGCGCATGCAATCCTGCCAGTTTGAGATCGAATGAGGCGCCCGCCTCCAGCAATGCGTCAAACACGCCGCGCGCAAATTCCGTCGCAACGTAAAGCTCCCAACCGAGTTCGCCGACATAGGTGACTCGCGCGGCGCGAACCAGCGCATAGCCGATCGTGATTTCGCGCCAGGTCCCAAACGGATGCGCCCCGTTCGATAGGTCCGCGCCAGAAAGGGCTTCGAGCAGCGCGCGGCTGTTCGGTCCCATTATGCACAAGACCGCTTCGGAGGAGGTGACATCGGTGATAAATACATCCGTGGCCCGGGCGAGATGGCGCTTCGCCCAGGTCAGATCCCGCCGCGCCGCAGCACCGGCCGTAACGATCATGAAGCGTCGTCTCGACAGCCGCGTGACCGTGAATCGGGCTTCAATGCCGCCGCGCTGGTCGCCATTGGGTGTAAACAACGCGGTCCGGGCTGACCCGCATGTCGTTGGCGCAAATCCGTTGCAACGCCGCCTCCGCCCCCCGCCCCTGAACCAAAAACTTGCGAATGACGTCATGTCGTAGAGCGCAACGCCCTCGCGCGTCGCCCGATGCTCCCTTGCGATTAGGCAAACCAGTTTTGGCGGCCGTAACTATAAGCATATTCTGGTTTGACGCCCGTGGGCGCGGACCAGTTGGCGCGCTCCCATCCCGCCGCTTCGCCAAAGCATGCACCCCGCCCGGCGAGCCGCTCGTGCAGGGGCGAAATCCTGACGTTGCGAGCCGTCTCATATTGCCTGTAGGGCCAGTGCATCGCATACAGCAGCCCGAGCGATTCAGAGACGCGCTCCCTCAGGTATTTCTTGTTCACCTGAAACTTCTCGAGGCGACGGATATCGACGTCGGCCAAGTCCATCGGCGCGTGCCCGGCAACGATCCATTCGGCCAAAGCCTTGCCAGCGCGCCGGCGGACTGGATGCCAATCGAATTGAACCCGGCGGCGACATAGACTTCTGAATGTCCGCGGTTTCTCCAAGCAGATAGCGCACATCGGGTGTGAAGCTCTCTGGCCCGTTGAAGAATTTCCTGATGCCGATATTTCCGAGTGCGGGTAGTCGCCGAACCGCCGCTTTGAGAATTGGTTCGAAATGCGCGAAGTCGTCGGGCGGTTCGCCGAATTCAAACTCTTCCGAATCCCGTCCAGCGCCCATGGCTTGGCGTTTGGCTCGAAGGCTCCAAGCAGCAGCTTGCCAGCGTCTTCCTTGAAGTACGCGCAATTGTCGGGGTCTCTGAGGACCGGGAGATCTGACGTCAACCCAGGGAAGGGTTCAGTCACGGTATAGAAATGCTCGCAGGCCTGCAGCGGAATATCGACGCTGGCGGCTAGACCCAGAGCGCGCGACCACATGCCTGCCGCGATGACGACATTCTCTGCGAAAAGCTCGCCGCTTCGCGTCGAAACCCCGATGGCGCGGCCATTTTTCGTGATGATCGAGTCGACCGCGACATTTTCGACGACTTTCACACCACGCATCGTGGCTCCCTTGATGAGAGCCATTGTGGTATCGATCGGGTTGGTCTGGCCGTCGCGGGGCAGGTGCACGCCGCCGACGACATCGCCGACATGGAGCAGCGGCCAGTGCCGCTTTATTTCAGTCGGAGAGACCGCGTTGACTTCGAGCCCGAACGTCCTCGCCATCGAGGCGCCGCGCATCAGCTCTTCGAGCCGCTCGGGGTTGGTCGCAATCGATAGGCTGCCGCGCTGCATGAAGCCGGTGGCCTGACCTGTCTCCGCTTCAAGCGAGGCATAAAGCTCCGTCGTATATTGCGCGAGTTTTGTGAGATTGGCGGTCGCGCGCAGTTGGCCGACCAGGCCTGCCGCGTGCCAGTCGCGTACGGCTCGTCAACCGCTTACGCTCCAACAGCGACGAGATCGCTCCAGCCCAGCTTGGCCAGATGATAGGCGATCGAGGCGACAACTGACCATGCCGCCGCCGACGATGATGACGCGCGCATGGGTGGGCAAGGAAGGGGCGATTCCGACTGCCTTTCAGGCGCGAAGACGCAGGTTTGTTGCATCCCAGGCAGGGTCGCCCAGAATGACCGCCTTGCGACGCTCGCCCAAAATTAGAATTTCAAATGAGGTTCCTGGCACTGTGAACCCTGGGTCGACGTAGGCGAACGCCACGGATTTATGGACGGCATGACCGTAGGCGCCGCTTGTTGTGAGACCGACAAGGCGATCCCCGACGTAAACCGGCTCGTTGCCGGCGCGATCACAATCCGCAGCATCCACTTGGAGATAGACAAGCTGGGTCCGCGGGCCGCGTTGCCTCATCGCGAGGCTCGCAAGCCGTCCGACGAAGTCGGGTTTGTCGAGACAGATGAAGCGGTCGATTTCCGGCTTCGAACGGATCGATCTGGTTGGTAACTCAGATCCCCAGCTGCGATAGGCCTTCTCCATGCGAAGCGCATTCATCGCGTATGTACCGAAAAGTTTGATCCCGCGTGATGTTCTTCCGCCGCCATCAGGGCGTCGAACACCGCGGGCATTTCGGCCATCGGGCAATGCAGTTCCCAACCGAGTTCACCGACGTAATTGACGCGCAGAAGCCGCACGCGCACGACGCCGGCCACCGTCGCTTCCTTCCCAGTCAGCCAGCGGAAGGCCGCATTTGACAGATCGATGTCCGAGCAGCGCGCCAGAACATCGCGGGCTCTTGGCCCAGCCAGAACCAGCGTGCCGAACGCATCGGTGACGTCGGAAATGACAACCCGCTCCTCGGGCAGCTTGCGCCAGGACAGCTGGTCGAAATCATGGTGTTGAGCCGCCGCAGCCGACAGCACATAGAAGTGCTCCGAGCTGAGTCGCGTGATGGTGATCTCGCTCTCGATAAAGCCGCTCTCGTTGAGCAGAGTGCCAGAACAGGGCGCCGTCCTTACTGGAATTCCTGTTTGCGCAAATCCGCTCCAGGAAAGCGTGGGCGTCGCGCCCGCGCACGTCGAATTTCGAGAATGTCGAGAGATCCATCAGGCCGACACGCGTGCGCACCGCCAGCGCTTCTGCCTTTACAGCATCCCACCAGTTCGATCGCCTGAAGGAATAGCGCTCGCCTTGGCCGCTTTTGTCATACCAGCGCACTCGCTCCCATCCGAAGAGCTGCGCGTATTGTGCGCCGAAGCTCTTCAGTTTTTCGTGAAGCGACGGATCACGGAGATCGCGTCCAACTTGATGCTGTTCGGCCGGCTTGTAGCAGTAGTACATGTGATGGTAGTCGGAAACAGCCACTTCGCGCGTGTAGTCCATGGACGCCCAATCGCCGAAGCGGCGTGGGTCGATTCTCGCATGTGATTTCGGTTGGCCGTGCACCATCCATTGCGCGAGATTTTTGCGGCGCCCGGCACCCTGACAGATGCCGATCGAAGCGCGGCAGTGTAACGAGTAGTTCTTAGGGCCATGCGCCGGGCCGGAGAGATAGACGCCATCCGGCGTATGCGTGATCGCGCCCGATATCACCGACTTAACCCCCGCCGAGGCAAACAGAGGGAACCGCTCCGCGGCTCTTTCGAGCCAAGGAGTTCAGACGATCTAGTTCGGGAGCCACCAGTTCGCTTTCGAAGTCCCAGCGCGGCGGTTTCCACCCCACACAAATGGGCTGTCGCGGTTTCATAGGGGCCTATCAGGATGCCGTTGGCCTCTTCGCGCAAATAACAGTGGCTATAGGGATCGCGTACTACAGGAAGTTCCGGCGCGAAGTCGACAAGTTCACGGACGGGGTCGTGATGAGATAGTGGTGGAGCATGTTGGCGATGGGCGCCTATGGCCCGTCCAGGCGCCAACGACGTCGGCGTAGGAGCCGGCGGCGTTGACGACATGTTCGGCGACAATGTCGCCATGATCAGTCATCACGCGCCACTCGCCGGTCGCAAGGAGTTTGATGTCGGTCACGCGCGTGCGGCGATAGATTTCAGCGCAAGCTGGCGCGCTCCAGCCGCCATGGCGTTGGTACATCAGCGGGCGCACGTGTCCGTCGTTCACCGTGCGGAAAGCTGCTTTCACCCCGAACGTGTCGAGGAACGGGTCATATCGCTCGACTTCAGAGGGGCCGACGATTTCGCCCTCGTATCCAGCGAGACGCGACACGCCATAGACATATTTCAGCCAGTTGACTTCTTCATCCGTCGTCGCGAGGCGCAAGCCTCCGCACCCGTGCCAGGAGACAGCCTGCCCGGTTAGTCTCTCCAGCTTCGGATAGAGCTCAGTCCCGTAGACATGGACCTTGGTCATGTCGAGGGAAGAATCGAAGTGCGGGCATTGGCCGGCGGCATGCCAGGTCGAGCCCGAGGTCGAACTCGCCCTTCTCAAGAAGCACGACGTCGCTCCACCCCTCAAGCGCGAGATGGTACAGCAGCCCGACCCCCATGATGCCGCCGGCGGACAATCGCCACCCTCGCCATGGGGCTTCATTGACTTTAATCCCGCGCTAAGATTCTGAGTTCGGCAGGGAAGCCGGGCGCGCGCAGGTCGGTTGCGAGGGCATCTTCGAGCAATTTGACCGCCTGCGTCGACCAAGCGCCGCCGCCGTACTTCGAGCGCGCGCGGATGAATGTCTGTTGTGCGACCGACGCGAGATCAAGCGGCACGCCGAGTTCGCGCCCGAAGCCAGCGCGAACCCGTGATCCTGCAGGGCCAGTCCATCGTAAATTTGATGTTGCTAGTTCCTGCCGTTCAGCACAAGCTGGCTTTCGGTCTCATGGACAAAGCTTGTCCCTGAACTCGCCTTGATCACATGGAAAGCCTGTGCCGGATCGAGGCCGCCCTTCTTTGCGAGCATCAGCGCTTCGCCCGCCGCCAACAGATGAATGAACGCCAGACATGTTGGTGATGACTTTGATCAACGCTGCCTTGCCGAGCGGCCCAACATGGAAAATCTCGCCGCCCATCGCCTGAAGCGCTGGACGGTGCCGGGCGAACAGCGCCAGCATCTCCTCCGACGATCGATAGTGATGTCGCCCGCCGCCGCCCGGTCGACTCCGCCCGTGACAGGAGCTTCGAGCATTTCGATGCCAGCCGCGCGCGCCAGCGCCGCCAGCTTCTCCACTTCGGCGGAGTCGTTTGTGCTCATTTCAATCCAGGTTCCCCCCGGCTTCAGGCCCGCGAGAATGCCGCGTTCGCCCACCAGAACCTTACGAGAGACACTTGGCGACGGCAGGCAGGTGATGACCGCGTCGACTTGTTCGGCGACGGCTTGCGCGTCGGGACCGAACGTGCGCCGCGTTGCAGAAGGCTTTCAGCCGCGGCTGGGTTTACGTCGGTCAGCGTCACCTGAAAACCTTCACGCACCAGGCTACCGGCGAGATTTTGTCCAAGATTGCCCAGACCAATGAAGCCGTATTTCATTCGTACACCTCTATCCGCAACCTGACAAGACGATGGATCAATTTCTGGCATTGAGCGATGTTAGCAAAGTGACATGGTCGCAATGGCGGCCCGCGACCATTTTGATTCGTCGCTGTTGAACGATGTGGGGGCGGCGTGAGGGCAATTGCGGCGCGCAAAGCGGCGCTAGACCGTATGGCTGCGATGCAAAGATCGGAAGCAAGGCATATTTGACGACCCAGCGACTCTGCGACGATCTGGTCGGCATGTTAAGCGTGGATGAACTTTCAAAGGCCGTCATTTCGGCAGCCTGCCGCTGTCGTTTCTCGTCGGCAGCGGAGCGGCCGCGCACTGCCCTCACGATGCCCGTGCTCGCGCCCCTCGGCGACTTCGCCGGCGTTGACAGATCTATGGTGATCACAACCTGGGGCGCGGCCGCCCGCTGGTTACGGCTGGTCTCGCCCACCAACGCGATTTCGTGGTCGCCGGACTTGCTCTGGCCAGCGTTCGCCTCGACCAGTACGTCGCGTTCATCGTTCCGTTGACGGGCGTCTTGCTAGTGGTGATTTTCGCGGTGCTTCTATTGGGCGTGACTGTTTGATCGCAGTCGCGCTTATCCATTCGCCAGGCTGTCGGGGCCGACCTGACCAGGCCAACGGCGACGCCCGCCAATCCAAGAATGATCCCGGGCGGCATCATTCCGTTATGGGGCGCGATCATCTCGAAATCGGAGGGCGGCATCATCCCGGAATTGGGGGCGGCTACCTTAGGGAATTCAGCAGCGTCCTCCGCGATCCGCAGAATCTCGGAGGGGTTGCGATTAGTCAGGCGCTGGCTATGGCTCGGCAGCAGTCCCGCTTTCTCCAGCCTGTCAGGATGCGGCTGGCGGTACGAAGCGTCGTGCCGGCGATGTCAGCCAGATCTTTTGGCCGCAATGGGAACTTGATCGCCATGCAATCGACGGTGTTGTGTCCGGCTTGGCGCGCGAGCCGCAGTACCACGTGGGCGACGCGCCGCTCTGCGCGCTGCGTGGCGAGCTCGCGCACTCGGTCTTGCATCTCCTGGAGGCGCTTGCCGATGATACGAATGACATTGATGGCGATCTGCGGATAGCCGGCCATCAGCCCCGACAGCTCTTCCTCGCTCCAACTCGCTTCCAGGGTCTCGGCGAGTGTGATGGCGTCGGCCGGATAGCGTTTATCGGTGAAGAGCGCGACCGTCCCGAACATCTCGGCAGGGCCGATGAAGCGGATCACGACCTGCGCGCCGTCGCTGCCCGACTGGGCGATACGGACGCTGCCTTCGATGATGGCACGGGCGCGAACGCTGTCATCGCCTGGTTGAAGATGCGCATATCCTTGGGCAGGCGGCGCACGGGCGCGCAGGCCGCCGCCGATTCCAGGGCGGAGGGTGGCAGTCCCCGAAATAGCTCCATCGCAGCCAGTGATGGTGGAGGGAACCGGGCATCTCTGGTCATGTGAGGACCTTACCCGTTGATCCCGAACAATGGGAGCAGTTTGCGCCAGCACAAACGCGCCGGGTCGGCAGCGCAGTAAGTTTCCGAGGG
The DNA here is from genome assembly GCA_963802615.1 of uncultured Alphaproteobacteria bacterium. Classification (GTDB taxonomy): domain Bacteria; phylum Pseudomonadota; class Alphaproteobacteria; order Rhizobiales; family Beijerinckiaceae; genus Roseiarcus. The sequence continues at coordinate 8,811 of CAWDKC010000052.1, forward strand.
AAAGGCGGAGGCAAACCGATGGAATCGCGATTTCGCGGCAGTAAAGCGGTTGATCCCCTTGCTTTTGGATCGGCACGGGACGGTGGATGACGTCATCGCCGCCCGTGCTGTACTGGCCATCGTGATCTGGATCGGCGGCATCGCGATGGCGACGACCGTGGCGCTGCCAGCTGTTCGAGATGGCGATCTCGGATCCGACAAGTTCCGGGCCTTTCAGGCGATCGAGCATCGCTTCGCCTGGCAGGCGCGCGCCGCAATTATCTTGGTCGGGTTGACCGGCTTCTACATGACCTGGCGGCTCGATCTGTGGATCGCTTCCGCGACGCGGGCTTCTGGTGGATGCACGCCATGGTCTGCTTGTGGCTATTGTTCGCCTTCGCCCTGTTCATTGCCGAGCCGTTCATTCTGCGCCGCCATTTTCCGGCGATGGGCGACAGCGCGGCCGAAGGTCGCCTTCGCCTGGCTGCATCGGGTGCACTGGCTGCTGCTGGCGCTGAGCGTGGTGACGGATCCTCGGGGCAGTCGCGGGAAGCCAGGGATGGTCGATGATCTGAATAGGTTGGGACTCGGTTGGTCACAAGCGGCCAGCCGACAAATGCGCTGGGAGGATGGGCCATGAACTCTGAGCAGGAGCTGACATCAGGACGCTCACCGCGGCGCATATCGACCCGCCGGTCGAAGATCCCGTCAGCAACGTTCTCAAATGGGTGCTGCTGGTCGTCGCCATCGCCACGTTCTGTCTGCTCGCCTGGGCGACAGTGGAAACCTACCATACCGCGCCGCCGCAGCCAGACCGTTTCGTCACCGCGGACGGGACCGTGCTGATGACGGACGACGACATCGTCGCCGGCAACGTCGCCCTTGCTTCGAACGGCAGGTCTTTTGTCACCTTCACCACGGACCAGCAGGCCGCGGCGACCGCGGTCATGCAGCACGCTCTGCAGAGCATTGATCTCACGAAGACCGAGGTCGTGCTCCCGCCGCCTGTAGCGGCCGCCATCATCAGTGTGCGCGATGATATCGCCAAGTCGCTCAAGGTCGCCGATCCGCCGGCCGGCTGGACGCCGGCGGTCGCGCTGCTCGTCGACGAGCCCCCGCTCACTTTGACACCGCCAGGTGTAGAGGTCGCACTTCGAGCGCCGTTTGGGGTTAGAGGCCGTGGTCACGCGACGAACAGCAACCTTGGAAACGGCATCTTGCCTGCAGAGACTTTCAACCCTACGGGCCGGCAATGCGCCGCGCAGACCGGGGGAAGAGACCCAGGAAACCATGACTACCGCCCCAAGCCGCGGAAATATGGCGCTAATCCGTGGACCGGGAAATCACCTCAATTTGGGCGGACTTCCTGGTGGTGGACGCAGTCCGGCGAAAACCAGTCTCCACTGGGCGAATTCCCTGCCCTGCAGGGAAAACGGCAGGGAATTTTTTGGTTTTGGACTTATTTGGCAACAGGCCGTCTCAGAAATCGCTCAGTTGGTTGTGGCTGAACTCCCTAAGATTCCGAGCAGGGAATTAATTTACTGGGCCAGGGAATGCGCTCTGCTTTGGCAGGGAAGCATCGCGGCAAAAGCCGTTCGAGAGTACTGGGGTCACCGGCGCCGCTCTGATGATGTGGTCAAGGACGCTAAAGCTTTCGATTGCCTCAATTCGCCCGCAGAGTTTGGTGAACATCTCCGCAAGTAGGTTGAACTCGCGAAATTAAAAGATCACCGGGACTTGTGATGCCGACTTTTGAGGGTCACTTTGTGGCCGAGATCGCCCGTTCAGGGGTCTTGAGCACGTGAAGCCATAGGGTGAATTGTTTGTCGAATTTCAGAAAATTCTTGGAGGCATGTTTTTAATGGCGAGCGCGATTGCCGAACGCGCCGAGGAGAACTTTCCCTCAAAAGCCTATGGTCCCTATCTTGAGGCCCAAGGGTTCGCTCCATTTTTGGCGAGAGGATGCGGCAGCCTGACAGTCAGCATGGGGACACGAGAGGCTGACAAGGCCAAGAGGGTCGCGCCCGTCGTCGAAGCAATCCGATTCCTTCTCCCGAGGCGATCGGCAGAAACGCGCGATCCTGTCGAGGGCCAAGTTGGTGCTCGCCGCCAGCAAAGAGACATGGATAGTCGACGAGCTGTTCCGCAAGTCGGGCCTTCACGAGGGCGAGTTCCTACGATTGTTGCAGATCGTGATCGATGGAGGGGCGATTAAGCGCCTGATCATCAACATGCCCCCGCGTTCGCTGAAATCGGTAACGGCGTCGGTCGCGTTCCCGGCCTTCATCCTTGGACACGACCCGACTCGGCGCATCATCTGCGTCTCATACTCCGGCGATCTCGCCAAAAAGCTCGCGAACGACTTCCGCGCGGTCGCAGAGGCTCGCTGGTATCGAGCGCTCTTTCCCGACACGCGGATCGGGCAAAAAGATTCAGAAACAGAAATTGAGCTGACGGCAAGGGGATTTCGGCTGGCCACTTCGGTCGGCGGCACGCTCACCGGCCGCGGGGGCGACCTGATTGTTATCGACGATCCGCTGAAGCCCGACGACGCCCATTCCGAAACCAAGCGCAACGCCGCCAACGAATGGTTCAAGAACACCTTGCTCTCCCGGCTCGACGACAAACGCACCGGCGCGATCATCATCGTCATGCAGCGCGTCCATATGGATGATCTTACCGGCTTCGTGACCAGCCAATCCGATGAATGGGAGGTCCTCAACCTTCCCGCCATCGCCGAGATCGACGAGGCCATTCCGATTTCGGACACGAAAGTCCATCGGCGTCGCGTCGGCGAGGCGCTTTCACCGGAGCGCGAGCCGCTTTCGGTTCTCGAAAATTTGAAGGCTCAACTCGGCAGCGACGCGTTCTCAGCCCAGTACCAGCAAATGCCGGTTCCGCCCGGCGGGGCCATGATCAAGCGCGATTGGATCAAGCGGTATGCGGAACTGCCTCTGCACCGCGAACGCTCTCTAATTCTCCAGAGCTGGGACACCGCGAGCAAGGGCGGACCGGAGAACGACTTTTCGGTCTGCACGACCTGGTTCATAAGCCGCGACAGGCGATGGTATCTCATCGACGTCTGGCGGAAACGGGTCGACTATCCCGAGCTCAAGGCCGCCGTGCGCACTCTTGCTTCCCGACACGCCTCACAACGCGTGCTCGTCGAGGACGCCGGCGCCGGCATTTCGCTCGTCCAAGAGTTGCTCGGGGAGGTCGATGGCATTCTCGCGGTCAAACCGGATCGCGACAAGATCACCCGGATGTCCGTCGTCTCCTCAAAGTTCGAGTTTGGTCTGGTTTTTCTTCCTGAGCGCGCGCCGTGGCTCGCGGATTTCGAGGCAGAGCTCTTTGCGTTCCCAGGGAGCCGGCACGACGATCAGTGCGATTCCGTAAGCCAGGCGCTGACCGACGACAATTGTGGGTTGCCGATGTTGATATCGCCCGAGGCGCTCGCCGCCTCCAGGATTTGGAGGCCGTGGATGCGGCGCTACGGGTGAACTGGCTATCGTTCGTCGTCCGACCTTCGCCCGGCACAACTTCAAGGACAACCGATCCTTGGAGGCCTGACAGACAAAAAGGGGGCAGTGGTTTTGTTTTGGTTCTACAATGGAGATGGTGGTGACTGATCGCGCAGACTTCGAGTCCGCTTCGGCCTGTTTTTACTGAGCGCCTGCGCCGAAAGAGCCGCGTTCGCCGTGACCATCAGGAGCGACTGGCCAAGGCTTCGGCCGCACGCCCGTGGCGCAATGACATCCTGCCGCGCCTGGAGCTTTCCGAGATTCGGATCGCTGACCTTCGGCCTTCGCCGAGAAAAGTCCGCAAGCTCGATCCCGCTCATGTTCGGGAGGTTGCTTCTTCGATCAGCGCCCTAGGCTTTTGCGTTCCTCTCCTCGTGGGTCGCGACAACGAGATCATCAACGGCGAAGTCAGCTGCGAAGCCGCCAAGCAATTGGGCCTTGACCGGCTTCCTTGCGTCCGCATCGGACACCTGAGCCCAGAAGAACAGCGCGTGCTGAGGCTCGCGGTCAACCGCCTCGCGGAAAAGGGCGAGTGGGACCTCGACGCGTTGAAGATCGAGTTCGAAGAACTGATCCTGTTGGACGCGCCGATAGAGATCACAGGTTTCTCACCTGCCGAGATCGACCATGTCATTCTCGGCGACGCCGCTGAGGGGCTGGAGCAGGGGCCGCTCGAGCCCGACGCCGCAACTGCGGTCGCCGGGGCCGGCGATAGTTTCCAACTCGGTCCGCACCGTATCGTGTGTGGCGACGCGACCGATCCTTCGGTTCTCGCTCGCTTGTTGGAAGGCGATGCGCCCGCCCGTCTCGTCCTGACCGACGAGCCCTATAACGTAAAGGTCGCGGGTAACGTGACCCGAGGCGATCACCGCGAGTTCGCCATGGCCTCCGGCGAAATGACGGACGCCGAGTTTCTTGCCTTCAACCGAGCCTGGATAGCGACCGTCCTGCCCTATCTTTGCGACGGCGGGATCTTGGGCACGTTCATCGACTGGCGCGGCTTGCCGACCGTGCATTCGGCCGTGGGGAACCTCGGCTTAGTCCCCTTGAATCTCATCGTCTGGGCGAAGACCAACGCCGGCATGGGCAGCCTCTACCGCTCGCAGCATGAACTTCTGCCTCTGTTCACCAAAGGAAGCCGCCCGCACGTCAATAATATCGAATTGGGCAAGCGCGGTCGTTGGCGCTCGAACGTCTGGACCTACCCTGGCGCCTCGTCGCTTGGCTCCGACGCCCGCCGAGGACTCAAAGACCATCCGACCGTCAAGCCCACCGCCATGCTCGAGGACGCGCTCCTCGACCTCACCAATCGCGGCGATCTTGTCATCGACCCATTCCTTGGCTCCGGCTCGACCCTCATCGCCGCCGAGACCACTGGCCGGGTGTGTCGCGGGGTCGAGCTCGACCCGCTTTACGTCGATGTGATCGTGCGGCGCTACGAGGCGGCCACGGGCAACCAGGCGGTTTCGGTCGAGACCGGAGAACCCTTCCAGGCGCTGTGCGCTCGTAGGGAAAGGGAAGCAGCGCCGGTCTAGGCTGAATCCGAGGGCGCCCTCGACTCTAACACCCCTCCACGACGGAAGCGGCGGCGCCGTCAAGGCCGCGTCTACCCCCGCACCGAACAGGTCAGAGGTTCGAATCCCCTGAGCTCCGCCATCCAGTCCGGGCAAACCGACCGGGTTTCTCGGGCGATAAAAACCCTCGCAATTCCGCAGGTCACAAGCCGTGAGCCGGGTGTTCGCTCGAGGCCGAACATCTTCCATCCCAGCACGAACCGGCGCATGTAAATATTCGCCAGCAAGGGTGAGATGGGCGAGCCCTGCGGAATGCCGCGCCGCTTGTCTCACGCCTCGGTCGTGCGTGTCCTCCGCCCTCGATCGTTGTCGATGACAGCGTCTTGACCTGTCAATGGCGCCACGCCAACAGTGTCGCGATCGCCGAGGAGGAGCGCAAATTCCGCTTCCGAAAAGGACCCGATCTGGCTTTGTGACAAGCGCCCATGCGTCCGATCCACATCATTGGCGGCGGACTGGCCGGCTCGGAAGCCGCATGGCAAGCGGCGAATTCCGGGGTTCCGGTGGTTCTGCATGAAATGCGGCCGATCCAGACAACGGCTGCGCACCGCACTCCCCATTTGGCCGAGCTGGTGTGCTCGAATTCCTTCCGATCCGACAATTCCTCGACCAATGCGGTCGGGATCCTGCATCGCGAGATGCGCGTGCTCGGCTCGATCATCCTTCAAGGCGCGGATACGCATCAGGTGCCGGCCGGAGGCGCGCTCGCCGTCGACCGCGACGGCTTCTCGCAAGCCGTCGAAGCCGCGCTTCTCAGTCATCCGCTTATAACGGTCGACCGCGGCGAGATCGCCGGCCTGCCGCCGGAGGACTGGGACAATGTGATCGTCGCGACCGGGCCGCTGACCTCTCAGGCGTTGGCGGACGCGATCGGCCGGTTGACCGGGGAAGGCGCGCTCGCCTTTTTCGACGCGATCGCGCCGATCGTGCATCGTCATTCGATCAATATGGACTTGGCGTGGATGCAATCGCGCTACGACAAGGAAGGGCCAGGCGGGGACGCTGACGCTTACGTCAACTGCCCGATGAACCGCGACCAGTACGAGGCGTTCATCGACGCGCTTCTCGCGGCCGAGAAGACCGAGTTCCGCGAATTCGAGGGCACGCCCTATTTCGACGGCTGCCTGCCGATCGAAGTCATGGCCGAGCGCGGCCGGGAGACCCTGCGCCACGGGCCGATGAAGCCGTTCGGCCTCACCAACGCGCACAATCCGATGGTCAAGCCCTATGCCGTGGTCCAGCTCCGGCAGGACAACGCGCTGGCCACGCTGTTCAACATTGTCGGCTTCCAGACCAAGCTCAAATATGGCGAGCAGGGCCGGATTTTCCGCATGATTCCGGGGCTCGAAGAAGCAGAGTTCGCCCGGCTCGGCGGCATGCACCGCAACACCTATCTCAACTCGCCCCGCCTGCTCGATGTGCGGCTGCGCCTCAAGGCCGCCCCGCGCCTGCGCTTCGCCGGCCAGATCACCGGCTGCGAGGGCTATGTCGAAAGCGCCGCGGTCGGCCTCATCGCCGGCCGCCTCGCCGCCGCCGAGCGGCTGGGCCTTACGCTCGAGCCGCCGCCGCCAACCACCGCGATCGGCGCGCTCTTGGGTCACATCACCGGCGGCCATATCGAATCGATCGACCCGGGCCCGCGCTCGTTCCAGCCGATGAACGTCAATTTCGGCTTGTTTCCGCCGATCGCCGAGCCGCGGTTCGACGAAACGGGAAAACGGTTGGCGGGCCCGGAGCGCGGCCTCGCCCGCAAGCGCGCGCTCTCCGCGCGGGCGGAGCGCGACCTGGCGCGATTGGGCGGACGGAGTCCGCGAGCCGGCGCCGTTCGCCGCAGCGTGAGACCTCGGCGAAAATTGCGCTCGGGCGCGGCGCGCGCTTTTGGACGCGACCCTGTCTTTTCAGGCGCTTAGGCTCATTTTTCTGTCCACGGGCGTCCTCGGTCCAGGAGCAACTGCCGCCTCAGTCGAAGGACATAATTTACATAATATATACATGTAATATATCATGCGAGCAACCCGGCCCTGGACAGTCCGTCCCGTCTGACCGATAGTCGGCGAAAAGCCGCCGAGAAACACGATCATGGACGTGGGCGACTGGCTGCGGAGCCTCGGCCTTGGGCAATATGAGGCCGCATTTCGCGACAACGAAATCGACGCCGAGGTCCTTCCCGATCTGACCGACGCCGATCTCGAGAAGCTTGGGGCGCCGCTCGGGCACCGGAAGCGGCTTCTCAAGGCGATCGCCGGGCTGGGCGTTGCCGCCGGCGTGTCAACCCCGGCCGCCCCGGTTTCGAGCCTGAAAGCCGACGGCGCTGAGCGCCGGCAACTGACCGTCATGTTCTGCGATCTCGTCGGCTCGACGGCGCTCGCCGCGCGGCTCGATCCCGAGGATATACGCGAGATCATCGCCGCCTATCACAAATGCTGCGCGAGTTTGATCGAGCGCAACGGCGGCTTCGTCGCCAAATACATGGGCGACGGCGTGCTCGCCTATTTCGGCTATCCGCTGGCGCATGAGCACGACGCCGAGCGCGCGGTCAGGGCGGGAGTCGATATCGTCGAGGCGGCGCCGAAGCTGGAGACGGCTGCAGGCCGGCCTTTGCATGTGCGGCTGGGGATCGCCACCGGGATCGTTGTCGTCGGGGATCTTCTGGGTTCTGGGGAGTCGCAGGAGCGCGGCGTCGTCGGCGACACGCCGAACTTGGCCGCCCGGCTGCAGGGGATCGCCGAACCCGACAGCGTCGTCATCGCCGAAAACACGCGCAAGTTGCTGGGCGACCTATTCGAACTCCGCGACCTCGGCCCGCAAGACCTCAAGGGTGTCGCCGGACCGACGCCCGCCTGGGCGGTGTTGAGGCCGAGCGCGCAGGAAAGCCGCTTCGAGGCGCTGCATGCGGGCGGTCTGACGGCGCTCGTCGGCCGCGAGGAAGAGGCGGAGCTTTTGCTGCGGCGCTGGGCTAAGGCGAAAGCGGGCGAGGGCCAGGTTGTGCTGCTCTCGGGCGAGGCCGGCATCGGCAAGTCGCGTCTGACCGCGGCATTGCTGGAGCGGCTCATGGGCGAGCCGCATGTGCGCATGCGCTATTTCTGCTCCCCGCAGCATACCGACAGCGCGCTCTATCCGATCATCGGCCACATGGCGCGGGCGGGCGGGCTCGCACGTGACGACGAACCAAGGGCGAGGCTCGACAAACTCGACGCGCTGCTTGCACGGTCCGCGACCTCAAGCGAGGACGCCGCGCTGATAACGGAGATGCTGTCTCTGCCGAACGACGGACGTTATCCCGCGCTGGAATTCTCTCCGCAGCAGCGCCGGCAGAAGACGATGGAGGCGCTGATCGGGCAGATCGCGGCGATTGCGCGCGAGTCGCCGGTCTTGATGATCTTCGAGGACGCCCACTGGGCCGATCCGTCGAGCCTGGAAGTGTTCGGCCGGCTCGTGGACAAGATCGACACTTTACCGGTGCTGCTGTTCGTCACCTTCCGGCCGGAGTTCGCCGCGCCTTGGGTCGGGCGTTCCCATGTGACCGCGCTAACGATCAATCGGCTCGCCCCGCGCGAGGTAATGGCGCTGATTGACCGCGTCGCGGGTAACAAGGGGCTGCCAGAGCACATTCGGCAGGACATCGTCGAGCGCGCCGACGGTATCCCGCTGTTCGTTGAGGAGATGACCAAGGCCGTCATCGAAGCAGAAGGCGAGGGCGCGGCGTCGCGCATGGTCGCCAAGTTTCCGACGCCCGCGCTCGCCGTCCCCGCCAGTCTGCATGCTTCGCTGATGGCGCGACTCGACCGGCTCGGACCCGCCAAGGGCGTGGCGCAAATCGGCGCGGCGATCGGGCGAGAATTCTCCCATGAGCTTTTGGCCCTCGTTGCCGAACTGCCTGAGCCGGAGCTCAGTTCGGCACTCGATGAGCTACTTCAGTCCGGACTGCTGTCCAGCCTGGGCTCGCCGCCGCATGCGACCTACCTCTTCAAGCATGCGCTGGTGCAGGACGCAGCCTACGGCACTTTGCTGCGCGAGCCGCGCCGCGCGCTGCACGCCCGGATCGCGGACGGGCTTGAAAGTCGGTTCGCCGACATCGCCGAGAGCCAGCCGGAGTTGCTCGCGCGTCACTGTACTGAGGCGGGACAAATCGAAAAGGCGGTGAGCCTTTGGGGCAAGGCGGGTCTGCGATCGCTGGCTCGATCGGCGCTCGTCGAGGGCGAGGCGCAGTTGAGTCGCGGACTGGCCCAAATAGCGACCTTACCTACCGGTCCGGCTTTGCGTCGCCAACATATCGCGCTCCAGGTTGGACTTGCGAACGTTCAGATGCACACAAGGGGTCATGCAGCGCCGGAAACGAAAGCGTCCTTCGATCGGGCTCATTCCTTGATCGAGCGCGCCGCAGCGCTCGGGGAGCCGTTCGAGGACCCTTTGGCGTTGTTTTCAATCCTCTACGGCTTCTGGGCAGTGAACTTTATGGTTTTTAATGGAAGGCTCGCGCGCGATCTTGCGTCGGAGTATCTGGCGCTTGCGCAGAAAAACAACACGACCATCCCTCTCATGATGGGGCATCGTCTCGTCGGCGGCTCTCTCCTGATGACTGGCAATATCGCTGAAAGCTGGTCCCATCTTGATCATGCGATTGCGCTCTACAATCCGGTCGAGCATCGCCAAGTGGCCACGCGCTTCGGCCAGGACGTCAGAATGATGATCCTATCTTGGCGAGCGCTGGCAAAATGGGTGCTCGGCTATCCTAAGGCCGCGAGAACGGATGCCGACGATGGGCTCCGAGACGCACGGGACTTCGGCCACGCCCCCACGGTGATGGTCGCACTGTTTCTGACAGCATTTACCCAGACGCTTCTCGGTAATCACGTAACCGCAAGACAGAATGCCGATGAGCTTGTCGCAATGGCAGACGAGAAAGGCGCCTTGGTATGGAGAGCTGCCGGAATGATGAACCGAGGTTGGGTTTGCGCCGTAACCGGCAGTTTTCCGGACGCACTTCGAATGATTATGGCCGGCATGAAAGAATGGCGCTCAGTTGGAGCAACATGGTTGATCCCGCTGTTTCTACAAATTCTGGCGAAGGCCCATTCTGATCTCAGGCAATTTGACGACGCCCGCCTGTCTATCGGCGAAGCAATAGAGACTGCCGAAGCGTCCGGGGAAAGGTGGCACGAGCCGGACATTTACCGCACGGCCGGGGAAATTGAACTGCTCGCTCCCGACCACGACGCCGCGAAGGCGCAAGCCTTTTTCGAACGCGCGCTCGAAATCGCCCGCGCTCAACAGGCTCGCTCCTGGGAACTGCGCGCGGCGACGAGCCTCGCGCGGCTGTGGCGCGATCAAGGCAAGCGCGCGCAAGCCCATGACCTTCTCGCGCCGGTCTACGGCTGGTTCACCGAGGGCTTCGAGACGCTCGACCTGAAGGAGGCGAAGGCGCTGCTTGATGAACTGGCGTAGGAGCCGATAAATCCGGCTGCATCGGGAGGGCGAACGCGGCAGCGTTGGCATGGACGGCGAGACTTGTGACCTCAAGCGGATCGAAGACGATGCGATCGCGGCGAAGGCCTAAAGCTTTACCGGATACCGCCGCCCTAACTCGCTTCCGCCAGAAGCGACAATTGCTGGCGTCCCGAATCGCCGAACTGATCGACCAGACGGGTCGGGTAGTCGCCGGTGAAGCAATGGTCGGTGAACTGGGGCTGCCTCATGTTGCGGCCGGGATAGCCCATCGCGCGATAAATTCCGTCGATGGAGAGGAACGCAAGAGTGTCCGCGCCGACAAATCGCCGCATCCCCTCGAGGTCCATGCGGGCGGCGAGCAGTTGATCGCGCTCGGGGGTGTCGATGCCGTAGAAGTCGGGATGGGTGATCGGCGGCGACGAGATGCGGAAGTGAACCTCGCGCGCGCCCGCCTCCCGCATCATCTGCATGATCTTGATGCTGGTGGTGCCGCGCACGATCGAATCGTCGATCAGCACGACGCGCTTGCCCTCGACCACGGCGCGGTTGGCGTTGTGCTTCATCCGGACGCCGAGCTCGCGGATCGACTGGGTCGGCTGAATGAAGGTGCGCCCGACATAATGGTTGCGAATGATGCCGAGCTCGAACGGCAGGCCGCAGGCGCGCGCATAGCCGATCGCGGCCGGAACGCCTGAATCGGGCACCGGCACGACCACGTCGGCGTCAGCCGGAGCCTCGCGCGCCAGCTCCGCTCCCATCGCCTTGCGGGCGTCGTAGACCGATCGGCCATGAACGATCGAATCCGGTCGCGCGAAATAGATGTATTCGAAGATGCAGGGCCGGGCCGGCTGCCTCGCCAGCGGAAAGAAGCTCTTCACCCCCTCGCCGTCGATGACCACCACTTCGCCGTTCTCGATGTCGCGGACGAATTTCGCTCCGATGATGTCGAGGGCGCAGGTTTCCGAGCACAGGATCGGGCTGCCCTCGAACTCGCCGAGCACGAGGGGACGGATGCCGAGCGGATCGCGCGCGCCGATCAGCTTCTTGTTGGTCAGGGCGACGAGCGCGTAGGCGCCCTCGATCTCGGCCAGGGCCTCGACGAAGCGGTCGACGATCTTGGCCCGGCGCGAGCGCGCGGCGAGCAGAAGCACGACTTCCGTGTCGCTGGTCGACTGGCAGATGGCGCCGCCGCGAATGAGCTCGCGGCGCAGCGTCAGCCCGTTGGTCAGATTGCCGTTGTGAGCGATTGCGAGGCCGCCGGCCTCGAGTTCGGCGAACAGCGGCTGGACATTGCGCAATATGGTGTCGCCGGTCGTCGAGTAGCGCACGTGGCCGATCGCCCATCGTCCCGGCAGGCGGTCGATGGTCGCGGCGCTGGAGAAATGATCGCCGACCAGCCCCTGGCGACGCTCCGAGTGGAAGCGGACGCCGTCGAAAGCGACGATGCCGGCGGCTTCCTGGCCGCGATGTTGCAGGGCGTGCAGGCCAAGCGCGGTAATCGCGGCGGCGTCGGGATGATCGAAGATCCCGAAGACGCCGCACTCCTCGCGCAGCCGGTCGCCGTCAGGGTCGAAGGCCGGTTCGGGCGCCGTCCGCCTCACGGCTTGGGAGCCGGAGCGAAGGGAGCGTTCTTGTTGATCAAGGCGTCGAGCTTCTGCTTGTCCATGCTGGAGCCCGTCTCTCCTGCGGTCGCGGGGGGCTTTTTCGGCGCCGGCGACGGGATCGCAATCGATTGATCGTCCTCGGTCTTCGGGCGCGAAGCGGCGGCGTTGTTGGCCGGCGCGAAGTCGCTCGCCGCCGCGTTGGCGTGCAACTCGATCCAGCCGTTGATGGTCTGGGCCGCGTCCGTCGGCAGCATGGCGATGATTCGGTCGGCGGTCTCGGTGAGCACCGGTCGGGTCCTGGCGCTCTTGACCCATTCCGGTTGCTGCTTCTCCGAGACCAGCCAGTTGAAGATGGCGAAGGCGACCACGGCGAGGAGCAACCCCCTGGCGACGCCGAACACGAAGCCCAGCGATCGGTCGAGCGCGCCGATCTTGCTGTCGAGGATCGCGTCGGACAGCCGGACCGTGAACAGCGACACAACGATCAACGTGATGAAGAACACAAGCGCTGCGGCCGCCGCCTGAGCGATGATCTCTTTATGGATATAGGGAGTGAGGTAGGGCATCAGCATGGGGTAGAAGTAATAAGCGGCGGCGGCGGCTGCGGCCCACGAGGCGATGGCGAGAACCTCGCGGGTGAAACCCCGCATCATGGACAGGAGCGCGGAAACAAGAACGATGCCGAGAACCGCTAGATCGAGATAAGATGGCATAAGCGAAACGAACCTCGTCGCGACGGTCCAGCGTCCTGTGCGCCCGTAAGGCGCGGCCGGAGCGAGCGCCTTATAACCAAGCCGCCTCCGTTCGTCACCCTTTTATGGTCCGCGGACCCGCGCGTCCCGCCTTTGTTTCGACCGCGCTTGCGGCGATCAGCGCGACCAGCGCGGCCACGTTGTCGATCGGCTGGGCCGCGATATTGACGGGCTCGCCGCCAGCCCGCGGCGATTGCGGCGCGAACGCGCGCGCGAACCCGAGCTTGGCGGCCTCCTTGAGCCTCAGGCCCGCATGCGCAACCGCGCGCACCGAGCCCGACAACCCGATTTCGCCGAAATAGACCGCATCGCGCGGCAGGCTCGCGCCGGTGAGCGAGGAAATGAGCGCCGCCGCCGCAGCAAGATCGGCCGCGGGCTCCATGATTCTCAAGCCCCCGGCGACGTTGAGATAGACGTCGTACTGCCCGAGCTTCATGCCCCCGTGGGCCTCGAGCACCGCAAGCACCATGGCGAGCCGGCTCGCCTCCCAGCCGACGACGGCGCGGCGCGGCGTGCCGAAGGTCGTCGGCGCGACGAGAGCCTGGATCTCGACCAGAAGCGGCCGCGCGCCTTCGACGCCGGCGAACACCGCGGCGCCGGGATTGGCGGCCCCATCGCGCTCAGCCAGGAACAAAGCCGAAGGGTTGGGCACCTCGGCGAGGCCGCCGCCGGTCATTTCGAACACACCCACTTCGTCGGTCGCGCCGAACCGGTTCTTGGCCGCCCGCAGGAGGCGGAAGGCGTGCGCGCCGTCGCCCTCGAAGGAGAAGACCGCGTCGACCATATGCTCGACCACGCGCGGGCCGGCGATCTGGCCGTCCTTGGTCACGTGCCCAACCAGCAGCAAAGCCGCGCCGCTCGCCTTGGCGAAGCGGATCAGAGCCTGCGCCGAACCGCGCACCTGGCTGACCGTCCCGGGCGCCGATTCGATCGCGTCGCTCCACATCGTCTGAATGGAATCGATGACCACGAATGTCGGCGTGTCGCCCGAGCCGAGCGTCGCCACGATGTCCTCGACGAAGGTTTGCGCCGCGAGCTGCACGGGCGCCTCGGCAAGCCCGAGCCGGGCCGCGCGCAGACGCACCTGGGCGGTCAATTCCTCGCCCGAAACGTAGACGACCCGGCCGCCCGCCCGCGCGACCGCCGCGCAGGCCTGGATCAACAGGGTCGACTTGCCGATGCCCGGCTCGCCGCCGATCAGCGTAGCCGAACCGGCCACGAACCCGCCGCCGGCGACCCGATCAAGCTCGGCGATGCCGGTGACAAGACGAGGCTCGGACTGGGACGCGCCCGACAGATCCTCGAGGGCGAAGGGCCGTCCCGCCGCGCCCCGGCGAGCCGCCGCGCCGCCCCCGCCGATTCCGAGCGCGGCGCCTTCCTCGATGATCGTGTTCCACTCGCCGCACGATTCGCATTTTCCGGCCCAGCGCTGAGTGATCGCGCCGCAATTCTGGCAGACATAAGAAGAACGAAACTTCGCCATCGCGCCGCACTCGCAGGTTTACCGGGGCCTGTCGAGAGGCTTCGACGGGTCAGGCGGAGAGACTGACGCCCTAAAGCCGGCGCCTCACGCAGCGGCGCTTCCTCTCACGCCGCGGCGCTTGGCCTAGCCTTCAACGTCTCGTGCCAGCGGTTGAGATGGACGAGCTCGGGCGGGATCGCGATGCGCGCGGGCTTGGCGAAATCGAGCGCCACGAGGCCCGGTGATGTCGGCGACGGTGAAGCGGTCGCCGGCGATGAACGGCCGGTCGCTTAAGGCCTCATCGACAATCGCCATCGCCTTAAGCGCCCTCGGCCGGTTGGCCGCCGCCCAGTCCGGAACCTGCGGGTTTTCCATTTCCGCCATGCGCGGATGGGTATGACGCAGCACCTGCGCGATCGGCAGGAGGAGGCGCAATTCGAGCTGGCGCTGCCACATCTCGATCATCGCCTGTTCGACCGGGGTTAGGCCGAACAGGTTCGGCTCCGGCCAAAGCGCCTCGATATAGCGGCAGATCGCGATCAATTCGGCGATCCTCGTCCCGTCGTCGAGCTCGAGGATCGGAATGGTCTGAAAGGGATTGAGCCTCGAGAATTCGGCCGTCTTGTGCTCGAGCTTGCCGAGATCGACCTCGACGCGCGGAATTGAGACGCCCTTTTCAGCAAGTGCGATGCGCACGCGGCGCGGGTTCGGCGCCAAATTGGAATTGTAGAGCTTCATGCCGCCATTCCTGGCTCGCGAGCCCCGCGGAGCGCCCCCGCAAGCTGAAAAGACCCTGAACCTCGACGCCGGCCGGGCCGAACGGATCGCGCTGGTCTTAACAACGTTAATCAAATCATTCTCAAAAATCTCCCAATTCCAAACCATTGCGTCAGCAGCTCGTTAATCAATTGAGCCGCATGATTGACCCGAGTAGAAGCGTGCGTGTCGGGCGGCTATGCGTGATGTCGGGGCAGACCTGGGCGGAAGCGGGAGCGGGAGCAAGACCGATTCCGAAGCCGCCGCGCGCCGGCGCAGGATGACCATCCAGCTCAGAGAGGCGCGGCGCTCGCTCTCGGAGCCCGATGCGATTCCCAGCCATTCGAGCGCGATGGTGCGGCTGTTCGCCGAGATCAACCGCAGCGCCACGCCGATGCTCGGGATCATCGCGCTCGGCGTCTGCGCGACCGCGTTGGCCTGGGTCGGCGCCGGCCCGCTCGCGACCTGGATCGGCTTCATCGCTTGCGCGATTGTGACCGGCTATTCGCTGCCGATCGCCTTTCTCGACTCGAGCGACCAGGACAAGACGGCGGGGGTCTGGCGGCGCAAGTTCATCTTTTCCACCGCGTTCAGCGGTTCGGCTTGGGCCTATCTCATCGTCACGCTGCTCAAATCGAACGCCCCGAACGCGCAGGCGTTCGCCATTGTCGTGATGCTGCTCGTCTCGACTGTGATGTCCCTTCTGGCGGCGGCCATTCCCGCCGCGTTCGTCGCCGGCATGCTGCCGATGATCGCAGGCGTGATCCTGCTTTACGCGCCGCGATTGCACGGGGCGGCGCTGCCGACGGTCGCGCTGTCGGTCGGCGTGATCGGCTATTTTCTGGTGGTCGCGCGGCGCCTGCACGCGGCCGCCTCACAGAACATGTCGTTTCAGGCGGAAAAGGACTCGCTGATCGCCGAGCTCGAGCAGGCCAAGCTCAATTCGGACGAGGCGCGCCGCCGCGCCGAGAGCGCCAATCTGGCCAAGTCACGCTTTCTGGCGACGATGAGCCATGAGCTCAGAACGCCGCTCAATGCGGTGCTTGGGTTCTCCGAGGTGATGAAGGGCGAATTGTTCGGCGCCCACTCGGTGCCGGCTTACAAGGAATATTCCGGCGACATCCACGCCAGCGGCCAGCATCTTCTCATGCTGATCAATGAAATTCTCGATCTCTCGCGGGTCGAGGCGGGGCGGTACGAACTGAAGGAGGAGTCGGTCTCGCTGAATGGGGTGGTCGAGGAATGTCTCCGTCTCTTGTGGATGCGGATCGAGCGGCGCCATCTCGTCATCAACGAAGCCATGGAAAGCGGATTGCCGCGCATCTGGGCGGACGAGCGCGCGGTGCGTCAGGTGACCCTCAACCTGCTCACCAACGCGATCAAGTTCACCCCCCAGGGCGGCTCGATCACCCTCAAGGTCGGCTGGACCCGGAGCGGGGGACAATATCTCTCCATCCGCGACACCGGGCCCGGCATTCCTCCCGATGAGATCCCGATCGTGCTCTCCTCTTTCGGCCGCGGCGCGCTGGCGCAGAAGAACGCGGAAGAAGGCACGGGCCTGGGGCTGCCGATCGTCAAGGGACTGGTCGAGCTGCACGGCGGGGAATTCCGTCTCAATTCGACGCTCCGCGTCGGAACCGAAGTGATCGTCATCTTCCCCTCCGAACGGGTGATGGACACCCTGCCGGCGTTCGATCCCGAACCGATCCCCGAGGCGCCGGAGCGGCGCCGGCGCCGCTTTCGCCGCCGCCACCGCGCGCACGCGGCTTGAGGCTGCCCGCCGCCGCCGACCGGCGCGGCCTTCACCTACAAGGGCGAACCGCTCGACGTGAAGTCGATCGGGCGCGAGCTGAACGTTCGCTATGCGCTGGAGGGCAGCGTTCAGCGCCGCCGGAAAGCGCATGCGCGTCAATGTGCAGCTGATCGACGCCGAAACCGGCAATCATCTCTGGGCCGAGCGATTCGACAAGCCGCTCACCGAGCGTCCAACCGTCCATCAGCCCGGCATGGCGATGTCAGTGAAAATCAGTCGGATCTCTTTGCGAAGTTCAAGGGGCCGAATGGCGTCTGCGGCGTTCTCAGCCTCAAAAACTCTAAAGCCGGCGGCTTCGAGGAAGGAAGCGGTATCAAGCCTGATGATTGTGCCTCATCAGAGGTCTATCCTGGCGAAGTGAACCCGGCCGCTTCCGGCCAATTGTCAAGACGAAGGCGATGGGGAACTGGCATGTCACTCGACGAGATGTTCACAAAAGCATCCAACGCCGTGGCCAGGGCAGCCGGGGCTCCCGTAACCTTCATCGTCTGCTGCCTGATCGTGATCGTCTGGGCCGTCAGCGGCCCCTTCTTCGGCTTCTCCGACACCTGGCAACTGGTGATCAACACCGGCACGACGATCGTCACCTTCCTGATGGTGTTCCTGATCCAGAACACCCAGAATCGCGACGGCGCCGCCATTCAGGCCAAGCTGGACGAACTGATCCGCGCCAGCGGCTCGCAGAACGAATTCATAGGAATTGAGCATCTGACCCAGGACGAGGTCGAAGAGTTCCGTCTGAAATGTGCACGGCGCGCGGCGGCGGCTACGGCCGGAGACAAGGCGGTCATCCGGGCGGATAAAGAGGCAAAAGATGCGGCGGATCAAGCCGCTTCCGATAGCTCAGACGGCCCGGCAGGAGCGCTGACCAAGCAGAAAAGTCGGGGCCGCCGAATGACGCGCGCGAAGACTCCGCGTTAGGGCGCCGCGCGCCATCGCGCTGGCGCTGTCGGCGCGGGTTCCGTTCAGGCGCCGGACTTCTCGCCGAAGCCCGCCGCCTCGATGGCGAGATGGGTCTTGTTCTGGAAGCTCGCGTCCTGGCCCGCCGCCAGCAACGGGGCGGCCTCGGCGATCGCATCGACGACGGCCTCGACCCAGCCCGCCTCCGATTTGGCGAAATCGCTCAGCACGTAATAGTGAACGAGCGCCTTGTCGCCGGGATGGCCGATGCCGAGCCGCACCCTCTTATAGCCGGCGCCGACATGGGCGGTGATCGAGCGCAGTCCATTGTGCCCGGCGTCGCCGCCGCCGACCTTCACCCTCACCTTGGCGGGCGCGAGATCGAGCTCGTCATGGATCACGACGAGCGCGTCGAGGTCGAGTTTGGCATAGCGCAAAGCTTCGCCGACGCTGCGCCCGGACTCGTTCATGAAAGTCTGGGGCTTGAGCAGCATCACCCGCTCGCCGCCAATCAGGCCGTCAGCCAACAGTCCCTGATGGCGGGCGCGAAAGGGGCCAAACCGGCTCCGCGCGGCGATGGCGTCAACCGCCATGAAGCCGATGTTGTGGCGGTTGCGCGCGTATTGAGCGCCCGGATTGCCGAGTCCCGCAATGACCAGCATGAGGGTCCCCGATCGATCGGCATGCGCCGCTCGTCCGGCGCGGCGTCGAGGCGCCAGCCCCCGGGGGGCCGGCCAGGGCCTCGATCGTCGCGCTCGGCCGCTACTTCTTGGCGGCAGGCTTGGCGGGCGCGGCTGCGCCTTTTGCGGGCGCCGCGGCGCCCTTGCCGGCGTCGGCCTTGGCCGGAGCGCCGGCCGCAGGCGCGGCGGCGGCCCCAGCCGCCGCGGGCGCTGCCGTCGCCGCAGCAGCAGCAGTCGGGGTTTCCTCGGCCATGACGGTCGGCGGGACGATCGTCACCACCGTCAGGTCGGCCGTGCCGCTAAGCGCCCGGCAGCCCGCGGGCAGCTTGAGCGCGGACACATGCACCAAATCGTGGAAATCCATGCCCGTAAGGTCGATGGTGATCGATTCCGGAATGTCGTCGGCGGGCGCCATGACCTCGACGCTATGCAACACCAGATTGACCGCGCCGCCCTTTTTCAATCCGGGCGAGGAGTCGCGATTGGCGACATGCACGGGGATGCCGATGCGCACGTGCGATCCGGGCAAAAGCCGCAGAAAATCGACGTGAACCGGCCGATCGTTGACGACGTCGAGCTGATAGTCGCGCGGCAGCACCCGCTCCTTGCGCCCATCGATTTCAAGTTCGAAGATCGAGGTCAGGAAGTGGCCGGCGTAGATGAACTTGTTGACGTCCTTGTAGTCGACCGAGATCGGCTCGGGTTTGACGCCGCCGCCATAGATGACGGCTGGAACACGGCCTTCGCGACGAACGGAGCGGGCGGCCCCCTTGCCTGTCCCGCTGCGCGCCACGGCCGCGA
This sequence comes from uncultured Alphaproteobacteria bacterium, assembly GCA_963802615.1. GTDB lineage: Bacteria > Pseudomonadota > Alphaproteobacteria > Rhizobiales > Beijerinckiaceae > Roseiarcus. Next base: position 28,101 of record CAWDKC010000052.1, read on the forward strand.
GTTGCTTGATCGCTGCCATGATGATGTCCTTTATTTTGTCAGTCGCGCCCTGCCTCCAGGGGTGTCGGAACCGGCGCGAAACGCTGGCTTATAGAGAAGCGGGCGAACCGGGGCAAGAGCCGCGGCGCTCTTGCTTTTGTCGGCTCGCCTCGCAATGCTCTGCTGGGAGAACGGAATGATGACGGACGCATCCGCGAACACCGAAAACTGGCGGACTGAGAAAGACGCGCTCGGCGAGGTGCAGGTCCCGGCCGAGCATCTGTGGGGCGCGCAGACCGAGCGCTCGCGGCTCAATTTCGTCATCGGGGTCGAGCGCCATCGCTGGGGCCGGCCGGTGATCCGGGCCTTTGGCTTATTGAAGAAATGCGCGGCGCTGGCCAATCTCGAACTTAAGCAATTGCCAAAGGACAAGGTCGATCTCATCGTCCGCGCTGCCGAGGAGGTCATCGACGGCAAGTTCGACGATGAGTTCCCGCTGGTGGTGTTTCAGACCGGGTCCGGCACCCAGTCCAACATGAACGCCAACGAAGTGATCGCCAACCGGGCAATTCAGATCGCCGGCGGCGTGATCGGGTCGAAGAAGCCGATCCACCCGAACGACGACGTCAATCACAGCCAGTCGTCGAACGACGTGTTCCCGACGGTCATGCACATCGCAACGGTCGGCGAGATCAGGTCCACCCTGCTGCCCGCCGTCTCTCAATTGCGCGATACGCTGAACGCCAAGTCGAAGGCCTTCTCCCACATCGTGATGGTCGGCCGCACGCATTTCCAGGACGCGACGCCCTTGACTTTGGGCCAGGTGATTTCGGGCTGGGCGGCCCAACTCGACCAGGCGATCGCGGGCATCGAGCGGGCTTGCCAGGGACTGATGCCGCTCGCGATCGGCGGAACGGCGGTCGGCACCGGATTGAACGCCGACCCCCGTTTCGGCGAGACGGTCGCGCGGATTCTTTCGAAGGAGACGGGCGAGCCTTTCACCTCGGCGCCCAACAAATTCGCGGCCCTGTCCGCCGATGACGCGATGGTCAACGTCAGCGCTGCGCTGCGCACCCTGGCGGGGGTCTGCATGAAAGTCGCCAACGACATCCGCATTTACGCCAGCGGCCCGCGGGCCGGCATCGGCGAACTGAGGATCCCGGAAAATGAGCCGGGCTCCTCAATCATGCCGGGCAAGATCAACCCGACCCAATCCGAAGCCCTGACGATGGTCGCCGTGCATGTGTTCGGCAATGACCTTTCGGTTGCCATGGCCGGCTCGCAGGGGCATTTCCAGCTCAACGTCTTCAAGCCGGTCATCCTGCATAACGTGCTCAATTCGACCGAGCTGCTGGCCGACGGGTGTCTCTCGTTCAACGAAAACTGCGCACGCGGCATCGAGCCGAACGAGAAGCGGATCAAGGAAAATCTCGACAATTCGCTCATGCTGGTGACCGCGCTCAACCCGCACATCGGCTACGAGAAGGCGGCCCAGATTGCGATCAAGGCTTACCGCGAGGACATGAGCCTACGCGATGCGGCGCTGGCGCTTGGATTCGTGACTGGCGAGCAATTCGACGCGTGGGTCCGTCCGGAAGACATGATCCATCCGCTCGCCATCAACGAACGGGCGAATTGACGTCAGACGCCCTTGAAAGCGAGCGCCGCCCGACGGCGATAGGCGATGAGCCCAAGACCGGCAAACCCCAGGAGCATCGGGGCCCAGGTCGATGGCTCGGGCGTCGCGACGCCGCTGACCTCCATCTGGAATGCGACATCGCCTGCATAGGGAGGCACGCCTTGATTGCGGAAGAAATCAAGGTCGGTCGCGTCGCCCTGAGCGCCATGGGCGCGCTGGCGCGCATTTGGACAATCGGTCGGGGGGTTGGCCCGGTCGTTTGATTCCCGCCCTTCGCCCCGACCCTAAACGCCATACGCCTTGAGAAACACGTCGAGCCCGGCCTCGACCGAGGCCTCGATGTCCTCGCGGCTGATCGAGTCGACCACTCCGAACACGAGGCGCTTGTGGACATAGCTCTGGCAGAGATCGACGAACTGCCAGGCGGCGCGCTCTGGGTCAGGCACCTTTAGCGCGCCCGATTTCTGCAGGTGTTCGAGCTCCGCCGCCAGTCGGGTCGCGCCGTAAAGGGGACCCGCTTCGTAGAACGCGCGACCAATGTTGGGGAATTTCTCGGCCGCTGCGATGACGACCCGGGCGAGCGCGCGTGTTCCGGGCTCCGACATGCGGCTGATAAGCCGGACGCCGAAGTCCCTCAGCATCTCCCGCGCGTCGCCCTCGCGGCGGAAGGTGCAGAGGCGCTCCGCGGCTTGGGCAAATTCGCCGCGAATGATCGCTTCGAACAATTCGTCCTTGGAGTTGAAATAGGCATAGAGCGTGCCCTTGGAAACGCCGGCGGCGCGCGCGATATCGTTCATGCTCGCGCCGTCGAACCCGGAGCTCAAGAAAACCTGGCGGGCGCCCTCCACGATCTGGCGCCGTTTGGCGCTGCCGTCATGGACCGCGCCTGCTTCGCGCTCAAGGGCCTCTGATTGCATACCCAACCTACCGTTTCGATTACGAATCATAGCTGACCGAACCGTTCGGTTCGATTTTTGTTGCACTACGCCGCCGCTTGCGCTAAGTCAACGAAAAATGACCGAACGGTTCGGTCAACTTCGCTTGAGGGTGGATTTCTCACATGGCCGATGACCTCAAGGTCGCGGAATCCGACGCAGTCACCGCATCCACGGCGATGACGGCGGCCCTGCCCGCCAGCTTTCCTGTTCCGGGAGGCGCTGCCTCCCCCGGCGCGCTCGCGCATCCGCCGGCGGCCGGCGCGCCGGCCAAGCCTGCTCCGGCCAAGCGGTCCGGCCTGCGCCGATTCATCATGCCCGTTCTGATCCTCGCCGCGGTCGGATACGGCGGCAAAACGGCTTACGACTATTTCGTCACGGGACGCTTCCTGGTCTCGACCGACGACGCCTATGTCGGCGCCGACACCGCGATCATCGCCGCCAAGGCCATGGGCCACTTGACCGCGGTGCCGGTGGTCGAGAACCAGATCGTCCATAAGGGCGACCTGCTCGCTGCGATCGACGATGGCGACTATCAGAACGCAGTCGAGGCGGCCCGTGGGCGCATTGGCACGCAGGACGCGACCATCGCCCGCTTCGCCCGTCAGATCGACGCCCAGGGCGCGATCATCGCGCAGGCCGGGGCCCAGGTCGATTCCGCGGCGGCGCAGGTGAAAAGCGCGGCCGCCGAGGTCGAGCGGGCGGGCCTGGAATATGACCGCTCGTTCAAGCTGGCGCAGACCAATTACGGCTCGCAGCAGCGTCTTGAGCAGGCGACCGCCGACCGCGACCGCACCATCGCCGGCCTCGCCGCCGCCAAGGCGAGCCAGGCGTCGGCTGTCGCGGCGCTCGATGGCGCAAAGGCCAATCTCGATGTGCTCAAGGCGCAGAAGGACGAGGCGGCGCGCCAGCGCAACGAGCTCGTGACCGCCCTGGAGATGGCTCAGCGCAACCTTTCGTTCACCCGCGTGCTCGCGCCCTTCGACGGAACCGTCGGCAACAAGGCCGCTCAGGTCGGAAACCTCGTGCAGCCGGGGACCCGGCTGATGGCGCTGGTGCCGCTCGACGCTTCTTACGTCGACGCCAACTTCAAGGAAACCCAGCTCGCGAACGTCAAGCCGGGACAGAAAGTCGATGTCTCCGTCGACGCGCTCGACGGCAAAGTGATCGAGGGCGTGGTGTCCTCGGTTTCCCCGGCCTCGGGCTCTCAGTTCTCGCTGCTGCCGCCAGACAACGCGACTGGAAACTTCACCAAGGTCGTCCAGCGGGTCGCGGTGCGCATCACTTTTCCCGAAGACGTTCTCAAACAGGTCCCGCTCCGCTCCGGCCTCTCGGTTGTCGCGACCGTCCATACCCGCGATCCCGCGACGCCGAAGCCGACGCTGCTTGGGGCGCTGGGGCTCGAAGCCTTCGCGACGCGAAGCCCGAAGCCGTGACCAGCGCGGCCCCCGCGCATCCGGCCCGGCGGGGCGTCGCCGGCCACGGATCTCATCGTCGCGCCGGTGGCGGCCGCGCAGCGCAGCTTCTCGGCGAAGCGCGTCGCGGCCTTCATTTTCATGGTGTTCGGGATGTTCATGGCGATCCTGGACATCCAGATCGTCTCGGCGTCGCTGTCGCAGATCCAGGCGGGGCTCTCCGCGTCGTCCGACGAAGTCACCTGGGTGCAGACCAGCTACCTGGTCGCCGAAGTGATCATGATCCCGCTGTCGGGCTTCCTGTCGCGCGTGGTGTCGACGCGGGTCATCTTCACCATTTCGGCCGGCGGCTTCACGCTCATGAGCTTCATGTGCGCCCACGCCAGCTCGATTGAGGAGATGATCGTCTGGCGGGCGCTGCAGGGCTTCATCGGCGGCGGCATGATCCCGACGGTTTTTGCTTCCGCGTTCACCATCTTCCCGCGCGACAAGCAGCCGTTCATCGCCCCGATCATCGGCCTCGTGGCGACGCTTGCGCCGACGATCGGCCCCACGGTCGGCGGCTATCTCACCGACTGGTTTTCCTGGCACTGGCTGTTCCTGGTCAATCTCGGCCCCGGGATCGTCGTCACCATCGCGGCCTGGATGCTGATCGATTTCGACGAGCCCGATTATTCGCTTCTCACCCACTTCGACTATGTCGGCCTGATCACGATGGCCGGCTTTCTCGGAGCGCTGGAATATGCGCTCGAGGAGGGGCCGTCGAAGGACTGGTTCGAGAGCCAGCCGGTGACGATCGCAATCGTCATCTCGGCGGTCAGTTGCGTCGCCTTCTTCTGGCGCATGGCGACGGCGCGCCAGCCGATCGTCGATCTCACGGCCTTCCGCGATCGCAATTTCTGGACCGGCTCGATGTTCGCCTTCGTGCTCGGCATCGGGCTCTACGGCCTCACCTACATCTACCCCGTCTATCTCGCGGTGGTGCGCGGCTATTCGTCGCTGATGATCGGCAAGACGATGTTCGTGACGGGCCTGTGCATGTTCCTCACCGCGCCGTTCGCCGGGCGGCTGATGAACCGGGTGGACCCGCGTCTCATGATTGCGTCCGGCTTCGTCATGTTCGCGATCGGGACTTTTCAGGCCTCTTATGTCAGTGTCGACTGGGACTTCTGGGAGCTTTTGTGGCCGCAGGTGTTCCGTGGCGTCGGGCTGATGCTGTCGATGGTGCCGATCAACAATCTGGCGCTTGGCACCATGCCGCCGCAGAAAATCAAAAACGCCTCCGGCCTGTTCAACCTGATGCGCAACCTCGGCGGCGCCGTCGGCCTCGCCCTCATCAACACCCTGCTCGACAAGCGCATGGACCTGCATCTCGAGCGCTTGCGCGAATCCGTCACCTGGGGCCGTCAGGTTGCGGTGGACAGGCTGGCCAGCATGACCGCGGCCTTGGCGGCGCGCGGGTCGGACGCCGAGCTCGCGGCGACGCGCCAGCTTGCCCTGATCGTGCGCAAGCAGGCCGAAGTGATGGCGCTTGCCGACGTGTTCCTGGCGTTGACCGTCCTGTTTTTGGGCTGCGTCGGTCTCGCCGCGGCCATGCGCCGCCCGGTCGGCGGCGGGAGCGGGCGGCGGCGGGCACTGAATGGCCGAACTCCAACGAGCTTCGTTCGGGGAAGGGCGGACAGGGCCGAGGAGACGCGCGGGAAGTTGCCGTTATCACGAGCCCCGCTTCTCAGATCCGCCCGTCTAAGATAAGGCTCCGAAAAGACTGAGCGATCCAGTGGCGGTCTGGCGAATGCCGGGCCGTGGATGCCGGAGGCAAAGATGGCGCAGGCGGGAAAAGCGGCTCACTGGTTCTTATGGCCGCATGCGTCGGGTTAGCGATGTCCGCCGTCGGAGCCAGCGAAGCCGAGACGGTCGCGCCGGTATTTCAGCAGAGCTTGCCGAACGTCGCGGGCAAAACGTTTACTGTCGTGACCGTCGATTTCGCTCCCGGAACGCGCGCCGTGCCACACCGCCACGGGCAGGCGTTCGTCTACGCGTATGTGCTGCAGGGCTCCGTCCGCAGCCAACTCGAGGGGCAGCCGGCTCAGACCTTCACGGTTGGGCAGAGTTGGTCCGAGCCGCCGGGCGCCCATCACGTGTTGACCGAAAACCCGAATGCGAGCGAACCTGCGCGCCTACTCGTCGTTTTCGTGGCCGACTTAGGCGATTCCCTCAAAACCGACGACCCGTGACCGGGTTCGACCGCTGACGGCGTTCGTAAGGGCGCGGGCTCGTCGTCCTTGGAAGAGCTGGAGCTTCTGGCATGAAGGCGGTCCGCGTGCATGCGTTCGGCGGGGTCGACGCCATGGTTTACGAAGAGCTCCCAACCCCTGTTCCGGGGCCAGGGCATGTCTTGGTTCGTGTCGCCGCTGCCGGTGTCGGCCCTTGGGACGCCTGGATCCGGGAGGGCAAGAGCGTTCTACCGCAGCCGTTGCCGCTCACTTTGGGTGCGGACCTGAGCGGCTCAATTGAGCAAGTCGGCCCGGGCGCGGTCGGTTTTCGACCGGGAGACAAGGTTTTCGGCGTCACCAACGGGCGGTTTACTGGCGCTTACGCGGAATACGCCCTCGCCGAGGCGGGGATGATCGCGGCGAAGCCGGCGAGGCTCACCGACATCGAAGCTGCTTCGGCGCCGGTCATCGCCTGCACCGCGCAGCAGATGTTGTTCGACCATGGCGGCGTGCGAGAGGGCCAGACCGTCGTCATCCTCGGCGCGGCCGGGAATGTCGGCAGTTACGCTGTCCAGCTCGGCCAACAGGCTGGAGCTCGGATCATCGCGACCGCGTCGCGGCGGGGCTTCGATCTCCTTCTTTCGTGGGGCGTGGAGACGATCGTGGCGGCCGGTGAGCCGATACCGTCCCATCTTGTGGCTCAGGCGGATGTTGTGATCGACACCGTCGGCGGGGCAGCGCTGGCGGAGGCCTTCACCTGGTTGCGGCGAGGCGGAAGGCTGATATCCGCCGTGGCGGAGCCGGACCAGGAATCCGCGCGCCGCCATGGGGTTCACGCTCAGTTCATGCTGGTTGCCGTGAATACGGCGGGGCTCAACCGTCTTGCCGGTCTCTTTGAGGCGAGCAAATTGCGCGCCCGTGTCGGCGAGACGCTTGGCTTGGCGGAAGCCCGGCTGGCGCACAAGATGCTTGAGAGTGGAAAGGGGCGGCCCGGCAAGATCATTCTTGTTCCGTAGCGCGACAGTTGTGAGAACACCGCTGGAGTTCGGTTACGAAACGGTAATATTACCTACCCGATTCCCGCAGGAATCGCCCTTGCGGAGGGGGGCCGCGCGGCCATATTATGCGGGTCGGGCGCTCGTTCAGGCAATCGGGTGGGCGCCGCACCCTCGATCCAAGAGGTTTCTCTCATGTCCAACTATGACCGTTACGCCAGCCCGCGCCCCGGCGCGGGATACGCACGGTCCGGCGTCGCCGTCGATCAGGGCCTCCGGGCCTATATGATCGGCGTCTACAACTACATGACCCTCGGGCTCGGCGTGACCGGACTGGTGGCCTGGGGCGCTTTCTCGCTCGGCACGGTCAACGTCGGGCAACGGGCGCTCTGGCGCTGACCGACTTCGGTCACGCCATCTATGTCTCGCCCCTGCGCTGGCTGATCGTGCTCTCGCCGCTGGCGCTCGTGTTCTGGCTCTCCGCCCGCATCAATTCGATGTCGGTGGCGAGCGCGCGCAACGCCTTTCTCGCCTTTGCGGCGCTGATCGGCCTGTCGATGTCGGCGCTCTTGGTGGTCTACACCGGCGCTTCGTTCGGGCGGGCGTTCTTCGCCACGGCGGCGGCTTTCGCGAGCTTGAGCCTGTACGGCTACACCACCCAGCGCAGCCTGTCGGCGATGGGTTCGTTCATGATGATGGGCGTCGTCGGCCTGATCGTCGCGAGCCTGCTCAACGTGTTCCTGCTGCACAGCTCGGGCCTGCAGTTCGGGCTGTCGATCCTCTGCGTTCTGATCTTCGCCGGCCTCACCGCCTGGGACACCCAGTCGATCAAGGAGATGTATTTCGCCGGCGACACCTATGAAATGGCCCACAAGAAGTCGATCCACGGCGCGCTGCGCCTCTACCTCGACTTCATCAACATGTTCCAGGCCATCCTGATGCTGACGGGGTCCCAGCGCAACAACTGACACAGCCATCGTCAATCTCACGATCTAGCTCTCCCCCGGCTCGCTTCGTCGCAAGCCGGGGGATTTTTTTGTTCAGACCGTATTTCTGATGGGTGGGGGAGGACAATGGGTTGGCTTCGCGTCGGCGCCGTTGCGTCTTTTGTCTCGTTCGTGCTGGCCGGAGGCGCCGGGGCGGCGCAGCTCAAGATCATCGACGTCAAAGCCTATGCGTTTCTGGAGCACGCGGACAAACTCTCCGACGATCTCGTGAGCGGCGGCGAGAGCCTGGTCGATGCGCCCAAAGGAGGCGCGCTCGGCGGCGACACGGCGACCGGCCTCCTCATCGACTTCACCTTCGAAGGGGACAAGAACGCTTCGCCGAAATATGCGACCGCGATCGTCGACCTGACGCAGACCGGCCGTTCCGGCCAGCCGATCACCACCCGCAGAGCCTTTACCAATTTCATCTTTGGCCCCGACGGGATCGAGCACAAAGCGGTCTTCCTGGAAGGCGCGACCTGCATGCCGCTCGCCATTCAGGTTCATGCGGGGAAAACGACGAAGTCGGCGAAGCTCGATTTTCACTGCACGGAAACCGTCGCCCCCAAATGACGCGGTCGGGCAGGAGCTTGTCGTTCCCGAGGCGCGGCGAATCCGCCTGGTCGAGGGCCGGGCTCTCGAAACAGAAAAACCAACATTTTCTTGACCGACCGGCTCGGGTGTGATACTGTTTTTCAGGATTTTGACTAGGCAAGATTCTCCTATACGCAACACACGACTCAGGCTTCGGCGTCCGGAGCCGGGACCGACTCGCTAATCGCGCCGCAAGCCATTGAAATCGCTCAAAACGGACTCGTAAACGGCGAGCCGCCGGCGCACGGTCAGGAATAAGAACTCGATCAGGCCAATCCCGTGTCAGCCCTCGCCGAGTCCGAGCACGTCCGCCATCGAATAAAGCCCGGGTTTGCGGTCCTTGGCCCAGGCGACGGCCTTGAGCGCGCCGCGGGCGAAGAGCGCACGATCCTCGGCATGGTGACTTAGGGTCACGCGCTCGCCCTCGCCGGCGAAAATGACGCTGTGATCGCCGACCACCGTGCCGCCGCGCAGCGCCGCAAAACCGATGTCGCCGATCCGCCGCGCGCCGGTCAGGCCGTCGCGGCCACGCGCAGAATGGTCCTTGAGCGAAACTTTGCGCCCTTCAGCCGCCGCTTCGCCCAGGAGGAGCGCGGTGCCTGAGGGCGCGTCGACCTTCATGCGATGATGCATCTCGACAATCTCGATGTCGAAATCCGCGCCGAGCGCCGAGCGCCGCCCGCCGCGTCAGCGCCGCCAGGAGATTGACGCCGACGCTCATGTTGCCGGAACGCACGATCGGGGCGTGGCGGGCCGCCGCGTCGAGTTTGTCGAGATCCTCGTCGCTCAAGCCTGTCGTGCCGATCACGTCGGCGATGCGCGCCTGGGCGGCGAGGCCGGCGAGAGCGATGCTGGCGGCGGGCGAGGAGAAATCGACGATCGCGTCGGCGTCGAGCAGCAACGGCAGCGGATCGGCCACGATCTGAAGACCCTTTGCCGGACAGCCCGCGAGCAGCGCGGGATCCTGGCCGAGCCAGGGCGAATCTTCCCGCTCGAGCGCGCCGGCGAGCTTGAACCCGTCCGACTCATGGATCGTCCGGATGAGCATGCGCCCCATGCGGCCGGCGGCGCCGCTCACGATCAGCCTCAACTCGGCCATTTCCCAAGCTTCCCCGAATTGTGAAGTCCCTAATGCAGGTCCCCGCGCCGCTTGACAACAATCTGCGGCAAAACGCTTACCGTCCAGCTAGGCTTCGACAACGCGACGCTGAGCGAGTATTCTGCGGGGTTCGCAATCCGTCGAGTTTCGATTAGTAAAGCCGAACGCCGTTCAGCGGGGGATCCCGCCAGACAGCCAAAGGGATATCGGAACATGAATGTAAGACCGACAAAATTCGGGGTAGGTCAAAGCGTCAAGCGCGTCGAGGATGTCCGCCTGATCAGCGGCCGGGGCAATTACGCCTCGGATGCGGTTGATAAGGCCGAACTGAAGGCGGTTTTTCTACGCAGCCCGTATGGCCACGCGAAGTTCCGCATCGACGACATCGAAGCGGCGCGCGCGGCCCCGGGCGTTCGAGCAGTTTACGTCGCCAGCGATTTCGCCGATCTCGGCGGAATGCCTTGCCTTGCTCCGGTCCCCAACGCCGACGGGTCGAAGACACCGCTCAAGCCTTATCCGGTGATGGCGGCGGACGAGACGCAGCACGTCGGCGACATCATTGCGATGGTGGTCGCCGACACAATCTACAAGCTCGCGACGCGGCCGAACGGATCAGCATGACGTGGGAAGACCTGCCCGCGGTCACCGACATGGAAATGGCTCTTCGGCCTGATGCGCCGCTCGTCTTTGCTGGCGCGCCGGGCAACGTCGCCTATGACACCCATATCGGCGACAAGGGGGAGACGGACAAGGCCTTCGCCGGCGCAGCGCACACGGTTCGCATCAAGATCGTCAACCCGCGGGCGGTCGCCAACTATATGGAGCCGCGCTCCGCCGTTGGCGAATATGACGCGCAGTCCGGCCGGTTCCTGCTTAACGCCGGGAGCCAGGGCGTCCACATCCTGCAGGGGCTTATCGCGAAAATCCTCAAGATCGAGACCACAAATTTGCGCGTCGTCACCCAGGACGTGGGCGGCGGCTTCGGCACCAAGAACATGCTCTATCGCGAATATCCGCTCGTTCTCGAGGCGGCGAGGCGTCTTGGACGTTCAGTCGGCTGGCTCGCCGACCGCAGCGAGCATTTCGTCGGCGACGCTCAGGGCCGCGACAATGTGACGACGGCGGAGATGGCGCTCGATTCCGAGGGGCGGTTTCTGGCGCTCAGGGTCGACATCCTCGGCAATCTTGGCGGATATCTTTCGATGTTCGCGCCATATATCCCCTGGCTCGGCGCTTCGATGGCGACCGGGTGCTACCATATCGACGCGCTCCACGCGCGCGTTCGCGGGATCTACACCCATACGGTTCCCGTCGACGCCTATCGCGGCGCGGGCCGGCCGGAGGCGGCTTATGTGCTCGAACGACTGGTCGACGCATGCGCCCACAAGCTCGGCATAGCTCCTGAAGAGTTGCGCGCGCGCAATTTCGTCAAGCCGGGCCAGATGCCTTATCACACGCATACCGACCGCGATTACGACGTCGGCGACTTCGAGGGCGCGATGCGCGCCTGCCTGAAGAAGGCCGACTATTCAGGTTTTGCGAAGCGCGCGGGCGAGGCGCGGGCGAGCGACAAGATCCGCGGGATTCGGCATCGCGAGCTACGTCGAATGCACCGCCTGGGGCGAGGGCGAGGAAGGTTCGGTCGGGCTCGATCGGAACGGCGATTTCACCGTGCTCATCGGCACTCAGTCCACGGGCCAGGGCCACGAGACCGCCTACGCGCAGATCGTCGCCCAGTATCTCGACGTGCCGATCGAGCGCGTCAAGGTCGTGCAGGGCGACACCGATCGGATTCCGACCGGCAACGGGACCGGCGGGTCGCGATCAATCCCGATCGGAGCGGTCATGGTTTCCCGCGCCTCGGAGACTTTGGCGGGTTCGCTGAAGGAGTTGGCGGCCGACAAGCTGGAGGCCGCGGTCGCCGACCTGGAGATCGCCGACGGGAAGGTGCGCATTGCGGGAACCGACCGCGCGATCTCTTATTCTGAGATCGCGGCGCTTCCAGGCGCTGCAGCGAAATTGATCGCGACCAAGTCGTTCGTGCCGCCAAGCGCGACCTATCCGAACGGCACGCATGCCTGCGAGGTCGAGATCGATCCGGACACGGGCGAAACCACGATCGTTCGCTACTCGGTTGTCGACGACTTCGGGTTCACATTGAACCCTCTGCTCCTGGCCGGACAGGTCCACGGGGGCATTGCCCAAGGCGCCGGCCAGGCGCTGATGGAGCGGGCGGTGTTCGACGACGACGGGCAATTGCTGACCGCGAGCTTCCTCGATTATTGCATGCCGCGCGCCGATAACCTGCCGCAATTCGATTTCGAGACCCGCAACGTGCCATCGACCACAAATCCGATGGGTCTCAAGGGCGCTGGCGAAGCCGGCTCAATCGGATCCACTCCGGCGGTGATGAACGCAGTCGCTGACGCTTTATGGCGGGCCTATCGCATTGAGCAGATCGACATGCCTGCGACCCCGTTCGCCGTGCACACTGCGATCAGGAGTTCGCGCGCTCACGAATGAGACAATGACCGCGCTGGCGCAGATTGAGCGCCACGTGCTTGAGGCCGATCGTCGACGGGGATCCCCGATCGGCGTCAATATCGCATGATCCAAGCGCGCCCAAACACGGCGCGACGCCGCCCGCGCGGATCCAACGCGTTTTTGGCTGCGATCGCCGCGCGCAAGGCCTTGTCATTCCTCGTCATTGCGCCGGCAGCGAAGGCCGCCCCCCTCATATGAGAGCGGTCCGCGCCCGGCGCGGAGCCCGCGCCTCTTTTCACATCTTGCGCGCTTCCGGACTGGTGCTAGACTACTCCGCCTGGCGGGCGAAGACGGAGGACACTGATGCGCTCCAAGCTTTTGAAAGTCCTGTTGGGTTGCGGATTCGCAGCGTCGCTCGCCGCGCCGGCGCTGGCCTGTGACTTCAATAAAACCTCGGCGCAGAACGATCAGACGATAGCCCAGTCTCAGCAGACGACGCCCGACGCATCTCAAACTGCGCAGGCGCAGCCGGTGGCGGATCCCGGTTCGAACTGACGACATTTATCGTTGGCGTTGAATAGACGCGCGGCACCTCGCGCCCGCGGGCACAGATTTTCTTTGCCCGCCTAGGCGTCACCCGACCGGCGGCTTGCGCCCAAATTTCGCCGGCCGCTTGTCCAGAAAGGCGCGCACACCTTCGATATAGTCGTCCCCTGCTCCGGCCTCCTGCTGCAGGTCGCGCTCGAGGTCGAGCTGAGCGTCCAAGCTATTGGCAGGCGAAGCTGCGAGCGCGCGTTTCATGAGGCCCAACGCATGCGTTGAGCCGCCGGCCAGGCGCTCGGCGACCGTGTGCGCCTCACCCATCAGGTCCTCGTCGTCAACCGCGCGGTAGATCATGCCCATCGCTTCAGCGCGCTCCGCGCCGATCGGTTCGGCCAGCATCATCAGCGCCCGGGCGCGCGCTTCGCCGATGAGGCGCGGCAGAACAAATGTGCCCCCGGCGTCTGGAATGAGGCCAATACGGGCGAACGCCTGCAGGAACTGAGCCGATTTCGCCGCCAGCACAATATCGCAGACGAGCGCAATGTTGGCGCCTGCTCCCGCTGCCGGGCCGTTGACCGCGCACACGACCGGCTTTGGCAGATTGCGGATCCCGCGAATGATCGGATTGAGGCCCTTCTCGAGCGCTTCGCCGAGGTCGGGCCGGGTATCGCCGGGCGTGAACGCCCGGTTGGCGAGGTCGGCGCCGGCGCAGAAGCCTCGCCCCGCGCCGGTAATCAGAACCGCGCGACAGTCGGGCTCGGCCGCCGCGCGCTTAACGGCGGCGGACAGGCCTTCTATGAGGGCGGCATTGAGCGCATTCAGCCGCTCGGGCCGGTTCAGGGTCAGCGTCATGACGCCGCCGTCGAGCCTCTCCAGGAGAACCGGTTGCGAGGAAACCTGGGCCTCTGCCGTCATGGGCGTTCTCCCTCAAATCGCTTGTCGCCGCGGTGCGGCGCGAGCGTCTATACTAGACGCCAGTGAACGGAGGCGACAATGGCGGAAAGGGACTTGAGGCCGAACCTGCGAACGGTGCGGTCATGACCGAGGAAGCCTTCATCTGCGACTATGTGCGCACACCGATCGGCCGCTACGGCGGCGCGCTCGCAAGTCTGCGCGCAGACGATCTGGCGGCGCTGCCGATCCGCGAGCTGATGCGCCGTCATCCCGAACTAAGCGACAAAATCGACGAGGTCTATCTCGGCTCAACCAACCAGGCCGGTGAGGACAACCGCAACCTCGCGCGCATGGCGCTTCTGCTCGCTGGCCTGCCGGTGACAGATTCCCGGCGCGACCGTCAACCGGCTGTGCGCCTCCGGAATGGAGGCGGTCGCCGCGGCGGCGCGGGCAATCAAGGCAAGCGAGATCGAGCTCGCAATCGCCGGCGGGGCCAAATCGATGACCCGCGCGCCCTTCGTGATGGGCAAGGCCCAAGCGGCGTTTCAGCGATCGGCTGAAGTTTTCGACACAACCATTGGCTGGCGTTTCGTCAATCCGATGATGAAAAGGCTTTATGGCGTCGATTCGATGCCGGAGACGGCTGAGAACGTCGCCGACGAGCACCAGGTTTCCCGCGCCGACCAGGACGGGTTCGCGCTGCGCTCGCAAAAGCGGGCTGCGGCGGCCCAGGCGAACGGGACGTTCGATGAGGAAATCGTCGCGGTCGAGATCAAGGACCGCAAAGGCAATGTGACCCAGGTTACAAAGGACGAGCATCCGCGCTCCGGCACGACGCTCGAGGCGCTGGCCAAACTCGGCGGGATCGTGCGCCCGGACGGCAGCGTGACCGCGGGCAACGCTTCCGGCGTCAACGACGGCGCAGCGGCGCTCATCGTCGCCTCGGCCAAAGCGGCAAAGACGCATCGGCTCGAGCCGATCGCCCGCATCCTCGGCTACGCGACCGCCGGCGTCGCGCCCCGCGTGATGGGCGTGGGCCCGATCCCGGCGGTCGGCAAACTGACCGAGCGGCTGAAGCTCAAGCCTTCCAGCTTCGACGTTATCGAGCTCAACGAGGCGTTCGCCTCGCAGGCGCTCGCCTGCCTGCGCGGGCTTGGGCTCGACGATGACTCGGACCATGTCAATCCGAACGGCGGGGCGATTGCGCTCGGCCATCCGCTCGGCATGTCGGGCGCGCGGCTCGCCGGCGCCGCGGCGCTCGAGCTCAAACGGCGCGGCGGCCGCTATGGCCTCGCCACCATGTGCGTCGGCGTCGGCCAGGGCGCGGCGCTGGCGCTCGAACGCGTCTGACGCGTTGCGAGGCAGGACCGGCCTCGCGTCTCGTAAATTCGCCGGCGCGATCCGATATGAACAGCGCAGGCTCAACGGCTCAAGAGAAGAGCCGGGAGAAAAGGGAGGATGGTCGATGGCCGCGCCAACTCATGTCGCGTTGCGCAAAGTGACGCTGAACGCCGCGCGCTCGAAGGAATTCCCGGCAGGCTCGATCCGCCACGGCTATGATTTCGTCGCTCCTCTGACCAGCGACGGCCATATCGCTCTCGAAGCCTGGAAGCAGCACCGTGGCGAGTGTTTCGCCCACCGTTTCTGGGGCAACGAGCCCGCGTTGCGCGGCCTTCTTGTTCATCATGCCGGCGGCCGGGGTGGTTCGACCTGGGCCTTCGAGTGGAAGGGGGGACGGAGGGACGATGCGGAAGGAGGAAGGTTTCCGCTTCGGCGATCACGCCTTCAGGGTCGGCGAGTACGTCTCCGTGCGCGAGGAAGAGGGCGAGCTTCTGACCTTCCGGGTGGTCAGCG
>CAWDKC010000053.1:0-115297 GCA_963802615.1 uncultured Alphaproteobacteria bacterium
GGTCGGCGACGAATTCGATGACCTTAGCGGAGCGCCCTATAGGACCGGCGACGAAGCCGAGGCCGCGCGCGAGCGGATCGTCGCCCTGCTCGGCCCCTTGCCCATTACGCTCGACGAACTCGCTCAGGCCGCGGAGGCTTCGGCGCGGACGGTGCGGGTGGCGCTGCTCGAACTCGAACTGGCGGGGCGCGTCGAGTATTCGGGCGACCGCGTCGCCTTGCGCGCGACCGCCAACGACATTTGAGCCGAACGGAGGCTCAATCGAACGAATTGCTCGCGTGAGGCAAGTCAATCGCAGCCTCGAAGGGCTGCTGCTCGTCGGCGCGCTCGGCTTCGGCGACGGCGTTGGTGCGAACATAAATTTCGCTTTCGGCCCTCGCCATCCCGAGGAAATAGGCGAGCAGGTCGAGGCGGCCCGCGATCGCCATGGCCTCGAGCTGGGCCGTCATGTCGGTGATGTAACGGGCGACATCGAGCGCTTCCCGCGTCACAGCCGCGTGAGACGGATCGTTGGCTCTTCTTTGCGGTCTAGCGAGCACGCCTTTTCCGGCCCTCCCGTATTCTCCGCGTTTCCGTCTCGGGAAACCTAGTTCTTCGGCCATACGATAAAACTGTCCCATTCGGCTGAGCGAGGGAGACGCCTTCCCCGATCCCCGCTCGCCTGAAAATCGCCCTCATCGACGCGCGGGTCACGCTGATTCGGGCTTGCCCCTTGTTGACACTGTATGAGACGCCCATTTCCGATCCAAAAACAAGTCGTTCCCGACATTATTCCCGCCCACGGGCATCCACATTAATGTTGAGAAGGGCTGTGGCCGACCTGTTTTATAGGCGCGGCAGACCGCTCAGGCGGTCCAGGGCGCCCTGTAGGATGTAGGCCGCCGCCATCTTGTCGACCACCTGCGCCCGCCGGGCGCGCGTCACGTCATTGGCGATGAGCGACCGCGTGACCGCGGCGGTGGAGAACCGCTCGTCCCAAAGCACGATCGGCAAACTGGTTCGGGTCGAGAGGTTGCGCCCGAAGGCCCGCGTCGATTGGGCGCGGGGATTGTCGCGCCCATCGAGATCGAGCGGCAGCCCGAGGACGATCCCAGCGATGTCGTGTTCGGCGAAGATCGCCGTCAGGGTCTCGGCGTTCACGGCGAACGGGCCGCGCGGCAGCGTGCGGAGCGGCGAGGCTATGCGGCGCTCGACGTCGGAGATCGCAAGGCCGATGGTCTTCGAGCCCAGGTCGATGCCGATCAGGCGCGCCTTCGGAGGAAGGGTTAACGGCAGATCTTCGATTGCGATCGGATGACGCATTGGCGTGACCGGCCTATCACCGGGCGACGAGCCAGTCGACTGACGGCGTCGCGAGCGAACGCAGGCCAAGCGCATGCGCGTCTCGCATCGCTGTTTGCCAGCCAAAACTGGGCGATGTATAGGGGCGCGCCTTACGTTCCAAGGCGCTTTGGGAGCTTGGATGTCCGTCGATCTCAACACCGTCCGACGCATCGCGCATCTCGCGCGCATCGCCGTGAGCGAAGCTGAGATTCCGCATCTGCAAGGCGAGATCAACGCCATTCTCAAGTTCGTCGAGGCCCTCGATGCGGTCGACGTCGACGGGGTGGAGCCGATGACATCGGTCATTCCCATGCGGCTGCCGATGCGTGAGGACGTTGTCGCCGACGGCGATATCGCGCCCCTCGTGCTCGCCAATGCGCCGCTGACCGAGGACGGCTTCTTTCTCGTTCCCAAAGTGATTGAGTCGACCCGCCGAGGCGGGACGCTCGCCGTCAAGGATCCAATTTGACCGACCTGACCACGCTCACGCTCGCAGAGGCGCGCGATCGTCTCAAATCTCGGGCGATTTCCAGCGTCGAGATCACCAAGGCTCATCTCGAAGCGATCGAGCGCGCCGAGGGGCTCAACACCTTTGTCGCCATCACAGCAGACAAGGCGCTGCAAATGGCTGAGGCCAGTGACGCCCGCCTCGGGCAGGAAAGAGGCGGGTCCGATCGAGGGATTGCCGATCGGCGTCAAGGACCTCTACGCCACCGAAGGGGTTCATACCCAGGCGTGCAGCCACATTCTCGACGGCTTCAAGCCAACCTACAAATCAACGGTCACGGCAAACTTGTGGCGCGACGGCGCGGTGATGCTGGGCAAACTCAATATGGACGAGTTCGCCATGGGCTCGTCGAACGAGACCTCATATTACGGGCCCGTCGCTTCGCCCTGGCTGCCGCCCAACTGGAGCCGCGACAGAGGGCGCGCGGCGGCGCTGACTTCCGACAAGCGCGGGCTCCTGACGCCCGGCGGATCGTCCGGCGGCTCCGCGTCCGCGGTGGCGGCGCGCCTCTGTCTCGCCGCGACCGCGAGCGACACGGGCGGCTCCATCCGCCAGCCTGCGGCCTTCACCGGCATCGTCGGCGTGAAGCCCACCTACGGCCGGTGCTCGCGATACGGCATGGTCGCCTTCGCCTCATCGCTCGATCAGGCCGGACCGCTTGCGCGCACCGTGCGCGACGCCGCCATCATGCTGCGGTCGATGGCGGGCCCGACCCGGAGGATTCCACCTGCTCGCCGACCCCCGTTCCAGACTACGAAGCCGCGGTCGGACACTCGGTCAAGGGCATGACGATCGGCGTGCCGAAAGAATATCGCCTCGAGGGCATGAGCAGCGAGATCGACGGCTTATGGGCGCGCGGCGCCGAGTGGCTTCGCGCCGCCGGCGCCAGAGTGGTCGAAGTCAGCTTGCCCCATACGCCCTACGCGCTGCCTGCTTATTATATAGTCGGCGCCCGCGGAAGCCTCGAGCAATCTCGCGCGCTACGATGGCGTGCGCTATGGCCTCAGAGAGCCGGGGGCCGACATCACCGAGCTTTACGAGCAGACCCGCGCCAGAGGCTTCGGGACGGAGGTGCGACGGCGCCTGATGATCGGCACCTATGTCCTCTCCGCCGGCTATTACGACGCCTATTATGTGAGGGCGCAGAAAATCCGCACCCTCATCAAGCGCGATTTCGAGCGCGTGTTCGCCGACGGCGTCGACGCGATCCTGACCCCCGCCACCCCGCTCCGCCGCCTTCGGGATCGGCGAGAAGGGTTCCGACAATCCAGTCGAGATGTATCTCAACGACGTCTTCACCGTGACCGTCAACATGGCGGTCTGCCAGGACTCGTCGCGCCCGCGGGCCTGTCGAGCGACGGCCTGCCGCTTGGTCTGCAGCTCATCGGCCGTCCGTTCGACGAGGAGACGCTGTTCGCACTCGGCGAGACGATCGAGCAGTCGGCAGGACGGATGACGCTTCCGGAGCCGTGGTGGACATGAGGCGCGGGCTTACGATCCCGGCGGACTTCGGACGAGAACAGAGCAATCACATGGCGACGGACAGGGCGAGCGCGAAGCTTATGAAGGGCGCGACGGAGCGACTGGGAGGTGATCGTCGGCCTCGAGGTCCACGCCCAGGTGACCTCGCGCTCCAAGCTGTTCTCCGCCGCTTCAACGGCGTTCGGCGGCGAGCCCAACACGCACGTTTCGCTGGTCGATGCGGCGATGCCCGGCATGCTGCCGGTGATCAACGCCGAATGCGTGGCTCAGGCGGTGCGCACCGGCCTCGGGCTCAAGGCGCAGATCAATCGCCGCTCGACGTTCGACCGCAAGAATTATTTCTATCCCGACCTGCCCCAGGGCTATCAGATCTCCCAGTACAAGAGCCCGATCGTGGGGGAAGGGGAGATTCAGATCGACCTCACGCCAGACTATTCCATCAAGGTTGGAATTGAACGGCTGCATCTCGAGCAGGATGCAGGCAAGTCTCTGCACGACCAGTCGCCGACGATGAGCTTCGTCGACCTCAACCGCTCCGGGGTCGCTCTGATGGAGATCGTCTCCAAGCCCGACATGCGCTCGGCCGAGGAGGCCAAGGCCTATGTCGGCAAATTGCGCACCCTCCTGCGCTACATCGGCTCGAGCGACGGCGACATGGAGAAGGGCAATCTGCGCGCCGACGTCAATGTGTCGGTGCGCCGCCCCGGAGAGGCGCTGGGCACCCGCTGCGAGATCAAGAACGTCAACTCCATTCGCTTCATCGGCCAGGCGATCGAGACCGAGGCGCGCCGGCAGATCGCGCTCGTCGAGGACGGCGGCGTGGTCGAGCAGGAGACGCGGCTGTTCGATCCCGCGCGCGGGGAAACGCGCTCGCTGCGCTCCAAGGAAGAAGCGCATGATTACCGCTATTTCCCCGACCCCGACCTGTTGCCGCTCGAATTCGACGCGGCTTTCGTCGAGGCGCTTGCTGCGGACCTGCCGGAACTGCCCGACGCGAAACGGGCGCGCTTCATCGCCGACTACGGTCTCTCGCCCTACGAATTCCTCGATCCTCGTCGCCGAGCGGGAGACGGCGGATTTCTTTGAGGACGCTGTCAACCACGGCGGCGCCAAGCGTGACGCGAAGGCGGTCGCCAACTGGCTGATGGGCGATATCTCCGCGCAGGCCAACGCGCAAGGGCTTGCGGTGACGGATGCGGGCTTGAGCGCGGCGTCTCTGGCGAGCCTCGTCGATCTCATTGGCGAGGGCGTCATCTCCGGCAAGATCGCCAAGGATCTGCTCGTCCGTTTGTTCGCGGATGATCGCGGCGCCGATCCGCGCGCGCTGGTCGAAGCGCATGGTCTGCGCCAGGTGACTGACGTCAGCGCAATCGACAGCGCCGTCGATGCGGTCATCGAAGCCAATCCCGACAAGGCCGAGCAAGCCAGAACGAAGCCCGGCATGTTGGGCTGGTTTGTGGGTCAAGTGATGAAGTCGACGGGCGGCAAAGCCAACCCGCAAGCGGTGAGCGACGCGCTCAAAAAGCGACTCGGCGTCTAGCGATTCTGCCGAATCACGCGCGGCGAATCACACGATTCGTCCCGCGACTCGCGCGAAGAAGCCGGCGATCGCAACGCTCAGCGACAAAAATATGATGATATCCACCAAGAAAAATTCGATCGCGATAAGCATGCGCGTCGTTTCGATTTGATACGCTCGTCGCGACGAATGCTCTGGTTCTCGCGCTCTCGTGGGCGCGTAAGGGCGGTTCGCCGAGTGCGATGTTTTGCTTCTGCACGCGCAAGCGAGAAGTCTTGGAGATCGCTGCAATCTATGGGAAAATCAGCAATCGAGCGAACGTGCCTCGCTGCTGCGCAGAAACTTCGCGCGCCAAACGCGTGCGCCGTTGCAACGAAGTGAACGGCGTGCGCGAGCGCACTTGCGATGAAGGATCAGAGGCCCGGGTGCGCGCGATAATTCGATAGTCACGAGGTTCGCGCCGTGTTGCGCACGTGTGCAACGCTTGCGTGAAATCAAAACGAATGTACTTTCGCTCGCGCATCTGCATGGCGCAAAATTTGTGCTGAGAGCAGATGGTTGAGAGGGACGCGATAAATGCCGAAAGCTGCTACCAAGAAGACGGCGGAATCCGCCGCCAGAAAAAGCCCGCAAAAAAGTCCGTCGCGAAAAAGGCCGTGCGCAAGGCCGTGGTGAAGAAGGCCGTGCGCAAGGCCGCGGTGAAGAAGGCCGTGCGCAGGGCCGTGGTGAAGAAGGCCGTGCGCAGGGCTGTGGTGAAGAAGGCCGTGCGCAGGGCCGTGGTGAAGAAGGCCGTGCGCAAGAAATTGGCGTCGGCAATGCCTCCAGGATCCTCGGATATGCCGCAAACCTGATCGTCTCGCGCATCTGCGGACCAGCTGATCAGGCGCGGTTGCCGGCGGTGCGGCCTCGCCTGATCAGCCTGTTCGCGTGTCGTGTTTGGACTTGGCGTGTTTATTTTCCGAGTCCACGGACAGACGGTTTGCTGGTTGATCGCGCAGACAAGGGCTTTGTGTAGCGTCGCCGTCGCGGCCTCGATCTTACCGTGATCTCGACCAACGCCCTTGGCGCGTCGCTGGCTTTCGCGCCGTCGTCCTTGGCCGCGCGTCTCTCGCTTAAGACCCCGCTAAGCTCGGCCGCCGAGCGCTTGCAATGGGGGGAGGCGTCGGGCATATGTCGCGACGCGCATTGCGCTCGGAGATGTGGCCGAGAGGCTGAAGGCGGCGGTTTGCTAAACCGTTATAGGGTTGTAAAGCTCTATCGAGGGTTCGAAATCCCTCCGTCTCCGCCAGCTGCGGCGCTCTCTCGGAGTTCTTATAAGGCTCGCCAAACGCCCGCGAACCACCTCATGAGGTGGGTGGGAACGTTGTAGGCGGCGAGTGCGTCCGAAAAGTCTCGGACATAATCGCCGAGAAACGGCAACCACACCGGAAGCAGCCAGACGCCGAGAAAGTAGAGCGCGAGGCCCGTGGCGAGAAAGCCGCAGGCGATCTGCGCGGAGAGCACGCTCGCGAGGAGTAGCCGGTCGCTGTCACGCCACGCACTGGCGGAGATTATCCGCGCGACGGTCCAAGTGTTGAGCAACGGCAAGCCGCGCATGAGAGAGGCGGCAGCGACGCAGAGATTGAGCGCGCTCGGGATAAGCGTCGAAAAAAGCATGAGCCATATCCACCGGTATTCAGGGGCGGCCGGCCGGGTCTCGAGCCCCTTAAAGAGATCGTCGAGCGGCAGACTGCGCGCGCTCAGCCCGGCTCGAAGCACGGCGACGTCGTCGAAGGCCTGCACGGCGACGACGGTGACGAACGCCAGAATGGCAATGATGAATGGCGCAACGATCGCGTCGACCGCCGCGTAGAAGAACGGACCTTGCCCGCCGGTGCGAGCCCGCGGCGCAGCAGTGCGCGGGTGAGACCGATGGCGAACCAGTCGAAGGGCGCGTTGACGAGCGTTAGCAATCCAAAGATTAGGAGCGCAACGCTTACCATTTCGTACCAGCCGAGAACCCCGGCGAGGACCCATACGCTTGCCAGGACCGTCGGGACCATCGTGAGGAAGAACAGTGATAAGAACACGTCTTGGCGGCCCTTCTTGATACTCCAGCGTATAATTGCAGTAAGCACCCGAGCCAGCAGGTAGGCGACCACGCCAGCAAGAAAAAAAGAGGCAGAACCAGCGACAAATAGCGCGGCAGTGCTTCCCGCAGAAGCGGAAGCACCTTGGCCGGCGTCCCGCCTTCCTGCAGTTCCTGGACTAGCGCATCATAGTCATTGCGTTCAGGCGATCCTCGCGCCTCGCCCGCGCCGCTGAGGATTTCCCAGTAGCGCCATGTCTGCCAGACAAACAGGCCGGCCGAAACGGCGAGAAGAATGCGCGGGATGATCGGCAACTCGCCGAAGAATTTTTCCCACGGCAGAAGCTTGTCGATGAACAGTACGAACAGGCCGCTGAGGATGGCAGCGGGCGTCGAGCCGAACGGTTCCTTCCTCTCCATCATGCCGCCCGCCGAGTCGCCGTCTGCAACTATCGGATGGAACCCGAAAAAGGAGAACCCCTGAAGAATGATCCTTTCTGGCCGGATGGTCCGACCAATCGCGCGTTTAGCCGGAAAAGCCGATTCCTGAACAATTTCTTTTCGAATAGCGGAAATCGTGCTACAACAATTAGCTAGGTTGCCGGATCGAGGCCGGACGCTCCGGAGGCGACCAGAGCTCAAGGAAAACGGAGGTGGAAAAGCTTTTATTTGAATCGCGCGTAACCCATTGAAAAGTTTCGACCTCGAAAAAATAAACGTAAGCAAAAGAAAGCAGATTTATTTGCTTTTACTTTTGCTTTTATTGCCGTTTATTTGCGTTTATATCGGGCTCGGGCGGCCTGCGCTTACACCCCGAGCGAAGCGTTCTTCAGCGGCGGCGAGCGGATGCGTTTGCCCGCAGGCAGCCGTTGTCGACTGTCTCGCGGCCGTGCGCGGCTCCTCAACCGTTCGCGTCGCCCCCGAGCGCGAACGTGCTCATGGCGCGCTCGGACATGCCGTTCGGCGGCCGGCCGGTGAGAAGGGAAGGGCCGCTAGGCGGCCACCGGTTCCTTCGCAGGCTTCTGCGCGCGGTAGAGCGTGATGTAGAAAACCGGCAGCACAAGAAGCGTCAGCAGGGTGGCGACGAACAGTCCGCCCATGATGGCGAAGGCCATCGGTCCCCAGAACACCGTCGGCGCGATCGGGATCAGGCCGAGCACGGTCGAGACAGCCGTCAGCATGATCGGGCGGAAGCGGGAGAGCGTCGCCTCGACGACCGCGTCCCAGATGTCGCGTCCCTGCGCCCGCTCGGTCTCGATCTGATCGATCAGGATGACGGCGTTGCGCGCGATCATGCCGACCAGCGCGAGGATGCCGAGAATCGCCACGAATCCGAGCGGCCGATTGGAGATGAGGAGCGCGAGGACAATCCCGATCAATCCGAGCGGCACCGTCGCGACGACCAGTGCGACGCGCCCGAAACTGTGCAATTGCGCCATCAGAAACAGGAGCATCAGGAACAAGGCCGCCGGCAAGAGCGCGAACACCGACGCCTGCGATTGCGCGCTCTCTTCGACCGTTCCGCCGGTCGCGATGTGGTAGCCGCTCGGCAGGCTCGCCTCGAGTTTCTCAATTCCGGGCTTGAGCGAGGCGACCGCGCCTTCCGGGGTCGCCGCGTCGCGGACATCCGCCTGAACGGTGAGGGTCGGGACCCTGTCGCGCCGCCAGATCAGCGGATATTCCTGATCAAAATCGAAGGTCGCGATCTGGCTCAGCGGCACGGTGCGGCCGCCCGGGAAGCGGCAGCTGCAGCGAGCGCAAAGTGGAGAGCGAGACGCGCTGCTCGTCGTTCGCCCGCGCGACGACATTGACGAGATAGATGCCGTCGCGAACCTGGGTGATCGGCGTCCCCGACATGACGGCGTTGAGCGTTTCGGCCAGCGTCTGTGAGCTCAAACCGAGCAGCCGCGCCTGGTCCTGGTCGATTCGGATCCGCACCTCGCGCGCGGGCTCCATCCAGTCAAAATTGACAAGGCGCAGATTCGGGTTCTCGCCCATCGTCTGCCCGACCTTAAGCGCGATCTCACGCACTTGCGACGGATCCGGCCCGCTCACCCGATATTGCACCGGCCAGCCGACGGGCGGCCCAAGCTCGAGCGGCGAAACGCGGGTGACCGCGCTTGGCAGCTGCTCAGCCAGCGCCTTCTCCAGTTTCACGTGCAGCCTGTCGCGCGCCGCGACATCTTTTGCGATCACCACGGCTTGGGAGAAGAAATCGTTTGGCAGCTTGACGTCGAGCGGCAGGTAGAAACGGATCGCCCCGCGCCCGACATAGGTGCTCCAGCTCGCGACGTCGGGGTCGCCTTTCAGCATCGCGTCGAGCTTGGCGGAAGCGTCCTCGCTGGCGAAGATCGAAGCGTTCTGCGGCAAGGTCAGATCAACGACCAGCTCGGGACGGTCGGAAGCGGGAAAGAACTGCCGCGGCACGTAAGGCAGCGCCAGCAGCGCCGCAGCGAAGCAGGCGAGCGTCACCGCGATCGTGATCCAGCGCACCCGCATCGCGCCGACCAGGATCGAGCGGAACGTGCGCAGGACGAAGTTGGGCTCGGCCGCCGCCGGCTTGTCCGGTTTCTTGAGAATCCAGGCGCCGAGCAGCGGCGCGAACAGCACCGCGACGAACCAGGAGACGATGAGCGCGATCGTGACGACGGCGAAGATCGAGAACGTATATTCGCCAGCCGCGCTGCGGGCGAAGCCGATCGGCACGAAGCCGGCGATCGTGACAAAAGTGCCAGTGAGCATCGGCAGCGCCAAAGTCTTGTAAGCGAAAGACGCGGCTTCTTCCTTGCTGTCGCCCTGGGCGAGGCGCGTCGTCATCACGTCGATCGCGGTCATGGCGCTGTCGACCAGCAGACTCAGCGAAATGATCAGTGCGCCGAGCGAAATACGCTGGAGGTCGATGTGCATCGCCTGCATGATCGGAAACACGATCGCGATGGTGAGCGGAATCGTCAGCGCCACCACCGATCCCGGCCTCAGGCCGAGGCTGATGATGCTGACCGCCATGATGATGGCGATCGCCTGCCAGAGCGACTCCATGAACTCGCCGATGGCGGTCTGGACGACGACCGGCTGGTCGGACACCAGCGACGCATCGATGCCGAGGGGCAAGTTGGCGACGCTCTCGCCGATCGCCTTTTTCACGTTACGCCCGAGAGTCAGAATATCGCCTCCGTCGCGCATGGCGATGGCGAGGCCGATCGCCGGCTTGCCGTTGACGCGGAACATCGGCTGCGGCGGATCGGAATAGCCGCGTCGTATGGTCGCAATGTCGCGCAGCCGGATCAGCCGGCCATTGGAGAGGAAATTGACGTTGAGAAGGTCCGCTTCGGAGCCGAAGGCGCCGGAGACGCGAAGCAAAATCCTTTCATCGCCGGTCTCGAGCGCGCCCGCAGGACTGACCGCGTTCTGCGCTCGGAGCGCTGCGATCAGCGCTGCGCGGTCGATCCCGAGGCCGGCGAGCTCCTGGGTCGAGAACTCGACGTAGATCTGCTCATCCTGCGCGCCGAGAAGCTCGATCTTCGACACGTCCGGAACCTGAAGCAGGCGCGAGCGGATGTCCTCGACATAGTCGCGCAGCTCGCGGTGGCTGAACCCGTCGGCGGTGAAGCCGTAGATCAAGCCGAACGTGTCGCCGAAATCGTCGTTGAAGCCGGGTCCGACCACGCCGGCCGGCAGCGTGCCGCGGATGTCGCCGATGTTCTTGCGCACCTGATACCAGATGTCCGGCACTTCGGAGGCTTTGGTCGAGCCCTTGAGGTTGACGAAGATCGTCGTCCGGCCGGGGATGGTGTAGCTGCGCAGAAAGTCGAGACCTGGCGTCTCCTGCAGCTTGCGCTCGAGCCGTTCGGTGACCTGTTGCAGGGTGTCGTCCATGCGTCGCGCCGGGCCATCCGGCCTGGACGATCATGGTGCGAAAGGTGAAGGGCGGATCCTCGGCTCGGCCGAGGCTGAAAAACGAGGCGACGCCGGCCAACGTCGCCGCAATCATGATGAAGACGATGAAGGAGCGATGCTTCAGCGCCCAATCGGAAAGATTGAGTGACGCTCACGAAGTGGCTCCGAGGAGCCGCACCTTCTGGCCCGGATGCAGCGCCTGGACGCCGGCCGTCACCACCACGTCGCCAGGCTCGAGCCCCGACGAAATGACCGCGGTCGCCGGATCGAAACGCGCGACCTCGACATTGCGCAACGCGACCGTGAGGTTCGCGGAGTCGACGACCCAGACGGCCGGCTTAGCGTTGGTCGCGGTCAGCGCGCTCGCCGGAATAGAAATGCCGTTGCCGCTCTCGAGCTGAAGGCGGCCGGTCACCGTGGCGCCGAGGCGCATCGCCTCGGGATGATCGATCAGGCTGAGCCTCACCTGGAATGTGCGCGTAACCGGATCGGCTTGTGGAGACACGGTGCGGACGCGCGCTTTCGCGGTCACCGAGGGATCGTCGGCGAGCGCAATGGTAATCGTCGCGTCGGCCGGCGCGGCGCGCAGAACCTGAGCGGGGACCTCGAACACGGCGTCGCGCCCGTCCGTCCGCGCGATGGTGAAGATCGGCTGTCCTGCCTGCACCACCTGACCCAACTCGGCGGATCGCGCTGTGATCGTCCCCTCGACATTGGCCTTGAGCTCGGTGAAGCCGACCCGATCCTGGGCGATGTCCAGCTGCGCGCTCGCGTCATCGACCCGGGCCTGCGCCGTCTGTAGCGCCTGCTTCGCCGAATCGAAGTTCGCCCTGGTGGTGAAGCCGCGCTCCATCAAATGGTTCTGGCGGTCGAACGTGTTCTGCGCCTCGACCTGCTGGCCTTGGGCGGCGTTCAGCGCCGCCTGCGCGGAGCGGAGCGTGTTGAGTTCGTCCTGAGGATCGAGCTTCGCCAGCACCTGATCCGGCTCGACCTTGTCGCCGACCTCGCCCTTCCGCTCGATAATCCGCCCGCCAATGCGGAAGGCGAGGTTCACTTCGTTTTCGGCGCGGATGTCCCCGGTGAGCTGGACCGCGTCGCCGATCGCGCCTTTTTCAACCGTGACGGTGCGGACCGGGCGGGGCAGCGGCGGCTCGGTCTTAGCCTCCTGATTGCAGCCCGCCAGCGAGCAGGCCGAGCACGAAAGCGCCGACAAGCGCGCGAGCGCGTCCGCGCGCTTGCGGATGAGCGGTGCATGAAGCCAAGGCAAATCCTCTCGCGGGCAACGCGCCCGTGCTTATAGCGCGTGCGCGAGAGGGCGCAACGATCAGGGACGTCAGCGGTTCTGCGCCATCGCTTCGGATGCGTGCGGGCCGGCCGCCGCCTCCGCCGATGGCCTCCACCACCGCGATGAGCGCCGCCACCCCGATGAGCACCGCGGCCGGGCCAACGAGCGCCGCCGTGGCCGGGCCGGGTTGACATGGACGTTGCGATTGACGTGGACGTTGCGATTGACGTGGACGTTGCGATTGACATGAACGTTCCGATTAACATGGACGGTCCTGTGGTTCCAGCCGTGCCAGCCGGCGCCGCCGCCCCAGCCGACCCCGCGACTCCAGGCGAATCCGCAATGATACCAGCCCGCACCTCGCCAGGCTGAACGTACCAGCAATAGCGATGGCCGCCCCAAACGAACTGCGCGTTGTCGACCGGCGAGGTCTCGGCTAGCGCGGCCGGTGGTGCGAACACGCCAATGTTGATGGGCCGCGGCAACGGGAACGGCCAGCTGAAAGACTGCTCATGCCGCGACGGCGAGAGATATGATGAGCTTGCGAAATATGAGATGCATCCTCCGAACGCTCCGTTTTTGGACGGGCTGTTGGAACGCAGGACGAATGGCGGCGTCGCCCTTGGCGGCCGGCAGGTTCGCTATCGCGACGAAAGCGCGGCGTGCTATGGGGTTTCGAGGTCCCCGGAAATCTTGTTGCCCGACGCGATGCGAGCGCCCGATGTTTCTCCCTCGAGCGCTCATTCCGAGCTTGAGCGCCGCGAGCCGGCCCGCGAGGGGCCGATCCTCGATCCGCGCAATGGCGACGCTGAGGACGACGTCTCGAGCCCGAAGCAGAAGTCGCTGCTGGCGATCGCCGGCAGCCTGCTCGCTGAGATCAGCCTGACGAAGCTCCTGCTCGCGTGGATTGTCTCGATCGTGTTGCCGGCGACGATCCTCGGGCTAGCGCCGTTTATCGTGACGGCGTGGGTCGGCGGCGTCTTTTCCAGAGTCCTCGAATTATACGGATTCGGCGCAGCCCTTCTGCTTCTCGCTGTCGTCGCCGTGGGCTGGTTCGGCTGGCGTCCCTTGTTTCGCATCGCGGAAGCGAATTTCTGGGCGCTCAACGCGCTTGCGGTTCAGCCGGGATACGCCTTGTGCCGCGAGGCGATCCGGCATCTCGCGGAGCGAGCCCTCAAGCCCCGCAGCGGGCCGGAGCTTGCGCGCTTGCGGGCGATGAGCTGCGCGGGCGCCGGGGTTCTTCTCGCCGCCGTCGCGGCGCTGGTTGCGAGCGTCGCCTGGCCCGCGACGCGCTGGGTCGGATCGGCCGCGGATCTTGCGGTCCCCCATCAGCTGATCTGGCCCACGCTCGCCAACGCCATCGTCATCATGTCGGCTTACCTCGCGGCGGCTTCGCTCGTCTGGGGCTTCGCGGACGCTGCGATGGACCAGCCGCTCGACCTCGTCGCCTTCGATCCGGCGGCGTCAGGCGGTCGCGTCTGGAGGGTCGCGCATCTGTCCGACATCCATATTGTCGGCGAGCGCTATGGCTTTCGTATCGAGAGCGGGCGGGGCGGGCCGCGCGGCAACGAGCGCGTAAGACGCGTCATGGCTCGCCTCGAGGCCGAGCACGCCGCCCGGCCGCTGGACCTCATTCTCATCACCGGGGACATGACCGACGCCGGACGCTCGGGCGAATGGGCCGAGTTCTTCGACATTCTCGCCGGCTATCCGGAGCTGGCAAACCGGATGCTCATTCTGCCAGGCAACCACGACGTCAACGTCGTCGATCGCGCCAACCCGGCGCGCCTCGATCTGCCGTTCAGCCCGGCGAAAACGTTGCGCAAGATGCGGGCGCTGTCAGCGATGGCCGCCTTCGGCGCCGATCGCCTGCGCGTCATGAGCGCCGGCGCCGTAGAACCCGGCCTCACGCTTGCGGCCGCGCTTGCGCCGCAGCGCGAAGCGATTTCGGCCTTCGCGGACCAGGGCGGACTTCGGCTGTCGAACCGCCTTGCGCGCTTCTGGGATGACCTGTTTCCGCTCATTCTTCCGCCGGGAGAGGACGATGGACTTGGCGTCGCGATCCTCAATTCGAACGCCGACACCAATTTCTCGTTCACCAACGCGCTGGGCATGATTCCAGTCGGTCAGGCGCGCAAGCTCATGGCGGCGCTCGATCATTATCCCAAGGCGCGATGGATCGTCGCGCTGCACCACCATTTGATCGAATATCCGATGCCGGTCGCCAAATTCTCCGAGCGGATCGGAACGGCCCTCGTCAACGGCAGCTGGTTTCAGCGCGTCCTCAAGCCCTACGCCGCGCGCGTCGTCGTCATGCACGGCCATCGCCACGTCGATTGGATCGGCGCCAGCGGCGAGCTCAAGATCGTCTCCGCCCCGTCGCCGGTGATGGCGCCGGATACCAAGCCTACCCATTTCTATGTCCACGCGCTTGGGCGGCGGCGCAAACGGACGCGTAGCGCTGATGGCGCCGACGCGAATTGACCTCGCCGCTGCCGAGAGCGCCGGCGATTAGCTTTGCGCTACCGGCTCGTCGTCGGCGCGTCCGCCCAGGAGATCAGCCACCCATCGGCCGGATGGATGATAGCTGCAGAAGGTGATGATCGCGATGACAATCGGGACGCCGATGAAGGCGCCGAACAGGCCCCAAAGGTAAGTCCACAAGAAGACGGCGAGCAAGACGACCGTCGGCGACATGGCGAGCACGGCGCCGGAGACGCGCGGCTCGATATAGCTGCCGACCACGAACTGGATGATGTTGAGGCAGATGAAAACGCCGACGACCGCTTCCCACGACTGGAACTGGGTCATCGCCACCAGGGTTGGAAACAGGGTGGCGACGAACGGGCCGATGAACGGAATATAGTTGAGGGCGAACGCGATCACGCCCCATTCGAGAGCAAAGGGCAGTCCGGCGATCCAGGCGAATGCGCCGACGAGAACGCCGGTCGCCACGCTCATCATGGTGCGCACTTCCATATACTTGCGGAGTTTCACCGCCGTCGCAGCGCTCCCTTGCAGAAGGATCCGAGAGGTTTCGGGCCGGAGAAAGGTCTTGGCGCGCCGGTGCACGTCGTCGACTTCCATCAGTCCCAAAATGACGTAGAGAAGGGCGATCAGCCAGAAGCTCAAAGTCGTGTTGACGCGGCCGGTGATCTGGCCTGCCCAATGAACGAGCCAGCCGACGTTGAAGTGCTCGCTCCACAGCCCGGCGACCGAAATTCCGCGGTCGTCGAGCCAGTCGATCGCGCGCTCGTAAAGCGCCTGGTAGCGCGCGGTGTCGGCGAGCAGGGATACGCCCACACGGCCAAAGCCCCATGCGATGAGCGAAGCGAAGGCGATACACACGGCGACCGTCACACTCATCGTGATTGCGAGCGCGAGCAGCGCCGGCATTCGAGCGTGCAGCCAGGACTGCAAAGGCCACACCAGAGCGATGATGAACAAGGCCAGCGCCAAAGGCGCAAACACCGCGCTCGCCTGAGAGGCGGCGACGCAAATCATGACCGCCGCGATGATCCCGACCGAGACATTGAGCGCCAAGTCGCGAGCCATGCGAAAATTCCGGGAAGGCGGAGGTCCGTATGCGTGAAAGACGCGGCGTTTGTGCCCGAACGGCGCGCTTGTGTACAGGGAGCGGCTCGCTGGGTTGCCCCACGCGGGCGGCTGCCATTCATTGCCAAGGCGCAACTCCCAGGGAGCGTGGATAGCGCTCCGCTCAGCCCGCAGCCGAGGGAGGTCGTTCAACCCACCCACTCACCTCTAGCAGGACGTTGTGCGAACGGGCTCAGCCCTTGGGCTTCGTGGGAGTGCATGAGCGGGCTCGATTTGAGGCGCGACCGTTGAGGGAGCCTTCGACATCGCGAAGTGCACTTTGCTTGCAACCTCGTCGAGTGTCGCAGCCAAACGGTTCAGCTGCGCGAGCGTAGACGTCAGTTCGGGCCCATAGCGTGTGACCAGGTATTCGCGAGTGCTGGCGATCATTCTCAGATGCTCGGTTGTCCGACTCCGAAAGCGCAATCCGCATATGATCGCAAGATCGGCCCGGGCGGAGAAATCATGCTGGAGGCCTCGAATGAGGCTTGGCGCGTGTCCCGCACGCAGGAGCAGAGCGTTCAGGTACAGCTCGATCGCATGGATCGCCACGATCCGGTAGGGCGCACGCGACATGGGATCGCCACGCGTCCCGAGTTCCGCCAACGCCAGGGCCGCCTGGCGATAGGAGTTGGCGAGTCGGAGAATCTGTGCAGGCGTGGCCAATTCACCGGGATATGAGGTACGGGCGTTCGACATCGGTGATAAATTACCCGAGCAACCGTTGCTTTTCTGCGAAAGTCCAATCCTCACGGCAAATGCCGGGCTTCCTCAGAGGCGACCCGCGTTGACACTAAAATCCCCATTATGAGGCTGCAATCGCGTGGTTTCCCACTCCACGGGGCCGCGGGGGCAACCGGTCGGCGGACCTGTCTTAAAATCGTCGCTCGGGCGAGAAAACGGCGACTAACGCGGGCCGCGAAATCACGCAGCGGCGTGGATAAGGCTCACTTGATCTTTAGCGGCGCTTTTGGTCTCGGAGTGCGAATCGAGAGCGTCGCAGACATGAGCAATGGTCATGTCGATGAAATACAGCAGCGCTCGGTCGGAGCACCGCTCCCCAAGCGTTCGGGCCTCTTTGAGTTTGTTGGCGACCTCGATCAGATGATCTATTTTTGTCATCGTGCTGTCCCGCTTTGGCAGGTCTCGCGGCGTCTGCTGCGGCCGTGCAGCGTTCGGCTTCCGGCGCCGCGGCGTGAGGCGCGCCTGCAGGTTGGTCATTCGATTAGCCCCGAACTATGGCCCGCGAATCATGAGCAACTACCGAAAGTTGCAATGTCAATTGTACACAACCGCCATATGATGCGCAGCGATTCTTGTTTCGCAATATGCAAGCGACAGCCTGGCGCGAGACTGGAAAGATTGACAGTCTCACGAGCGCCGATGAGTCGGCGTTGAGGCGGAGGGAAGGACCTTTCAATGGCGGCGCGGCCCTTCTGGAAAGGTTACATGAAGCTCAGCCTCGTCACCTGTCCGGTGGCGATGATGGCGGCGACGAGCGAAGAGGAAAAGGTCCGGTTCCACGTATTGAACCGTCGGACCGGCAATCGAATCCAGAGCCACTATGTCGACGCCGAAACCGGCAAGCCGGTCGATGAGGCCGACGAGGTCAAAGGCTATGCGCGCGGCGAAGACGACTATGTCCTGCTTGAGGACGACGAACTGGACTCGGTCGCGCTCGAGAGCGCCCGCACCATCGACATCCAGAGTTTCGTGGCGGCGGAGAGCATCGACTGGATCTGGTATGACACGCCCTACTACCTGACCCCCGACGATCCCATCGGCGAGGAGGCCTATTGCGTCATTCGCGACGCGATGCGCTCAACCGAAATGGTCGGCGTGTCGCGGCTCGTCCTTAATCGGCGCGAACGGGCGGTGATTCTGAAGCCGCGCGACAATGGGATTGTCCTTTGGACGCTGCGCTTTGGCGATGAAGTGCGCGATTCCAGCGAATATTTTTCCGCGATCCGTGACGTGAAGCCAGACGCGGAGCTGATGCGCCTGATCGGCGATCTCATCAAGTCGCGCAAGAAAGCCTGGAGCTCGGAGATGGTCGCCGACCCGGTGCAAGCCGGGTTGCTCGACATTATCGCTGCGAAAAAGAAGGGTGCGAAAAAAGCCAAGGCGAAACCGAAGGCCGAGCCCGAATCTGAAGCCCCAAGCAACGTCATCAACATCATGGACGCGTTGCGGCGGAGCGTGGCCAGCGCGAAGAAGCCCAAGGGGCGGTAAGGTCGTGATTCTTCACCGCTTCCGAGTTGGCTTGGTCGTCTTGCGCGCTTCCTCGATTGGCGCTGCGGCGGCGCGGAAATCCGCCCACGGATCGGCGACCGAGGAGAGGCGGGCCGGCGTATTGCGGGTGGTGAAATAGGCAGGCCCGATTTCGGACGTGAGCTCTTCCCAGGCGAGGGGCATCGAAACGGCGGCGCCCGGGCGGGCGCGGGTGGAATAGGCGGCGACCGCAGTCATGCCGCGCTGATTGCGCAAATAATCGATCAGGATCTTGCCCTGGCGCCGCGCTTTCGGGATCGTCGAGACGAAGCGATCCGGACTGTCGGCCGCCATGGAGTCGGCGATTGCCTTGGTGAAGGCCTTCACCGCCGGCCATTCCGCTTTCGGCTTGACCGGCGAGACGACATGCAGCCCCTTGCCGCCCGAGGTTTTGACGAACGCCGCGAGGCCCGCATTCTTCAACCGGGCGCGCACCTCCTCCGCCGCCGCGATGACCGACGTCCAGGTCACGTCGTCGCCCGGGTCGAGGTCCATCACGATCATGTCCGGCCGTTCCCAGTCGGTGACGGTCGATCCCCAGGGATGGATTTCGAGCGCCGCCGATTGCACGAGCGCCATCAGTCCGTCGAAGTCGCGAATGCTGATCAGCGCCTCCGGCTCCTTCGGGTCGGTGACGAGGACGATATTGCGGTTCAGCCCCTTCCAGGCATGCTTCTGGAAGAACTGCTGTCCGCCGATTCCATCGGGGCAGCGCACCAACGCCAACGCGCGGTCGACGATCAAGGGCTTCATGAACGGCCAAGCCTCGGCATAGTAATCGGCCAAGCCTTCTTTGGTGACGCCGACGTCTGGCCAATAGACGCGGTCGGGATGGGTCAGCGTGACGCTGCTCTTGGGGCGTTCAGGCGCGGCGTTCGTGGCCATCATCGTCTCACGCACAATCTCGCGGGCCGGCTTGTCATCGCGCAGGCCCTGAAAGGACGCTTGACGCAGCAGGCCGTCCCCGGTCCAGCCGCGGAAATCGATCTGCGCGATAAGCTCGGGCCGAACATAGCGGACTTGCCGCGCTTCGGACGCGGTGAGGGGCTTGGCGAACGGATTCGAACGAATGCGCATCGTGTCGAGCCGGGCGAACATGGCCTCGGCGACGCCCGAAGAAAAGCCGGTGCCGACGCGTCCGACATAACGCAAATCCTTGCCCTCGTAGACGCCAAGCGACAACGAGCCGATCGCCTTGCGCCCGGTTGACGAGGGGACGTAGCCCGCGATGACGAACTCCTGCTGGGCAGAACACTTGGCCTTCACCCAGCTTTTGCCACGGCCCGAGACATAGACGGATTGGCTGGCCTTCGAAATGATGCCTTCAAGACCAAGCGCGCAGGCGCGCTGCAGCACCAGCTTGCCGTCCTCGACGAAGTGCGAACTGTAGCGAACAGCGCCGCCGTCGGTTCCGATCAGCTGGCTGAGCAGCTCTTTGCGGCGGATGAGCGCCTCCTCGCGCAAATCGCGTCCGTCCAGATAGAGACAATCGAAGGCGTAATAGGCGAAGCGGTCAAGCCGCCCGTCGCTGAGGTCCGATTGCAGGAGCGAGAACTCGGCCACGCCGCTCTCGTTCTCGACCACCATCTCGCCGTCGATCAACGCGGTGCGCACGGGCAGGTTTCGAAGCGCCTCAGGGACGGCGTGACCGAATTTCTTAGTCCAATCGAGTCCGCCCCGGGTCCAGAGCGTAAGCGTGCCGTCCTGGACGTGGGCTTGGAGCCGATAGCCGTCGAACTTGATCTCGTGCAGCCATCGATCGCCGGTCGGGGGAGATTTCGCCAGCGTCGCCAGCATCGGCTCGACAAAGCCGGGCAGGGGGTCTTGCGCGCCCTCGGTGGAGGCATGCTCAGGCCCCTTAAGCGCGCGTGCGCCCGATTTCGGTTTGGCCGCCGCGCCGGCGCCGTCAGGCGTCTCGATCTTTCCCGTCTTTGACGACCAGCCCGGCGCCTCTCCTTCGAGCTGGTCGATCGTCCTGCCGGTGTTGATCGACTTCCGGCCGCTCCTCAAGAATGTCGGCTTCGTCGGCGGAGCGGGCGAAGTCATCATCGCCCTTAATCAAGAGCCAGTTCTCATGCTTTTCGCCCGGCTTGCCGTGCATCCTGACCAGATGCCAGCGCCCGTTGAGCTTTTGCCCATGAAGTTCGAATTCGAGATGGCCTTTCTTCAAGCCCTTGTGCGCATCTCCGAGCGGCGCCCACGTTCCGTTGTCCCATACGATGACCGCGCCGCCGCCGTACTCGCCCTTGGCGATCGTGCCCTCGAAATCGGCATATTCCAGCGGGTGGTCTTCGACCGCGACCGCGAGGCGCTTTTCGCCCGGGTTGAGGCTCGGACCGCGGGTGACCGCCCAGCTCTTCAGCACCCCGTCTAACGCCAGCCGGAAGTCGTAATGAAGCCGCGTCGCGTCATGCTTCTGCACGACGAAGATATTGCTGTGCGCGAGCGACGCGGCGCCTTTGGGCTCGGCGGTCGCCGCGAAATTGCGCTTTTTGCGATAAGTTTCGAGCGCCATTGGTCAGCCGGCCTTGCGGCGCGGCGCGGCCGGCTTTGCTTTGGTCGCGGCGCGCCGGCCGGTCTTTTTCTTGCCCGCAGCTTTGCCGTTCGGGCGCTTCCGGCCAGCTGACGCGCTCTCACGCAGCGCCTGCATGAGGCTGATCGCCGGTTCGCTTGTGGGCGGCGCGCGCCTGGGAATCGCCTTGCCCTCGAGCTTGAGCTTGACCAGCTCAGCCAACGCATCTTCGTAGCGATCCTCGAACTTGCGCGGATCGAATGGGCCTTGCTTGGTCTTGATGATGTGGACGGCGAGATCGAGCATCTCTCCGGTGATCGTTTTCGCTGGAATCTCCGAGAACGCCTGGCTAGCCGGACGCACTTCATAGTCGTAGTTCAGCGTCGAGGCGACGAGGCCCCTGTCGAGAGCGCGGATGAGGACTGTCCGGGCGCGGCGAAAGAGGACTGCCTGCGCAACCGCCGCCACTTTGGCCCGACGCATGCCCTCGCGCACCAGGGCGAAGGTTTCGTCGGCGCTCCGGTCCGCGGGGACGAGGTAGTAGGGCTTGTCGAAATAGAGATCGTCGACCCCGCTCAGATCGACGAATGCAGAGACAGCGAGCGTCTTGTCGCCGTGCGGAATGACTGCGGCGATTTCATCGGGCTCGACCGAGACGTATTCGTCTTTGGCCACTTCGTAGCCCTTCGACCTGCTCGTCCCGTTCGACGGCCTCGCCGGTCTCGGCGTCGACGAACTCGCGTCGAACCCGATGGCCGGTCGGCCGATTGATCGTGTGCAGGGCGATGCGTTCCGAGGTCGAAGCGGCGGAGTAAAGGCCCACCGGGACGGTCACATCGGCGATCTTCAGAAAGCCTTTCCAGCTTGCTCTCGGAGACAATGGCGACCTCGCGAGGTTCTGAAAGCAGCTTAAGCCGCTAAGGATTAATCCCTTCAATGCCGGACGGTCAAACTTTGATCCGATGGATTTTGTGTTGGTGACGGCGCCGTGGCGAATTATTGCCAGCGCTGGCCTGTCCATTCCTGCCATCGCCTCAACTCGACGTTGTCGGGTTGGCCCGCTAGGGTGGGGCGCTCGATTGTTCTCAAGCGATCCACTGTCGAGATCCGCGAACGCGGCGGGATGTTCGACGCCCCCAGCGGCGCGCAAATGAACGCGGCGCCGCCGGTTCGCGAAGCGGAGGCATGATGGGGGAAGGCCGGCGTCCCGAAACGGTCGCGGTGGCGGATGAGAATCCCCATCCCGAAGTCACGCTTCATCAAATTTCCGCCTGGTCGCTGGCGATCCTTGCTGCAGTCGCGGCCGGCTTTGTTCTCTATTCCGCGCGCGAGATCATGCTGCCGGTGGTGGCGGCTTTCGTCGTGGGCGTCATGTTGGGTCCGGCGGCGCGAAGGCTCGAAGCGCTGCACGTTCCGCGCCCGCTCGTGGCGCTGCTGCTTGTGGCCGGCGTGACGCTGATCTTCGCTTTCGTGATCCTGTTGATCTTCCCGCGCGTGTCCGAACTCGCGAATGGCTTGCCAGGCATTCTCGCGTCGCTGAAGGAAAAGCTGCACGTATTTGATGGTCTGGTCGGGGCGTGGCGGCGTTTCACCTCATCCATGGGCGAGTCTCCCAACGCTGATGCGATTGCGATTCCCATGCCCGGGATTTCCTGGGTTCCGTCGACGATCTCGATCTTGTTGCCGCCGATTACCGGCTTTCTGTTCTTTCTCGTCGTGCTGCTTTTGGTCATCTCGGAATGGCCGGACTTGCGGCGCGGCCTCGTCATGACCTTCGCAAGCCGCGATTCTCGCCTGACGGTGCTCAAGATCCTCAACGAAATCGAATCCGGACTGGCCAGCTATCTGTTGATCGTGTCGCTGATCAACGTCTGCGTCGGCACGTTGGCCGGGATCATTTGCTGGCTGACCGGAATGCCGAACGCGATCGGATTCGGCGCGCTGGCGGCGACATTGAATTTCATTCCGATAGTCGGACCGATCGCAATGTTCGTGGTTCTCCTCGTGGTCGGGGTGGTTGCCGAGCCGACTTTCGCCCTGGGCCTCCTTCCCGCCGCGGGGTTTCTTCTGGTGATTACGATCGAGGGCCAGTTCCTGACCCCGATGATCATCGGACGCCACCTCGAACTCAACGCGCTCGCGGTTCTGCTCTCGCTCGCTTTCTGGACCTGGCTCTGGGGGCCGATGGGCGCGTTCCTGTCGTCGCCCATTCTCATGGTCGCGCTCATCCTGAAGCAAAGGCTGTACGTCGATGAGGAGCACTAACCCCGCGGAACCTTCCGCCTGGACCGTCGTTAACATCGACCGAGCATTTCGGAGGAACGGA
The DNA here is from genome assembly GCA_963802615.1 of uncultured Alphaproteobacteria bacterium. Taxonomy (GTDB): domain Bacteria; phylum Pseudomonadota; class Alphaproteobacteria; order Rhizobiales; family Beijerinckiaceae; genus Roseiarcus. The sequence goes on from CAWDKC010000053.1 coordinate 22,786, forward strand.
TGACATCTGACTTTCCGTCCGACGGCGAACGAAGCAACGACCCGCGAGCGTGCGCTCACCCGCGGGTCGGCTAGACATATCCAAGCAAGGCGAGGATGAGGAGGATGATGAGGAGTGTCCCCAGTCCTCCGACCGGATAGTAGCCCCAGCCCGTGCTGTAAGGCCATGCGGGCACGGCGCCGACGATCAGAATGATCAAAATGATAAGGATGATCAGCCGCATTTTTGCCTCTCGTTTGGTCGACCGCGGGCGCGCGGGCGCCGCAACAACGCCAAAATCGCCGAAGTGTTCCCAAGGCTGCGAGGCCGGCGACGGCGAGCCTTGAGATGCGCCAATTCGTTGGTCTTGTTTCAGTTTCGACCCGCGGCCGCGGACTCGTCGAAATCACCCGCGAAGTCCTGAATTGGCTCAAGCCGCATGCGGTCCAAACCGGGCTTTTGACCTTGTTTTGCCAGCATACTTCGGCCGGATTGGTCATACAGGAAAACGCCGCGCGGGACGTTCGGGCCGATCTCGAGACATTTTTCGACCGCGTGGCGCCGGAGGATGGTGACTATCGGCACGCGGACGAAGGCGCCGACGATATGCCCGCCCACATCCGTACGGTCCTGACCGGCGTGCAGCTTGCGATTCCAATTCTGCGGGGCGAGCTCGCTTTGGGAACTTGGCAAGGTATCTACCTGTTCGAGCACCGGCGTGCGCCACATCGGCGACAGATCGCGTTGCATCTCCTTGGCGAATGACCCCGGCCGCACAGATCACAGGTCGAAAACGCGGCCGCCCGTAGCAATTCTCGATAAATCACGCAGCGCGAATGCGTTCAGGTTCCTGTGGATGAAACTTCAATGACACCGGTAACGCCATATTTTGCTGGACGTTTGCCATGACCTGTGATTAAACCGTGACGCCGTGACGGGTTTTAACCTGGACCTTTGGGTTGAGAACCCCCTTCAACCCGATGAGTGACGCGGAGGCGATGGAGGCGACGCGACTAGCACCAGCCGGGAGGGCTTGCAGCAAGTTCGTCTTGGCGAAGTCGCTTCCTAAACAACTGGGCGGTCCGAGTGCTTGCGCATTTGGGCCGCCTATTCTTTTGTAATAATCACCAATGTCCACATGCGTATCACGAATCGTTGCAGGACTTGGCGTTTCCGGCGGCTTTGGGGTTTTGACTCGGCCCATTTCTTTGCACGCCACGGGGGCGGCATCCCCCGCGCTCTGGGCCGGCCACGTTGTCGCCTCGATTGGGCGTCACTCCTCGCGGCCGAAATGCGGCGGACCGGCGGGCGGCTATCCACCGAATCAGCGCCTCAAGGGGGCGCAACGGCGTGGTGCCTTTCAGCTCGGCCGGCGCCCGGGAATTCGTTAGCGAATTCGAAACGAAGCGGGATCAATAGTGCGCAGCGGGCTTCATGGTTCGAAAATATTCTGTCGCGGTGGCGGGCTCGGCGTTTGAAGCTCGAACCTTGCGCTGGTGCGCGACCCGAGTAAGCGTGATGAGCGTTTCGGGCCTTGGACCGCACACGTATGCGGGCAAACGGAGATGGCGAGGCGCCATCAGCCTCGGCGTGGCGGCCTGGGCGCTCGCCGGCTGCGCCCCTCCCGAAGCCCCGCGCGTCTCCTATTCCCACGGCCACGAGCATTTCTCTCAGGCCAAATACGGCCATGCCAGCCGGAAGGTCGTCGCCGACGGCGAGCGCGTGCCTCACGGGGGAGGACAATATCTGGTCGGGCGCCCTTACACGGTCGCGGGCCGCCGATACTACCCAGCCGAGAACCCCTCCTATACGGCGGTCGGCATGGCCTCCTGGTACGGTGCGGCGTTCCATGGCCGCCGCACCGCCAACGGCGAAATCTATGACATGGCCTCGCTCTCGGCCGCCCATCCGACGATGCCTCTGCCAAGCTATGCGCGCGTGACCAATCTCGGCAACGGCTATTCGGTCATCGTGCGCGTCAACGATCGCGGCCCCTATCACGCCGGGCGGGTGATGGACGTGTCCTCGCGGGTCGCCGACGTCCTCGATATGAAGGCCATGGGCACGGCCAAGGTCAAAGTCGATTATGTCGGACCTGCGCCGATCGAGGGATCGGACGATTCGCAATTGCTGGCGAGCCTGCGCACCGACGGATCGCCGGCCAACATGATCGGCTATTCGGCGCCCGTCATGATGGCCAGCGCCGCGGCGGAACAGACCGAGACGATCTTCTCGTTCTTTTCCGGCGGCGGCCGCGGCGGCCAACAAGCCCAGCCACAGCCGCAACCCGAGCCTCAGCCAGCCCCGGCGCCTGCGCCCGAACCCGCGCCGGTCCAGGCCGCAAGCGCTCCTGAGCCGCCCCCGCCGCCCCCTGAGCCGGTGCGGGTCGCGGCCGCGCCGGTGGACTCTGGCGCGGCGTCTGCTGGATCCGGCGACACGGACCCGGTGCCGCCGGAGCCGATCCGTTCCGCTCATCTAACGAAAGGCGCCGTGCCGCTGCCCCCGCCGCGCCCGTTCGATCTGAGCCTGCGCCGCAGCTCAACAATCGTGGCGACCGCCGCCTCGTCGTCCTCGTCGCGCCCATCGACGCGCGTTGCGTCCGCGCCTGCCGTCGCGCCGCCGCGCCGGCCGGACCTTCACGCCAGCGCCGAGCGGGCGCTCTCCGGGTCGGTTCGTCTGCCGCCAAAGAAGCCGACCACCGGGGCGCTCGATCGCGTAAAGCCCGCGAAGACCGCTCGGGCTGACTACTAGATTATTGTGTATTTTGTTTGCCGGGTCCGTTCCTGCCTGGGAAGCGGGCCGGACGCTGATCGCGTCGATTTGGGTTTTCTTGGCCGGTTGCCGTTTCGCTGCGAAAACCCCTGATTTTGAGCCTTGGATTTCCTTGGATTTCCTTGGATTCTCTCGTCCGAAATCGAGACTTTTCAATGGGTTACGCGGGATTTTCGCTGCAAAAATTTTCTCTGCACTTTTTTGTCTTGCCTTCGAGCCGCCGGGGCGGAAGCCCAAGATCGAGACCATGCGGAAAAGCCGGAGCCGTTCATGGGACGACCTTAACTTGATTTCTGATTTTGTGCAAGAAATTGTCGCTCTCATGGCGATAGCTGTTAATACGGGCCATTTCCGATTGCGCCCTTGATCCAGCTCTGGGGCGTTGTTTGTTCGCCCCAGGCTTCCAGGCGCGCGGCCAGCCGAGAGATGGCAGGTTCTGGGTGGCGACGCCGTTGAGGCGATTGAGCCATTGCTTGAGGCGGCCGTGATAGGCGCTGACGGGAGCGGACTTTCGGTCATCCGACAACGCGCGGCTCGTCCCAATCTACAATCTTTGGTGGCCCGCGCCGATCACTGTATCATCCGCCCGGAAGGTCGGTCCTGACGAGGTCAGCGATGAACGCGACGCCCGACAACACGTTAGCCGATCTCGAACGTCAGCTTGCCGAGCGTGAGGCTGAACTTACCGAGTGCAAAGCCGAGCGTGACGAGGCGCTCGCGCAACAGACCGCGACCGCCGAGGTCTTGCAGGTCGTTAATTCCTCTTCGGGCGATCTCACTCCCGTTTTCGATGCAATCCTTGACAAGGCGCAACGCGTTTGCAGGGTCGTCCATGCCGCTCTTGAGCTTTATGCCGACGAGCGTATGCATGCGGTCGCGGTCCACGGGGCATCGGACAAGTTCGCTGAAACGCTGCAGCAAGGCTATCGGGCCACCGACCACCCCGCGGCGCAGGCTTTGCTCGAGGGTCAACGTTTCACACAAATCGCCGATGCGAGGCAAATCGATCACATCGCGTTCCAGACTGCTGCGGAGGTTGATGGGGTCCGAACTGTGCTGTTCGTGCCCCTGCGTCGAGACGACACGTTTCTTGGAATGATCGCGTTGGCTCGCCGTGAGGTTCGCCTTTTCTCCGAACAGGAAATTGCTCTTTTGGAGAACTTCGCGGCGCAGGCGACCATAGCAATGGAGAATGCACGACTACTTAGCGAGTTGCGCCAGCGCACCGAGGAGGTGGCCGAATTGAACCGCGGTCTCGAAGCGCGAGTTGCCGAACAGGTCGAAGAGTTAGGGCGAGTCGGACGACTGAAGCGGTTCCTCGCACCGCAGCTGGCGGCATTGATCGTGTCGCAAGGCAACGAGCAGATCCTCGAAAGCCATCGCCGCGAGATCGTCGTCGTGTTCTGCGATTTGCGTGGCTACACCGCCTTCACCGAGACGGCCGAGCCCGAGGAGGTGTTGGATTTCCTACGCGACTACCATGGCGCACTGGGCCCCCTAGTCGCCGAATTCGAGGGGACGCTGGACCAATTCTCAGGTGACGGCATCATGGTGTTCTTCAACGACCCGGTGCCCATCCCCGAGCCGGCTGAGCGCGCGGTGAGGATGGCGATGGCGATGCGCGAGGCGGCGGGCGCGCTGATCTCCCACTGGCGTGAGCGCGGTCGCGATTTAGGCTTGGGCGCCGGTATCGCACAAGGCTATGCGACCCTTGGCCAGATCGGGTTCTCCGAGCGTTCCGGCTATACGGCGATCGGCACAGTGTGCAATGTTGCTGCTCGTCTTTGTGCTGAGGCCAAGGACGGCCAAATTCTCCTCAGTCAACGCGTCAATGCCGCGCTAAGGGGAAGTGTCGCAACCGAACAGATTGGCGCGCTCGCCCTCAAGGGTCTTACCCAGCCTGTCGTAGCCTACAACGTGCCGTTCGTAAGTCAGGAGGCTTTCCGCGTGATCGAAGGAGGGGCGCCGAGCGCTTGACCAATGGCCGCTATGCGCTCCCGCCGGCTGCTGGCTCAATGACACCTTTGGAGCATGGGCCGGCGTTGCTGCTGGCGGAACCGAATGCCGGGTTTGGGTCGACATCGGTCAGCTGATCAAGTTTTGACCCTAGGGCCCTCGGCTCGTTGCCAATTCGTGCAGAACCGTGCTGAGAAGAGCCGTCGGCGGAAGGCTTTGAGACGGCGTTTGGAAGAAGGACTGGCGGTGGGTTCCGTTCGGCGTGATTGGACGAGAATTGGAACAGAAGCGGCACGGCGCCGGGCGAGTCGATGACCGAACAGGCAAGAGGCCGGTTCATCACGCTCGAGGGCGGCGAGGGGGCGGGGAAATCGGTTCAGGCGAGGCGGCTCGAGGAGCGCCTCGCCGCGCTCGGGCTTGCCGTCGTTCGCACGCGAGAGCCCGGCGGCTCGCCCGGCGCCGAGGCGCTGCGCGAGGCGATCCTTTCCGGCTTCGCAGCCGGGTTTAACTCCGCCGCGCAGGCGTTCTTGTTCTCCGCCGCGCGTGTCGACCATCTCGACACGACGATTCTGCCGGCGCTCGCGCGCGGCGCCTGGGTCGTTTCCGACCGGTTCGCCGATTCGACCCGGGCCTATCAGGGCGCGGCGGGGAACCTGCCGCCAGAATTCATCGCCTCGCTCGAGCGGCTGACGGTCGGCGCGAATCGGCCCGACCTGACGCTGGTCCTCGACCTCGACCCGGAAGTCGGCCTCAAGCGGGCAGCCGAGCGGCGGCAAAAGGGGCCTGCCGACCGGTTCGAATCGGAGGGCCTGGCCTTTCATCAGACCCTGCGGCGGGCGTTCCTCGATATCGCCGCGGCCGAGCCTGGACGCTGCGCGCTCATCGAGGCGGGCAGAAGCGAAGACGAGGTCGCCGCCGCCATCTGGGCGGCGGTCGAGGCCCGGCTCGATCCCGCGGGCGCGCTTAAGGCGAAGCTCGCATGAGGAACTCCCAACGGCGACAGCTCTCGACCCTCATGCCGAGGAGCCGCGCGAAAGCGCGGCGTCTCGAAGCCTGCTCCAGCCCTCAGCGCCGGCGGCTGCTGGAGCGTCCCCTTCGACCGGCTCAGGGCAGGCTTTCGAGGCCGCTTCGCGGCGCCTCGGGACGAGGGGATTGCAAAGCCTTACCCCCGCAGTTCCTCGCATGATCCAGCCCCGCGCGAAAAAACCCGAGGCCGACGATCTTCCCGAAGCCGACGCGCTCGCCGGCGCGCCCCATCCGCGGCATGTCTTTTCGCTCGTCGGGCACAAGCGCGCCGAAGCGGAAATGCTCACGGCCTATCGCGAGGGCCGGCTCGCCCACGCCTGGCTGATCGGGGGCAGGGAGGGAATCGGCAAGGCGACGCTCGCCTGGCGGTTCGCCCGCTTCGTGCTCGCGAACCCCGATCCGGCCGCGAAGGCGGTCGCCGAGGCGCGCGATCTCTCTGTCGAGCCGAGCCATCCGGCGGCGCGGCTGCTCGCGGGGCTCGCCCATCCCGATTTTGCCCTGATCCGGCGCGAATGGAAGGCCAACCCGAAGCGGCTTTCGACCGAGATCGCCGTCGAGGAGGTGCGGGCCGGGCTGCAGGTCTTTCGCCTGTCGGCGGCCTTCGGCGGCTGGCGGGTCGCCATCGTCGATTCGGCTGATGAGCTCAATCCCAATAGCGCCAACGCCTTATTGAAGACTGTTGAGGAGCCTCCGGAGCGAGCGCTGATCCTCCTGGTCGTCGCATCGGCCAGGCCAGATCCTGCCCACAATCCGCTCACGCTGCCGGCAGTTGCGGCTGGAGCCTCTTAACGAAGATGAGGTCGTGAGCGCCGTGACCGGCCTCGGAGCCCCGGCGAGCGAAGCCGGTCATGCGGCGATCGCGGCGGCCGCCAAACGCGCCGAGGGATCGGTTCGTCAGGCGCTCGTCCGCCTTGCGCCCGAATCGGGCGCGGCGGGCGCGCTGATCGACGAGGTGGTGGCCGGCCTGCCGCGCCCCGATCCCCGCGCGGTGGCGCGGCTCGCCGACGCGGTCGGCGGGCGCGCGGGCGACGAGGCCTACCTCGCGTTTCATCGCGAGCTTTACGGCTGGTTTGTTCGATACGCGCGAGACGTCGCGCCGGGATCCCCGCGGGTGGAAGAGATCGGGGGCCTGTGGGATCGCATTCGCGACGCCGAGCGGGAGACGGAGGCGCTCAATCTCGACCGGAAATTGCATATTCTGGCGCTCGTCGCCGAGATCGCGGCGACGCGCGCCGGGACGGTGAAAGGGATAACCCATAACCAGCCCCTCGCGCTGAGGAGCGGCGTCGCAAGGCGACGCGTCTCGAAGCGCGCTCCAGAGTGCACGACCTGCGCCTCCTGGATCATCCTTCGAGACGCCATGCTGCGCATGGCCCTCAGGATGAGGTTGGCGGACGGCCAACCATAGGCTGGAGTTACGCATAGATTCTCGTCGCCGCTCAAAAATTTTTGCTTTAAGGGGCGCTCATGAGCCGCTTCTTCATCACCACGGCGATCCCTTACGCCAATGGCGCGCCCCATATCGGCCATGCCTACGAGCGCATCGCGACCGATGCGATCCAGCGGTTCATGCGCCTCGACGGGCGCGAGACCCTGTTCGTCACCGGCATGGACGAGCACGGCCTGAAGGTGCAGCAGGCGGCGGCGCGCGAGGGGGTGACGCCGCAGCAATTTGTCGATCGCGTCTCGGCCGAATTCGAGGCGATGGGCGACATGCTGAACGCCCGCGCCGACGACATCGTGCGCACCACGCAGCCGCGCAACGACCGCGCCTCGCAGGCGATCTGGAAGCGCATGGCCGCCAACGGCGACATTTACCTGTCGAAATATTCCGGCTGGTATTCGGTGCGCGACGAGGCCTATTTCGACGAGGGTGAACTCGACGATGGCGCGGACGGCAAGAAGCTCGCGCCAAGCGGCGCGCCGGTCGAATGGGTCGAGGAGGAGAGCTATTTTTTCGAGCTCTCCAAATATGCCGACAAGCTGCTGGCGCATTACGCCGAGCCATCCGGACTTCGTCACGCCGGAAAAATATCTGAACGAGATCGTCGCCTTCGTGAAGCGAGGCTTGTCCGACCTCTCGATCAGCCGCGCCACCTTCGATTGGGGCGTTCCGGTTCCGGGCGATCCCGAAGCATGTGATGTATGTCTGGGTCGATGCGCTGACGAATTACATCACCGCGACCGGCTTTCCGGATGATGGCCCGCGGGCGAAGTTCTGGCCGGCGGACGCCCATGTGATCGGCAAGGACATCACCCGCTTCCACGCCATCTACTGGCCGGCCTTCCTGATGTCGGCCGGATTGCCCGTGCCCAAACAGGTCGTCGTGCATGGCTTCCTGTTCAACCGCGGCGAGAAAATGTCGAAGTCGGTCGGCAACGTGGTGAGCCCCAAGGCGATGGTCGAGGCCTACGGGCTCGATCCGGTGCGCTATTTCTTCCTGCGCGAAGTGCCGTTCGGCCAGGACGGCAGCTATTCGCATGAGGCGATCGTCGCGCGCATGAACGCCGATCTCTCCAATGACATCGGCAATCTGGCGCAGCGTTCGCTGACGATGATCGCCAAGGCCGGCGCACGCACGCCCGACTGGCGCGAGGCGACGCCGGCGAAGGAGGATCTCGCGATGCTGGCGCGCGCCGACGCGCTGCTTGGCGAAGCGCGCCGGCACATGCGGAGCTTTGCGCTGCATCTTTACATCGGCGCGGTTTTCGAGGTCGTGTCGGAGGCCAATCGCTATTTCGCCAACGCCGAGCCCTGGAAGCTCGCCAAAAGCGATCCCGCGCGCGGGGGGCTCGTGCTCTACGTGACGATCGAAACCTTGCGCATCGCCGCGATCCTGCTGCAGCCGGCGATGCCGGCGAGCATGGGCGGGCTTCTCGACCTCCTCGGCGTCCCGCCGGAGGCCCGCACCTTTGCGGCGCTCGACGCCGGCGAAAAGGCTGGCCAACTGGATGCTCCGCATCGGCTCGAGCCGGGCAGGGCGCTGCCCCCGCCTAAGCCGGTCTTTCCTCGCTACGTCGAACCGGAGCCGGCGAAGTGATGGCTTGGGCCGGCGCCGAATGACAATCATCGACAGCCATTGCCACCTCGATTTTCCCGATTTCGCCGACGACCTCGACGGGGTCGTCGAGCGCGCGCGTGCGGCCGGCGTCGAGCGGATGATCACCATCGGCACGAAAGTGTCGAAGGCGGCGGCGTGGTCGCGATCGCGGAGCGGTATGACGACGTGTTCTTCACCGTCGGCACGCATCCCCATGAAGCGGCCGGGGAGGGCGCGGAGGATTTCGCCGCCATGCGCGCCTTCGCCAAACATCCCAAATGCGTCGGCATCGGCGAGGCGGGCCTCGATTATCACTACGACAACGCGCCGCGCGACGTCGCCCAGCGCGTCTTTCGCGGACAGCATCGCGCTTGCCCGCGAGCTCGACCTGCCGCTTGTCATCCATGCGCGCGACGCCGACGACGACATCGCGCGCAATCCTGGCGCAAGAGATGGGGCAGGGGCGGTTCAGCGCCCTGCTCCATTGCTTCACCTCGTCGCGCGCAACTCGCCGAGACCGCGCTCGACCTCGGGCTCTCGATCTCGTTTTCCGGCGTGGTGACGTTCAAGAAATCGGAGGGCTTGCGCGCCATCGCCCGCGACGTGCCGCTCGACCGCATTCTGGTCGAGACCGACGCGCCCTATCTCGCGCCGACGCCCCATCGCGGCCGCCGCAACGAGCCGGCCTTCGTCGTCGCCACGGCGGGCGTGGTCGCCGAAGCGCGCGGGATCACGCCGGAAGCGCTGGCCGAGGCGACGCGCGCCAACACCCACGCAGTCTTTCGCAAGCTGCCGCAGGCTGCGGCAAGCCGCCGCAGGCTGCTGGCAAGCCGCCGCAGGCCCCTGGATCGTCGCATTGACGCTGCGACTGACCATTCTGGGCTGCGGCTCGTCCGGCGGCGTGCCGCGGGTCGCGGAAGGGTGGGGGGCCTGCGATCCGGCGAACCCGAAGAACCGTCGCCGCCGCTGCTCGGTGCTTGTCGAGCGCTTCGGCGCCGACGGCGCGACCGCGGTGCTGGTCGACACGTCGCCCGATCTGCGCGAGCAGTTGATCGACGCCGAGGTCAAGCGGCTCGACGGCGTCCTTTTGAGCCATCCTCACGCCGACCACACGCATGGCATCGACGATCTGAGGCCGCTCTGCCTGGCCATGCGCCGCCCCCTCGATGTGTATATGAACGAGCAGACCTCGCGCAGAGTTACCCAGGCGTTCTCATATATTTTTCAAACACCTGACGGAAGTTCTTATCCTCCGATCGCAACCGAGAAGCGTCTCAATGCCGGCCGGCTCTGCCGCATCGAGGGCCCCGGCGGAGCGGTCGAGGCGACGCCGTTCGATCTCGACCACGGCGATATCAGCGCGCTCGGCTTTCGCTTCGGAGGGCTCGCCTACACCCCTGATGTGAAACGCATTCCGGAGGCCAGCCGCCCTTTCCTCGAAGGCCTGGACATCTGGATCATCGACGCCTTGCGCTATCGCCCCCACCCGTCCCATTTCAGCCTCGAGGACGCCTTGTCGTGGATCGAGACGATGCGTCCGCGCCGCGCGATCCTGACCAACTTGCACACCGATCTCGATTACGAGACGTTGCGCGCGCGCCTGCCGGCGCATGTGACGCCGGCTTATGACGGGATGCGCGTCGAGGGCTTCGACGCCTGAGATTGGACGGGGGGAAACGCGATGACGCCAGTCGAGAGCGCGATCCACGACTTCGTGCGCGAGCATGCCGAAGCGGAGACGCGCTTCCTCGCCGAGATCGTGAAAATTCCGTCGGACAATCCGCCCGGAGATTGCAGCCGCCCCGCGGAAGTCGTCGCCACGCTCCTGGAGGGACTTGGCTTTCAGGTCGAGAGGCACAAGGTTCCCGAGGCCCTCGTCAAGGCCAACGGCATGATTTCGGCGACCAACCTGATCGCCAGGCGCAAGTTTCGGCAGGGCCCGACGATCGCGCTCAACGCCCATGGCGACGTGGTGCCTCCGGGTTCGGGCTGGACGCACGACCCTTACGGCGCAGAGATCGTCGACGGCTGGATGATCGGGCGCGGAGCCGCCGTGTCGAAATCGGACATTGCGACTTACGCGTTCGCCATGCTGGCGCTCGAAAAGTGCGGCGCGGCGCTCAATGGCGCGGTCGAACTGCATGTCACCTACGACGAGGAGGCCGGCGGCGAGATCGGTCCGCGCTATTTGCTGGAGAAGGGTCTCTCGCATCCTGATCTGGCGATCGGCGCCGGGCTTCTCCTACGCGGTCGTCAACGCCCACAACGGTTGCCTTCACCTGGAGGTCGAGGTCCTCGGCCGCTCGGCTCACGCCGCCCGCCCCTCGACCGGCGTCGACGCGCTCGAAGCGGCGAACGCGATGCTTTCCGCCCTCTATGGCTGGCGCGGCGGCCTTCAGGCGCGGACCTCGGCGATCGCCGGCATCGGCTCGCCGCAGATGACGGTCGGGCTGATCGCGGGCGGGATCAACACCAATGTGGTGCCGGATCGCGTGACCTTCCGCCTGGACCGGCGCATCGTGCCGGAGGAAAATCCGGCCGAGGTCGAGGCGGAATTGCGCGCCGTCATCGCCCGCGCGGCGGCGCTCCATCCGGCCGCAAGGATCGAGGTCAAGCGCATCCTGCTCGCCGAGCCGCTGACGCCGACCCCGGCTGGAGCCAAGCTGACCGAGATCCTGTGTCGGCAGGCAAGCCGCGTCATGGGCGAAACGATCGCCGCCTCGGGCGTGCCGCTCTACACCGATGCGCGCCACTACGCGAAAGCGGGCGTGCCGATCGTGCTCTATGGCGCCGGGCCCCGCACGATCGAGGAAGCCAACGCCCATCGCGCCGATGAGCGCCTGCCGCTGTCGGATTTGTACAAAGCGACCGAAGTGATCGCGCTGACGCTTGCCGAGCTCATGGGCGCTTGACCGAAGGCTTGTCCCAGGCGGCCCCAAGGTGTATATAATTTGGTGTAGACGTGTACACAACGTCAGGATCACCCAATGCCCCTCCACATCAAAGACGACGCCGCGACGGAAGCGGTGCGAAAGCTGGCTCGCGTGAGAAATCTCAGCCTGACCGAGACCGTGCGCGTCGCTTGTGAGGAAGCGCTCGCACGCGACGATCGCGGGCGGCCCGTCGCAGAACGACTGGCCGACATTCACGCGCGGGTGCGCGCCGCTGCGCGCACCGGCCGAAAGGCCGACAAGGCTTTCTTCGACAGAGAATGGGGGGAGATGGAGTGACCGGGACGCTCATGGTCGAGTTGTCGGCGCTCGCAGCAATCATTCTCGAGGAGCCCGGTTGGCGGCAGCTCGCGGAAGAGGTGGTTCGGACGAGCGCGTTCACAACCTGTTTCAACGTCTTTGAGGCGGCGCTTGCGATTGTCCGCGAGCGCCATCTCAAGCCGTCTGAGGCCTACAGCTTAGTGCTCGACGCCATGTCGCGTCTGGCGATCGAGATTACGGACTATGAGGCCGACGCAATTCCTTTTGCGATTGCAGGACGCGAGAAATTCGGGGCGGGCAAGCGCGGCCTCAACATGGGCGACTGCCTGTCGTATGGCGCGGCGAAGAGAGGTGGGGCCCGGCTTCTTTATGTTGGCGAAGACTTCGTTCGCACGGACGTCAACGACAGCGTCTGAGTTATGGCTTATCTAGTTTTCCAAGAACGACCTCGACACATTTGCGCGAGGTAAGGTTCTGATCGTTCTCATCTATGGTCATAGTGACCGGGCTAATATTCAAACTCTTCAACGAATCTGTTAGATGCAGCGTCAGCACTCGCGTTCATGGCCCCTCGGCTCGCCAGCGGTAATTGTTATTCCTGGCGGAAAAGAAGCTCTTAACCGCTCGTCCGATGGGGTCCAAGTTGCGCGCGAGCCGCATTGAGCTGTGAAATTATTTCCTCTTGTGATCTTCGGAAATTGTCGCGCTGTCGGGTTGTGTGATGGCGCTCACAGTCTGCGAGGCCAAAAGCGTGTAGCGCACCCGTTGTTTTATCTTCGGCCGCAGCCATTTCCGGCGGCTACAATTTATTTTGGGAGAGGCCCGTGATTGTCGACCGCGCCTGGATTGCGCGCAATATCGGCGTCGATCCCGCCGCCGTTCCAATTCCGCAATCGGCGTTCGCGACACGCGCCGCAGCCGCGCGAGACGCGAGTCTCGACGACATTCAACGCGACATCATCGATTTTGACTCCGAGGGCCCGGAAGGCTCGGCCTTCTTCAGCTTCACCAAAGCGACCGGCCTCAGCCGCTTCGTTGACATTCCGTGGCCCAAGGGCCTTGCTCCGACGCCGGCCGCGAAGGCCCCGGCTGGCGGCGCCAAGGCGCTGCCACGCGCCGACGTCCTCATCGTAACCTGGACCGTGGATGAGGGGCATGCGCTCAGTCGCGTGCTGACGCCGGGAAAGGATTCCCGCGACGACTACGTTCCCTACACTCACAATTTCGCAGCGCTATCGGGTCCGATGAGCAAGGGCGCCCCGGCAGTCAAGGCGAAGCGGCTTGGCGCGTTCTGGACGACGACCATCGGCGGCAAGAAAGCCGTGGTCTTCAAGTCCGAATCGCACCTGTCGCAGGACACCAACAAGCACCTTCCCGCGAATGGGGTGCTGCCGAACGCGGAGTTGTGGAAACAGATCATCGGCGAGGTGCGGCCGAAGCTGATCTTGACCACCGGAACCGCGGGCGGCATCGGCGCGGACTTCGAGGTCGGCGACGTGATTGTCAGCCCCGTCGTGCGCTTCGATTCCACCAGCTGGCTGAAGACAGCGACATTCGCCTCCGCGCATTACGCGAACCACGCCGCGCAGACGAAGTTCTTCCTGCAGGCGAAGGACCTGTTCAAGGCGAACGCCTCGCAGCTGCCGCCGGACAACAAGCGTCCGCCTGCAATCACCGTGGTCTCGCCGTCGGGGCTTTCCCGATCGGTCGTGACCACCGACTTCTTCGGCTTCGACACCACCGACAATCATTTCAAGCTTCAGGGCCTTGGGGACGTCTCCGAAATGGGGGACGCGGTGCTTGGGATGGTCGCCCGGTCGCTCGACGACGCGCCGCCGTGGCTGGCGATCCGCAACGTTTCGGATCCTCAGATCGCGGCGGAAGGCACCCTCAAGCAGCAGGCCCAGGCGGCCGCGACAATCTACAAGGCTTACGGACGCTGGAGCACCGTCTGCAGCGCCATAGTGTGCTGGGCGGCGGTGGCCGCTCTTTAGACGGCTGGTCGGGCTTTCCTCAACCAACGAAGGCCGTAGGCAAGCCGCCGAAGGGCCGTCAAGGGCGCCAAGGCTCCCGAACGTACTGGCGCGCGCAAAATGGCGCGCGCGCCATATCCGTGCGGCTTTACGACTGGTCGAAGCTGGCGTTCGGTCCAGCCTCCGCCAGCGCCTTGCCGACTTCCAGGCCCAGATCGTCCATCGAAGTCTGTTCGCGCACCGAAAGGTCTTCGCCCTTCGCCTGCCGTTCGGCCTGTTCGGGCGAGCGCGCGACGTTGACGGTGATTTTCGCCTCGACCTCGGGATGAAGGTGGATGGGGATTGCGTGCAGGCCGAGCGTCTTGATCGGCTGCTGGATCGCGACGTGGTTGCGTTGCACGGGATGACGGGCGGCGGTCAGCGCTTCGGCGATGTCACGCGCCGACACCGACCCATAGAGCTGTCCGGTCTCGCCGGCCTGGCGGACGATGACCACCGTCACGCCGTCGAGCTTGTCCGACACCTCGCTTGCGCTGCGCTTGAGTTCGTTGTTGCGCGCCTCGAGATCGGCGCGTCGGCCCTCGAATTTCTTCTTGTTGGCCTCTGTCGCGCGCAACGCCTTGCCGCGCGGCAACAGGAAATTGCGGGCGTAGCCGTCTTTCACCCGCACGGTTTCGCCGATGTGTCCGAGCTTTCCGACACGCTCCATCAAAATGACGTCCATGATCTATCTCCTAGTTTGTCCAGTCGGGGAAGGGGAGGCAATGAGGGCCGCGCGCGAGCGCAGCTTGAGGAATCCATCGATGAGCCCAAGGCCGGCAAGAACCGGAAGGGTGTATTTGGCGCGCAGCACGCAGCAGGCGTAGAGCGCAACCAGCATGAGCGGGCGCATCTTCAAGCCCCGCGACAGCGCGTGCGCGACCGCGAGGCCCTGCAGCGCCAACGCGGCGCCGAGCCCTCCGACGCCAACGGAGAAATATTGCGCGGCCGGAGCGGGCAGGGCGTAAGCAGCGCCGAGACAGGCGAGGAATGCGACCCCCACCGGCCAGGGAAGCGCAAGCGAACTCGGCACGTCGGGCCATGGCCTCGGCAGATTGTGCGACAATTGGGTCGAACGCGCCGCGCCATAGAGATTGACGCACAGCATCATCAGCGTCGAGGCGGCGATCGCCATCGGGCCGTATCGCACGAGCGCGTCGGCGAACTCGCGAGCCGTCACGTTGCCCGGCGCGCCCTCAAAGGCGTCGCCGGCAAGGGTGGTGATCGCCTCTGCGACGTGGCGCGCGGCTTGGGCGTAGCCGCCGTAGACCACGATGACCGTCGTCAGCGCCGCGACGCCGGCCAGCATTCCCAGGAGCGCCGCGAGCGAGACGATGGCGCCGACCGGCGCGTGGACCGGCGCGTTCGGCTTCAGCCGCTTGAGATAGCGCGCCAACGGCGTGACCGAGAACGCGGCCAAGGCCCACGCGGGAACGGCGACCGAGGCGGCGAACACCACTGCGGACAACGGCTCGGCGATCACGGCGAGCACCGCGATCGAAATCGCCGCGGCGATCGCCCCGCCGTCGAGTCCCCAGCCAAGGGCCGCGATCATGATCGGCAATGGCGCGAGATACGCGAGCGCCATCGCCAGAATGCTCGACTGAGAGCTCACCACGAACAAGAGCGCGGCGGCGCATCCAGCTCCAATGGCGACGACAAGGCGATGCAACATCACGAGCGCTGTCCCGCGTTGGCTTGCGGTTAGAAGAGGGGTCGGCCGCCCGCCTCCAACTGCCGCCGCGGCCGAACGCGGCGGGTTCGAATTTCAGGCGCGGCGACGCCCGGTCGCTTTAGCGGATCACATAAGGCAGGAGGCCGAGAAACCGAGCCCGCTTGATCGCCTGGGCGAGCTCGCGCTGCTTGCCGGCGCTCACTGCAGTGATCCGCGACGGCACGATCTTGCCGCGTTCGGAGATGTAGCGCGACAAGAGACGCATGTCCTTGTAGTCGATCTTCGGCGCGTTCGCGCCCGAAAACGGGCACGACTTGCGACGGCGAAAAAAGGGGCGGCGGGGCGCGGTCGCCATCACAGTGCTCCCACATTCGCGTCTTCACGCGGCCGCCGGGGCGGACGATCGCCGCGATCGCCACGATCGCCGCGGTCTCCCCGATCTCCTCGATCGCCGCGCGGTCCGCGCGGTCCGCGGTCATCGCGGTCACTGTCCTCGCGCTTGCGCAGCATCACGGACGGGCCGGCCTCATGCTCGTCGACGCGTATGGTGAGATAGCGGATGACGTCCTCGTTGATGCTCAACAGGCGCTCGACCTCGGTCAACGCCTCAGAAGGAGCGGCGATGTTCATGAGGGTGAAGTGCGCCTTGCGGTTCTTCTTGATGCGGAAGGCAAGCGACTTCAAACCCCAAGGCTCGACCTTGGTGACAGCGCCGCCGAGGGAGGCGATTTGTGTCTTGATTTGCTCCGTCAGCGCTTCGACTTGCTGCTGCGTCACGTCCTGGCGCACCAGGAAAATATGCTCATAGAGAGCCATTCATGGGCCTTTCCAATTCGACCGCGTCCCACGCGGAGCCCCTCGAGCCCGGGAAGGCTCGAACCGGATCGTTCGAAGGCGGGAACACGGGAGGACGGACACTCAGCCCTGCCGCACGCTCGCTTTTGATCGAGCGCGCAGCCCTCCGTTCAGCCCCCGGCGGGACGCAAAGAGGGGTCCTCATACAGACACTCGGGGCTCGCGGCAAGGAAAAATCCGGCACGGCCTTGAGCCTGCTCTATGGCTTCACGTCAATGATCCCTGTCTGCGGGACCTGATCCGATTCTCCGTACGCCGTAATCACATCGGCCAGGGCTTCGAATTCCTCGCCCGCAGGGAAAGACTTCAACACCTCGAGCATGTCTTGGCCAGCGCCATTGTCGCGAGCTCGCAGAAGAAGATCCTCCCTGGACGCAGGAAAATGCATTCCCTCAAAGTGGCGCGTGACGTTCACGGACGAATGTCCACCGGGTCCTCGTGTCATGATGATGTCTCAACCTGCGGTCGTTTCGCTTTCGCTCTGTCTGTTTCTCGTGGATGAAACTCGCTCACTTGCCCAGGGTTCCAAACGGAACGGCGTACACAATTCACGATCGTCGCGCGGCGGATGACGCCCGCAGCGCGACGCGAGTGGCGTGAGCGTTACCGACGCGGCCAAAGGGGTTGCGCATTCGCCGCGCGCAGCCGCAGCGAGCGAAACAGCCTCGCCTCACTCGGGCGATTTGAAACTGAGGATCCGATCCAGAGGGAAATCGTAGAGCTTGCCCGTCTCGGTCCAATCGGGCGAACAGATCTCGACGATCTTCGGCGCGATGTCTTCCGGCGCACGCAACGTGAGCGGATCTTCACCGGGCATCGCGGTCGCGCGCATGCGCGTTCGCAGCGGTCCCGGATTGACCAGCATGACGCGAATGTTCGACGTGTTGAGGGTCTCGGCGGCGTATGTTCGGGCGAGGGCGTCGAGCGCGGCTTTGGAAATCGCATATGGACCCCAATAGGCGCGAAGCTCCGCCCGACTTCCGGCGGCGGAGGTGATGAACGCGACGCGTCCGGCGTCGGACAAGCGCAGCAGCGGATCGAGCGAGCGGATGAGGCGCCAATTGGCGGTGACGTTGACCGCCATCACGTCGTCCCATGTCTTGGGATCGAGCTGGTGCAGGGGGGTCAACAGACCCAGAACGCCTGCATTGCCGACAAAGGCGTCAAGCCGGCCCCACCGACGATTGAGCGCTTCGCCCAGCCTGTCGATGGCGGCGAAGTCGCGCAGATCCATGGGAACCAGGGTTGTCGCGTCTGGCTCGTCCGGCCGGAGCGCCCGAATTTCGTCGTCGAGTTCCTCAAGGCCTCCCTGGGTGCGGGCCAGCGCCACGACATGCGCGCCAGCCTTCGCCAAGGCGAGAGCGGCCGCGCGGCCAATCCCGCGAGAGGCCCCGGTCACCAGGGCGATCCGGGGCGGTCCGTTTTGCCTCGACGCGCTCAATCGACACTCCTTGCATCATTTGCTAGGCTTGCCTATGGGGCATGGTTGCGGGAGGACGCAAGACGAAGGGGGCCGGGTCGCATGAGCGCCAGTCGCGGCGGCGCGACAAGCGTGGATTTTCTGTTCCATCGATACTAGGCTCGACCCCTCAGGGACTGACGGGACTGAAAAGAGAGTCCGATAGGAATCGGACACGGGTGGCCGGCGCGCCTTTTTGGGGGCCTGCGCGGTCAAGGGCTGACATCGCGCGGGATGGGGATTTGAGTGGGGCTCGATATGGCGAACGCTAGGGTTGGCCGCGAATCTGGAAGGACCGTGACTTCGCGCCGATTTGTCGGAAATCGTTTATCAGAAGATCGGATTGTCGCGCACGGAATTGGCGGAGCTCGTGCAATCGGTTCTGGACGAGATTTGCGACGCCGCCGCGCGCGGCGAAACGGTCAAGCTGTCCGGCTTTGGCTCGTTCGTCGTCCGCTCCAAGGGCGAGCGGGTGGGGCGCAATCCCAAGACCGGGGTCGAGGTGCCGATCCTTCCTCGCCGGGTGATGGTGTTCAAGCCGTCCAACGTGCTGAAGGCCAAGATCAACGGACGCGACGAGTTCGAAAAGGAATAGGGCGCTTCCTCGCGCGCGGAGGCCCTGGCGTTTTGGCGCCAATCCGCCGATAGTCGGTCATCGCCGAACGGAGGCATGATTCTCTCGCCCCGGGCGGCCCAGGGAACGCGCCGATGGAGAAGAGCCCGGAAGCGTATCGAACGATCCGCGAGGTCGCCGACTCGCTTGATTTGCCGCAACATGTGCTGCGCTTCTGGGAGACGCGCTTTCCCCAGATCCGGCCGCTCAAGCGGGCCGGCGGCCGGCGCTATTACCGCCCTGACGACATTGAGCGGCTGAGGCTCATCAGGCGTCTCTTGTATGACGAAGGCTACACGATCAAGGGCGTCCAGAAGCTGTTCAAGGAGCAGGGCGTTCAGGCGCTGTCGGCGGTCGCTCAGTCGAGCGCCGGATCGTCGCCGCAAGCGGCGAGCGCCGTCGATCCTCACGCCGGATCCGCGGGAGAGTCCGGACCGCCAGCAGCCCATTCACGCCTCGCCGATGACGAACTTGCGACGCTGCGCCAGGCGCTGGCCGAGATCGCGGAGGCGCAACGAATCCTGGCGCACGCGAGCGCGCCGGCGTCTTGACGCGCCAGGTCGCCGCGCGCAAGTCGCCGCCGTCGCATTGCACGGCGCGCCGACCGCCCCTATAAGGAGCGCCGTCGGAGTGTAGCGCAGCCCGGTTAGCGCACTAGTCTGGGGGACTAGGGGTCCCGAGTTCGAATCTCGGCACTCCGACCAGTTAAACCGTTGAAAATTAAAGATAATATTCGGATGCTAAATGTTCCTGGTAAATTGCCGAAAAAGGAACAAAAAGAGCGCAAAGTCCCTCTGATGGCGCAAAACTCCCTCTGCTAGTCCCTCTGCTGATCAACGCCCGCACGACGCCGCAGACCGTCGAGGCGCTCTATGCGATCGCCGACCGACGGGATGGCTTGTCGGCGAGACGTCGGAGCGAGCACTGCCCCCTCACCGCAGGTCCACACTCGCCGAGGTCTAGGCGGTGGCCTCCCAACCGAAGTCTAGACCGTTCCGCGTATTAGGAGCGGTGGCGCCACCGCTGCAACTTCGGCAAGCGCGGCAGACATCGCAGATTGATTTGCGCTTGCATTGATCTGGCTCAAAGCGCGGTGTGGCGACCGCCGCCAGCTCCCTCACAACTCACAAGTGCTCGCTGCGGAAATTTTATCCGGATGCTTCGGCGGCGCTCTTACGTGATGCTCGATAACCCGCGAAACCCAGACCAACAAAGCCGAACAGCATCATGGTCCAAGTCGAGGGCTCTGGGACTACGCGGGCTGAGGGCCAGGTAATTCCCAAAAAGAGGGGTGATGCCAAGACCCTCATAGAAGTTTGTTCCTCCGTCCTGGGAAGCCACGAAGAGCAGACCGAGAAACTGACCGGCCTTCTCCAAATCCAAAGCGGTCAATACATCGCCGTCGCAACACGGCGGAGTAACAACAAGGCGCTCGACGCCGGGCGCGAACTGGGTAATCTTGACCGCGACCTGATCGAGCGGCGTTACAATATCCGTTGCTGAGAATCTGAGCTCAATCTCGTTTAAGGAGAACTCGACAGAAAAGCCTGTTAAGGAGGACAAATCGTATGTCCCGGGCGACAGGTCGATCGGTGAGACGAAGGTGCCGTTCCGACAATTGGCGGAGTGAGCGTCCCAGGTGCGCCGAAGGCGCCGCTGTCGTCAAACTCGAAGGAAAATGTGGTCGCGGCTGATGCCGTGAATGCCGGGACCACTGTTACCGCCAACGCGGCGATCAGGGATTTGCGCTTCAAGTTTGTCTCGCAACAACTCAAACGCGCCCGCTGCGGATTTTTTATCGAATGCTGGTGCGCCGAAAGATTAGGACGTTGTGAACTGCCATCAAGCTGCAGACGGCGGCAACGGTTAGACTGCCGGACAAGGTCAGCGCGTTCCCTAGCTCAAAGGCTAAACTGGCAACGCCGCAAGCCGCCAGCGCCAAAGCGCCGGCGGTGGCCGCGTTCACGAGGGCAGCTATAGGCGGGTGGTTCATGCATCCTCGACGTTCCACGGCCGTCGCGCGACGTGCTCATCGTCGGCTGCGCAAAACGATCAAACCCGAGACTGCCCACTCATTTCCGCCTTCACCGTGATGATAGCGAACGAGCACGCGTTCGGCGTCAGTCGCCACGCAAACGAGCGGCTTTGCCCTGAATTTTTCCAGCCAAAAGCTTACCGGCGGGGACCCACTCTGTTGACTCCGCCGTTGCGGTTGCCCGGACGCGGCGCGGTGACGTGGCCAACTCCGACAGGGCGCGCAACGAGGCGAACGCCGGGCCGTGCGATGCATCCATGCGGATAACCAATGTAAGTGCAGTAAATCACGGCGTTTGCATTGTCTGTCGCCGCCGCCAGGCCAATGATCGCCGCGATGGCGACAAGTAAGATTTTTGTCCTGAACATATCAAGTCCTCCCAGATGGTCTTTGTGGCGCGCTAGCATACGTGCGCAAGTCACCTTAGCTTGACGCGCGTCAAAGCGAAACAGAGGTTCGACCGTCGAGCCAATCCGCACGGAAGGCCGTTGCTCAGCGCTTCCGGAGCGTTCGATCCGGACACGGGCGGCGTGATCGTAGATCGCTCCGATTCGCATAATAGTTATTATGGAACCTAAAGCTGGATACGATCACGACGATCGCCGGGATCGCGGCGCAGGACGGCGGGCGCTCTAACCTCGGGCGCCCTCGTCATAAAGGCGCCTCGCGGCGAGCACGTCGGCGATGTGATCGCGCGCCCAAAGCTGGAGCTTGTCGAGAACCGACGCGAGCGTGTGGCCGAGCGGCGTGATTGCGTATTCGACCGAAACCGGCATCGTCGGCAGAACGGTCCGGGTGACCAGCCCGTCGCGCTCCATCTGCTTCAGAGTCTGTGACAGCATCTTCTGCGTCACTCCTTCAATCTCACGCCGTAGAGCGTTGAAGCGGCGCGGTTTGTCGCGAACGAGACTGAGCGTCAGCACCATCCATTTGTCGCCGATCCGATCGAGCAGCATCCGGGTCGGACAGCCGGCTGCGTAAGGGTCCGGAGGCGCGGGCGGCGGTTTCTGATCGGAAACCAGGTTCCCGGAAGGTGCGTTCTTTACAAGGATGTCGATCGCCGTCATGTATCCGTCCGATACCAGGTATCTTTCACATACCACATTGGAGGCAATCATGAAAGTCGCGCTCATCGGCGCTTCAGGAAACGGCGGTTCGCGCCTTCTGGCGGAACTGAGCCGCCGCGGACATCAGGTGACAGGGATCGCGCGCAAGCCGGAGGCGATCGCCAAACTGCCGGGGGTGACGGCGAAAAAGGGCGATGTCTTCGACAAGCCTGGTCTTGCGCAAATGCTCAAGGGCCACGACGCCGTGATCAGCGCGGTTCATTTCACCGCGAGCGATCCGAAGCTTCTGATCGAGGCGGTCAAGGACTCGGGCGTGAAGCGCTATTTCGTCGTCGGCGGCGCCGGCAGCCTTGAAGTCGCGCCGGGCGTCAAGCTCATCGACACGCCGGAGTTCCCCGCCGCCTATAAGGCCGAGGCGGCAAAGGGCGGCGAATTTCTCGACCTTTTGCGCAAGGACAAGGATCTCGACTGGACCTTCCTGTCGCCATCGGCGGTGATCGCGCCTGGCGAGCGCACGGGCAAGTTCCGGCTGGGTAAAGATCAGCTGCTAACCCACGGCAAAGGCAGCAACATTTCCTGGGAAGACTATGCCATGGCCGCAGTCGATGAACTCGAGAAGCCAGCCCACGTCCGTGAGCGGTTCACTGTCGGCTACTGAGGCGGGGAAAGAAGGGGAGGGCGCCGCCCTCCCCTGCCCGTTCTGAACGGCAAGCCCGGCCGGCTGACGCCACCGTGCCCGACCCACGCGTCAGTCCACAGGATTTCCTCCGAACCCCTTGCTATGCAAAGCGAAATTCGCTGACGTGCTGATACTCGTCCTCCGGCCACAGCACGCAATCGGTGAAGTGGCGCCGGTTGGGCGAATCCGGGAAAGCCTGCGGCTCGAGCGCCAGGCCCGCATGAGCCCCGTAATGCTGGCCGTCCAATCCGGGCGCCGGGCAATTCAGGGGCGCCGCGCTGTAGAACTGGACGCCCGGTTCGGTCGAGAACAGGCTCATCGTCAGACCGTTCTTCGGCGAACGCAGCGCCGCGATTTGCGCAAGGCCGCCTTCTTCGTCGGGCTCAAGCGCAGCGACGAAGTTGGTGTCGTAGGGCGTGAGCGCCGCATTGCGCACCGTGCGGGGGGTGCGAAAGTCGTAGGGCGTGCCGGCGACGGCGCGGATCTCGCCCGTTGGAATCAACTCGTCGTCGGCGGGCGTGTAAAAATCGGCGAACAGCGTCAGCTCATGGTCGAGAATGTCGGGCGAGCCGTCGAGGTTGAAATAGCTGTGCTGGGTGAGGTTGACGATGGTCGGGCGGTCTGCGACCGCCGAGAGCTCGACCCTCAGCGTCGCGGGTTCAAGCAGGCGGTAGACGCAAGTCGCGGTCAGGTTTCCCGGGAAGCCGGAATCGCCGTCCGCCAATTCGAGGATCAGCTCGACCGATGAGTTGTCATACGCGCCGAGCTTCCAGATCCGGTGGCCGAAATCCATTCGGGCCGCCGTGCAGCGTGTGCTTCTCGCCGGGCTTGCGCTCGAGTTGATAAGCGACCCCGTCGAGGACGAATCGGCCGTTGGCGATCCGGTTGGCGAACCGCCCGGGCACCGCGCCGAAGGATGGCGAGTAAGCGAGGTAGTCGTCCAGCGTGTTGAGGCCGAGGACGACCCGCTGCAGCCCGTTGGAGGCCGGAACAACGAGGTCGCGCACCACCGCGCCCCAGGTCAGAATCTTGGCGCTCGCCCCTGCCCCGGACGCGATCGTGACTTCAAACACTGGCGATCCATCGATCTCGCCGAAACTTCGTACGCTCATTTGTCCCCCCAATCGCTGTGACCCGCAGGCCGCGCTTTGAACGTCACCCCACGACCGGCGCCTGCACGTCCGCGCGGTCGAGTTCGGCGCGCACGGAGGCGAACACCTGGCGAAACATCGCCTCGGTCAGCACGCCGGTATTGGTGTTGTAGCGCGAGCAATGATAGCTGTCGAAGAGGCTGAGGCCGGTGGGCGTCACCGGATGCCGCGCGCCATGGGCGAAGGGAAACTTCGCCAGCGTCAGTTTGAGCGCGCGCAGCGTGCTTTCATGCGCGATCCGGCCGAGCGCGACCAAGACCTTAAGGCGCGGCATCGCCGCGATCGCCGGCGTCAGATAGCGCCGGCAAGTCGCGATTTCCTGGGGGGTCGGCTTATTCTGCGGCGGGACGCAGCGCACGGCGTTGATGATCGTGCAGTCGACGAGGGTCAGGCCGTCATCCGGCCGGCGATCGTAGACGCCCGAGGCGAAGCCGAACTCGATCAGCGTGGAGTAGAGAAGATCGCCCGCGTAATCGCCGGTGAAGGGACGCCCCGTCCGGTTGGCGCCGCGCAATCCCGGCGCAAGGCCGACGATCGCCACGCGCGCGTCGGCTTCGCCAAAGGTCGGCACCGGCGCGTTCCACCAGTCCGGGAAAGCCGCCCGGTTCGCGGCCCGAAACGCCGCGAGCCGCGGACAATCCGGGCAATCGCGCGACGGGCCGGCGTCGAACGCCACGCGGCGGTCGACGCCCTACTCGCGCACTTCCTCGACGGGCTGCTGGATCGGGGCGTAGGACTGGGTTCGGCGATGGTCGACCGGACGCGGCGGCCTGTCGCCGGGATCCCGTCCGATCCTCGGGATCAGCTGGGTGAGATCGATGAATTCATCCGCCTGACGGCGCAGTTCATCGGCCACCATGGGCGGCTGGGTCGAAATCGTCGACACGACCGCCACCCGAACGCCTTTGCGCTGAACCAATTCAACGAGCGATCGGAAATCGCCGTCGCCGGAGAACAGGACCATCAGGTCGAGATGCGGCGCCATGTCCATGGCGTTGACCGCGAGCTCGATGTCCATGTTGCCTTTGACTTTGCGGCGTCCGGTCGAGTCGACAAACTCCTTCGTCGGCTTCGTCACGACCGAATAACCGTTGTAGTCGAGCCAGTCGACCAACGGACGAACGGAGGAATATTCCTGATCGTCGACCAAGGCGGTGTAATAGTAGGCTCGAACCAAGCGTCCCTTGGCCTGAAATTCCTTCAGGAGACGTTTGTAGTCGATATCGAATCCGAGCGATTTCGCGCTGGCGTAGAGATTCGCGCCGTCAATAAACAGGGCGATCCGTTCCAATGATGACATATTGGGTTCTTTTCGTGTTTCGGTGTTTAACATAATTCTGCAGTTCATAAAGTCAAGTCAAGCAGGGAGAGCACATGACATTTCCATGAAACCACGATCAAGTCTGAAATTAGACAGGACGCAGATCTTGTCTACAATTTTTCGTTTCTCCCGTGAACGCCTTCGCGCTTCCAGCGATCGGCCCATCGGGCGCCGCAATTGCGAAGTCTCAAAGACGTGACAAGCCAGAGCAAGCGATCAATATAGGGCTTGTCCAGCCTGAAATCCAAGGGATCGCACGCAATTTCGCGTCGCGGCGATGTGTCCGCCATCTGCGCCAGCCGGCGTGGCGACGAGGATCAAGGATTGACGAGGCCGCGCCGCCAGCGTTTGGTAGGATTGCATTGCCCGCCAAGCAGCCGGGCGCGAAGGCGATACCCGGCTCGACGGGCTTCTGGGGAGGACTTATGAAACTCGCACGATATGGCAGGGCAGGTAAGGAAAAACCGGCGCTGGTCGACGGAAGCGGAAGATTGCGCGACCTAAGCGAGGTGGTGACGGACATCGACGCCGATGTGCTCAGCCCCCGCGTTCTGGCGCGTCTGGCCAAGCTCAAGCCGGAATCCCTGCCCGCCGTCCGCGGGACGCCCAGGATCGGGCCGTGCCTCGCGCAGGTCGGCAATTTCATCGCCGTCGGGCTCAATTACGCCGACCACGCGGCCGAATCCGGCATGCCGGTCCCCAAGGAGCCGGTGCTGTTCAGCAAGGCGCCGTCCTGCGTCGTCGGGCCGAACGACGACGTCATGATTCCCAAGGGCTCGAAAAAGACCGACTGGGAGGTCGAACTCGCGATCGTCATCGGCACGCGCGCGAGTTATGTCAGCGAGAGCCAGGCGCTGACCCATGTCGCCGGCTACTGTATCTGCAACGACGTGTCGGAGCGGGAATATCAGCATGACCGATCCGGGCAGTGGGTGAAGGGCAAGAGCGCGCCGACTTTCGGCCCGCTGGGGCCATGGCTGGTCACCCCGGACGAGATCAAGGACGTGCAGGGGCTCGGCATGTGGCTCGACGTCAATGGCGAACGGATGCAGACCGGCTCCACCGCGACGATGGTGTTCGGCGTCAGGACGCTTGTGTCCTACATTTCCCAATTCATGGTTCTTGAGCCGGGCGACGTCATCACCACCGGGACTCCGCCTGGCGTTGGAGCGGGCATGAAGCCGCCGCGTTTCGTCAAGCCTGGCGACACGATGTCGCTCGGCGTCGATGGGCTCGGACAGCAAACGCAGCACGTGGTCGCATGGAAGGCGGGTTGAGCCCTTCTGAATGAAGCGCCTCAGGTCGTGGACGGGGGCGGCCTTCGCCGCCGTCTACGCGCTGGCGTTCCTGGCGCTCTACGTCGATTATGTGAGGCGCTCCGGGACCTGGTTCGCCGACTTGCCCCTGTCGCTCGCCGCCCTGCCCTTCACGCTCGTCATGCGGGCGTTGAACGGCGGCTCATTCGACTTCGGCGGCTCGATGACTGGACGCGTGATCGCCGCCGGCGTGTTCGGCTCGGCGCTCGCCTATCTCGCCGGCCTGATTATCGAGGCGATCGTTCGCCTGGTCGTGCGATTGATCCTGGACTCGCGCGCATCCCATCCGCACTGACGTCGGCCACGCCAGATTTGTGATCGGGCCATGACCTCATCCCTTTCGAACGCACATGGTCTTGATGAACTCGCCCGGAGCGAGGTTCCGGAACACGGCAATCCCACCCAAAGTCCGCTGGGCTTGGATACCGCACATGATCTCGTTGGAGACCTCGCCCACAATCGCGACATCGCGCGAGTACCCCCGCTCTGGCCCACAGTCCTGAGGCTGCATGCCCGCGACACAGATCATAGCGACGATTTGGAAGACCATTGGCTCATGCTCTTGGTTGGACGCCTTCGGACTCGTGATGTCGGGTTCTTGCGGCTGACGCGGAGCCCCGAGACCCGATGGGTCTCGAGTGTCGGGCAGGCGCGAAAAATCCGTCAGTTGCTTTGCGCGGCCTCTTCCACGCAGGCGACCTTGATGTATTGGCCTTCGCGCGTCGCGACACCGGACCCGGCGAGCAAGCTCCTCGCTCTGCACGCCGCAACCGATCCGGCCGGGCGACGCCAGGCCGACGAGGGTTTCAACAGCGCTCTGAGTGTTGCAGTCCGCGGGCGCGACGGTTCCCGGACAGACGAAGATGGCCGCGGCCGGGGGGTGGTCGTAACGGAACTTGCTGACCTGGCGCTCGCCGGCGCGTGCGTCGGTCCCGGCGGCGAGCATGAGGACGCAAGCCATGAATGCGTGAACCCGTCTCATTGTCATCTCCCACCCATGGCCCCGGAAGCGGAGCGATTGGCGGGAAGAATTGACGAAGTATGTAAACGGGGGATGTTGTGGCTGTAATCGTCTTGTAATATTCGAGAGATCGCTGTAATTCCGCTGATCGAGATCGATCGGCGCGCATGCTGGTTAAATCTAGTCGACCAGAGGGTTTGGACGAGTCGCTTTCGCGGCCCGCGAACCCGTCGTTGCGTTTTGCTGCCTTCGTATTCGATCTTGACGCCTGCACGCTCGCGCGCGAGTCCGGCGAGGCGATCGCGCTGACACGCGGAGAGTTCGCTCTGCTGCGGATGTTCGTCGCCCGGCCCGGACGGGTGATCAGCCGCGACGCTCTGCTGGACGCCTTCGCCAAGAGGCGTTTCGAGTCGTTCGACCGCAGCGTCGACGTTCTGATCGGGAAATTGCGGCGAAAAATCGAGGCCGATCCGAAACGCCCTCGACTCATCGTCACCGTCCCCGGCGAGGGCTACCGGTTCGACGGGCTGCGCCTCGCGGCCGCCGGAGATCGCAAAGCTGGCCCATGCAGACAGCGCCTCGAAGCGAGAAAGCGAGCATCCGCCGCGCCTCTCCATCGTCGTCCTGCCCTTCGCCAATATCGGCGGCGATCCGGAGCAAGAGCATTTCGTCGACGGGGTCACGGAGAGCCTGACGACCGACCTGTCGCGGATACGCAACGCCGTCGTAATCGGGCGCAACACCGCTTTCACCTACAAGGGCAAGATCGTCGATTCAAAGCAGATAAGCCGCGAGCTGAACGTCCGCTACCTCCTCGAGGGTAGCGTGCAGCGCGCCGGCGCCCGCATGCGCGTCAATGTCCAGCTCATCGACGCCGAGACGGACAATCATCTCTGGGCCGAGCGGTTCGATAAGCCTCTCACAGATCTCTTCGACATGCAGGACGAAATCGTCGCGCGCCTGGCGAGCGCGCTCGAACGCCCAGCTCGTCGCCGCCGAGGCGCGGCGCGCCGAGCAGGCTCCAAACCCCAATTCGATGGATCTCTACTTTCAAGGTCTGGCCTGGCTTCACAAGGGCCCGACGCCCGACCATTTGGCGCGGGCGCGCCATTTCTTCGATCGCGCGCTCGCGGCCGCTCCCGATAATGTCGACGCGCTCATCGGATCGGCGGCGACGCACGCGGTCGAAGCCGCATCCTCCCTGACGCTCGAGCCCGTCGCGGCCTTCGCAGCGGCCGAAGCGAAATTGACCAGTGCGTTGTCCCAGGCGCCCAATCATACGCAAGGCCAAATGTGGCTCGGACTCGTCGAGATCTGGACCAGGCGGGCCGCCCAGGGCATCGCCAGATGCGAACGCGCGCTGGCGCTGGATCGAAATCTCGCCCACGTCCACGCCCTCATGGGATATGGCAAGCTCTTTATCGGCCGGCCGAACGAAACGGAGCTCCATATTGTCGAGGCCCTGCGTCTCAGCCCGCGGGATCCGAGGGCTTTCACCTGGATGTGTTTCGCGGGCATGTCGAAGATCGGCGTCGATGCTTACGAGCAAGCGGTCGGGTGGCTTCGGCAGTCCATCGAGGCCAACCGAAATTTCCCGCATTCGCACTTTTTCCTTGCGTCCGCCCTCGCGCATCTTGGTCGGGTCGACGAGGCTCGTTCGGCGGTCAAGGCAGGCCTCGCGCTCAACCCGGCCTATTGCATATCCCGCGATCGCGACGTCTGGACAGCGGTGAGCAACCATCCGACGTTTCTCGCCCAGCTCGAGCGCTATCACGACGGCGTACGAAAGGCGGGCGCGCCGGAGGAATGACGCTCCTGCGACGACCGAGCTACCGCCCCAGCATCAGCATGAGGTTCTGCACCGCCGCGCCCGACGCGCCCTTGCCGAGGTTGTCGAACTTGGCGACCAGCACCGCCTGCCGGCGCGCCTCGTTGGCGAACACGTGGATCTCGATGTCGTTGGTGCCGTTGAGCAATTCCGGCTCGATGCGCGGCGCACTCGCCCGCTCTCGGCGACATGGAAATGCTTCTGGCCGCGGTAGTGCTTCTCGAAGACGGCGCGCAGGTCGGCGGTCTTCGGCTTGCCCGGCAACGCGTCGAGATGCAGCGGCACGCTGACCAGCATGCCCTGGCGGAAATTGCCGACCGAGGGCATGAAGATCGGCCGCGCGGCGTCAGGCCGGAATAGAGCTCGATTTCCGGCATGTGCTTGTGCTCGAGCCCAAGCCCGTAGAGCTCGAAGGCCGGCGCCCTGCCCGTCTCATAGGCCTCGATCATCGCCTTGCCGCCGCCGGAATAGCCGCTGACCGAGCCGATCGAGACGGCCGTCGTCCTTCGGCAGATCAGCGCCGGCGTCGGTCAGCGGGCGCAGCAGCGCGATCGCGCCGGTCGCGTGACAGCCGGGATTGCTGACCTTGCTGCGCCTTGGCGACCGCCTCGCCCTGCCCTGCGACGAGCTCCGGAAAGCCATAGGTCCAGCCCGGCGCGACCCGATGCGCCGACGACGCGTCGATCACGCGGGGCGCCGTTCGCGCCCATCGCGTCGATGAGCCGCGCCGCCTCTTTCGCCGCCTCGTCCGGCAGGCAGAGGATGACGACGTCGACGTCGCCGTAGAGCTTCTGCTTGGCGGCCGGCGTCCTTGCGCGCTTCGGGCGGCAAGGCTCACGAGCTTCGAGGCCGGAGACGCCGGCGAGCTTCTCGCGGATCTGCAGGCCGGTGGTGCCCGCTTCGCCGTCGATGAAGATTTTTGCTGTCATGGAACCGCCTCGCCAAATCCGAAAGCCGAAGGAGAAGTCGCGCTTCCCGCGCGAGCTCGCGTCTTCAGCGTCGTCGGAGTCGGGGGAGCCAGGCGGGCGGTCATGCGCGCTTTTCGTATGAAACCGCCGTCATGGTCAAGGCGGAAAGGCGCCGGGTTCGGCCGCGCCGGCGGCGGTTAACGGCTTGAGGAGCCCGATCCGCTCGAAGCGCCGAGCCTGTCCATCCTCAACCGCCATCGTATTTCGGTCGGGCCCGGCGCCATGCGCCCGGCGGCGCGCCGGCAAAGCGCTTGAAGACGCGGCTGAAAGTCGCTTCGGATTCGTAGCCGACGCTGTCGGCGGTCTCCGCGATGCTCGCGCCCTGGTCTAGGAGCCGGGCCGCCACCTGCATCCGCCATCGCACGAGATACTCGATCGGCGAAATGCCGACGAGATCGTTGAACCGCTTGGCGAAGATCGACCGCGAGAGCCCCGTCTCGTGGGCGAGGGCGTCGAGCGTCCAGTCCTTTGACGGCTTCGCGTGGATCAATCGAAGCGCGGCGCCGACATGCCGATCCCGCAATCCGGAGAACCATCCGGGCCGGTCGTCTGCCAGTTCGCCGACATGCTTCCGAAGGATGTCAACGAACAGAAGTTCGGCCAATTTCGCCAGCATCGTCTCGCGGCCGGCCCTATCGTCCTCGGTCTCGTCGACCGCTGTGCGAAGCAGGTTCGTTAGCCACCCTTGGCTCGCGGCGGACGCACGGGCGTGTAACAGGCGCGGCAACGCGTCGAGCAGCGGATTGAACGGGCGCAAATCGCATCCGAGATAGCCGCAAACAAAGTGGCACGTCTCGAGGCCGCCGGTGGTCTCGCTGAGAATGTGAGGTATTGGTAGCCGGCGGTCGGTCGGGCGCTGGTAGACGGCAAGATCGGGCTCGCCACGCATTCCTGGCGTCGAGCAGAGAAAGTGCGAGTCGCCCTTGCCGACGACGACCACGTCTCCGGCCGAGAGCGCCACTGGAGGGAGCGAACGGTCGGCCAGTTCGACCCAGCACGTTCCGGCGGTGAGGACATGGAAGCAGATGACGTGCTCCGACTTCCGGCATGACGAGGCCGGAGATGACCTCGGACCTCGGGGTTGTCCCGACCCATGGCGAATGGGCCTCCATGTCGAAAAAGACGGCGCCGGTCAGCCGCACGGAACGCAGCACGTCCGACAGCACGTCCATGAGGGGCCTCCTCCGAGCGGCCGACTGTACACGTCTTTTGACGCCGGCAAAGGACGCAGGATCAAGAGATTCGGACGCCCCACCCTACTGTTTTCGGCGGATTGAGCGGATTGTGGCCTCGACGAAGCGGATGCGGGGCGCAGATTTCAGATCTCCGCAAACCTTCCGAAGAGGAGGATTGTTATGGGGATGATTTTCAAATCAATTGAAGGCGAACCGAAAGACATCGCGGCCGGAACGCTCGAGGAATTCCGGCGCGGGATAAGGGGAAAGTCGTCGATCCAAAAGCGTCGACCTATGACGACGCAAGGGTCATCTGGAACGCGACGATCGACCGCAGGCCGGCGCTTATCGTGAAATGCGAGGAGGCGGGCGATGTTCTCCGATGCGTCCAGTTCGCGCGCGACAATGGTCTCCTTGTCGCGGTGAAGGGTGGCGGCCACCATATCGCGGGCAATGCAATATGCGATGAAGGCATGGTGATCGACCTGTCCCCGATGCGGTCGGTGAACGTCGACGCGCAGACATCGCAGGCGCGGGTCGAACCCGGCGCAACGCTCGCAGACGTCGACGCTGCGACAGCGCCGCTATGGACTCGCAGTCCCGACTGGCATCAATTCGACCACCGGGATCGCCGGCCTTACGCTCGGCGGCGGTTTCGGTTGGATCACGCGCAAATACGGCTTGACGGTCGACAGCCTTGTCGCCGCGGATGTCGTGACCGCCGACGGTAAGATGCTCCGCGCGAGCTCGACCGAGAACGCGGATCTCTTCTGGGCGCTGCGAGGCGGCGGCGGCAACTTCGGGATCGTCACCTCATTCGAATTCAAGTTGCGCGCGGTGGGGCAGCAAGTCCTGTCAGGGCTGGTCGTTCACTCGCTCGACGGCGCCGAGGCTCTTCTGAAACAATACAGCGCATTGCTGGAAGACGCGCCGGACGAACTGACCTGCTGGGCGGTGCTGCGCGACGCACCGCCCTTGCCGTTCCTGCCGACCGAGTGGCATGGCCGCAAGGTGCTTGTTTTCGCCATGTGCTATGTCGGCGACCTCGCCGAGGGCGAGCGCGCGACAGCGGCGATACGAGCGCTTGGCGCGCCGATCGCCGATGTTGTCGGACCCCATCCGTTCGCCGGCTGGCAGACCGCGTTCGATCCGTCGCTGACTCCGGGAGCCAGGAACTATTGGAAGACGCGGGACTTTGCCGATCTTTCCGATGGCGCGATCAGCGCTGTCGTCGAGGCCGCCCGAGCCGGCGCCCGGACCCGAATGCGAGATTTTCCTCTTCCATATCGGCGGCGCCGCAAGCGCGCGTGCCGGTTTCCTCGACCGCCTTCCCGCAACGCCACGCGCATTTCGGCATGAACATGCACTCACGCTGGCGGGATCCGTCATCGGACACAGCAACATGTCGAATGGGCAAGGCAGGGCCTTCGAGGCGACGGCCCCATTCGCCTCGGGCACGGCCTATGTGAACTTCATGCCCGGAGATGAGGGGGATCGGGTGCAGAGCGCCTATGGCGAGAATTATGCCCGGCTGATTGAAATCAAACGTCGCTACGACCCGAACAATCTGTTCCGCCTCAATCACAACATCGTTCCGTAACCTGTGGGGCGCGCGGGGGGAGTGGAAATGATATCCGAGCGAACCGATCAAGGCCGATAGCGCCGAGGCTCGAAACGGGTCCAGCCGACTGGGTTCGACGCTAAGGAACGATCGTTGCGGTGAAGGCGACGGCCGGTTCGCTCGTCTTGCGGTTCGCGGGGTCGGAAAAGAACGCGTAAACGCCCGGCGGGACGAAATGCGCGCCGTAGAAGGGATTGGCGTACGTGCCATCGGCGAGCGCATAGCCGAAGCCATGCAAGGTGAGCTGCGGGGCGTCGGTACGCAGGAGATTGTCGCCCGGGTAGCCCTCGTTGCCCGGGATTGATATCCCGGCAGGCTGCAGGCCGGTGATGGCGACGCCATTCATCTCGCCCTTGATCCCGGTGATCTCGTAGAAGCCGTCGGGGTTGGGCGCGTCTTTCGTGGTGAACGCGCCCGACGCCGTCACCCCCTCGCCCTGATAGCTCCAGCGCCACTCTCGCGCCTCGGCGGGACAAGCGCCGAGCGCCGCCGCGATCAGAAGCAAAACTGCGAACTTCAAGCAAATCCCCCGCCGATCATTGAGCCAAGGAACTCTAATCTCGCGGATCGTATGTGCGCAAATATCAACCGACTTGTATCAAGCGCGTCCACACCCTTCATGCCTCGAGGAGCGCCGAGGCGCGTCTCGAAGGATGCTTTTGAAGGGGGCGCGAGGCCTCGACGCGAACTGGAGCGTCCTTCGAGACGGCTGCGCGGCTCCTCGGGACGAGGTCAACGCACCGGACCGGCAGACATACCTCGTTCGCCCAGCAAAAAGGGCGGCTTGCGCCGCCCTTTTCCGATTGTCGTTGCGACAAGCGCCTCAGCGCTTGGAGAACTGGAAGCTCGCGCGCGCCTTGCGGTGGCCGTACTTCTTGCGCTCGACCACGCGCGAATCGCGGGTGAGGAAGCCTTCCTTCTTGAGGAGCGGGCGCAAGTCCGGTTCGAAATAGGTCAGCGCCTTGGCGAGACCGTGACGCACCGCGCCCGCTTGTCCCGACAGGCCGCCCCCGTTCACCGTCACCATCAGGTCGTACTGAGTGATGCGGTTCACGACCACGAGCGGCTGGCTCAGGATCATGCGCAGCACGGGCCGTGCGAAATACTTGTCGAGCGGCTTGCCGTTGACGGTCGCCAGGCCCTTGCCCGGCTTGATCCAGACGCGCGCCACAGCGTTCTTGCGTTTGCCGGTCGCGTAGGCGCGTCCCTGCTTGTCGAGCTTCTGGACATGGACGGGGGCTTGCGCGCCGACCGGCGCGACGGCCGAGCCTGCGAGGTCGGCCAGCGAAGCAAGGGTCTCAGCCATTGATTTCAGCGCTCCGGCTGTTCTTGGGATTGAGTTTGGCGACATCGAGCGCGGTCGGCGCCTGCGCCGCGTGCGGGTGGTCGGGGCCTTTGTAGACGCGCAGGTTGCCAAGCTGCTTCTTGCCGAGCGGCCCGCGCGGCAGCATGCGCTCGACCGCCTTCTCGACGATGCGCTCGGGAAACTTGCCCTCGAGGATCGACTTGGCCGAGCGTTCCTTGATGCCGCCGATATAGCCCGAATAGTGGTGATAGACCTTCTGGTCGCGCTTCCGGCCGGTGAGCACGATCTTTTCGGCGTTGACCACGATGACGTGGTCGCCGTCGTCCATGTGGGGAGTGAAGCTCGCCTTGTGCTTGCCGCGCAGGCGCATGGCGATGATCGAAGCGAGCCGGCCGACCACGAGGCCCTTGGCGTCGATGACCAGCCATTTCTTCTCGACCTCGGCGGTCTTGGTCGAATGGGTTTTGCCGAACATGATGGATCCGTTCGATTTCAGGAGGCGCGCTTCTATCCGCGAGCGACACGATATGTCAACCGCTGACTCGCGGAATCGTCAAGAAAACTGGCAAACTCAGCGGTGCGGTACTCTGATACCGCATTCGGCGCGTCGGAAGCGAACAGACGCTCGGCGCATCGGCGGGACCGGCTATCGAGCGCCGTAGTTGCCGGTCGTATCGATCGGGATGACATTCGGGTAAGGCGGCTGGGCCGGAACGCACCCCGCGAGCGATAGGCCAAGCGCGAGCGCCGACAGGGCCTTGAGAAATGTGTGCGTGGCTCGCACTCCATCGAAATGGGCGATGAATCGCCCAGCGCTTAGAGCTAAAGTTTCGGCTTTTTGCATTCATGGCAATCTCGGCTGTGCGCTGGACGCATCACGCGTTTGTGATTGAGCTTGGGGCCGAGGCCCCTAAGGCGTCGCCCGCGCGATGTTAGGGTGGGCTGTCGTTCATCCGATCGATGACAGGAATCTGCCATGGGCGAGCAGGGCAGCGAGACGGAACTCATTTCGGATCGTAACGCAGGTCCGACGCCGGCCCCACCGAAGCCTCCCGGAACTGCGACAGCCTCGCCTGAGAAGCCCAAGGCCAACCCGCGACGAAAAATGCTGCTTGGCGCAGCGGGCCTGGTGATCCTTGCGGCCGCCCTTTGGTTTGGCATCCCCTGGATACGAACGACGCTCAACACGGTTTCAACCGATGACGCATACGTCAACGGTCACGTCACTTTCGTCGCGGCCCGCGTCAAAGGCCAGGTCGCGCGGGTCCTCGTCGACGACAACTACCGGGTGCGCAAAGGCGACCTTCTGGTCCAACTGGACAAGGAGCCTTTCCAGATCGCAGTCGCGATCAAAAAGGCGGCCGTCGACACGGCGACGGCAGACCTGCAAGTGGCCAAGTCCAAAGTGCGCGGCATCGAAGCGGAGGCCATGAGCCGGCGCCGGGCGCTGGAGCACGCCATGGAGAACGTCGACGATCAGGTCGCCCTGCTGCGCGCCAAGGTCGCCGCTGTCGACAAGAGCAAAGCCGAACTCGCGTTGGCTCAGGTTGACTTCGACCGGGCCGCCAAACTGGTGGTGACAAACGATACCCCAAGGTCGGAGTACGACCGCCGGCAGGCCATCTTGTTGGCGGCGCGCGCCGACGTTGTCGCGGCGTTGGCCGACGTCCGTCAAGTCCGCGCCTCTTTGGGATTGCCGCCGGAATCCGACGACGCAGATCTCGGCCAGGTTCCGGCCAATCTCGATCAAACCTTTTCTTCGGTGCTCCAGGCGCAGGCGGCGATGATTCAGAGTGCGGCTCAGCTCGGCGTCATCCATTCGTTCGACGAGGGGCCCCGTCACATGGTCGAGGCGTTCGAAAAGGAAGGCGACGTCAATACAACCTTCGCCAGGCTCGCGGCCGACGCGCCGGACATCAAGCAGGCCGAGGCCAAGCTCGAAGTCGCCAAGCGCGATCTCAACCAGGCCGAACTCGACCTTCGCTACTGCGACGTCATCGCGGAGATCGATGGGGTCGTCACCCGCAGAAACGTCAACCCGGGCGACAATGTGCAGGTTGGCCAGGCTCTGATGGCGATCCGCTCGCTCGATGAAATCTGGGTCGACGCCAATTTCAAGGAGACCCAGCTCGGCGACCTGCGGATCGGCCAGCCTGTCGATCTCTATACCGACATGTATGGCGGCGGACATGTCTTCAAGGGGCGCATTTCCGG
Source organism: uncultured Alphaproteobacteria bacterium (assembly GCA_963802615.1). Lineage (GTDB taxonomy): Bacteria > Pseudomonadota > Alphaproteobacteria > Rhizobiales > Beijerinckiaceae > Roseiarcus. The sequence continues at coordinate 59,028 of CAWDKC010000053.1, forward strand.
GTTCACCATGGGGACGGGATCGACCTTGGCGCTGCTCCCGGCGCAGAACGCCACCGGCAACTTCATCAAGGTGGTTCAGCGACTGCCGGTTCGGATTGATCTCGAGGACTACGATCCGGACAAGAGCCCGCTGTTTATCGGCACGTCGGTTGTTCCCTACGTCTACTTCAACAAGCCTCCGACCGGACCCGACGCGGGCAAGTTTTTGCAGACATCTGCGCCTGAAGCGCGAACCGGCGGTTCGACCAAGAACCCGCCGGACGCAACCAAGTGACAGCCGCGGCGCTTTCGCCCGCCAGGTCCCAGGTTGCCCGGAACCCGTGGGTGGTGGCCGCCATAGTCGTCGTGCCGGCGTTCATGGAGGTGCTCGACACCACCATCGCGCTGGTGGCGCTGCGCTACATCGCGGGCGGCCTGTCGGCTGCCTCCGATGACGCCGAGTGGGTCATCACCAGCTACCTTGCCGCCAACGCCTTCATCCTGCCGATCACCGGCTGGTTGAGCGCTCATCTCGGCCGCCGCAACTATTTCCTGGCGTCGATCGCAATCTTCACCCTCAGTTCTTTGCTGTCCGGACTGGCGGGCAGTCTGGGTCAGCTGATCCTGTTCCGCGTCATCCAGGGTCTCGCGGGCGGGGGTCTGCAGCCCGGCAGCCAGGGCGTGTTGCTGGACGCCTTCCCGCGGGAAAGGCAAGGGGTCGCCATGACTCTGTTTGGGCTTGCCGTGCTGATCGCGCCGGTGGTCGGTCCGACCCTGGGCGGCTGGATAACGGACACCTACAACTGGCGCTGGGTGTTTTTGATCAACGTGCCCATCGGTCTCATTGCGTTTGGCGGATGCTACGCCCTGCTCCGCGATCCGGATTATCTTGTCGCCCAGCGCACGGAACTGAAAAAGCAGCCGTTCCATTTCGACTCGATCGGTTTGTCGCTGCTGGCCATCGTCATGGTCTCGTGGGAAGTGCTGCTCAGCAAGGGCCAGGAATGGGACTGGCTCGGCGATCCATTCTGGCGCATCCAGACGTTGACCATTTTCTTTGGATTGGGGCTGGTCGCGTTGATCTTCTGGGAGTTGCGTCACCGCAACCCCGTGGTCAACTTCCGCGTGTTGGGTGAACGCAACCTCGCAGCCTGCTGCATCATGACATTCTGCGCTTATGTCGCGCTCTATGCCTCAACGAAGTCGATGCTTGGCCTGCTTCAGTCCCTGTTTGGTTATGATGCTCTGAGCACTGGGTTGGTGATGTCGCCTGCCGGAATCGCTGCAGTCCTGGCAATGCCGATCGTCGGCTTCCTGCTCGGCCGAAAGGCCGACGCCCGATGGCTGATGGCCGCGGGGCTCTTGCTCATGACCGCCGGAAACTATTGGATGTCCCAACTCAATCTCGACATCAGCCCAGGCCAGGCTGTGTGGCCGCGGGTGGTCGTGGTCGCGGGACTGGCGGTGTTTTTTGCTCCCGCGAATGTAGCCGCGTACCTCTATACGCCGCTTGCATTGCGCGGGGCCGCCATTGGCTTGGCGAGCCTCCTGCGCAACGAGGGGGGCAGCGTCGGGGTGTCGTTGTCCCAGACCTTCCAGGAGCGGCGCGATCAGTTTCACGTCCTGCGGCTTGGCGAGTCCCTCGATCCTTTCAACCCGGCTGTGACGTCTTTCCTCGGGCAGGCGCAGGCGACTTTCCTGCGGCAGACGGGCGATCCGGTCGCGGCCCAGCAGCTGGCCTCGCAGGCGCTCGAGAATTTGCGCCAGCAGCAGGCGTCCTCGCTTGCCTATTTCGACACCTTTTGGATGATGGCTGCGTTGACCTTCGTGGTCGCGTTCGCGGTCTTGTTTATGAAACGTTCCGTAGCCGAGAAAGGCGGTCACGCGGGCCCGGAATGACCGACTGTCACCCACGAGGTTGCGAACGATGCGAGGCCGCCGATGGCTGTCCCAGCCAGCGCGGCAAAGGCCGATAGGTAGGCCGTATCCATCGGGTTCGCTCGGCTCCTTCGCGTCAAGTCGTCGGCTTCGCCGCGGGCGGGGCCAGCGCAACCGCGGCTTCGGAAGTCAGCATGAGGAAGGTCAGCGTCTCCTGAAGGTAGAGGCGCACCGCGCTGTCGTGTGGCTCAGATAGCCGATCGAGACGTCCTGCCCGATGTGCAGGTCGAAATCGCCGCCGCGTTTGGTGAGCACGAAGGCGCCATCGATGGCCGGGGCCCAGATGATCTCGTCCTTGACGAGCTTCTTGACGTGCTCGAGCACCGGATAGCCATTGTCGACCGTCTCCGAAAGCGCCGTGTACGCATCAGCGCCAAGCACGACCGCATAGGTCCGTTGACGCCGACGAGGCGAAGCTGGCTCAGCGCCTGGGCGATCGCATCCGGATACTGGCGCACGTCGGCCGGCAGCGTCATGATCGGATTGCTCGTTCCCTGCCGGATGCCTTCAATCTCAGCCGCTGCGTAGCCTTCGAAGATGGCGCGATCCTCGGCATAGGCGATTGTCTGCGCGGCGTCCTTCGCCGGCTGCCAGTCGGAATCGTTCGAGCCGCGCTCGACGTCGTCGATCTGCTCGCGGTCGAGCTCGAAGGGAACGCGGAGTTCGACCAGCGGCTTGACCTCGCGCTGTCGCGCGAGGACGCCCTCGCCCGGCGCCGCGATCGTCTTGAGGTGGCCGGTTCCGATCGCCGAAAGACCGGCACCGCCTGGGCCCTCGACATCGACCACGCGCCGTCCGGCGAGATGCGCTTGAGCGTGCGCTTCGTTTCTTCTTCGATTTGGGCCCACGCGGCATCGGAGATCGGCGCAAGCTCGCGGTGAAGATTATTCATGGCCCTTTTCTCCTTTGAGCGAGCCGATGTCCCTTCAGCCGCCTTTTGCCTTTTCGGCCGGAAGGTGTCCATTGGCGAGATCGCCCAGACAAGAGGCAATTGGTGACCGATCTCACGTTGGAGACCAGATCGCTGAACCTCGCCGTGTCGGTGTTCGGCAGGCCCGGCGCGCCGGTCCATCCTCTTCCTGCACGGGCTGGGCCTCAGTCGAGACGCCTCGAAGGAGGCGCGAGCCGCCTGTTGCATCGTTACCGGGTCTGGGCGCTCGACTTCCGGGGACATGGTTATTCCGACCGCGCCGAGACCTACGACCTGGGGGCTACCTCGCGGACGCTGAGCACGCGCTCGCAGCCATGCGGGAGTCCGACGCTGATCGTCGGGCATTCGCTCGGCGCCGTAGTCGGCGGGTTGCTGGCGCAAAAAGGCGATCCGAGCGTGTTGGCGGTCTTCCTCGATGGACCCGCCTTAGGTACATGGGCGAGCCCGCCGAGTGGCAGCGAACATCTGTCTTCGTAGCTTTTCACGGGCGTTCGCGCCCGTCAGGCGTCGTGGCGTAAGGACCACGCGCCGCTCGCGACCATTCTCGATGTGCTGTCGAACGCGCCTTCGCCGACGGGCGGCGTCGCCAGGGACCGCATTCTCCCGCGGCACCTCCTCAGCCAGGCCTCCGCCCTGCAGCGTCAGGACAACCGTTGCTGGTCCCTCGCGTCGGCCGAGGCCGACCTTCTTATGGTTCCGATTCCCAGAGACCGGCCGCTGCTCTGCCCGACCACGGTCATTCAGGGCGATCCGCGATGCGGCGCGGTTTTCCTTGATGGCCATGAAGAGCGCTTCGCGAAAACGAACCCTCACGCGAGGATCATCCGTTACGAAGGCGCGGGCCACAGTCCGCACCGGTCAATTGCCTTTGAAGAGCGCTTCTACGCCGACCTCAAGTCTTTTGCGGCAGAGATCTTCGCGACGTGAAGCCGCAAACCGCATATGGACCACGCGCCGTCCGGCAAGGAGCGTTAGGTGCGCCTCGTCTCGTCTTCGATTTGGGCCCAGGCCGCATCCGAGATCGGCGCAAGCTCGCGGTGAAGATTATTCATGGGCCTTTTTCTCCTTTGAGGGAGCCGATGCCAAGCGAACCATCCGACGCCGCAGCCGCGGACTGAGCGGGTTCGGACGTTGATTTCGCAGCAGGCGTTGCGGGAGTCGTCTCGCCGAGAGCGTCCAGGAACGTCGCGGATGGCGCGAAAAACAGCGTTCCGGTCACCGCGCGGCTGAAATCAAGCAAGCGGTCGTAGTTGCCGGGCGGCTTGCCCAGAAACATGTTCTCGATCATCTGCTCGGTCACCCGCGGCGTGCGGCAATAGCCGATGAAATAGGTGCCGTATTCGCCGTCTCCGACCTTGCCGAAAGGCATGTTGTCGCGGACGATCTGCAATTCTTGCCCGTTCTCGGAGATCACCGTCAGCGCATTGTGCGCGAATGTCGGCTTGACCAAGTCGTCGAGTTCGATGTCCGAGAGCTTCAGGCGGCCGATGATGCGCTCCTGCGTCTCGGTCGGCAGCGCGTTCCATCCCGCGAGATCGTGCAGATATTTCTGCGTGATCACGTAGCTGCCGCCGGCGAATGCGGCGTCCTCGTCGCCGATCACCGCGGCGTCGATCACCGCCTGTCCACGCGGATTTTCTGTGCCGTCGACGAATCCGAGAAGGTCGCGGTCGTCGAAGTAGCGAAAGCCGTGCACCTCATCGACCGCCGTGACCGCATCGCCAAGCTTCGCCATGATCTGCGCCGCAATCTCGAAGCACAGGTCCATCCGCTTGGCGCGGATATGGAACAGGAGGTCGCCGGGGGTTGCGATCGCGTGGCGCGATCCGGACCGGAACTCGCGGAACGGGTGAAGTTCGGCCGGACGCGGCTCGCCGAACAACCGGTCCCAGGCGTCGGAGCCGATTCCCATCACGCAGGAGAGCCCGGCCTCGAGATCACGAAATTCGACGGCGCGAACCAGGCCCGCAAAGTCGGCGCAGAACGACCGCACGGCGGCGGCATCGTCCTCGCCCTTGTTGATCGTCACGACCAGGAAGATCGCGGCGCGTGTCAGCGGCGCCGATACCGGCTGCGCAACCACGACAGCGTCTATCCCTGAACTCGCGTCGGCCATGAAGTCTCTCGCCCGCGTTTTTCATGTCTGGACGGTGGGTCGGGATCAAGTGTTATCTTCGGATCGAAACGCCGCGGCGTTTCCGGATTATCTTGATCGCTCGCGAAACTTTGTGTCGGGTCGCGGAGTTTCGCAACTGGGGCAGATCGCATAGGTTCGCCATCCGATGTTTCCACCCGACCTCGTCGCCCGCGCCACTGGGCTCGTCGCCCGTTACCGAGAGGCAGCGCTCATGGCGGCGACGGCGGAATCATGCACCGGCGGCCTGATCGCCGGGCTCTTGACGGAGATTCCCGGGTCTTCGGACATGCTCGAGCGCGGCTTCGTCGTCTATTCCAACGCGGCCAAGCAGGAGCTGCTCGGCGTTCCGGCCGAGACGCTTGTGAACCACGGCGCGGTCAGCGGTGAGACGGCGGTCGCGATGGCGGAAGGCGCGCTCGCCAACTCGCGCGCCGAGGTCGCGGTCAGCGTCACCGGGATCGCCGGGCCGGACGGCGGAACGGCGGGGAAGCCGGTCGGCCTCGTCCATTTCGCCTGCGCGCGGCGCGGCAAGCCGACAGTCGCGCGCGAGGAGCGGTTCGGCGACATCGGGCGCGGGGCCGTCCGGCTCGCTTCGGTTGAGATCGGCCTCGATCTTCTCGAGGCGGCGCTCAGCCGCTAGGCAACCCGTTTGTCTCCTTTCACCGCGGACGTGGTGCGTCTCGTCCACCAACGGTTGCGTTACGGGAAGTTCACTTTCCGGTAACGCAACGCGCGCCCTCAACGGCAGTTCCTTCAACACTGGGAGGCGGAGATTGAAAGGATGAAACCCTATGACAACTCTGAGCAAAACCCTCTGCGCGGTCCTCTTAAGTTGCGGCTTCGCCGGCTCGGCCATTGCAGCGACGGCCACAGCTCCGGCTGGATCAACCAACACCCAAAGCGCCGCGCCCAGCACGCAGGCTCCAGCCCATGTCAGTCAGAAGCTGCGTAACGACCTGACCAAGGCCGGCTTCACCAATATCACCATCATGCCCTCGTCCTTCATAGTCCGGGCGAAGGATTCTGACGGCAATCCGATGATGATGGTGATCAATCCCGATTCTGTGACCGAAGTGACAGCGCAGGCTGCGCCGGCCGTCTCGGGCGCAATGAAGAGCGCGGCGAACAGCGCGACCGCCTCGCCAACCGCTCAATCGAACCACTCGACCGCCGCGCCAACCGCTCAGTCGAACGGTTCGACCCCCTCGCCGAAACCGGCGACCAAATAGTCAGGGCCGCATCGCGCCGGGTTTCGCCCGGCGCGGAAGCGGACGGCCCCGCGCAGACGGGCTCGCCTCGGCCGTTAATCCACATTCATCTCGTCGAATGGAACGACGTCCGCCCTGGCCCGTTAACTGGGAGCTGGGTGGTCGTTTGGAGGAACCGATGAAAGCTCCCGCCAGGATAATGTTTGTTCTTCTTCTCGGCTCGGGATTCGCCGGCTCGGCGCTGGCGGCAATGGATTCGGCGCAGACGACGCGCAGGCTCCATCGCATCTGAGCCAGAAGCTGCACGACAATCTGACCAAAGCCGGCTTCACCGACATCACGATCATGCCCTCATCCTTCCTGGTTCGGGCCAAGGATTCCGAGGGCAATCCGGTGATGATGGTCATCAACCCGGATTCCCTGACCGAAGTGACGGAGCACACAACAGAACATCATGACGCGCCCCTCGCAGGCGCAATCAAGGGCGCGCCGAACAGTCCAATCCCCGCGCCCGCTCCGAAGCCATAATGGCCGCCGCGTCGGGCGCGTGAACTATGAGGCGCGCCCGTAGATCGCGTCGGCGCGGCGCTCGAAAGCGCTGGCGAATTTGCGGAATGCCGCGTCGAACATCGAGCCCATCAGCACGCCGAGGGTCCGGCTTTTGAATTCGTAGTCGATGAAGAACCCGACCCGCGAGCCCTCCCCTTCGGCCTCGTCCTTGAAAGTCCAGATGTTCTCGAGGCGACTGAACGGCCCGTCGATGTATTCGACGCGCAGTTTGAGATTGGGTTTGTCGAGTGCGACCCGGCTCGTGAATGTCTCGCGAATGAGCTTGTAGCCGACGGTCATGTTGGCGACGAGCGTCGCGCGGCCGTCCTCCTCCGGCCTTCGACTGCGCACCTTGAGGGCCTTGCACAGCGGAACGAATTCCGGATAGCGCTCGACGTCGGCCACCAGATCGAACATCTGAACGGCGCTATGGCGAACCTTGCGGTGGTCGTGGAAGGCGGGCACTTCGCGGACCTCCGGCGCCCGCTCTTTCGATCAGCTGTCAGGGTTTCGGCGCCGGCGCGGAAGGCGCGGCCGGCGGAGGCGCGGTTGGAGCAGGCGCGGGGGCTGAAGGCGCGTTCGACCCGCTTTCCATTTTCTTGAGCTGATCGAGAATATTGCCCGGCGAAATCGGAACGGGCGCCGTCTGCCCCGCCGGCGCGGGGCCCTTTCCGAGGATCGAATGGGGCGCGCGGCTCCAGCTCGACAGAATCGACATCACGAGCGCGGTGACGAAGAACAAGGCGCCAAGGACGGCAGTCGCCCGCGAGAGCGCGTTCGCCTGGCCGCGCCCGGTCATGAAACTGCCGGTTCCCCCGCCCGCCCCGAGCGCGCCGCCCTCGGAGCGCTGCAACAGAACGACCACGATGAGCGCGATGACGATCAGGATATGAATAACGATCAGAACGGATTGCATGAAGGTCTCGAGCGGAGGAAGCGCGTGGCGCCGGGGCCACCGTCTTCGAAAGATGGCGCGCTCCTAACATGGCGCAAGGGGGGCGTCCATCGGGAGGGGCGGGCGGACCGCCTCAGCGGTAGGCCGCGGCGATGGCCAGAAATTCCGTCGCTTTCAGGCTCGCGCCGCCGACCAGCGCGCCGTCGACATTGTCGAGGGTCAGAAGTTCGCTGCAATTGCTCGGCTTGACCGACCCGCCGTAGAGAAGGCGAATTTTGGCGCACGGCGCCCCATACATGTCAGCGAGCAGCGCCCGAATTCCATTGTGCACGGCGGCGATGTCCTTGGGCGTCGGGATCAGCCCAGTGCCAATCGCCCAGATCGGCTCGTAGGCGACCACAACCGTCTCGCTGCTCGCCTCGGCGGGCAGCGAGCCTCGCAATTGCCGAATGACGACGGCGGCCTGCTGGCCGGCTTCGCGCTCGGCTTTCGTCTCGCCGACGCAAATGATCGGCGTGAGGCCCGCTTTCAGCGCGGCTTCCGCCTTGGCGCGGACGAGCTCGTCGGTCTCGTGATGATAGGTGCGACGCTCGGAATGCCCCACAATCACGTAACTCGCGCCTGCGTCCCTGAGCATTGCCGCCGAAATGTCGCCGGTGAAAGCCCCGCTGGCCTCGGTAGAACAATCCTGAGCCCCGAGGCTGAGCTCGCCGCCCTTGATCCTCCAGGCGGCTTGCGCGATCAGCGTCGCCGGCGGGCAGACGAGGAGCTCGGCGTCGCCGGATTCGCCCGCATCCGCCGCCTGCCGCATGGCGTCAATCTCAACCAAAGACCCGCCAAGGCCATTCATCTTCCAGTTTCCCGCGACCAACGGGCGAACGCCAGGAGTCATTCAGGCCTCTCCGCGACTTGATCGGCGGGTTGTTATCATCGCCCCCCGCCCCTGCAAAGCGCCGTTCCGCCTTTGCAAACCATGCAGGCGCCGCTAGATAGGGCGCGATCGCGGGCCCGACAATGAAAGGCGATACGGCGACATGCTCGAATCGATACGCAACGCGTCTCAAGGGATCGTCGGCAAGGCGATCATGACCGTCGTCATGGGGCTCATCATCGTCAGCTTCGTCGTCTGGGGCGTGGGCGACATGCTGCGCGGTTTCACCCCGTCCACAGTCGCCTCGGTCGGGGCCACGAAAATCTCGGCCCAGGACTATAAAGTCGCCTACGATCGAGCGATCCAGCAATATCAGCGCCGGCTCCGACGTCCGTTCACCAATGAGGAGGCGCGCCAGATCGGCCTCGATCGCAGCGTCCTGCAGCAATTGCTGAACGAAGCGGCGGTCGACGCGGAGGCGCACAAGCTCGGCCTCGGCATTTCCGACGAAGCCTTGCGCGAGGTCATCACCTCGAACCCGGGCTTTCAGGACAAGTCCGGCGCATTTGATCCGAACCGCTTCGCCGGCGCCCTGCGCGACATGGATATGAACGAGCGCGGCTTCCTCTCGGAGTTGCGCAAGCAGGTGGTGAGGCAGTTCATCGTCGCCGCGCTGGCGACCGGGGTCACCGCGCCGAAGGCCGAAGTGACGGCGGAAGCCGATTATCAGGGCCAGACACGGTCGGCGGACACTTTTCTCCTGCCTGCGTCCGCGGCGGGCGACATTCCTGCGGCGTCCGAGGATGCGCTCAAAACCTTCTACAACGATCGCAAGTCGAGCTATCGCGCGCCCGAATACCGGGAGATGACCATTCTGGCGCTCGAGCCGGACACGATCGCCAATGCCGCCGAAGTGACCGACGCGGACGCCGAGGCCGCCTATCAGAAGCTTGCCGGAAAGGATCCCCAGTTCGGCGCGCCCGAAAAGCGCGATCTGCAGCAGATCCTGTTCCCCAATGAGGCCGACGCCGCCGCGGCCGAGGCCAAGCTCAAGGCCGGGACGAGCTTCGACGCCCTCGTCAAGGACCGCGGCCTCAAAGCCGAGGACACCGACATCGGCGAGACGACCAAGGACGCCATGTTCGATCAGGCCGCGGCCAGCGCCGTCTTCGCTCTTCCGCAAGGGGGCGTCAGCGGCGTCCTGAAGAGCCAGTTTGGCCCGGTGATCGTTCGCGTCAAAGGCATAATTCCGTCGACGATCAAGCCCTACGCCGAGGTCGCCGACCAGGTGAAGAAGCAAGTCTCCGCCTCCCGCGCCGGCGACAAGATCCAGGCCCTGCACGACAAGATCGAGGACCTCAGGGTGTCGGGCAAGACCATCCTCGAAGCCGCCAAGGCGGTGGGCTTGACCGGGCAAACGATCGCCGCGGTGGACGCTGCGGGCCATGACCCGAAAGGCGCGCCGGTCGCTCTGCCCGACCAGGCGGAACTCTTGCGCGCCGCTTTCGCGTCCGACGTCGGGCTGGACGAGGCGGCGCTGAACACCAAAGACGGCGGCTATGTCTGGTACGAGATCGCCAAGATCGATCCGGCGCACGACCTCACCTTCGAGGAAGCAAAGCCCGAAGTCGAGAAGCAATGGCGGGCCGAAGAGATCGACAAGGCGCTGGCCGGCAAGGCGGATGATCTGGTCAAGCAGATCAGCGCCGGGGGAAAGATTGCCGACGTCGCCAAGGCCGCGGGCGCGGAGGTGAAAACGGCGACGGACGTGCATCGCGCCGGGCAGGAGGGCCTGCCGGAATCGGTGGTGGCCGCCATCTTCCGCCAGCCCGCCGACGGCGCTGGCTCCGCGGCGACGCCCGACGGACGGGTGGTGTTCAAGATCACCGCTGACCGGACGCCGCCGGTCGACTTCGCCGACGCCCGCGTCAAGGCGATGGCCTCTGAACTCGACACCGCGACCCGCGACAGCCTGCTCGATCAATATGTCGCCGCCTTGCGCCGGACGCTCGGCGTCTCCGTCCATCAGGACGTCCTCCATTCCGCCGAGGGCGGCTGAGCACGCCGATGACCACCCTGCCCGACTACGAAGCCTTCGCGCGCGCCTATATCGCTGGCGACGCCGAGGTCGCGGTCACGACGCTGGTCGCCGATCTCGAGACGCCGGTGTCGGCTTATCTCAAGCTTGCGCGCGGCCGCGCGGGCAATATGTTCCTGCTCGAATCGGTCGAGGGCGGAGCCCAGCGCGGCCGCTATTCGATGATCGGCCTCGATCCCGACCTCATCTTCCGCTCGAGCGGCGATCATGCCGAGATCAACCGCCGGGCGCTTGTCGATCCGGACGCTTTCGTCCCCTGCCCTGGCGACCCGCTCGACGCGCTGCGAGCGCTCCTTGCCGAATCGCGCATCGCAATGCCGCCGGGCCTGCCGCCGATGTCGGCAGGAATCTTCGGCTATCTCGGCTACGACATGGTGAGGCGTATGGAGCGCCTCGCGCCGGCCAAGCCCGACCCGATCGGCGTGCCCGAAGCGCTTCTCATCCGCCCGACCGTCATGGTGGTGTTCGACGGGGCGCGCGACGAGATGTCGGTTGTCACCCCGGTTCGCCCGGCGCCCGGGGTCTCGGCCCGCGCCGCTTACGAGAGCGCGATGGCCCGGCTCGATGCGGTGGTCGACGCGCTCGAATCGCCGCTCGATCACACCGCCGCCATGGCCGTCGATCCGCTCGTCCAGGCCGGGCGAGGCCAGGTCGAATACGACCGAGGCCGAATACAAGGCGATGGTCGCTCGCGCCAAGGACTATATCGCCGCCGGCGACGCCTTCCAGATCGTGCTGTCGCAGCGGTTCACCAGCCGCTTCGACTTATCCGCCTTCGCCCTCTACCGGGCGCTGCGGCGCGTCAATCCGTCGCCCTATCTCTGCTTCCTCGACTTCGGCGGCTTCCAGATCGTCTGCTCCAGTCCCGAAATCCTGGTGCGCGTGCGCGACGGCAAGGTGGTCATCCGCCCGATCGCCGGCACAAGGCCCCGGGGAAAAAGCCCGACCGAGGACGAGGCGCTGGCGGCTGAACTCATGGCCGATCCGAAGGAGCGCGCCGAACATCTCATGCTGCTCGATCTTGGCCGCAACGATGTCGGCCGCGTGGCGAAGATCGGCACGGTCAAGGTCACCGACTCTTTCTTCGTCGAGCGCTACAGCCACGTGATGCACATCGTCTCCAACGTCGAGGGCGAGCTTACGCGACGGCGTCGATGCGGTCGCCGCGCTCGCCGCCGGCTTTCCGGCCGGCACCGTCTCCGGCGCGCCGAAGGTGCGGGCGATGCAGATCATCGACGAACTGGAGAAGGACAAGCGCGGCATCTACGCCGGCTGCATCGGCTATTTCGGCGCGGGCGGCGAGATGGACACCTGCATCGTGCTGCGCGCCTCGGTGGTGAAGGACGGCCTCATGCATGTCCAGGCCGGCGCCGGCATCGTCTATGATTCCTTCCCCGCCGCCGAGCACAACGAATGCGTCGCCAAGGCCCGCGCGCTGTTCCGCGCCGCGGAGGAAGCGGTCCGGTTCGCGGTTCGGGGCAAGCGCGGGCAATAGCGCAGGCTAAGCGACGGCGGCGGCTCTTGTTTCGCCTTGCCGGCGGGGATTGTTCATAGCGGCAAGCCAACCTGGTTTCTGTTTATCTGCAACAGATTGTGATCCGAGGTTGTCGTCCGACCCTTTCGGGAGGCCCTGGACCGCCTGCGCACGGCGTTCTCGGCAGCCCCAGCCGCCTGTGACAGGAGTGTGATCCAGATCACAGACTCCGCGGCTCGATCTTCTATCCACCCGTGAGCGTCGGGAGAACCTCCCGGCTCGGCGGGATTTTTTCGGCTGATCCATCTGATTCCGATCGGTTCGTTTCCGCCCCGGTCACAGAGGAGGGCTCAATGCATATCGGGAAAATCGCCCACGCGTCGGCCTTCGCCGGAACCTTTGCGATCAGCCTCTGGGCGTCGGCGGCTTCCGCCCAATCCCAGGCGGTCAAGAGCGAGGCCAGGTATGCGCCGATCCAGAGCATCGGCTATGATTTCGGCTCGAAGTCGATGAGCGGGTACTTCCTCGGCCAGAGCGCGAAATGCGTCGTCACGCTGATGGTTTACGAAAAGAGCGATCCGGAGACCGTTCCTTCGAGCACGGCGACGCGCGTTCGGCTCATCCTCAACCCGGGACAGACGGCGGGCCTGGACAGCGACGAGGGCCGCTCGCTCAACTTCACTTGCGGCGAAGGGGCGACGGCGCTCGTCGTCGACAGCGGCGACAGGGATACGCTTGTCGGGCTTCAAACGCTGAGCTTGCGCAAGACCGCCAGCGAATAGCCCCGTGAATTGACGCGCCGACCTGGTTCCGTACGCGTTCGCCGAAGCCGCTGCTCAAAGCTGCCAGGCGAATGAGGAATCAGGGAGGCCTGACGCATGTGTCAGGTTTGTGAGATCGCCGCGTCCGGGCTCGGCGACGGCGCTCCCCGTCATGCCGGGCTTCCTCGACACCGACCATCACCGGTTCGAGACGGCGCGGCGCTCTTTCCTCGCCGACGCCATTCTCATCAACGATGGGCGGCCCGAAAGCGCGTACAGTTATTACGAATTCATCCTGCAAAAACTGTCGTTGGGCTACCCGTCCGCAGGACATCGACATCAGCGAACTGTTCGAGCGCGATCTCTTTCGGGCGTGACGGTTCGGGAGAGCCGCCGCCGTTTCTGCGATTGTCTGTTAGACTGGAGTCGCAAAGCATCAGCGCGACCGCAAGATAATGATGTTCCCCCGTTTGCAGGAGCCGTTCCGGCATATCCTCTGGGCGACCGCGCTCGCCGCCGCGTTGGGCGCCGCCTATTCCGAGAGGCGCGTCTGGCAGGGCGGCGGCCCGGCGTTCACGCTCTCCGGCTTCGCGCGCGGCGCACTGACCGGCGGTCTGATTGCGGGCGTTCTGACGACCTTCGATGCGCTCGTGATGACGACGCCCTTGGCCGCCCCGCTTCGCCGCGCGCCTTTTGCGGCGCATGTGGCGGTGAAGACCCTCATCTACCTCGGCGTCATCCTGTTCGGCCTCAAACTTGGCCTTTCTCTCTTTCCAGCGCCCGGCGAGAACGGCATCGAGAGCGGCGACGTGCTGTTCTCGCTCGCGGCCGCGTTCGTCTTTGTCTTCATTCTCGATGTGAACAGTCTGCTCGGGCAGAACGTGCTCATCAACTTCATCACCGGCCGCTATTATGCGCCGCGGCTGGAATCGCGCGTGTTCCTGCTCATCGACATGGAGGGATCGACGGGACTTGCCGAACGGCTCGGGCCCCTCGCCTTCCATCGTCTGGTCAATCGCTTCATCGACGATCTGACCCAGCCGATCGTCGCGGCGCGAGGCGAAATCCATCGCTATGTCGGCGATGAGCTGATCGCGACCTGGAAGCTCGAGGAGGGAATCGCTGAGGGCCGCTGCGTCGGCGCCTGTTTCGCCGCCATCGACCGGCTGGCGAGACGCGCGCCCGATTACCGCCGAGAGTTCGGCGCGGCCGTCGCGGTCAGGGCCGGGCTTCATTGCGGGCCGGTGGTGACCGGCGAGATGGGCTCGGTGAAGCGGGAGATCGTCTTTCTCGGCGACACCGTCAATACCGCGGCGCGCATCCAGGAGCTTTGCCGTGAGACCGGCGACCGCGTCCTCGCCTCGGCCGACCTGATCGATCGCCTCGAACTGCCGCCGGGAATCGCCAAACGCTCGCTTGGCGATCTGAGGCTGCGCGGCAAGGGCGCCGACCTTTCGCTCTACGCCTTGACCAAGGCGTCCCTGCCCGGGCGCTCCCCCGCCCGCGAGATCGCGCCGGAGGAAACGCCCGCCGCGGCTTTCGTGACCAGATCCTGAGCGAATTCAGCAACCGACAAATGACGGCTCGGTGACAGTGATTTGTCGCAAAGGTCACTCGGCGGTATAAGTCAGGCGAGAGTGAGCAAGATGCCGTCGCAGCGTACACTGGTTTGGGTCGGAGCAGTCGCTCTGGTGTTGGTGGCCGCCGGAGCGGGGGCCGTGGTTTGGACCCATCCGGAATTCGTTCGGCGCAATGCCGCTGAGACGCCGGTCGTCGCCAGCGCTCCCGCCGAGCCCAAGGCGCCCATCGCCTCTCCCGCTCAGCCGGCTGTCCCCGCAACCCCGCCCGCGGCAAGCGCTTCGGCGTCCGGCGGCAAGGCCGCGAACGAGACCGCAGCCGTGGCCCTTGAGCCGGCGTTCGACGTGGTGAACGTCGATCCTTCGGGCGAGGCGGTCGTCGCCGGCCGCGCGGCGCCCAACGCCAAGGTCGAGCTGCGCGACGGCGGCAAGGCGGTCGCGGAGGCGACCGCCGACGCTGCGGGCCAGTTCGTCATCATACCCCCGGCGCTGGCGCCCGGCGATCACGAGCCTGTCGCTGGCGGCGAGCGCGGAGAAGGCGGCGCCGGTGATTTCCAGTCCGGTCGCGGTCTCCGTCCCCGCGCAGGAAGCCAAGGTCGCGCCCGCCGCCCCTGTCCCCGCGCAGGAAACCAAGGTCGCGCCCGCCGCCTCTGTCCCCGCGCAGGAAACCAAGGTCGCGGCCGTCGCGCCGACGAATCCCGATGAGCCCGCGCATTCCGCGCTCGGGATGCGGACCCTGGCGACGCCGTCCTCGGCCAACGGCTCCCGCGTCGCGATCCATTTGATCGAGGCCGACGCCGTTGGCGGGCTTGTCGCGAAGGGTTCGGCGGAGCCAAACGCAAAAGTGCGCCTCTATCTCAATCAGGCCGACCTCGCCGAGGCCAACACGCAATCGGATGGCCACTGGTCATTTACGATACAACACGGCATGAGCCCGGGCGGCTACGTCATGCGCGCCGATGAGATGAGCGCGAGCGGCGCGAGCGTGGTCGCGAGCGCCGAGGCGCCCTTCGTCTATCCCGAGGCGCCGAGCCCCGCGCCGACGGCTTCAGCGCTCGCCTCCGCGATTCGCCGAGCCATCGTCCGCGCCCTCGCCGGCGGACCCGGTGGTCGGATCGGTTCAAACCAAGCGCGTCGCCACGGGCCACACTTTATGGGCTCTCAGCCAAAGCTATTATGGCGACCCGACGCGCTACCCGGAGATCGTCGACGCGAACCGAAAGCAAATCCCCAATCCCAACCTCATCTATCCCGGCGAGGTGTTCGTCGTTCCGAAGTTGGACGCAAAACGATAAGCGACGCGATGCAGGATCGTCGCGACGACACGCCCCCAGAACTTTGGCATAGGACATTCGACGACCCGCTCGGCCGGCGCATTGTCGACATGCACATCTGGGCGGTGCGCGAGGGTTTGCGCGGCGCGGACGCCTATCGCCTGTTCGACGGCTATTGCCAGCGCCTGGTGATCGATGGAGTCCAGCTGTGGCGCGCGCAGGCGGCGATGGAGACGCTGCATCCGCAGTGGAATGGGTATGGCTATACCTGGCGGCGCGATCTCAACGCCATTGAGCCCGAGAATTACGCCCACAGCGAAGAAAATGACCGGGTCCTGGCCGCGAGCCCGTTCTACGTCCTGATGCAGCGCGCTCGCGCCGGCGAGAACACCCCAGCCCTGCGCCGGCGCATCGAGACGGGATCGCAGGAGCGCGATTTTCCGATTCTTCAGGAGTTCCACGCGCGCGGCGCCACGGATTATTTCGCGCAGATTTTCGTCTACGGCGAGATGGGCGACCGCTCGCAGGGAACAGGCATCGCCTATTCGTTCGCGACAGATCGCAAGGGCGGGTTCAGCGATGACGACACGACGCTCGTGCAGGCGACCCTGCCCGCTTTGTCGCTGGCGATGAAGGCGCACGCCGGCCATGTCATCGCCTCGGGGCTGCTTGGCGCCTATCTCGGAGAGGACGCCGGCCGGCGCGTCCACACCGGCTCGATCATGCGCGGTTCGTTCGACACTCTGCGCGCCGTGCTCTGGTACGCCGACATTCGCGGCTTCACGCCGCTCAGCGACGCAGCGCCGGGTCCTGTGGTCGTCGAACTGCTCAACGACGTGTTCGAGATCCTGACCGCCCCGCTGCGCGAGCGCGGCGGCCATGTGCTCAAGTTCATCGGCGACGCCATGCTCGCCATCTTCCCGTTCGAAGATGCGGACCGGGCGGAGACTTGCCGCCGCGCGCTCGACGCCGCGATCGAGGCGATGCGCGCCATCGAGGCGCTCAGCGCGGCGCGCATTGCGACGGCTTCGCCCGTCGCCCCGGTCGATCTCGCGCTCCATCTTGGCGAGGCGCTTTACGGCAATGTCGGCGCGATCGACCGGCTCGATTTCACAGTCATCGGTCCAGCGATCAATGAGGTCACGCGCATCGAGGCGCTTTGCCAGCCGCTGGGCCGCGCGGTCTTGGTTTCCGCCGAGTTCGTGGCTGGAATGAAGGCGCCTGACGGCCGGCTCAAGTCGCTTGGCCGTCATGCTCTGCGCGGCGTCAAGGAGCCGAAGGAGATTTTCGCGCTGGACCTCAGCGCTTCCGGACGCGATGGCTGACCGACTTCGGCTTGGCGTCAAACAATCGAGGCGCCCGTTCAACCGACTTCAGTTTGTTTGCCGCCCATATCCGCCGCCTTTGGAAAGCGCGCGGAGGCTTTCCTCCATTTTCATGGGCTCGCCCTCGTGAGATATACAGGGGGATTTCGCGCGCCTTTTTCGGCGTTGAGAGGAGCGCTTACTGGCAAGGCGATCATGGGGCAATCTCGCGAGGACTTTCTCCGATGAACATCTCCGGCAACACCATCCTGATTACCGGCGGCGGCTCCGGCATCGGGCGCGCGCTCGCAGAGGCCTTCCACGCTAAGGGCAATCAAGTCATCGTTGCGGGGCGCAGAGCCGCCGCGCTAGACGAGGCGACCGCCGCCAACCCGGGCATGCGCTCAGCAGTGCTCGACGTCGAGGACCGCGACGCCATTCCGGCCTTTGCGGCCAGGATCATCGCTGAGTTCCCAACCCTAAATGTCCTTGTCAACAACGCCGGGATCATGCGGCGCGAAACCCTTAGGGCGAACCCTGTCGACCTCACGACGGCCGAGGCGACCGTGGCGACGAACCTGCTCGGGCCGATCCGCCTGACGGCGGCCTTCCTTCCCCATCTGGGGAGCCAGCCGAGGGCGACCGTGTTGATGGTCTCGTCCGGCCTTGCCTTCGTTCCGATCGCGATAACGCCGACCTATTGCGCGACCAAAGCCGCGATCCATTCCTATTCGCAGTCGCTGCGGCGGCAGCTCCGCAACAGCAGCGTCGAAGTGCTCGAACTTGCGCCGCCCTATGTTCAGACCGAACTTATGGGCACGGACCAGAGGACAGACCCTCGTGCGCTGCCGCTCAAAGACTTCATCGCCGAGACGATGAGCATTCTTGAAACCCGACCGGACGCGAGCGAGATTCTGGTTGAGCGGGTGAAGCCCCAGCGACTCGCCGAAAGCACCGGCAACTATGATGAACTGTACAACGCAAGGAACGAGGTGTGGGAGGAGACGTGATCACCTGATCGGGGGCGCGTATCGTGATCTGCCCTTGTTCTAACGCGTTCATGCGGCCGGCGATCTCGATCGGCGCGCCCTGGCCAATCACCGCGTGGTTTTAGGGGCGACATAACCCGCGCTGCTTATGCCTCGGGGACTCCGGCGCGGCGCATGTCGTCAATGACCCTGGCCCGCTGCTCAAGATAGAGGGGATTGTCGCTCGATACCGCCGATTGAAAATTCGCGATGGTAAATCCAGGGTCGAGAGCCAGCCCGGCCGCGAGTTCGGACCGCGCTTCATCCATTCTGCCGCTGTTTGCCAAGACCGTGGCGTGAATGAACCGACAGAGGGCAAAATTCCGATTGGCCTCGATGGATCGGCGAAACCAGGACGCTGCTTCTTCATTGCGGCCAAGAAGGCACGCCGCGAAGCCGGCGGTCAGCAGCCAGATATAGGTCCACGGATCACGCGGGCTGAGGCGGAGCGCTTCCAGGACATGCGCCTCGGTCTCCTCGGCCCGACCGATGAACAGCTTGTTCTGCCCGATCAGCGCGTGAGCTCCGGCCATGTTGCGATCCAGGGCCAGGGCTCTTTCGTATTCGGCGATGCCCTGCGCGGCGCGGTTGGTGAAGCCGAGGACCATGCCCAAGCCCAGGTGCGCAAGAGCATGGTCGGGAGCCAGGGACAAAGCCTCGGTCGCGGCGGCTTCGGCTGCTGCGAACCGCGCGGCTTTATCGTTCGTCGACAGGCTGATGGCAAAATTGGCCTCGACCTGCGACATGCCCGCCAGCGCGTCGACATTGGCTGGATCGAGGGCCAAGGCGCGTTGGAAGAAGCTGCGGGCCTTGCTCAGGCTTTCAAACGTCACTCCCCTGTTGACCCAAGCCTCGCCTTGAAAATAGAGGTCGAGGGAGTCGGGCGCAGGCGCGCGCTCCGCCCGTCGCGCCTCGGCCGCGATCAGTTGCGCGTTGAGCGTGTTGGCGATGCGCGCCACGATCTCGTCCTGCATCTCGAAGAGATCGGTCACCGGTCTTTCGAACCGCTCAGCCCAAAGATGGCTGCCGCTCTGCACGTCAATGAGCTGAGCGTTTATCCGCATTCGATTGCCGCTCCGCTGCACGCTTCCCTCGAGCGCATAGCGCACGTTCAGCTCGCGCCCGATTTTCGCGACATCGAGAGCCTTGCCTCGATAGGTGAACGCGGTGTTCCGCGCGATGACGAATGAGCCGCGAATCCGCGACAGATCCGTGGTCAGGCTCTCCGTCACCCCATCGACGAAATAGTCCTGCTCCGAGTCGCCGCCGATATTGGCGAAAGGAAGCACAATGATGGAGAGGCGGGGCGGGGCGGCTTCGGAGGGCGCCGCGGCCGGTGCGCGCTGAGACGGTCCGGAGCCGACGCGAACGGCATAGACCCGCACCGGCCGCGCTATGTTCTTGAGCGCCTTTTCTCCCAGGTCGATGAATTCCGCATCGATCCGTCCACGCACGTGCTCGTGCGCCGCGCTCGAAATGGATACGCCACCGGGTTCGGCGACGCTTTCGAGCCGCGAGGCGATGTTGACGCCGTCGCCGAGGATATCCTCGCCCTCGACAAGCACGTCGCCGAGATGGACGCCGATCCGGTAGAAGACGCGCTTCGCCTCGAGGGCGCCGTCATTGCTGGCCGCCATTTGCCTTTGCATCGCCAAGGCGCACTCGACCGCCGCGACGACGGACGGGAATTCGACGAACATCCCGTCGCCCGTCGTCTTGAACAGCCGCCCGCCGTGCGCAGCGATAATCGGCTGAGCGGCCTCGCGCCGCTCGCGCACGAGGCTTGCCGTGCCGGCCTCGTCCTCGCCCATCATGCGCGAATAGCCGACGACGTCGGCGGCGAGGATCGCGGCGAGTTTGCGGGAGGCTGTCATCTGATGCGCATCGTTAGTACACGGGCCGGCCGTTGCAACAGCGACATTAATTATCTAACTTACGGGAAAATTGGCCAACGCCACAACATCCGATAATATTTCACGCGACCGATCAGGTACTTTAACGGATTTTCAAAGTGGTAAAGAAAATATGTATCAGTATCACTGTGTTGTTTGTAAGCATGCTTGTAATACTGAACATATTGGCAACGCCAGGCAGACGAAGTGGTATCTGGAATCAAGCCCACGGGCCAGACAGCTTGTAGTTCTCGTTCATGGAATGGTGGGTCTAGACAAATTCGTGGCTGCGAAGACCTTAGTAAACGACAGTCGTCCTAATTTCGACCTACTCATCTGTGACTACGATACTGTACCTTCTCAAACGCAAGCCCATATTAAATTGTGAACATCACCGAAAGGCAAATCGACGAGCAGTACGAGAGACATCATTACGACGAAATTGTACTCGTAGACCACAACCCGGGAGGGATGCTGCTAAGGCCATAGTATGGGGCAACGAACTCGAGGAGGACAGACAGGCATTTGGGCTGCACAAAAAAGGGGAGTGGGTGTCTCATGTCTCGCGATTCATCTCGCTCGCGACGATCAATCGGGGATGGTCGATCTCGCCCAAGCCCGAAACAATGAGCTGGGGGTATTTACTCGGTAATCTGGATTGGCGCCTCAAGCGCAATCTTCGCCTTGAACGCCGCATCAAACGTCTTGCGCGACTTCGTCATTCCTCGCTCCGTCGGTTGCGACAGAGCAGGACATTTCACACCTCAGCCGATGGTCCTCAATCCGGGGTCCAAATCAGCGCCAAGACATTTCAAATTTTGCGGCCCGGCTCAGCACTCCACAAAATTCACCGCGAGCCCGCCCAAGCTCGTCTCCTTGTATTTCGACTGCATGTCGGCGCCGGTCTGGCGCATGGTCGCGACGACGCTGTCGAGCGAGACGCGGTGCGTCCCGTCGCCATGCATCGCCAGCGACGCCGCGGCGATCGCCTTGACGGCGCCGAAGGCGTTGCGCTCGATGCACGGGATCTGCACCAGCCCCCCGATCGGATCGCAGGTCATGCCGAGGTGATGCTCCATCGCGATCTCGGCGGCGTTCTCGATCTGCTCGTTCGTGGCCGCCGAGCGCGGCGGTGAGGCCCGCCGCCGCCATCGACGAGGCGACGCCGACCTCGCCCTGGCAACCGACCTCGGCGCCCGAAATCGACGCATTCATTTTGAACAGCGCGCCGACCGCGGTCGCGGTCATGACAAAATCTCTCAGGCCCGCCTGGCTCGCGCCTTCGCAATGGTCGCGGTAGTAGCGCAGCACGGCCGGGATGACGCCCGCCGCGCCATTGGTCGGCGCGGTCACGACGCGCCCGCCGGCCGCGTTCTCCTCGTTGACCGCCATCGCATAGACGCTGACGAAATCCATGATTTCGTGCGCGGGGTGAAAATTGCGATGCGCCGCTTCGGTCAGGCGGTCGTGGATCGCCTTGGCGCGGCGCATGACCTTCAAGCCCCCCGGCAGCGGGCCCGATTGTGTCAGCCCGCGATCGACGCTGGCGAACATCACGTCGAGGATCCGCTCGGCATGCGCGTCCGCCTCCCCTTCGGACCGCAACGCGGCCTCGTTGGCCCGCATGAGCTCGGCGATCGAGAGCTTGGCTTCGCGCCCGCGCGCCAGAAGCTCGGCCCCCGAGCGAAAAGGATAGGGAAGTTGCGGCTCGGGCGTGGACCGGTCTTTGCCGGCGCCGTCGCGGATGATGAACCCGCCGCCGACCGAGAGCCAGGTCTCGTCGGCGAGCGCTCCCGTCTCCCCGTCCCGCGCGACGAAGCGCAGGGTGTTGGGATGGCGCGGCGCAGGCGTCACGGTGTCGAAACGAATTGCGCGCTCGGGGTCGAAAGGAATGGCGCGCCGCCGGACGAGGGTGAGCGTTTTCGTTTCCCGCACCCGCGCGACCAGCGCTTCGGCGGCGTCGAGATCGACCGTCTCCGGCGTCTCGCCGCTGAGGCCCAGGATCACCGCCTTGTCGGTCGCGTGGCCTTTTCCCGTGAAGGCGAGCGAGCCGAGCAGCGCGACCTCGAGCGAGGCGACCCGGTCGATCGCGCCCGACTCGATGAGCCCGCCCACGAACGCGGCGGCGGCTTTCATCGGCCCGACCGTATGCGACGACGAGGGACCGACGCCGATCTTGAACAGTTCGAAAACACTGATCATCGCTTGATCTCGCGCCGGAATCGTCGGATGCCGCGCCGCCGTCTCGCATGAGCCTGAGGCCGGCCTTCATATCGCCGAGCCTGGGCTCCGTCATCACCGCGTAGCGCGGGCAAGAGAGGCGGCGCCCTCAGGCTCATCGCGGCTTCCTCTCACATTGCATTCAGGTCGGTCCAGCATCGAGCGCATGCGACATGAACGCCAGCCCCCGCTCGATCTGCGGCGCGGTGACGGGGCCGCCGAACCCGACCCGCACCGCCTCAGGCGGCGCGCCGCTCGCCTGTGCGCGGCCTCGATCCTGCTTTATGGCCCGGGCGTCAGGCTCGGCGTTGCAATCGCCGGTTCCCGAAGATCGACGACGCAAGCCTTCCCAGGCGCTCAACTCTTCAGACGAGCGCAGAGTCGACGAGCGCTTGATCGAGCGATCAAGGCGGCACATCTACGTCGCCGACTGGCGCGCGCGGCTCTATATCGCAGCGATCGAGGCGTATGGCACGTCGGTCAGGCGGATCTAGGCGCATGTCGCAGCTTGAGCGCGTAAATCGAGAAAAGACCGCCTGAAGGCGGCCCCATCTCGATCGACACTCCATCGAACCGGACGTGCGGATCGCCCGCATCGGCCTCGGACAAGACCTCACGCCTCGTCACGCCGTCGTGTCAGTCAGACGAACGAGGCCGAAGTGCCATAAGGTGCGAGAGTGGATAGCTGCGCCGCGGTCGCCTGACTTTGTGGAGCAGTCAACCACCGGCGCAACCGCACCGCTGTGTAGCGTGAGCGCCGGTGACTGAGGCTGCCGAGGACCCGCAGCCCGACATCCTCCATCAGCACGAACAGGCGATCGCCGCATCCGCGTGCCTCGACAAGGCCTCGATCGCTGACGGTCTCGGCGCGCTCGGGCACTGCACAGGCGGTGCGGATGGTCGCCCAACTCCAGTCCTTCACCGACAGCTTGCGTCGAACGAAGCCTTCCCCGCGCGCTCACCGACCTCCGGAACACCCCGCTCCGCCACGCCAAGCTTCGGTCAGCTGCAGGGCGTCGGTCGAAGTCTTCGCCTGACCGACCAGGGGCTTCACGTGTTACGATCGCATTCATTGAGTACGTAGGACGCCGGTCAGGCGGATCGCGGCCTTCGCCTCGCTCAGCTCGCCCAACCGTACAGCCTTCCCCGATAGGTCGGCCTTCATCATCGTCCGACGGATTGCTCAGCGTTCACTCGCGTTGCGGCCCGCACACTCGCGCGGCCTACGTGACCAGCTACACCGAAGGCTTCAGCCATTTCGTCACCTCCATGACTGCTCCGGCTGCTTCCGGCTGGAGCGGTTGCCGGGTGGGGCTCGCACGCACTGGAAAGCGCCGCCTTCTCACGGCGCACACGTCAAGCGGTCATCGCAAATCGCGTGTTGGACGTCGCAAATGGGAAAACCGGCCGTACTCGATGAGCGCGAGGACGGCAGAAGCCGGCGCATGGCAGATGCCAGCGCCGGACTCAAGGCAGGGCTATTTAACGTGAAGGACCACCGATCCCTCCGATACCTTTGGAGCGGCCACACCAGTGCCTGCCGCGTTCTTCGCGATCCAATCCTTGGCCTTTTGAAGGCTCTCATCAGTACCGGCCTTGTCGTTGCAAACGGTCACTGAAAATCCACCGTCGGCGGTGCGGACGAGGGTATAGCCGACCAGGCCTTTGACAGTGCGCAATGTCTTTTCCACATCGGCCTTGTTCTTCTCCAAAACATCAAACAACTCCTTCGCGCCCTTTCCGGAAAATGATCTCACGATGCTATGCATAAGCCTATCCTCCGTTCTTGCCGCACAGCGGGATCGTTGTCCCGCTTGTCGGATTTTTGATCCCCTATGAACCAAGTCGCAACGGTGATATTGCGATCGGCGGTGGCGCTTTCCGACGCCGGTCTTCGCCACATGAGGCGAAAGCCCTCGCTGAACCCTCAGAAAAAGCCCGCCACCGGGACCGGTGGCGGGCTTCTCCGCTATTGCGACACGCCGTAAGCCGCGTTGACCTGTTTTTTGAAGTCGGCGAGGTCAGACTGGTTGCCGTTCAGCATGGTGCTCCATTCGCGCACCAATGCCGCTGCGGCGACGGCCTCTTTGATTTGCGCGTCCGTGGCGCCAGCGTGCTTGGCGGCGAGCGTGTGCGCATAGATGCAATACTGGCAGGGGATTTGCGCCGCGACGCCGAGCGCGATGAGTTGTTTCGTCTTGTCGTCCAAGGCGCCCTTCGGATTCATGACGGCCATGTATTCCTGCCAAGCAGGCGCGGCGCTCGCCTCAGGCACGACGTCTTTCATGAATTTTGGCATGTCTTGAGCGCTGGCCGTGATCGGCAGGATGCTTAACGCTACGGTCGCAAGTAGGATTTTCATCGGTTGTCTCCATGTTTCTGTTTCATTCAACAAAAAACAACTAGAAAATCTGACCATTGCATTTCAGTTTCGGCCTATTTCCTCCTCCTTCTCTGGTTTGAAGCGCGTGGCCAAGCTAGGGCGTGCAATCCCCGGCGCCTGGCGACGGCGGCTCCGACAAATGTAGCGTCGAGAGAGCGCGGAGATATCTGTTCGTGCGCGGAGGTGGTCGAGCCATCTGATCGAACGTGGCCGCCTTAGAGGCATCCGACCCTCGTCCCATTGATTTTCCCGCCCTGGGATTTTCGCCAACATGATTGGTTTATGTTGTTCACGGTGTTAGAGCACGATTTGGCTCGCGCCGCTGTGATCTGGATCACACCGCTGTGATCTGGATCACACTTCCACGATTTCGTGGCGAGCGCCTCTCCGTTCGAGCGGCGGACGAGCGCGGCGATGCCAGTGGGCCAGGAATTGCCGCTTTGCGTCGGATAGCAGCCGGTCCACACACGCGCGGAAACTAACGCCCTGTTCGACCGCTTGGGACTGGTCCCCGAAACTTTTGCAGACAAAATATTCCTATTTTCCGAAACTGTGCTATCATTCCCCTTTTCCAGAGAAGCGAGGCACAAAGTGGAACACACTCAAACACCCGGGCGGCGGCTCAATGTTCTGGGCAAGGCCGAGCGGAGAAAGCGCATCTTC
This sequence comes from uncultured Alphaproteobacteria bacterium, assembly GCA_963802615.1. Lineage (GTDB taxonomy): Bacteria > Pseudomonadota > Alphaproteobacteria > Rhizobiales > Beijerinckiaceae > Roseiarcus. Next base: position 84,210 of record CAWDKC010000053.1, read on the forward strand.
GCGCGGCTGCGCGAAGGCTGGGCCTATGAGGAGATCGCCGGCGAAGAACGCCTCAGCGCCGAGCGGATCCGCCAGATCGTCCGGAAGTTCTCGATAAAAGGGTGGTCGACCGCGGCGTCGACCACGCGCATCTGCAGCTCGAACGCCTGATGCCCGCCATGCGGATCGTCGGCGAGGCGATCGGGCGTGGCGAACTCAAGGCGGTCGCGCCCCTGATCAAGGTGATCGACCGGCTCGACAAGCATCAGCAGACGGTCGTGGCGAAATACACCTACGGGCCGGAGGAGCGGCAGCGGCTCCTCGACAAGATCAACCGCCTCGCCGACAATCTCCAGCCTCTCGACCGCGAGGCGCCCGCGCAGGGGCCAGAGGAGCAGGAAAATATTTTCAGCGAAATTCCCTCGTAAGCCATTGATAAGGCTCGATTCGGACGAGAGAATCCAAGGAAATCCAAGCTTTTCCAATCCCACTTGACGGGGGATTTCGCAGCAAAACAGCGACGGGCCAAGACAATCCAAACCGGAGGGTCGGCGCGTCGCGCGTTCGCTCTTGCTTTCGGGAATTCCGCCCGTGAGCCGTCATGGCCGCGCTCGTCGGGGCCATCCACGCCGCCCCGCCGCAAATCGGCCGTGGCGTGTTGGTTCGGGGACCGTCAATGCGAGGAAGATCGTGGTTGCTATCAAATGGTCGTAGGGCGCTCAACGTTCCCGGATTGCGTCGTTCTCGCTCGCAATGACGCGGGTCGAGTTCCGTCCAGTGACGCGACTTTGTGGCGGCTGCGGCGCCCCACTCAAGCCCCGCGCTCAGCGAAAGCTCGCAACCCCGCGCAGATTGAGATCGCGGATCTTCTTGCGCAAGGTGTTGCGGTTCAGTCCGAGAATCTCGGCCGCCTTGATCTGGTTGCCGCGCGTCCAGGTCAGCGTGGCGGCGATCAGCGGCGCTTCGAGGTCGTGCAGGACGCGGTGATAAAGCCCGACCTGAGGGCTCGCGCCGCCAAACGATTGGAAGAGATCGGCGACGGCGCGCTCCATGGCGGCGTCGAAGCCGTCGCCGGAGATCTGAGCGGCCGTCTGCGCGACGCGCTTCCTGCCGTCGTCTCCCGCCGCCAGCGGAAGAAACAGAGGCGACGCGCCGGCGCTGAGCTCAGCCTCGATCAAGGCCTCGCCGATCACCTCCTGGGGATAGAGCGCGGCCAGGCGGCGGGTCAGGTTTTCGAGCTCGCGCACGTTCCCGGGCCACGGATAGCGACGGAGCCGCTCCAACGCCGCGGGCTCGAATGTCTTGACCGGAAGCCCCTCCGACGATCCGCGCTGGAAGAACGCGCGCACAAGGTCGGGGATGTCCTCCGAGCGTTCGCGCAAGGGGGGAAGACGGATCGGCACGACGTTGAGGCGGAAGAACAAATCCTCTCGAAACGTCCCCTGCTGGATGGCGAAGTGCAGGTCCTTGTTTGTCGCTGCGATGATCCTGACGTTGGTCTTGATCGGGGTGCGGCCGCCAACGGTCGTATATTCGCCCTGCTGCAGCACGCGCAGAAGGCGGGTCTGCGCCTCCATCGGCATGTCGCCGATTTCATCGAGAAAGAGGGTTCCGCCTTCCGCCTGTTCAAAGCGGCCGACGGAGCGGGCGGCGGCGCCGGTGAAGGCGCCCTTCTCGTGGCCGAACAACTCGCTTTCGATGAGATCGCGCGGAATGGCGGCCATGTTGATGGCGACGAACGGTCCACCCTTGCGCTTGCCATAGTCGTGCAGCGCTTTGGCGACGAGTTCCTTGCCGGTGCCGGATTCGCCCGAAATCATCACCGTAAGGTCGGTCTGCATCAGCCGGGCGAGAATGCGAAAAATGTCCTGCATCGCCGGCGAGCGGCCGACGATCGGCATCACCTCGACCGGCCCCGCCTCCGGCTCTTCGCGTCGCCGCTTGGGTTCGGCCAGCGCGCGGCCGACGATCGCCACCAGTTCGCGCAGATCGAAGGGCTTGGGCAGATATTCGTAGGCCCCGCGCTCGGAGGCCTTGATCGCCGTGATGAACGTATTCTGCGCGCTCATGACGATGATCGGCAGATCAGGCCGCATCCGCTTGATGCGCGGCAAAAGGTCAAAGGCGTTATCGTCGGGCATGACGACGTCGGTGATCACGAGGTCGCCCTCGCCCGCCGCCACCCACCGCCAAAGCCCAGCGACCGTTCCAGTCGAACGGACGTCGTAGCCGGCGCGGGTCAACGCCTGGTTGAGAACGGTGCGAATTCCTGCGTCGTCGTCGGCGACAAGAATATGCCCTGACGGCATTCCCACTAGCTCCTTCGCCCCGACGGTCGCCCGATCATCTCGCCGCCGTGCGCGGGGAGCGCAACGGCATCAGCACGCGAAACATCGTCCTGCGTGGATGCGATTCGCACTCAATGATCCCTCCGTGGTCGCCAATCAGCTTGGCCACCAGTGCAAGACCCAGACCAGAGCCCTGGGCTTTCGTCGTCACGAACGGATCGAACAGATTGCCAAGGATCTCGGGGGCGATGCCCGGGCCGTTGTCCCGAACACAGATCTCCAGCGGCAGCGCGACCGGGTCGTCGGTTGGCGTCGTGCGCAGGCGCACGCCCGGGCGATAGGCGGTTGTGAGCGTGATCTCGCCCTCGATGCTATCTTTCCCAATGGCTTCGGCGGCGTTCTTTACCAGATTGAGGAACACCTGGATGAGCTGATCGCGAGATCCAAGAACATCCGGCAGCGAGGGATCATAGGTCTCGACAAAGCGGATGTGGCGGGCGAACCCGGCCTGAGCCAAACGTTTGACGTGGTCCAACACCGAGTGAATATTGAGACTTTCCCATTGGGTGGGCGTAGAAACGGCGAAGGATTGCATCCGGTCGACAAGTTTGACGATCCGATCGGTCTCTTCGCAGATCAACTGCGTGAGCGCCCGATCCTCGTCGCTGGCGCCCGCCTCCAGCAATTGTGCGGCGCCGCGAATACCAGACAGCGGGTTCTTGATCTCATGCGCCAGCATGAGCCCGAGCGCGCTGATTGAGCGAGCAGCGCTGCGATGGGTCAGTTGTCTGTCTATTTTTTCGGCAATAGCGCGTTCTTGCAGCATAATCGCGACGGCGTCGTCGGTTTGCGGCAGCGGCGCGACAAAAACATCGACGTCGGCTCGGTTACCGATCCGGGGCGTGGAAATATCGATCTTATAACCATTGACGGTCGCGCGATTGCTCAGCGCGTCGGCGACGAGCGCCAAAATGGGCGAGTTGAACGGAATGAGATCTGTGAGCCGCGAGCGCAGCAGCGCGCCGCGCCCCATGTCGAAGAAGGTCTCGGCCGCCGCGTTGACCTCGATCACCATGCCCTGCACGTCGACGGTGAGCAGCGGCTGGGCCAGCGCGTTCAGGACCTTTGCAGCGTCCGGGCGCCGCTGAGCCTGGTGCGTATTCATGCCGCCTGCCTTGCCCAATCGCCATCAAAGGCGCGGGCGAGCAGCCGCCGGGTCCGCAGCACGTCCTCGCTGGTCACCAGCTCGCGCCGAAGCGTCTCGTCAGTTCCGGCCTGATTGGCGTAGGCCGCCAGGTGTTTTCGCGCATGGCGAAGTCCGGCGCGGGGCCCGAGTTTGCCAACCAGCCAATCAAGATGCTCGAGCGCGGCCTCGCGGCGCTCGTTAAGTGAAGGCTCCTGGGCGGGGCCGCCCTCGTCGAGCGCCCGCGATAGGGCGCCGACCAGCCAGGGCGCGCCGACCGCCGCGCGCCCGATCATCACCCCCGCCGCGCCGGAGAGGGCGAGCATGGCGCGCGCATCTTCTGCAGTCGCGCAATCGCCGTTGACGACGACTGGGATCCTGACCGAACTGACGACCGCTCGAACGGCGGCCCAATCGGCGCGACCGTCATAGAATTGGGAGCGGGTGCGGCCGTGAACGGTCGCCATCTGCGCCCCTGCCCGTTCGGCCCGCCGCGCGAGTTCCGGCGCGTTCAAGGACGTTTCGTCCCAACCTAAGCGCATCTTGACGGTTACGGGAACCGATACCGCCTCGACCACCGTCCCGATGAGACGTTCGGCGTTGTCGAGATCGCGCATCAGGGCCGCGCCGGCCAGAGCCCCCGACACCCGGCGCGACGGGCAACCCATGTTGATGTCAACCAGGACGGCCCCCGCGTCGACCACCCGGCGCGCCGTTTCCGCCAAAGCCGCCGCTTCGCAGCCGACGACCTGAACCGCATGGGGGGCCAGCCCCTCGCCCTCGGCGCGCACCGAAGCCTCCGTGTCGCCGCGGAGAAAGGTCTCAGCCGCGACCATCTCGGAGAAGACAAGCGCAGCCCCGAAGCGGCGCGCGACCCGCCGCATCGCCAAATCGCTGACGCCCGACATCGGGGCGAGCAGCGCCCGTCCCTCGAGCCGGATCGATCCAATCGTGATCGTCGGGGAGACGCCTAAATTTTGGGCGTAACTCATTCTGCCTACACTCTAGTCAGTTGCACTGCGAAGGCAAGCCGGATGCGCTGCAAAACAATCGGTGGTCCGCGCTGTCGCCAGGACCAGGGAAGAGATGGTCAATGCGCCCGCTCGCCCAATAGGCTGCAAGCCCGATCCACTCATGCAAGGCAGTCTCGAAGACACGCAGGTTTCGCCCGGACTTGAAAGACAATCTCAGATCAGGGCCCCACCGCCCACGGGTGTAAAAGGACACGGGATAGGCGACGGCGTTGAAACCGACTTTCTCGAAGACGCCCATTGCACGCGGCATGTGGAAGGCCGACGTGACAACAAGCCAGGTTTGCGACGGTTTGGGATCGACAATTGCGGCGGTAAAGCGGGCGTTCTCGTCGGTGTTGCGCGCCTTGTCCTCGATCGTGACCCGCTCAGCCGCGATCCCCATCTGCGACATGAATTTTCGGGCCTGGAGCGCCTCTGTGGAATTCCCTCCGGCCATTGAATTTGCGCCGCTGGTGTAAACGATGCGGGCTTGTGGAAATCGCTTGGCGAGGATGACCGCCTCCGTGACCCGTTCACCGCCCTCGTTGAACACGGTCTGCCCGCGGGCTTCGCTCACCGGGCCGTTGATCGCTCCGCCGAGCACGACGATCCCATAGGGGGCCGCCATGTCGGCTGGCGGTTGAGGGAAGCGGTCTTCCAACGGCGCGATCAAAAGCACGCCCAGCGGCAAGGTCGCGGCCGCGACCAAAATGAGCACCGCGGTCAGCGCCAGTCCGCGCCCGAAGCTGGCGCGTCGGCCAAAGCAAAGCAGGACGCCCACGAGCGCGGCGAACAACAGAAGGTTGATCGGCGACGCAAGCATCCAGAATAGCTTCGAGAGGATGAAAAACACGGGTAGCGCCCCAGCTTCGCGCCGCTTCATGGCAAGGGCGGAGGCTTGTCGCAAGACGCGCCGTCGCCTACCCTTCGCGCTTTCAGCGCAAAGGACCGCGATGAAGCCTGTACGCGATGTTGTCGCCGCGATCGGCCGCACGCCCCTCATTAAGCTTCGCGCCGCGTCCGAGGCGACGGGATGCACGATTTTCGGCAAGGCGGAGTTCATGAACCCGGGCGGGTCGGTCAAGGATCGCGCGGCGCTGGCGATGATCAATGACGCGGTCGCGCGCGGCGCCTTGCGCCCTGACGGAGTGGTCGTCGAAGGCACGGCCGGCAACACGGGCATCGGCATTGCGATGGTGGCGAGCGCGCTCGGCTATCGCGCCGTGATCGTCATCCCCGACACTCAGACGCAGGAAAAGAAGGACATGCTGCGCCTTGCCGGCGCCGAGCTGATCGAGGTTCCCGCCGTCCCCTATTCCAATCCCAACAATTACGTGCGCTATTCGGGGCGCCTCGCCGATGCGCTCGCCAAGACCGAACCCAACGGCGCCGTCTGGGCGAACCAGTTCGACAATGTCGCCAACCGGCGCGGCCATTATGAAACGACCGGGCCGGAGATCTATGACGATCTCAGCGGCGAAGTTCATGGCTTCGTCAGTGCGGTCGGCAGCGGCGGGACGCTGGCTGGCGTCGGCATGGCGCTCAAAGAGCGCAACCCAAACATCAAGATCGCGCTCGCTGACCCGTTGGGCGCGGCGCTGTACTCGTTCTACACCTCGGGCGAACTCAAGAGCTCGGGCTCCTCCATCACCGAGGGCATCGGCCAGAACCGGATCACCGCCAATCTTGAAGGCGCGCCGGTCGATTTCGCCTACCAGATCCCCGACGAGGAGGCGTTGCCGATCGTGTTCGATCTGGTGGTTCAGGAAGGGCTGCTGCTCGGCGGATCGTCGGGCATCAACATCGCCGGCGCCATCCATCTCGCCCGCGAACTCGGCCCCGGCCACACGATCGTGACGCTGCTCTGCGATTCCGGCGCCCGTTACGCCTCCAAGCTCTTCAATCCGGCCTTCCTGCGTTCGAAGAACCTGCCCGTTCCGGATTGGCTGGAGGCCAAAGGCGCCGCGCCCAAGGTGTTCGTGCAATGACGCAAACCCTGTTTCGCGACGACGCCTATCAGGCCGAGACGGAAGCGATCGTGCTCTCCTCCGAACCGCGCGGAATTGCGCTCGATCGCACCGTTTTTTACCCGCAAGGCGGGGGACAGAGCGGCGATAAGGGCGCGCTGTTGCTCGACGACGGCACCGTGGTTCCGATCGTCAGCACGATCTACGATGCCGACCGCGCGACCATCCTGCATGTGCCGGCGGAAGGGGCCGCCCTGCCCCGCGCGAACGCTCGCGTGATCGCCCGCATCGACTGGGAGCTGCGTTACAAGCGCATGCGCGCCCATACCGCGCTGCATCTGCTTTCGGTCGTCGCGCCCTATCCGGTGACCGGAGGATCGGTCGGCGATGCGGACGGGCGGCTCGATTTCGATTCGGGCGAGGCTGTGCTCGACAAGGCCGACATCGAAAGCCGGCTCAACGCGCTGATCGCGCGCGACGCGGCGGTGAGCCAGCGCTGGATCGCCGATGCGGAGCTCGAGGCCAATCCCGAGCCTCATCAAGACCATGTCGGTCAAGCCGCCGATGGGAACGGGCCGGGTCCGCCTGATCGCCATCGAGGGCCTCGATCTTCAGCCCTGCGGGGGAACGCATGTCGCGCGCACCGGCGAAATCGGCCGCGCTTCGGTGACCGGCATCGAGAAGAAGGGCAAGATCAACCGCCGCGTGCGCATCGCGCTCGCGCCTGCGTAAGCGGACCGAAATCCCATGCCCTCGCGCAACTTCCTCACCACCGCCGAACTCGCCGCCGAGCTCGGCGACGCGAACCTCGGCGTGATCGACGCCTCCTGGCACCTGCCCAATTCCGGACGCGCCGGCGCGGCCGAGTTCCGCGAGAAGCACATTCCGGGCGCCGTGTTCTTCGACATCGACCTGATCGCCGATCACGACGAGGACCTGCCGCACATGCTGCCGAAGCCGGAGGCTCTGGCCAAGGCGATGACCGCGCTCGGCCTCGGCGATGGCATGCGCTTTGTCGTCTATGACGCGCTCGGCCTCTATGCCGCGGCGCGGGTGTGGTGGACGCTGCGCGCTTACGCCATCGAGGACGTGCGCATCCTCGAGGGCGGCCTGCCGCGATGGATCAAGGAAGGCCGGCCGGTGGAGACGGGCGACGCCCATCCGCGCCCACGCCCCTTCGCTCCCCGGCCGGCGGACGGCTTCGTCGCCTCGCTCGACAAGGTGCGCGCGGCGCTTGCGAGCGGCTCGGCCCAGGTGGTGGACGCGCGCCCGGCCGAGCGGTTTCGGGGCGCGGTCCCGGAGCCGCGGCCGCGCGTCAGAAGCGGCCACATTCCCGGCAGCCTCAACCTGCCGTTCGTCGACATCGTCGAGCACGGCTCGCTCGAAAGCCCCGGACGCGCTCAAGGCCGCCTTCGCCGAGCACAAGGTCGACCTCGGGAAGCCGATCATCACCACCTGCGGATCGGGCGTGACCGCCGCCATCCTGGCGCTGGCGGTGGAGGAGGCCGGCGGCACGGTCGCAGGCCTCTATGACGGCTCGTGGGCCGAGTGGGGCTCGCGCGCCGACTGCCCGGTCGTGACCGGGCCGGAGTGAGCCGGAGCCCGTCTGGAGCCCGCCGAGGAGATACAACCTGATGCGCGAGCGCCTTGCAACTAAACGCCAATAAACGCCAGTAAACGCGCTTAAACGCTAGTAAAAGTGCTAGCGTTTACTAGCGTTTATTTTTTCGAATCGAGACTTTTCAATGGGTTACAGCCGTTTGGAGTAAAAAAATTTGGATCCCTCGATGTCAGGTTGTAGTCGCAGACGTTCGTCTCGGCGACCGATGGCCCAAAGCATTCCTTTGCTCACCGCCGGATGCGCAGCCGAAATTCTCACAATCAGCAATGTAGCACAGATATTCGACCTCTTAGGAAGGATTTGTCGAAGAAACTTAGGCGGCCCCGCGCCCTATCCGTGTTCCGCAATGGCGAGCACCTGTTCGAGCGCTTCCGGCGATATGTGCACCGGGCCGCTGAACGGGTGGTCGAGCGCGATGATGACGACCAGGCCGGCCGCGAGGACGATCGACAGAATCGCGGTCATCGCGAGCTGCGCCAGCGCATTGGGGCTGCCGAAGAACAGCGCGAAGCAGACGGTGAAACCGGCGCCGGCGAAGAGCGTGATCCAGATGATCTCGGGCACGAAGTCCGGTCGAGAGATGAAGCCGCACGCGTCTGCCCAAGGTCAGGTTGTCGATTTGGGTAAAGACCTCCGACATGTCGGGAATGGTCCGGGTTCCTGTGCGATTGAGCGCCATGGCGGCGCGGTAGAGGGCGCTCAAGGCGTCAGTCGTCTGACCATCCTCGGATTTGCGCCCCATTGCGGGCCAGTCGCCCTCGATCACGCTGTGGAGATAGTGAACGAGGCTTTCGCGGAGCTTGGCGGCTTCTGGCTCCGCGCCGTCGGAATAGTAGAACAAGGCCGCGGCGGCGGCGGATTCCTTTGCGACCGAGGTCTGGCCCTCGCTGAATTTCTCCCAGACCGCAATGACGACAAAGGCGAGCAGCACCGCGTAGACCACGCCGATGATGGCGAAGATGAAACCGGCGACCTCGTTGTTGAGGGCGAGCTTCTCGACGCCGACCCAGCGCCGGACAAGAACCTGCACCCCGATCGCGATCGATGTCGGGACGACAATCACCGCAAGAATGAGCGCCCAGATGGGAAGCGCCGACAAAAAATGGGACATTGCGATTTGACCCCCGCCAGCGACGCCAGCCTCCCCGAGGCGATGGCGCGGCCGCCATAGTTCATCGGATGCGCGGCCAAGCGCAATGCGGATCGCGGTTTGCCTTGGGGCCGGACCAGCTATGCGGCGCCGCGGCAAATCTCGTCGCGCCGCTCAGACTTGGCCCTCAGTTCAGCGCTGACCACGAGCGCTGCAGCCGTTGCGTCGTAGATGGCCGGGTCAGAGCCCGAGCGCGGCGGACGGCGAACGAGTGATCATCAAGCCGAACCCGCGACTAGCGCTACGGCTGCGCTGGCGTCGAATCGCTGCGAATCTGATTACGCAACGCCGATGAGACGGATGAGGCCGAGGCTGAGCAATCCGAGGACGATGAGCGACAAAGTGACGGCCGCCGTCACCCGTGGCCCGGCCTTCGCCACCTCCCTTATATCGACGCCAAGGCCGAGAGCCGCCATCGAGACCGTCGTCAGGAGGCTGGCGACGAGTGCGGTCGGCTGCAGCACCGGGTTCGGGATCAGATCCGGCCGTTCGAAGGCCGGCGACGACGAGAAAGCCGACGATGAACCAGGGCACGAGCTGGTGGAGAGGGGGCCTTCCGGGCGCCGGACGATCGCCCGCCGTCACTTCCGGCGCTGGCTCGTCCGTTTCATCGCGCAGTCTGGAGGCGAGAACCGACATCAGGAGCACCACGGGCCCGAGCATCAGGACGCGCACCAGCTTGACGACCGTTCCGACCTGGTTCGAGAGCGCGCCGATCGGCAAGGTCGCGGCGAGGACCTGCGGCACGGCGTAGACGGTCAGTCCGGCCATGACGCCATATTGCGTCAACGACATCTGCAGGAGCGGCACGAGCAGCGGCAGGGTAAGGACGACGATCACCCCGAGCACGGCCGTGAAGGCGATGGACGAGGCGACGTCCTCGCCGTCGGCGCCGACGATCGGAGCGACGGCTGCGATTGCCGAATTGCCGCAGATCGAGTTGCCGCAAGCGACAAGGATCGCCATTCGCTGCTTCAGTCCCAACGCCCGGCTTATGGCGTAGCTCGTCGCGATCGCCACGACGACGACGATTGCGATGCCGGCAATCAGCGCCGGCCCGATGGCCAGAACCGCGCGGACGCTCACCGATGCGCCCAGAAGCACGACCGCGATTTCAAGCAATCGCTTGGCGCTGAACGCGATGCCGGCATGCCAGAAGCCCGGCGGCGTCCAGACGCTGCGGATCGCAACGCCCAGCAGGATGGCGAAGACCAGCGCTTCGAGCCAGGGACGGCCGACGGAAACGATTTCGATCGCCTGAAGCCCATAGGCGAGGGCTGTCACGAGAATGCAAAGGCCAATTCCGGGGAAAGGCGCGCAGCGGGATGTTGGACGGACCTGAGCGATGGTTTGATTGGGATGGTCATTCTCGTTGGGAGTGATCTTGATCGAGAGATTATTCGGTCGATCTGATGCACGAATCGTTCTGACGGTCGTCTGCGACTGGTGGCTCGTCTCGCATCGATGCGGACGCCTGCCTTGATCGCAATCGATCTCGGCACACGGTCCTTCAGTCGGTTCGGCATAAGGAGCGCATCGCACCAGCGTCCGAACTTTCGAGGGCAGCGCCAAGCCGGCAGACGGCTCGCGGGCGCACTTGAGCCGCAGCCTGCCTCCTACCAGAGTTGCCTGACCGTCAATCGCACGGTTTGCGAATAGGGCTCGCTCGCGGGCTTGGCGACGACGCGCTCGTAATTCAGCCCCATATCGGCGCCACGCCACAGGCGCAGTCCCATTCCCGCTCCGATCCGAAGCGTGTTCGCCATGTTGTCCTGGTCGATCCCGTCGATGCTCGTCTCACCGCCGAGATTGTAAAGGCGTCCGCCGAAAGCCATAGGGCGTCGGTGACGTTGCGGCTCAAGTGTTCCTCGAGCCGCAGCAGCGGCCTCTGTGCGAGCGTCTGCGCGCCGTTCACGAGGTAATTGCCGTTGTCGGTGAAGATGCGCCCCGCGACATAGGTCTCGAGCCAGGTCCAGCCTTGATCGGGCGTGTAGCTGAAATTGACGGTTGGCGAGATCATCCAGCGGTTCGCGCTCGGATTGATCGGAGAGCTTGGCTGGTAGAATCCGATCGGCGTCGTCACCAGAAGATGAAAGCTCGAGAAGGTCTGGGGCACGAAGGATTGGAACTGCTCGCGCGTCAGCGCCGGGCCGCCAAAAATGTTCATCTGCCAGAGGAAGCCGACATCGGAAACGCCGTTGGTGCTGGCGCGGAACGGGCCGGCGCTGGTGTCGATGAGCGCATAAGGCAGAACGAGCGAGAAGCCTCCGGTGCGGCCCCAATAGTCCATGATGCGGGTGAGAACGACCGACTGGGCGAACACGTTGGCGCGAACGCCGGGAATGAGATCCGCGCCGTCCTCGGGCGTGAGGGAGGTGGTGTAACCGGCGTTATAGTTGAGAAGCCAGGTGTCGACCGGCGCGTTGAGGTAGTCGCGCGCCGAGCCGGCATGGGCGGTCTCAGCCGTCCATAGCGCCGCAGCGACGCCCGCGCAGGCGAGCGCCCTCAACCGCTTCGCTGGACGCATGCTCCCCGCCTGCATCGAGCTGTCCGCAATTGCGTCTTCGCTCCCGAGGACGCGCTGGTCGTGGGCGCTTACGCCGACCGCGAGAACCCGATGTCGTCGTCGATCACCGCGCCCGGCCCGACCGGAACCCTTCCAGGCTTCGGTTGATGGAGAGTGTGGAAGACGATCTTGTCGCGCGACACCTTGCGGAGAAAATCCGCGAACACGTCGATCGTCATTTGCTCGCCGGGGCAGCGCCGATAGCCGAAGCCGAACGGGGCGAATCCAGCATAGTCGCAGACCGGCGCCGGCTTTCCGTCCGTGACCGCGAACACGGTGCCGAAGCCGCTGTTGGTGATGCCCGTCTTGCGCCCGTCGCTCACGGCAAGCGTCGTGATGTCGAAGGGGCAACGCGGCAGACCGATCTGCTTGCATTTCGCCTCATCGATATCGGCGCTGGTCGGCACGCTGAGATAGCGCTCAGGATCGAAGCGCTCAGGTTCGTTCCACAGCCGCGGGTCGAAGCTCGTGTCGGTGTGGGGTGTGTTCATGTAGGAGTGGCGCTCGTAGGGCACGCCGAATTGCGCGAACGGCGAGCCGCCGTAGAACGATGAGGCCCGCGTGTCGGTGATCGCCGAAATGCTGCCGCCGTTCGGCGAAATGGTGCGGAAGAGCTCCATCACCAGAAGCTCGAGCGGCGTGTAGGGCGCGCCGTTCGCATTGTCGAAGTCGCCGCTCATCGTCTTTTGGAACGCCGCGCGCACGGCCGGGTCGCCGCCGTTTTCATTGAGGCGCGTCATGACGCCGAAGATCGAATTGCCCCACTGGCTCAGCGCCACGAAATTGTGGAAGCATTCGAAGACGACGTCTTTTTTATCGAAATATTTCCCGTCGCCTGCGTTCTTGAGCCAGTAATAGGCGATGGTCTTATCGGCGTCGGCGATCCGGCCAGTCGCGATGTCATCGAGCCTTTCGTCGATCCATTTCGTCAGGAACGGGCGCAGCGCCCGCACCGTCATGTAGTTTTCGTACACGACCTCCTGCAGGGGATTGCGATAGGCGAGCACGGTGTTGAAGGCCTCGCCGATCGCGCGCACCTGAGCCGGCACGGCGTCGCCCTTCACGCCGAGATGCAGGTCCCAATAGAGATCCCAATAATAGTCGAGATAGTGGCGCATGAACGGCCTGTCGGCGTGCTTCGAGTCGAGCAGCTTGTCGAAAAAGTCGACGACCTTGGCCTGGTACTTCGGAGCGTAGAGGTCGGGCGTGACGCCGGTGAAATAGATGCGCTTGCGCAGATTGTTGTCGCCGCGATTCTCGAGCCCCTCGAGGAAAACCGTCACGCCGTCCGAAGGCGTCGGCTTCCAGTCTTCGTAAAGCATCCCCCAAAAGTCCCAGGGGATCGCGTCCTGTTTGGTGAGCGGCAGGTCGATCATGGGCAGGATCGGACGCTCGCCGGCGAAGATGCTGCCAAGGAAGAACGGGACCACCGCGTTGTTGACGTATTCGCGGTCGAAGTGACTGGGAATCGTGGCGCGGAATTTAGCCACAGCCGCCGACAGGTCAGGAGCCTCAGGCGCAGCGGAGGCTTGGCTCGCGAGTGTGCCCGCCGCAACCGCTGCGGCGCCGAAAAGCAGCGTTCGTCGCTGCAGGGAGAGCCCGGCAAGATCGTCCGCAGGCCGTTTCGAGGGCGTTGAGTCGGCAGGGATGGTCTCAGCGAGCCTTTGCTGCTCGGACATGGCGTTAACTCCCTAGAGCTTTGCCGGAGCGAGAGTCGCTTCGCTCATGTCGGCCGCGAATTGAGACGCTACTTGATCGTAGTGTCGCCGCTGAACGCCGTCAATCTGGCGCGCGCTCGTTGAATGAGCGGACACCGCCAAGCGCGACATATGCGACGCGATCCGCAACGGTCGCTTTACGTCGAAACCCGCCCAAGGCGATGGGGTTTTGAACCCAGAGCCCTCACCCCAATCCGAGCTTCTGCGCGAGCCCGATGCGCTGCAGCTTGCCGGTCGCGCCTTTGGGGATTTCGGCAAGGAACAGGATTTTGCGCGGCGTCTTGAACGCCGCGAGGCGTTCGGAGAGGAACGCGCCAAGCTCCTGCTCGGTGGCCGTCAGGCCCTCGCGTAAGACCACCGCCGCGCCGACGTCCTCGCCAAGCATCGGGTGCGGCACCGCGAACGCCACTGCCTGCAGAACGGCGGGATGGTCCATCAAAGCTTCGTCGACCTCGCGCGGGCTAATCTTCTCGCCGCCGCGATTGATGATCTCCTTCAGCCGCCCGGTGAGCGTGAGATAGCCGTCGCCGTCGATGATTCCCTGATCGCCGGTGCGGAACCAGCCGTCGACGAACGCTTCGCCGTTGGCCTTCGGGTTGTTCTCGTAAGCCGCGGTGACGTTCTCGCCCGCGAATGACGACTTCGCCGGTTTCACCTGGCCCGAGCAGCCGCCCCGCTTCGTCCATGATCGCAATCTCAGGACCGGCGGCGAGCCCGACCGATCCGGGTTTGCGGATTCCGTTGAGCGGATTGGACGCCATCTGGTGCGTCGCTTCCGTCATCCCGTAAGCCTCGATGACCGGGCAGTGAAACACCGCCTCGAGTTCGCCGATGACGGTCGGCGGCAGCGACGACGAGGACGAGCGCACGAAGCGCAACGGGTGGCGGGCGATGATCTCCTTGTGGCGCCCGGCGCGCGTCAGGATCGTCTGATGCATGGTCGGCACCGCCGTGTACCAGGTGGGCTGGGCCTCCTCCATCTCGGCGAAGAATTTCAGCGCGTTGAACCCCGGCGTGCAGAACACGGCGCCGCCGCGCGACAGCGGCGCGGAAAGACCGGCGATCAGCCCATGAATGTGGAACAAAGGCATCACGTTGAGGGCGCGGTCGTTTTCGGAAAGCTCGAGCGAAGCCGCGATGTTGCGGGCCGAGGTCCAGATGTTGGCATGGTGAAGCGGCACGATCTTCGGCCGCGAGGTGGTGCCCGAGGTGTGCAGGATCAGCGCCACGTCGTCCGGACCGGCAGGCTGTAGTCGCGCTCGTCGAGCGCGGTCGACGCGGTCAGCGACCGCGTCCACAGGCGAGCCGGAGAGCTCGAACGCGCCCGCGCCGACCTGCGGCTCCGGAGTGAGGGTCAGGAGCGCGACGCCAAGCTTCTCGGCTGCGCGCAGAGCGGGCGACGCGCTCCCCGCCTCGACGATCAGCGCCTTCGCCTTGAGATCTTCGAGGTAGAACTCGAACTCGTCCTGCTTATAGGCGGGATTGAGCGGCGCTGACGTCGCCGCCGAGGCCACGCAAAGAAACGCCGCCGCCATTTCGGGACCGTTCGGCAAAACGATCGCGACCCGATCGCCAAGGCCAATTCCAAGATCGTTCAGCGTTGCGCAGGTCCGTTCGATCAGCGCGCGTAAAGCCCCGTAGGTCAGCGGCGGCGCCTCATGGGCGGCGATGGCGACCGCGTCGTCATCGCCCCCTGCGATGAGGCCTCTCAAAGTGCGATCCGCGCTCATGTGCTTATCAACTCCGACTGCCCTGGCGCCGCGCAAACGCCAGTCCGCTCTGACTGCGCGCGACGGTCTCGCCCAGAAGCTTGGTCACCGCATAGATTGCGTCAAGATGCGGGGTTAGGACATTGGCGAGGCGCGCGAGTTCGATGACCGAGCCGAGCAAAGCGTCGATCTCGGTCGCGCGGCCGTGCTCGATGTCCTGCAGCATCGAGGTCTTGTGCGCGCCGATGCTCTCGGCGCCGGCGATGCGCCTGTCGACGCTGAGACGGAAGCGGATGCCGAACGCTTCGCCGGTCGTCTGCGCTTCCCGCATCATCGCCGCGGCGAGCGCGCGAGTCGGGGCGAAGCGGCAGATGTCTTCGAGCGTCGCATGGCTCAGCGCGCTCACCGGATTGAAGGTCAGATTGCCCCAGAGCTTCATCCAGATTTCGGAGCGCACGTCGCTCAGCGCCGGCGACTTGAAGCCTGCCTTGGTAAAAAGCTCGGACAGCGCCGCGATGCGCGCGGTCTTCTGGCCGTCGATTTCGGCGACCGGCAAGCGATGGCCCTCGATGTGCCGGATGATTCCGGGGCTTTCGATCTCCGCCGCCTGGTAGCTGATGGCGGCGACGATGGCGTCGATCGGCAGATGGCTCGCGATCACCCCGCCGGGATCGACGCTTTCCAGCCGGACGCCTTCGTGCGGCCCCCCGTGCTTATAGAAATACCACCAGGGTATGCCGTTCTGCGTCGTCATGACCGTGGTTGAGGGCGCGACAATCGAGGCGACGTCGGCTGCGATCGGCGCCAATTGATGCGCCTTGACCGCGAGCACGATGAGGTCCGCGCCGCCGGCCTCGGCGATGCGATCCGTCGCCTCGACGCGCGCGACGATCTCTTCGCCGTTCTCCTTCAGCTTCAGCCCGCGTTCGCGGATCGCCTTCAGGTGATCGCCGCGCGCCACGACCTTCACGCTCTCGCCCGCCGCGGCGAGCTTGGCTGCGATATGGCCGCCGATCGCGCCGGCGCCGACGACGGTGACGTTCATCGCGCGATCCGGGCGAGAACCGCCAAATGAGACTCAGGCTCAATCATTTCGACGTCATCCTACGGCTGGCGGGGCGTCCGGGCCAACTCGACCAGGCGGCCATCTGGAATTGCCTCGGGCGACCGTATCGGGCAAACCTTGGAGGGCCGCTATTCCGCGCGAGGCCAGCGGTCAACGGGACCTTCGGATCGGGAGGCCGCCAATCGTCGAATTGATTGGGAACGAACACGCATGTTTTGGGTTTTGAGCTTTCAGGTGCGCTCGCGTCGCGAACGCCGTCGATAGGGATGGGTGGCGATCGATGGCCGAGAACGACCTCGGGCTAACGCGTTCGCCAAGGGCGGAAGTGCCCGCGTCGGAAACCCCGAAGCCTGAAGCCTTGCTGGGGCTTGCGACCGGGGTTGTGGTCGTGTCGGCCCTCTATCTCGCGCGCGAAGTGCTCATACCGATCACGCTCGCGGTTTTTTTGACGTTCTTTTTGGCCCCGATCGTCAGGCTGCTGCAGCGCGCTCGATTCCCGAAGGTCGTCGCCGTCGCCGTCGCGGTGGCGCTGGCGGTCGCGGTCATCCTGCTGGTCGGCGGGATTATTGGCTCCCAGCTCAAATCGCTCGTCGCCGACTCGCCGCAATATCAGTCGACGATGATCAACAAATTCGAGTCGGTCCACAACGCAGTCAACGGCGTCGTCAAGCAGGTTACGGGCCGTTGGGGGCGGGTCCATGAGTCGCCGAAACCTGCGCCTGAATCCCCGGGCGACACGGAGCCCGAACAGGCGCCAATTCCGGTCGTCGTCCAGAATTCGTCGAGCGGATATCTCGAGACGGCCAAACTGATTCTGGAGCCGATCCTCTCGCCCCTGTCGACGCTGGCGATCGTTCTCATCGTGACCATTTTCATTCTCGTTCGGCAGGAGGATCTTCGGGATCGGCTCATCCGGCTCTTCGGCTCCAACGATCTTCATCGGACCACCCTCGCGATCGACGACGCCACACAGCGCCTGACCCGGTATTTCCTGACTCAGGCCGCGATCAACGCATGCTTCGGCTTATTGATTGGCGTTGGTCTGTTTTTTATCGGCCTGCCGAGCCCAGTCCTTTGGGGTCTTCTCGCCGCGCTCTTGCGTTTCGTTCCTTATGTCGGCGCGATTACCGCCGCGGTACTTCCTGTGGCGCTGGCCGCGGCAGTCGATCCAGGCTGGTCAATGGCGCTGTGGACCGCCGGGCTTTTCATTGTCGCCGAGGGCGTAACCGGCCAAATCCTGGAGCCGGTGCTCTATGGCAGCAGCACGGGCCTGTCGCCGACCGCGGTTGTCATCGTCGCCATTTTCTGGAGCTGGATCTGGGGGCCGATCGGCCTGATCCTGTCGACCCCGCTGACGCTGTGCCTGGTTGTCCTAGGGCGCCACGTCCGGCGCCTCGAGTTCTTTGACGTGCTCCTGGGGGATCGCCCTGCCCTGACGCCGGTCGAAACGCTCTATCAGAGACTGCTCGCTGGCGATCCTGACGAAGTCCTGGAGCAAGCGGAAGGGCTGCTGAAAGGGCGCGCCCTTTCCTCTTACTATGACGACATCGCGTTGAAGGCGCTGAGACTGGTTGCGAACGACTTGTCACGCGGCGTCCTCCGACCCGCGCAGCTCGAGAAAGTCCAGGACGTGATGTTGGGGTTGATCCAGGACCTTGAACCCCACGAGGACGTCGACCCGACGCTCACCAAAAAGCAAGCCAAGGCCGCGGTCGTCGAGGTTGCCGGCGTCACCCGACCGGAACGCGAGACGACAACGCAGCCCGCGCCTCAGGGGCAGGTCCGTGAGAGCGCGAATCTCCCCGATGTATGGCGCACCGAACGCAGCGTGCTGTGCGTCGCCGGCCGCGACCCGCTTGACGGGGTTGTGGCGTCGATGCTGGCGCAGCTGCTGCGCAAGCACGGGCTCGGCGCCCAGGCCGCGCTCAATAGCGAGGTCTCGAGGTTTACCATCAACACCCTGAATACGACCGGCGTCGCGATGATCGTCGTCACCTACGCCGAGCTGCGCGGCAATCCGCCGCATATGCGGTACTTGTTGCGCCGGATTCGACAAAGGTTCCCGCTGTGTCCGGTCTTGGTCGGGTTTTGGGACCCCGACGACGCCTTGCTCGGGGATCCGGCGGCGCAAGAAATGGCGGGCGCCACATCCTTCGCGAGCTCGCTCCCTGACGCGGTGAGCAAATGCCTCGACGAGGCCCGGAAGGTGCAGCAACCGGGCGGCGAACACGATTTGGCGGCTGGCGGCGCCGACGCGGATTTGGCCCAGCCCGCCGATCAGGCGGCGCGGTGAGGGCGCACGGTCGAGGACCTGACCCCGCCCCTTCGTGTTTGCGGCGGGCAGCCGCTGAG
Organism: uncultured Alphaproteobacteria bacterium; assembly: GCA_963802615.1. Taxonomy (GTDB): domain Bacteria; phylum Pseudomonadota; class Alphaproteobacteria; order Rhizobiales; family Beijerinckiaceae; genus Roseiarcus. The sequence continues at coordinate 102,822 of CAWDKC010000053.1, forward strand.
CTCGCCGGACTTTGAGTCAGAGCGAGCCCGCAACCGCCGCGGCGGGGTCAACGCGGCGCGCATCTCCCCGGCGGACCGGGCGGCGTTGGCGTCAAGCCGGGTCAGCGCGAAGCAAGTTGATCTGACGATCCTTTTCCTATCACAATGGCGCCGGGGCCAGCGTTTCCGCGACGGGCAGGAGGTTGGAAGTCTTGGACTACCGTAAGCGTTTCCGCGTCAAACCCGGCCATAAGCCCGGATTGAACAAACTTGATCCGTCTTATTACGGCAAGGAAGGATCGGAGGACAAAGCCAAAGACGGGACCGAACGCTATCTCAAGGATCTCGCCCGCCAGCAGGCCCTGCTCTACGCCGAGCACAAACATTCCGTCCTCATCGTCTTGCAGGCGATGGACGCCGGCGGCAAGGACGGCACGATCAGGCACGTGTTCAGCGGCGTCAATCCGCAAGGCGTCGACGTCGCCAGCTTCAAGCAGCCGACTCCGCTCGAAGCCGCGCATGACTTTCTCTGGCGCATTCACCCCCATGCGCCGAGAGCCGGCCAGATCGTCATCTTCAATCGCTCGCATTACGAGGACGTGCTGGTGACGCGCGTTCACAAGCTCATCGACAAGAAGACCTGCGTCCGTCGCTACGAGCATATTTGCGATTTCGAAGCTCTGTTGACGCAGTCGGGAACCACGATCCTCAAATTCTTCCTCCATATCAGCCAGGAAGAGCAGCTCGCGCGCTTTGCTCAACGGCTCGAAGACCCGGCGCGCAACTGGAAAATCAGCGAATCCGACTATTCGGAGCGCGAATTGTGGGACGATTACATTGACGCGTTCGAGGACGCGATTCACGCAACCAGCACGGACGAGGCGCCGTGGTACGTGATTCCGTCAAACCACAAGTGGTTCCGCAATCTCGCGGTGTCGCAGATCATCGCGGACGCCATGGCCGATCTCGACCTCGCCTTCCCGCCGCCGTCGGTTAACCTTGGAGAGATAAAGCGCAAGTACCATGCGGCCGTCGAGCAGGCTAAAGACGGAAAGAAGGGGTGATTCTGCTCCGATCAGCCGATGGTTTCCATAATTTCGCCACCGATGATATGGAAGCGCCGCGCGGGCGGGATTCGCCGACAGCACTGATGAACGCGGGTCGAACGTCGACCCGCGTGACGGACTAAAGCCGAGGAACTGTGACATTGTCGGTGTGGCGGACAGTCCGCGAGCGGGTGAGCTCCTTTCTCAATTCACCCTCGAACTCCGTCCTGCGTCGGCTGCTGACCGACCAGGGCTCCAAGCACTGGAAGGGCTACGCCTTCGCGATTGCGATGATGGCCCTCATCGCGCTGACGACCTCGATTTCCGCCTGGATCATCGGCCGGATCGTCGACAAAATCTTCGTCGGCCGCGATCTCAAGGCGGTCTGGGAGATCACGATCGCGATCGTGGTCATCTACACGGTCAAGGGCCTGGCGACCTACGGACAGCAGGTCGTCATGTCGCGGGTCGGCAACAGTATTGTCGCCAACGTCCAGAGGCGCATGTTCGACCAGATGCTGCGGATGAAGGTCAGCTATTACGGCAAGTCTCATTCGTCCATATTCATCGCCCGTCAGGCCTTCATCGCCCAGTCGGCGAGCAGCGTGCTCAGCCTTATCATCACCACATTTTCTCGTGACGCGCTGACGATCGTCGGGCTCGTCATCGTCATGGTGTGGCAGGATCCCCTGCTGTCGTTCCTGGCGCTGATGCTGGTTCCGCTCGCCGTGTTCGGGGTGCGCAAGATCGGCGTCCGCGTGCGCAAGATCATGGCGAGCGAGTTCCAGGGCGCCGCCCAGATGATGGAATCGATGCAGGAGACCGCGCAGGGCATCCGCATCGTCAAGGCCTTCACGCTCGAGGGTTTCATGCGCGCCCGGCAAGGCGAGGCGATCGAGGGCTTCCGGAAGGCCGCGAACAAGCTCGCGCGGGTGAGCTCGCGCACGAGCCCGATCATGGAGAGTCTCGGCGGTTTCGCCATAGCCGCCGTCGTCCTTTACAGCGGCTATACGGTCATCCTCCGCGGCAACCCGCCCGGCAGCCTGTTCTCCTTCATCACCTCGGTGATCATGCTCTACGAGCCGATGAAGCGGGTGGCGCGACTGCATGTCGACCTGTCGGCGGCTTTGTTTGGCGTCAGCATGCTCTACAGCTTCCTCGACGAGCGCGACTACGAGGAGGACGCGCCCCAGGCGCCCGAGCTTGAGGTCACGAACGGCAGAATCGAATTTCGCGACGTGGTGTTCGGCTATCGGCCCGGAGAGCCAGTCCTGCATTCCATCAGCTTTGTCGCTGAAGCGGGCAAGACGACGGCGCTGGTCGGCCGCTCGGGCGGGGGAAAGTCGACGGTGATGAACCTCATCCTGCGCCTCTATGAGGCCGGGTCGGGGCAGATCCTGTGCGACGGCCAGGACATCGCGACCGTCGCCCTCCCCTCGCTGCGCCAGCAGATCGGCTACGTCGCCCAGGAGAACTTCCTGTTCAAGGGTTCGGTGCGCGACAATATAGCGATGGGCAAACCCGGCGCGAGCGAGGACGAGATCGTCGCCGCCGCCAAGGCGGCCTATGCCCACGACTTCATCCTGGGCTTCGAGCGCGGCTACGATTCGCCGTGTGGCGAGCACGGCATGCAATTGTCCGGGGGGCAGCGCCAGCGCATCGCCATCGCCCGCGCCTTTCTCAAGGACGCGCCGATCATCCTCTTGGACGAGGCCACCTCGGCGCTCGATTCCGAATCCGAGCAGGCAATCCAGAAGGCGCTGCGAACCTTATGCGAAGGGCGCACGACGATCGTCATCGCCCACCGGCTGTCGACGGTGGCGCAAGCCGACGAAATCTGCGTCCTCGACCGCGGCCGCGTCGTCGAGCGCGGGCGCCACGGCGAGCTTCTGGCGCGAGGGCACACCTACACCCACATCGCGCAGACGCAGTTTCCCCGCGACGCGGCCTGATCATCTCGAAGTCGCTCCCGAGCCGCTAAGACCCGCGCCCGTTCCCTTTCGCTCGAGACGGCATTAAGGTTGGCGCGCCGTCAGCGGCTGATTTTGACTGAAGACATTTAAGCAGCGGGAGGATTTCATGACCTCAGATCGCACGTTTGAGCTTGGCCTCGTCATGGCCGGCGCCATATCCGCAGGCGCTTACACCGCCGGCGTCCTCGATTTCCTGTTCGAAGCGCTCGACGCCTATAACGAAGAGAAGCAAAAGCCCGGTTGGGACGGCCCCACCCACGACGTGCGCGTCCCGATCATGTCCGGCGCCTCGGCCGGCGGCATGACCTCGGCGATCTGCGCCCTGGAAGCGTTTCATGATCTTGCGCATGTCTGGCCAGGCCAGCCCGTACCCCCGCCGGCGCAGAACCGGCTCTATTCGAGCTGGGTCACCGACATTTCCCTCGACGGACTCCTTGAGACATCCGACCTCGACGCCCCTGGAATTCGGGGACTCAAATCGGTTCTGTGCTGCGACGTGCTCGACAAGATCGTCGACGATGCTTTCACAATGAGCGGCGATCGCGAGCGCGCCTGGATCGGCCGCGGCGACGATCATTCCCTGCGCGTTCGGATGACGCTGACCAATCTGCGCGGCGCGCCTTATTCGTTTCAGCTGTTCGGCAGCGACACGGACGAAACCTATGGCATGCTCAACCATGGCGATTATTTCGACTTCACGGTCGGCAGGAAGCCGGCCGCTGCGCCGGGAACAACGCCGCTCGACGTCACGAACCTCGCCCAGAAGGAATGGGACGTTTACCGCAAGACGGCGTTGGCGACCGGCGCCTTTCCGGTCGGCCTCGCTCCTCGACTCATCGAGCGGCCCAACACAACGTTCTATGGGGAAGCGCAAAGCTTTGGCTATGAAGACCCGAAGACTGGCAAGTACTGCCCGGTCGCGCCCGACGCATGCTTCGACGACGTGTCGCCCTATGCATTCGTCTCGGTGGATGGAGGCGTCATCGACAATGCCCCGCTTGAACTGGCGCGGCGATATCTCTCAGGCAGCCCTGTAGCTCAGAACGAGCGCAGCGGCGACGGCGCCGACAAAGCGGTTCTCTTGATTGCGCCGTTCCCGAATTTCGCCGTGGCTCCACCGAAGGACGACAACGATCTGCTCGTGCATATGCTGCAGCGCCTGCTGTCCGCGCTTATCGACCAGGCGCGATTCAAGCCTGAAGAATTGCAGCTCGCGGCCAGCGACACGTGCTTTTCGCGCTTTATGATCTCGCCGACCCGGCAGGGCAACGGCTCGGAAGCCGCCAAACAGTTTCCGATCGCAAGCGGCGTCCTCGGCGGCTTCGGGGGCTTTCTGCATGAGTCGTTCCGGCGGCACGATTATCTCCTTGGCCGGCGCAACGCCCAGGCCTTCCTGCGCTGGAATTTCGGACTACCTCAGACCAACGACCGCCTGTTCAAGGGAGTCGCCATCAACGGGGATCGCTGGCATGTGCGCGACGCCGACAAAGAGACGGCGACCCTGAGCGCGGGCGCCGACAAGAACCTCGGCAAGAAAAAATTCGCCGAGACGTGGGGGGGTAAGAAGACAACGTTCGGCTTTCCCGATCATCCCGCTGGTCGATCGGCTGCTGGCGCCGATCGAAATCCCGACGGCGGACATGCCAAAGCCCGAGGCTGTCGACCGCGCCGCGCTCGCCGCGAAGATGGACGCGCGAGCCAAGAAGGTGATCGCGACGCTGATCGACGTCGATCTCCGCCGGGTGACGCACGACCTCGGCCTCGACACGGGACTGCTCGCCAGGTCGGCGATGTTCGGCGCCGACTGGCTTGGCGGGCCGTTCCTGGCCAACGTTCTTGCAAAGAAAGCCGAGAAGACGATCGACGAAGCGCTCGGCCAAGTCAAAGCAGCGTTCGCCCCGAGCGCCGGCTAGCGAGCGTCGGCGCCCCGGCGCCGTTCACACGATGCGGCCCTGGCGCCCCGTCCAATAGCGTTCGCGCAACGGCGCCTTGTAGAGCTTGCCGGTCGGCAGGCGCGGGAGCTCGGTTACGAAATCGATCGAGCGCGGGCATTTCTGGTGGGCGAGATGGTCGCGGCAGAATGCGATCAGCTCGGCCTCGATCTCAGGCTGCGGCGCGAAGCCCGGCATGAGTTGCACGACCGCCTTCACTTCCTCGCCCATCTCCTCGTTCGGCACGCCGAACACTGCGGAATCGGCGACCTTGGGATGGGTGACGAGCAGGTTCTCGCACTCCTGCGGATAGATGTTGACGCCGCCGGAGATGATCATGAAGGCTGCGCGGTCAGTCAGGTAGACATAGCCCTCCTCGTCGACGTAGCCGATGTCGCCGACGGTGCTCATCGCGCGGTCGGGCGAGTTCGCTTCAGCCGTTTTTACCGGATCGTTGAAATATTCGAACGGCGAGGGGGTCTTGAACCAGAGCTTGCCGGTCGCGCCGGTCGAAACCTCGCCCATGGCTTCGTCGAGCACATGAAGCTCGCCGAAAACCGCCTTGCCGATCGTGCCCGGATGCGCGAGCCATTCGGCGCTGTCGCACAAGGTGAAGCCGAGCCCTTCGGTCGCCCCGTAATATTCAAGGATGATCGGTCCCCACCAGTCGATCATCGCCTGCTTGACCGGGATCGGGACAGGGCGCGGCGGCGTGGATGGCGACCTCGAGCGAGGAAAGATCATAAGCCCGGCGCGCGTCTTCGGGCAGCTTCAGCATCCGCGAGAACATGGTCGGCACGAGCTGGGTGTGGGTGACGCGATGTTTCTCGACGAACTCCAGGAATCGTTCCGGGTCGAATCGCTCCATGATGATGGCCGTCCCGCCGCGCCTGATTGTGCCGCTGACGGCGGCCAATGGCGCGGAATGGTAGAGCGGCGCGGGCGAGAGGTAGATCTGGCCGTCGCGAAACCGCAACATTTTCGAAAGCGCGGCAAGGACATTCAACATTTGCGCCGGCGGCTGATCGGGCAGCGGACGCAGCACGCCTTTCGGCCTGCCGGTCGTGCCCGATGAATAGAGCATCGCCGCGCCGAGCGCCTCGTCGGCGATCGGGGTCAAGGGAAACTCAGCGGTCGCATCGCTGAGATTGCGCACGCGCGACCCGTCGCCCGGCCCATCGACGATGAGACAGAGTTCGACCGCAGGACAATCGGCGAGCGCCGCCAGAGCGACGTCGCGCTTCGCCTGCGAGGTGATGAGCACCCTGGAGAGGCTGTTGTTGACGATGTAGGCGAGTTCGGCCGCCGTCAGAAACGAATTGATAGCGGTGTAGTAGAGGCCCGATCGCTCGCCCGCGGCGCAGCACTCGACGAACCGCGGGTGGTTCTCCATGAAGATCGCATAGTGATCGAGCCGCTTAAGCCCGAGGCTTCGCAAAAGATGCGCGAGCCGATTGCTGCGCGCTTCGAGTTCGCGATACGTGACGGTCTCGCCGGACTCCGCCATGATGATCGCCGGCTGGTCGGGGTGTGTCCTGGCGCGCAGCCCTGGATACATGCGTCAACCTCCGCTCTGGCGGCCAGTCTCTGCCGGCTCGAAACACTGTCGTAGGCGATCGGCGCTGCGCCTTCAACGGCCAAGCATGGCGATCAAATCGTCGACGCCGACCGGCGAAATGCGGAACAGCCCCGAATAGGGCTGGCTGAACTCGAGAATCATGTAGACCGCGCTGGCGACCACGATCGAGCCAAGCGCCTCGATGACGACGCTGAGCACGTTGAACGTGCTTAGCAATCCCAGGCTCATGAACAATAGCGCCGCCCATCCGATGACCACAAACAGGAGAAGCTTTGGCGCCGGATTCGCCAGCTGACGGGTCATCAGCAAGGTCGTTTCCATCACCTGGATGAAATTGGGCAGGGCGGTGGTGATCAGCTGCTTCTGTTGGTCCGTGGTTGGATCGAGCGTGGCGAAGAATCCCATGATGTCATGCAGGTCCGCGCGCAATTGCGCATAAGGCGTGACGCCGACCGCCCGACCGCCCCAGAAACGATCGCGCGCGCGCACGACCGCCCCCCGCAGCAAGTCGCGTCCGCGATCCGCTTCCTGCCCGTATTGCTCGAGGGCGAAGTCGAGTCTCAGAATCAGCGGCCCCAGCGACTGCGATTCCGCGTTCTGGTTGGTGTAGACGCCATAGCTCGCCCACACGAGCAGGCCGAGCACCAGAGCCAGCAGCAAGGCGATGAGACCGATGACCGAGCCGATCATGCCCTTCGCGTCGACGACGTCCTGAACCGGCAACAGCCATTGGAGGAGGAAGCCGAGCAGTCCGCTCACGAAGGTCAGCAGGGCCACGATCAGGGTTCTGGCCAAGGGATTCACGCGTTTGCCTCCGGGAGCGAGGACCGAAATGGCGCCGCCGCGATCCAACCCTCCCGAACCTCCCCCTAGCCGTCTGGGCCCGAAGCTTAGGCTGTTGTCCTTAATACCGTTGCGTAATTGATAAATCAACCAAACGCGCCGGCGTCGGTCGTGCGCGAACAATGGCGAACAGGGTTCCGTTTCGCAACGGATCTCCCCGGCTCACGCCTGGCTCTGCGCCCCCGCCTGCTCGACCAGGACGGCGGCTTCGACCTTTTCCTCGCCCCCGCTATGGGCTGAGCGGATCATCGCGCCGTCCTGGGCGTCGAAGCCGACGGCGACGCGGAGATAGCGGTCGTCGGGGCAGATGGGCGTGGTCGCATCGAACCCGATCCAGCCGAAGGCTGGAATGTGGGCCTCGGCCCATTCATGCGCGCCCGCCTGCCCTAACTCATCGCCGACGCGATAGCCGGCGACGAAGCGCGCCGGGATCCCGCGCCAGCGCGCGCAGGCGATGAAGACATGGGCGAAATCGCGCGCTCGTCCGCGCCTGAGCGCGAAGGCTTCGATCGCCGAGCCTGCGGCGTCCTTCTCGTCGGGATGATGGGGCAAGGCCTGATGCAGCGCGCCCATCAGCCGGTGCATCGAATCGAGCGCGTCGGCGCAGCCCTCGGTCGCCTCGGCGGCGAAGGCGCGCAGGGCTCCGTTGACATGGGCGAGCGGGCTGTCGCGCAGGTACATCTCCGGCGGCAGCCTTTCCGCCACGCCCCGTACGACGCCCGCGCCGTCGCTCGTCTCGACCTCGCCCAAAGCCGATATCGTCACCCGCTCGATCGGTCCGTAGTGGGAGTAGGATGTGACGACGTTGCCATGCGCGTCCTCCGTCTCGCGCAACGCGCCGTCGGCGTCGATATTGACCCGCCAGCGCAGCACATACTGGCTGTCGAAGGAAAGCGGCGTCAGCCTGAGGATCTGATTGACCGTGCGGGCCGGCGGGTCGAAGCGGTGGACGATCTGATGCGAAACCCTGATCCGCATGATTGGATCCGCGCCGCCTTCTAGTTGAAGAGATATTGATCGGAGATTGTGCTCGAGAGGCGCGCATTGTCCTCGATGAACCCGGTGATGAACTCGTGCAATCCGCCCTGGAAAATTTCGGTCATGCTCGAACGCTCGAGCCTGGAGTACATCGCCCGAGCCTGCCGCTGGGCGAGACCGCTGCGTCCGTCATCGCGGGCAAGCGCGTCGAGCGCGCGGTCGATGCTCTCGTAGCAGGCGATGAGCGAGCGCGGCATCGCCTGCTTCAGGATCAAGAGGTCGGCGATCAGCCACGGCTTCACCCGATCGCGGTAGACCCAGTGGTAGGCGGTGGCCGCCGAAACCGCGCGCAGGATCGCCACCCACTGGAAATAGTCGAGCGGGCCGCCCACAGTTTCCGTCGAGGGCAGAAGCAAATGATATTTCACGTCGAGCAAGCGCGCCGTGTTGTCGGCCCGTTCGACGAAGACGCCGAGCCGGTTGAACCAATAGGCTTCGTTGCGAAGCATCGTTCGGTAGCACGCGCCGTCGAAATCGAGCGAGGCCTTCTTCACATAGTCAAGAAAGCGCATCAACTCCTCGCGGCCAAGCGCGCGGTCGACGCGCCGGCTGGTCTCGAACCGTTTCAATTCGAGCCACGCATCGTTGATCGCCGTCCAAGTTTCGGCGGTGAGCGCGGTGCGCACGGCGCGCCCCGCGGCGCGCGCGTTCTCCAGGCAATTGCGGATCGAGGAGGCGTTGTCGAGGTCGAAAGTCAGGAATTCAAGGGCGGCCTCTTCGCTAAGCTCGCCGTGCTTTTCCACGAAGCTCACATAGGCGCCGGCGGCGTTGAGCGCGCCCTCCCACTCGCCGACCTGCTCGCTGTCGGTCTTCGGGAGATATTCGAGCCTCAGCGTCGCCTCGATGGTGCGGGCGATGTAGTCGGCCCGCTCCATTGAGCGGGCGAGCCAGAACAGATTGTCGGCGGTGCGCGCGAGCATGGAGGTCAGGCCCAGTCTTCTGGATCGTCGACGATCCAGGTGTCCTTGGTGCCGCCGCCCTGGCTCGAGTTGACGACCAGCGATCCCTCCTTCAGTGCGACGCGGGTGAGGCCGCCGGGCACGATGCGCACCCCGTCCGCGCCTGAAAGGACGAACGGGCGCAAGTCCACGTGACGCGGCGACACGCCGTTCTCGAACGAGGCCGGACAGGTCGACAGCGCCAGGGTGGGTTGGGCGATGTAGTTGTTGGGATCGGCCATGATCTTGGCGCCGAACTGCTCGCGCTGCGCGGCGCTCGCGTGCGGGCCGACCAGCATGCCGTAGCCACCCGACCCGTTGACCTCCTTGACCACCAGCTGATCGAGCCGCTCCATCACATATTTGAGCGCGCCGGGCTCTCGGCAGCGGTAAGTCGGCACATTCTTGAGCAGCGGCTCCTCGGAAAGATAGAAGCGGATCAGCTCCGGCATATAGCAGTAAATCGCCTTGTCGTCGGCGATTCCGGTTCCGATTGCATTGGCGATCGTCACATTGCCGGCCAAATAGGCGCCCACAAGTCCGGGCACGCCCAAGACGGAGGCCGGATTGAAGACCAAGGGATCGAGAAAATCGTCGTCGACCCGCCGATAGATGACATCGACCCGGCGCGGCCCGAGCGTGGTGCGCATGAACACCTGATCGTCCTCGACGAACAGGTCGCGGCCCTCGACCAGCTCCACTCCGAGCTTGTCGGCGAGGAACGAGTGCTCGTAATAGGCTGAATTGAACGCGCCCGGGGTCAGGATCACGATCGACGCCTCGCCGCCATTTTGCCGCGGCGCGACCGAGCGCAGGCAGGCGAGCAACTGATCGGGATAATCATCCACCGGCGCGACGCTGTGGCGCGCGAACAGGTCGGGCAGGAGCCGCATCGTCACTTCGCGGTTTTCCAGCATGTAGGAAACGCCCGACGGCGTGCGCGCGTTGTCTTCGAGGACGTAAAATTCGTCAGCGTCGACCCGCACGATGTCGATCCCGGCAATATGCACCCAGATGTCGTGGGGCGCGCGCTGGCCGATCATCTCCGGCCGATAGTATGGATTGCGCACAATCAATTCGGGCGGGATGATCAATTCCTTGAGAATGGCGCGCTGTCCGTAGATATCCTTGAGGAACAGGTTGAGGGCCTGCGCGCGTTGTGTGAGGCCGGCCTCGAGCTTTCGCCATTCGGCCCGCGAGAGGAGACGCGGAACGATGTCGAACGGGATCAGCCGTTCGGCGGCGTCCTTGTCGCCATAGACGCCGAAGGTGATGCCGATGCGCCGGAACATGAATTCGGCCTGGACGCGGCGAGAGGCGAGCAATTCGGGCGGAGTTTCGTCGAGCCAGCGGGCGACCTGGCGGTAGAGCGGCCTGGTCTCGCCCGAGGCAATTCCCATCTCATCGAACGCCGCCATGCCGCCTGCCCAAACCCTTGATCGCCTGGCGCCGTCAGGCCTGAACGACGCTCCGCCTTGGTGGATCGAGCGTCGCAACTTCCATGCCGTCGCGGAGAGCGCGCTGAAGCGCCTCGGCGCCGCTCATCGCCATCTCGGCTGGCCACGCGTTGAAATGAGCCTCAATGTCCAGCGCCTCGGCAAGCCGGAGCCTGAACGTCTCGCGCGCAATCTCGACCGCGCCGAGGCTCGCCAAATGCTCTGTCAGAAATTGCGCGTCGAGCAACCGGAAACCGCCGGCCCTAAGGCGCGCGAACAGATGCACAAGCGCAACCTTCGAGGCGTCGCGGGCGCGATGAAACATGCTCTCGCCGAAGAAGGCGCCGCGCAGGCTCACCCCGTAAAGACCGCCGACCAGCGTCTCGCCTTCATAGGCCTCGACCGAATGGGCATGCCCGGCGGCGAACAATTCGCCATAGAGCCGCACGATCTCGTCGTTGATCCAGGTCTTCTCACGCTCGGCGCAGGCGCGCACGACCGTTTCGAACGCGCGGTCGGCGACCACCCGAAATCGATCCGACCGCACCGTCCTGGCGAGGCTGCGCGAGACGATGAGGCCATCGAGGGGAAAGAGTCCGCGCTCCTGCGGCTCGACCCAAAACAAGTCCTTGGCGTCGCGGCTTTCGGCCATCGGAAAGACGCCGATCGAATAGGCCCGGAGCAGGATGTCCGCGGTCAGCTCGAATTTACGCGGCGCGGTTTTCATGGTGCGCAATCGTGGAACCGTCCGCGCGGGCAGTCAAGCGGAAGCGCCGGCTCCGGCCGGGCCTATAAGACGCGCTTTTGCACTTGTGCTAGACTGATCACGCGAGAGGGGTCTTTGTCGTCGATGAATGAGGAGCGTTAAGAGCCATGGGATCGGCCGTGCGGGTCACGTCAGCCGCCGAGGGTCTGCCGCGCCGGCGCTTCACGGTCACCGAAGTGGAGGCGATGGTCGCCGCAGGGGTGATGGAAGAGGACGAGCGGGTCGAACTGATCGGCGGGGAACTGGTTCCGATGTCGCCGAAGGGAAGCCAACATGAGGTCGTCAAAACCGCCTTGCTCCGCCGATGGTTCGGAGCGGCCCCCGCCGAAATCGAATTGACGCCCGAGACGACTTTCCGCCTCAGCGAAGACACCTATCTGGAGCCCGACGTCGTCGTCTATCCGCGGACCAGCGGCCTCCGAGGACTGTCGGGCGCAAATGTGCTGCTCGTTGTCGAGATCGCCAACTCCTCTCTCCGCTACGATATCGGCCGCAAGGCGGCGCTCTACGCCAGTTTCGGCATTCGCGAGCTCTGGGTCATCGACGCCGTTCGACTGACGGCGCGGATGTTCCGAGAGCCCGCGGCGGACGGCTATCGCGACGCGCGCGACTTCGGCCCCGCCGACCATCTCACGCCGCTGATCGCGCCGGAGGCTTTCGCGCTGCGGCTGGATGCGCTGGAGAGCGAATAAGCGTCGGGTTCAGCGCGAGGCTGGGGGCCTTCTCGATGAGCACATTCATCGCTGTTGACGATCGGCTATTGATCGAATGGATCGCTGCCGTAAAGCGACGCATCGTCTTTGTCGCTCCGGCAGTTTCAAAGGAAGTTGCGACTGCGCTTGGGGGATGCCTACGCAGGGTGGACGAGATCTCAATCACGCTTGTCCTGGATCCGGACGCTGATGCGCACCGGATCGGCTACGGTGACCTGGACGGGCTGAAGAAAC
>CAWDKC010000054.1:0-31940 GCA_963802615.1 uncultured Alphaproteobacteria bacterium
CGACAACGTCGAAAAACGGCAGCGATCGGCTCGCATCGATGCCTGCGATCGCGAGGATCCTGGCCTCGCTCATGTGGGTGGCGCCGGAGACCGTCACCACAGCGACGCCAAGGCCGAGCGACCGCGCGAGCCAATCGCCGGCGTGGTTCGTTTGCGCCACGACCCCGTCGAGCTGTCCGCCCCGCTCTGCGCCCAGAAGCGCCGCGCCGAGGAGAACGAAGAGCGTCAGCGCGATATCGAGCCTGTGTGGCGCGGACGGTCGAGCCGCACGCGCCATCTCAACGACGCCTTCGCCGCTCGTTCGGCGCGCAGCAGCACCTTGGGCGCACGTGCGTCGGGCGTCGTAACCGGGACCAGCGGCCGCCGCGCGACCTGTCCCCACCCGAGCCTTGCGGTCAACCTTCGCACGACCGGTCCTCCGGCGTCAGGGCGCCCAGCGTCTTCGCCGAAGGAGCAGTCTGGGCAGCCCGTTCCCGAACGGACGGCGTCGCCGTCGGGCTCGGCCGGGCGTTGACTGAGAGACTGACGCGTTCGCCTTCATCGCCCGCCGTCCTGCGGAGAGAAGGTCGGCGCGGTTCCTGCCGCGACAACTCGGGGCGAAGAGGCCCCGGCGCGAAGTTGTGGGCCTTATAGTAAATATTCGGTTTAAGAATTCCCGACGGGATGGCGTACGAGTCGCCCCTTGAGTTTTTTGCGTTATTTTCTGGGAACGCTTGGGAAGCGGGAGGGCGATAGTTTGGAGCGCGCGGCCGCCGGGCGAACCCGTACGGCCGTGATTCGCGACCGAGGAGCGCCGCCCGCTCGGTCCGCCGGTCTGAAGTCCATGACCGCGAGTGGCTTCATCGCCCGCCGATTCCCCAACATTGCGCGCCGACGCAAGGTTAAAGCACGATTAAGTCCAAGGGCTTAACGATGCGTTAACCTCAGCGAATTCGGGGACCAGAAAACCGGCGCGCGAGCGCGATCGATTCATAAGAACTGACCGCCAATTCTCCACATGGATTAAGCTTTTTCTCCTAGCGTCCGCCGGCGCCGGCTCGTGGCGAGCGGGGCCGCTGTCGACGGAAAATCGATGTCCGAACAACTCGACTTTGCTCTCAAAGGCAGGCGTCCAGCTGGGCGATAGCGCCTTCCTCCTCAATACGGGGCGCCATCGGTTGGCTTTCGATCCCTTTCCCGGCCGCGCCATCGCGCTCGCCTTCCTCGGATCAGCGGCGGACCCGGCGGCGGAGGCCGCGCTTGCCAGCGATCTCGGCGCAACCGGCGTCTGGTCGACGATGGCGAGGCCGCGTTCTTCGCCGTCGTCGCCGAATTCGGCGCGGCGCCGGACATGGCGCTCGAGGCTCGATTTCCCTCGATTGTGTTCCTGTGGGACGGCGACGACATGGCGCGGGCCTTCGGCGCCGACCGATCCTGGGTCATCCTCGACCCGATGCTGCGGGTCATCGATGTCGCCCCATTGGACCAGGCCGATCGGGTGCTGGCGCGTCTCGAAGTCGCTCGCTGCCGCCGAGGGAGGCTTCGTCGCCAGCGCCGATTCTCACCCTGGCGCATGTTTTCGAGCCTGAACTCTGCGCCCATCTCGTCGACTGCTTCGAGGACAGCGGCGGGAAGGACAGCGGATTTATGCAGGATCAAGGCGGGCGATCCGTCGAGAATTTCGACAACAGCTGGAAAAGCCGCCGCGATTTCCATCTGACCGACGCTGGGCTCATCGCCAATCTCAGGGCGCGCATCGGACGGAGGATCTGCCCGGAGATCAGGAAGGCGTTTCAGATGCGCCCGACCCGGATCGAGCGTGACCTCGTCGCGCGCTACGATTTCGAGACCGGCGGCCATTTCGGTCCCCATCGCGACGACACCGGGATCGCAATCGCGCATCGCCGGTTCGCGGTCTCAATCAATCTCAATGCGGATTTCGAGGGTGGCGAGATTTCGTTTCCCGAGTACAGCCCGCGAACCTTCAAGGCCGCGCCCGGAACTGCGGTCGTGTTCTCTGCTTCGATTCTCCATGAGGTGTCGCGCGTCACGCGCGGGCGCCGCTATGTGTTTCTGACCTTCCTGTTCGACGAGGAGGCCGAGCGGATGAGACAGGCGAATTTGCGAGCCATGCAGGAGGCGCAGCGCCAGCCCCAACTGACGAGCGCATAGAGTGGTGGTCACGGCGACTAGACTCGGTCGAGCTAAGCGACGCTCGCCTTGGGCCGCGGCCCCCCGGTCGCCCAATCGAGAAGTTCGACCGTGTGGACAACGGGCACTGTGGTTCCGCTGGCGATCTGAGTCAGGCAACCGATGTTGCCGGCGGCGATGAGGTCAGGCGAGGTCGCGCCAATGTTCGCGACCTTGCGGTCGCGCAGCCTGCGGGCGATCTCCGGCTGCAGCAAATTGTAGGTGCCGGCCGAGCCGCAGCACAGGTGCCCTTCGGGCGGGTCGAGCACGATGAACCCTGCTTCTTTCAGCAGCTGCTTCGGCTGATCGCGCACCTGCTGCCCATGCTGCAGCGAGCAGGCGCTGTGATAGGCGACGCGCTGCCCTGTCGGATTGACGTGCGCTTGCAGTCCGATCTCGCTCATGAGCTCCGTGACGTCTCGCGTGATCGAGGATACGATCCGAGCGGGCTCCGCGAGTTCCGGATCGTTGCGAAACATGAAGCCATAGTCCTTGACCGTCGTGCCGCATCCCGATGCGTTGATGACGATCGCATCGAGTCCGCCGTTGGCGATCTCTTTCGTCCAGGCCAGGATGTTGGCGCGGGCGTAAGTCTGCGCGTCCTGCCCAAGGTGGTGGGTCAGCGCGCCGCAGCAGCCCGCGCCATTGGCGACGACAACTTCGCAGCCGTGGCGGGTCAAAAGCCGGATCGTCGCCTCGTTGATCTGGGGCGCGAGAACCTGTTGCGCGCAACCATTAAGGAGCGCGACGCGACGGGTCCGCTGACCCTCGCTCTTGAACACCTGCGGCTTGTCGGCAGGTGAAGCGCTCGGCAGCCTCGAGGGAACCAGCGCGAGCGCCGCTTTCAACTGCGCCGGCAGAAGCCCGGCGAATGGGGCGCCTAGGCGGCCGGCCCACATCGCCGCGCGAAACAGGCCTGGCCTTGGCAGCACGGTCCCGAAGACGCGCCGCAACATTTGGTCGAACCAGGGGCGCCTGAAGGTCTTCTCGATGTGACGCCGGGCATGGTCGACAAGATGCATGTAGTTCACGCCGGACGGGCACGTCGTCATGCACGAGAGGCACGAGAGGCAGCGGTCGATATGCTTGACCACCTCGGCCGTGGCCGGGCGATCGTTCTCCAGCATGTCCTTGATCAGGTAGATGCGCCCCCTCGGGCTGTCGAGCTCGTCGCCAAGCAGGACATAGGTCGGGCAGGTCGCGGTGCAGAAGCCGCAATGCACGCAGGCGCGCAAGATCTTTTCGGAGACGTTGGTGTCCGGGTCGGCGAGTTGCGCGACAGTGAAATTCGTCTGCATCAGGGACCTTCCTGCATGCGTCCGGGATTGAGGACGCCGCGAGGGTCAAACCCGCTTTTCACGCGCGCGGTCAGCTGCGCGAGCCCCGCGCTCAAGGGCTCGAATACCGGCACTGAGGCGCGAACAGTTTCCGGCGCAACGACCAGCGTGGCGTGTCCGCCCGCAAATTTCACCACAGGACGAACGATGCCGGCGCCAGCGTCGGGTCCCGCTTCCAGGGGATCGAGGCAGAGCCAGATCAGTCCGCCGCCCCAATCGAAGAAAAATTCCGCCGACGCCAGCGTCGAGCGAATCGAATGCGCGACCGTTGGCGCATGGCTCGGCGTCGGACAGAGCCGCCAAACGATGCGAGAGCCTTGTGAGAGCAGCGGCTGAATAGCGCCGATCTCGGACCAGAAGGCTTCAGTCTCCGCGTCGTCGAGACGCGCGCCGCGCCCGACCAGCGCTTCGAGCGCGCCGGCGCGATAGACGACCGAGGGCCGCGGGCCTTCCAGACGCAAAGCCGTCGCCGCGCCGAGCCCCGCCGCCACCGCGCCGATCTTCGAACGGCGCGCTGCGAAGGGGGGTAAATGCGCCGCGCCCGAGACCTCGAAGGGAGAGTTCAGCGCATTCGCCAACTCGGGGATTGCGATTTCATCCGCAAGACCGTGCAGCACGATGGTGCACGCCGTCTCAGGCTTCGGCATGACTTTGAGACTGAGCTCAGTGAGCGCCGACAATGTGCCATAGGCGCCCGCCTGCAGTTTGCACATGTCGTAGCCGGTGACGTTCTTGACGACCTTGCCGCCGGCCTTCCAGATTTCGCCGAAGCCGTTCACGGCGGAAAAGCCAAGGACGTAGTCTCGCGCCGATCCTGCGCGCACGCGCCGCGATCCGGCCAGATTGCAGGCGATCACGCCGCCCAGCGTTTGCTCGCCCTCAGCGCCGAGAAGCGCGCGCCAGTCGGGCGGTTCGAAAGCCAGCATCTGCCGTTTTTTCGCAAGCTCGGCGTTGATCGAGGCAAGCGGCTCGCCCGGGCGCGCGGTCAAGACCAGTTCGGCGGCCTCGTAGTCAACAATTCCTGCAAGCCGCGAAACGTCAAGAACGTGATCCGTTTTCATCGGACGGCCGAGCGCGCGCTTGGTGCCGCCCGCGACAATTTCGAGCGAATCACCCTCTGCAGCAACCCACGCGACCGCCTCGGCCGTTTGCTTGGCGTCTGACGGCTGCAAGAGCGACACGTCTCGATCGTCTCAGAAGCGCGGAAGATCGGGAAATGCGACCTTGCCCGCATGGACGTGCATGCGGCCAAGTTCAGCGCAACGGCAGAGCTGTGGAAACACTTTGCCCGGATTGAGCAGGCTTTCCGAATCGAAGGCGCATTTGAGCCGCATCTGCTGATTGAGGTCGATCTCGTTGAACATCGTGTCCATGAGATCGCGCTTCTCGACGCCGACCCCATGCTCGCCGGTCAGAACGCCGCCGACGTGGACGCAGAGCCTGAGGATTTCCGAGCCAAACTCCTCCGCCCTGTCGAGTTCCCCGGGCTTGTTGGCGTCGTAAAGGATCAGCGGATGAAGGTTGCCGTCTCCGGCGTGGAAGACGTTGGCCACGCGCAACCCGAAGCGCGCCTCCATCTGTTTCATCTGCTGAAGAACGCGGCCGATCTCCCGGCGCGGGATCGTTCCATCCATGCAGTAATAGTCCGGCGAGATTCGTCCAACCGCCGGGAAAGCCGCCTTCCGTCCGGCCCAGAACAACAGGCGCTCCGCTTCGGATTGACTCGTTCGGCAACTCGTCGCCCCATGCCGCTCGGCGATGGCCTCGACCTCGGCGATCAGATGATCCACTTCGGCGTCGCAGCCGTCGAGCTCGACGATCAGCAATGCTTCGCAGTCGAGCGGATAGCCGGCATGGACGAAGGCTTCGGCTGCGGCGACCGCCGGCCGATCCATGATTTCCATTCCGCCGGGAATAATCCCCCCGCCGATCACGTCGGCGACGCAGTCGCCGGCCCCCTCCACCGTGGCGAAGCCGATCAGAACGGCGCGCGCGCCCGGAGGCTTCGGCAGGACGCGGACCGTGACCTCGGTGACGACGCCGAGCATGCCTTCGGAGCCGACCATCACGCCCAGCAGGTCATAGCCTTGCGCATCGAAATGCTTGCCGCCGAGCCGCACGATTTCGCCCTCGATCGTGACCATTTCGACGCCGATGACGTTGTTGGTGGTGAGCCCGTATTTGAGGCAGTGAACGCCGCCCGAATTCTCGGCGACGTTTCCCCCGATCGTGCAGGCGATCTGGCTCGACGGATCGGGCGCATAATAGAGCCCCAGACCCTGCACGGCGTGGGTGATGCCGAGATTGGTGACGCCGGGCTGGGCGACGACGCAGCGGTTGGCCACATCGATGTCGAGGATCTTGTTGAACTTGCCCATGCCGAGAAGGACGCCGTCGGCGAGCGGCAACGCGCCGCCCGAAAGCGACGTTCCGGCGCCGCGTGGGACGACCTTGATCGTGTTCGCCAAGCAATAGCGCATGACCTCGACGACTTGCGCCGTCGTCTCCGGAAGCACGGCGACCATCGGCGGCTGCCGATAAGCGGTAAGCCCGTCGCTTTCGAAGGCGCGCAATTCGTTCTCATGCCCGATGACGCCCTCGCCCGGGACGAGGCGCCGGAGAGCGTCGACAATCTCGGCGCGGCGGCCAAGGACGACGCGATCGGGTTCAGGCATGGCGATCATGGCGCGTCTCCGAGCGATGGGACCAATGAGGGAAAAGATAATGCTCCGGCGCGGCGAGAAAACCCAGAGCACGACGAGTTTCGCCTGGAAGTTTCGCGATCGGCCGGATTGGCGTTTCCGCGCATTTTGCTTGCGTAAAGCAGAAGCTTGTGCTATATGTCGCTTTGGTCAAAAAACGAGAGCCGCCTCCTTGAGGAGCGTCACGGATCGATGGAGCGCGGGCTGGGCCATCTGGGATGTCTTGCACGCCGGGGGAGACGGGAAAAGAATTTTTTAGTAACTACCCAGCCGGGGTGATCAGGGTGAGATGGCGCTGGCCAGGGTTTGGGGCTCTGCGGCGAGGGCTTTGAGGATGTTCAGGCCCTGTTTTCGTGCGGTTGCGATGACGGAGCGGAGGGCTGCGAAAGCCTGAGCGCCCTCGGGGGTGCGGAAGCCGCCGGAGATTTTCATTTTCACCTTCATCATCCGGAGCGCCTGTTCGGCCAGATTGTTGGTGAAGGGAACTTCGAAGTCCACCAGGAAGCGCAGCGCGTCGTCTTTGAATCTGTGCAGGCGAAGCAGCAGATTGTCTCCGGCCCTGCGCTTCGTGCGGCCGCTTTTGGCGCCCCCTTTTTCGAGGCGGGGAAGGCTGCGACGCCAGGCGAGGCCTTGGCGCAGGGCCTCCCAGTAGCGGGCGTGGAAGGCTTCGAGCGCCGCGGGGGAGAGCGCGGTTTTGCCGTTGGCGCGGGCTTCTGCGACCGCCTTGCAGGCGTCGCGGAGACAATCGGTCATGGCCTGCGCCCAGGTCGCACGCGCGCGGCGCACACGAGCGCGCCGATCCGCTTCGTGACCGGCGCCAGCGCCCCCGCTTTTCCCCGCGTCCATTCCGCCACGCTCGCCCCGCAAAGGCTTTCCGCGCCAATCAGCTCGGCAAGCGCCTCGGCCGCGCGGGCCTCGGGAATCAAATGCTGCGCGTGGAGATAGACGGCGGCGGCGCGGACCCGCCCGCCATATTGGGCGGGTCTCCCCACTCCTTCGGGAAACGCCGCCCGGGTCGCTCCGCCGCACTCGGCGCAGGCGTAAACCAGGCCCCGATGCTCGGTCACCTCGATCAGCCGCTCTGGCAGATCGAACACCTGGCGCCGCTCGAGGCCTCGCGCCTCGCCAAGGCTGAGGGCCGAGCCGCAATGACGGCAAGCCGCCGCCGCCTGCGTCACGATCCGGTCGGCTTCGGCCCTCTGGCGCAGCGTCTCGCCCTTGTGGCCTTTCTGGCCCCCGCTCGGCCGGCCCGAAGGCTGGCGAAGGCTCAAAGGCTTCTTCCGCAGGCCATCGCTCGATGGCGGCTTCGAACTCGTCGAACTGTCAAGGCCCAGCCGGCGCCGAAGCTCCGCGTTCTCAGCCGCAACACTTCCAGTTCCTGCTGCAGCGACGCGATCAGCGCTGCGACCTCGGAGGGCAGAATCGACCCCCAACGGAATCACATTCCGACCAACCTGACTCCTGCCAAATCCACACAATCCAAAAATCCCAGCCCACCGTGACAAATCCGACTCACCCCGCTGGGCTGTTACATTTTTTGATTTGAATCCGGCTGTAACCGATTGAAAAGTCTCGATTCGAAAAAATAAACGCTAGTAAACGCTAGCTCCTTTACTAGCGCTAGCTAGGCTCAGGACTTATTGATCACAGCCAGAAGATGACAGCTGCGGCGATGCAGATTGCCGAGAAATAGGCGTGGGCGCAACGGTCGTATCGGGTGTGGATGCGCCGCCAGTCCTTGAGTTTGCCGAACATGGTCTCGATTTTGTGGCGCTGTTTGTAGAGGACGGCGTCGTGGGGGATCGGGGCTTTGCGGTTGGATTTTGAGGGGATGCAGGCGGCGATTTTGCGGTTGGCGAGCGCCTCGCGGAACCAATCGGCGCCATAGCCCTTGTCGGCGAGAAGCTGCTTGGCTCCAGGCTGCTTGGCTCTCGGCATGGCGGGCAGCATCAACGCCGCGCCCTTGAAGTCGCTCATCTGGCCTTCGCTGAGCAACATCGCGAGCGGTCGGCCTTTGCCGTCGCAAACCGCGTGAAGTTTGGAGTTCAAGCCCCCTTTGGTGCGTCCGATACGTCGGGGAACAGGCCCTTTTTTAAAAGGCTGGCGGCGGTGCGATGCGCCTTCAGATGCGTGGCGTCGATCATGATCCGCTCGGGCTTGGCGCCCTTGCGCGCCAGTTCGGCGAAGATCTTGTTGAACACCCCCAGCCGGCTCCAGCGGATGAACCGGTTATAGATCGTCTTGTGCGGGCCATATTCCCCCGGCGCGTCGCGCCAGCGAAGCCCATTCCTGATCACGAACACGATGGCGCTCACAATCCGCCGGTCGTCGACCCGCGCGACGCCGTGCGACAGCGGAAAAATCCCTCGATCCGGCGCATCTGCGCTTCAGAAAGCAAAAACAAATCAGCCATGGCGAAGCCTCCTCGCCTCGCCTATGAATTAGCCAATCCAACCCTATGCAAGAAATTTAATAGGTCCTGAGCCTAGGAATTACACTCCTGCAGCTGTGGAGGCTGCTGTACAAAGTGATCGACTGAAAGTGTGGCCGCACAAAGGCCAATAGCGTGAATGTGATCCGGCGTCAAAAGCGCCGGATCACAGCATTTATTTACAACATTGCGACTTACTATGAAGGTTTGAAAATTTGAGGGTTAGGGCGCGCGATGGTGGGCCAGGGTGGAAATTGCTCAAAAAACTACCTATAATCTCATTTACCAACGACGGAATGACGGCATCGCGGTGAAGGACTTGGACACCCTATCGATCGAAGGCGGACGGCTCGCGGCGCTCGCGGTCTGGGCGCGACGCGCGCTTCTCGTCGAGCGCGTGTGGCCGCCGCTCGTCGTGGCGCTCGCGGTCTTGATCCTGTTTCTCGCCGCCTCATGGGCGGGCGCCTGGCAGTTCGCGCCGCGGGTCCTTCGCATCGCCGGCGTCATTCTGTTCGCGCTCGCCGCCGGAGCCGCTCTCTCGCCACTCCTGCGATTGCGTCGCCCCGCGGCGCGCGACGTGCTCACCCGGCTCGACCGCGACGCGAAGGTGAACCACCGTCCCGCCTCCTCGCTTGCCGATAGCCTCGCCAACGACGACGGCGATCCGGGCACGCAGGCCCTTTGGGCGGCGCATCGGGCGCGGCTTGAGCGCGAAGTCGACGCGATCCGCGTTTCCCCGCCCTCGCCGGGCATGGCCGAGCGGGACCCTTATGCGCTGCGCTTCGCCGTCGCCATGCTCGCCTTCGCGACGGCGGTCGTCGCTGGCCCGGAAATGTACGGCCGCTTCGCCTCCGCGTTCGACTGGCGCAGCAACCAGGCTATCGCCGCCATGACGGCAAGCCGTATCGACGCGTGGATCGACCCGCCGCCCTACGCCGCGAGGCCGCCTCTGGTGGTGGATTTCAAGACCGCCGATCCGCAGACGCTGAGCATCCCCGAAGATTCGGTCCTGGTGGTGCGCGGCGATCCAGGCGTTGTCGAGACGCGCGTCGAGGGAGCGATCGCGCCGTTTGAACAGAAAAGCGAAACGCCGGCGGCCCCCGTGTCGGGCGGGAAATCCGCCGCCCCCGCGAAAGCCGCCCCAGCGAGCGCTGCGAACGCGAACGAACCAACGGAAAAGCGGTGGACGCTCCATGGGGCGGGCAAGGCGACGATCCTGCGCGGCGGCCAACCCGCGGCGGTCGCAATCTTCGCCGTCACCCCGGCGGGCAGTCCGACGATCGTCTCGACCGAGGACCCGCGCGCCAACCTCAGCGGCACGCTGACGCTGGCGTACAAGACACAGGACCGGTTTGGGCTGGCGAGCGCCCGGGCGGATTTCGCCCGCCCCCAAGACGGCCCCGGTCCCGCGCCGCGCACGCTGGCCCCGCCGCCCCAGGCGGCCCTGCAACTGCCGCCGACCGAGACCGGCGTCGGCGACGCGCGTACGACCATCGACCTCTCCGAGCATCCTTGGGCGGGCGCCAAGGTGACGATGCGGCTGAGCGCAGTCAGCATTTCAGGCAAGACCGGCCAGAGCGCGCCGGTCGAACTGACGCTGCCGCAGCGAAACTTCCACAACCCGCTCGCCCGCGCGCTGGTCGAGCAGCGCCGCAACCTCATTCTCGACCCGGATCACGCGCCAAAACAGGTGGACACGGCTCTGACCGGGCTCACGATCGCGCCGGAACTGTTCAACACCCCAGCCAACATCTATCTCGGCCTCAAGCAGGCCAAGAGCGCGCTCGAGCACGCCCACAGCGACGCCGATCTGCTCGACGTCGCGGCCCTGCTCTGGGCGATCGCGCAGCAGCTCGAGAACGGCGACGCCTCGAAAGCCGAGCGCGACCTGCGCGCCGCCGAACAGGCGCTGCGCGAAGCGCTCAAGCGCGGCGCGAGCGACGAAGAACTCAAGAAGCTGATGCAGCAATTGCGAGAGGCCGCCAACCGCTTCATGAGCGAGATGGCGCGCAACGCGCAGCCCGACAACAATCCGGAGGACCAGAACCTTCAGGCGAAGGATCTCGACAAGATGATGGACCAGATGGAGGAATCCGCGCGCAACGGATCGCGCGAGGACGCTCAAGCCATGCTCGACCAGATGCAGGAAATGTTCGAGAACATGCGCAGCGCGCAGGACGACAAGGAAAGCCCGGGCGAACGCGAGATGCGCAAGCAGATCGGCGAGCTCGAGAAACTCCTTCGCGACCAGCAGGCTTTGCGCGACGACACATTCCGCAGCGACCAGAAGGATCGCGCTCGCAAGCGGGCGCGGCGCAACCAGGCGTCGCCTGACCAGCAGGATTCGCAGGAGCAACCGGACCAGGATGGTTCGAACCCTCCCGATCAGAGCGACAACGATTCCGACCAGGGCGATCAGCAGGACCAGGACCAGGCGGACAAGGGCCAGCAGCAGCAGCTCGGCGATCGCCAGCAGGAGCTGCGCGACCGTCTTGCCGAATTGCAGCGCAAGCTCAAGAGCCTCGGGATGAAGGGCGAGAAGGGCTTCGACGACGCGCAAGGCGACATGAAAGAAGCCGAAGGCGACCTCAAGGGCGGCCAGGGCAAAGCCGGCAAGGGCGGCAAGGGTGGCAAGGGCGCGGCGGTCGACGCGCAAGGTCGAGCGCTCGAGGCGCTGCGCGACGGCGCCCAAGGGCTGCAGAAGCAGATGAGCGGCCAGGGCAAGGGCAAGGGCAAGGGAGGCAAGGGCACCTATGTCGGGCGCAGAAGCCGGCCGGGCGAAAGGCCAGGCGACGATCCGCTCGGCCGCGGAGCGGAAGGCGAGAAGGGCCGCGAGGACGGACCCCTCAACCAGTCCGCAGGCGTCGCCGAGCGCGCGCGCCGGGTGATGGAGGAACTGCGCCGCCGCCTTGCTGATCCCAACCGTCCGGTCGATGAGCGCGACTACCTCGAACGGCTGATGAAGCGGGACTGAGGGCCGCGGCCAAGTCGGTCGATTTCGTCGGCGCGATCCCGCGCAACCTCTTGGGAAAAATCCTCAGGCCGCGAATTGCGCGAGCCCTTGGAAAGGGCGCGAGCGCAGGGTCAATTGAGCCGCGGGAGTGGACGCGGGCTTTATGCCGCGCTACGCGGAGGCAAAGGAAGCAGTCGCCGGCTCGCTCGATTCGCCAAGCCAGCGGACGCGGGAACAGCATGGTCCGGCTGAACGTCATCTACACGCGCACCGGGGACAAGGGCGAGACGGGCCTCGGCGACGGGTCGCGGCGGCCGAAGGACGACGCGCGCGTCGCAGCGATGGGCGACGTTGACGAAACGAATTGCGCCATCGGCCTCGCGCTGCTTGCGGTGCGCCACGCGAGCGACGCGGCCGATCTCGCGATCGAGCCGGTGCTGACGCGCATCCAGAATGATCTGTTCGATCTCGGCGCCGACCTCTGTCTGCCGCGCCAGGCGCACGAAAAGCCGGGCGCGGTCCTGCGCGTCGCGCCGTCGCAGGTTCAAGCGCTCGAGCACGCCATCGATGCGCTCAACGAGAGGCTCCATCCGCTGCGCTCGTTCGTGCTGCCGGGCGGCGCGGCGTCCGCCGCCGCCTTGCATCAGGCGCGCGCAATCTGCCGCCGGGCGGAGCGAGCCATGGTCGCTCTCGCGGGAATCGAGGGCGAGGAGGTCGGCGAGGCTGCGCTCGCCTATGTCAATCGGCTGTCCGATTATCTGTTCGTCGCCGCGCGCGCGGCCAACGACCTAGGCCGGTCGGATGTGCTCTGGACCCCCGGCGCCAATCAGAGTGAAAGCCAGGATCAGACCGAAGACGATGAGCGATAAAGGAGAGCTGGACACGGCGATCGGCGTCATCAGCGGCACGTCGATGGACGGAATCGACGTCGCGCTCATCGAAAGCGACGGCAAGGCTGAGCTCAAGGCAGGGCCCTCGGCGACATTCCCCTACCCGCTCGCGGTCGCGCAACGCCTGCGCGCGGTGGTCGCCGAGCTGAGCGAAGCCCAGGCGCCGCAGCTCGAGCTCGAGCGCCTGGTGACGGACGCCCATGTTGCGGCGGTCGAGGCGTTTCTTGGCCGGTTTTCGATTTCCCGCGAACGCGTCGCGCTCGTTGGCCTGCACGGCCAGACGATCCTGCATCGGCCGCGCTTCGGCTTGACGCGGCAGCTCTGCGACGGCGCGCGCGCCGCCGCGGCGCTCAAGATCGACGTGGTCTCGGACTTTCGTTCAGCCGACGTCGCCGCTGGCGGCGAAGGCGCGCCGCTGGCGCCCGTCTATCATGCGGCAATGGCCGCGGGCCTCGAGCGGCCGCTGATGATCCTCAACTGGGGCGGGGTCGGCAACGTCACCTATCTGGGCATGAACGGCGAGATCATCGCCTTCGACACCGGGCCGGCGAATGCGCTGATCGACGACTTTCTCATTCTGAGGCGTGGCCTCGCCTTCGACGAAAACGGCGCGCTGGGCGGAAGCGGGCGCGTCGACTCCGCAGCGCTCGCCACTTTGATGAGCGATCCCTATTTCGACCGCCCGGCGCCCAAATCGCTCGACCGCAATCATTTCAACGCCGCCGCGGCCTGCGTCAAAAGTCTGAGCGACGCGGATGGCGCGGCGACGCTTGGCGCCTTCACGGTCGAATCGACCGCGGCCGCGCTGAAACATGTCCCGCAAGCGCCGAGGCGCTGGCTGGTCGGGGGCGGCGGGCGGCGAAACCAGAGCCTCATGCGCCGGCTTGGCGAGCGGCTGCAAGTGAAGGTCGAGCCGGTCGAGGCGATCGGCTTCGACGGCGACAGCGTCGAAGCGCAATGTTTCGCTTATTGCGCTTTGCGTTCGCGGCGCGGCCTGCCGATCTCGTTTCCAACCACGACCGGCGCGCCGAAGCCGATGACCGGCGGCGTCTTCTGGCCGGCGCGAACATGAAAAAGGCCCCGCTTGCGCGAGGCCCTGTTTAAGCTGCGAGAGCGCGAACGTTAGCAGACGTTGACGGACTGCTGGCCGAGGTAATTGCCGTAGCCGTCATAGGTCGGCCGAACTTGCCAGCAACCGCCGCCGCCGTACCCGTAGCCGCCGCCCCAATAGGGATAGCTGGCGATAGCCGCGCCGCCGATCACGCCCGCAGCGATCGCAGGACCCCACCAGCCGCCGTACCAGTTACCGCCGCGCCAATAGCCCCCGTGCCACGTTCGGCCGCCGCCGGCCCAGCCGCCGCCACGCCAACCACCGCCACGCCAACCACCGCCATGCCAGCCGCCGCCGCCCCAGCCGCCGCCGCGCCAACCGCCGCCGCCCCAGCCGCCGCCTCCCCGGCCTCCGCCGTGGAAGCCGCCGCCGCCCGCTCTGAAGCCGCCGGCCGACGCTGGCGCCGTCGGCAGAACGACGGCCGACGCCATCGCCAACGCCGCCACGCCGGCGACAAGTGTCTTGGAAACCCTGGTCATCTAGCCTCCATAGGGACCGGCGGCTTAGCCAACCCAACAACTCCGCTGTCGCTGGGGGAAACCGACTTGAGCCTCGGCGCACCCGTCAAACTTTGACGCCGGACTTCGGCGCCCGTTTGACGCTTCGGCGTCGCTTGGGCGCCAAAGCCAGACTTCTATTTAAAGCGCGCCAATCCTGAATAAATGTTCAGAAGTAGAGGCTGAACAAATATTCAGGACTGTGAGTCATGCTTCATAGTTTCCGAAACCCTTAACCGGACCATGGTCTTCGAACGACATGGCCCGCAGACGGTCAGTCGCAAATGTTCACCAGCCGTCGGCCCAAATAGTGGCCGTGCGCCGTCCAGACCCGCCGCCTCACCCAGCAACCGGGTCCGCCGCCATAGACCGGCTGCGAAGCGATCGCGACGCCGAGGGGCACGGTCGCCGCAGCGATCGCCCAGCCCGGATCGTAACCCCAACCCCAACCGCCGCCCCAGCCCCAGCCGCAATTCCAACAACCGCCGCCCCAGCCGCCCGCCCCAGCCCGCGCGTCGCCAGCCGCCGCCCCATCCGGGCCGGCCCCAACCGCCGTGCCAACCGCCACCGCCCCAGCCTCCGCCATGCCAGCCGCCGCCGTGCCAGCCACCGCCGCCGCCAGCCGCCGCCATGAAAGCCGCCGCCATGGAAGCCGCCGCCGCCGCCATGCCATTGGGCTTCGGCCGGCGTCGAGATCGTCGCGACCGCCGTCGCCATGCCGAGCGCGGCAATCGCCGCGACGACGGTCTTCCTGATCGAAACACGCATGGGGAAATCCTCCCGCTGTCGGCCCAGTTGGCCGCGTCCTCAGCCTAAAGCTAGGCTGTGACGGAAAAAGGTCTAGGGGTTCTTTGACGCCCCGCGCAAAAAATTGATGATTCCGGAGAAATCGTCGCCGCCATGGTCGGCCGCGACATAGAGCGCGTAGAGCTGCGCGGCCTCGGCGCCGAGCGGAGTTAGCGCCCCGACGCTCGACGCGGCCTCCTGCGCCAGCCGCAAATCCTTGAGCATGAGGCCGCGGCGAATCCGGGCTTATAGTCGCGATTGGCTGGGGAAGCCGGCACCGGCCCGGGAACCGGGCAATAGGTGGTGAGCGACCACGATTGGCCGGACGCGGTCGAGGCGACGTCAAACAACGCCTGGGCGGACAGGCCCAGCTTCTCGGCGAGCGCAAAGGCTTCGCAGGTCACGATCATGGTCGCGCCGAGGATCATGTTGTTGCAGATCTTGGCCGCCTGCCCCGCCCCCGGCCCGCCGCAATGGACGATGCGCTTGCCCATGGTTTCGAGGATCGGCTTGGCGCGCGCGAACGCCTCGTCCGAGCCGCCGCACATGAAGGTGAGGGTTCCTGCGGTCGCGCCGCCGACCCCTCCCGAGACCGGCGCGTCGAGGGTCAGCACGCCCGCGGCGGCGCCCGCCTCATGGGCTTTTCTTGCGCTCTCGACGTCGATGGTCGAGCAATCGATGACGAGGGCGCCCTTGGGCGTCGCGGGAAGAAGCTCGGCATGAGCCGCCAGCACATGGCGCCCGGCCGGGAGCATGGTGACGATTGTGTCGGCGCTGGCGACAGCCTCGCGGGCGCTCGCGCGATCGTCACGCCGGACGCGGCGGCCGCCGTCTTCGCCGCGTCGGCGAGATCGAAGCCTGCGACCGCATGGCCGGCCTTGACGAGGTTTGCCGCCATCGGCGCGCCCATGTTGCCGAGACCGATGAATGCGATTTTCGACATGGTTCCTCCCGAACGGCGCCCGCGTAAGCCAAACGCGCGACGATTGTAGGGCGCGGCGCCGGACTGCGCCAAGCGGGCTTGACGACCGGCGGCGTGGCCGCAGCCAGCTTTGGGCGTTATGTTGGCGCTAGCCGACCCTCGCTCCGATGCCCTCAATTCAACCTTTTCCGATCATCGTCGCAACCCTTGCCTTCCTGCTCGCCGGCTTCGTGAAGGGCGTGATCGGGCTTGGCCTCCCGACGGTCTCGATCGGCCTGCTCTGCCTCGTGATGGCGCCCGCCAAAGCGGCCTCGCTCCTGATCGTGCCTTCCTTCGTCACCAATGTCTGGCAATTGGCGTCGGGGCCGAGTTTCGGGCGCCTCGCGCGGCGGCTTTGGCCGATGCTCGCCGGCATTATCCTTGGCGCGCTGGCGGGGACGGGATTGCTGACCGGGAGCCATGCGGGGCAAGCGGATGTCGCGCTTGGGCTTCTCTTGATGCTTTACGCCGGACTGGGCCTGACATCCGTGCGCTTTTCGGTAGCCGCGGCGGCCGAATGGTGGCTGGGCCCTGTTGTCGGCGTCACGACCGGCGTCGTCACCGCCGCGACCGGCGTGTTCGCGATCCCCGCCGTGCCCTATCTCGGCGCGTTAGGCCTCGGCAAGGACGAACTCATCCAGGCGCTCGGCCTTTCGTTCACCGTCTCCACCATCGCGCTGGCGGCCTCGCTTGCGGGTGTCGGCGCGTTGCAGCCGGGAGATGTCGGCGCGTCGGCCGCGGCGCTCGCGCCGGCGCTGCTTGGCCTGGCGGCCGGCGGCGCTTTGCGCGGCCGGTTTAGCGAGAAGGCGTTCCGGCGGGTGTTCTTCTGGGGCCTGCTTCTGCTTGGCGCCCGCCTCGCCTCGCGGGCGGTCGTGTGAAGTGGCTCGGCCACGACCGTCCTTCGGCCGCCGCTCGCGGCCGCCGGATTTGGAATTTCTTGATTTTAGGCTTTTTCGGTTTGAAATTACAAGATTTAGAGGTTGGAAAAGCTTGGATTTCCTTGGATTCTCTCGTCCGAATCGAGACTTATCAATGGGTTACGCAGGATTTTCGTCCAAAAAAATTTCACGCGCCCTCGGGCCCATGAGACCGCCCGGGCGGGCGCCGGCGCGAGTGTTTTTGGGTTCCGGGGGAGCAAAATCAATCATGGAGCGAGCTTAACACCGTTTCTGCTTTCCCGCAAGAGAAATTGTAAGGGACGTGTCGATAGCGAATGAACTTGTCCGGTTTTGGCGGCGCGTCATATGTCCGCTTCTTCGGGTTTTGTTCTGCTGTGGGCGGGGTGGGCGAGCCGGGGGCTTGTCCATGCCGTCCACAGTGGCTCGCCGCCGAGCGGATTTAAGCGGCGCGAAGGGCGTCATCGTTGGTCCTGAGCGCTGCCGTTCCGGTCGTAGCGGCCGATGCGGCGGGGTCCGTGAAAGACGGCGTGCGAGCCGTCGGGATAGACGTGCACCTTGACCCGCGCGTGCACGAAATGGGGCCGCATCGGCCCCCGGATCGCAGTCCGGGGGTTCAGCGTGCGGTCGGAGACGCAAGTGTCCTGGCCGACCTGCCGCTCCTCCTCGACGCACAGGATCTCGTCGAGAGCGACGCCCGGAATGGGCGTGAAGGCCGAGCCCTCGCCGGCCGGCTGAACCGCAAAGCGGGCGTTGTGCTCCGGCAGATGGACCTCGCGGATGAAGGCGTTGGCCTCCTCCACGGTGGCCGGCGCGCGCCACGGGAAGGTGGGGCTCAGGTCAGCCCAACCGCACGCCAGCTCGAGCCGGGATTGAGGCTGACCGGACCGCCGCCGATGATCGTGTTTCCGCTCATCTCCCAGATCGAGGCCTGGCCGCTGGTGTTTTGAAGAAGGATGTCCGAACCGCCGCCGCCGGTTCCGATGGCGTGCCAGTTCGTCCCGGGAGTGGCGCTGACCTTTCCGCCGCCGATCAAGCTCGTCCCGTCCATCTCCCACACCGAGACCTGGCCCGTGCTTTTGTTCTGAAACAGGATGTCGTCGGCAAAGCCGTCGCCGGTGAAATCGCCGGTTCCGATCGCTTGCCAGCTTGGCCCGGGATTGGTGGTCAAGGCTCCGCCGCCGATCAAGCTGTTCCCGTCCATCTCCCAGATCGAGACCTGGCCGGTGCTCGTGTTCTGCCACAGGATGTCGGACTTGCCGTCCTTATTGAAATCACCCGTCCCGATCGCTTTCCAGGCAAGCCCCGGATTGGGGCTGACGGGGCCGCCGCCGATCAAGTTGTTCCGGTCCATCTCCCAGATCGAGGCCTGGCCGGTGCTGGTGTTCTGCCACAGGATGTCGTCGGCAAAACCGTCGCCGGTGAAATCGCCGGTTCCGATCGCTTTCCAATTGGTCCCGGGATTGGGGCTGACCGGCCCGCCGCCCATCCGGGTGGTCCCGCTCATCTCCCAGACCGAGGCCTGGCCGGTGGCCTTGTTTTGCCACAGAAGGTCGAACTGGCCGTCGTCATTGAAGTCGCCGGTTCCGATCTCGGTCCAGTTCGGCCCGGGGTTGGGGCTCAGGGGCCCTCCGCCGATCCGGGTGGTCCCGCTCATGTCCCAGATCGAGGCCTGGCCGGTCGTCGTGTTCTGCCACAGGATGCTGCTGGTTACTGTCGGCGGCGGCGGCGGGGTAAACGACGTCAAATCGCTTTGGAGATAACCCTGTCGCCGGGTCGGCGCCGGAGATGTCGGTTAGCTCGTGCGTGCCGGCGGCCGTGCCATTCGTCACCCAAAGGCCCTCACTGAGGCTTTCGCGTCTACGCCGGCGAACAGCACCTCGCCGTCATCAACGCTGAAGTCTTTAGGATCGAGCCCCAATCCAGTATCATACGCCCCGGCGATGCCAGTCAGTTCGTGCGTGCCGCCGGCCGTGCCGTCCGTCTCCCAAAGGCCGACCTGCTCGCTCGCGTCGAAGCCAGCGAACAGCACCTCATCGTTGTAGACTGTCAGGTCGCTTGGACTGGAGGCCGAGGCCTAAAGATTGAGCCCCAGCGATGCCGGTCAGCTCGTGCGTGCCGGGGGCCGTGCCGTTCGTCACCCACAAACCATGTTGGCCGCTCGTGTCAGCGCCATCGAACAGCGCCTCGTCCTTGTAGATTGTCGGGATTCAGGAATGAAGAAGAGTGAAATCGCCCCGACGATGCCGGTCAGCTCGTGCGTACTGGCGGCCGTGCCGTCCGTCACCCAGAGACCGTCATCGCCGCTCGCATCGACGCCATCAAAGAGCACCTCGCCGTCGTAGACAGTCATGTTGCCAGGCTTGAGCCCTGAAGCAGACGCCCCGGCGACGCCGGTCAGCTCGTGCGTGCCCGCGGCCGTGCCGTTCGTAACCCAGAGACCGAAATCGCCGCTCGCGTCCTGGCCATTGAACAGCACCTCGCCCCCGTACGCCGTGAACCCGCCCGGAGTGAGCCCGGTTGCATCCGCGCCCGCGATGCCGGTCAGCTCGTGTGTGCCTGCGGCCGTGCCGTCCGTCTCCCAGAGATTGAAATGGACGTTTGCGTCTTGGCCAGCGAACAAAACCTCGTCGCCATAGGCTGCCAAATCCAAAGGCGCGACGACCCCGCTCAGCTCGTGCGTGCCGACGACCGTGCCGTCCGTCTCCCAAAGACCGGGAAAGCCGCTGGCGTCGCTGCCAATGAAGAGCGCCTCGCCGTTGCAGACTGTCAGGTCCAAATTCACGCCGAGCCCGCTACCGCTCGCCCCGGCGATGCCGGTCAGCTCATGTGTGCCGGCGGCTGTGCCATCCGTCTCCCAAAGACTGGTTCGGCCGCTCGCGTTTGCGCCGGCAAAAAGAACGATATTCGAAGGCATGTGGATTCCTCCCCGAGAGCCCGCAGCTTCAATCAGTGACGGTTGACCGCCCTGAATCTCTGTTGCTAAGAGCAGTTGCCGCCGCTGCCGCCTCTCGGCAGCCGGCGCTGAGGCGGCGTCGACCGATCTCAACTCGGCGTTGTGGGCGCTGGCGCTGAAGACGTTGAGACATTTGGTCGCCGTGGACGCTCCTCCATCCCTCCCTTGACGCCCTCCTTCCAAACGCGGGCGGGTCGAACAGGTCGCGGCTGGAATCGGCGATCAAGATGAAGGGCGGAAAGAAATCGTCGGCTCTGTCAAAGCTGACCAGTGTCGTTAGGGTCGCGCTCATGGGCCGATCCCTCCCACATTCCCGAGACGAGTTTCATTTCATCCGGAACGCGCACGAATTTATCGCGGTGGCCGCGGGAAATGCAACAATCTCTGGGTTGTATCCTCTGCGAAATTTGGAAACAGTAGGTTGTACTCGCCCCGTATTCGATGGGGCGCGCAGGCCCACGGAGGCGAAAGGCAAAGGGTCGAGGTCGGCCGGCCACACCGCGGCGCTTAGCGGCGGGATTGCGGTGAGAGACTTCCGCCGTGATGGAGAGGCCAGATTCCCCTCTCGGCTTGCGAGACGGAGCTGCACATGGACGAGCCGCAGGCCGGGACCCGTAGGCGGCGGCCCGAGAAAAATCCGGTGCGCAATTTCTTGATAAAAGCAGAAATCTATGCTATATCATTAAACATGCGCCGGATCGACCGAGTCGTCGCCACGCTGGGCGGCGAGAGAAGGAGACGGAAACAGGCTTGGACAGCGCGGGGCTGAGGCGGGGAGAAAAATTTTATTCCAAACGCTCGTAACCCCTTGAAAAGTCCCGAATTCGAAAAAATAAACGCTAGTAAACGCTAGCACTTTTACTAGCGTTTATTATCATTTACTGGCGTTTATTGGCGTTTATTGCAACGGGCTACAGCTCGAACGCAGACGCGCGGGATCGCTTTGCCTCAGGCCCGGACGACGGCCGGCGCGGCTAACCTCGCCTCGGCTAGCGAGCGTCCGTCATTCCGGCGCGACATTCTACGAGACGATTGCGATGTCCTCGTCGCGGCGCATTCAGCCTTGCGGTTTGAGGGCTCGGGCAAGGGCTCGCATGTCCGTCCAGGCAAATCGCTTATGCGCGGGCTGCCGCAACAGGAAAGCCGGATGCAGCATGGCCAGCGCCCGGATCTCGCCGCCGGCTTGGCGCGGATAATCGAACCATGAGCCCCGGGCGCGCATGATCCCTCCCTCGACGCTCAACAACGTACGAGCCGCCGACGCCCCGAGACAAACCAGGAATTCAGGATTGGCCAGCTGGATTTGCCGCTCAATGAAGGGCAGACAGATCTGCGTCTCCTGCGGGGTCGGGGTTCGATTGCCCGGCGGGCGCCAAGGAACGACATTGGCGATGTAGACCGTCTGTCGATCGAGTCCGATCGCGTTCAGCATCCGATCCAGCAATTGCCCCGCTCTTCCGACGAAAGGGCGCCCGATCCGATCTTCATCCCCTCCCGGGGCCTCGCCGACGAGCATGACCCGTGAGCCCGGAACGCCATCGGCGAACACCAGTTGCGTTGCGGTCCGCTTCAACCCGCAGCCGTCGAAATCCGCCATGACCGAGCGCAGCGTTTCCAGATCGGGCGCTGCTTCCGCCAGACGCGCGAGCCGAACTTTCCGCCGCGTCGGGGGAATGAGCCCCCGGCGCGGGCTGGGGGGCTCGAGACCTCGTCTCCGCCGGCGGCGGCGATTGGCGCGTCGACTCCCATACGTTTTGCGCTTCGCGCCGGTCTTGGCCTGCGGCCAGGCCGTCTGCAAGGCGACTCTGTGGCGCATCATCGAGCGCGTCGGTGACGCCGGCTCGAATCCACCAGCGGAGCGCCTCCATGGCCTGGGCCGCGCTCAATGGAAGATCCGGCAAATCGTCCTTTGTCGAAGACATCGATCCGGACTGACCTGAGTGCTTGCGCCCCCGCGCGAGGTCAAACTATCATGCGCGCCGCCGATGGCGCCACACGAAGGATTGCGTTGGGAGCGAGCAGAGCCCCCGAAGCAAAGCTGGGCGACCCGGGCCTGACGGCGAAAGGCGCCATGACCGACGAGTTCGAGACTGCCCGCGCGAGAATCGATGACCTACGACGTGGTCATCGTCGGCGCGGGTCCCGCCGGCCTGGCCGCGGCCATCCGCCTCAAATCGTTGGACTCCAACCTCTCCGTTGTCATCGTGGAAAAGGGCTCGACGGTTGGCGCGCATATCCTCTCGGGAGCGGTGATCGATCCGATTGGGCTTGACCGCCTCACGCCCGACTGGCGCTCGGATTCCGACTGCCCGCTTAAAACTCAGGTCAAAGCGGACCAGTTCTATTTTCTGACGGAGAAGAGCGGGTTGCGGCTGCCCAATTGGGCGATGCCGAGATTGATGGGCAACCATGGCAATTTCATCGGCTCGCTTGGGGCGATCGCCGGCTGGCTCGGGGCCCGCGCCGAGGCGCTCGGGGTCGAAATCTATCCCGGGTTTGCGGCGACGGAGCTTTTGTACGGCGACAAAGGCGAGGTGGTCGGGATCGCGACAGGCGATATGGGCGTCGGCCGGGACGGCCGTCCGAAGGCGGGCTTCACGCGGGGGATGGAGCTGTTCGGCAAATATGTGCTGCTCGCGGAGGGAGCGCGCGGATCGCTGTCGAAACAGGCCGTCGCTCGTTACGGCCTCGATTCCGCCAGCGAGCCGCAGAAGTACGGAATCGGTCTCAAGGAATTGTGGCAAGTCGCCGAGGACCGCTTTTCGCCGGGGCTCGTCCAGCATACTTTCGGTTGGCCGTTGTCAAAAGGCGCGAGCGGCGGCTCCTTTCTCTATCATTACGGCGACCGGTTGGTTTCGGTCGGATTCGTGGTGCATCTCAATTACCAGGATCCGACGCTTTCGCCGTTCGACGAGTTTCAGCGTTTCAAGACCCACCCGTTGATGCGTGCGACTTTTGTCGGGGGCAAGCGGATAGGCTACGGCGCGCGCGTCATCGCCTCCGGTGGCTGGCAGTCGGTCCCGAAACTGGTCTTTCCCGGGGGAGCCTTCATTGGCTGTTCGGCGGGATTCGTCAATTTCGCCCGAATAAAGGGGTCCCATAACGCGATCCTGTCGGGGATGCTGGCCGCGGAGAAAGCCCATGCCGCGTTGGCGCTGGGTCGGGCGAATGACGAACTGACCGAGTATGAAAATTCCTGGCGCGATTCGGACATCGGCCGCGACCTCTACAAGGTCCGCAATGTAAAACCGCTCTGGTCGCGATTCGGTCTCGTCGCGGGCGTCGGGCTTGGCGGCCTCGATATGTGGACGAACGAATTGTTCAAGACCTCGATTTTTGGCACGCTCAAGCACAGCAAGCCGGACAGCGACACTCTGAGGCCGATATCCGAGGTCACTCCGATCGTTTACCCGAAACCGGATTCCGTCTTAACGTTTGACAGAGCGTCTTCCGTCTATCTTTCCAACACGAATCACGAAGAGGATCAGCCGGTTCACCTCCGCTTGCGGGATCCCGACGTCCCGATCCGCGACAATCTCCCCCGTTTCGGGGAGCCCGCACGACTTTATTGCCCGGCTGGCGTCTATGAAGTCGTTTACGCAAACGAGGGGGCTCGCGCAGACCCGCGCTTTGTCATCAACGCGCAGAATTGCGTTCATTGCAAAACTTGCGACATCAAGGACCCGGCCAGAAACATAGAGTGGACCCCGCCGGAAGGCGGAGGGGGGCCGAACTATCTGGAGATGTGAGCTGTGGCGCAAAATCGCCGCTTTCAGCTGCAAAACGGCTTTGGAAGGATCGCATCCGAGCGGCCAGCGCGGGATTCCGTCCGTCCTCTTCTCGCTTGTTCGCAGACTGACAATTAGGAAACCGAGAGACATGCAGAGTTGGCATCAAGGTTGGACATTGCGCGTAGCCCTCGTCTTGGCTTCGGCTCTGTCGCTTTCCGGCGGCGCGGCTTCCGCCGCAGCGATCGAGACCGAACCCGGATCGGAGAGGTTGGAGATAGGAGCCAGCCAACCCGGAAATTATCTTTCGGCCCTCGTCGCCAGCGCGGACCGGGACACGCTTGCGGCGGAAGTCTACTACCGGGAAACCCTCCGGGCCGATCCTCGAAATCCCGCTCTTCTCGAGCGCGCCTTCGCCGCTGCTCTCTCCAATGGCGACGAAGCAAGTGCGACCGCGCTCGGCGAACGGCTCCTTGCGCGCGATCCGAACAACAACCTGGCGCGCCTTGCGATCGCAGTTCACGATATCGGACAAGGACAATTTGCGAGCGCGCGAGCCCACTTGGCGAGCGCCGGCGCATTGCGCGCGCACGACGTAACCGCGACGCTCCTGACGGCCTGGTGCTTTGCGGGGCAGTCAGACCTGCGCCACGCGCTCGAAGCCCTCGACCGCATTCACGACCGAGCCGTCATTGCTTTTCGCGATTATCACGCCGGCCTGATCGCCGGCCTGCTGGGAGACTCCGCGGAGGCGCAGCGAAGGCTGAAGTCCGCGTATGACGATGACAAGAACAGCCTCCGCTTCGCCGATGCTTACGCGCGGGCCTTGTCGGCGGCGGGCGATGCGGCCGGAGCAACAAAAGTATACGAGGAGTTCGCCGCCGTCGTTCCTCACCACCCGCTCATCGAGCGAGCGCTTGCGGATCTGAAGACGAATCAGGCTCTCGATCCTGTCGTTCATAGTGCGAAGGAGGGCGCTGCGGAGGTGCTTTACGGCCTTGGAAGCGCCGGGAGCCGCCAGGGCGATGAGCTTCCGGCGCTCGTCTATCTCCGGTTGTCGCTCTACCTTCGACCGTCGAGCGATTTGACCGCGGTGACGC
The DNA here is from genome assembly GCA_963802615.1 of uncultured Alphaproteobacteria bacterium. Taxonomy (GTDB): domain Bacteria; phylum Pseudomonadota; class Alphaproteobacteria; order Rhizobiales; family Beijerinckiaceae; genus Roseiarcus. The sequence continues at coordinate 24,518 of CAWDKC010000054.1, forward strand.
TGGGCAGTCTTTTCGAGCAATTGAAGCAAGCCGACCAGGTCATCGCCGCCTACCAATTGGTGCCGGCGTCGTCGCCCTTGAAAAAGAGCGCGGATATCCAGATCGCGCTTGAACTCAACAGTATGGGAAAAAGCGATGAGGCGATGAAACGCCTTCGTCGAAATCGTAGCGGCTCAACCGCACGATGTCGAAGCCTTGAGCGCCTTGGCGGAGCTGCAGCGGTCCGCCAAGAAATACGTCGACGCGGCGGCGACTTATGATGAGGCTATCGCAGCTATCGGAATTCCGCAGCGCGAGAATTGGACGCTGTTTTATTTCCGCGGAATTTGTTACGAGCGATCCAAGCAGTGGCCGAAGGCCGAAGCCGATTTCAAGAAAGCTCTGGAGCTTTATCCGGATCAACCGCTCGTCCTGAACTATCTTGGCTATTCCTGGGTAGACCAGGGACTCAATCTAGACGAAGCGTTTAAAATGCTGCGCAGAGCCGTCGAATTGCGGCCGGACGACGGTTATATCATCGATAGTCTTGGATGGGCGCACTTCAAACTTGGACAATACGCTGAGGCGACTGAGACGTTGGAAAAGGCGATTAGCCTAAAGCCTGCCGATCCGGTTCTCAATGATCATTTGGGGGACGCATATTGGCGGGTCAACCGCCGGATTGAGGCGCGCTTCCAGTGGAACCATGCGCGGGACATGGGCCCGGACCCTGAAGATCTCCCCGAGATTCTGAAAAAGATTCAGACAGGGCTTCCGGAGGTCACAACCAATTCTGCGGCGCCAAAGGCTGCGTTGCAGAAAGAGGGCGGGGGCTGAGCCGCTTCGTCAGACGCCGTGCGATGGCTGCGCGCTCCAGCGAAGATCAATCTCACTTTGCGCGTGATCGGACGCCGGGCCGACGGTTATCACGAACTTGAGAGTCTCGTTGCGTTTGCCGGGTTATGCGACTGGCTCGCGTTTGCCCCTGGGGACGATCTGATCGTTGAGGTTCTCGGCCCTCGCGCCGGCGAGGCTGGTCCTGTCGACGAGAACCTCGTGGCGCGGGCTGCCCGTTCGCTGGCGGCGCATATCCCGGGGCTTGAACTCGGTCGCTTCCGACTCATAAAGCGGTTGCCGGCCGCGGCCGGACTTGGCGGAGGTTCTGCGGATGCGGCGGCGGCTTTGCGGCTGCTCGCCGAGGAGGCCGGATTGTCAGTGGAGGATCCGCGAGTGCGCGCCGCCGCCCGCGCGACGGGAGCGGATGTCCTTGTCTGTCTTTCTCCGCAAGCCCGAATCATGAGGGGAATCGGCGACAAACTCAGTCCAGCTATTCGGCTGCCGAAAAGTTTCGCGCTGCTCGTCAATCCCCAAGTTCGGGCGCCGACGCGAGAGGTGTTCGCCGAGCTCGGCCTTGCGCCCGGATCCAAATTGGACTCGCCCGCTCGATCGGTTCCCGCATCCGAATTTGACGCGCACGCTGTTTGGGACTTTCTGTCTCAGAGCCGCAACGATCTCGAAGCTGCAGCAATCCGGGTGGCGCCGGCGATCGCCGCCGTGCTCGAAAGACTGTCTCAAATCCCTGAGGCCAAAGCGGCTGGAATGTCAGGTTCAGGAGCAACTTGCTTTGCCTTGTTCGGTGATCGCCGCAGCGCCGCGGCGGCGCGGCGCATCATCGCTGCGGAGCATCCGGGATGGTGGGTCGAAGCGACCGGCCTCCACTGACTTCGGCGCATCGTGACCAACCGGAGCGCTGACTGTCGCGGGCTGGGGCTCGGGTCCTGGACGCCTGACCCCGAGAAGGATCGACTTGCTCTTGCGATGGTTGCGGCGTTTTTCGCCGCGCGCGTTTTTTTTGCTTTCACGATCGGACTCGGGATCGATGAAAGCTACACGATCGCGATTTCGCGGCTTTTGTCCCTCTCCTATTTTGATCATCCTCCACTGCATCTGTGGATTGCGCATTGCGCTGCTCTTGCAGTGGGCGAGACTGTCGTCGCGCGCTTGCCCTTCATTGTGCTCTTCTCTGGAACGGGTTGGATCTACTATCGACTGGCCAGCGGCCTGTTCGGCCCTCGGGCGGCGCTGATCGCGCTGTTCGCCCTCAACGTCACGCCTTTTTTCTTCGCCTCCGCCGGAAGCTGGATCGTCCCTGACGGGCCGCTGCTTTTTGGGTTGGCGATAGCCGCGCTGGCGGCGGCCCGCCTGTTCTTTCAGAGACGCGGTCGATGAGGCCTTGGCTTGGCGACTTTGGCTCTTAATTGGATTTGGGCTGGGGTTGGCGGGACTGTCGAAGTACAGCGCTGCGCTGACCGCAGGCGGACTGGCGGCGTTCGTAGCGCTTTCGCCCAAACAGCGCCGTTGGCTCAAACATCCGGCGCCGTATGTCTCGGCAATTGTCGCTTTCGCGATGGTGACGCCGGTCATCGTATGGAATGCGCGGCACGGGTGGGCGTCGTTCGAATTTCAGGGCGCGCGCGGCGCGCCCAACGGCGAACTGCATCTCGTTCAGTTCCTCACGATGATCTTAGGCCAAGTCGCGTTTTTGTCGCCATGGATCTTTGCGCCCCTCATCGCGGGCATGACGAGCGCCTTCCGTCAACGGTGGGAAGAGCGGCGCATGTTCCTCCTTTGCCTCAGCGCGCCGACCATCGTTGTCTTCACCCTGACGCCGCTGTGGGGCGGCCGCGGCCAACCTCATTGGACGATGCCCGGTTGGTTCTTCGCCTTCGCATTGATGGGCGCATGGGTCGACCAGCTCGGCGTCTCTACGGGCGCGCTTCGCCGGTGGGCCTTCGTTTCGTCGGCGCTGCTGTTCGCGATTGCAGGGGTCGCGGGCTTAGAATCGTCAACAGGCTGGCCGTGGTCGATCTTGACTGCGCGGACAGGCGTCGTCGATCCGATGTTGGAGGGATTTGAATGGCGTGATCTGAGGAACGCGCCGATCTTTGAGCAGGCGCCCAGTTTCGTCATCGCCATGAAATGGTCGGATGCGGGAAAAATCGCACTGGCTCTTGGGCCCAAAATCCCTGTTTTCGTGCTTTCGAACGACCCGCGCGGCTGGGCGTACCGAGACGAAAGCGAAACCTTCGTCGGGCGGGACGGAGTTATCGTTACGCCCGCGGCGGAAGCGGCGTCCACGATCGCCGCTGCTCGTCCCTTATTCGCTAAGCTCGGACAGCCCCAAGTTTACGCGCTGGGCCGGGGCGGCCGCCCTGAAATCAAGCTTGCGCTCATTCCCGCCAGCGGCTTGACGCGCAGGCTTCCCACCCCTTATCCGAGCGCGACCGGCAGATAGCGTTCATCAACGCCGAATGAATTGAGCGTGGCGTGGAATGGTTCGCGATGTAACGCTCGGGCGGCCGGATCCAACACTTTCGATCGTCGTCCCAACCTATCAAGAGTTGGACAACATTCCGGTTCTTTTCGAGCGCGTCAAACATGCTCTCGAAGGCGTGGCATGGGAGATGATCGTCGTCGATGACGATTTTCCCGATGGGACCGCGAATGTCGCCTTTGCGCTTGCGGCGGAAGACGATCGTCTTCGCTGCCTGCGGCGCGTCAATCGCTCAGGTCTTGCGGGCGCGGTTATCGAGGGGTGGATGTCGTCCAGCGCTGACTTCGTCGCGGTCATCGACGGCGATCTTCAGCACGACGAATCCATCCTCCGGGCGATGTACGCCACCCTTGTCAAGGGCTCAGCCAATCTGGCGATCGGAACCCGCGTGAGAGACGCAAGCAGCGGGAGTCTCTCCGCCAGCGCGACAAAAGCTGAGCGATCTGGGCGCATGGTTTTTCAGGCGCATCGCAGGAGCGGCCGTCACTGACCCGATGAGCGGGTTCTTCATGATTCGGCGGGATATCGTCTCGCGTCTCGCCCCTCGCCTTTCACCGGACGGTTTCAAGATCTTGATCGACGTCCTTCTTTCGGCCGGCGGCGACCTGAATATTGTCGAAATTCCTTATAGCTTCCGCAAGCGCAACACCGGTGAGTCCAAGCTGACCCTGCTCGTCGGCATCGACTTTCTTGGTCTTGTCGTTCACCACGCAACCGCAGGCCTATTGCCGATACGCTTTGTTTTGTTCGCCATAGTTGGAGCAAGCGGTTTGGTCGTGCATTTCGTCGCGCTTTCAGCCGCGCTTCACTGGTTCAAGACGCTGAGCTTCGATTCCGGGCAATTGATCGCCACCACCCTGGCAATGGCCAGCAACTTCGTTTTGAATAATCAGATTACCTACCGCTGCGTATCGGTACCGTGGGCTTGGTCTGATACCAGGTTTCGTGGGTTTTGCGCTGGGATGCAGTGTAGGAGCCTTAGCCAATATCGACGTTGCTTCTTGGCTCTACGAGGCCAATCAGACCTGGTGGGCTGCTGGACTGGCCGGCGCGCGCTGAGTGTTGTTTGGAATTATGCGGTGAGCACGAACCTCATTTGGCGACCCGGTCGCCGCCGCTAGCTGGCTTTCGGCGCGGGCTCCGCCAGTTTCCCCTCGAGCCAGGCCGGCAGGAACGCCTCGAGCCATGCGGCGACAAGGCCATCATGCTGGAACCAGCCGCCGAGATGGTCGGGACGGGCGAGCGCGCCGGGGCGGGTCAGGCGCTCGGCGCCGCGATGGGTCCATCGGCACATCATGTGATAGGTCACCTCCGGGTGGAACTGCAGGCCGACCGCATGCCGGCCATAGCGATAGGCCTGGTTAGGGAAATTCGCCCCGCCGACAGCGAGGAGCTCGCCGCCGTCGACCAGATCGAAACCGTCGGAATGCCACTGGTAGACAGTGCGCGGAAACGGGATGGAGCACAGCCGATCCCCGAGGGGCGTCGGCTCGATCTGATAATAGCCGATCTCGCTGCGTTTGTCGTCGTAACTGAACACCCTCGCGCCAAGCGCGCGCGCCAGCATTTGTGCGCCGAGGCACAGGCCCAACAGCGGTTTGTCTTCAGCGAGCGGGGTTTCGAGCCAGTCGATCTCGCGCCTGACCCACTCGAGCGTGTCGTTGGCGCCCATCGGGCCGCCGAACACGACGACGCCGCTATGGTCCGCGAGCGTCGCCGGCAGCGGCTCGCCGCAGCTCGGCCGACGAATGTCGAGCCGCGCGCCCATGGCCTTGAGCGCCGCTCCGACTCGGCCTGGGGTCGAATGCTCCTGATGCAGGACGATCAGAACCGTCGGGCGCCGGGCAAGGCTCCCCATGGGCATGGCCTCAAACTCCATCGCGACCTTCGCCGTGGCTTGCGAATCCTCTGATTTTAAGAAAGCAGGTTCCGCGTCACAAGCTTAATAAGACGTCAACCGCGATCGGGCCGCGCCTATGAATTGTGCGCGACGACACGCGCTTGCCTCACTCACCCTGGCCGATATATAGACAACTTCCGCGCCGCGGCTCCCGCCGCTCCCATCGTCTAGCGGTCCAGGACGTCGCCCTCTCACGGCGAAAACAGGGGTTCGAGTTCCCCTTGGGAGCGCCAAGATCAGGCCATACATGGGATTTCTCAGGCGGGCGTAAGCCACAACGCATCTTCAGGTTGCCGTAATCGTGATCACCGGCGCGGCCGCGCCGGGATTTGCGCGCGGCCGGTGCGGCGTCGCCCGCAAACCGAGGCGGAAAACAAAGCTCGAATGCTCAACCTCGGCCACCTGATTAGGGCCGCCACGCTTGCAAGCGGTCGCCATGGCGGCTGGCGCCTTGCGGGCGGCGCGTGAGAGAGCTAGGGACGCTGCGGCCGTTTCGAGAGGACCTCTTCATTCCATGAGAAAAGTCTACGCCAATGCGGACGAGGCGCTCGCCGGGCAGATCAAGGATGGCATGATCTTGATGGCCGGCGGATTCGGCCTCTGCGGGGTCCCCGAGACGCTGATCGACGCGGTGCGCAAATCGGGCGCGAAGGATCTGACTTTCGTTTCCAACAACGCCGGCGTCGACGGGATCGGCCTCGGCGTTCTGCTCGAGACCGGCCAGATCAAGAAGATGATCTCGAGTTACGTCGGCGAGAACAAGATCTTCGCCAGCCTCTATCTTGCCGGCAAGCTCGAGCTCGAATTCAACCCGCAGGGCACGCTCGCCGAGCGCATTCGCGCCGGGGGCGCGGGAATCCCAGCGTTTTTCACCCGCACCGGCGTTGGCACAGTGATCGCGGAGGGCAAGGAAGTCCGCGAGTTCAACAACGAGGCCTATGTCATGGAGACTGGCCTCGTCGCCGACATTTCCTTGGTTCATGCCTGGAAGGGCGACACGGAAGGCAATCTCGTCTACCGGAAGACCGCGCGAAACTTCAATCCGAATATGGCGACGGCGGGACGTCTGACGATCGCGCAGGTCGAGCACCTGGTCGAGCCCGGCGAGATCGACGGCGACGCCATCGTCACCCCCGGAATTTACTGTTCAGCGCATCGTTCACGTGCCCAACGAGCTCAAGCGCATCGAGCAGCGCACGACCCGCAAACGCGACGCGGCCTGAAGACTTCGGAGGCAGACCCATGGCTTGGACCCGCGACCAGATGGCGGCGCGCGCCGCCAAGGAGCTCAAGGACGGCTTCTACGTCAATCTCGGCATCGGCATTCCGACGCTGGTGTCGAACTATATCCCTCCGGGCATGAGCGTGCAGCTGCAGAGCGAGAACGGCATGCTGGGCATGGGGCCGTTCCCGTTCGAGGGCGAGGAGGACCCCGACCTCATCAACGCGGGCAAGCAGACGGTCACGCAATTGCCGACGACCAGCTTCTTCTCCAGCGCCGATTCGTTCGCCATGATCCGCGGAGGGCACATCGACCTCGCCATCCTGGGGGCCATGCAGGTCGCGGAGAATGGCGACCTCGCCAACTGGATGATTCCAGGCAAGATGGTGAAGGGCATGGGCGGCGCGATGGACCTCGTCGCCGGCGTCAAACGCATCGTCGTGGTGATGGAGCACTCGGCCAAGGACGGACCAAAGCTCCTGCATCATTGCACCCTCCCGCTGACCGGCGCGAAGGTCGTCGACCTCGTCATCACCGATCTCGGCGTGTTTACGATCGACAAGCATGGGGCAAGCGGCATGGCGCTCATCGAACTCGCGCCGGGCGTGACCCTGGACGAAATCGCCGCCAAGACCGAGGCGACCTACCGGGTGGCGCTGAACGAGCCCCGCGAGGCGGCGGTCGCGGGTTAGAACGCTCGTCCTTCAGTCAAGCACGGGACGGCGCAGTTTTTGAGTCGGTTTTGAGCGATTTCCGTGGGTTGCGGCGCCATCTTAGCAAGTCGGTCACACAGATTAACATAATTTGTTTGTTAATTGCTTGGGGCGCCGCTGCCCTTGTCCGCGAGGCTCGGCGCCCGCCTCACTGCAGGCGCCTAGTGGAAGAGGGAGAAGAGATCCGGCAATGCGGAGGGGCGAGGGAACTGGGCGCTCGTGTTCGCCAGCTTCTGAGCAGCGCTCGCGACTGGCCGCGGCTTCGCCCCCGGATG
>CAWDKC010000055.1:0-112485 GCA_963802615.1 uncultured Alphaproteobacteria bacterium
CGACATTGGGCGAGCCGACGATGAGACGGTCGTAGGAGATCACCTTGATGCCGGCGTCGGCGGCTTTCTGCAGCGCGTTCGACAGCGTCGTGCCGTCGATGGCCGCGATCACCAGGACCTTATCGCCCTTGGTGATCATGTTCTCAACCTGCGCGAGTTGATTGGGAATATCGTCATCGGCGTATTGGAGATCGGTCTTGTAGCCCTTCGCCTGGAGCGTTTTCACCATATTGTCGCCGTCAGCGATCCAGCGAGCAGACGTCTTGGTGGGCATAGCGATGCCAATGGTGCCCTTGTCCTGCGCGTACGCGCCGCCTCCGGCAGCCGGGAGCCCGACCGCGACGGCCGCGGCGAGGTTTTCTTATTCATTCGCATTCACTTCCTTTGAACGCCACGCGAAAGCCTGGCGCTGTCAGCACGAAACCATCGATTGTTGGAGTTTTCCCGAGCCCGGCGCAAAACCAACTTGACAGCCGGCCTTTTGCCTAAAAAGTTTTCGGAACTCAATACCTCATATCATAACATAATAGTTTCCTATGAGTTTTGAGTCAACCGCCCCGAGGGCGGCGTCGGCCCGTCGAGCGCGACAAATCGGTTCTTCGTTCGGATTTTGATGCGCCAGTGGACGAAAAGCGCGCGCCGCCGAGTTGGCTTTGAAATCAACGCCAAGGGCGACATGAGCGCCGCAGGCTTCGGGCCTCTGGGTGCGCCCCGGCAGCGCGGTCCGACCCAGGCTCGGGCCATACCGCAGCCTGCGGCTCAGGCGGACGCCCACGGGCGTCCGCGATCGCCGCCCGGCGCTTCATCCGCGTCGGTTCGTCTCAGCGGATGCCCGCGTCAATCAGCTTGGTCAGCGCGTCGATCGTCTTCGGCGTGACAACGCCCGCTCCGGTGTTGAGCGAGAGCCCGGGCATCTTGTATTTGGCGCTCATACGCATTGCACGACCGGGAAGAAGCCCTGCATGTAGAGCAACTGGTCGAGGGTTGCGCTGACGGCGCCCGACTTGAGCCCGTCGATGGTCGAGGGCGCGAGGTCGATGCCGCCGACAACGATGTCGCCGGGCTTCTTGCCGGCCTTTTCCAGGACCTGCTGCATTACGCCGGTCGCGCCGCCGTGCTGGGTGCCGATGGCTTTCAGGTTCGGATGCGCCTGAATGTAGGCTGCCAGGACTGGTACGGCCAGCGACATGTCGCTGTTGGCTTCCTGGGTGATCTCGAGCCGGTCGACCTTGAGGCCCGCCTTCTCCAGCGTGTCAGCCAGACCCTTCTCGGACTGGCCGCGTTCGGCCTGGCTGAATACGCCGTAGACCATCGCCTGGTCGCCGGCTTTCAGGCCCTGCGCCAGCATCGCCTTGGCGGTGAGCGCGCCGCCCGCGTAGAGATCGACGCCAGCGTAGCCGAAGCCTTTCGGCCCGAACTCGTTCTGCAGATCGGTCAGCGGCGAATTGCCGGAGGTCACGACGATGCCCTGTTCGACGGCCGCTTTGACCAGGTCGTGGAAGGCCGTCGAGCCGGGGTGGCCCATGATCTCGATGCAATTCGGCTTGGCCGCCACGCCTCCTTGAACTGGTTGATCATCGTCTCCGGCGCCCAGGCCGAGAATTGCGACTTCAGATCGACCCCAAGGGCCTCCGCTGCTTCCTTCGCCCCGGTCTGACGCGCGAGCGTCGCGCCATCGCCGGGGTTGCCGCCCATCTGCATGTACATCACCAGGCCCTTGCCGATCGGATCGGCAGACGCTGGCGCAGCGGCGGCGGCGAGCCCTGCCGCGGCGACCCCGGCAAGAAGAAAATGAGCCAAACGCATGTTCGTTTCTCCCTTACGTATTTGGGCCGCCCTCTATCGGCGAACCCCTTCCTCCTCAGAAGTTCGTATGGCGGCAAATTTTCCGAAAGACTTGAGATTGGCGAGCAGCGCGCGCCGGCGCTGCGGCTCGTCGGCGTATAAATAGAAGATGATCGAAACCAGGAAGATCAGCCCCTGCACGGTTCTTACCCACGCGCCGGTGAGGCCGGAGGCGACGAGGCCGGCCTCGACCATGCCGATGATGAAGCAGCCGAACACCGTTCCGATTATGGTCGCCCGGCCGCCAAAGATCGAGGTGCCCCCGATCAGCACCGAAGCGATCGCGGTCAACAGATAGCCCTGGCCCTGGTTGCCGAAGAAATTCTTGTTCTCGAGCGTCAGTATGATCGCGGCGCAGGCGGCGAGAATCCCATCAGCGTGAAGACCTTGATCTTCTCGCGATCGACGTCGATGCCGACGACCCGGGAGACGTCATTCGAATCGCCGATGAACAAAGCGTGCTCGCCGAAACGGTGCCGGGTGAGGATGAGCCAGAGAAAGCCGACGATGATCGCGGTCCACAGCGCCTGGATCGACAGCTGCTGAAGCCAAACGATATCGGTCGACGCCGCGAAAGGACGCCCGACAATCCATCGCCACACCGAACTCTCTTCGGCTCCCCGCAACGCATAGGACTTGCCGCCGGACAGCACGGTCGCCATGCCGGCCCAGAAGAACTGGGTGCCGAGCGTCGTCATGAACGAGGGAATGCCGACCTTGGCGATGATGAGGCCGTTGAGGAACCCGACCAAAATCCCCGACGCGAGGCCCGCGATGACCGCGAGCCAGCCGAGATCGTATTCCTTGAACAGCACGGCAAAGACGAACCCGGAAAAGGCGATGATCGAGGGGAAGGAAAGGTCGATTTCTCCCGCGCCGATGACGAACGTGAGGCCGGTCGCGAGCAGGATGAGCGGCGGCAGGGTGGAAAGGAAGGTCGTATAGATATAGGGCGCGAGGAAAACCTCCGGCGCCCGATACATGAAGAGCAGGAGCAGCAGCAGGAAAACGATAATGATCGGCGAGGCCTCGAAACGCTGCAAGATTGACGCGCCTGACCGCTGAGCCATCCCCTTCGCCTCTCTCACGCGTCGTGCTGCAGCGCGATCAGATATTCGGTGAGTTCAGCCACCGTCATATCCCTCGGGGAGATCTCGGAGACGACCCGCCCGCGGTCGAGCACCACCAGGCGGTCCGCCACTTCGTGCACATGCGCCAGATTGTGTTCGATATAGATGCAGGCGCGACCGGAGCTTTTGATCTTGCGCACGAAATCGACGACTTTCCTGACCTCGGCGACCCCAAGCGCCGCCGTCGGCTCATCGAGCACGATGAGGTCGGCGTTGTAGTGCATGGCCCGGCCGATCGCGATGCCCTGACGCTCGCCGCCCGACAAATTGGCGACGGTCGAATCGACGGTGATGCCGACGCCTCGGAAGCCGATGACGTCGATCAGAATCTTTTGCGCGACCTCCTTCTCGCGCTTGATGTCGATGAAGCCAAATCGGTTGGTGATCTGTCTGCCGACAAAGAAATTGCGCCACAGCGGCTGCTTCTCGGCGAGCGACTTGTCCTGGTAGACCGTCTCGATCGACAGATCGTGCGCCATGCGGACCGAGTATTCGCCGGGCTGAATTTCGCGGTCGCGCACGAAAATCCTGCCCGAGGTCGGCGGAAGCACCCCGGTCATGACCTTGATCAGGGTGGATTTGCCGGCGCCATTGTCGCCGATGAGCCCGACGATCTCGTTGCGTCCGATGGAGAGGTCGATGTCGCGGAGCGCATGCACCGCGCCAAAATGCTTCTGCACGCCTTCCATGCGAACAATCGAGGCGAAATCACCCTCCGCCGGCGTCATTCGTTTCCATCCCGAAACCATTTTGGGTCGGCGCGCCACGACCCCATCCTCTCGGGCCCAACCTAGAGGATGATATCAGACGGCGACAGGGGAATTGGTGCCGCAAGAGAGATTCGAACTCCCGACCCCATCATTACGAATGACGTGCTCTACCAGCTGAGCTATTGCGGCCCCGTCGAGTAACGCCGCGCGGGCGGCGCCGCTCGAACGGCGCTGCTGTCTATGCCAGTTCTCCCCGTCTTGGCAATATGCCGAAGCGCGCCGGCAAAGGCGCCGTCCGGCTAGGAACGGGCCGCGATGTCGCCTAGAAACGCGGCGCGGCCCCGAAGGGCCGCGGGAAACAGAAGCGAAGGAGCGGCCGAGATGGCGGGACGATTGGCGGGTAAGGCGGCGTTGCTGACGGCGGCGGCGGCGGGCATCGGCCGCGCGACGGCCGAGGCCTTCGCCCGCGAGGGCGCGCGCGTCATCGCGACCGACATCGACGTCGCCGGCCTCAAAGGCCTCGACGCCGACACGCGCAAGCTCGACGTCCGCTCGAACGAGGCGGTCGAGGCGCTGGCGCGCGAGGTCGGGCCGATCGACGTCCTGTTCAACTGCGCCGGCTTCGTCCACCACGGCACGGTCCTCGACCACGTCCGACGCCGACTGGGACTTCTCGTTCGACCTCAACGTCAAGTCGATGCACCGCACGATCCGCGCCTTTCTGCCGGGAATGCTGGAGAAGGGCGGCGGCTCGATCGTCAACATCGCCTCGGGCGCCTCGTCGGTGCGCGGCATCCCCAACCGCTACGTCTACGGCGCCTCCAAGGCCGCGGTGATCGGCCTCACCAAGTCGGTCGCGGCCGACTTCATCCGCAAGGGCGTGCGCTGCAACGCCATCTGCCCCGGCACGATCGAGAGCCCCTCGCTCGACGGCCGGATCGAGACGCTGAGCAAGACGAGCGGCGAGGCCGTCGACAAGGTGCGCCAGGCGTTCATCGACCGCCAGCCGATGGGCCGGCTCGGCAAGCCCGAGGAGATCGCCGCGATCGCCGTCTATCTCGCCTCCGACGAGAGCGCCTTCACCACCGGCCAGACCTTCATCGTCGATGGCGGATTTGCAATGTAGGGTTGCGCTCGGTCAGCAATAAACGCCAGTAAACGCCAGTAAACGCGCATAAACGCTAGTAAAAGTGCTAGCGTTTACTGGCGTTTATTTTTCCAAATCGGGACTTTTCAATGGGTTACGCGCGATTGGAATAAAAAAATCTCCCGCCCCTCGTCTCAGGTTGTACACAACCTCCGTTTCCCGCATGCGACGGTCCATCGCGCCGACCAGTCGGGCCGACGGCAATTGTCATAGCACGAATTCTGAATTTCTGCAAGAAATTGTCCAATTTCTTAAATGGCGGCGAGCGGGCGCCGGACCCTTGGCCCAGGCGGACAACGGCGGCCTCATCGGTTGAGCGACTTCGCGCCGCTGACGAACGGGCTTCCCCGAACGTAGAACCGCAACACCCGCTCGGCGTCCCGCGAAATGCCGATCCTGACGCTCTCGCCGATTTCCTCTCGCCGATCTCGCCCGGCTCGTGCTCGTCGCGCGCCAGCCAGAGCGGGCCCTCTTGGCAAAGATCGAGCCCGTCGAGCGAACGATCGATCCTGAGCGCCTGGGCGAGCCGTCCCGGACCTCGCGCGAGATCGCGCAGGGGCTCGACGCCTCGATTGCGCCGCATGATGGCCACGCCTTCGACCGGTTCGAGCGCCCGAATCAGGACGCCGGCGCCGATTCCCGGCGCCTCGCTCGACACATTCAGCATGAAGGAGACGCCGTAGGCGAGGTAAACGTAGGCGTGTCCGCGCTCGAGAAAGAGCGAGCGATTGCGCGGCGTCATGCCCCGGTAGGCGTGCCCGGCGGCGTCGCCGATACTATAGGCCTCGGTCTCGACGATGCGGCCGATTGCCACGCCTTCCGGCAGTTCCCGCACCAGCAGCTTGCCGATGAGAAAGCGGGCGAGGGCGGCGGTGTCGATCGGCAGCTCCGAGCGGGCGAGCGGCGCTAGGCCCATGCCTTTGGCGGCCGGGCTTCACATCCGCTCGACCAGATGCGCGCGCGACGGCCCCGGCTCGAACGGATCGGCGAAATACTGGGTCTCGCGGGCGACCTTGCCGTCGCGAAACTCCATGATGCTCACCGTATAGGACGGCGGCCCGTCATAGGTCAGAACGAACTCCGTAACCCAGAGGTCGCCCGCGCCGACGATCCGCCTGACCGTGAAGCGCTTCTTGTTCGGCTGCACGGTGCGCGACGCCTGAATGTTGCGCCGCCCGCGGATGCGCTCGCCCGATTGCGGATATTCGAGCACCGCGTCGTCGCGATAGATGTCATGCTCCGTCTCGAAATCGTCGGCGTCGGAGGCGGCCCAGTGGCGATCGAGAGCCGCGCGAATCTTCTGGGTCTTCCATGCAAACCTCCTCGAACTGTCAGAATTGTGGAAATGTCGGAAGGGTCCGCCCGCTCGATGAGCGACGGGCTATAATACATCAGTATCTCTCTCGCGGTCTCTGATGACTTCCGAGCTTTCCGACGAAGATAAATGGCCCCTGCCGGACTATCATCCCGGACCGACGCCGAAGCAGCTTCACGCGCTTGGCGTGCTCTCGCTCAACTACGCCAAGCTTCAGGGCCATATGGACGCGCTGTATTTCCTAAAGGCGGTGGCGGGCGCGGAAACACGTTACTACGCGCTGAGCGAGGACAAGCGGTCCCAGGCAATTAAGGATATATACAACGACGCCGATCCCAAGGTGGTTGAGGCGATAAACAACCTTGTCAGCTTTTTCGACTGGTCCCGGCACTGCCGAAACAATCTGCTTCACGCGGAGAGCTATCCCTCTGCACTCCGTCGTCCCTCAGACGACGTATTCGAACTGACCAAGCGGATCGAAGGTTGTCTACGAGGCAGGGCTACATGACGCTGACGCTAGGCAGGTGCGGGCGGTTGCCGACCATATGCGGGAGGGCGTCGTCCAGTGCGCGAAAATCTCGCTGTTTCTTCGCTACGCAGGCCGGCCAGACGAGCTGCCTGATGAATACAGGAACTACGCTCACTCCCTGCCACCCAAGCTAATTCTTCCGCGTCGAATGAAACTCGCGGAGAAGCCTCAAGGCCTTTGGCCGAGCCGGAACTCTTCCTAGCGGCGCACCTGCACCGCCTTGCGCGCGAGTTCGGCGCCTGCCGCAAGCGCCGCGAGCTTGGCGTAGGCGATCTCCGTCGTCATCGGCGCCATGCCGCAATTGGCGCCCGGATTGAGCCGGTCGGGACAGTGTCGAGCGCCGCTCGATGGTGTCTGCCACCTCATGCGCTGCAGGGCGCCCCCCCGATCGCCGCGTTACGAGCCCAGATCGTGGGTTCCGCTGACGCTCAGAGTGGCGGAGCACTCAAACCCGCCGAAAATTCCGCAAGTCGCGGTGGCGGTCACGCGCAGGTCCGTGCGCCTGTACATGTCGACCGAAACGCCCAGGCGCGAGAAATCGTTGGCGCTGTTCGGCAAGACCAGATCAATGTGGTCAGCCGCCCAGTGCGGCAAGTTCAGCGCAGTTTTCCAAACCAGTTCGTTGCCGGCGTGATGCGCGAAATTCGGGTCGACCACGATCGCGCCGCCCAAGCCTTCGAACACGAAGCCCGTTTCATCGATGTGGACGTTCACCCGGTCGGGCGCGACGGCGAAGTGCAGGGAGGTCAGGTCCAGCGGCTCCGGGTCCTTGCCGAATTGAGCGCCATAGGCGTCGCTCCACTGTCCGCGGTCGCGTCCAAGCCCGAAGCCGTGCCGGCCTGGCGGGTCGGGCGACAGGAGCGGCCGGTCGGAGAGCTTCAGGCGCGAGATCTCGCGAAAACCCTTGCCGATCGTCGCGGCCATCGATGCGTCGAGGGCCCAATTCGCATCATCCGGGCTGTTTCCCTCGGCAAAGGCTTTGAATCCGTCTCCCGTCGTGGCGTTGCGCAGCGCGATGACCAGCTTGTCCCAATCCTTCGGCAGGAAGGTGACGCCATCGAGCGTCGTCTCTGCGGCAGCGACGCCGTAGGTCTTGAGCTGCTCGCGGATGGAAAGCTTTTCGTCATAGAGGCGGACGTCCGGATTGGGACCGCGAAGTAATTTTTAAGATCCAGCCGTGGCCGCAGCATCGCCAGCCGCGTTGCGATCTTGCGATAGGTGTAGGTATTGGTTGGGTCGCCCATGGGCCGCCTCGCGCCTCAAGCCTCAAGCGTGATCGCCGATCAGTCTGATCCAACATCCATCGCAGCTCAACAGGTGCTCGCGCTGATTTCTTGTCGCTCTGATGAAAATCGGTCAGACTGCCTCGAGGCTGAACCCAGCGCGAGGGTGGACCGCCTGAAGGGGGAGCCGTAGTCATGAACAAGACAGCCATTTTCTTCGGAGCGATCGCGTCGGCGGCGTCGGTCAACGCGGCTCTCGCCGGTTCGGGCCAGCCCTTCGACAATCTGCAGCCGTCTCTCGCCGTCACGGAGCTGATGCTGTCGCATGGCCTCTTCCCGTCACGCGACGAGTCAGGATCAGCTTTCGGCGGCACGCTGGGCTTTGTTTATGATTTCGCCGGCTCTGCCCTTCCCGGAACGACGCTCGCCGCCAATGGGCAGACTCCTTCCGGTCGGTCCAACGCCTCTCTTCAGCCTGCTGGGGAAGACCTACGGCGGCGATGCAATCAGCACCTATGCGCTGCCCGACCTGCAGGGCAGGGCGATTGTCGGCGCAGGCGCCGGCCCTGGCCTGACGCCGCGAACCCTCGGCGCCGCGGTCGGGTCGCCGACCGCATCGTTGACCCCGGCGCAAATCCCGGCGCCGGGCGTATCCTCGGCGAGCGCGCCTTACAACACGATGCAGCCGTCGCTGGCGCTGCAGACGCTGATCGCGACCAATGGCGTTTCTCCGGGAGCGGGCGGCGGCGTCGGATCGTCCGCCTTCGTCGGTCAGATCGCAAATTTCGCCGGGACCTTCGTTCCGAGCGGTTGGGCGTCGGCGAACGGCCAGCTGTTGTCGATCGCCGACAATGAGTCGCTGTTTGAGGTGATCGGAACGACCTACGGCGGCGACGGCGTCGACCAATTTTGCGCTGCCCGACCTTCGGGGCCGCATAGCGATCGGCGCCGATTCCGCCAATCCGATCGGTTCCGAAAAAGGAGCGGAAACCGTCACGGTGACCCAGTCGGAATTGCCTGGCGCGGGCCAGCAGCCGCTGAGTGACGACCAGCCTTCGCTGGCGATCACTTATCTCATCGCCACGAACGGAATCTTTCCCGCGACCTTCAACGACAATTCGTTTGATCCGTCCACCCAGACGCTCGGACAAATCGCGGAGTTTGCCGGAGACTTCGCGCCCTCCGGCTGGGCGCTGGCGGACGGCCAATTGCTGTCGATCGACGCCAATCCGGCGTTGTTCGCGGTGATCGGAACGACCTATGGGGGAGACGGGATAAAAACATTCGCGCTCCCCAATCTGGACGGACGCACGACCATCGGCGCGGGCGGCGCGTTTCCGGCCGGTGACGAAACGGGCGTCAACAGCCTTCTTCTGACGCCCGACGAGGTCTCGGTCGACGCGACACTGACTGTCCCCGAACCCTCGACCTGGGCGATGATGCTGATCGGCTGGGTTGGGCTTGGCTTCGCCGGATACGGGCGCGCCCGGAAGAGGCGCGCTTACACCGCCTTGCGCGCGAGCTCGGCGCCTGCCGCGAGCGCCGCAAGCTTGGCGTAGGCGATCTCCGTCGCCATCGGCGCCATGCCGCAATTGGTGCACGGATAGAGCCGGTCCGGCGGGACATAGTCGAGCGCGGCGCGGATGGTGTCCGCGACCTCCTGCGGCGTCTCGACGACATTGGACGCGACGTCGATGCAGCCGACCAGCACGTCCTTGCCCTTGAGTAAGCCGATCGAGCTCGATCGGTGCGTGCGAATTGCGGCATTCGAGCGAGACCTGGTCGATCCGGCTCGCCGCGAGCGCAGGAAAGGTCTCCTCATATTGGCGCCAATGCTCGCCGAGCGTCGCCTTCCAGTCGTTGTTGGCCTTGATGCCGTAGCCGTAGCAGATGTGGACGGCGGTCTTGCATGTGAGCCCCTGCGCGGCGCGCTCGAGCGCGGCGACGCCCCAGTCCTTGACGTCGCGCATGTAGACGTTGAAGGCGGGCTCGTCGAATTGCACGACGTCGACGCCCAGCGCTTCCAGTTCGCGCGCCTCTTCGTTCAAGGCCGCGGCGAAGGCGTGCGCGAGGGCAGGGCGATCGCGATAATGCTCATCCGCGATGGTGTCGGCGATGGTCATCGGGCCCAGGCAGAGTGAACTTGAGCTTGCGCCTGGTGTGAGCGCGCGCGGCGCTCGCCTCGAGCTTATGCACGGGGCCCTTGCGGCGGATCGGGCCGGTCACGGTCGGGACCTCGGCCTTGTAGCGATCGGCGCGGATGCCGATCGTCTGCCGGCGATTGAAGTCGATGCCGTCGAGATTGGCGAGAAAGCCGTGCACGAAATGGATGCGCGCCTGCTCGCCGTCGCTGACGATGTCGATGCCGGCGTCCTCCTGCCGCTTCACCGCGAGGATGGTGGCGTCGATCTTGGCCGCCGCGAGCGCGTCGCCCTCGAGCTTCCAGGCGGGCCAGAGTTTCTCCGGCTCGGCAAGCCAGAGGGGCTTCGGCAGGCTGCCGGCGACGGTGGTCTCGAACATCGGCAAGCCTATCCGAGCTTATAGTCGCGCGTCGCCTCGGGATCTTCGGTCGCGTAGCTGAGCGCCATCAATTCGGCCCACGCCTCGTCGGGGATCGGAAAGCGGGCCCAGTTGAGCGTCTGCTTGACCCGCTCGGGCTTGGTCACGCCGCAGATGGTCGAGGCGATGCGGGGATCGCGCAGCGAGAATTGCAGCGCCGCCGCGCCCGGCGGCACGCCGTGCAGCATGCAGATCGCTTCGATCTTGCGGATCGGATCGAGCATTTCCTCGGACGCTTCCTGATAGGCGTAGCGCGGGTAGACGGCCGATCCCTTGGCGAGCACGCCGCTGGCGTAGGGCGCGGCGTTGAGGACGGCGATCCCGCGCGAGGCCGCGAGATCGAGCATGGCGTTGGCGCTGCGGTTGGCGAGGGTGAAGCGATTGTGGGTGATCAGCGCGTCGAAATCCCAGTTCCGCAAGAGCGGCATCATCATGGAGGCCGGGCCCGGCCGCGAGCCCCACCGCCTTCGCCAGGCCCTCCTCCTTGATGCGGAACAGTTCGCCGAGCGCGCCGTCCTTGCCGGTCGCCTCGTCGAACGAGCTCGCGTGCTCGGGATCGTGCAGATGCAGGAGGTCGATCTGGTCGACGCCTAGCGCCTTCAGGCTTTGCTCGAGCGAGCGCCGCGCGCGCGAGGCGTCGAATTTGCTCGTCTCGAAATCGCGATCGAGCTTGGTCGAGATGACGAAACCTTGCGGAAGACCGCCGCGCTCGCGAATGGCGGCGCCGAGCCGCTCTTCGCTGCGGCCCAGCCCATAATTGCGCGCCGTGTCGATGAAATTGGCCGGCCCGTCGAAAATGGCGTGGAGCGTCGCCCTGGCGCGCGTCTCGTCGACGCCATAGCCGTAGGTGTCGGGCATGTCGCCGAGGCCCGAAGTGCCGAAGCAGATCGGACGTGACCATGAGATCGGTGCGGCCCAGCCGGATCTTGTCCATGGCGCCCTCGGTCAATTGCGAACTCCCCGATTGTGATTGGCGCCGCATCCGTAAAGCGCCAGCGAGGCGCGGGCAAGGGAGGCGCGTCGCGCAACAAAAGGATTGCCGAACACCCCAAAACAGTTAGGGTTCGGTCCATCGCGGCGCAACGATCGCCGAGACTATACTCAAAGGAGGGGGCCCAATATGCGCATCGCCAAGACTTCCGTCGCTGCTGCGACGTTTCTGATCTCCATCGGACCGGCCTTCGCACTCGAGTCGAGCGTGACCATGACATCGTCGATGTCGCCCGACGCCCTGTGGAAGAAGGTCGGCGACTTCTGCGGCATCGCGAACTGGCATCCGGCGATCGAGAAATGCGTGCTGAGCGCCGACGGCAAGGAGCGCACCCTCTCGCTCAAGGGTGGCGGCACGGTCGTCGAAAGGCTTGAGACCCTCGATAACGCCAATCACACTTACACCTACACGATCCTCTCCGGCCTGCCGGCCGCCAACTATCATTCGACGATCAGCGTCTCGCCCGACCCGAAGGGGTCCTCGTTGAAATGGGTGGGCGCATACGACGCCAAGGGCGCTACCGACGCCGAGGCCAAGAGGGATTCAGCGTGACAACGCCAAGACTCTCGAAAATCTCGTACGTTGCGGGTGACGACGGTCAAGCGGTGAACTGCGGCGGTCGCCGCGATCATCGCGTCTTCAATGAGATTGTCTGTCCGACGATGCATCAGCCGCGCCCAGGCGCGGAAGGTCTGCGTGTCCATGCTCAGGACGTTATAGGTCCCGGCGACCTCATCCAGCCAAGCTTCAATTGCGACTGCCTTGGCCTGGTCCTGTTCGCGCGTGATTTCGATGCCCGACTGGATCTCCCCGATCGTTACGGCGGAGAGATAGAGGTCATGGTCTTGCACGGTTTCGAGCCACGCGATCAGCGCGCCGTGCGGACGAGGCCTGCGCAGCTCCGAGACGACATTCGTATCGAGAAGATACATGAAGGCGTCAGTCGAGAGTTGGGGTCTGACGGCGGCGCCTTCCGCCCCGCGCGGGAATGTTCAGTTCTCCCCGCGCATCGTTGGTCAACAGCAGCGCCTTCAGTGTAGGCTTGGCCGCGCGTTGGAGGCGCCGCCACTCCGTCATCGGCGCCAGGACGGCGGCGTCGGCGCCGCGTTTGGTGACGATCTGCGGGCCCTCCCTCAAACAGGTTTCGAGCATCTCGCTGAAGCGGGCTTTTGCATCTTGAACTGGCCACACTCGCACGGCTGTCTCCTCCGCCCATAAGACTAGTCAGATAACTAGTCCTTAACGCTTCACTTTGCAAGGGCGTGAGGTGGGCGTCGCGAGAGCCGGGAGATATCGGTTCACGTCCCCTGAACACCTTGACGGCCGGCAGAATGGAATTGGAGCATCAGGCGGTTCGAGGGACCACTTGGCCTTGCTGAAGCTCTCGGAGCGCGGCAAGCTGTTCACCGAGAGCCGCGGTGAGACGCTTATGACCGGAATCGCAGAGACGTGGATAAGGGGCCCGCTGGTCCTGGTTTTTCTCGTTGCTGGCGGGATGTGATGACGCGCCTGGCGAGTGGTCGGCGATCGTCTATCCCGACCGGACCGACCGGACGCAGTTCGAGCGTCACTCCGCGCTTCAAGACATTCAGCTACTGCCGCGACCAGGCGATCGAGCGGATGAAGGCGATCGAGGTGAAGAGCGGCGGCGATTACGAATGCGGCTTTCAATGCGAGACCGGCGATCCGCATCGGATGAATGTCTGCAAGGAAGTCCGCAAGTAGTCTGACCCCGCGCGCGCCGCGCCTGTGTCAATTCAGGCTGGCGCCGAACGCCGCGAACTCGGCCTCGGTCGCAAAGGATTTCTGCGCCCCGTGGCGGGTGACGGAGAAGGCCGAATAGCGCGTCGCCGCGCTGAGCGCCGCTTCGAGCGCGAGGCCGCCGGCGAGATAGCGGGCGAAGGCGCCGATGAAGGCGTCGCCGGCGCCGGTGGTGTCGACCGCCTGAACCTTGACCGGGGCGATGCGTTGCGAGCCGCCCCGTGTCGCGAGCAGCGAACCGCGCGCGCCGAGCGTCACGATGACCGTCTCGACGCCCTGGCTGACCAGGCTTTGGGCGGCGGCGGAGATCTCGTCTTCCGACTCCACCGCCATGTCGGTCAGGATGGCGAGTTCGGTCTCGTTGGGGATGAGGAAGCTCGCTTGGCGGATGACGTCCATGTCGAGGTTGCGGCGCGCGGGCGCCGGGTTCAGCACAGTCCTGACGCCGTGTCTTGCGCGCGAAGCGGATCGCCTCATAGGCGGTCTCAAGCTGGATCTCGAGCTGCAGCAGGATGAGATCGCAACGCTTGAGCGCCTCGCTCGCGGCATCGACGTCGGCGGAGCTCAGGTCGCCATTCGCGCCGGCGACGATCAGGATCGAATTGTCGCCCGATCTCTCGTCGACCAGGATCGTCGCCGTGCCGGTCGACTGGTTCGGGATGCGGCGGACGTGCTGCGTATCGATCCCGTAGCTCTCGAAATTCTTGAGCGCGCTGTCGCCCAGCGTGTCGTCGCCGAGATTCGTCACCATGACGACGTCGGCCCCAAGTTTCGCGGCGGCGACCGCCTGGTTGGCGCCCTTGCCGCCGAAACTCGTCTCGAAATGCGAGGCGAGGACCGTCTCGCCCCAGACCGGCATGCGCTCGACCGTGGTGGTGAGATCCATATTGGTCGAGCCGATGACTCCGATGCGCGGGCGCTTCGGCATGTGTTCCTCCCCAGACGCGTTCGCGTATTTTGCGCCGTCCGCGCTCGCCTCAGCGCTTAGGCTGAGCTCGGCGGACTGGCGCCAGATGTTGACGCCGCCTTCGACGGCGTAGCGGTCGATCTCCTTCAGTTCATCGGCCGTGAAGGATGGATTGTCGAGCGCCTTGACGCTGTCGGCGACCTGCTCGGGGCTGCTCGCGCCGATCAGGGCCGACGTCACGCGCTTGTCTCTCAGCGCCCAGGCCAGCGCCATCTGCGCCAGCGTCTGGCCGCGCCGCTTGGCGATGGCGTCGAGCTGACGGGTGCGCTCGAGGTTCTCGGGCGACGAGCATCGCCTTTTTGAGAAAGCGATTTTCGGCGGCGCGGCTGCCCGCGGGCACGCCGGCCAGATATTTGTCGGTCAGCAGGCCTTGCGCGAGCGGCGAAAAGACGATCGCGCCGACGCCCTCGGCTTCGAGCGTGTCCAGCAGACGATCGTCCTCGATCCAGCGATTGATCATCGAATAGCTGGGCTGATGGATGAGGCAGGGCGTGCCGAGCCGCTTGAGGATGGCGACCGCCTCCTTGGTGCGGCGGGAATTGTAGGAGGAAATGCCGACGTAGAGCGCCTTTCCCTGGCGCACCGCGTGATCGAGCGCGCCCATCGTTTCTTCGAGCGGCGTTTCGGGATCGAAGCGGTGCGAATAGAAGATATCGACATAGTCGAGCCCCATGCGCTTGAGGCTCTGGTCGAGGCTCGCGAGCACGTATTTGCGGCTGCCCCATTCGCCGTAAGGCCCCGGCCACATGAGATAGCCCGCCTTGGTCGAGATCACGAGTTCGTCGCGAAGGCCTCGGAAGTCGCCGCGCAGGATGTCGCCGAAGGCGAGCTCGGCCGAGCCGGGCGGCGGCCCGTAATTGTTGGCGAGGTCGAAATGGGTGACGCCGAGATCGAAGGCCCGCCGGCAGATCGCGCGCATCGAATTGGCGGACTTGTCGAAGCCGAAATTGTGCCACAGGCCCAGCGATATCGCGGGCAGCTTGAGCCCGCTGCGGCCGCAGCGGTTGTAGATCATCGTGTCGTAACGCGTGGGCGAAGGCGTATAGGGCATGAGCGGTCCTTCGTGGCGGGCGGCCTCGGGTGATGATCGTTGTCGGCGACGAGGCGTCAGTTCAGCCGCGTGAATCCGTCCGCGCTCCAGTCCTCGCTGCCGACGCCATGATGGAGGAAGAAGAGGCCGTCGGGATCGTATTTGGTCTTGACCGCGAGAAGCCGGTCGTAGTTCTCGCCCCAGAACGCCTCCTGCCAATGCGGCTCGAAGTAGTCGGTCTCCCACACATAGGAGCCGGCGCGCGGCGCAAGCTTGCGGATTTCGTTCATCGCCGCGGTCACCGCCTCGGCCTCGCTCCGGGCGAGCCGCTCTCGTCCGGCTCGTGGCCCGGAACGTCAGGGTAGGCCGGCGGCCCCCCGGCGCCGCTGATCGCGAGCGCGAAGGCGTCGACGACCGCCGGATTCATCGCCGTATCCCGGGCCGTGGCGATCGCGTCCGCCGTCGCGCCCGCCAGCCCCTTGTTGAAATGCAGCGACACGCCCCGATGCTTCGCCGCCGCGAACAGCGCGTCGGCCAGCCGCTCGCGCTGATTGTCTTGAAGCAGCGACTGGGGCAGCCAGGCGGATTGGTAGGCGTGCCAGACCGCGCCCGTCTCGCCGAGGTTGCCGGCCCAGAAGATATTGTCAGCCGGCGCGCCTGGACGGTCGTCGGCGATGACGAGGCCGGGAGCCGACTTGAGAAAGGCGGGGTCCCAGAAATGGCGCGCTGGCTCGCTGATGATCCTCGGCGGCGACACGACCGTGAAATCCTGCGGGGACGCCGAGACCCAGTCGAAGAACGGGCGCCATGTCGCCTCGGCCTCTTGCTGGTCGAGGCCCTGGAGCACCATCGAGATCGACACCACGCCGCCCGGGGCGAAGACAAGCTGCTCGCCCCAATGCGGATTGAAGAGCGCCTGTGCGTAGAATTCCATGACCTTCGCGATCGAGGCGACGATAGGCCTCGTCGGACGACGCCTTGATGGTCGCGAACACGCCGCCCAAAGTTTCCGGCAGCGCGTGCGTGCGCAGCGTAACGCGGGTGACGATTCCGAACCCGCCGCCGCCGCCTTTCAGCGCCCAGAAGAGATCGGGATTCGTGCAGGAATTGGCGATTTTGACGTCGCCGTCGGCGGTTACGACTTCCGCCTCGAGGAGGCTCGCTCCGGCCAGTCCATAGGCCTTGGAGAAGCTGCCGAAACCGCCGCCCAGGATCAGGCCGACGACGCCGACGGTCATGCAGCCGCCGCCCTGGACGTAACGGCCGCCCTTGGTGGTCACCGCGTCATAGGCCTGGCGCCAATAGGCCCCCGGCTCGATCGATACGGCGGGTTGCGGCGCCGCGCTTCCGGCGCAGCCGGCGCCGACGAAGCTGTCGTGAAGCACGATGGCGTTCATGTGGCGCGTCCAGATGAGCAGCGAGTCGGCGGCGTTGGAGGTTCCCTGGTAGCTATGGCCGCCGCCCTTCACCACGAGGCGCAGATTGTTCTGCCTCGCGAAATTGACCGCGGCGACCACGTCCTGCGTCGTCTTTGCCGCGACCGCATAGACGCTTGGCTCCGAGGTCCATGCCCCGACCCAGCCGAGCGACTGGGTGAGCCCGACCTCGTCGCCGAGGTAATAGGGATTCTTCAGCTCCTTGAACACCTGCTCGCAAGCGGCGTCGGGCGTTCCCCCGACGCAATCGGCGAGCGGCGAGCGCACCTTGACCAGGCGCCCCCCGACGTCGTGATTGAGCTGATCCCAGCTTGTTTCCGAAGGCCATGTCGGATCGCCGAGACGGACACGCGCTTGCGGCTGGGCCGCAGCCGAGGCGCCGCGAGCGAGAGCGCTCGATGAACGGCAGCCCCGCCAATGTCCCAAGCAGGCGTCTGCGGCTCAGTCGGTTCGCCATTCGTCGCTCCATGGCCGCCAGCCACTCGGTTCTCTAGCCGGTTGACCGGAGCCGTTTCAAGGCGCCCCGGCGCGCTCGATCTCGGCTGACGAGCGCGTCCGGCAATTCGATTTCGGTCGCGGCGGCGCGTCGTCCGGGAATATGAACGCCAAGCTTGGCGAGCCGGTCGAGCTGCAGCCGCAGACGCTGGGGAAAGCCGGGCGCGAGCAGGGCCGGCGTGATCGCGACGACCAGAAGGCCGGCGCCCGGCGAGCGATCGCCGGAGGTGAACGCGGGCGCGTCGAGCGCCCAGTTCGCGCCAGCAAGGCCTGCGGCCATGATTTCGACCATCAGCGCGATATTGGCGCCGCGCGCGCCGCCAAACGCCAGAAGCGCGCCGCGAAGCGCGGCCTTGGGATCGGTGGTCGGCTCTCCGGCGGAATCGACCGCCCAGCCCGGCGGCAGCGTCTCGCCTCGTTCCGCATAGTGCCTGAGCTGGACGAAGGCGGTCGCGCTGGACGCCTGGTCGATCAGGAGCGGCGGCCCTTGGTCGAGCGGCGCGGCGAAGGCGATCGGGTTGGTGCAATAGACGGGCGCCTTCGCGCCTGCGACCGTCATCAGCGCCGGCCCGCTTGTCGCGGCGAACGCGACGAGGCCAGCCTCAGCCAGACGACGCGGATAATAGCCGAGTTCGCCCGTGGTGTAGCTGCCATTCTGCGCGAATAGCGCGAGGCCAAAGGTCCGTGCGCGGTCGCAGAGCGAATCAAAGGCGCGGTCGAAGCCTGCCTGCGCGATCCCGCCTTTGGCGTCGCAATGGATCGCGGCGGGAGCGGGCGAAGTGATCAGCGGCTCGGCGTCGCCGACGATCCGTCCCGCCCTGAAGGCGGCGAGATAGTCCATGAGGTGGGAAAACCCGCTCGAGCCTTTTCCGTGCGCATTGGCGGAGACGGTGGCTTGCGCCAGCGACAGCGCCGCTTCATCGCCGCCGCCGGCGGCGCGGATTGCGCGGGCGGCGAGGTCCGTCGCCTCTTGAAGCGTGAACCGCCGCGTCATGCGGAGACCAACGAACGTCGCATGCTTCGCCTCGCTTATCGATCAGGCCGCAGAATTTCCGAGCGGCCCAAGCAACGCGACGCTTTCGAGGCGCGCTGCTCCGGCCAACTTTTGATCCAGCGTCGCAAGCGGCAGATTGCGTTCCTGCGCAAGGGCCAGATAGGCGGCGTCATAGGCTGTGAGTCCGTGCGCAGTCGCAAGGGCGAGAACCGCGCTGTCCGAACCGGCGCCTGCATCCTCGAGCGGCAGTCGGCGCAACCGACCCATGGCCGCGGCAGCCTCGCCCGCGACGATGCGTCCACGTCGCTCGGCCATGACCAGAATGTTGCGCGCCTCGTGCCAGAACAGCGACGGAACGGGCGGACGCCCGGACAAACTCGCGATAAGCGCTTCCGCCGCATCGCTGTCGGCTTCGGGAAGGAGCCAGGCGGCCGCGAACGAGGCGTCGAGTACGATCACGCGCCCCGCGCCCCCTCGCGCCTCCAAGTCAGGACCTCGTCCCGGGTGACGAACTTTGCCCTTGCGCGCGCGGCGCGCGCCTCAGCGACAACCGTGGCAAGGTCGTCCGCCTTCTCGATACGTGTCAGCTTGGCGACCGGCTCGTTGTTGCGCGCGATGATGATCTCCTCCCCCGCCTCAACCCTGGCGAGGAGATCCGAAAGATGTGTCTTCGCCTCACCGACTTTGACTGTCATGGTCATTGGCCGCGGCCTCCGCGCTGACGAACCGACACCGAAGGCCGGCCGCGCCGAGTCTGTCCCCTTTCCGGGCGCATGGGTCAAGCGCTCGGCCAAGCCTCAGGGGTCGTGGCGCCGCCCGCTCCCCGGCGCTGTCAATTGCGGCGCGGTCCGAATTCCCCGGCCCTGACGGACTGTGATATCGACGCGGCAGCCCTGATCGGATGACCGACGCGGGAATGAGGAGTACGATTTCGTGAAGGTGGACGGACGCCCGTACCGGACGATCTGGCTCAACGAAGACGGTGTGAGCGTCGACGTCATCGATCAGCGCTGGCTGCCGCATGCGTTCAAGGTCGCGACGCTGCGCAACGTTGACGAAGCGGCGATCGCGATCCGCGACATGTGGGTGCGCGGGGCGCCGCTGATCGGCGCGACCGCGGCCTATGGGCTCGCGCTCGCCATGCGCGAGGATCCGAGCGACGCGGCGCTCGCCGCCGCACACGAGAAGCTTGCCGCCACGCGGCCGACCGCGATCAACCTGCGCTGGGCTCTGGACGCGGTCCGCAAGCATCTCACCCCGCTCGCCCCGCAGGCGCGCGCCGCCGCAGCCTATGCCGAGGCCAGGCGAATCGCCGACGAGGATGTCGAGATCAATCGCGCGATCGGCGCGCACGGACTCAAGATCCTTCGCCGTCTCGCGGCGGAGAAGAAGCCCGGCGAACCGGTCAACATCCTCACCCATTGCAACGCCGGCTGGCTGGCGACCGTCGATTACGGCACCGCGACCGCGCCCGATTTATCTGGCGATGGAAGAGGGCGTGAACGTTCATGTCTATGTCGACGAGACGCGCCCGCGCAATCAGGGCGCCTCGCTCACCGCCTGGGAGCTCAAGCACCACGGCGCGCCGTACACGCTGATCGTCGACAACGCCGGCGGGCATCTCATGCAGCACGGCCTGATCGACATGGTGATCGTCGGCACCGATCGGACGACCGCCAACGGCGACGTCTGCAACAAGATCGGCACTTACCTCAAGGCGCTTGCCGCGCGCGACAATGGGGTGCCGTTCTACGTCGCGCTGCCGTCGCCGACGATCGACTGGACGGTTCATGACGGCGTGAAGGAAATTCCGATCGAGGAGCGCAGCGCCGATGAAGTCAACTTCATCCAGGGCCGAAGCGACGACGGCGCGATCACGCGCGTGAGGATCGCGCCGGAAGGGGGCCGTGCCGCCAATCCGGCGTTCGACGTGACGCCGGCGCGCCTGGTGACCGGGCTGATCACCGAGCGCGGGGTGGCCGAGGCGTCGCCGCAAGGGCTCAAGGCGCTGTTCCCGGAGCGATCTTGAGGGGCTCTGTTCTCGATCGAGCCGCAGTGTAGAGTCGCGCCGGGGGTCATGGATGATGCGTCCGCTTGCAGGATTGAAAATTGTCGAGTTCGAGGGGATCGGTCCGGGTCCGCTCGCCGGACGTATGCTGGCCGATCTCGGCGCGGAGGTCGTTGCAATCGTCCGCCCGGACAAGGCCAAGCTCGGCGATCCCGACCGGCCGCTCGCCGAAGGTCCTCTGCGGCGGGGAAAGCGCATTGTCGCCCTCAATCTCAAGCGCCCCGAAGCGGTCGAAGACGCGCTGGCGTTGATCGAGACAGCCGACGCGCTGATCGAGGGCAATCGTCCGGGCGTGATGGAGCGCCTTGGCCTCAGTCCTGCGGAATGCGCCAAGCGCAACCCGCGACTCGTCTACGGACGCATGACCGGCTGGGGACAGAACGGCCCGCTGGCTCAAGTCGCCGCCCACGATCTCAATTATCTGGCGCTCAGCGGCATGTTGTCGCTTGCCGCCCGCGATCGCCAGGCGCCGATCGCCCCGCCCACGGTCCTCGGCGACGGAGGCGGCGCGCTCGGGCTCGCCTTCGGGGTCCTGGCCGCGATCTTCGCCGCCGGACGCAGCGGCAAGGGCTGTGTGATCGATTGTTCAATTCTCGATATGGCCGCGAGCCTGGGCGGCATTGCGCTCTCCGCCCGCGCCGCGGGAATGCTCGACGCGGCAAGCCCGAGCGCCATTCCACGATTCGCCCTTCTACGACGTCTACGCCTGCGCCGATGGCCACTATGTCTCCGTCGGCGCGCTCGAGCCGCAATTCTACGCGCTCATGCTCGACAAGCTCGGTCTTGCCGACGTCGATCCGAAAGCGCAATACGACCGCGCCGCGTGGCCGGCGCTGAAAGCGCGGGTGCGCGCCTTGTTCCTGAGCCAGCCCAGCGCGCATTGGCGGGCGCTGCTCGAGGGCACCGATGCGTGCTTCGCCCCGGTGCTGAGCCTTGCCGAGGCCGCGGCCCATCCGCACAATGGGGCGCGCGACCTCTACAGCTATGGGCCGAACGGCGAACTCGAGCCAGCCAGCGCGCCGCGCTTCTCGCCGCTCGCTTGAACCGGCTTCGCTTGCCGGAGACGAAGGACGAACGCAGACGATGTCAAATCGCACAATGCCCGAGACGCTGGTGTTTCCCAACCCCGAGCCGCCGAAGCCCGGCGAAGTGATCGAGGTTCGGCCGGGCGTCTTGTGGGCGCGCTTTCCGCTTCCGTTTCGGCTCGATCACGTCAACGTCTATCTGATCGAAGACGCCGACGGATTTGCGCTGATCGATGCGGGAATCGACGACCCGCCGTCGCGCGCCGCATGGGAGGCGCTGCTCGCCGGGCCGCTTCGCGGCCGCAGACTGACGCGAATCATCGCGACCCACTTTCACCCCGACCATGTGGGCCTCGCCGGGTGGCTCTGCGAGCGCTTCGGCCTGCAGCTTGCGATGAGCGAGGCGGAATATCTGATCGCGCTCAACATTCGTCTCGACCCGCAGGGGCTGCGATCGGAGCCTTATCGCAGTTTCTACCGCTCGCACGGGCTGACCGAGGAAAGCACCGAACTCCTGCTCGGCAACGGCATGCAATATTTGAGGATGGTCTTCCCGCCCCCGAGGACCTTTCTGCGCCTGATCGCTGAGGAGCGGGTGAAGATCGGCGGCCGCGAGTTTGAAGTGATCACCGGCGCCGGCCATTCGCCCGAGCAGGTGATGCTCTATTCAAAGGCCGACAATTTCGTCCTTATCGGCGATCAGGTGCTGGCCAAGATCTCGCCCAATGTCAGCGTCGAGGCGATGGATCCGGAAGGGGATCCGCTCGGCGCCTACCTGCGCTCGCTCGAGAGGCTGAAGCGCGCGCTGCCGGAGGACGTGCTGGTTTTGCCGGGGCACAGGCTGCCGTTCGTGGGCCTGCACACGCGCGCCGACGAGCTCATCGCCCACCACGAGGCGCGCTGCATGGCGGTGGTCGAGGCCTGCAAACAGGGACCGCAGACGGTCGCCGAACTCGTGCCGGTCATTTTCGGGCGCACGATCGACGATCCGCACCAGCTCGTCTTCGCCTTCAGCGAGGCGCTGGCGCATGTGAACATCCTCGTGCGCGACGGGCGGCTGCGCATCGCCAAAGCGGCGCATGGCCTGGCGCTCGAGGCGGCGTGACGAATGCCAACTGTCTTGCCGGCCGCGATCCATGCTGTGCTATAAGGCCAGCCATGATAGCCGCATTGAAAGACCTGCTTCCGCGCGTCGACGCCTGGCCCTCAGAGGATCAGGAGGCGCTGGTGGAGGCGGCCGGGGAATTGAGGCGGAGCGAACGGGCGTCTACCAGGCGACGGCGGAGGAACTGGCCGCGATCGACCGCGGACTCGACGACGTGGGCGGCGGCCGTTTTGCTGCGGCTGAAACGCTGGACGGGGTGCGAGCGAAATTCCGCGGGCGAATGATTGTTCGCTGGACGGCCGGAGCGCTCGCTGAACTCGCATGGATCGACAACTATCAACGGCTTCATTGGCCTCAATCGCGCGCGGTGTTCGAGCAGCGCTTAACTGCGATCGAGCGCCGCCTCGCTGAATTTCCATTGAGTGCGCCGGAGGTGGCGCAACGTCCGGGCGTACGCGTGGCCGCCTTCCGGGATTTACCCTATCGAGCTTTTCTACAGCGTCGCGCCTCGACGCGATCTATGTTCTGGTCCGATACGGCACACGTCGCGCCGGGCGTGAGTTGTGAACGAGGCGAAGTGCCGCCCCGCCTCCGACCGACTCGTAAAACCCCGCCAGCACCACCTTGCCGATGGCGCGGCCCGACTTGAGGAACTTCATCGCGCGCATGAGATTGGCCGCGTCGATGCGTCCGTAGTTCTCCCGCATGGTCGAGCGAACGCGCCCCGAATCGACGAGATCGGCGACTTCGTTCAGGAGCCTGTGCTGCGCCTCCATGTCGGCCGTCTGCAACAAGGGCCGGGTGAACATGAGCTCAAAGTGAATGGACACGCTCTTCGGCCTGAAGACGAAAAGATCGGCCGCTTCGGCATTGATGAGCGCGATGCGCCCCTGCGGCGCGATCAATTCGGCGAGGTCGGCGATGAGACCGCCCATAGGAGCCGTCGCGAAGATGAAAGCGGGACTGCCGATGCCGAGCGCCGCGATCTGTGGCGCGAGCGGCTTCTTGTGGTCGATGACATGATGCGCGCCCATGTCCGCGGCCCATTGCACGGTCTCGGGCCGCGAGGCGGTCGCGATGATCGCAAGGTCGGTCAATTGCCGCGCGAGCTGAATGGCGATCGAACCGACGCCGCCGGCGCCGCCAAGGATCAGGATCGCGCGCGCCGCGCCGGGCACGGGTTTTGCGACATCGAGCCGGTCGAACATCGCCTCCCAGGCGGTGATCGCGGTCAAGGGCAAAGCCGCGGCGGCGGCGAAATCGAGCGTGCGCGGCTTGCGCCCGACGATCCGCTCGTCGACCAGATGAAACTCCATGTCCGCGCCTAGGCGGCCGACGCTGCCGGCGTAGAACACTTCGTCGCCCGGCTTGAAGAGCCGCGCCTCGCGCCCGGTCTCCGCGACCACCCCGGCGGCGTCGTAGCCGACCACTTTGATTTCGTCGGTATCGGGAGCGCTGCCCGGACCCCCGCCGCTCGCAACTTTGTAATCGACCGGATTGACCGAGACCGCGCGCACTTCGACGAGAAGGTCGCGACCTTCCGGCTTTGGCCGGGGAATGTCGAACGCCTCCAGATGATCGAGCTCGGGGCTCGCCTTGCGATATCCGATCGCGCGCATTTCGCTTCCTCTCCAAGTCGCAAGCCGTTCAGGGTAAAGTAACCGGCGTCGGCGCGCCTGGCGAGACGGGCTATGACTTAATCGCTTCGGCTCCGCCTTCTCGTTCAGGGCCAGAATCTCCGGCTCGCCAGGCTCGCGCCCTCGGTGAGCGCGGCGAGCTTCGCCCAGACGATGTCCGGATCGACCGCGGCCTGACCGACCCAGGTGCCATAGCCGCAATCGCTTCCGGCGATGACGTTTTCGCGGCCGACGAGCCTGGCGTAATTGGAAATCCGGTTCGCGATCACTTCGGGGTGTTCGATGAAATTCGACTTCGACTCGATCACGCCCGGAATGAGCGCCTTGCCCTCGGGCAGCTTCACCTTTTCGAACACCGCGAATTCATGCGCGTGGCGAGGGATTGGCCGCTTCGAGGGACAACATTGCGGGTCGCGCCATAAGCACGATGTCGACGATGTCGGCCAAAGGAACGTCGCAATGGTGCGGCCCTTCGTAATTGCCCCAGCACAGGTGCATTCGCATCCGGTCGGGGGGAATGTTTTCCAACGCGCCGTTGAGCGCTTCGACATGTTCGGCGGCGCGCTTGCGAAACTCGCCAAGTTCAAGATTGGCGTACTGGATATGACGGCCCATCGCGAGGTCCGGGCAGTCGACCTGGAGATCGAAACCCGCAGCGACGATCGCCTCGTATTCCGGCTTCATCGCGGCTGCGATCGCCGCGAGATACGCGCCTTGGCTCGAATAATGGTCGTTGTGGAAGAACAGGGATATGACGCCCGGCGACGCGGCGGTCATGAACGGGCGCTCAGCCGGCTTGTCCCCGACAGCCGCCCTCAGATTGTCGGTATCGCGGCGCACGCCGTCCGGGTCGGCGACGGCGATCGGTCCGTTGCACGCCGGAGTCTTTCTGCGCGACCGTCCGGGATCGCCGAAAACGCGCTTCGCCAGATTGGGGAAGTCGGCGAGGTCCTGATAGACGAACGTGTTTCCCAAGCCTCCGAATCCGGACAGGCGATCCTTGATGTAGGTCGCGTAGCTCGGCTTTGACATTTCGCCGTCGTTGACGATGTCGACGCCCGCCTTGCGCTGCTTGGCGACGACCTCCTTGACCGCCGTTCGCGTGCGCTCATGCAAGCGCTGCGATGTCGACCGCTTTGCCCTCTTCCTTGCCGTACATCATCTGAACGAGGTCGTCCGGCCGCGGCAGACTTCCGGTATGCGTGGTCAGAAAGCGATCGACGCTGAAGGGCATTTTTGGATCACCGATGGCTGTGGCGCCCGATTGGGGCAAGGTCGACTAGGAGTCGGCTCGAGCCGCCCTTACGCCTCGTTCAGGCCCGCGCC
The DNA here is from genome assembly GCA_963802615.1 of uncultured Alphaproteobacteria bacterium. Taxonomy (GTDB): domain Bacteria; phylum Pseudomonadota; class Alphaproteobacteria; order Rhizobiales; family Beijerinckiaceae; genus Roseiarcus. Next base: position 25,294 of record CAWDKC010000055.1, read on the forward strand.
GCGCTCGCCAAGAAAGGCGGCGCCTTTGGCGGTGAGCTGATAGGCCGAGCCCGGATGGTCGCCTGTCGGCTCCGCGTAACCCGCCAGGAGCAGCCGCGCGAGGTCGCTCTTCTGTTCGGGAGCCGCCTCGGAATCGTCATGTTCCTCGATGGCGCAGAGCAGCGAGATCTGCGAGTTTGTCAGTTCGTCGGACATCGGGCGCCTCCGTTTCTGTCTCCATCCAAACGAGACTGTCTTGTAGCGTCACGATCTCAGGGACGCTAATGACCAATTGATTAGGCGTGGAGCATGATCGTGGAATCCAGTTGGGTCAAGTCCGATGCGCTGATCGTCGCCGCGGCGATCGAGGCGGGCTGCGATCGCCTGTATAGCGAAGACCTGCAACACGGACGCCGGTTCGGCGATTGCGTGGTCCTCAATCCGTTCCGCGACGGCCGCTTATGACGTCGCGCGCGTCCCGGAGGCGGAGCATCCTATCCGATCGTCATGAGACTTGCATTGCCGCCGGCCGCGGCGGTGTTGGTGGCGGTCGCGCATTCCTCGACAAGGTCGGCGAGGTTGTAATCCTCGCCCGCGGCGATGCGCGCGCTGGTGAGCGCCTGAAGCCGCACGATCGGCCCGGCGCGGCTGGCGAGTTTGCGTAGAGCTTCCGAGGTCGCCGCCTCGTCGCCTTCGAGGAGGGCGAAGGCGAGGGCAGGCGCGCTCAAGGGATCCTCGACACGCGCGATCCGATGGGCGAGCTCCCCCGGCAATCGCGAAAGCGCGCGCTCGGCGAGCTGCAGCGTTGACCACCGCGTCGTTGCCGGTCGCCAGAATCGCGCCGATCTGGATGAGGAGAGCGCTTTCGCTCGCCGCGACCGCTGCAATCCGGCCGCGCCGCCGCAGCGTATAGACGTTGCGCTCGCCGACCGGGCCTTTGAGCTCGGCGCGCGCGCCGAGCGGCGAGCGCGCCATCATGCCCACGCACCGCTCGGCCTCCGAGGCATGGCCATGCCTGGCGAGCCAGTCGCTATAGGCGCGGATGCCGGCGATCGCCGCGTCGCCGCCTTCCACGCCGTCCAGCGCGCCCGGCGCCGGCTCGGCGACCAGGCGCGAAAGATAGAGCGGGCCGCCGGCCTTGGGCCCAGTGCCGGAAAGCCTCGAGCCGCCGAACGGCTGCACGCCGACCGTCGCGCCGATGACGTTGCGGTTGACATAGATGTTGCCGGCCTCGATGCGTTCGACGACGCGCGCGATCGTCTCGTCGATGCGGGTGTGCAGGCCGAAGGTCAGGCCGTAGCCGGCGGCGTTGACGTCGTCGATCAAGGCGTCGAGCGCCTCGCGCTTGTAGCGCAGCACATGCAGCACCGGCCCGAACACCTCGCGCTCGACGTCGGCGATCCTGTTCACTTCGATCAGCGTCGGGGGCGACGAATGTGCCGCGCGCGGCGCCGTCGCCGAGCGGCGTTTGGGTCACCTTGTGGCCGCGGCCCCGCATGTTCTCGATGTGGCTCACAATCCCATCGCGCGCTTCCTGAGTGATGACCGGGCCGACGTCGACCGAGAGCTGGCGCGGATCGCCGACCTTAAGCTCCGCCATCGCGCCTTTCAGCATCCTGAGCACGCGCTCGGCGCCGTCCTCCTGCAGGCAGAGAATGCGCAAAGCCGAACAGCGCTGGCCGGCCGAATCGAACGCGGACGACAGGACGTCGACGACGACCTGCTCGGCGAGCGCCGAGGAATCGACCACCATCGCATTGAGGCCGCCGGTTTCGGCGATGAGGGCGACCGGCGCGCCGCGGCGCGTGAGGCGGCCGGCAAGCTCCTTTTCGATGAGGCGCGCGACCGGCGTCGACCCGGTGAACACGACTCCCTGAACGCGGGCGTCGGCGACCAGCGCCGCGCCGACTTCGCCGGCGCCGGGCATGAGCTGCAGCGCATCGGGCGGGACGCCCGCTTCATGCAGCACGCGGACGGCTTCGGCGGCGATCAGCGGCGTCTCCTCGGCGGGCTTGGCGATCACCGAATTGCCCGCCGCGAGCGCCGCGGCGACCTGGCCGGTAAAGATCGCGAGCGGAAAGTTCCAGGGACTGATGCAGACGACGAGGCCGAGCGGGGCAGGGGAGGCGGGAAGCATCGTGCGCGCCGCTTCGTGCGCGTAGTAGCGCAGGAAGTCGGCCGCTTCGCGCACTTCCGCGACCGCGTTGGCGTAAGACTTGCCGGCCTCGCGCACGATGAGGCCGACGAGCGGGTCGTTGCGCGCTTCGAGGATGTCGGCGGCGCGACGCAGGAAGGCGGCGCGCTCCGCGGGCGGGATCGCGGCGAAAGCGGGCGCGGCGCGATCGCCGACCGCGATCGCTTCGGCGATTTCGTCGGCGCGCGCGTGACGGGCGAAGCCGACGACGTCGCTCAGGTCCGCCGGGTTCAGGACCGGTTCGCCCCGCTCGCCGGCGGCGGCCTTGGGCGGAAAGGCGCGCCAGGCCGTCTCGGCGCTTGCGTTCAGTCCGTCGGCGAGCCTGACGAGGCGGCCTTCGTCGGAGAGGTCGAGCCCGCGCGAGTTGACGCGATCGGGCGCGTAGAGATCGCTGGGCGCGGAAATCTTGTCGTGCGGCGCTCCGAGCGGCTGGATGGCCCGGGCGGCCTCGGCGGGATCGGCGACGAGGTCGTCGATCGGCCACGCTCGCGTCGGCGATGCGGTTCACGAACGAAGTGTTGGCGCCGTTCTCGAGCAGCCGGCGAACGAGATAGGCGAGCAGGGTCTCGTGCGAGCCGACCGGCGCATAGACCCGGCACGGCCGATCGAGCTTGCGGCGGCCGACAACCTCCTCGTAGAGCGGTTCGCCCATGCCGTGCAGGCACTGGAATTCGTACTGGCCGCGATAGAAATCGGGGCCGGCGAAGACGAGCACGGACGCAAGCGTCTGCGCGTTGTGGGTGGCGAATTGCGGATAGACCGCGTCCGGCGCCGCGAGCAATTTGCGCGCGCAGGCAAGGTAGCTCACGTCGGTGTAGATCTTGCGGGTGAACACCGGAAAGCCGTCGAGACCGTCGACCTGCGCGCGCTTGATCTCCGAATCCCAATAGGCGCCCTTGACCAGGCGGATCATCAGCCGGCGGCCGGAGCGGCGCGCGAGATCGATCAGCCAGTCGACGACGGCCGAGCAGCGTTTGCCGTAGGCCTGGATGACAAAGCCGAGCCCGTTCCAGCCGTTGAGATCCGGATCGAGGGAAAGGGTCTCGAGAATGTCGAGCGACAGGTCGAGCCGATCGGCTTCCTCGGCGTCGATGTTGAAGCCGATGTCATACGATTTGGCGAGGGCCGCGAGCCCCTTCACGCGCGGCAGCAGCTCCTTCATCACGCGGGCGCGCTTGATGCGCTGATAGCGCGGATGGAGCGCCGAAAGCTTGATCGAGATGCCGGCCCCTTCATAGATGCCGCGACGATGCGAGGCCCGGCCGATGGCGTGGACGGCGCGTTGGTATTCGTCGAGATAGCGCGCCGCGTCCTCGGCGGTGGTCGCCGCTTCGCCCAGCATGTCGTAGGAGAAGGTGAAGCCGCGCGCCTCGCGTTCGCGGGTGTTTCCGATCGCCTCTTCGATCGTGCGGCCGGTGACGAACTGCTCGCCCATGAGCCGCATGGCGACGTCGACGCCGGCGCGGATGATCGGCTCGCCGCTGCGGGCGATGAGACGGGTCAGCGCCGCCGACAGGCCCTGCTCGCTGGTGGTCGTCACCAGTTTCCCGGTCAGCACCAGGCCCCAGGTGGCGGCGTTGACGAACAGCGACGGGCTCTGCCCGAGATGCGCGCGCCAGTCGCCGGGCGAGAGCTTGTCGCGGATCAGCGCGTCGCGCGTCGCGGCGTCGGGAATGCGCAGCAGCGCCTCGGCGAGGCACATCAGCGCCACCCCCTCCTGGCTCGACAGCGAATATTCGTGGATGAGGCCCTCGACCCCGCTCGAGCGCGTCTTGGCCCTGAGCTTGACGACCAGGTCGCGGGCGAGCGTCGCGAATGCGGTTCGCTTCGTCAGCGTTCGCGCTCGCGAGCTCAACGAGCGGCGGCACGCACTCGGGCTCGGGCGCCCGGTAGGCGGCGGTGATCGCGCTCCTCAGCGGCGTTTGCGGCGCGATCTCGGAGCGGAACGCGGCGAAGATGTTGGCGGCGTCGGTCATCACAAGTCCCACGGGCAATCCGAACCTCGCGGCGGCGATGTCGAAGGCGGGCGATCCTAGTCCTCGGAATGGCGCCTTGCCTACGTCGCCGATCCTCGTGTCGGGAGGACTGCCGCCACGCCAAAGCCGCCGCAAATCGTGCGGTTCCGGCCATCCGATGGAATGGCGTAAGTCGTTGGTAATTCAATTGTCGAAGACTGCTCTCCAAGGATCGCCGTTCCGAGATCTGCGCAGTGAAACAACATCGCCGATCAGGCGCCCCGGGGTCCCGTAAAACAAGAAATCCTATGAAGCACGCAACATGAAACACATAGCGCCTAATATACAAATTGGAAGAACGGAACTCGTCTTGCCGCAGTTGAGTTGCGCCAGTACGGGAGGTTCACCGGCGCCGACGAAATGGCCATTCGAAAAGCCATGGATCCCGGAAATTGCTCCAGCTTTGGGCGCAATTTGCCTGGTTGTCGTTGCTCTTGTTTGGAATTTGTGGACCCCAATTCACTGGGAGGCCTCGCTCCCGATGTTGCTCTTGTCAACGGTCACTCTTCCGGTTTGCGTCCTTTCTGCTCATTTCGGCCGTGTTCCGAAGGCAACTGAAGTCCTTTTCTATCTAAATGTATACTACATCTTCGTGATTTTCTCTATTCAATTGACTTATCATTGCATCGCGGTCGGCTATCCTTTCCAGGATAGAGCGCTGTCCCACGCCGACGCCGCAATTGGTTTTGATTGGATGTCTTGGGCCCACTTTCTTATTGCGCGACCACTCCTTTTGAAAGTAACGAACTGGAGCTATAGCAGCTACGCTTGGCAGCCGCTTGTCATAATCCCTTTACTGGCAATTCTGAAGCCTCGGAAGGGCAACTCGGAGCTGTTCCTATCGCTATTGGTCGCGATGGCGGTGACGCTCATCATCACCACATTCGTCCCAGCGATTGGTCCGGCTGACGCTCTGGGTTTTCGACCGGCGCCAGCCCCCGTGATCCGAGCTCTCCATACGTCCCCCACGGCGCAGACGCTAAAGTACATGGGAGTCGTCACGTTTCCGTCATTCCACACGATCATGGCGATACTGTTTGCTTTTGCCTGTCGCGGGATCCGGTTTTTATTTCCAGCGGCTGTTTGCTTGAACGTGTTAATGCTCATATCTGTGCCCCATTCAGGTGACCATTATCTCGTGGATATGATCGCTGGGGCGACTGTCGCCTTGACCGCAATAAGTGTCGTAAAGCTCTGCGACTTCAATCGGGACGCAGGTGTTCAGCACGAGCTGGCGCTAAAATTCGCTTCGCTGTCCGGTGAGGAACCCGCTGCTTGATCGACCGGCGCGGGGCATGGACTGGATATCGATCGGCGCGCGCGAGCGGGAAGGATTTTGCGGATCATGCGCGCGATCGGCTTTGCCGGGTGGAGCGGAGCGGGCAAGACGACGCTCATCGTCAAGCTTATCCCCGAGCTCAACCGCCGAGGCCTGAGCGTTTCGACGATCAAGCACGCCCATCACAATTTCGATCTCGACCAGCCGGGCAAGGATTCTTACGAGCATCGCGTCGCCGGCGCGGAGGAAGTGCTGGTCGCGTCCGCCAATCGGGTTGCGCTCATGCGGGAATTGCGCGGCGCGCCGGAGCCGTCGTTGGCCGAGCTTTTCCGGCTGCTCAAGGACGTCGACCTTGTCCTGGTGGAGGGCTTCAAGCGCGATCCGCTGCCCAAGATAGAAATTTCTCGGGCCGCCAACGGCAAGCCGCCGCTCTATCCCGACGACCGGAACATCGTCGCGCTGATCAGCGACTTGGCGCAAGGCGCGGTCTCGCGCGGAGTCGTCATCGCGAGGAGCGCAGCGACGAAGCGATCCACGGGCACGTCGAGGGCCCGCTGCTCTGGATCGCCGCGTCGGCCTTCGGCCTCCCTCGCGATGACGATGCGGCATCCGAAAGCATCTGCGTCTCGAGTCAACGCTCTGCCGCACGCGTCGATCGACGACATCGCCGCCGCTGCCGATCTTGTTCTGGCGCACGCGAAGCCAGGTCGCGGAGATTCTGCGCCGACGTTTGAGAGGCGCTGACACCTTCGCCTTTGCATGGCCCATTCGACGATGCGACAATGGCCGCCCTCGATGGAACACAAGACTGAGTGATGAGCGACGCCACGGCGCCGGGCTTAAGCCGGCGAAGATTGTTCGAGATCATCGGCGCGAGCGTCGGCGGAGCGGCGGCCTATCAGGCGATGACTCGGCTCGGACATGCGGAGGAATCGTCGTACCGGGGCCCGATCAAGCTCGACGGCGATCCCGAAGGGCGCGTCGGTCGTCATCCTGGGGGCCGGCCTCGCCGGAATGACGGCGGCGATCGAGCTCGAGCACGCGGGCTATCGCGTCAGCGTGCTCGAATACAACTCCCGCCCGGGCGGACGGAACTGGTCGCTGAGAGGCGGCGACGTCTACACCGAGCTCGGCGGCGCGACGCAAAAATGCGAGTTCGACGCCGGCCTCTATCTCAATCCGGGCCCGTGGCGCATTCCCTATCATCACTACGCCATCCTCGACTATTGCCGCCGTTTCGGAGTGACGCTCGAGCCTTTCATCCAGCTCAATCACAACGCCTATCTGCATTCGACCAACGCGTTCGGCGGCAAGCCGCAGCGCATTCGCGAGATCAAGGCCGATTTCGACGGCGGCGTCGCCGAGCTTCTGGCCAAGGCGACGAAGAAAGGGGCGCTCGACGACGCGGTGTCGAAGCGAGGATCAGGCAATCCTGCTCGAGGCGCTGCGGTCGCTGGGCGCGCTCGACACGGACTTCCGCTACCGGGCCGGCGACGATTCAGCGGCTCATCGCGGTTATGCCAAGCATCCGGGAGGCGGCCTCGGCGCCGAGCCGGTCGCCGGCGAGCCGATCGGGCTGCATGATATTCTGACCTCGCGCCTGTGGCGGGGCCTGCAGAGTTTCCTGCTCTACGACTTTCAGACCACCATGTTCCAGCCGGTCGGCGGCATGGGCAGGATCGGCGAAGCGTTCGCGCGGCAGATTCCGGATCGCATTCGCTACGGCGCGAAGGTCATCGCGATTCGAGCAGAGCGACAGCGGCGTGACCGTCACCTTCGAGGATCTGGTCGCCGGCGGGACGGTTCAGGAGGTCAAGGCCGACTGGTGCGTGTGCGCGCTGCCGCTCAGCATCCTGAGCCAGATTCCCGTGAACGTATCCGCGCCGATGAAGGCGGCGATCGACGCGGTTCCCTATGCGTCCGCGGTGAAGTTCGGACTGCAGTTCAAGCGCCGGTTCTGGGAGGAGGACGAGCACATCTTCGGCGGCATCAGCTACACCGATCTGCCGATCCGCCAGATTTCCTATCCGAGCACGAATTTCAACGCCGGCGGAAAAGGCGTGCTGCTCGGCGGATACACGTTCGGCGGACCGAACTCCTACGAGTTCACCGCGATGGCGCCAGCCGAGCGGGTGAAGCGCGCGGTTGAGTTCGGCGCCGAGATCCACCCGCAATATCGGACCGAGTTCGAGAACGGCGTTTCGGTCGCCTGGAGCCGGGTCCCGTTCACGCTTGGCTGCGCGGGCGACTGGTCGGATGAAGCGCGAAAGGCGCATTACAACGACCTCTGTCAGATCGACGGCCGGATCGTGCTGGCCGGCGAGCACGCCTCCTACATTCCGGCCTGGCAGGAGGGCGCCATCCTGTCGGCGCTGGACGCGATCCAGCGCCTGCACAAGCGCGTGGTCGCGTCGTGAGACGCGTCGCGCTGCGCATCATGGCGCTCATCGGCTTGCGGCGTCTGCCGGCGCGCCGGCGCTGGCCGATGACGCTTCGACGAAAAGCGCCGCCATGAGCCATGGGTGGGAATTCGGCGAACAGGGCGGAGCGGACCTGTACAGCCATGTCTGCGCCGCTTGCCATCAGGCCGATGCGAAGGGCGCGGTCGGCGCCGGCGCCTATCCGCCGCTCGCGGACGACGGGAACCTCTGCTTCGACCGAGTTCCTGTTGAGTGCCTTGCTTGGCGGACTGAATGGCATGCCGCCGGTCGGAGGCATGATGAGCGACGCGCAAGTCGCCGACGTCGTCAACTACGTCCGCACTCATTTCGGCAATGCTTACCCGGACGCCATTTCGGCCGCCGACGTTTCGGCGGCGAGGCGGCAGGCGACCGCGCGCTGATTTCCGCCGAACGCTTCAGGCCCAAGCGCATAATAACAATGAAAACATGTTATTATACCCTCGCGGCCCGAAAACGCGAGGGCGGAACTAAACGGGGTCGTAACGCACTGATCTCATTAAGGGGCGCCGGTAAAAATGCGGCTAGAGCAGGACGCGGGCGCGCGGTCGCGCGAACGGTCTCAAGATGGCGCGACGGCCTCATGGTCGGCGGGCGACTCGGCCTTCGCCGGCTCGAGCGCGGCGGAGACCGCCTCGTCCACCCGTTCGAGCCATGTGAAGGTCAATTGCTCGCGCACCTCTTCGGGTATGTCCTCGAAGTCCTTGCGGTTGCGCGCCGGCAACATGATGTGCCTCAGGCCAGCCCTGTGGGCGGCGATGATTTTCTCCTTGATGCCGCCGACCGGAAGCACGAGGCCTCGGAGGCTGATCTCGCCGGTCATCGCGGTGTCGCTGCGAATGGTGCGATCGGTCATCAGCGAGACGAGCGCCATGAACATCGCCACGCCCGGCGCTCGGGCCGTCTTTCGGCGTCGCGCCCGCCGGCACGTGGATATGAATGTCGGTCTTCTCGAACCGCGCCGGGTCGATGCCGAAAGAGGCGGCGCGATTCTTGACGATGCTGAGCGCGGCTTGCGCGCTTTCCTTCATCACGTCGCCCAGTTGCCCGGTGAGGATCAGCCGTCCGCCGCCCGGAGTGGCGGTCGCCTCGATGAACAGGATGTCGCCGCCGACCGGCGTCCAGGCGAGCCCGGTCGCCACGCCGGGGACGCTGGTGCGCATGGCGACCTCGTCCTCGAATATCGGCGGCCCCAGAATGCTCAGGAGATCGCCGTCCGTGATCGTGATCGGGCCGGTCTCGCCCTCGGCGACCCGCATGGCGGCCTGGCGCAGCACCCGGCCGATCTCGCGCTCGAGGCTTCGAACGCCAGCCTCCCGCGTATAGCGCTCGATGATTCCCTTAAGCGCGTCATCGGCGATCTCAACCTGGTCCGGCTTGAGGCCGTTGGCGTTCAATTGGCGTCGAACAAGATAGCGGCGCGCGATCTGGAATTTTTCGCTTGCCGTGTAGCCGGAGAGACTGATGATCTCCATGCGGTCGCGAAGGGGCCCGGGAATGGTGTCGAGCTGATTCGCCGTGGCGATGAACACGACGCGGCTGAGGTCGAACGGCACGGCGAGGTAATTGTCGCGGAAGGTGTTGTTTTGCTCAGGGTCCAGCACCTCCAGCATCGCGGAGGCCGGGTCGCCCTGAATGCCGGCGCCGAGCTTGTCGATCTCGTCGAGCATCATGACGCAGTCGCGGGCGCCGGCCTTGCGGATCGCCTGAATGATGTTGCCGGGCAAGGCGCCGATATAGGTGCGCCGATGGCCGCGGATCTCCGCTTCGTCGTGCACGCCGCCGAGACTGACCCGGACGAACTTGCGGCTCATGGCGCGCGCGATCGACTGACCGAGCGATGTCTTGCCGACGCCGGGAGGCCCGACAAAGCAAAGGATCGGCGCCTTGCCGTCCGGCGAGAGCTTGCGAACGGCGAGATATTCGATGATCCTGCGCTTGATCTTCTCGAGCCCGAAATGATCCTCGTCGAGGATGCGTCGCGCCGCGGCGATGTCGATCGGCGCCTCTTCGGGAAGCGCCCACGGCAGGTCCACCAGCCAGTCAAGATAGGTCCGCACCATGCCGTACTCGCCGGCGGCCTCGGGCATGCGCTGCAGCCGGCGCAACTCCTTGCGCGCCTGATCGTCGACCTCCTTCGGCATATGCGCGTTGGCGATCGCCTTCTCGAGTTCGGCGATCTCGGCCGATTTTCCCTCATCCGCTTCGCCAAGCTGGCGCTGAATGGCCGCCATCTGCTCGCGCAGCAGGACCTCGCGGTTGCGGGAGTCGAGCGAGGCCTTGGTCTCCCGGCCGATCTCCTGCGAGAGACGCAGCACCTCGATCCGGTGCGCGAGCAGTCGCGAGACCCGCTCCATCCGGGCGCCGATGTCCACCGTCTCGAGAATCTCCTGCTTCTCGTCCGGCGTCGCGTCCATGAAGGTCGCCACCAGATCGGCGAGCGCGCCCGGCGAATCGACGCCCTGGATGGTCGCCAGCAATTCGTTGGGCGCTTGCGGCAGGAGCTGGATCGCCTCGATCGCCTGGCCCTTGAGATGAAGGAAACGGGCCTCGATCTCGTTTGACGTCGGAGTGGGTTCGGCGATCCTTTCCGTCTTGGCGACGAAGAACGGCCAACCGGTCAGATAGTCGTCGACCCGGAACCGCTGCTCTCCCTGGCAAATGATATGATGGGTGCCGTCCGGCGCGGTGATGTAGCGAACGATATTGGCGACCGTCCCCATTCGATGCAGGTCGATTGGCAGGGGGTCGGCGACTTCGGCGCTGCGCTGCATCACGATGCCGACCGGCTTTTGCTCCCTCACCGCTCTCTGCGCCGCCAGCACCGAGCGTGGACGGCCGAGGGTGATCGGCAACACCGTCCCCGGAAACAGCACCATGCCGCGCACCGGCACGATGATCAGAGCGTCAGGCGGCAATGGCGGCGAAGGCGCCGAACCAAGGGTCTCTTCGGAGCCCGTCGCGGCGTCAGCCATTTGAGGCCTCCGATTTTTGCAGCGTAATGAGCAGGTGGCCGTTCGAGGCCGACCGATGAATGGCGCTGTAGCGCCCCGCAGGCAGACGAACGCGGCGTTCAAATCGGCCTTGCGGCAGTTCGAGGCGGTGGATGATGGCGGTCCGCATCTCCTCCGGATAGGTTCGACATCCCGAGATCAGCAATTCGCCATGATTGATGACCGCCTTGACCTCGTCGAAGTCGACTCCCGGCAGAGCGACCAGCACCAGCACCGCGCGTTCGGTCTCGAGGATGTCGACCGGCGGCTCCCAGGCGACCGGGGCGCGCGAGCCGGACGGCGGAAAGAATTGCCGATGCATGCGCTCGGCGCGCGCGAGCATCTCGAAGGCCTCCGACCACATCCAATAGCTCGGAAATTTTGTTTCCATCGCCTCACCCGAACCCGCGCGCCGGTTTTTGATCCAGACCTGTCGATGCTCAATAGCGCAATTCCGGCCGGCGTTCATCCGCGGCGAGAACGCCGTTGTCCGGATGAAAGACGGGCTTTGGGCGGCGAACACCTCCACAGAAGGGATGCGGCGGGTTAGTATCAAATTCGCGGGACACTCGGGCTAGGGGCTGACGGGCCGCCATTCCGGACGCAGCCGAGCGCTGATGAAACGAAAATCGCGGGCAGTGGGAGGGAACATGTTGAACTCGTCGATTGAGATCCTGACGACGCCGCGTCGAGACGATCTCGACCTCTTGCGGATCGCCAATGGTCCGGGCTTTCGGTCAGCGTCCTGCCGACCGGCGCGATCTTCGCCATCGAGCACACGCAAGCGAATCGTCGGATCGTGATCAATCAGACGCTCGCCTTGCCGATCGCCAATGGCATGGCGCGCCTCTATCTGCGCGTGGGCGGACATCAGCCGACGACAATGTCGTTGATGGGCCCAGAGGCAGGGCTTCGCGTCGGCGCCTCGGACGACCGCTATGTCTGGGAAGGAGAAGGGAGCGGCGTCGGCCATCGGGTCACCCTCTGGCTGCATCCGCGATTGAACGCATGGTTCTGGCGGGTCGAGAGTCGTCAATCGCCGCGACGAGCGAGCTCTCCTGCGACGCTGTCTTCATCCAGGATCTCGGGCTCGGCGATCAGGGCTTCCTGATGAACAACGAGGCCTACGCCAGCCAGTATCTCGACCATCATGTCGCGCATCATCCGCGCCTGGGCCATGTTCTGATGGGCAGGCAAAATCTGTCGCAGGGCGGAGCGTATCCATGGGCGGCGCACGGCTGCCTGGAAGGCGCCGCGGGCTTCGCGACCGATTTCCGCCAGGTCATGGGACCTGAGTATCGCGACGCCGATCGACTCGGCGTTCCGTTCGGGACGAGCCTGCCGTCGGAGCGCCTTCAGTTCGAGACGGCATGCGCGGCTCTGCAGTCGAAGGCGGTGACGCTCGAACCCGGCGGCGAGACGTCCTGGACGTTTTTTGGCTTCTTCGAGCCGGACCACCCGGCGGCGTCGAGCGACGCCGACCTGAGCCAGGTCGAGATCGTCGAACGCGCCAGCAAAGACTGGGCGGAGCGCGATGTCGCTCTGTCCGAGCCGCCGCGAAGTCTGCTCCAGGGCGCCCCTTCCGTCGTCGCGGAGACGCTCGACGATAAGGCGATCAGGGCGCGCTACCGCCGGCGCACGCATGTCGAGCGGGCGGGCGATCAACTTCTGTCTTTCTTTGTACCGGGAAGAACGCACAGCCGCCACGTCGTCCTGCGCGACAAGGAGCACATTGTGGCGCGCCGCCACGGATCCTTGGTGCGCAGCGGCGAGGAGATGCTGCCGGACGAGGGGATTCTTTGCGCGACCGCATGGATGCACGGCGTGTTCGGAGCCCAACTCACCATCGGCAACACGTCGTTCCACAAGCTTTTTTCCGTCTCGCGCGATCCCTACAACATCACCCGCGCCAGCGGGCTGCGGATGTTGATGGAGACGAAGGACGGATGGCGGTTGCTGACTGTGCCGTCCGCCTTCGAAATGGGCCTCAACGATTGCCGCTGGGTCTATCAGCTGAGCCAGGCGAACCGTCACGGTCTCGGCGACGGTTTGCGGCGACGAGCCCGCCATGCAGTGGCGCGTTACGGTCGAAGGGCCAAGATGCCGCTTTCTTATTTTCGGCCACTTCGTCCTCGGCGAGCGGGAATTTGCCCATGCCGGCCGAATGGAGATCGACCCGAAGCGAAAGCGCTTCACGTTCCGCCCGGATCTGAATGATCGCTGGGGTCAGCAATATCCTGAAGGCGTCTATCGCCTGGTGACGAGCACGCCGGGACGCGTTGAAGCCGTTGGCGGAGACGAACTGCTCTACGTCGACGGAAAACGCCGCAGCGGCGGATATGCCGCGATCCGGACGCGGCCGACGAATGAATTCGTGTTCGCGGTCGTGGGCTCGATGACCGATGCGAAGCAGGCCGACGCGCTGACGTCAAAATATGCGAAGCCGGTCGACGAAGCGACGATGCTCAAGCCTGCCGACCGCTTCTGGCGCAAGCTCACGCGCGGCGTTCGGGTGAAGAGCGCCAAGGATTCCGCGGATGCGCTTGCCGTCGACACGATCTTCCCGTGGCTCGCGCATGACGCGATGATCCATCTCACCGCGCCGCATGGTCTCGAACAATATACCGGCGGCGCGTGGGGCACGCGCGACGTGTGCCAGGGCTCGATCGAACTCCTGCTGACGCTCGAGCATGATCAGCCAGTCAAAGAGATTCTGCGAATCCTCTTTGCTCAGCAATACGAGGAGAGCGGCGACTGGCCGCAATGGTTCATGCTCGAACCCTATTCCGTGGTGCAGGATAAGGAGTTGCATGGCGACATCATCGTCTGGCCGCTCAAGGCGCTCTGCGACTATGTCGAGGCCACCGGCGATTTTGCCTTCCTCGATGAGCCGATCGCGTGGCGCCGCGCCGACAATTTCGAGAAGACGTCGCACGCCGATCCGGTCACCAGCCATATCGACAAGCTGATCGAGACGGTGCGCGCGCGCTTCATTCCGGGCACGAACCTCGTTCGCTATGGCCACGGCGACTGGAACGATTCGCTGCGGCCGGTCGATCCGACGACGAGCGATTGGATGACGAGCGCCTGGACGGTCGTTCTCTTCTACGAGCAGCTTCGCCGCTATGCCGAGATCCTTCGCCGGGCGAAGCGCCCGCCGAGCCAAGCCAAGAAGCTCGACGCGCTCGCGGCCGCGGTGCGCAAGGACTTCAACACCTATCTCATTCGCGATCGCGTCGTCGCCGGCTATGGCGTGTTCCGGCCGGAAGGCGGCGAGCCTCGAGCTCTTGCTGCACCCAAGCGATAAACAAACCGGTCTCGCTTACTCGCTCTTGCCGATGACGCAGAGCATGATCGGGGGCCTGTTCACCCAGGCGCAGGCGCGAAGGCACCTGAGCCTCATCCGCAAGCATCTGCTTTTTTCCGATGGCGCACGGCTGATGGACAAGCCGATCGCCTACCACGGCGGCCCGGAGACATTCTTTCAGCGGGCCGAATTCGGCTGCCTTCTTCGGCCGCGAAATCGGGCTCATGTATACGCATTCGCATCTGCGCTACGGCGAGGCGATGAGCGACATCGGCGAGTTCGGCGCTCTGTGGGAGGCGCTGCTGGTCGCCAATCCGATCGCCGTGACGGATGAACTGCCCAACGCCTCGCTGAGGCAGCGGAACGCTTATTTCAGCTGCAGCGACGCGGCCTTCCAGGACCGCTATCAGGCGAGCGACGAATGGGCGCGCGTCAAAGCGAACTCGATCGCCGTCGATGGCGGCTGGCGCATCTATTCGAGCGGTCCCGGCCTCTACGCCAACATGCTCATTCGCCACGCCTTCGGGCTACGACGCCAGTTCGGCAAGCGAATCGTGACGCCGGGCTTGCGAAAGTCGCGCAAGGACCTCAGCCTCGAATGGCCTGGACGGCCCGGCGGCGGCTCGCGGCGGCGGTGATGAAGGCGGCGTAGCTCCAGGCCAGGTGTTTCGCCGAGGTCTGCGCGCCGGTCGCGCGATCGAATTGTTCCGAAAGATCGCCGCTGGCTGGAGTGTAGGCCTGCACGGTGCGCATGAACGTATCGCCGCGTTCGAAAGCGGCCTTCGCCGCGACTTTCGTCGCCCAGGCGTTCCCGAAAACGCGCATTCTCGCTCGTCGCGGGCATCTCGGCGCCTGACCGCAGCGCAATCGCCAGCTTGAAGTAGAACTCGGCCGCGGCGAGCGTCGCCAGATACCAGGGGTTGCCGCCGTAATACGCGTCGTTCGCGTAGCGCCCGATCGCTGGGCCACGACTCAGGCGGGCGCTTAGCGGTTGACGGCGTATTCAGCGTCGAACAGGTCTTCGAGCGCGGCCAGCGTCGCCTGAGCCTTCGGGTCAAGCACGCTGTGCGTTCCCTCCTTGCGACCAGCGTGAAGCACGCCGAGAATCACCGAGATGTCGAGAGCCTTTTCCGGGACGCCGCCAGCGACGCCAGTCCTCGAGCGGTAGTAGCCGTCGCTCGCGCTCCAAAAGGAGCCGAGACTCGATACGAGTTCGTCCGCCGCCGACCGGCAGAGCGCCAGCCAGCGCGGCGTCGCCCGCTTCCGCAAGCCATTCGGCGCCGCGAGCCAGCGCTTCGGCTTGCACGAGCTGCGTATAATAATGATAGCCGAATTCCTCCTCCCAGATGTCGAACGAACGCGCCTTCGCGCGCGAACGGATGAAGTCGAGATCGTCGATCACAAGCTCGAGCATGGCGGCGCAAAGATTTTCGTCCAAGTCCGGCTGCGCGTTGCGCCACCGCGTGAGCGCAAGGACTTCAAGCGCTGGCCCGTCATTCTGGGGACGCGCCCAACGGGTGAAATCGAGCGTTCCGTCTGGATTGACGCGAGCCTCAGCCAGCACTGAATCGCCAACGACCGCCGCGATCTCGTCGTCGGGCCGCACATATTGCAGGAAGGATGGCTGAATCTTGTCCCGCAACCGTCCGTCGCGAACAAGCTCCCGCCCGTCCAGTTCGCGCAGCGATCGACTGAAGTCGACAAATTCCCGCAAGCGTTCGACGGCGATTCGCTTCTCAAGTCCCTCGTGCGCCACGCGCAACGCATCGATGATGATGGCTGAGTCTCGGAACCAGTGAAAGAAATAGTCGGGATCCGGATCGTAGGAAGCAAGGACCGGCGACGCCAGCACCGATCCCGGCCGTGGCGCGACGCGCTGCCCAAAGCCCGGACGTTCCTTGACGAGGTCGGTCGCCGAGACGGCCCGCAACATCGCGCCCGCGGCGAAGCGCGCCTCCTGGTCTATCCAGTCGTCAAGCGCAGTCACGCTGTCGCTGAAACGAAATGCGGACTTTTGAAGCCCAGCTTCTTCATCCCCTCGCGGATCTCGGGAATGCCCATGAACAGCTTCCAGATGAGGCCGCTGCGATAGTTCTCGATCATGACGACGATCGGCCCCTGGCTGATCGAGAGGTAACTGTCAGCGTACCAATCATGCTGCTCGCTGAAACCGTCGATGAAGCCGAACCGCCCCCAAATCTTGTCGCCCAGAGTGTCATGGAAGTGCCGCAGCGCCGCCATCGCCTCCTCCGGCGCGTAGGGGAAGCTCGCCAAGGCGCCGCTCGGCGTGATGACGCTCTTGTCGTTGCTGGGCGAATGCGCGTCGTAGCCTTTGACCGAATCGCCGGCGGTCAGGCCCCAGCAGTTCGGGCCGTAGCCCTTGTACCCA
This sequence comes from uncultured Alphaproteobacteria bacterium, assembly GCA_963802615.1. GTDB lineage: Bacteria > Pseudomonadota > Alphaproteobacteria > Rhizobiales > Beijerinckiaceae > Roseiarcus. The sequence continues at coordinate 41,909 of CAWDKC010000055.1, forward strand.
AGCGGGTTGCGGACGCAGTAGGCGTAGTTGATGCGGGTGTGAGCGACGTTTTGTTTCCAGTAGTCGGCATAGCCGTCGCTGAGCCCGCGCGGATCGATGCCGCAGAAGGAATAATGGGTGAAGAAGAGAGGTCCGCCCCAATCAGGTCCGAGAGGAAGCTCGACGCCCTCGAAACTGCGTCCATTGACGAACTGACGGCTCTGAACCCAGCCTTCGTGATAGGCTTCAGCGACCATCGCATAGCGCGGCGCAGAAGCGGCCAGAACATAAGCGATGAGGCACTCGTTCCAGCCGCGGACGGGATGGTTCAGCGCGAAGCCGTTGGTCGGGCTCCAGTGCCAGGTGAGCGAGGTTCGCGTGCCCTGAGTGTACCAATCCCACTCGGCTTCGCTCCAGAGATAGGTGATGCGGTCGCGAATGCGTTTCTCCTCCGCGGTATCGCGATCGAAATAGGCGCGCGCGCACAGGAGCCCCTGGAACAGGAATGCGGTCTCGACCAGATCGGCGCCGTCGTCCTTGCGGCTGAACGGCTTTGTCGCGCCGGTGTCGCCATGCATGAAATGGGGGTAGAGACCATGATAGCAGGTCGCCCTCTCGAGGCAGTCGAGCGACTTCGACAGGCGAGCGAGCGCTTCGGCCCGTGTCACCCATCCGCGCTCGCAGGCCACGATCGAGCGCCATCACGCCAAAGCCGGAGCCGCCCGTGGCGACGTCATGGTCGGCGGGGTCCGCCAGCCGCCCGACGCGATCGCGCGCCAGCCCGCTCACGGGCTCCGCGCCGTCCCAAAAGTAGAGGAAAGTCTGTCGCTGAACGAGGTCCAGCAAGGCCTCGTCGGAGAGCTTCTCCCGGCGCTTGACCTCTTTGTGGTGCGGCTTGGTTTTGGCGGAATGTGGCATCGGCGTCCTGTCTATTCGGCGGGAAGAGGTTCGGCGTTGGATTTCGAAGGCTCAGCCATCGGATGTTCGCGTTCCGGTTCGAACTTCTGACCAGTGGAATCCATAACCAGATGCAGCTTGCGGAGATAGAAGCCGATCTCCGGCTGGTCATGCCCGATGTTGATCAAGCCGACCTCCGCCAGTTCGTTCGCGAACAGCGTCCTGATGCGCTCGCGCGAACTCGGGTCGAGAACGTCCAGCGCATCGTTCACCACGACCCAGCCGGGCCGTTGCAGGACGACCCGGGCGAAGGCGAGGCATTGCTTCTCGTCGTCGGTCAATTCCCGGTCCCATCGATCCACCTTGTCGAGGTGCGGCTCGAGGTGCTCCAGTCCGACCCCGGTGAGCGCGTTCATGATTGCCGGATGGTCAAAGGAATCGGCCGGGCGCGGATAAGCGACGATCTCGCGGAGCGTGCCGGGCGGGATATAGGCTCGCACCGGCATGAACATGATCGTGCCGCGCGCCGGGTGCGTGATCTGGCCGCTCCCCCATGGCCACAGCCCGCCGATGGCGCGAAACAGCAGGGCTTTTTCTTCGCCATTTTCGCCCGCGATGAGGACACGTTCCTTGGCGTCGATGTCCGAATGGGGTTCGCTGAGCATAACACAACCTGCCGGTGAGGCGACGTGAAGATCGTCGATCCTTATCGACTGATCGTCCGCCTCAGCGAACTTGATGCGGTTTGCGGAGCGCCCGAGGTCATCCATGCCCAGGATCGCCTTCCGGAACCGAGCCACCCGCAAAAGTGTCGCGCGCCAGTCCGCAAGGTTGGAGAAATTGTCGACGAACCAGCGCAGAGCCGTTTGCACCTGGTTGAAGGCGCCGACAATCACCATCAATTCGCCAAAGCTTATGTTGCTTCGGAAATAGGCCGGGGCCGCGACGAGAATGGGCGCGATGATCGTAAACCAGCCGTAGCCAGCGGTAACCCAGGTCAACCGCGTCACCGCGTTGACAATTCGCCATGAGATGTCGAGCACGTCGCCAAACACGCCATTGAGGCGGCTTCTCTCGTCGGCCTCGCCGCCGTAGAGGGTGATGCCGTCGATATGCTCGTTGATCCGCACAAGCGCGAAACGAAAATCCGCCTCTTTCGCATAGTGGTCGGCATTGAGGTCGATGAGCGGACGGCCGACGAGCCAGCTAATGAACGACGCGACGCCGGCGTAGACCAATGCGCACCAGACGAGATAGCCGGGAGGAGCGAAGTCGCGCCCCGCGATCGGAAGAAACTGGCCCTTCGAGAGCCCCCAAAGGACGCCGACGAAGGTGAGCAGAAGCAGGCTCGACTGCAGCAGGCCGACGCCTAAGTCGGTTGAGAGATCGGTCAGATGCTGAGCGTCGGCTTGGAGGCGCTGGTCGGGGTTGGCGCCGAGCGGGCCCGAATTCGACAGGCGGAACGCGCGCTTCGGGCTGAGCCACTGGTCCAGAAGATCGTTCACCAGGCCCTGGCGCAAGGTGACTTTGGAGCTCTGGTTGAGCCACATCTGCGCCACGTTGAGGACCAGCAATATGCCGGCAATCTCGCCAAAGACCCAAAGCTGGGAGAGGAAGCCCGCCATGTCTTTGTTGGTCAGGGCATTGTAGAATGGGCGGTTCCAGGAATTGAGCCTGATTTGCATGTAGGCTGTGGCGCCGACGACGACGATCAGCCCGCCGGCCAGCGCCAGGAGCTTGTTGCGCTGGTGCGAAACCCAGAACGCCGAAGCCATCCAGATGACGTCGGAGAACAGACTTTTGAGCGAGGCGCTGTCCGTGTTGTCGGCGCCGTGTGGTGGCTTTTTGGACTGGTCCGCCATCAAATACCCCTCCCCTGACACCCATTCTGGCATGAACCGGCGAAGTCGTCTTGGCGGTTGTTCAAAGGCTCAGGGCTAATTGTTGCATCGGGCGACGCTGCTTGCGAAGCCTGTTTCCAATCTAGAGAAGATCGGAGACCACAAACATCGGCTCGCGGCTGAGGAAAAGGCAAGAGCATGGGACGCATCGATACGCTGCTCGCCTCGATGACGCTCGAAGAAAAAGTCGGGCAACTCAACATGGTCGCCGCCGCCCGCGTGGTCACCGGCCCCGGAGAGCTTCGCGACCTGCAGGAGGGGATCCGAACCGGGCGGATTGGAAACTTGCTCAATCTCTGGGGGATGGACGAGACGCGCGCCGTCCAGCGTCTTGCGGTGGAGGAATCCCGCCTTGGCGTTCCCTTGCTGATGGGCCTCGATGTGATCCATGGCCACCACACGATCTTTCCCGTCTCCTTGGCGGAAGCGTGTCAGTTCGCGCCTGATCTCTGGGAGAAGACGGCGCGCGTCGCCGCCGAAGAGGCTGCGGAGGACGGTGTGGCGCTCACTTTTGCGCCGATGCTCGACGTGGCGCGCGATCCACGCTGGGGACGCATCATCGAGAGCCCTGGCGAGGACACCTGGGTCGCCTCCCAGATGGCGGCGGCCAAGATTCGGGGCTTCCAGGGACGAGATCTCGCGGCGCGGGATAGCGTCGCGGCCACGGCCAAGCATCTCTGCGCCTATGGCGCCGTGACCGCGGGCCGCGAATACGCCTCGGCCGATGTATCCGAGAGAACGCTGCACGAGATTTATCTGCCGCCGTTTGAGGCGGCTGTCGCTGCGGGGATAGCGGCGATGATGCCGGCGTTCATCGACATCGCCGGCGTGGCCATGACCGCGAACGCCAAGCTCATGCAAGGTTGGCTCAGAGGAGCGGTCGGCTTCGATGGAGTCTTGATCAGCGACTACAACGCCGTCGCGGAGCTTCTCAATCATGGCGTCGCGGCCGACCTCGTGGAGGCCGCGGCGCTCGCGCTGAACGCTGGCGTCGACATCGATATGACGAGCGGCGCGTACGTCCAGCGCCTGCCCGAGGCGCTGGAGCGCGGCCTCGTAACGATGGCCGCGATCGACGCCAGCGTGCGTCGGGTGCTCGAGTTGAAGGAGCGCCTCGGCCTGTTCGATGATCCCTATCGCCGCGGGTCCGTGCCAGCACAGGCGGCGCAAGCGGCGGAACGCCGCGAGCTGGCGCGAGAGGCGGCGCGGCGAGCCATCGTGGTCTTGTCCAATCGCACGGAGGTCTTGCCGCTCTCCCCCGAAATCCGACGCGTCGCCGTCATCGGCCCTTTGGCCGCCGCGCCGGGCGAGATGCTGGGGTCTTGGGCGTCAGCGGGCCGCCCTGAAGAGGCTGTGTCCATTCTGGAGGGGCTCAAGGCGGCGCTCCCGCAATGCCGCATCGATCACGTCGCAGGCGTCGAGATAACGGGAGAGAGCACGGACGGAATATCGGCTGCACTTGATCTCTGCGCCGGCGCCGAAGCCGTCGTGCTCTGCCTTGGCGAGAGCGCGGCGATGAGCGGAGAGGCGGCGAGTCGAGCCGACCTCGGCTTGCCAGGGCGCCAGAGCGCCCTCGCCGAAGCGGTGCTCGAACTTGGCAAACCCGTCGTCGTGACGCTCTCCTCGGGCCGGCCGCTCACCCTGCCGTGGCTGTTCGAGCGAGCGGACGCAGTGTTGGCGACATGGTTCCTTGGGCATGAGGCCGGACACGCGGTCGCCGACGTTCTGACAGGGAAATTCAATCCGACCGGACGACTGCCGGTGAGCTGGCCGCGCCACGTGGGGCAGGTCCCGATCTTCTACAATGAGCTCCCTTCCGGTCGCCCCTATTCTCCCGGAGTGCATTACTCGAGCACCTATCTCGATGTGGCCCCCGACGCCCCAATTTCCGTTTGGACATGGCCTCTCATACAGCCGCTTTGCGCTGAGCGATCTTCGCTGCGAGCCGACGCGCGTGAAACCGGAGGACACGATCGAGGTGTCGCTCGCGGTTCATAACGAGAGCCTGGTGGACGGGGAGGCGACGCTGTTCCTGTTCGTGCGTGATCCCGTGGCGAGCGTCGCTCGGCCGCTGTTGGAGCTCAAGGGCGTGCAGAAGGCCATTCTCGCGGCCGGCGAGCGCAAGACTGTGACGTGGCGGCTTCCGGTCAAGGATCTGGCGTTCGTCGGCCAAAACCTCGATCGCATTCTCGAGCCCGGTCGGTTCGAGATCCATGTCGGGCAGAGCGCGGATGCGGCCAGCCTTCTGAGCGCCGCCATCGAATTGGCGAGCTGACCACAAGCTCCGGGGCGCCCAGGCCCATCCACCTGCGGCAAGGCCGAGGGCCGAGGGGCCTTAACGAGTCGCAATTGAGCCTTTTCAATCGGTTGCAGCGCGATTAGCGAGTTGCTGCGCCACCGCCCGCCGTTTGGCGGCATGATTCTTGTTCTGATAAAGAGTATCACACAATTCTGAAATTGTAAAGCAAATGTTGACTTTTCCAGGATTGCGCAGGAAGGGCAGACGGTTAAGGCCGGACCTGCATCACCCAACACAGCCTGAGAGCGCAAAGGGCCTGTCTCCCGCGGGCGCACGGCTTCGGTATCGCTTCTCTGTCTGATAAAGCTCAAAGGCATTATGGATCGTGCAGGCAGGCCACCCGTTGCTCATGCAGACCCTCAATCGGCGAGCGGCCCAGGCGAGATTGCGGTCGAGGCCAAGGGCGAGCGCCGTGCGCCCCGGTCGACCGTTCTTGTCACGGGCGCGAGCGGCTTTCTCGGTTCCGCAATCGCCGCGGCGCTGAGCGCCCGCGGCGACGATGTCCGCGTGCTCGCGCGTCGATCGAGCCCGCGGACAAATCTCAACCCGGCCGACACTCTGTGCGAGGGCGATCTGCGCGACCGCGCCTCGTTGGCGAGCGGCGCTGAAGGGCGCCCGCTTTCTCTTTCATGCCGCCGCCGATTACCGGCTCTGGGCGCGAAACCCGGACGAGATCCACCGCAACAATCTCGAGGGAACGCGCCTTATCATGGAGGAGGCGCTCAGCGCCGGCGTCGAGCGCATCGTCTACACCAGCAGCGTCGCGACCTTGAAGCTCACTGAGGGCGGCTCCGCTACTGAGGACCGTCCTCTCGCCGAAGGCGAGGGGATCGGCGCCTACAAGCGCAGCAAGGTCGCGGCTGAGCGGCTGGTCGAGGCGATGATCCAGCGCGATCGCTTGCCGGCGGTCATCGTCAACCCGTCAACGCCGATTGGTCCGCGCGACGTGCGGCCGACGCCGACCGGCCGTATCATCGTCGAGGCCGCATCGGGACGCATGCCGGCCTTCGTCGACACGGGGCTCAACCTCGCGCATGTCGACGACGTCGCGGCCGGCCATGTCGACGCGCTTGAACGCGGCCGAATCGGCGAGCGCTACATTCTCGGCGGCGACAACGTCTTCCTCGCCGACATGCTGGCTGACATCGCTCGCGTGGTCGGGAGGCGCCCTCCTACGGTCAAGCTGCCGCGGACCCTGCTCTACCCGATCGCATACGGCGCGGAGTTGTTGGCGATCGTTCGCGGCGTCGAGCCGTTCATCACGATGGACGGCTTGCGCATGGCGCGCCATCATATGTTCTTCGACGATTCCAAGGCGCGGCGCGAGCTTGGCTATGTTTCGAGGCCCTATCGCGAGGGCCTTGCCGATGCGATCGCCTGGTTTCGCACGCACCGCTACCTCAAATGATTCTCGTCGCACTATCCCTCGTTCCGCTCGCGATCTGGGCCTATCTTCTGTTCGGCAGGGGATGGTTCTGGCTGTGCGGCGAGCGCGACGATTTGGCCGCCGATCGTCTCTCGACCGATGCCGGACGCCTGGCCGAGCGTCGTCGCGATCATCCCGGCGCGCGACGAGGCCGACGTGATTGCTCGCACCGTCGACTCTCTCCTCCGCCAGGACTACCAGGGGCGGTTCTCCGTAATCGTGGTCGACGACCAGAGTTCCGACGGCACCGCCGCCGCCGCGTTGGATGCGGCTCGCGCCGCGCAAGCCCCTGACCGGCTGCAAATCGTCGACCGGAACTGGCCCGCCGCCCGGTTGGACCGGCAAACTGTCGGCGATGCGCCAGGGCTTGGCCGAGGTCGAGGCGAGCGCGCAGGCGCCTGAATTCGTCCTGTTCACCGACGCCGACATCGCTTATGCGCCGCACGCGCTTTCGCGCCTCGTCACAATCGCTCGCGCGAAGACCAGCGTGCTGACGTCGTTGATGGTGAAGCTGCGCTGCGAAAGCGCGGCCGAGCGCTGGCTCGCGCCGGCTTTCGTGTTCTTCTTTCAGATGCTCTATCCGTTCGCCTGGGTGAACGATCCGCGCAAGGCCACGGCCGCCGCGGCTGGCGGCTGCATGCTCGTGCGGCGCGAGGCCCTTCATGCGGCCGGCGGTCTCGAGGCCGTACGCGGCGCCCTCATCGACGATTGCGCGTTGGGCGCGCTCATGAAGGGGCAGGGGCCTGTCTGGCTTGGGCTGACCGAGAGCGTCGACAGTTTGCGCGCCTATTCCACCTTCGCCGATTTCCGCCGCATGGTGGCGCGCTCAGCCTTCGCGGAATTGCGCTATTCGCCTCTGCGCCTCGCTGGCGCGATCGGCGGGATGGCGCTTGTCTATCTCGCGCCGCCGCTGTTCGCCGTTTTCGCGCGGGGCGTCGCGCAACTTGCGGGAGCCCTCACATGGGCGATGATGGCTTTGGCGCTGGCGCCGATCCTGCGGCTCTATGGGCGCCCGGCTTGTCGGCGGGTTCGCCCTGCCGGCGATCGCGGCCGCCTATGTCGCCTTCACCGTCGATTCCGCGTACCAATATTGGCGGGGGCGAGGCGGCTACTGGAAGGGTCGATTCCAAGCGCCGATGCGGGAGACAGGGCGCGCGTGACGACGGTGAAAGAGGCCCTCTCGGGCAAGGGCCACCGAGACGAGAATTTTCCGGTCGCCTCGTGGCTGCTCAGCGAGCAGCGACGCGGCCCGATCCTCGCCTTCTATCGCTTCGTGCGCGCCGCCGACGACGTCGCCGATCATCCGACTCTGACCCCAGAGACGAAGCTCGAACTTCTCGACGATCTCGACGATGCGCTCACCGGGCGCGGAAAGCCGGCTGACGAGGCCGAGCCGCTGAGGCTTGAGCTTGCCAGGACCGGCTTGAGCCCGAAGCATGCTTTGGATCTGCTCAAGGCCTTTCGGCTGGATGCGCGGAAGAACCGCTACGCCAACTGGTCGGAGCTCATGGACTATTGTGCGTTGTCCGCCGCGCCGGTCGGCCGTTTCGTTCTCGACGTGCACGAAGAAGACCCGTCGATGTGGCCGGCGTCCGACGCTGTGTGCTCGGCGCTGCAGATCATCAATCATTTGCAGGACTGCGGCGAGGACTATCGGCGGCTCAACCGCGTCTATCTGCCGCTCGATACGCTCTCTGCGCACGGAGCCTCGGTGGAGATGCTGGACGCGCCGAAGGCGCCGCCGGCCTTGCGCGGCGCGCTCGCCGAGCTTGCCCGCCGCACGAGCGAACTCGCAGCGCGCGGGGCGCCGCTCATCCCGCAGATTCGGGACGTGCGGCTTGGGGCGGAGATCGCCGCGATCCATGCGCTCGCGCGCCGCCTCGCGCGCGATCTCGAAAGCCGCGATCCCCTGAGCGAGCGCGTCCACCTCGGCAAGGCCGGATTCGCGCTGGTCGGCGGCCTCGCCGCCGCGCGTTTTCTCGGCTCCGCGATGATCCGCTCGGTCGGGATGCGGGCGAAAGCGACCGCATGAGTTCGCAGGCGGCGCCTGTGGCGCACAGCTCCTTCTATACCGCTTTGCGCATTTTGCCGGAGAAGCAGCGCGAGGGCATGTTCGCCGTCTATGGCTTCTGTCGCGAAGTCGACGACATCGCCGACGACCGCGGGCCGGCGACGGCGGCTGAGCGCCTGAGCAAGCTGGAGGGTTGGCGCGACGACATCGCCGCGATGGTCGCCGGACGGGCGCCGGCCCATCTCGCCGCGCTCGCCGAGGCGACGCGAGCCTATCATTTGAAGCGCGAGGATTTCGACGCCGTCATCGACGGCATGGCGATGGATGCCGAGCGGGATATCCGCGCTCCGGACTGGGCGACGCTGGACCTCTATTGCGATCGCGTGGCCTCCGCTGTGGGCCGGCTTTCGGTGCGCATTTTCGGCATGGCCGACGAACCCGGGGTGGCGCTTGCTCATCATCTTGGCCGCGCGCTCCAGTTCACCAACATCCTGCGAGACATCGACGAGGACGCAAGTGTCGGCCGGCTTTACCTGCCTCGCGAGGCGCTATCGCGGCTGCGGGAGTGACGACCGACGAACCGCTGGCGGCCGCTGCGGATCCCAGGCTGGCCGCCGCCTGCGCCGAGGTGGCCGCGCGCGCTCGCGGGCATTTCGAGAAGGCCCAATCGATCATGGCGTCGGCGCCGCGAGCGGCGGTGAAGGCGCCGCGACTGATGGCCGCCGCCTATGGCTCGATCCTCGACAGAATGCTGAAAGAGGGCTTCGCCCCGCCGCGGCGCCGGGTCAAGGCGAGCCGCCTGCGCCTGCTCGGCGCGCTGCTGCGATACGGCATCCTGTGAGAGCGGGCGTCGTCCACATCGTCGGCGCAGGAATCGCGGGCCTGAGCGCCGCCGTGCGCCTTGTCGATGGCGGGCACAAGGTCATCGTGCATGAGGCCGCGTCTTTCGCCGGCGGTCGTTGCCGATCCTACCTCGACCCGACGCTTGGCCTCGTCATCGACAACGGCAATCACCTGCTGCTGTCAGGCAATCACGAGGCGCTGGACTATCTCGATCGGATCGGGGCGCGCGAGACGCTGCACGATCCAGGCGCCGCGATCTTCGACTTCGCGGACCTCAAAAGCGGCGAGCGCTGGCGGCTCGATCTCAGCGAAGGCCGGATTCCCTGGTGGCTGTTCGATAGAAAAAGACGCGCGCCAGGCACGGCGCTCAGCGAATATTTCGCTCCATTGGCCGTGTTCATGAAGGGGCGCAGCGCAACCGTCGGCGAAGCGATGCGCTGCGCGGGACCGCTTTACGAGCGGCTCTGGCGTCCCCTGCTGACGTCGGCTCTCAACACCGATCCCCCCGAAAGCTCCGCGGCGCTCACCGCGGCTTTGTTGCGCGGGACCCTCGCCGCTGGGGGAAAGGCCTGCCACCCGCTCTTCGCCGCCCATGGGCTTGCGAACAGCTTCATCGATCCGGCGCTCGCGTTTCTCGCTGCGCGCGGGTCTGCCGGTTCGCTTTGGCGACCGCCTTCGGGCGATCCGCTTCGAGGGGGAACGCGCCGTTGGGCTCGACTTCGACCGGACGCAGGAGGAACTGGCCATGGACGATTCCGTGATCGTCAGCGCGCCGCCATGGATCGCGCAAGACCTCCTTCCGGGCTTGACGGCGCCGGACGAATTTCGCGCCATTCTCAATGTCCATTTCCATGTCAAGCCGCCTCGTGGCCAACCGGCGATCCTCGGCGTCGTCAACGCTGAGATCGAATGGCTGTTTGCTTTTCCGGACCGGCTCTCGGTCACGATCAGCAACGCCGACCGGCTGATCGACCGCCCGCGCGATGAGCTCGCGGCCGAGATCTGGCGCGAGGCGGCGGCGCTGACCAGCCTGCCTGCCGACCTGCCGCCGTGGCAGATCGTCAAGGAGAAGCGCGCAACCTTTGCGGCGACCCCGGCGCAGGACGCCAAACGGCCGGATTCGCGCACCCGGTGGGCGAATGTCCTTCTCGCCGGCGACTGGATCCAGACCGGCCTGCCGGCCACGATCGAAGGCGCGGTGCGTTCGGGCTATAAGGCCGCTTCAATCGTAACGGGATCGGGCGCCAATGCGCCAAGACGCCGCGCCATGAGTTTTTCGCAATGACCATCGCCTTCGATCACGCCCAGGAGGCGCCGTCGCCGGAGGCGCTCGAGCGCCACATCGCGCGCGCGACGAAGGCGTTGCTCGCTGAGCAGCACGAGGACGGCCATTGGTGTTTCGAGCTCGAGGCCGATGCGACGATCCCGGCCGAATACGTTCTGCTCAGACATTTCCGAGGCGAAAAGCCCGATCTCGAACTCGAGCGCCTGATCGCCGTCTACCTTCGGCGCATCCGGGGCGATCATGGCGGCTGGCCGCTGGTTCACGCGGGCCCGTTCGACATGAGCGCCAGCGTCAAGGCCTATTTCGCGCTGAAGATGATCGGCGACGATCCCGAGGCGCCGCACATGGCCCATGCGCGCGAAGCGATCCTCGCCCATGGCGGCGCGGCGAAGAGCAATGTCTTCACCCGCTTCCTGCTCGCGCTCTACGGCGCCATTCCGTGGCGCGGCGTCCCGACCATGCCGGTCGAGATCATGCTCCTGCCGCGCTGGTTTCCGTTCCATCTCGACAAGGTCTCCTATTGGGCGCGCACGGTGATGGTCCCGCTCTTGGTGCTGCAAGCGCTGAAGCCGCGGCCCGCCAATCCGCGCGGCGTCACGATCCCGGAACTGTTCGTCGCGCCGCCAGAGACTGTGCGCCAATGGCCGACCGGCGCCCATCAGCACTGGGCGGCGGTCAAGTTCTTCGGCGTGATCGATTGGCTCTTGAAGCGCGCCGAGCCTTTCTTTCCGCAGTCCCTGCGCCGGCGCGCCATCGCCGCCGCCGAGGCTTTCGTGACCGAGCGCCTGAACGGCGAAGAGGGCCTCGGCGCGATCTATCCCGCCATGGCGAACGCGGTGCTGATGTATGACGCGCTTGGCTATCCGCCTGACCATCCTCATTTGGTCACAGCGCGCCGGTCGATCGAGAAACTGCTCGTCGTCGGCAAGGACGAGGCCTATTGCCAGCCCTGCCTGTCGCCGGTGTGGGACACGGCCCTCACCGCCCACGCGCTGCTGGAGGCGGGAGGCGAGGCCGGCGGCGAGCCGGTGCGCGCGGCGCTCGATTGGCTCGCGCCGCTCCAGATCCTCGACGTCAAGGGCGACTGGGCCGTTCAGCGTCCGAATGTGCGGCCAGGCGGCTGGGCGTTCCAATACGCCAATCCGCATTATCCCGACACCGACGACACCGCCGTGGTGGCGATGGCGATGGACCGCGCCGATCGCGGCGGCCTCACCCGGGCTCCGGACGCCCATTCGCCGGCGATCGCCCGGGCGCGCGAATGGATCGAAGGACTGCAAAGCCGCAACGGCGCATGGGCCGCCTTCGACGCCGACAACACCTATTCCTATCTCAACCACATTCCCTTCGCCGACCATGGCGCGCTGCTCGACCCGCCGACCGCGGACGTGACCGCGCGCTGCGTCTCCATGCTCGCCCAGCTTGGCGAGACGCGCGAAACGAGCCCGGTTCTGGCGCGCGGGATCGACGCGCTTTTGGCCGATCAGGAGAAGGACGGAAGCTGGTTTGGCCGCTGGGGCATGAATTACATCTACGGGACCTGGTCGTCGCTATGCGCGCTGGCGATCGCCGGCCAGAACCCGCAATCGGAGCCCATGCGGCGCGCGGTCGCATGGCTCGCGCGGATCCAGAATCCGGATGGCGGCTGGGGGGAGAGCGGCGGCAGCTACAGGCTCGACTATAAGGGCTACGAACCCGCGCCGAGCACCGCTTCGCAGACCGCCTGGGCGCTGCTTGGGCTCATGGCGGCGGGCGAAGCCGATCATCCGGCGGTCGCGCGCGGAGTGGCTTATCTCGCCACGACCCAGGGCGACGACGGCTTCTGGAGCGAACCGTTCCACACAGCGACAGGCTTTCCGCGCGTCTTCTACCTGCGCTATCACGGCTATTCCAAGTTTTTTCCGCTTTGGGCGATGGCCCGCTATCGCAATCTCAAGCGCGGCAACAGCCGAGCCCCAGCTTTCGGTATGTGAGGCGGCGCCCTCGTCAGGCTTTGTTCGGTTGACAGTGGGCAAACGCATCCCACGCATGCGCAAAACTGGGCTTTGCTGTCGCAGCCCAGTCCTATATACTTGGCGTTTTCGTCACCCCCTGTGGATAAGCGACGGATCCCGTTGACCCGATCCGCAGGCATTGTGGGGATCTCTGACCAAATGCAGAAGAAGATCAAGGTCGCCATCGCAGGCGTTGGCAATTGCGCCAGCGCGCTGGTGCAAGGCGTGGAATATTATCGCAGCCGCCGCAACGCGGCGCTGGACGGCGTGATGCGCCAGACGGTCGGCGGCTACCGCGCGAGCGACGTCGAGTTCGTCTCCGCGTTCGACGTCGACATGCGCAAGGTCGGCCGGCCGCTCGAGGAGGCGATCTTCGCCAAGCCGAACAACACGCGCGTCTTCCAGAGCTCGCTGCCCGTCTCGAACGTGGTCGTCCAGATGGGTCCCCAGTTCGACGGCGTGGCGCCGCATATGGCGGATTACGACGACGACGTCGCGTTTCGTCCCGCTGACCTCGAGCCGACCAATGTCGCCGAGGCTCTGCGCAAGTCCGGCGCCGAGGTGCTGCTTGTGCTATCTGCCGGTCGGATCCGACACGGCCGTCAAGCATTACGCGGAGGCCTGCCTGAAAGCGGGCGTCGCGATGGTCAATTGCGTGCCCGTCTTTCTCGCCTCCGACCCCGAATGGGCGCAGAAGTTCCGCGACGCCGGCTTGCCGATCGTCGGCGACGACATCAAGAGCCAGGTTGGCGCGACCATCGTCCATCGCGCGCTGGCGCGGCTGTTCGCCGACCGCGGCGTCGCCCTCGACCGGACCTATCAGCTCAACACCGCCGGCAACACCGACTTCCTCAACATGCTGGAGCGCAAGCGGCTCAAGTCGAAGAAGCTCTCGAAGACGGAATCCGTCCAGTCGCAGCTCGACGAGCGGCTCGACGACGCGGACATCCACATTGGTCCGTCCGACTACATTCCCTGGCAGCATGACAACAAGATCGCCTTCATCCGCCTCGAGGGGCGCGGCTTCGGCGACGCGCCGCTCGAGGTCGAACTCAGGCTGTCGGTGCAGGATTCCTCGAACAGCGCCGGCGTCGTGATCGACGCGCTGCGCTGCGCCAAGCTGGGATTGGAGCGCGGCGTCGGCGGACCGCTCGAAGCGCCTTCGGCCTATTATATGAAGAGCCCGCCTCGTCAGCTGCGCGACAGCGTGGCGCGCGACGCGTGCAATGCGTTCATCGACGGCGAGCGTTTCGATCTTCCCGCAGAGGCGCCGAAGAGCGCAAAAGTCGCAGGCCGCGGCCGCTCGTAGTGCAAGCGATCGAAACGGTGCTGTTCGACTTTGGCGGCACGCTCGATTCCGACGGGGTGGCGTGGAAGGAGCGCCTCCACGCCCTCTACCGGGCCGAAGGACTGGAGCTTTCCGCCGAGGCTTTCGCACCCGCCCTTTTACGCCGCCGATGACGCGCTCGTCGGCGCGCTTCCGCCCACGACCGGCCTTAAGGAGACGGTCGACGCGCTGGCCGCCAATCTCGAGGCGGAACTCGCGCGCCGCGACGGGAACCGGCGGGGCGGGAGTCGATAAAGCTCGCGCTGAGCGCGTCGCTTCGCGCTTCCTGTCCGAAATGTCCGCCGCCTTTGCCCGCAACCGCCCGGTCCTCGAGGCGCTTGGCGAACGGTATCGGCTTGGCGTGGTGTCGAACTTCTATGGCAATCTCGAAGCGGTGTGCGAAAGCTCGGGACTTGGCTCCTTGTTCGGGGTCATGACGGACAGTCAGTGCGTCGGCGTGGAGAAGCCCGAACCGGCGATTTTCCAGGCCGCTCTCGCCGCGCTGCAGTGCGGCGCCGGAGACGGCTGTGATGGTCGGCGATTCCTTGCGGCGCGACTATGAGGGCGCGCGGCGCTCCGGCATCGGCTTCATCTGGATCGCCCCCGTTGACGTCCAGGCCGCCGAACGCGACGGCGGCGCCAATCGGTCTGTTCTCGGCTCGGTGACCGAGCTGCCGGATCTCCTCGACATCCTGACATGACCAGCGCACGCAACTCTCTCGCTCTCCGCGGAGGCGTCATCGCCGCCGGTCATGGGACGCGCCTCAGGGCGGACGGCTATCGCGTCAGCAAGCCGATGACCCCGGTCGGCGGACAGCCTCTGATCGGCCATGCGCTTGACCGCTTTCGCACGGTCGGCATTGGCCGCGCGACCGTCATCATCAACGAAGGCAGCGACGATTGCCGGCGCTGGCTCGGCGAGCATGGTCAGGATTTTGATCTCGACCTGATCGTGCGCACGACCCCGTCGTCCTACGCGAGCTTTGCGATTGTCGCCGACCGGCTCGCCGGCGCTCCGGCGCTCATCACGACGGTCGACACGATCATGCCGGCAGGCGCCTTTCAGCATTTTGTGAATTCGGCCGCGAGCTTGCCCGATGACGCCGTCGTGCTCGGGCTGACCGCTCATGTCGATGACGAGAATCCATTGTGGGCTGACTTGGACGAAACCGGACGCATTGTTCGGCTCGGCGGCGATCACGGCGCCCATGTCACCGCCGGACTGTACTGGCTTCCGGCGCAGCGGCTGGCGCAGCCATCGGCGCGCTTCGACCGTCTGCGCGACTATCTCAAATGGCTGGTCGACGGGGGTCGGCCGGTCTATGGCGTGGCGCTGCCGCTCGTGTTCGACATCGACCGCGCGCACGACGTCGAGGCGGCTGAGCACGCCGGCTTCGGCGGGTTGGCTGAGAGCGCCCGAGCATGAACGCGGCCAAGACCTGCGTCGGCGTCTTGCGCGAGCCCGCTCACTCGCCCGGGCGGATCGATGATGACGCCGCCATCATGCGACGGGTCGGCGAGGCCTTGGCGGAGCGGGGCTTCCGTGTCGAATTGATCGCCGCAGACGCCGTGGTCGAAGCCTCCGGGGCGAACATGTTCGTCATGTGCGAGCGTGGCGCCGTCCTGGATCGCCTGGCGGAAATGGAGAAGGCGGGCGCGATCGTCGTCAACGCGCCGGCCGCCATTCGCAACACCTACCGCCATCGGATGATTGAACTGTTCGCGCGCAATCGCGTATCGGCGCCCGTCAGCTGGGTTGTCGCCACCAACGCGAACAAGCCGCGGCCGGCCGACTGCGCCTGGGTCAAGCGCTACGATTTCCACGCGACCCAGACCGACGACGTTCTCTATGCCGCCTCGGAAGCTGGATGGCGCGACGCGCTGAGCCGCTTCGCCGAGCGCGGCATTCCGTTCGTCATCGCGCAGGAGCACGTGGCGGGCGACCTGGTCAAGTTTTACGGCGTGCGGAACGGCGCGCGGACGAACGGCGACAATTGGTTCCAATGGTTCTATCATCGCGATAAGGGAATGCTGGGTCATGCCTTCGATCCCGGCCGCCTGAGCAAGGCCGGACTCGACGCGGCCGCGGCGCTCGGACTGGAGGTCTTCGGCGGCGACGCGGTCATCAAGGCCAACGGCGAGCCGATGATCATCGACCTCAATGCGTGGCCGAGCTACGCGCTCTACCGCGATCGGGCCTCTGAGGCGATCGCCGATTGCCTGGCCGAACGTTTCCAGCGGCGCCCGCGCCTGGTCGCCTCAGCAAGGAATTGATCTGTTGAACGAAGTTTCGTCCTCTGAACGCCGTGTCCAAACGGCGCGCCGTTCCCGGCCCGAAGTCCAAGGCGATCTTCGCCGAGGAGGCGAAGGTCATGGCGCCGGGGCTGCAGTCGATCGCGCTCTTCTCGCAGATCGTCGTCGACCACGCCGAGGGCTGCACGATCACCGACGTGGACGGCAATGAATATCTCGATTTCATCGCCGGCGTCGCCGTCGGCAGCGTCGGCCATAGCCATCCTCATTACCTCAAGCGCCTGAGAGAGCAGCTCGAACGATCGACTTTTGGCAGCTTCAGCACGGAAGCGCGCGCCCGCTTCCTCAAGCTCGTGGCCTCGCTGCTGCCGGAAGGGATCACCCACCTGCAATTGTTCTCGGGCGGCGCGGAGGCGGTCGAAGCGGCGTTCCGGCTCGCCAAGTCCGTCACCAAGAAATTCGAGTTCATCGGCTTCTGGGGCGGCTTCCACGGCAAGAGCCAGGGCGTCATCGGCATGCTTGGCGGCGCCTATCGCAACCACCAGGGGCCGTTTCCGCCGGGCATGCATCATTCGCCTTACGCGAATTGCTACCGCTGCCCGTTCAACCTTCAATATCCATCCTGCGGTGTCGCGTGCGCGGAGCATCTGCGCAACGTGATCAAGAACGACACGCAGGGCGAGCTTGCGGCGATCATCATCGAGCCGATGCAGGGCACGGCCGGCAACGTCATTCCGCCCGACGACTTCATCCACGCCGTGCGCGAGATCGCGACAGAGACCGGCGCCCTTCTCATCGCCGACGAGATTCTGGTCGGCTTCGGCCGCACCGGAAAAATGTGGGCCTCCGATCATTTTGGGCTGAAGCCGGACGTCATGACGATCGGCAAGGGCATCGGCGGCGGCTTTCCTTTGAGCGCCGTCGCCTCATCGCTCGAGCGCATGTCGGCGGCGCCCTTCGGCGAGCCGAGCGGCAGTTCGTCGAGCTACGGCGGCAACCCGCTCGCCGCCGCGGCGGGGCTTGGCGCGGTCGAGGCGATCCTTGAGGACAAGCTCGTCGAGAATTCGGCGCGGGTTGGAAAGGTCATGCTCGACGCCCTGAAGACATTGCAGGAAAAATACCGCTTCATCGGCGACGTGCGTGGGCGCGGTCTGCTCATCGGCGTTGAGATGGTCGCCGACCGCAAGACGAAGGAGCCGCTCGACAAGACCATCACCCGCGCGCTGTTCCATGAGGCGCTGGAGCGCGGCCTCATCACCATGTCCTATTCGAACGTCATTCGCATCAATCCGCCTCTCGTCATCACCGAAGAAGAAGCGTTGCGCGGGGTCGATATCCTCGATCAGTCCTTCGCCGCGATCGCGCGCCGGTTCAACCTCGACTGAGCGCGCGGGTGCTCAAAGGCGCGTTTATCGGCTTCGGCAATGTCGCCGCCAATGGCCATTTTCCCGGTTGGCGAGCCCGGGACGATGCGAAAATTGTCGCTGCGACCGACGCAGCCGCGTCGCGTCGCGAGGCCTTTCTCGACGCCTGTCCCGATGGCCGGTGGTATGAGACCGTCGATGCTCTCCTGGCAGGCGAAAGGCTCGATTTTGTCGACGTCTGTGCGCCGCCGGGCAGCCATGCGAGGCTGATCGAACGCGCGTTCGACGCTGGCCTGCATGTGCTGAGCGAGAAACCGCTGGCCACCCGGATTGAGGACTCAAAGCGCCTGGCCGAAGCTGCAGCGCGCGCCGGGCGCGTCCTGCATACGGTGCACAATTGGCTCGAGGCGCCGATCTGCCGAAGGATCTCGGATCTGATTGACGAAGGCGCAATCGGCGCGGTGCGAACTGTTCGTTGGCGGACGCTCAGAACGCAACCGGCGATCGCGGTCAGCGCGGAGGGCGTGACAAACTGGCGCGTCGATCCGGCGATGGCGGGCGGCGGCGTCCTGTTCGATCACGGCTGGCATGCGCTCTATTGCGTCATGCGTTGGGCCGGCGCTCCCGTTGGCGTCGCCGCGCGGCTCGAAACCCGCCGCTTTCACGAGCAGCCGCTGGAAGACACGGCGAGCGTCGACCTCGATACGCCCGGCCGGCGTGAGCCGCATCTTCTTGACCTGGGCCGCCGACGAGCGCTCGAACGCGATCGAGATCGAGGGTGAAAAGGGCGAGATCCGCGCGTCGGCGACTTTGTGGTTCTCAGATCAAATTTGCAGGAGCGCCGCTGGACGTCGCCCTCCCTGTCGGAAGGGTCGCATCATCCCGAGTGGTTCGGCGGTGTCGCCGCCGATTTTCTGGCCGCGGCGACAGGAGGCGCGAGGAGCAATCTCGACCAGGCGATCCTGTGCGCCGAGGTGATCGACGCCGCTCAGCGGTCGAGCGCCGCTGGCGGAGTCCGGATCGCCCTTGCCGCATGACAAGGCCCGCGACGTCGTTACGCCGCGCGCTCCAGGTCCAGGCGCATAATCACAATTACATAATGTTATTATGCGCTCGCGGCCCGAAAATGCGGGCGCGGAACTAAACGGGGTCGTAAGCCCCTGATTCCATTAGGGGGCGCCGGTAAAATGGCGGCTAGGCTGTATTGTCCGTTCCGTTTGGACGGTGAACGCTGATGTCCCCACAGCTCTAACCGGCATCGGCCCCACAGCTAGTCGTTCTGCCCCGGACCGCCGCGGGTGGCCTCGAACAGGAACCAGGTCCGCCGCTCCGTTTCGTCGATCCAGACTTCGAGCAGGCTCGCGGTCGCGACGTCGCCGTACTCGTCGCAGGTGTTGTGGACCTCGCGCATCGCCAAAGTCAGGCTCTTGTTGTCGTCGCGCAGCTCCGCCAGCATATCCTTCGGATCGACATAGTCGGCGTCATTGTCGAGCAGGCGCTGGCGCCGCGAAATGTCGCCGATCGAGCGCAAGGTCGAGCCGCCGATCTTGCGCGCCCGTTCCGCCATCGGATCGGTCATGGCGAAAATCTGCTCGCCCTGCTCGTCCAGCAGCAGATGGTAGTCGCGAAAATGCGGGCCGCTCATGTGCCAGTGGAAGTTCTTGGTCTTCATGTAGAGAGCGAAGACGTCGGCCAGCAGTCCGGCAAGCGCGGCCGAAATATCTCGCGTGGCCTCCGCCTTGAGGTCCGACGGTGTGGCGAGACGCTCGCGCACATGCGCATCCTTGCTCGTTCGCGCACTCGTCTCTTTCGCCGCTGTCGTCTTGGTCATTCCGGCCTCCTTGGAGTCGCTTCCGCAGCATTTTCAAACAGCGAGCGCTGATCGACGAACAACAGTTCGGCAATGGCATCGTCGCACGTCCCGCGCGAGCGTGATCGTTGCAGCGCCGTTGACCGAGTCCAGCGCGCCGCTTCTGGCAGCTCTGCCAACGCTGTAAACCTCCGAAAGGTTCCGAGCGAGAGCTCAAAGAAATCGGAATCGCCTGGGCTGGATTTCCTTGGGGCGCGCGCGAGCCGAGCCGCACTGGCCTGTTTTACAATCGCCGTTCGACCATCATCTCCTTGATGTGGACGATCGCCTTGGCGGGATTGAGACCCTTGGGGCAGGTCTGGGCGCAATTCATGATCGTGTGGCAGCGATAGAGGCGGAACGGATCCTCGAGATTGTCGAGCCGCTCGCCTTGCGCTTCGTCGCGCGAGTCGATGCAGCCAGCGATAGGCCTGCAGCAGGACCGCCGGCCCGAGATAGCGGTCGCCGTTCCACCAATAGCTCGGGCAGGACGTCGAGCAGCAGGCGCACAGGATGCACTCGTAGAGCCCGTCGAGCTTCGACCGGTCCTCCGGCGATTGCAGCCATTCCTTCTCCGGCGGCGGGCTGACGGTCTTCAGCCACGGCTCGATCGAGGCGTGCTGGGCGATAGAAGACCGAGAGATCGGGCACCAGATCCTTGACCACCTCCAGATGCGGCAGCGGATAGATCTTCACCGGCGCCGTCGACGTCGTCGATGCCCTCGTGCAGGCGAGCGTATTGGCGCCGTCGATGTTCATCGCGCACGAGCCGCAGATGCCTTCGCGGCACGAGCGGCGGAAGGTCAGCGTCGGATCGATCTTGTTCTTGATCCAGATGAGCGCGTCGAGAACCATCGGCCCGCAATCGTCGCGGTCGACGAAATAGGTGTCGATGCGCGGATTGGCGCCGTCGTCCGGATTCCAGCGATAGATGCGGAATTCCGCAGCCGCTTCGCATTGGCCGGCTTCGGCCAGGTCTTGCCGGGCTTGATGCGGAGTTCTCGGGGAGGGTGAATTCGACCATAGCGGCTCATCCATTCCCGAAAGATCTCCCGATGACCGATCGACGCCTCAATACACCCGCGCCTTCGGCTCGATGTAGCCGACGTCGTTCGTCATCGTGTAGGTGTGCACCGGGCGGTAGTCGATCGTCACCGTCTGCTTTGCGCGATCGATCCAGGCGAGCGTATGCTTCATCCAGTTGTTGTCGTCGCGCTTGGGATAATCCTCGCGCGCATGCGCGCCGCGGCTTTCGAGGCGGTTCAGCGGCGCCCTCCATCGTCACGACCGCCTGCACGATCAGATTGTCGTATTCCAGCGTCTCGACGAGATCGGAGTTCCAGATCAGCGAGCGATCGGTCACGCGAGACGTCGGCGCCGGCGCGCCAGACGGCGTGAATCTTCTCCTTGCCCTCGGCGAGGACTTCGCCGGTGCGGAAGACGGCGCAATTCTCCTGCATCACGCGCTGCATCTTGAGGCGCAGCGCCGCGGTCGGGGTCTCGCCCTTGGCGTTGCGGAACCGGTCGAGGCGGGAAAGCGCGAGGTCGGCGCTGTCCTTGGCGAGTTCGGGTTGCTTGTCGCCCGGCTTGAGCATCTCGGCGGCGCGCAGGCCGCGGCGCGGCCGAACACGACGAGGTCGATCAGCGAATTGGAGCCGAGCCGATTGGCGCCGTGCACCGAGACGCAGGCCGCTTCGCCGAGCGCCATCAGGCCCGGCACGATCGCGTCCGGATCGCCGTTGATCTTGGTCAGCACCTCGCCGTGATAATTGGTCGGGATGCCGCCCATGTTGTAGTGCACGGTCGGCAGGATCGGGATCGGCTCCCTCGTCACATCGACGCCGGCGAAGATCTTGGCGCTCTCGGAAATGCCGGGCAGCCGCTCATGCAGAACCTTGGGATCGAGATGCTCGAGATGCAGGTAGATGTGATCCTTGTTCTTGCCGACGCCGCGGCCCTCGCGAATCTCGATCGTCATCGCGCGGCAGACCACGTCGCGCGACGCCAGATCCTTGGCGGACGGCGCATAGCGCTCCATGAAGCGCTCGCCTTCCGAATTGGTCAGATAGCCGCCTTCGCCGCGCGCGCCTTCGGTGATCAGGCAGCCCGCGCCATAGATGCCGGTCGGATGGAACTGCACGAACTCCATGTCCTGCAGCGGCAGGCCCGCGCGCAGCACCATGGCGTTGCCGTCGCCGGTGCAGGTGTGCGCCGACGTCGCCGAGAAATAGGCGCGGCCATAGCCGCCGGTCGCGAGCACGGTGGTCTGAGCGCGGAAACGATGGATCGTTCCGTCATCGAGCTTGAGGCAGACGACGCCGCGCACGCGCCCTCCGCGTCCATGATGAGGTCGATGGCGAAATATTCGATGAAGAACTGGCACTTCGCCTCAGCGCCTGACCGTACAGCGTGTGCAGCATGGCGTGGCCGGTGCGATCGGCGGCCGCGCAGGTGCGCTGCGCGGTGCCCTTGCCGATAGTCGGTCGTCATGCCGCCGAACGGACGCTGATAGATCTTGCCTTCTTCGGTGCGCGAGAACGGCACGCCCCAATGCTCCAGCTCATAGACCGCGGACGGCGCGTTGCGGCACAGATATTCGATGGCGTCCTGGTCGCCGAGCCAGTCGGAGCCCTTGACGGTGTCGTACATGTGCCAGCGCCAGTCGTCCGGGCCCATGTTGCCGAGCGAGGCGGAGATGCCGCCCTGCGCCGCGACGGTGTGCGAGCGCGTGGGAAAGACCTTCGTGATGCAGGCCGTGCGCAAGCCCGCCTGGGCGCAGCCGACGCTCGCGCGCAGGCCGGAGCCGCCCGCGCCGACGACGACGACGTCGAATGTGTGGTCGGTGATCGGATAGGCCTTGCCCCCGAGCGCCGGCGCGCTCTGCGCGGAAGAGCCATTGGTCGCCATGGATGTCCGTCTTCTAAGGTTTGTTCAGGTAAAGGCGACGCGCAGCGTCGCGTAGAGGCAGGCCAGCGCCAGAAGCGCGGCAAAACAGGTGTTGGCCGCAAGCGCCCAGGCGCGCGACTGACCGCCGATATAGTCGACGATGACGGAGCGCATGCCGAGCTCCATATGGACGATGCCGGCAAAAATGAAAGCAAGCAGCAGGATCGCCGACATCGGGCGCGAGAGCTCCGCTCGCACGCCGTTGTAGTCCTTGCGCAAGAGGTCGAGCATCAGCCAGACGAAGCCCAAGGGTGAGCGGCACGAGCGCGACGGACGTCAGGTGAATGAGCCACGCTGCGGTCGTTCCCATCGCGCGCGGAGCCGAGAAACTGGACCCTCCTGAGGGGGGTGCGCAGATCGCTTGGATGATCGGCCAACGCGACGCTCCCTTACCGGACGGCGAGGCCTAGGACCCAAACGAGGATCGTCAACGCGAAGCCTCCAATCAGGGTCGCCCACGCCATCTGATCGCGCAAGGGAGCGTCGAGGCCGTAGCCCGCGTCCCACAGAATGTGACGAACGCCCCCGACGAGGTGATGAAAAAGCGCCCAGGTGAAGATGAACAAGACCAGGCGCCCAATGAACGAACCGATGAAATCGGAAAAGACGGCGAACGTCGAAGCGTCGGCCGAGGCGGCGATGAGAAACCAGGCCAGCAGCAGCACGCCGACGTAAAGCGCGGCGCCGCTCATCCGATGGGCGAACGACATCGCCATTGTCATGGTCGGCCGATAGATGCTGAGATGCGGCGACAACGGCCGCGGGCGGCGCGGACCAGGCAGAGCGTCGCTCGACGCCATAACGTTGAATTCCTGCTCTTGTTCGATTGTGATTTTAGACCGCTCGGCTGACGCCCGCAATGTCCGTCGTCTTGCGCCTATTTAGTGATCTCTACGACGAATTTCCAATTATGCCGCAAGCGCAGCCTCGACTTCCTTGCGCGTCGGCGGATCTGAGCCCTTGCGCGTGCAGGTGATTGCAGACGCGGCCGCCGCAAAGCGGAGCCACCTCTCGAGTTCACTTCGAGACGGCGCAGGCGCCTCGGCGCCGAGCGCGTGGTCGCGGTCCATTGCCGATAGAAGCGCCGACATGAAGCTGTCGCCAGCGCCGACGGTGTCGACGACCTCGACGTGCGGCGCTGGAACGTCAATCCGCTCCTTGCCGAGCATAGCGAGGGCGCCGCGCTCACCGAGCGTCGCGACACAAAATCGCGGGCCGGACTTCGCCCAGGCGGCGAGGCTCTCCTCGAGCCTGCGGCCCGGGTAAAGCCATTCGAGATCCTCCTCGCTGCCCTTGACGATGCTGCGCGTGCGAAACGTGGCGTTCGACCAGCAGCCCGATCGCCTCGCGGTCCGGGGTGACAAACGGACGGATGTTGGGATCGAAGCTTACTGTGGCGCCCGCTGACGCCAGCCGCATCGCCTCGACCACCGTCTGTCCGTGGCGCTCGACGGCGGCGAAGGATCCGACGTGCAGATGTCGCGCCGCTTTTGGCCATTCGACGGGAAATGGCCATGGGCCGTCGTAAGCCGTCCCGTCGAGATAGAATGAATAGCGCGAACCCGTCTTGGCCGTGCCGCGCATGACGAAGGCGAGGGTCGTCGGGCGCATGTCGCGCGCGACGAAGCTCAGGTCCACGCCGGCCGCGGCGAGGGCTCCGGCGAGCGCTTCGCCGTTCCCGTCCGCAGAAAGGCGCGAGATGAAAGCCGTCGGCGCGCCAAGCCGAGCCAGCCCAATGGCGACGTTGTAGGGGGAACCGCCGAGGACGGCGTCATAGGCGTCGGCCTTGACCGGATCGGGGATGAGATCGATCAGCGCCTCGCCGGAGATCAGGATCATTGGACTCGGTTTCCTCGGATCGCCCTCGCCGGCTTTCACGCCATCGTATAGGCCGTCTTCACTGTCGTATAGAACTCCGCCGCATAGCGTCCCTGCTCGCGTGGGCCGAGGTTCGAAGCCTTACGGCCGCCGAACGGCGCGTGATAATCGACGCCCGCCGTCGGCAGATTGACCATCGTCATGCCGACTTCGCATGTTGCGCTTGAAATGGGTCGCGTGCTTGAGGCTCGTGGTGCAGATGCCGGCGCAGAGACCGAACTCGGTGTCATTGGCGATCGCCAAGGCGTGATCGTAATTGCGCGCAGGAATCATCGCCGAAACTGGGCCGAAGATTTCCTCGCGCGCAATGCGCATCGTGTTGTCGGCGTCGAGGAACAGGGCAGGGGCCATGTAGAAGCCGGGCGTGGCTCGATTGAGCCGCTCGCCGCCGAGCGCAAGCTTGGCGCCTTCGCCCTGGCCGATCGCGACATAGGAAAGATCCTGCTCGAACTGCGAGGCGTCGACCACCGGCCCGATATGCGTTCCCGGCTTTCAGCGCATCGTCGACGACGAGCGCGCGCATCCGTTCCGTGAGCGCGTCGGCGAAGCGCCGGTAGATCGGCTCCTCGACGATGAGGCGGGATGAGGCCGTGCAGCGCTGGCCCGTCGAGAAATAGGCGCCGTTGACCGCGCATTCGACCGCGTTCTTGAGGTCGGCGTCGGCGAGAACGACCAGCGGGTTCTTGCCGCCCATTTCGAGCTGGAACCGGCGCATGGCCTTGGCGCAGGCGGCCGCGACCTTGGCGCCCGTGGCGACCGAGCCCGTGAATGTGACGGCATCGACCTTCTTGTGGTCGAGAATCGCCTGACCGACGACCGAACCGCGCCCGACCACGAGATTGAACACGCCCTTGGGAACGCCGGCGCGCACGATGATTTCAGCGAGCGCGTGAGCGCAGCCGGGCACGAGATCCGCGGGCTTGAAGACGACCGTGTCGCCATAGGCGAGCGCCGGCGCGATCTTCCAGGAGGGGATCGCGAGCGGGAAGTTCCACGGCGCGATGATGCCGACGACCCCGAGCGGCTCGCGCGTGACCTCGATGTCGACGTTCGGCCGCACGCTGGCGAATTTCTCGCCCGGAATCCGCAACGCTTCGCCGGCGAAGAAGTCGAAGATCTGCCCGGCCCGGGTCGCCTCGCCGATGCCTTCCGCGAGAGTCTTGCCTTCTTCGCGCGACAGCAGGCGTCCGAGCTCCTCGCGGCGGGCGAGAATTTCGGTCGAGACGCGCAACAGAATGTCATGCCGCTCCTGCGGCGTCGTCCGTGACCAGGCCGGAAACGCGGCATGCGCGGCCTCGATGGCTGCGTTCGTCTGAGCTGCGTCGGCTTGCGCGTATTCGCCGACAAGGTCGTTTGTGTTCGATGGGTTGATGTCGCGAGTGACACTCGAGCCGTCGACCCATTCTCCGGCGATAAAGTTCTGGTGCGCGCCCATGCTTAGTCCTTAGTTGTGTCTAACAAACTTCTGGTGTGTCGACGCCTAAATCAAGCCCCGCTTGGCAAGATTGCGCATCAGCGCGCCGACACCGAATGTCCAACGCTCGCACTCTTCGCATGGCCGCATGCGATTGACGAGCCGTCCGAGTTTCTCCGTGCTGATCGTGACGAGATCCCCTGCCTTGTGCGTGAAACCCATACCCGGCGCGCCGCGATCGGCCACGGGAGCGAACATCGTCCCGAGCAGAAGGACGAACCCGTCCGGATAGGCATGGCTCGCGCCGATCGTTTGCGCGGCGAGGTCGCTCGGATCGCGGCTGATTTTGGCCATCGACGAGCCGCCTTCGAGCCGGAAGCCGTCCTCTCCCTCGACCACGAGCGAGATCGTAGCGCGCCGCACGTCGTCGAGCGTGAACGTCTCGTCGAAGAAGCGCAAGAACGGGCCGGTCGCGCAACTCGCGTTCTGGTCTTTCGCCTTGCCGAGCAGGAGCGCCGAACGCCCCTCGAAGTCGCGCAGATTGACGTCGTTGGCGAGCGTTGCGCCGACAATCGCGCCGCTTGAGGCGACTGCGAGCGCGACCTCGGGTTCGGGATTGTTCCAGAGGGATGCCTTGTGGAACCCCGCGTCGGCGCCAGTCCCAACAGCCGACATAGGCTGGCTCTTGGTGAACACCTCGGCGTCGGGGCCAATGCCGACTTCCAGATATTGCGACCAGGCGCCGGCTTTCACCAGCGCGTCCTTGAGCCGCATCGCCGCGGGCGAACCGGGCTTGAGAGTGCTGAGATCATCGCCCAGGACGCTCACGATCTCGTCGCGCGCCTTCGCCGCGCCTTCACGGCTGCCTCGCGCGCGTTCTTCGATGACGCGCTCGAGCAACGACTCCGCAAAGGTCACGCCGGCGGCTTTGATCGCTTGGAGGTCGATAGGCGCAAGCAAATGCGGGTCATTCGACCCTCGGCTGTCCCGCGGGGTGCGGGCGAGGATGTCGCTGAGCGACCCGAGGCGCGGACCTTCCGCCGCTCGCAGCGCCTCGGCAGGCGAGGGCGTTTCGCAAAGGTCGCGCATGGTCGGAAAGGCGCCGCTGATGTCGAAAACGCCCTTCTCCCGGATTGCGACCACCGAAGGGCCGTTAACCTCTGGTCGCCAAACGCGAGCCGCCAGCGCGCCGGCGAAGCCGTCCGCAGGCAGTGTGGTCTCCTCGCGCAGGTCGAGCGTCGGCATGGGCGTCCTCTTGGCGCGGCGGCGTGAGGATTGACGGGGCCGCGTCGCCTCTCTAGCCTCTAACATGTTAGCGGGACGAGGCGAAGCGTCTCGCTTCGCTTTGAGCGGCGGGCAGGATTTGACAAAGGGCGCCCATTCGAAGGCGGACGCCGTCTACGGCGAACTGAAAGAGGCGATTCTCTCCGGCGCGCTCGAGCCCGGGAGTTTGATCGACAAGACCGGATTGTGCGAAAAACTCCAGGTCTCGCGTTTCCCGTTTCCGCCGCGGTCAGCCGCCTCGCCTACGATCGTCTCGTCGACGTCGCGCCGCAGCACGGCTCGTTCGTGGCGCGCATTTCGCTTAAAGACGCCCGCGAGCGTCTGTTCATCCGCAGCGCGCTCGAGGGGGAAATCGCGGCCGAGGCCGCGCTGCGGGTGACGCGCGCCGACAAGGACGCGTTCGCCGCGCAACCTCAGGCAGGAAGTCGCTGCGGTTGCCGCCAACGACCAGGCGTCGTTTTATGCGCTCGACGTGGCGTTCCATCGGATATTGACCGCTCGCTTAGGGATGGCGCGCGCCAGCGATGTCCTCGAATCTCTGCGCGTCCATCTGGAAAGGACGCGCAGGTTGACTATGTCTACGTCCGCGCAGCTTCGCGCCAGCCTGAACGAGCACGCCGCGATCGCCACTGCGATCGACGCCGAAGACCCGGAGCGCCGCGCGCGATGCGATGAAGCAGCACCTCAGAATCACCGCCGCGCGGCTCGAGGATCTCGCAAAGCGACAGCCGGAACTTTTCTCCCCGTAAGACAACCCCTGTAACCAAAAGATGACAATCATGACCACACCTCGCGCTCTGCGCCTCGACCCCTCGGACAACGTGATCATCGCGATCGACGACATTGCCGCCGGCTCTGAACCGGCAGGCGTCAGCGCTCGCCAGCGCGTTCCGAAAGGCCATAAGATGGCGGTCGTCCGGGTCGAGGAGGGCGCGCCGATCCGTAAGTTTGGACAAATCATCGGCTTCGCCTCCCAGGCGATCGCCCCGGGCGAATGGGTGCATGAGCACAATTGCGCCGTCAAAGATTTCGCGCGCGACTATCATTTCGGCGAGGACACGCGCCGCGAGAACATCCTGCCTGTTGAGGAGCAACCGACCTTTCAGGGCTTTCGGCGCGCGAACGGCAAGGTCGGGACGCGCAACTATCTCGCGGTTCTGACTTCGGTGAATTGCTCGGCGACCGTCGCGCGCCTGATCGCGAAGGAGGTCGAACGGTCGGACATTCTCGCCGACTACCCGAATGTCGACGGCGTGATCGCGCTCGTCCATGGCACGGGCTGCGGCATCGCCGCCAAGGGCGTCGGATTCGACGCGCTCATGCGAACGCAATGGGGCTATGCGGGAAACCCTAACATTGGCGCGACCCTGATGGTCGGGCTCGGCTGCGAGGTGTTTCAGATCGGCCGGATGAAGGAGGAATACGGGATCGTCGAAAGCGACTCGTTCCACAGCCTGACGATCCAGGCGACCGGGGGAACGCGCAAGACGGTCGCCGCTGGCGTCGACCATGTCCGCACCATGCTTCCGCTCCTCAACAGCGTTGAGCGAGCGCCAGCGCCCGGCGAGCGAACTGACGCTTGCGCTCCAGTGCGGGGGTTCGGACGGCTACTCGGGCATCACCGCCAATCCCGCCCTTGGCGCGGCGGTCGATATCCTGGTGCGCAACGGCGGCACGGCGATTCTTTCGGAGACGCCGGAGATTTATGGCGCGGAACATTTGCTGACCCGGCGCGCCGCGACGCCGGAAATCGGCCACAAGCTCGTCGAGCGCATCCGCTGGTGGGAGGATTATTGCGCGCGCAATGGCGGCGAAATGAACAACAATCCCTCGCCCGGAAACAAGGCCGGAGGCTTGACGACCATCCTCGAGAAATCGCTGGGCGCAGCCGCGAAGGGCGGCACGACCGCGCTCAACGAGGTCTACGAATACGCCCAGCCGGTCACCGCCAAGGGCTTCGTGTTCATGGATACGCCGGGTTATGATCCCGGTGTCGGCGACGGGCCAGGTCGCGGGCGGCGCCAACGTGCTCTGCTTCACCACCGGACGCGGCTCGGCCTATGGCTGCAAGCCGACGCCCTCGGTCAAGCTCGCCACCAACAATGACGTCTACCGCCGGATGATCGAGGACATGGACATCAATTGCGGCGACGTTCTCGACGGCGTCTCGATCGCCGACAAGGGCCAGGAGATTTTCGACAAGGTTCTGGCGGTCGCTTCGGGCGAGCGGACCAAGTCCGAAACCCTAGGATATGGCGACGCGGAGTTCACGCCCTGGCAGATCGGAGCGACGATGTGACGAGCGCCGCGTTTGAAATGGGGACGCGAGTCAGTTATCCGAGACGTTATGAAAACCGCTCTTCTGTTCGATCTCGATGGGACGCTGGTGGACAGCGACCCAGAGCATCTGGCCGCCTTCCAGCGCGTGTTTGCGCCGCACGGAATCGAGCTCGATCATTCCGAATATTCCGCGAACATCATGGGCGCTTCCAACGCGATGATCGCGAGTCGTTACCTCTCGCACTTGTCGCCGGTTGAGCAGGCCGCGGCCCTGGACGCCAAGGAAGCGGCCTATCGCGACGGCTTGGGCGAGCTCGAACCCATTCTTGGCGCTCTCGCGTTGCTCGACTTCGCCGACCGGCGCGGGCTGAAGCGCGCGGTCGTCACCAACGCGCCGCGCGCCAACGCTGAGAAGGTTCTCGCGGCGTTGGGGATCGGGCAGCGTTTGCCGATCCTGGTGATCGGCAGCGAGCTTGCGCGCTCGAAGCCGGATCCCTTGCCCTATCTGACGGCGCTTGAGCGCACCGGCGCGCTGGCGGCCCATTCGATCGCCTTCGAAGACTCGCTCTCGGGCGTTCGCGCGGCTGCGGCCGCGGGTCTCGCCGTGGTGGGCATGACGACCACGCTCGATTCGCGGAGGTTGATCGAGGCCGGCGCGACATTCGCCGCGAGCAATTTCACCGATCCGCGTATCTTCGAACTGATTGAAACGCGCCTGAGTTCCGGCGCTGAAGAAGGGGCAGAAGCGTGAGGCTGGCGCAATTCATCGACGAGAACGGCAAGCGGGCGCTTGCGGTCACTGCGCGCGGCGAGAGCCGGCTGGTCAAGGGCGCGCGCACGACGCTCGACCTCGCCCGCCAGGCGATCGGCGAAGGCGTTTCACTCCGCAAACTGATCGCCGACCGAGGGGTTGGCAAGCCGGTCGATCTCGCTCGCGCCTTGAAACAGAAACGCGTGCTCGCGCCGATCGATCACAAGGATCCCGCGCATGTGATGGTGACCGGAACGGGTCTCACGCATCTCGGTTCGGCTGAAGGGCGCGACAAGATGCACAAGGATCTCGGGGACCCGTCCAAGCTCACCGACTCGATGCGCATGTTCAAGATGGGCCTGGACGGGGGCAAGCCGGGCAAGAGCGAGACCGGCGCGCAGCCCGAGTGGTTCTACAAGGGCGATGGCTCATCGCTCGCCGCTCCGGAGGGCGATCTGCCCAGTCCGGCCTTCGCGCTCGACGGCGGCGAAGAGCCGGAGATCGTCGGCATCTACCTGATCGACGAGGCTGGCTTGCCCGTCCGTATCGGGTTTGCGCTCGGCAACGAGTTCTCCGATCACATCACCGAGCGGCACAACTATCTCTGGCTCGCGCATTCGAAGCTCAGGCCCGCAAGCGTCGGCCCGGAATTGCTGGTCGGCGACCTGCCCGCCGACATCAATGGCATGTCGCGCATCCGGCGCGGCAAGGACGTCATCTGGGAAAAGCCGTTCCTGTCAGGCGAACAGAACATGGCCCATTCGATCGCCAATCTCGAGGCGCATCATTTCAAATATGGCTTGTTCCGTCGCCCGGGCGACGTCCATGTCCATTTCTTCGGCACCGCCACCCTGTCGTTCAGCGACGGGGTGAAGACGCAAAAGGGCGACATATTCGAGATCGAATCCGAGGCCTTCGGCCTGCCGCTGCGCAATCGGCTCGCAGCGGAGAAAGCGGCGAAAGCGCGGGTGCGGGCGCTTTAGCGCGCTCTCGCAGTTTTGGACGCGTCGAGGCGATTTCAAAGGCTTAGGCTCATTTTTCTGTCCCTCGAATCGGCTCGTTCGGACGATGCCCGCGCGGACTGATATAGCATGTTATAAATGTTCAATATCATTCGCCGCGTCTCGCGCCGGCTCCTCGGCGATGGACGGCTCTCCGCTGGCGGGCGCGGCGAAGGTCAGCGCCTTGGGCGGGGTGGGCAGGGCGAGAGGCGGGGCCTCGCTCGACCGGCGGGGCGGCGGGCTCCCTGACGCGAGCTCATGATAGCGGTCGAGCGCGGCAATCACCCGCAAATAGGTTGCGACCGCCTTCAGTTCGCCAAGCTCGATCGCAGCCTCGGCGAGCCTCAGCGCCTTCACGAGCCGCGCGACCTGCACCTGGGCGAAACGCTCCGGCGCGTCGAGCCGCCGGTCGGCGAGCGCTCGGTCGACTTCACGCCGGACTGTCTTGGCGCTGGTCTGCACCATTTTTGCGATCTGGCTGCAGCTATAACCTGACGCCATCATGCTGAAATAGCGCTCCCGGCGCGCGCTCCCGGTCTCGCGCCGCGCGCGGCGTTGGGCTCGCAGCTCGGCGGCCTGCGTCGAGGGTGCGGGATCGTCGGTCATGAGGTTCTCCGTTGGCCGCTAAGGCGGCGAAAACGGTAACTATACCTCAAATTCTGCTTTACGGAAAGAGATTGTTTTGCCGCATGATCATAAAGCATTGAAATGACGAATGAATTGGTGGAAAGAGCGCGTGTCGGAACGCCCGTCTTTCCTGAACCCCTCCCCCGGCGATTCGCCTTGTGATCGCTAAGGACTCCAAGGCCGGAGCGCGGGGGGACGTGGCGATCCCTGGCGACCGCTCCCGCCCTTCATCACCTGGGATCGCTTCCACCCAGGCTTGACCGGGGTCGCGATGACGACCCTGGCGCGAGCGAGGCGCCGAGGCTTTCAGGATTGGGATTGGTCCGTCAACTCGAAAGGCGAGAGCCAATTAAAAAGAGCGTGCGCGGCAGGGAGATTGTGCCGCGCACGCCAGATTGTCGCGGGTTCGGCGACCCCCATGAGCCGTGGTGGCGCGGCCCTGCCGCCCGGACACGACGACCTTTCCAGTCTCGAATGCATCGCGCAATTGGGAAAACTACCCACTCGCTCATTGTCCGAGTTTGGCTGCGGTCCTGCGACAAACTTACGCAGCGCCGCTGGGCGCCGAACCACCGCGCGAAGATGGTCGGTACAGGGGAAAAAGGCGCAATATTCTCTTTGCGGACGCTCCCTTTTGCGCGTTATGCCAGACAAGCCGGGACGAGCATTCGAGGACAAAGGAGGCGAAAAGCGGAATTGGCCTATGCCCTCAGAAGCGAAGCGCCTCAGTTCGACGCGCCATTCCGGGCGGCCTTCGCCGAACTTCTGGCCTGGCGGCGCGACGTGCGCCATTTTCGTCCGGGCGAAGCGCCGGAGGAGGCGACGCTGGCCGAACTGTTCGACCTCGCCGCGCTCGCGCCTTCGGTCGGCAATTGCCAGCCGACCCGCTTCGTGCGCGTCGACGACGAGGCGCGCCGCGCCTCGATCCGGGCCAATTTCGAGGCCGCCAACCGCGACGCGCTCAGCGCCTATGACGGCGAACGGGCGGCGCTTTACGCCAGGCTCAAGCTCGCCGGCTTGCGCGACGCGCCGATCCAGCTCGCGGTCTTCTGCGACGAAGCGACGGAGCAGGGCCACGGCCTCGGCGCGCGCACGATGCCCGAAACGCGCCGCTATTCGACGGTGTGCGCGCTTGCACACATTCTGGCTCGCCGCGCGCGCCCGCGGCCTCGGGGTCGGCTGGGTCTCGATCCTCGATCCGGGAGCGAATCGCCGAGGCGCTCGACGTTCCGCGCGCCTGGACGTTCATCGCCTATCTCTGCGTCGGCTGGCCGCGCGAGGAGCATCTGATCCCGGAGCTCGAGCGCGCCGGCTGGCAGGCGCGCGAAGCCCATCCGGTGGTGAGGCGGTAGGTCAAAACCCGATCAGCGTGACCGGTTTCGGCGTGAAGCGGCCCTACAAACTCCTCGTAGAGGTCGAGAGGTCCGGCCGTCCAATGGTCGATCCTGGACGGCTCATTTGGCGCCACCAGAGCCAAGGCGCAAAGCCGGCGGTGGCTGCCCTACTACATCTTCATTTCAACGCGGACGCCGTGGACGACCTTGTCAGAGGCGTTGCGGACGCGCCCCGGCGGCTGTGGCGCCATATGCACGACAAGGCAGCCTTTTCCGTTCCAGCCCTGGATCGCTTTCATAACGTCGCGATTGGGGGGCAACGGCGCGCCGTCCGGAGCGATGTCGTGCACCGGGCCATGCAGCTGGTCGAGGACGAACACCGAGGACCACCGGTGATGATGGACAGGCTCCTCGTCGTGCGGCTGAACCGTGACTTCGAGAACGCGGAGCCGCTCGTTTTCGAAAAGGACTTTGTGGTGCTTCGGCGCCGCGATTACGGCGTCCAACGCGGGATCCCAGCTCGACGGGTCCGAATTCGCACGATCGGTTGTCATGGTTCACTCCTCCCTGATTGGCGCCCCTTCCAAATTATCATCTCCACGAGGCGCAGCTATCGTCCGACGCCCAGCACCGACAGGATCCTCGACGTGGATCGATCCACATGGCCATTTACCGCATTGTGGATCGCTCCACAAGAGGGCAATATAAATATCACGGCGAATCGTCTCCGGTTATCAGCGTAAAACTACGAAGGAATGCCCGATGGCTACGCTAAAGGACGTCGCTAGGGCGGCAGGCGTCTCTCGAAGCACCGCGTCATACGTGTACAACAACCCGGATCGGGTTGGACGGAGTGCGCGACTCCGTGTCGAGGCAGCGGCGCGTCAGCTTGGCTTTGCGGGGCCTGATCCTATGGGACGGCTGCTGCGCGCCGGAACGGTAAATGCGATCGGTGTGATCGCGCCGGGCGTCTACAACATGGCGGGCATGTTTACCGGCTATTTCCCGCGTTTCTTGGCGGGCATCGCGGAAATTTGCGATGAGTTCGGCGCCAATCTCACCCTTGTTTCCGGCCTGGTTGACGACAAGACGTTCGGGATTCGGAACGCTCTCGTTAACGGTTTCATTCTGTCGCCGCCGCACGATGACGAACTCATTGGATCCGTCGAATTCCGAAAGCTTCCTTTCGCGGTGATCGACACTGACGGTCGTGCGGATGTCAATTCGGTGAATGTCGACGCGCGTAGCGGCTGCCGCTCTGCCGCTCAGCATCTGCTTGACCTTGGTCACCGTCGCTTCGCCATCATGTCGTTTCTGCGCGATCTTGGACCACCGGCCGTTCATGCGCCCATGCGCGGTCGCAAGCTCGAGGTCGCCGGTATGCCCCTCGACCAACAGAAGCTTCTTGGGTATGCGGATGCCCTAACGGGCGTGGGCATCAACATAGACGACGTTCCCATAATCCAGGCACACCCTTGGGACCGCACCGCCGCCGCCCTCCTTCTCAACGAGTTCCGCAGCGCGACGGCCATTCTGGCGATGGCGGACTTGCAAGCCCTGTCGGTGATTGAAGAGGCGCGGCGGCGCGGCCTCAACGTTCCGGGTGACATCTCTGTCGTAGGCTTTAACAACATCCCCGAGGCAGCCGCTGCGAATTTGACGACAATCGATTCAAACGGCGCCGAGAAAGGCCGCGTCGCTGCCCGTCTCGTGTTTTCCGCCGGACAAGTTCGTCACGAAATCCTGCCGACACTGATAGTCGTTCGCGGCACCACCGCCCCGGCCCCGCCGCACGAACACTTGACTTGAATAGGTCCCACTAGGGTCTAACTGACCCGCTAGCCGCGCCGCGGGGAATGTTCGCTATTTGCGCGCAGAGCGATCGTCGCTCGCGCGGTCTTCGCGGGGCAGTCCTCCAAAGCAGTCGCCCCGCGCGATTGCGCTTGACCCTAGGCCGCCTGGCGCCCTTCTACGCAAGTCCGAGAGGCTACGTCCGCCGCGGCGGGTGGAGGTCGTCGATCCACTCCACCGCTTCCGGGTTCAGCTCCACGCTCGGCAATTCGAGATTGACCACCACCGGCTCCTGGCCGCTGCGCACCAGCACGCACGAGAGCGGCTCATCGTCGCTCGCATTGATCTCCTGATGGGGGACGTAAGGGGGCACGTAGATGAAATCGCCGGGGCCGGCCTCAGCCACGAATTCGAGCCGCTCGCCCCACCGCATCCGCGCCCGGCCGCTGACCACGTAGATGAC
Source organism: uncultured Alphaproteobacteria bacterium (assembly GCA_963802615.1). GTDB lineage: Bacteria > Pseudomonadota > Alphaproteobacteria > Rhizobiales > Beijerinckiaceae > Roseiarcus. The sequence goes on from CAWDKC010000055.1 coordinate 77,106, forward strand.
GCTCTCCACCGCCCCATGATGGTGCGCGCCGGTCTTGGCCTTCGGGTGAATGACGACGGTTCCAGCCCATAGTTTCTCCGCTCCGGCGCGGGCGTGGGTGATCGCGGCGGCGCGATTCATGCCGGGCGTCTGGGCCGTGTTGATGTCGAGTTCGCTCGAACGGACCACCCGGACGCCGTCGAGCCGCCATCGGGCCTCGCTGCCTTTGTCCATTGGCTAGGTCTCCTCAACGCTGTTCGTGCGGCGCAGGCTTTGCTGGAGCAGCGCAGGCTAGCCGGCAATCTATCGGGAAAGAGGCCGGTCGGACAGCTCGCATCCCGCTTCGCTGTCGAGTTCCGGAGGTGGCTGGCGATGGCTCGCGCGCCGCCGTAGACTGCGGCCATGACGGACGTCTCGCCTCGCGACGGCCCCGACGCGCCTGACCGCGCGCGCGCTCATCGTCGGCGAGCGCATCGACACCGCCGGACTCGAGCGGCCCGACATGATCTCCTCGCTGCCGCTCGCCTTCCGCGTCGGCGAGCGGGGCATGGCGGCTCTGTTCCGCTTCGGCGTCGCGGTGATGGTTGGCTTGACCCCGCTCGAGGAAGAAGACCTGCTGGCGAAGCTGCGATCGCGCGTCAGCGGGTTCAGGGCGCTCGGCGACGACGAGACGGCGGTGCTCGAAATCGCGCCCGACAGCGACGAGCAGAAGTCCTCGAGCGGGCCGATCCAGATCAAGAACCTGTCGCCGCCGCGCTTTCTGGTCATCGCCGACGCGCTCGCCAAGACCGTGGCGCTGGCGCGCGACGAGCGCGAGGTCAACGCGGTGTTCGACGTGATCGAGCCGTTCGCCGAAAAGCTCGCGGCGACCGGCCGGCCGCCGTTCCGCCGGCGCGCCATGCTCAGGCTCATCGGCCAGGCGCTGCTCGCCCAGCATCGCGTCTCGGGCCGCGTCGCGGTCGAGGAAAAGCCGGATGTCCTGTGGGACCACCCCGAGCTTGAACGGCTTTATGCGCGCCTTGCTGACGAATACGAGCTCACCGAACGCGCCGACGTCTTGAAGCGCAAGCTCGAGGTGATCGGCGACACGGCGCAGGCGCTGACCGACATCATCGACGCCGACCGCGCCACGCGGCTCGAAGCGGCGATCGTGATCCTGATCGTGCTCGAGCTGATCGCCGCCATCGTGCAGATCGCGCTCGCGCTGCGGGGGAGGTGAGCGCGCGTTGACGCCGCCCGTATCGACATCGTATATACTCTCGGCCGGGAGCAACTCGCCGCTCCGGTGAAGGAACTCCGCCATGAAGATGGTGCTCAAGAAATGGGGCAACAGCGCCGCTGTGCGCATCCCAGCCTCGGTTATGGCGGCCGCGTCGCTCGGCCTCGACCAGCTCGTCGATGTTCGTGAGGAGGGCGGTCGCATTGTCATCGAGCCGATCAAGGCCGACCCGTACGAACTGGAGGCGCTGCTTGACCAGATGCGCCCGGAAACCTTTCCGGAGGAGACTGACTTTGGGCCGCCTCAGGGCCGTGAGGTGTGGTGAGGCGCGATTACGTTCCGGACGCCGGCGACATCGTTTGGCTTCATTTCGATCCGCAAGCCGGACACGAGCAGGCCGGGCGGCGTCCGCGCTGGTTTTAACTCCAGCGCGCTACAACGGGGCAAGAGGCATGGCGCATTTGCTGCCCGATGACGTCGAAGATCAAGGGCTATGTGTTCGAGGTCGTAATCAGCGAGAGGCCGCCAAGCGCCGTCCTCGCGGACCAGGTCCGGAGCCTTCGATTGGCGTGCTCGTCAGAGCCTGTCCGCAAGGGCGCCGCGGAAGCGCGCGGGTCCTGGCTGACGGTTCGCGCCAAGATAAAGAGCCTTGCTGGCGCTATAGCGGGACGACGCCAGGATCCGGCGCTTATGACGGCAGCCAAAACATCTTCGTCCTCACCGGCGCCGGGATCTCGGCCGAGAGCGGACTGGGCACGTTTCGCGACAAGAAAGGCGAGGGGATCTGGGCGAAGTTCGATCCGATGAAACTCGCCACGCCCGAAGCCTTCGCCCGCGATCCCGAAACGGTGCTGGCGTTCTATGATCTGCGCCGCCGCAACCTTCTGAACGCCAAGCCCAATGCGGCGCATTTGGCGCTCGCGCGGCTCGAACGCGGGCTCGCCGAGCGCGGCGGGAGCCTCACTCTCGTCACCCAGAACATCGACGACCTGCACGAGCGCGCGGGTTCGCGGCGCGTCATCCATATGCATGGCGAACTTTTGAAGGCGCGTTGCGGCGGCTGCGAGGCGGTTCGCCCGTGGCTCGATGATCTGACGGTTACGCACGCATGCCCGGATTGCGGGCGTGCCGGGACAATGCGTCCGCATGTGGTGTGGTTCGGCGAAATGCCGCTCGCCATGGACTTGATCGACCGGGCGCTGCGCAAGGCTGAGCTTTTTGTCGCCATCGGCACTTCGGGCGCGGTCTATCCCGCGGCCGGCTTCGTCGCCGAGGCGCGCGCCTACGGCTTGCGGCACTTGTGAGATCAACCTCGAGGCGGCCGACAACGCGGACTTGTTCGACGAGCAGCGCTTGGGTCCGGCGAGCGAGACGGTTCCGGCCTGGGTCGAAGAGCTTCGTCGGGCCGCGACACGGGCGAGCTTAAGGCGGCGCGCAGCGCTTGCGCCGCGTCGGCGATGCGTTGCGCCTCGATGCCGATCTGCCGAAATTGCCCAAGCGCTGAGGGAATGGCGCCGCAGAAGAAAAGGCCAGGCTCCGCCGTCGCTCGGCCACTGACGAGCGGCGCTCCTGTTGCGTTCAGCACGCCTTTGGCGTCGGGCAGGAGCGGGCGAAGGTCCGGGCGGAAGCCGGTCGCGAGAATGATCGCGTCGAAGCGCTCGGCGGGCGACTGTCTGAAGGCGACGCTCTCGCCGGCGAAGCTCGCGACGTCGCCGCGAAGCTTGATCCGTCCGTCGCGTATCGCGTCGAGCGTGCCGATGTCGATGAGCGGCACGCGCCCGTCCTCCTCGATGGATTGGAGCGGCCCCTTGGGAGAGCGCTTCAAGCCGAGCTTTTCGATCGAGCCGATCGCGAACCGAAGCAAGGGCGCGTTGATCGCGTCGGCCACTCGCGAGGGAAGCCATTGCTCGGTGACGGGAAAGACGAGGATCGGCACGTCCGAACAGCTCGCGCGGGATGACATTGACCGGGCTGCGGACCGCAGAGCGTTACATCGATGCCGGCTTCGGCGAGGTCGAGCGCGATCTCGGCGCCCGAATTGCCATAGCCGACGACCAGCACGCGTTTCCCGGCGAAAGGGGCCGGATTGCGATAAGCGCTCGAATGCAGGATCGGCGCCGCCGAACGTCTCCATGCCGGGCCATGTCGGCGCATGAGGGATAGTCGGCCCAGCCGGTCGCGACGACGACGATGGGCGCGGTTCGCGAGTTCTCGCCTGCCTCGGCGCGCCAGGCGCGCCCTTCACGCCGCACGCGCGAAGACCGGCGCGTTGAAGACCGGTTTCAGCGCGAACTTCGCCGCGTAGGCCTCGAGATATTCGACGACCCGCGCGCGCGAGGGATAGCGGCCGTAAGCCTTCGGTATCGGCAGGCCCGGCAGGGCGGAGCGGGCGCGATCGGTGTGCAGATGGAGGCGGTCGTAGTGGCGCCGCCAGACCGCGCCCACGGCGTCAGACTTTTCAAGGATCGCGGCGCTGAGGCCTCGGGATCGAAGCGCCGCCGCCGTGGCGAGCCCCGCTGGACCAGCGCCGATGATGATGGCGTCGCAGGATTGGACCATGGGTCGCTCCTCCGCGGGCCAAGTCTACCAAGCCCGGCGAGCCCGCGCGATATCCTGTTCCGAGCGCGGTCGCGCGACGGCTCAGGCCGCCGCATCCTCGCGCGCGCCAACCATGTACTGCACCAGTTCCTCGGCGTTGGTGCGGGCGGTGAGTTTCTCGCCGACCTTTCGGCCGCGGTGCATGACGATGATGCGGTCGGTGACCGCGAGCGCATCCGGCATCACATGGGTGATGAGGACGACCGGCACGCCGCGGCCCTTGAGCACGCGAATGACCTCGAGCACCTTATGCTGCTCGGGGACGCCTAGATTGTTGGTCGGTTCGTCCATGATCATGAGCCGCGCGTCCCAATAGACCGCGCGCGCGATCGCCACGGCCTGGCGTTGGCCGCCCGAGAGCTTTTCGATCGGCTCGGTCATGCTGGGAAAGCGAATCTGCAGGGAATCGAGCGTCTGTCGCGATTGCTCGCGCATATGCTTGTCGTCGAGCGTCTGGATGAGACCGCCGAGGCGGCGCGTCTTGACCTCGCGGCCCAGGAAGATGTTGGCGCCGACGTCCAGATTGTTGGCGAGCGCGAGGTCCTGGTAGATCGTCTCGATCCCGGCGCGGCGCGCGTCCATCGGGCTCGCGAATTGAACCCTTTCGCCATCGAAGACGATCTCGCCGTCTTCCGCGGCGTGGACGCCGGAGACGCATTTGATCAGCGTCGACTTGCCCGCGCCATTGTCGCCGAGCAGACCCACCACCTCGCCGCGCGCGACGTCGAAACTCACGTTGTCGACCGCGACGAGTCCGCCGAAGATTTTTGTCAGGTTGCGGATGGAGAGCAGCGGCTCGCTCATTGCGACCCGCCTGCGCGCGCGCGGCCAGTGATGAGGTCGCGAGACTGGTCGATCAGCACCGCGACGATGACCACCGTTCCGACCACGATGAACTGCCAGAAAGCCTCGACGTTGAGCATGACGAGCCCGGTGGTCAGGACAGCGATGATGAGGGCGCCGATCACCGTGCCAATCACGGTTCCGGCGCCGCCGAACAGGCTCACGCCGCCGATGATCACCGCGGCGATCGAACTCAAGAGCAGCGGATCGCCGATCACCGCCGAGCCGGCGGTGAAGCGCAGCGTCGACAAGAAACCGGCGATCCCCGATGTGGCGGCCGAGAGGATATAGATCGTGATCACGCGGCGATCGACGGGAATGCCGCTGCGCACCGCAGCGTCCATGCTGCCGCCGATGGCGTAGACATGCCGGCCGAACTGCGTTCGGTGGAGGAGGAAAATCGCCCAGGCGACGACGAACGCCGTCACCACGACCGGATAGGGCAGAATGGCGTCCATGTGGCGCAGGAGCTCGCCCTTCACCTGCGGCCGCTCAAGGAAATAGAGGCCGCCTCCTTGGCCTGAGATATAATAAAGAAGCGCGTCGTTGCCGTAGGCCCGGATGCCGGACGGCAAGCCGATGACGGTCGTGTTCTCGCTCATGAGATAGGCGATTCCGCGCACGATGAACGAGGTTCCCAGCGTCACGATGAACGCCGGAACCTTCAGTTTTGCGATGATGACCCCGTTGACGAGGCCGACCGCCGCCGCGCCGCCGACGGCGGCGACGAGGCCAATGACGACCGAGGGGAAAAGCGGGAGGCCGCCGTCGAACGCCGATCGCAGCGCCAGCGCCGACAGCACCGAGGCGAGGCTCATGACCCAGCCCACCGAGAGATCAATGCCGGCGGCGATGATGACGAAGGTCTGACCGAGGCCGAGCAGCAGCACTGGAATGATCGCGACCAGAATGTTCTGCGAGTTGCGCACGGTGAGGAAATTGACCGCGCCCCCTGTCGTCAGCGGCACGGCGGCGACGAAGAACAGCACGAGAAGCGCAAGGAACAGCCACGCCCAGATGCTGCTCAGGAACAGAACAACCCGCTGCGACCGCGTGCGAGCCCCGGCGGGCGCGGTCGATGCGTGGGCGAGCGTCATCCTCGAGGCGCGTTCGGTCACAGGTTTCTCATCCGCCGGCCCTCATCCAGCGCCCATAGCCCGTCCTTCGGACGCCCTACGGCGCCACCTTCTCCCGTGTGCGGGAGAAGGGTCCGCCCTCTCTTCCGATTGCGGAAGAGAGTTGGATGTGGGGAATGCGCGCCATCAGCGGAGCAGGCGAACGCTACTTGCCCGGCACCGAATAGATGAAGCGGGCGATCGCAGGGTCTTTCACGTTGTCCTTGTCGATGATGGCGAAGCCGGTCTCGACGCGCCGCGGCAAGCTTGTGACGCCAGCTGCGTCGGCCTGGGCGAACATCACGGCGAGATAGCCCATATCGAACGGCTTCTGCGCCAAAACCAGCGAGACGACACCCTTGTTCATCAGTTCGATGGCAAGCTTCGTCGCGTCATAGGCGACAACCTGGACGTGCCCGCCGAGGCCTGCGTTGACGACCGCTGTCCCCGCGCCCTGAGCGCTGAACACGTTGGTGCCGAACACGCCGGCGAGATCTGGGTCGCGCGCCAGCACCGCGGCGGTCTGCTGCGCCGCCTTGTTGGGATCGTCCAGATTGTAGTCGGGGCCGAGCACCTTGACGTTCGGAAAGTCCTTGGCCATCGCCTCCTTGAACCCCTTTTCCCGCCCCTCGACGGAACTGACGTTGGGGTTGGTCGAGTTGATGTAGACCGTGCCCTTGCCGCCGATCGCCTTGGCCAATCCGCGCGCGGCGATGCGGCCGCCCTCGACGTTGTCGGAGCCGATATAGCTGATCGGAAACTTCACGGGTCCGTTGACGTAATCGCCGTCGCCGAGGAACGTGTCGACGGTGATGACCTTGATGCCGGCGTCTGCGGCCGCCTTGAGCGGGCCGACCATCTGATCCTTATCGGTCGGCGCGATGATGATGTACTTGAGGTCGCCGCGCGCGACCATGGAATTGAGGATCGGCGTTTGCACGCTGACCCCCCAGGTCGGTGGAATCTGCGTCACCACCTCGGCGCCGAGGTCCTTCGCCGCCGCCTCCACGCCAAGCTGCATGACCTGGTAGAACGGATCGACGACCCCGGGCAAAAAGCCGATCTTGAGCTTGTCGGCCGCGGCGCCATGAGCCGTGAAGGCCAGGGCGAGTCCCGCCGCCATGGCCAGACTTAAGTGCTTGCGCATGTCACTTTCCTCCCTCGGGTGATCGGTTTCTTGCGTCGCCTGCCAGCTTGGCGCCGGCGTTACTGTCGCTCTTTCACACGTGTTCAGCCCTTCGCCTTCGGGGCTTTCTTCGCCTTCTTAGCCCGCTCGACGCCCTCGAGGACCAGCGCGCGGGCCTCATCCGCGTCGCCCCAGCGAACGATCTTGACCCACTTGTTGGGCTCGAGATCCTTGTAGTGGGCGAAGAAGTGCTCGATCTGCTGGAGCGTGATCGACGGCAGGTCGGAGAAATTCTTCACGTGCGCGTAGCGCTGGGTCAGCTTCGCCGACGGCACGGCCAAGAGCTTCTCGTCGCCCCCTGCTTCGTCCTCCATCAAGAGAACGCCGACGATCCGACAGCTCATCACGGCCCCGGGAACGATCGCGCGGGTGTTGGCGACGATCACATCGCAGGGGTCTCCGTCGTCCGAAAGCGTATGGGGGATGAAGCCGTAATTCCCCGGATAGCGCATCGAGGTGTAGAGAAACCTGTCGACCTGGAGCGCGCCGCTCTCCTTGTGCATCTCATATTTGATCGGCTCGCCGCCGATCGGCACCTCAATGACGACGTTGACATCGTGGGGAGAATTCTTGCCGATCGATATCGCGTTCAAATTCACATCGATCCTCCCAATCGGCGGCGCGTCGATCCCATCTTATAGGAGGAACGAACGTTCAGCCAAAGCCGAAAGCGATGCGGTCGCGTTGCTGGCCTCCGAAGGTTTCGCGCGCGCGGCGCAGGACCCGCCCTCCCAGCCGGCGGTAAAACCCGACCGCCCGATCGTTGTCCGCCAGCGCCCAGACGACGAGGTTCGAGAATCCATGGCCCGCCAGATCCTTGCGCGCCGCCTCGAACATGCGCCGCCCGAAGCCGCAGCCCTGGCACTCCGGCGCCAGGTAGAGTTCGAAGATCTCGCCGCCATAGCCGAGCGCCGGCACGCGATTGCGCCCGTAGCTGGTATAGCCGACCACGGAATCGCTGAATTCGAGCACCAACAACGGCGTCCGGCGCGCAATCGCGAGGCGCCACCACTCGGGGCCCCTGCGCGCGATCATCCGCTCGAGCTCCTGGCCGGGGATAACGCCCCGATAGGCCTCGCGCCACGCCGCGTCATGCACCGTGGCGATTTCACCCTCGTCCCCGAGTCGCGCCGCGCGAATGGATATGACCGTCTCGACCATGGAGCGGATGTTAAGTCCGCGCGCGTGGCCGCCGCAAGGTCTTGACAGCAGTCGCGGGTGACTTTTTTGCTCAGGCGGCCTTGGCCCCGTGAGTCGGCGCATCGGCGCCGGAATTTAAGCGCAATCGCCGTTCAATGCGCTGCAAACGCCGCAACTGGAGATTCGAAACGATGGCGCCGCGATCGCCTCAGGCCCGCTTGCGACTGGCCGCCGTCGGGATGACCGCTGCGCTCGTCTGGACCGCGGGCGCCCACGCCGACGTGCTGCACGCGACCTACCGCGTGTCGTTGATCGGTCTTCCGATCGGCGCGGTCAACCTCTACGCCGACCTCTCCCCGACGAGCTACTCGATCGCGGGCGAAGCGAAGGTGACCGGTATCGCCAAGCTCTTCGTCGCCAACGCGCACGGCGCCTCGGCCGGCAAGGGCGCGATCGTCCAAGGCCATGTGTCGCCGGCGAGTTTCGCCACCGTCGCCGCGGACTCGCACATGACGCGCACGATCCGGATGGCGCTCGCCGGCAACGCCGTCACCGGAATCGATATCTCGCCGCCATTCCAGGATAAGCCGGACCGCGTTCCCCTTGGACCCGGAGACAAGCGTGGGGTCGTCGATCCAGTCGGCGCAGTCATCCTCCCGGCGCCGGCCTCTGGGCCGATCCTATCGCCCGCCGCATGTAACCGCACGGTTCCGATCTTCGACGGCTATACCCGGTTCGATATTGACCTCTCTTATGTTGGCGAGCGCACGGTGTCGACCAAAGGCTACAAGGGCCCCGTGGTGATTTGCGCGGCCCGCTACGTCCCGATATCCGGTCATAGCCGAGACCGCCCGGCGACCAAATTCATGGCCGACAACAAGGACCTGGAAGTCTGGCTGGCGCCGATCGCGAGCGACCGGCTCCTGTTTCCCTTTCGCGTGTCGGTGCGCACGATGGTCGGCACGACGGTGGTCGAGGCGCAAGAGTTCCGCATCGGCGAGAAGTAGCGGGCGAATCGCCAGCATGCGATCCGAATCGCGGCTTACGTAAGGGGATAGACGAGGGGCAGGGCCTGCTGTCCAGCGCGCGCCAAACTAATTGAGCTCGTCCTCCAGCATCGGCAGCGGGAGCACGCCGATGCCGTCCTCCAGCAACGACTTGGCCTGTGCGAGGCTCGCGCGCCCGCGAATCGCCCGCTCAGGCTCGTCGCCGAGATGGATGGCTCGCGCCACCTGCGGGAACTTGGCGCCGACATCATCGGTGTTGGCCTCGATTTCGCGGCGCATGCGCAGGAAGAATTCGCGCGTATGGCGGCGCCGATCATCGACAACAATCTGCGGGCGCGCGTCAACGGCCGCGCGGTCGCCGCCGACGACAGCCGGGGCCATGATGGCTTTGTCGACCCGGGTCGAGCCGCATTCGGGGCAGGCGACAAAGCCACGCTTGCGTTGCTTGTCATAGGCGGCGCTGTCGGGAAACCAGCTGTCGAACGCGTGCCCTTCGGCGCAGCCGAGCGCGTATTTGATCATCGTTCAGCCCGCCAGAAGCGCATCGAGTTCGCCTGCGGCCTCAAGCGCGTGCAAATCGTCGCAGCCGCCAACGTGCGTGTCGCCAATGAAAATCTGCGGCACTGTCCAGCGGCCGTTCGCCTTCGTCGCCATCGCCGCCTGCGCAGCGCGGTCCCCGTCAACGCCGATTTCTTCGAATGGAGCCGCCTTGTCGCGCAACAGCGCCTTGGCGGCGTGACAAAAGGGACACGTGGACTTGGTGTAGATGACGACAGGGCGCACGATCCAGAGATCCTTGACGCGTCAATCCGCGCATTCTCCCGTATTATATGTGCAGTTATGCGGCGGTAACAACCCTCGCGAAGACGAGCACGTCCACCCGCTTCGCGCCCGCCCTCAAGAGCGCCCTGGAGGCGGCGTTGGCGGTCGCGCCCGAGGTTAAAACGTCGTCGACCAGCACGACATTGAGCCCGCGCACCACCGCCCCTTCCGCGACGCGGAACGCGCCCTGAACATTTTCGGCCCTTTGCGCTCGGCTCAAGCCCACCTGGCTGCGGGTCGCCTTGACTCGCCGAAGCGCCGGCCAGATCGCAGGGTTTTCCGGTTCGGCGGGAGATCTCCGTCGCCAGCGCGGCGGCCTGGTTGAACTGCCGTCGCCACAGCCGCAAGGCGTGCAGCGGCACCGGCGTCAGGAGATCGGCGTCGGCCAGAATGTCGATTCCTGCGCGAGCCATCCAGCTCGCGATCGGCCGGGCGAGTTCGGCGCGGTCGGAGTATTTGAGCCGATGCACGAGCGTGCGCGCCGGTCCATCCTCGAACCTCGCCACCGCCCGGGCCCGGGCGAACGCCGGCGGGTCGGCCATCGCCTGCGGGGAAATGAGGCCCTGGCCGAGGTCGTGCTCGAACGGGGTGCCGAGGCGTTCGCAAAAGGGCCGCTCGATGAAGCGCATACCGCTCCAGCAGCGCGGGCACAGCGCGCCGTGTCTGTCGGTGGCGGCGCGGCAGGCCAGGCAGGTCGGCGGATAAAGCGTATCGAGCGCGCCTCGAGCCAGGCTCAAGGCGAGCGCGCCAACCCGGCGCGCCAAAGGCAAGCCGTGGGCTTCGTCCGCGTCCAGCGCCGGAAGGGCGTTCATGGGCGCCAAGCTAGCGCGAACCGAAGGTTTGCGCGAGGGGCTGTCCGGCGCATAAGGAGCGCGTCCCAAGGAACGCTCATGTCGCATCCGGCGCCGCCGCAGATCTTCGATCGAGGTTTGATCCATCGCCGCCTCGATCGCGCCTGGGCGCACGCCCGTGGGCGGCCTCAAGCAGACTTCCTGCTCGTGAGGGCGGCCGAAGACCTTCGCGATCGGCTGTCGCTGGTCAAGCGGCGCTTCGCCCTCGCCGCCGACTTCGGCTCGCCCGGCCCGCATGGCGCGGCGGCGCTCGCGGCCGCCGGACAGGCTGATTGCGTCATCCGGGTCGCCCCGACCGAGGCGAGCCTCGGGACCGGCGATTTTCTGCCCGCCGTCGGCGACCTCGAGCGCGTGTCCGTCGCGAACGGCCGCCTCGATCTCGCCGTATCGCTGCTCGCGCTGCAGACGGTGAACGATCTGCCGGGGGCGCTCATCCAGATGCGGCGCGCGCTCAAAGACGATGGGCTCCTGATCGCGGCGCTGATCGGCGGCGAGACGCTGACCGAGCTCAGGCAGAGCCTGACGATCGCCGAGAGCGAGATTCTCGGCGGCGCGTCGCCGCGGGTCGCCCCCTTCGTCGACGTGCGCGCCCTTGGAGGCCTGGCGCAGCGCGCAGGCCTGGCGCTGCCGGTCGTCGATCTCGATCGCGCTATCGTCCGGTACCCGGACATGTTCGCGCTGTTCGCCGACCTGCGCGCTATGGGCGGGGCGAGCGCGCTGGAGGCGCGCAGCCGCAAACCGCTGCGTCGCCAGGTCCTCCTGCGCGCCGCCGCCGTCTATGCCGAGCGCTTCGCCGATCCGGATGGACGCCTGCGCGCGACCTTCGATCTTGTCTGGCTCGCAGCCTGGGCCCCGCATGAAAGCCAGGCGAAGCCGCTCAAGCCCGGGTCGGCGACGATGCGGCTGGCGGATGCGCTGAAAGGCGGGCGTTAGGCGATCTCCGCCAAAGCGTCGTCAGCGAGGCCTTCGCGCGGCTGCTTTGCACTTTGGCTTCGACTCCATCTTTTCAAAGACTTGAGTGCATTTTTCTGTCCCGTGGGGCGCAGCTCTGGCTCCTGGGCTTGGCGCCGGCGCGCCAAGAGGTCTGGCCGCCATGATCATACCTGTCCGGGCGCTCTGGATCCCCGCCTTCCGCAGCGCTCGTCAGGGTAAGCCCGTCAGCCTGCAATATAACAAGATATTGTGTTCTTTTTGTCACGACGGTCCGGCGGGTCAGCCAGAAATCAGGCCGACAGACGCCGTATCAGAGCCTGCGGTGAAGGCGCCGCCGGGTTCACGTCGCGCGAGCGCTGCTCGTAGTCGCGCCGGTTAAAGGCGCTTTCGCCCGCCCCAGCGAGCGGCCGGTGAGGGCGACGCCAACCAGCACGAGCGCCAATCCAGCCCAAGCCGAGGGGGCTATAGGCTCGGCGAGCGCGACCGCCCCGCCGACGACGCCGATCAGGGGCACGATGTAGTTGTTGAGGCTCGCAAAGGTCGGTCCCTCCTCGTTGACGAGGCGGAAATAGACGTAATAGGCGAGCGCCGTGTTGAAGATTCCGAGGCCGCCCATTGCAAGCATGGGCGCCAGGGGGATTTGGAAGAGTGTCGCGAGCGGCGGGGGTTTTCCGAACATGAGCCCGATCAGCGTGAGGACGAGCGTCGAAATCACCAGCGAGGCGGTCACCGCCCGGACGGCGCCGATCTCGCGCGTGGCGGCGCCGGAGATGATCGCGCCTGTTCCATAGAAGACGCCCGCGGCCAGGGCGAAGGCCCGCCCCAAAACAGGATGTCCCAGATCGGAATGGGCGCCGCTGCCCGCGCCCGGCGACCAGAACGCGACGGCGACCCCGACGAAGCCGAGCGTGAGGCCAAAGGCTGCGAGCCGCGTCCAGCGATCGCGCGATCCCAGAAAGCGGCCGAACAGAAAGACGAAGATGGGCTGAGCGCCCATCATCAGCGCCATGTCGGCGCTGGTGGTCAGCCTCGCCGCCTTGCCGAGCAGCAAGAAGGGGATCACCTGCCCGATCAGCGCGAGCGCAAAAAGTTTGGCCCATAGTCCCGGTCGCCATCCCGGCCAGACCTTGCCGGAAAGCGCGCTCGTCAGCAGCATCGCCGCCGCCGCGACGCCCACGCGCGCGAGCGCGAAAGCGAACGGATCGAAGGCGCGCGAGGCGATCTTGATCAAGAGGAAGGAAGAGCCCCAAAGGAACGATAGGAAGGCTAGCCCCGCATACGCCGCCATGGAGTTCTCAAGGTGTGAAAGGCGGGAACTAGGCGGTTCGGCTTGAGGACGTCAACGAACATTCGGTCCGGATTTGCCTCTCTCCGATCCGCATTGCACGGAAGCACCTTTCCTCAAAACTGATCAGCGCGCCTCCAACCCGCGGGACCGTCGCTCCAATGGAGACGCGAATCAATCCCCCCTGAAGCCGGAATGTCATCGCCACATTCAGCGACTGCCTAACGCATTGCCTCGCCGATCGAGCTGACGGTTCGAGTCTCAAATCGATTGGCGCGAAGCACGCAGCAGCCCCTTACTAGCCTTCCCTTGCACGTCTTCCCATACAAGCCTTGGCTTAAAGGTGAGGGGGCGCTAACAACGCGAAACCGCCCTTTGAGGCAAAGCTGTTGACGCCGCCCCGAACGCCGCTTCCCCATATCCTCGATACTCATGAACCGGGCGTGGCGGACGCCTTGTTCTCGGCTCCGTTCGGTCTGCTCGGCCGGCCGAAGATCCGCGCCATGATCGGCCGAAAACTGATCCGGGCGGATACGGCCCTGGAGCCGTCCCAGCTTCAGCCCGCGAGCCTCGACCTCAGGCTCAGCAAGGAAGCCTATCGGGTTCGCTCGAGCTTCCTGCCCGGGCGCGATCACGCCGTTCGCGACCGGCTGAAAAGCCTGAACGCGGAGCCCGTCTCGCTCGCGGGCAAGGGCGCGGTGCTGGAGAAGGGGATCGTCTATATCGCGCGGCTGATGGAATGGCTCGAGCTGAGGCCCAACCTGTCCGGCGCCGCAAACCCGAAGAGCTCGACTGGCCGGATCGACATTTTCACCCGCCTCATCGTCGATGGCGGAGAGGCGTTCGACGACGTGCCGCTCGATTACAAAGGCGAACTCTGGCTGGAGATTTCACCCCGCAGCTTCAGCGTGCGCGTCAAGGCGGGGTCGAAGCTGAGCCAGGTTCGGTTTCGCAGCCGCCACCCCCAGCAACGGGACCGGCACACTTTCACGCTCGACGATTCCGAGATCCGCAAGCGGCACCTTGCCTGCCCGCTGGTCGACGGCCCGCTCGACTTGCGCGAGGGCGTCGTGCTGCGGGTCGATCTTGGGGGTCTGGGCGAGTTCGATCGTCGGCTACCAGGCGATCAAGAACAGCGACGTCATCGACGTCAGCCGCTTGCGCGGCTACGCCATCGAGGATTTCTGGGAGCCGATCCGCGCCCGGGAGGGTCGGCGACTGATCCTCGATCCGGACGAGTTCTATATTCTGGCCTCGCGCGAGAGAGTGCAAATTCCCCCCGACCTTGCGGCGGAAATGGCGCCGATCGATCCGGCGATTGGGGAGTTTCGCGTTCACTACGCCGGCTTTTTCGATCCAGGCTTCGGGCAGGGCAGGGACGGGCGCCCATCCGCCCGGGCGGTTCTGGAAGTGCGCAGCCGCGATGTGCCGTTCCTGCTCGAAGACGGCCAACCGGTCGGGAGGCTGGTGTACGAAAAACTCGCCGGCCCGTCGGATGCGCTCTACGGCGCCGACGCGACCTCCAACTATCAGCATCAGGGTCTCAAGCTGTCGAAGCATTTCCGCGGCTAGCGGCGCGGAGGGCGACCCACCGGGGCCATTGTGACCGTTTTATCTCAGAACATCACATTTTGCTTGGCGAGAGGGCGCCTTTTCCTATATGAGGTCTGGGTGGCGCGGCGCCGGGAGGCTCCGCGCCGCGAGCTTTTCTGGCTGGGCGTCATCGTCCGCCGCGTCGAATTTCAAACCCACGTCGAGGCAATGGCCAATCCATTCGAGTTCATTCAGCAGGTTCGCGCCGAGGGCGCCAAGGTCATCTGGCCGACGCGGCGCGAGACCTTGGTCACGACCGGGCTCGTGCTGATGCTGGTTGTGTTCACGAGCCTGTTCTTCCTCGTCGTCGACGAGGTGTTGCGGACAATCGTTTCTCTCGTCCTCGGCTTCGGACGCGTCGGCTAACCTCGGCTATGGATCCGGATCGCCCAAATATGAATATGCGCTGGTACATCGTTCACGCTTATTCCAACTTCGAAAAGAAGGTGGCGGAATCCATTCGCGAGCAGGCGAGCCAACGCGGCCTCACGGAGTATTTCGAGGAGATCCTCGTGCCGACCGAGCAGGTCGTCGAGATGCGCCGCGGGCGCAAGATCAACTCCGAGCGGAAGTTCTTCCCCGGCTATGTCCTGGTCAAATGCGACCTCACCGACGAGGTCTATCACTTGATCAAGAATACGCCAAAGGTCACCGGCTTCCTCGGCGCAGACAAGAAACCGATGCCAATCTCTGATATGGAAGCCAATCGGATCAAGGGACAGGTGGCGGACGGCGTCGAGCGGCCGAAAGCGGCGATCCGGTTCGAGATCGGCGAAAACGTCCGCGTCGCGGACGGGCCGTTCGCCTCCTTCAACGGAGTGGTCGAGGAAGTCGACGAATCCCGCTCGCGGGTCAAGGTCGCTGTGTCCATCTTCGGCCGCGCGACGCCTGTCGACCTTGAATTCGGCCAGGTCGAAAAGCAGTGAGCGGCGGACGTTTTGGCGCTCTGCTGACGTCGGCCGATGCTCTCGGAGGACTGTCTCGGCCCCGGCGCCTGCTGGACCGATTTCGAGGCTCGTGGCGATCGGCCAACGCGTCATTTCAGCGTCAGGCTCGTCGGCTATTTAATGCCGTAAGGCGTCTCGCGCCGCTCCCCTCCGTGCGGTCCGTCGCCTTGCGCCAATTGGATATCCGTGCATATTCCGCCGCGGCGACTGGCGGGAGGTGTGACGCGGAGCAACTTGCGGAAAGGGGCACAATGACTCGTATTTCCGAGCAGCCTTCCGCGCGCGTCCGTCTGCGCAAGAACAGCAGAGCGGTGGAATTCGGCCTTTCGCTGGTTGATCCCCGCGCGTGGCTCCAACTGTTCCGCCTGCTCCACTTTTACAACTACGACCATGTCGCTCCTCGCCGCTTGGCGGATATCGGACCAGGCGTGCGGATGGCGCCCAATGTTTCGCTGCGGAACGGAGAGCGAATCAAGATCGGCGCCTACTCGCACATCGGGAGTCGATGCTCAATTTGGGCCGGAGATTCGGTCGGGCGGATCACCCTCGGGCGCCACGCCTTGTTGGGGCCCGAGGTCTTCATCACCGCGTCGAACTATCAGACTAAGCCCGGAACGCCGGTCATGGATCAGCCCAAGCTCGAGCGCGACGTGGTCATCGGCGACGACGTCTGGCTTGGCGCACGGGTCATTGTGGTCGCGGGGGTTGAGATCGGGGACGGCTGCATCATTGGCGCAAGCTCGGTGGTCACGCGGTCGATTCCGGCCGGTTCGATCGCGGTCGGAAACCCAGCGCGCGTCGTCGGCCACAGGGGCGGCCCTCCAAAAGTCGAGTCGCCGGTTCGGGAAGCGGATGTCCTCTTAAGCACGTCAGGACCGAGGTGACGCTGCCTCGTCGGGCGACGTTCTGGGCCAGAAATCTTATCATTCCGGAGACAGTTCAATGACGGTAAGGGACCGTGTATTTAGTGCGTTCAAAGAAAGCTTCGACCTCGACGATGATGTGGACACGTCAAAGCTTGTCTATCAAGACTACCCAGCTTGGACGTCGATCGGCCATATGATTCTGGTGGCCGCCCTTGAAGCGGAATTCGATACGATGTTGGAGACCGATGACATTCTCGAAATGAGCAATTTCGAAAAAGCTGTGTCAATCATGAGTAAATACGCCAATGAGGCTTGAAGCCAAGCGATGACGGTCGAGAACGGCGTCCCGGAGGATAAGGATTGGTGCATGAGGGCGGTGCGGAAGGGCTATCATATTCGGGTTGCGCGGAAGTCGCTTGCGATCGCGCACCAGGCCGTCATGCGCTCGACGGTCGAGTAATCCTGGATGCTGGCCGAAGTCGAAGTTCCGATTGTCATCGTGGGGTTCGGCAACGCCGATGACATCGTCAAGTGCCTGGGCGCCGTCGCAAACCAGCGCCGCTGTCCGAACTTTGGAGTCTTCATCTGCGAAAATGGCGGTCCCCAGGCGTTCGAGGCGCTTGAGACCGCGCTGTCGGAAAAGGGCGGGCCGTGCGAGGGCGGCGTCGAATCCGTAGCGTTGGCGTCGAACGACTTCGTGCGGGCGCGCAGGCTTAGCCTCTCCGAGGGAGGGACCCCGGTCACCATCGGTCAAGCCCGCGACAATCTCGGTTTCGCCGGGGGCACAAACGCATGGCTGCGGCCTTTGCTTGCCGAACCAGGCTGGACCGCAGTCTGGATTCTCAACCCCGACACTTACCCTGAGCCCGACGCCCTGGCGGAGCTCGTCGACTACGCCACGACGCGCGGCAAGGGCATGGTTGGAAGCCGACTGATGATCCCCGGCCGATCCGACATCGCCTCGTCGCGGGGCCTTAAATGGAACAAGCTCACCACGAGCATGATTGGACTCGACATGTTTGCGCCGGTGTCGCCTGCTCCCGACCCTGAGGACGTCGAGCGGCGAATGGACTCCCCAACTGGACCCTCGATGTATGTAACGCGAGATTGTATCAAGCGGATCGGCCTGATGGACGACTCCTTTTTTCTATATTGGGAGGAAGCCGATTGGGGGGTTCGCGCCAAGGCCGCGTGCGGCATTGGCTACGCCCATCGTTCCGTCGTCCCGCATATCAGCGGCAGCACGACCGGCACGTCCCGCAAGCGCGCAGAGCGTTCCGCCGTCGTTGTCTATCTTGGCGCCCGCAACAAGCTGCACTTCGTGCGCCAGCATCACCCACGCTGGTTCGCGTGGACTGTCTTCGTCTCCTTTCTCAGAACCGGCGAATTCCTGGCTGTCGGATCGACGCGCAACTTTTCCGCCGCGTTCAGGGGACTGGTCGCCGGCCTGCGCGGCGAGAGGGGTCGGCCAGAGGCTGCGCCGAAACAGGCGTCGGTCTAGAATTCGGAGCGTTTCGCTCCTCAATAGCGCCAGCGCTGCGCGCTGCTGATGAGAAAGTCGCGAAAGGCATGAACCCGCGCGACATTCTTGAGTTCCTCGGTGTAGACCAGAAAGCAGTCCATCTCCGGCATGTCCGCCTGCGGCAGCAGACGGACAAGTCCCGATTCCGGCTGCACGCAATAGTCGGGTAAGACGGCGATGCCGACCCCGTGTTCGACGGCATGCGTCATCGCGGCCAGGTTGTTGACCGTAATCTGTGGCGTGCGGGGAGATTTCGCGTCGCGGCCCAGGCTCAGAAGCGAGTTGAGATTGTATAGAAGATGCGTCGCCGTTGGCGCGCCGAAAGCGACCAGATGGTGTTGATCGAGATCCTCGTCCTTGCGCGGCTGCGGGTGCCTTCGCAAATAGTCGGCTGACGCGTAGGCGTGGAAATGCACGGTGAACAGCCGGCGCCGTATCAAGTCCGGCTGGATCGGCTCGCGCAGCCTGAGGGCGACGTCCGCTTCGCGCATCCCGAGGTCGAGGTCGTCGTCCGACAACAGCAAGTGCAGCTTGATCTCCGGGTAGAGATCGACGAACTCGCCGAGCCGCGGGGCTAGCCAATTGGCGCCCAGGCCAAGCGTCGTTGTGACGCGCAGTTCACCGTGGGGCTTCTCTCGGCTGTCGATGAGCCGGCTGCGCACGGCGTCGAGCTTGAGAACCACGTCGCGCACGGCGCCGAGCAGCATTTCGCCCTGTTCGGTCAGAATGAGACCGCGGGCGTGGCGATGAAACAACGGCGCGCCGAGGTCTGCCTCCAGCGCCCCGACCTGGCGGCTGATCGCCGACTGACTGAGACCCAGCGTCTCGCCGGCGTGGGTGAACGACCCAGCGTCGGCGGCCGCCTGAAAGACGCGCAGCTTATCCCAGTCCATGAACGTTTCCCCGGCCCCGCAAGGCCCATTGTTATTTCGTTTGCTTATTCTGCTGACGCCGTCGCCGGCATATCTTTATTCGGCCGCCGCCCGCTTCGGCTGTTGAGCGGCGAGCCAGCGCTCGGCCTCGAGCGCCGCCATGCAGCCGAGACCGGCGGCCGTGACCGCCTGACGGAATACATCGTCCGCGACATCGCCGGCGGCGAACACGCCGTCGACGCTGGTCGTGGTCGAACCGGGAGCGGTTTGAACGTAGCCGTTGGTCTTGAGGGCGAGCTGGCCGCGCACCAGTTCCGTCGCCGGCTCGTGCCCGATGGCGACGAAGACGCCGTCGACCGCGAGATCGTCAAGCGCGCCGGTCACCACGTTCCGCAGCCGGACGGCGCTCACGCCGCGCGGCGGGGCTTCGCCAAGAATGGACTCGACGACGGTGTTCCAGCGGATCGAGACATTGTGACGGGAGGCCAGACGTTCGCTTAGGATTTTCTCCGCCCGGAACGAGTTGCGACGATGCACGACAGTGACATGGGCGGCGAGGTTGGAGAGATGGAGCGCCTCCTCGACCGCGGTGTTGCCGCCTCCGATCACCGCCACCGTCTTGCCGCGGAAAAAGAACCCGTCGCAGGTCGCGCAGGCCGAGACGCCGAAGCCCTTGAACGCCTCTTCGCTTGCGAGCCCCAGATATTTGGCCTTGGCTCCGGTCGCCAGGACAATCGCCTCGGCGGCGAAAGTGCGCCCGCTGTCGCAGCGAATGACGAACGGCCGCCGGCCGAGCTCGAGCCCGACCACATATTCGCTCTCGATCCGCGCGCCGACGTTTTCGGCCTGAGCCCGCATCTGCTCCATGAGCCACGGGCCCTGGATCGGGTCGGCGAATCCGGGATAATTTTCCACATCGGTGGTGGTCATCAATTGGCCGCCTTGCTCGAAGCCAGCCAGAACGAGGGGCTTCAACAGGGCGCGCGCGGCGTAAATCGCCGCCGTGTAGGCGGCCGGCCCTGAGCCGATAATGACAAGGCGCTCATGCTCAATTCTGGACGAGGACAACGCGACCCCCGGATGTTGCCGCCGCGGCAAAAAGCCCGCTTCCCGGGTCGCGGCGGCGTCCCCCTTATATGGGGGCGGAAGTTCGGCGACAACGGCGGCGGGACTTTAAAAATCCCGCATCGAGCCGTGCTAGGCGAGTAATAACAAAACAATCATGATCAGTCGGCGGACGGCAACCGGCGGATGACAAACTCGATCTGGTCGTCGGCGACCTCGCGCCAGGATTCGATCTCGGTCATATAGGCCGCTTTGGGGAAGCGTTCGAACCATTCGCGCGCCTTGGCGCGCGCTTCGTCGCGCGGCAGGCAAAAGGTTTCGCGCCGCCAGGCGTCCTCTGCGGCGGCTTCAAGAGAACGCCGGCTGCGCCGACTGGCGACGCGCGCGGCGAGATCGATCGGCTTCTTGTTCCCGGTCGCCATCCTGGCCTTCTTCGGCGACAGGTTAGCGCGGTTTCTCAGCGCTGGGGAACCCGGAATTGTGTGGAGTTAGATTAGGGTTAGCGCCAGAGAGGGCGCGGGGCAGGCGGCCGTCGATGAAGGCAAGCCCGATCGCAATCAGCCCGAAGCCGAGAAACTGCCGCGCAAGCAGCCTTTCATGCAGAAACAGCGCCCCGAGGACCACTGAGGTCGCGGGCGCCATCAGGGTCACCAGCAGCACATTGGTCGCGCCGGCGCCGGCTAGAATGCGGAAATAAACGACGTAAGCCAGCGCCGTGCAAAGTGCGGCGATCGCGAACACCGACGCGATGACGGCTAGGCTCGGGGCAGGGAGCGACCATGGCCGGTCCACGAGAAGTGCGAGGGGAACAAGATAGATCGCGCCCGCGGTCGCCTGTCCGGTCGCGATGTCGAGGGGTTCAAGCCCGAGAGCGCGGACGCGCCTTGCGAATACGGCCGACGCGGCGTAGCTCAGCGCCGCCAAAAGCACCGCGCCTTCCGCCCACGCGCTGACCTTCGCTTGCCCCCAGAGCAAGTCCGGCCCGATAACCCAGGCGACGCCTGCCATTCCGGCGACGGTCCCGATGATTTTGAAACGGCTCAGCTTCTCTTCGGCCGTAAAAACATGGGCGACGAGCACAGCGAAGAGGGGCGTCGCCGCGTTGAGGATCGAGGCGAGGCCGGCCGCCAGATAGGTCTGCCCCCAGGCGATAAGGGCAAAGGGCAGGGCGTTGTTGCCGAGCCCGAGCAGCGCGAGCGCAGCCAGAGCTTTGCCGCTTCTCGGCAGCCTGGCGCCGGTCAGCGGAGCGCTCGCCCACAGAATGAGAGCCGCGAGCCCAACCCTTAAGCCCGCCAGGGTCAAGGGAGGCAGCTCCCTCACGGCGACGCCGATGAAAAAGAACGACCCGCCCCACAACAGGGACAGAAGAGCCAGAAGGCCCCATTCCCGCGCCGTCATCGCGCGCTGCGCGACCGCCATTGCAGCCTCTCACATGCCTGCCTCGGCTGCGGCTTAGCAGCGGACCCGCGGCCCGTCCGCCCGATTCCTGCTGTCTAATTCTCAGCGCAGCGCGACCGGCGGAAAGCGGGCGCTTCGTTCGAGGTCGTCGAGGTCCATGGAATTGCGCACATACTGGCGCGATGCTTTCTGGAACGGCTGGAAATCCCAGGCCTGGATTTTGCCCCTGGCGAGAGCGGCGTCGACAAGACGGCGCCGACGCTGGCTTTCGCGCACCCGCGCGTCCAGTTCGACGAGATCCCAACGCTTTCCAACCTCGGCGCGAAAATCGGCGACGATCGCGGCGCATGACGGATTGTCCGCAAGGTTGTCGCGCTCACCCGGGTCATGGCTGAGGTCGAACAGCTGGTCGGGGTCGACGGGCGAGTGAATGAATTTGTATGCGCCGCGGCGGATCATCACCATCGGCGCTATTGCCCCTTCGGCAAGATATTCGCCGATCGCCTCGTCATGTCCCCCCGAGCCGCGGAGATGGGGCGCGAGGGTGCGTCCGTCGACGTCGATGCCGAGCGATTGCCCGCCCGCGAGGTCGACGAGCGTCGGCAGGAGATCGACAAGCGACACGCTGGAGGCGACACGCCGCGGCGCGAAGCGGCCAGGACTGGCGATGATGAGCGGCACGCGCGACGCGCCCTCGAGGAAGCTCATCTTGTACCAGAGGCCGTGCTCGCCCAGCATCTCGCCGTGATCGCTGGTCAGGATGACGATGGTGTCCTCGGCCAGGGCGGCGGAGCGGAGCGCCGCCATGAGCCGGCCGAGCAGGTCGTCGATATAAGCGATCGCGCCGTAATAGGCGTGACGCGCGGCGCGGACTTGAGCCTCCGTCACCGGCTCGGAATCCATCGCGCAAACGTGGCGCAGGCGCCGCGAATGCGCATCGAGCGCGTTCCCGGGCGCGGGCATGTCGATGTCCTCGTCGCGGTAGAGGTCCCAGTAGCGCTGCGGCACGGCGAACGGGTCATGCGGATGCGAGAACGAGGCGACCAGCAGGAAAGGCCGCTCGTCTCTCGCTCGCGCGATATCGAAGATCGCGCGCTCGGCCATGAAGGCCGCCTCGTCATCGAAATCGAGCTGGTTCGAGCGCACGCATAACCCCGCGTCTCGAACCGAGCTCATGTTGTGATACCAGCTCGGACGATGGTCGGGGCGATCCCAGTCGGGCGTCCAGTTGAAGTCGGCGGGATAGATGTCGGTCGTCAGCCGCTGTTCGAATCCGTGCAACTGATCGGGTCCGCAAAAGTGCATCTTGCCGGATAAAATCGTGCGATAGCCGCGAAGCCTGAGAGCGTGGGCAAACGTGGGAATGTCGGCGGCGAACTCAGCCGCATTGTCGTAAACCCGCGTGCGCGACGGCAGGAGTCCCGACATGAACGAGGCGCGCGACGGCGCACATAAGGGGCTCGCGCAATAGGCGCTGTCGAACACGACCCCGTCGCGCGCGAGCGAGAGCATGTTTGGCGCATGGACGAGGGCGTGGCCGTAGATGGGCAGGAACGCCGGCGCCATCTGGTCGGCCATGACGATAAGAATGTTGGGCGCTTTGGCGGTCATCTGGCGGGGTCCTTTTCCGCCCTCTCTATCGCGACGTGGACGCAGCCGCCCGTTCTTTTTTGGATCGGGGCCTAAGGTCGGGTCCGGCCAGGATCAGGGACGCGTCCTGCGCCTCCTCGGGGGCCTCGCGGCCGCTTTCCGCGCCCGCGTCTTGCTGCCGACGATCCATCCCGCGATCTGCTTCGATTGCCGGACCACACGGCCAAAGAGGTGGAGACCCGCGCGTTCGCCAACGACCTCAAGCAAGCCGCTTTCCTCGCCGACGAACGCGCGCAGGGGGAACGCGAGCCGATCGCCGCACGTGAGCGCCGACCGCGCTCCGGGCGGGTCGTTAGCGAGCCGCGCTGGCTGGGCGCGGCAGGCCGCGGCGACCAAGATCATATATAACATGATACAATGTATGAAATGCATTCCGAGGGACAGAAAAATGAGCCTAAGTCCTTGAAAATTTGGAGTCGCGTCCAGAATTGCTCCCACCCCGGACGCGCTGCTTTGGCGTTCGCATGGGGCTCCGATTGCTCCCTGCGCGCGTCCTCGCTAGAGGAGGCGCCGACGCTGCTGCATCGACATAAGGAGCTTCCGGCAAGACATAGATGAGCCAGTTTTTCTTCTTCCCGCGCGCCTATCGACTGAAGCCGGTCGCCCAAAGGGAGGAGGGCGCCCTTTCCCTGCTCAAGGTCGGGGCCAGCAGCCAAGCCGTTCTCGTGCCTTTTTCGCCGCGGTTGGATTATGTCGTCGCTTCGAGCCGGGGCGCCGCGCTCCCGATCAGCGGCGATGATTTTCGCCTCGAGACGTTGGGCGCCTTCTCATCGCTATGGGCCCGGCTGCGCCTGGCGTTCTTCTTCAAGAAGAAGAAATATCTTAAATTCAAGGAGTTTTCCCTGTTCTCCGTCGGCCCGCGAGCCGAGCGCAAGCGCTTTACCCGGTACAACCAGGGTGGAATGAACATTGGCGTCGTCGTCGATAGCGACCTTGCCGCGAAGCATCCGGAACTTCTCTACGGGTGGCCGGCGGAGGCGGGTCCGGCGTCCCAGGCGACCAACGGTCCCGAGGGCGCGGCGGTCGCAGTCGTCGCCCATGTCTACTATGAGGACACGTGGCCCGACATCGCCGGCGCCCTCCGAGGTCTGACGATTCCCTTCGATCTGATCGTCACGACAGTTGCAGGGCGCGAGCGGCTGATCGAATCGGTTCGGCGCAGCTATCCTCGCGCCGAAATCGAGGTCATGGAGAATGGTGGCCGCGACATTGGCCCGTTCCTGGCCCTGCTCGAACGGGGCCGGCTCGATGGCTACCGCTACATTTGCAAGGTTCACGGCAAGAAATCGATCGACGGCGGCCGCCAGACCTATATGGGCGAGATGTGGCGGCGACGGCTGCTGTTCGATCTCATAGGCGCGCCGGGCGCGGCGAACGCCGCCATCGACAGGTTCGAGCGCGACCCGTCGATCGGAATGATCGGCCCGAGAGCGTTCCGATTGCCGAGAGCCAATTACCCCGAGGATCTCTCGTGGTCGGCCAATCGCGCCCTGACGTTGAAGATTGCCGAACGCATGGGGGTTCCGCCTCACAGGTTCAAACTCGACTTCTTTGGCGGAACGATGTTTTGGGTGCGCCCCGAGGCGCTGAGGCCGTTGAGGGAGCTCAATCTCGCCGCCGACATGCCTCATGAGAGCGGGCTGACCGACGGGGATCTGCCGCACGCGCTGGAACGCGTGTTGCCGACTTCGGTGCTGGCGGCAGGCTACACGCTCGCCGACATGGACGGTTATGAGGCGACGGAAGCGCTCGAAGCAACGACCGGGGTTGCGCATCCGGCTGGAGACCGTCCGCCCGCCGCGCCGGTTCGCGCCTGAACGCCTCCGGCGTCAACTAGCCCCTTAAGTTTAACTCCGCTGGACGGGCCAGCGCCGCCCATATGCGCCTGGCCCTGAGTGCGGTCAGGCGCGATGCGCCACCCAGTCCGCAATCGCCAGGCTCGCGGTCAAGCCTGGGAACTCGATCCCGAACAGGTTGATCAACCCCGCGACGCCGTGATCCTTTTCGGTCTGCAGGAGGAAATCCGTGGTCGAGCCGCCGGGCCGCGCGATTTTCGGCCTGACGCCGGCGTAGCCTGGCTGCAGCGCGCCCTCCGGCAGGTCCGGCCAATAGGTTCGGATCGCGGCGTAGAAGGACGCCGCCCGCCGAGGATCGACGGCGTAGTCGATTGCGTCCACCCATTCGACATCCGGGCCAAACTTGGCCTGTCCGGCGAGATCGAGGGTGAGATGCACGCCGAGGCCGCCTGGAGTCGGCATTGGATAGATGAGGCGCGAGAAGGGAGAGCGCCCGCTCAAGGAAAAGTAATTGCCCTTGGCGAGATGCAACGGCGGGATCGTATCGGCGGGCACGCCGGCGATCGAGCGCGCGAGCGCCTGCGCGCCGAGACCCGCGGCGTTCACCACCATACCGGCGGCGATGCGCACGGGCGAGGGGCCGCCGGTTTCGATGACGAGCCCTCGCTCAACCACGCGCCCTGTGAGAACAGGCGTTTCGAACGCGAACATCGCGCCATGCGCTTCGGCGTCGCCGCGCAGCGCCAGCATGAAGGCATGGCTGTCGACGATGCCGGTCGAAGGCGACAAAAGCGCTCGATCGGCGGCCAGCGCGGGTTCGAGGGCGCGCGCCTCCTCGCCGCTGAGCCAGATGAGGTCGGTGACGCCGTTGGCTTCCGCCTGGGCTTTGAGCGCGGTGAGCTTGTCGACTTCGCCCGCGTTCACCGCCACCAGGAGCTTTCCGCATCGCTTGTGCGCAACGCCGAACTCCTGGCAGAACGCGTACAGCATCGCTTTGCCCTCGACGCAGAGCCGCGTCTTGTCGAGCCCTGTCCGATAGTAGATGCCGGCATGGATGACTTCGCTGTTGCGCGAGCTCACCCCGGCGCCAATCCCGCTTGCGCCTTCGACGACGATCACCTCCCGCCCGGCGCGGGCGAGCGCCCGCGCGACGGCGAGACCGATGACGCCCGCGCCGACGACCAGACACTCGACCAATTCCATCCGTCAACTCTCTGCTGCAAGTGGAGCGTTCTTCGCCGCTGATGCTTCAGCCGGTCAAGGCGGGTCCTCGCAAAAGATCCGGGTGAAGAAGCCGCGATCGTGGCCACGTCAAGGGCGGCGCCTTCCCTGGCGTTGAGGTCACAAGCACCGCGGCGATACTTGACCGATGAACGCCGCGCCCTTGGGACGGCTTAGGACCACGCCCATGCGGCGGCGTCGTCGCCAACGAGCGATTATTGCTGACCGAAACCGGCGCGACGCCCATCGCCCCGCAGCCGTCGCAGCCCCGAGTTCGAAATTGAAGATCGAAGGATCAGGGCGTCGTGAAGGGAATTTTTCTCATTTCACGGCGGCCGTACATCTCGTAATGGGCAAGCGCGTTCACGCCGGATGCGGCGACGTCGGGAAATCTGGCCAAATATTCGTGGGTGGAGAAAAAGGGGCCTGGATCCCGGCCTTCGCCGCCGCCGCAAAACAGGTAATGGGACGCAGCGTCCATCCCTGAGGCGCGGACGTCCGGGTTCGAATCCAGATAAAATTCCCGGTCGAAAAACGCCGAATTGCGGACGGCTGTCAGTTCCTTCATTTCTTTTTGACGAGGCCGAAAATAGTCGCGAAACCGCGACTTGGGGGCGCTTCCACGCTCGTACCGGTGACCGACATAAGCGACGACGTCTTCGGCACGCGCGACATTTCGATTCGCCTCGTCCACGAGACGCTGAGATTCGCTCCGCGTCTCGCCAAGTCGCACAGCAAATTCCTCGCGCGCCTGGCCCACTCGGGCCCCAAATTCCCTTCGCACCTCGGCGAGCTCGCTCGCAAACTCGGTTCGCGCGTCGGCGAGCTCGCTCGCAAACTCGGTTCGCGCGTCGGCGAGCTCGCTCGCAAACTCGGTTCGCGCGTCTCGGCGAGCTGGGTCGACGCCTCTCCGATCTGGCGCGCGAATTCCTCTCGGGCCACGGTGAGCTGGGTCGACGCCTCTCCGATCTGGCGCGCGAATTCCTCTCGGGCCGCGGTGAGCTGGGTCGTATATTCGTTGCGCAGCGCCACGGTCGCCGATTGCGCGCGGCGACTCTCTTTTCCATCTCAACCATAGCATAGCCGAAAATCGCTGCGGCGCCGTCAAAGCGCTCGCGGATATCCGCCAGCGTTCGTCCGACTTTCTCGCTCGCTGGACTGTCGACAAGTTCACGAAGGGCGGCATAGGCCTCGCGAACCAAATGATTCACGGCGGGATGGACCTGCAAGTCGCTGTCGCTGGCTCGTTGGCGCCTCATGTCCGCCGAGACGAACTCGTCGATCTCGGCGAGGACGCCGTCGGACCAACGTGGCCAAACGACGCCAAGCTGCTCGCCCACCCGCCCGAGCGTGAGCCGTGGGTCACTAAGAAAATCATTCCAGTCGACGATAGCCCGGCGCATACCCCGCGTTCCCGCCTCTGCGTCCAGCACGTGACGCAACCAGATGAGGCAACCAAGGCCTAACGGAATTCCGTCCCGCCGATTGAGCGACAACGCGACTTCAAGCGGCGACCTCAGTTGCAAAACCGGGCGAACGGACCAGTTCGCTTGCCGAAACACCGAAGACCAAAAAGGCATAAGCCGGCACATGCGGGGGTCCTTGATGACCGCAAGGCTGGCGTCGCCGAATTCCCCTGCCAGGGCTGATCTTGCCTGGCCCTCGAGCGCGAACGCTGTGGCCGCTTCGATGCGCGACGGGTCGAATTGGCGCCAGTCTTCCCAATGGCTCCCGCCAGCCGCGAGAATCTGGTCGTTCAAAGTCATAAGGACTGAGGATTCCCAAAAGCCTCTCGGATTGTCGTCCTGAGGCGGCAACAAATTGAGAGGAGCCGCCCCTCCGAGCCGGACCATCGCCCCCGCCATGCTCGAGGTGCCGCTGCGATGCATGCCAAGGACCAGCAGAGCCGTGCTGCCCGAGGGCTCCTTTGTCTTGCCGTCCGCGCGGTTGGATCCCGCGTTCGAGGTCGCAGCGGCCTCAGCTGCCAGATGGAGCGCGTGCTCTACGGAGTCCAAGTTTTTCGCTCTGTTTCGTTCGATTGATGAAAAACGTCGATGGGGCGCCCATCTCGTTCGGTGAACTCGCTCCCTATCGCAGCGGTTTACTCCCTGACTCCCGGCGACTTCGCGCCGAAGGTGAGGGATCTGCCGTTTTCGGCGATCGGATGATTTCACCCATGTAAGCGGCTCATACACAGCGAAAGCCGATGCAGCAAGGAGGCGCGGCGCGAGACGGGCAAGGAGTGAGCGCACCGGCTCGGGGAAACGCGTGCGGTTAGGTGAACAAGGCGCAGGCGCGACGGGCCGCTTCGAGGAAATCGTGCGCCGCGCCGATTGAGGCTGACCTGGCGCCGGGGGCGACCCGCACTCCTTTGACGCCCGCCGCTGCAGCGGCCCCCATGTCGGCGTCGCTGTCGCCAACGACCACGACCTCCTCGGGCCGAAATCCCAGATCGCCCATCGCTTTTGTGACCATTCCCGGCGCCGGCTTGCGGCAATCGCAGCCATCGTCTGGTCCGTGCGGGCAGAAGTAGATCGCGTCCAGTCGGATACCTTCGGCCACCAGCATGGACTGGAGCCGGTCATGAATCCGCCCAAGCGTCGCAGGGTCGAAATAACCGCGGGCGATCCCGGACTGATTGGTGATCAAAACCAGCACGAACCCAGCGTCCCGGAGCAGTCGCAGGCCCTCGATCGCTCCAGGCGCAAACTCGATTCCGTCCGGGTCCCTCAAATAGACCTTGTCGACAATGATGGTTCCATCCCGATCGATGAGGGCGAGCCGCTTCGGCGCGGCGGCTTCTTTCATCCGCAGTCCCCGACGCTGCCGCGGTCGGTGGGGGTCGCGCTGCCGTTCGGCTTAGGTTCAATCAACGTGACCATGCCCGCGTCATCAAATGAAACTCGCCCATGTGTTCGCGGGGATCATACACTCTGCGCCTTTGATCAGATAGTCAGGCTTGGGACAGGCAGCGCCGGCGCGTCTGGCCGAGACTGACGGGCCGGAGCAGGCCAGCGGTTGGGCCTCCTCGCGCGCCCGGCTTGGCTCAGTTCAGCCGGAATTCCGCGCCGACCGCCTTGAATTCAGCCGGCTTGATGAGGCGGGTGTGCGCCACCGTCACCGAATGAAGCAGGCCGTCCAGTTCGCGCGTCCAGAAGTCGAGGAACTTCTTGAGCTCTGGGAAGTGGGGATGCAGATCGTGCTGCTGCCAGATGAAGTTCTGCAGAATATCTGGGTGATCGGGCATGCGGTAGAGGATGTTGGCGGTCGTCAGCCCAAACCCCTCGAGCTGACGGCGGAAAGCGGCGCTGGCCATGCGGATCTCCTGATTCGCAGAGTGCGATGGTCTCATTTCCAACGCGTTCTGACAATCCAGGTTCCGCAAAAACCATGCCAAATCAATCTGTTATCAGCAGTAACGCTTGAGTGCTAGCGGATCCCAATCTGCCGATGACGCCCGAGCCAAGGGTCTTCCATCTCCTGGCGGCGCGGCCGGCGAGCCGGCGCATGGCTCAAGCCGCCTTCCGACGCGCGCCGAAACTTCCGTAGAACGTCTCGCCGCGCTCGCCCATCTGGACAAGCTTGGCGCCGGGCTCGAATTGGGGCCCATATTTCGCCGCTAGCTCTTTCGCGCGCGCGACGAAGGTCTTGAGGCCCATGCCGTCGATGAAGGACAGGGCGCCGCCCGAATAAGGCGCAAAGCCGAATCCCAGGATCGAGCCGACGTCGGCTTCGCGCGGATCGGTGACGATGCCCTCATCCATGCAGCGGGCGGCCTCGAGCGCCACGGTGAAGAGAAAGCGATCCTTGAGGTCCTTGACACTGACGGTGTCGGGATCGAGCCGCTTGCCCACGATCTTGCCAAGCCCAGGCCACAGGCTCTTCGGTCCGTTGGCTGGATAATCGTAGAACCCTTTGCCGTTCTTGCGGCCGAAGCGGCCCTGTTTGGCCGCCATCGCCTCGATGAGCTTCTCCTGGGCGGGATTGATGGCGTTCGCGCCAAGATCCGCTTTGGCCGCCTGAAGGATTCTGCAAGCTTAGATCGATGCCGACTTCGTCGTTGAGCGCGAGCGGCCCGACCGGCATGCCGGCCATTTTGGCGGCGTTCTCGATCATCGCCGGCGGCACGCCTTCCATCACCATTGCGTGCGCTTCGACCATGTAATTGCCGACGCAGCGGTTGACATAGAAACCGCGGCAGTCGTTGACCACAATCGGCGTCTTCTTGATCGCGCGAACAAAATCCATCGCCGTGGCGAGCGCCTTCGCGCCGGTCTTCTCGCCCATGATGATCTCGGTCAGCATCATCTTCTCGACCGGCGAGAAGAAATGCACGCCGATGAATTGCTCCGGGTTGAGCGAGGTTTCGGCGAGCGAGCTGATCGGCAGCGTCGAGGTGTTGCTGGCGAATACGACGTCGGGTCCGACAATGCCTTGCGCCTTCTTCGTCGCCTCCTCTTTGATCGCCCGATCCTCGAACACCGCTTCGATGATGAGATCGCAGCCCTTGAGCTCGGCATAGTCCGCAGTCGGCGTGATGCGGGCGAGGAGCGCCTCCTTGTCCGCGGTCTTGGCGCGGCCTTTGGCGATCTGGGAGCTGATGAGCTTGTCCGAATAGGCCTTGCCCTTGTCGGCCGATTCCTGGTCGCGGTCGATCAGCACGACATCGAGCCCGGCGTTGGCCGAAACGTAGGCGATGCCGGCGCCCATCAGGCCCGCGCCGAGCACGCCGACCTTGCGCAAGTTCGTCGGCGGAACGTTGGCCGGGCGGCGCGCGCCCTTGTTCAGTTCGCCCATCGACAGGAAGAGCGAACGGATCATCGCCGCGGCCTCCTTCGACAAAAGGATGTTGACGAAATGCTTCGCTTCGACGGCGAGGCCTAAGTCCATCGGCAGTTGCAGGCCCTCGAACACGCTCGTCAGAACCGCCTTGGCCGCGGGATAGTTGTCATAGGTCTCGCGGCGATAGATGGCGTTGGCCGGCGGCCAGATCATCATGCCCTGAGGCGAAAAAACCTTGCCGGACGGAAGCTTGAACTTCGGGTCGTCCCAGGGCGCCTTGGCGTTCGGATTGGCCTTCACCCAGGCCTTGGCGAGCGCGATGATCTGATCGGCGGGGGCGACTTCGTGGACGAGGCCCATCTTCTTCGCCGCGGCCGGGCGGATCTGATCGCCCTTGAGCAGCATCTGCAGAGCGTCCGGCGTTGGCATCAGCCGAGCGACGCGCTGCGTGCCGCCGCCGCCAGGGAAAAGCCCGACCTTGATCTCCGGCAGTCCGACGCGCGCCTTGTCCGATTCCGCGACGATGCGGTAGTGGCACGCCAGCGCCAGTTCGAACCCGCCGCCCATGCACACGCCGTTAATCGCGGCAGCCACCGGTTTGCCGCAGGTTTCGAGCCGGCGGTAGACAAGCGACAATTGCTTCGTCCCGTCGACGAAGGCGCGCATCGCCGCGTCCTTGCCTTCCGCCTTGGCGCGGCGCGCGTATTCCTTGCCTGCGGTCTCGAGCATGGTCAGGTCGGCGCCCGCCGCGAAGCCATCTTTCCCAGAGGTGAAGACGGCGCCCTTGATCGCTTGCGTCGCTTGCGATCTTGTCGGTGATCTGGCCGAGCTCGCCGACGATCTCGGCGTTGATCACGTTCATCGACCGGCCCGGCATGTCCCAGGTCACAAGCGCAATGCCGTCGGCGTCGGTTTCGAAACGAAAGTTGGTCAGGTTCATGTGAGAAACTCCGTCTCGCGATCAGACGCGCTCGATGATCGTCGCGGTGCCCATGCCGCCGCCGATGCACAAAGTGATGAGCGCCGTGCTCTTGCCGGTGCGCTCGAGCTCGTCGAGCGCCGTGCCCAGAATCATCGCGCCGGTCGCGCCCAAGGGATGGCCCATCGCGATCGCGCCGCCGTTGACGTTGACCTTGCTCGTCGTCGAGGTCGAACGCCTGGCGAAAGCGCAGCACGACCGAGGCGAACGCCTCGTTGATTTCGAACAGGTCGATGTCGTCGATCGACATGCCCGAGCGCGCCAGCACTTTCCTGGTCACATCGACCGGTCCGGTCAGCATGATCGCGGGCTCGGAGCCGATGTTGGCGAAAGCGCGGATTTTTGCCCGCGGCTTAAGGCCCGCTTTCGCGCCCGCCTCGCGTGAGCCCAAAAGCACCGCCGCGGCGCCGTCGACGATGCCCGACGAATTGCCCGCGTGATGAACATGGATGATGCGCTCGACATCCGGATGCGCCTGGACGGCGACCGCGTCGAAGCCCCCTTGCTCGCCGGGAATGACGAACGAAGGCTTGAGGGACGCCAGCGACTGCATGTCCGTGTTCGGCCGCATGTGCTCGTCATGGTCCAGCATCGGCAGGCCATTGACGTCGAGGACCGGCGCGATCGAGTTCTTGAACCGGCCGTCTTTCCAGGCCGCCGCAGCGCGCTTCTGCGATTCGACCGCATAGGCGTCGACGTCGTCGCGCGAGAAGCCGTATTTGGTCGCCATCAGGTCCGCGGATATGCCCTGCGGCATGAAATAAGCGGGAATCGCCAGCGACGGGTCGGCCGGCCATGCGCCTCCCGAGGCGCCGATGCCGACGCGGCTCATCGATTCGACGCCGCCGCCGATCGTCATGTCGTGCTGGCCGCTCATCACCTGAGCGGCGGCGAAATTGACCGAATCGAGGCCCGACGCGCAGAACCGGTTGATCTGTACGCCGGGCACCGTGTCGCCGAAGCCCGCGGCGAGCGCCCCCATGCGGGCGATGTCGCCGCCCGCTTCTCCGACCGGATCGACGCAGCCCATCACCACGTCATCGACGTCAACGGGATCAAGATGGTTGCGATCCTTGATCGCCTTCAAAGCCGTCGCGGCCAAATGGAGAGTCGAAGCGGTGTGCAGCGATCCATCCGGTTTGCCGCGTCCTCGCGGCGTTCGCACGTGGTCGTAGATGATGGCTTCGGTCATCGTGTCTCTCCATGCGGCTCGCGGGCCGCGATGCTTCGTCAGGTCTGGTGATCGGGATGCTGATGCGAATGAATGGCCAGGATCTTTTTCTTCGCGAGCCATTGTTCGATGCGGAGTTCGGGAAGGCTCAGGGACTTGTCAAGCCAGCGGACCTTCGATTCCACGCCAAGCTGCGTCTGCGGCTCGGCCGCGCCGGGATCATCAAGGCTGCCGAGGGTGACGCTGACGCGATCGCTCCCCAAACCCCGATAGGTCAGGGGTGTGCCGCATCCTGCGCAGAAGCCGCGCTCGGCGATGTCGGAACTCGAGAAGGTCGCCAATGCGCCGCTGGTGACGACGAATTCCGAAACCCGCACGCCGCCGAAAGCCATGAACGGACCTCCGCTGGCCTTCTGGCACATTCGGCAGTGGCAGATGTTGACGCCGGTCGGCTCGGCGATCAGGCGATAGCGCACTGCGCCGCACTGGCAACCTCCCGCCAAGCCAGCCGCAGCATCGATCGCCATCGTCCTTAACCTCCCTGGAAACGCGCCTTCAGAAAGCCTCCGCCGGAAGCGCCATGAGGGCCTCCGCGCCGGCGCTGAGCCGCGCCAGATGTGCAGCCGTTTCCGGCAGCATACGCTCGTTGAAGAACTTGGCGAGGGTCAATTTCGCGTCAAGGGCGGGCGTGCTCTCCGAGTTCGCCTGTCGAGCCAACACCGCTTTGACGATCCGCGCCCACATGTAGCCGAGCCCGGTCAGGCCCATGAGATGCATATAATCATAGGAGCCGGCCCCGGCGTTGTCTGGATTCTTAAGGCCGTTGGCCGAGAGCCACATCGTGGCTTGCTGCAGATGGCCGAGCGAGGACTTGAGGCCGCTGAGATAGGGCGCAAGGGCGGCGTCATCCTTGTTGGCGGCGAGGAAACCGTTGATTTCGCCGAACAACGCCATCACCGCGCGCCCGCCGTCCTTCGCCAGCTTGCGACCGACAAGGTCGAGCGCCTGCACGCCATTTGCGCCTTCGTAGATCATCGCGATGCGTGCGTCGCGGACGAACTGCTCCATGCCCCATTCGGCGATATAGCCGTGGCCGCCGAGCACCTGCTGCGCCTTGACCGCGTTGGCGAATCCATAATCGGTGAACACGCCTTTGAGCACCGGCGTGATCAAGCCGAGCCGATCGTCGGCCATCTGCCTTGTCTTCACATCCGGGGCGTGGCGCGCCTCGTCTTCGGCGAGCGCGGTCCAGACCAGAAGCGCGCGCGCCGCTTCGTTGAAAGCGCGGATCTCAAGCAGCATGCGCCGCACGTCCGGGTGGACCAGGAGGAGGTCGGCGGCCTTGTCGGGCTCGGCCGCGCCCTTCAGGGAACGACCCTGCCGGCGCTCCTTGGCGTAGGCTGCAGCGTTCTGATAGGCGACCTCGGAAATCCCGAGACCCTGGACGGCGACGCCGAGCCGGGCGCCGTTCATCATCACGAACATCGCAGGTAAGCCGCGGTGCTGCTCGCCGACCAGCCAGCCCTTGGCGCCGTCAAAATTGAGCACCGCCGTCGAATTGCCGTGAATGCCCATCTTGTGCTCGATCGAGCCGCAGACGACGCCATTGCGTTCGCCAGCGCCGCCATCGGCGTCGGGGAGGAACTTCGGCACGAGGAACAGCGAGATGCCCTTCGTGCCCGCCGGCGCCCCCTCGATGCGCGCGAGCACGAGATGAACGATGTTGTCAGTCAGATCATGCTCGCCGGCCGAGATGAAAATCTTCTGGCCGGTGATCGCGTAGGAGCCGTCCGGCTGCAGGACGGCCTTTGTCTTGATGAGACCGAGATCTGTGCCGCAATGCGGCTCGGTGAGGCACATCGTGCCTGTCCACTCGCCAGTCGTCATTTTCGGCAGATAACGCGCTTTCAAGTCATGATTGCCGTGCGCCATCAGCGCCGCGACCGCGCCTCGGGTGAGGCCGGGATACATCGCGAAGGCGATATTCGCCGAACACTCGTATTCGCCGAACAACGCCCCGACGAACATCGGCAGACCCTGGCCGCCATATTCGGGATCGCCAGCAAGCCCGACCCAACCGTCTTCGACCAGGCGCTTATAGGCCTGCTTGAAACCCTTGGGGGTGACGACGCTGCCGTCGGCTTGCCGCTTGCAGCCTTCGATGTCGCCGATGCGGTTGAGCGGCTGAACGACTTCCTCGACGAATTTCGCGCCTTCGCTGAGCACCGCCTCGACAACATCGATGGGCGCCTCGGAAAAGCCCGGGCTGTTCGCATATTTGGCGTAGTCGAACACGTCGCTCAGGAGAAAGACGGTGTCGCTCACCGGCGCTTTGTAAGTCGGCATCGTCGTCTCCAACAGAAAACGGAAGCCGCCCATAAAGCGGCTTCCGCGCACATTCGCCGGAATAAGGTTCATATATGAACTATCTTGAGCGCCATTGCAAGGGCCTTCACAACGTGGCCGCGCGGCCAAGGGCTCGATCGCTTCGAGGGACAGAAAAATACGCTTAAGCCGCTGAAAAGATTGAGTCGCGTCCA
>CAWDKC010000056.1:0-68163 GCA_963802615.1 uncultured Alphaproteobacteria bacterium
CTTCCCATGGGACCGTTCGGCACCGATATTCGCCGTGCCAATCGAAATTCGGATCCACGATGACGGATTTCGGTACGAAGGGCGCGCTGTCGCGTTTGTCGAAAGTCAAGTCGTCGCCCTTCGCTCCGATCGTGTATCCGAACACCGCGGGGTCCCACCTCAACTCTCCCGCATGGGCTCGTGCGTAAGGGTCAAGCAGCAGCTTGTTGGGGTTGAAGCGGTGGCCAGCCTCGGGCTCATAGGGGCCGATGGACGCGAAAGCCATAAAGCGTCGCCGGGCCGACGTTCGTCACGTGTCCGTCGGACACTTCATCGGTCAACTCAGGAAGTTCGCAGCGTCCGACTTCGCGGCGGCCTGCGGTGTCG
The DNA here is from genome assembly GCA_963802615.1 of uncultured Alphaproteobacteria bacterium. Classification (GTDB taxonomy): domain Bacteria; phylum Pseudomonadota; class Alphaproteobacteria; order Rhizobiales; family Beijerinckiaceae; genus Roseiarcus. The sequence continues at coordinate 367 of CAWDKC010000056.1, forward strand.
AAAAAGCAAACCTCGACCCGCGTCGCATTCGCTGAGAACACAGCAAATGCGCGCCCTTGATCCGGCCGTCGCGCCGAGCGGATATGGCTTGCCTTCGCTGATCTGCATTCTGCCCCCTTGACGGCATTCATCGGCCGCTTTTCCCCTGCGCCTTCAACTCCCGTAAGGACGTCCGGTTCCTTCTGCTTGAGCTTAGCCGCGAACGTCTTCCTTTGCCAAAGCGAATTCGATGGAACCAAGCGTTCACGTTCGCGTTTTGAGCAGTGGCAAATGCGCCGAGCGGGGACGATAAGGGGGCCTCAATTGGAATCGATTTCTGGAAAACTCTCTGAACTGGACCCTGGATTGAGGACCATCGGCTGAGGTGTGAAATGTCCTGCTCTGTCGCAACCGACGGAGCGCCCGCGCCAGGCGATGAACAACCAGACGCCGATGGCGGCGCGGCGCGCCGGCATGGACACAATCGAGGCGGCGGCGAGGGCTGTGGCTATGCCGCTTCGCTTCGACAACGCAAACGCGTCGCCCACATACCCACAGCAGAAGCAGCAAGAAGCGGCTTGATGCCTGAAGGACAAGGGCAGGCGAGATCTAGCCTTTGTCGAGAGATCGCGGCGCGAGGCTGAATGTCGGGCCCGATATCGAGCAGGGTTTCGAAGGGACGCCCGTCGGAAGCTTCTCCGCCGGTCAGATCGAAGGCGATGATGTCGCCGGAGGCGTCCGATTTTGCGTGGATCTTCGTGGTGAAGCCGCCGCGCGAACGTCCGAGCGCCTGCCCGTCTTGCCCCCTTTTGCCCCGGCCGCCGACACATGCGCGCGCACGATGGTTGAGTCGAACATCTGAAGGAGATGGGCCGTGGAACTCATCGACGCGAGCGTGTCGAAGAACGCCTCGAAGACGCCAGCCTTGCTCAACCGATCGAAGCGCTTCCACACGCTGTTCCAAGGACCGAAGCGCTCCGGCAGCGCGCGCCAGCGAACGGTCTCGACGGTGAAGACCTGCAGCGCCTCGAGGAAGCGGCGATCGTCCTCGGCCTTCCTCCCACGACGCGGCAGGCAGGCGCGAAACACCGCCAGCGTGTGCGCCCAATCGTCCTCATCCATCGTTGTCGACATTGGCCCCGGCCCTCTGATTCGGTCGGAGTCCTATGAATCATGCCCGATTCCGCAGGGGAATCGCAAAAACGTCATCGGTCGAAATTTCGTCCACACAGCCTAACAAATAAAAGCAGTGTTGCTATCGTTTCGTTTCTTTTGCTTCGTTTTGTTTGCTCCGATCTCTGCAGAATTCGTATGCTTAAGCCCGCCGGCCTATCCCCCCTCTAGGGGCGCGCCTCTCGAATCGTTAGCCGAGCCTTCCAGCCTGTTGCTGATTCGGCCCCATGCCGAGGCCGCTCGCGCATATCTATCCAAGGTGAAGGGCTAACCTTAAGGCTCGATCAAGCGTCGGCTACTACTCTCGGTTGCATTCCTCTAGCGCCGAGACAACCCCCATGCCTGCCGACAACACTCCCGCCCTTGTGCTCAGGTCCCTGACCAAGAGCTTCGGCCGGCCGGCGGTCGATCGGCTCGATCTCACGATTGCGGCGGGCGAATTCTACGCCCTGCTCGGCCCGAACGGCGCCGGAAAGACGACGACCTTGCGCCTGGTCGCGGGCCTCCTGCCGGCCGACGACGGCGACATCCGGATCTTCGGAATCGACGCCCGCCGCTTCCCCATCGAGGCCAAGCGCATCGTCGCCTGGCTGCCCGACGAGCCGATGCTGTACGACAAGCTCGACCCGCTCGAATATCTCGAATTCGTCGCCGGGCTCTGGTCGGTCGAGGGGCGACGGGCCAAGCGGCTGGCGGAAGAGTTGCTCGAAAGCCTTGGTCTTTGGCCGCATCGGCGCGATCGCTGCGAGGGATTTTCGCGTGGGATGCGGCAGAAGCTGGCGCTTGCCGGCGCGCTCATCCATGAGCCGCGGCTCCTGATGCTCGACGAGCCGCTGACCGGCCTCGACGCCGCCGCCGCGCGGCAGGTGAAGGACATTCTGACCGACCGCGTGCGGGCCGGCGCGACGATCATCATGACCACCCATATTCTCGAGGTCGCGGAGCGGCTCGCCGACCGCATCGGCATCATCGCGCATGGGCGGATGATCGCCGAGGGGACGCTCGACGAGTTGCGCCTGAGCATTGGCGCGGGCCAGGCGACGCTGGAGACTTTGTTCCTCGATCTGACCTCTCAGACCGGACGCGCCGCATGATTCGGCGGTTGTTGGGGTCTTTGGCCGCTTTTCCTCGTTTCGTCCTGCACGATTTGCGCCTGAGCGCGCGCAGCCTCGCGTCGATGTTCGGCTCGCTGTCGCTGCGCAGACTGGCGGCTTTGATTGCGCTCGTGTTCGTGGCGCTCCACGTCGCGGCCTACCCGGTCGCCGGCTGGCTCATCCAAATCGAAGAGGGTCCCGACGGCGTTGCGCGGATCACGGCGATTCTCGCCAGCGGCGCCGCGCTCGTCCTGCCATGGATCATGGGCCAATCGATCGCGGACTTCACCCGCGCGCTGTTCGGGCGCTCGGACCTCGAGTTGATCCTCGCCTCGCCCGTCGATGCTCACTCCTTGCTTGCCGCCCGCGCTTTGTCGATTTCGGTCGGGGCCGTCGCATCGGTCGCGCTGTTGCTGGCGCCGGTCGCCGACGTCGCCGCCCTTCGGGGCCATCCCCATTGGCTGGCGCTCTATCCGGCCCTGCTGGCCGCTGGGCTTGCCGGGACCGGCTTGGGGGTGATCGTGGCGATGGGCCTGTTTTTGGCGGCAGGCCCGCGACGCGCGCGCCTGTTCGGCCAGATCGCAGCGACTGCGGTTGGCGTGTCGGCCGTGCTCGGCGCCCAGGTGGTCGCCATGCTGCCCGAGGGTATGCGAACCCATATCCTCGCGACCCTTGCGCCGCCTGCAAACGCCGCGGGCGCGGCGCATGGTCTTCTGTGGGCGCCGGTGCGCGCGGCGGCGGGCGACCCGCAAGCGATTCTCATCTGGATGGCTTTCGGCGCCCTCGTCTTTGCGCTCGCCTGCGTGCTTTTCGGCGAGCGCTTCGCGCGCGCGGCGATTGCGTCAGCGGGCGCGCCCGCTCATGCGGGGGTCGCAGCGAGGGGGTCATCGCGCTTTGGCGCGAGCGCCAGCACCGCCTTGCGCATCAAGGAGCGGCGCGTGGTCTGGCGCGATCCCTGGCTCATGTCGCAACTTCTTCTCCAGGCCGCCTACACAACCCCGCTCGCCGTCATCTTATGGCGCGGCGGCGGCGCGACCGGCACGGTCGGCGTCGCCTTCACGCCGGCGCTGGTGGTGATCGCCGCGCAACTCGCGGGCGCGCTGTCGTGGATCGCGCTCTCGGCCGAGGATGCGCCGGATTTTCTCACAACCGCCCCCCTGTCGCGATCCGTCATCGAACGCGCCAAGATCGCGGCAATAGGCCAGCCGATCGCCCTCATTCTCGCTTTGCCCCTCGCCGCATTGACCTTCGCTTCGCCCTGGGCCGGGTTTTGCGCGCTTCTGTTCGGCGCCGGAGCGATCGCCTCGGCCGCGCTGGTCAACCTCTGGCGACAGGCCCCATCCCGGCGCGGCCTCGTGCTCCGCCGTCATGCGCAGTCGAAACTCGTCGGCATGATGGAGCACCTGGTCTCGGTCCTGTGGGCGGTGGCGACGACCACCGCCGTGATCGGCTCATGGGTGACATTGGTCCCGCTCGCCGCCGTCGCGGCCGTCCTGGCGCTCAACTGGAAATGGGCGGCCGCGGCGACGCCCGCGCGCGTGACGAGCGCCTAGAGCGGGTTGCATTTGAGTTTACGCACGGATCGCGGCCCAACTGAGGGAGGAGACGCGGCACGGCGCTCCCGTTCCCATGGCCAAGGCGCGATCGCCATAGGAGACGCCGGGCATGATGACGGGCTGAGCGCGGCTCTGGCCACGATTCAATCCTTTCAACCGCTTAGGCGCATTTTTCTGTCACTCCTCCGGGTAATTCGGCCGCGGGGTTGACGACGAGATGGGTGAATATACACGTAAATAATGGGCACGCGGACCGCCTCCGCTGCGGCCAGCGATCTGGACATAAAGCAGATTGGAATTCCGTAGGATCGGACCTGGTTCGACGCGGGCTCGTCGAACGAAGGCGTCCGTCCGGTCTTGCGGCTCCGCCGGCTGGCCACGAGCGTCATCGCCCAGGTCGAAGGCTCGGGAACCGACGACCAGACGAAGTCGATCAAATGATACGGAAGCTGAAAACGCGCCTGGACCGCTGAACTACAAAGATCCAATATCAGCCCGAGCCCGCAAATGCCGGGACTAAACAGCTAGTTCACCATCGCGCCCGGCCCCGGAATCGCGCCGGGCGGGCACTTGCCGAGGATAATCATGCCAAGCACCTCGTCCTTGGTCATGTCCTCGACCCGCCCAGATCCGACGACCTGGCCGTTCTTCATCACCGTCACCCGGTCGGCGAGGTCGAACACGTCGTGGATGTCGTGGCTGATGAGAAAAATGCCGAGGCCCTGCGCCTTGAGCTGCTTGACGAGTTCGCCGACCTGCGCGGTCTCGGCCGGCCCCAACGCCGCCGTCGGCTCATCCATGATGAGCACCTTGGCGTCGAAATGGATTGCGCGTGCGATGGCGACGGACTGGCGCTGCCCGCCGGAGAGCGCGACCACCGGCTCCTTGAAGCGGCGGAAGTTCGGATTGAGGCGCCCCATCACCTTGCGCGCCTCCGCCTCCATCGAGGCGTCATCGAGCGTGCCCCAGCGGGTGAGCAGCTCGCGGCCGAGATAGAGGTTCGATGCGGCGTCGACATTGTCGGCAAGCGCAAGCGCCTGATAGACCGTCTCGATGCCATAATGTTTGGCGTCGCGCGGGTTGTCGATCCTGGCTTCCTGCCCGTTGATGAAGATCTGCCCGCTGTCGCGCTTGTAGGCGCCGCTGAGGATCTTGATCAGGCAGGATTTGCCCGCCCCATTGTGGCCGAGCAGGCCGACCACCTCGCCGGGGTACAAATCAATGTAGGCGTGGTCGACGGCCTTGACGCCGCCGAAGGCGATCGAGACGTCCTTCATCTCGACAAGGGGCGTTTGGGCGTTGGCGTCCATGGGCTCAACCCTTGGCGGTTCTGCGGCGGTAGAAGGTGTCGATGCCGACCGCGCCGACCAGCACCAGGCCGACCACCATCTGCTGGAAGGCCGAGTCGAGGCCGAGCAGCACCATGCCCGATTGCAGCGACTGGATGACCAGCGCGCCGATGAGCGCGCCGTAGATCGTGCCGACGCCGCCGGCGAGCGAGGTGCCCCCGATGACCGCAGCCGCGATCACGTAAAGCTCGTCGAACTGTCCGAGCACGTTGGTCGCCGAGTCGAGCCGCGCCGAATCGATGCAGGCGGCGATCCCCGCGAGCGCCCCCATGAGCGCAAAGACGAGAATCGTGATCTTTCTGGTGTTGACGCCGGCAAGCTCGGCGGCTTCGGGGTTGCCGCCGGTGGCGTAGACATAGCGGCCGAACCGGGTGCGCCGGGCGAGGAAGGTCACGACCAGGCCGGTTACGAGCGCGATCAGCACCGGGATCGCATAGCCGGTCGAAATGTGGAGGCCGCCGTCCGGCACGGGGATGTTGTGGTCGGCCGCATATTTCGCCGCGACCCGCTCGGGCCAGGGATAGGCGTTGACGATCGCGGTCGCGCCGAGGACGACGAAGCAGCCCACGGCCGCGATCACATATTCCGCCCACATCGGCCGTTGAGGGAAACGAAACCGCGCCCGCCGCTGCCGGCCGGCGTAGAGGCCGAACACGATCCCGGCGCAGCAGATCGCGGCCAGCGCCCAGCTCGCCTTCGCTCCGATCGAGCCATGCGGGCCCCCGCCCATGAGCGCGAAGCGGTTGTCGAGCGGCGCAATGGTCTGGCCGGTCGTCACCCACCACGCGGCGCCGCGCCAGAACAATTGGCCGCCGAGGGTGACGATGAAGGACGGAATGCCGATGTAGGCGACCAGCGAGCCTTGAAAGGCGCCGATCGCCGCGCCGATCGCCAAAGCAAGGATCACGGCGATGATCCAGATCGCCGGATTGTCGAGGCCGAGATAGGTCGGCAGGATATGGACCTGCGCCACGCCAATGATCGTCGAGACGAAGCCGATGATCGATCCGACCGAGAGGTCGATGTGGCGCATGACGATGACGAGCACCATGCCCGTCGCCATGACCGCGATCGACGACGTCTGGACGCTCAAATTCCATAGGTTGCGCGGCGTCAGGAACAGGCCCTCGCCGGTTTGAGCCCAGGTGATGATGTTGAACCCGATCCAGATCAGCGCCAGCGCGGCGATCATGCCGAGCATGCGGGTGTCGACTTCGGTCGCTCTGAGCAGCCGTCGAATACCCGACTCGGTGGGAGCGGCGCTGGTCGCGGTCGGCGCCGCAGAGGTCATGGTCCCTCCCGATCCTCTTGTGTTGCGCCGACGCCGCCATCAGGGCGGGCGGCGTTTGCAACGGAAAGCCGCGCCGCCCTTACGAACGGCGCGGCTTCTTGTGTTCCACTCCATGCAGATACGGTCAACTCACTTGCAGAAAGGCGTCATGCCGGGCTTCACGCCGGCGCAGACCTCGGCCTTGGTGATCCAGCCCTTGTCCACGATCACATTGAGATTGGCCTTGGTGATGGGGAGCGGGGTCAAGAGAATGCCGTTGACCTTGAGCCCCTTGGCGCCGCCGGTGAACGGCTTCACGTCGGGAATGGCGGTCATCTTCTTGCCGTCGCCGAGTTCGACAGCCGCGTCTCCGGCCGTCTTGCCGAGATCGCGGGCGTCCTTCCAGATCGAGACGGTCTGGGTGCCGAGCGCGATGCGGTTGATCGCCGCGTGGTCGCCGTCCTGGCCGGAGACCGGGACGGAGCCCGCCATGCCCTGCGCCGAGAGCGCGGCGACGACGCCGCCGGCCATGCCGTCGTTCTCGCAGACCACCGCGTCGACCTTGTTGTTGTTCTTGGTGAGGATCTGCTCCATGTTCTTCTGCGCGTTGTCCGGCTTCCACTGGTCGGTGTAGGATTCGCCGACGTTCTTGATCTTGCCGGCCTTCATCGCCGGCGCGAGCACTTCCTTGATGCCCGAGAACAGGAAGTCGGCGTTCGGGTCGCCCTTGTCGCCCTTGATGAAGGCGTAGTTGCCGGCCGGCTTGGCGGCCTCGATCGCCTTGGCCATCATGCGGCCGACTTCGACGTTGTTGAAGGTGATGTAGAGAACGTTGGGGCTCTCGATCAGGCGGTCGTAGGCGATGACCGGGATGCCTTCGTCCGACGCCTTCTTGACCGCCGGAAGGATCGCTTCAGAATCCATGGCGAGGATGATGAGCACATTGGCGCCCTTGGAGATGAGGTCCTCGACGTCGGTCAGCTGCTTGGTCGGCGAGCCTTGCGCGTCGGCCGAGATGTATTTGGCGCTGTGCGCGGCGAGCGCCTTCTTGATCGCCGCTTCGTCAGTTTTCCAACGCTCTTCCTGGAAGTTCGACCACGAAACGCCGACCGTCAGGTCTTTCGCCATCGCGGCGAAAGAGACGACGCTGGCCGACGCCAGCAACGCCGCTCCGATCGCCAAGTTTTTCAGTGATTTCATAGATTTCCTCCCGTACGAACCACGGACCCGGCGGCGACGCGAGAAAAGCGCGCGCCCCTCCAGCCGAAGGCCGGACAATTTCCGCTTGCGGGACAATGATGAGGCCCGCTGACCCTGTCAATGCGCCAAAAGTCCAATGTTTGCGGCGCTTGCGGGGCTCGCCCTGGACATGAGAATGGTAAGGTTACGGGGCGCGCGCTGGCCGCGCCCCTTCGACCATAGCGACGGGAGGACCATGAAGCGGCTTTTGGGCGTGTCGATCGCTCTATGCGCGGCGTCGGCGCTCAGCGCGGTCGGAGCCGCGTCGGGCGCAAGCTGGGATGAGCGCGTCTTCCCGCCCGGCTCCCATCTCGATTTCGATCGGATCGCCGCGGCGGGCCCATCGGCCCTGCCCGCCCTGATCGAGCGCGGGCGCGAGCTGTTCAAGGCGAAATTCACCACCGTCGACGGCGCGGGACGGCCAAAGGCGACGCAGGCGATCATCCCGACCAAGCGCAAGAACGGCGTCAATCCGCCGTTCAGCCGCACCAGCGGGCCGGATTCGAATTCCTGTTTCGGCTGCCACAACGATCCGGTCATCGGCGGCTCGGCCGACGACGTCGCCAATGCGTTCGTCTCGGAAGGGTTCGAGAGCGCGCAGTTCGACTCGATCGACCCGTCGTTCTCCAGCGAGCGGCACACGATCGCGCTGATGGGCGCGGGGCTCGTCGAACTGCTGGCGCGCGAGATGACCGCGGACTTGCAGGCGATCCGCGCCGCGGCGATCGCGGAGGCCTGCGCGACGGCCAAGGACGCGCGCGCGGACCTCGTGACCAAGGGCGTGCGGTTCGGCTCGATCGTCGCCCATCCCGACGGCATCGTCGATCTCGACGCGATCGACGGCGTCGACGCCGATCTGATCGTGAGACCGTTCAGCCGCAAGGGCGTGTTCACCTCGCTCCGGCAGTTCACCATCAACGCGCTCAACGTCCCACCACGGCATGGAGGCGGTCGAGCGGTACGGCGTCCGCTGGACCGGCAGCCACGACTTCGCCGAAAGCGGCGTGCCCGACGCGATCACCGCCGGCGACGTCTCGGCTCTGGTCGCCTTCCAGGCGACGCTGCCGCCGCCGACGGTGAAGGCCGATCTGCCCGACGATTGGCGCGCAGGCCGCCAAGGCGGGCGCCGAGACGTTCGACGCGATCGGCTGCGCCTCCTGCCACATGCAGACGCTGCCGCTGAAGTCGCTCGTCTTCACCGATCCCGCGCCCTATGACATGGCGGGCACGCTGCGCGCCGGCGAAGTCAAGGCGCCGATCCGCATCGATCTTGGCGCCCTGCCCTTCGCCAAGACGCTGCAGAAGAACGACAAGGGCGAGTGGCTGATCCCCCTCTACAGCGATCTCAAGCGCCATCTCATCGTCGACGAGACGGTCAATGCGTTCGGCAACGAATTGCAGGCGCAGCGCTTCGTCGAGCGCGACGTGTTCCTGACGCCGCGGCTCTGGGGCGTCGGCTCGACCGCGCCCTATGGTCACAACGGCTCGTTCCGCATGCTCGACGAAATCATCGCCGCGCATGGCGGAGACGCGCGCTTCGCACGCGATGCGTATCACGCGCTCGACCCCGACAAGCGCGACGACATCATCGCGTTCCTGCGCTCGCTGGTGATCGAGGCCCAATGATGCGGATCGTTGTCTGCATCCTCGCGCTTTTCGTCGGCCTCGTGGGGGCGCGGGCGGGCGAGGAGCGGCAAAGGCCGCTCGGCGACGTGCCGCTCATGCATGAAGAGGCCGAGGCGGCGGGTCTCCACAGCGTCTATGACGGTCCGTGGGAATTCTTCGTCGGCGGCGGCGGCGCGGCGCTCGATTGCGACGGCTCGGGCTTTCCCTCGGTGTTCCTCGCCGGCGGCAAGAATCCGGCGCGGCTGTTCGTCAACAGATCCAAGGCCGGCGGGCCGCTCAAATTCGAGGAGAAGGCGCTCGACATCGGCGCCGATCCGAAACTCCTGCGCAACGTCATCGGCGCCTATCCGCTCGACATCGACGGCGACGGCCACATGGATCTGTTCGTGCTCAGGGTCGGCGGCAATCTCCTGCTCAAGGGCGGCCCGACTGCACGTTCGCGCTGGCCAACCACGAATGGAATTTCGACGGCGATACGGGCTGGACCACCTCGTTCGCCGCCGAGTGGGAGCCGGGGCAGAAATTCCCGACGCTGGCGATCGGCCATTACGTCGACCGCGACGCGCCGGGCTCGCCCTGGGGCACGTGCGCGGACAATTCGCTCTTTCGGCCTCAAGCCGGCGACAAGCCCGACTATTCGCAGCGTACGCCGCTCGCGCCCGGCTTCTGCGCGCTTTCGATGCTGTTCACCGACTGGAACAAGTCAGGCACGCCGTCGCTGCGCGTCTCCAACGACCGGCAATATTATCGCGGCGGCGAAGAGCAGATGTGGCGCATCGAGCCGGGCAAGGCGCCACGGCTCTACTCGCGCGCCGACGGCTGGCGGCATTTGTCGATCTACGGCATGGGCATCGCTGAAGGCGATCTCGACGGCTCGGGCTATCCGGAATATTTCCTCACCTCGATGGGCGACGAGAAGCTGCAGAAGCTCGATCCCGAAGGGGCGGAGCGCGGCGAAGCGCCCGTCTATCGCGACATCGCAGGCGAAGTCGGCGTGACCGCGCATATTCCCTATGCCGGCGGCGACAAGCGGCCCTCGACCGCCTGGCACGCCGAATTCGCCGACTTCAACAACGACGGGCTCAGCGACATCTTCGTCTCCAAGGGCAACCTCGAGCAGATGCCGGACTTCGCCGCCTACGATCCGAGCAATCTCCTGCTCGGCCAATGGAACGGCAAATTCGCGGAAGCCGGCGACGAAGCGGGCATCGCCTGCAACGCCAAGGGCCGCGGCGCGCTGATCGCCGACTTCAACCTCGACGGGCGGCTCGACATCCTGCAGATCAATCGCGGCTCAAACGCTCTGCTCTGGCGCAATCTCGGGGCCAAGAATCCCGAGAGCATGGCGACGGCCCGCCGCTGCCGATGGGCAATTGGAGCGAGATCCGGCTGATCGAGCCCAACCCCAACCGCAACGCGGTCGGGGCCAGGATTTCCGTCAAGACGGGAACGCGCACCCAGACCCGGTTTGTCGACGTCGGCGGCGGCGACGCCTCAGGCCATGCAGGCTTCATCCATGTCGGCCTCGGCACGGCCGAGCGCGCGGAGATCCGGGTGCAATGGCCGGATGGCGACTGGAGCCCGACCTACCGGGTGTTCGCCAACCAGTTCGTCGTCGTCGACCGCACCAAGCCGCAGGCCGCATACTGGTATCCGGGGCGGTAAAGCGCGCGTGCCGGCGAAGGCTGACGCCCTCTGAAAGAAGACGACGGCTCTGGCTGACGTCCTTCGACCCGCGAGCGTGCGTGCGAAGCTCTTCCGCCGGATAGTCTTCTCGCAATCTCACTGCTGATGGCATGGCGCGAATCTCCCGCGCGAAAGGAGTCAGAAATCTCGCCTCGTGGGAGTCCCCTTCGGGAGTCAGTCAGAGAGGCCTTTGGGATTATTCAGATGTTCGACTCCACCGTCGCGCGCGCTCATGTGTCGGCGGCTGGAGCAAAGGGGGGCAAGACGTCCAGGCGCTCGGCCGCTCGCGCGGCGGCTGCACCACGAAAATCCACGCAAAATCGGACGCTTCCGGCGACATCATCGCCATCGATCTGACTGGCGGCCGATCTGACTGGCGGCGAAGCGTTCGACGGGCGTCACTTCGAAACCCTGCTCGATATCGGGCCCGACATTCAGCCGCGCGCCGTCATCTCTCGACAAAGGCTACCCCAGCAAGGCCAATCGGGACGCCGCGAGAGCGCGCCGCATCGCTCCCGTCATTCCCCACAAGGCCAACGAAAAGAGAACAAGCCAGCCTTCTTCGCACGCATCCTCTTCAAAGCCCGCTCTTCAAAGCCCGCGCCCGCATCGAGCAGGGCGTCGGACGCCTCAAGCGGTTCAAGCGCGTCGCCCTCCGCTGCGAAAAGACAGCCAGGAACTTCAGATCAATCGTCAGCTTCGCCGCCGGCCGCTGCTTGATCAAATTCGTCCACACCGCCTAAGCTAAGCTCGATCCTGGCTCGCGTGAGATTAATGGCGGGCCTTGCGCATCTGGCGCGCATGCTCTGCAGTCGATCGCGCTCTCTGTCGATTCAGGGTGTCTCGGTGACGCGTCCGGGCCGCGTTCGATCCGGCGCCCGCGCCGGTCCTCGGGATGGCTGCGGCCGACGCAGCGCCTGGCGGCGGGTTGCTCTGCGCGCAGGCTGGGAGAGGCCCGAGCGCGAGAATGAGGGCGGCGCCGATCGAGGCGAAGATTGCGTGACGCATTGTCATTTCCCCAGGTTGAGGGCTTGAGTCCCGGAAGCCGTACCCTTAGCTCCCCGCAAGCGCCTTCATGAGATGCGGCGCCAGCGGATTTTCCTGGGCTTGAGGCGAGGCGAGGTCGAAGGTCGACACCGTGAGCCAGCCCTTGCCGAGGAAGCTGCGCTTCACAAACGCGGCGGCGTGATGCAGCCAGCCGACCGCCACGCCGGCATCGACCAATCCGCCGAAGGCGGTGGCGGGAAAGCCAGTCAGCACATGATTGGGCAAGAGCCCGCTCCAATGCTCGTCGAGCATCGGACCACCGGGCAGGCCCGACCACGGGCCCTCCATGCGCCGCCAGGTGAACGCGCCCATCCACTGTCCGTCCCAGGGCGTGCCGGCGCGCTCGCGCAGCCCCATCATGGGGAAGTTGTGCCGGTCGTTGAGCGGCAATTTCCGGTCCGGGTCGATCAGCGCATCGGCGGAATTGGCGATGAGCACAACCTTGCGCCCGACGATGAGCGCTTCGCGGACTGCGGTCGTCAGCCGCGTCGCGACAAGACTTCTCGGCGCCCTCGCCGGTCGCGGCGCGGTTCGGCCACCCGATCGCGGCGAGCATGTTCGAAGCGGCGCCGTCGATGGGGAACAGCGACGGCGCCGCGCCGACAAGCGGCGGGACGACGCAGAGTTCCAGCGCATTGCGCGACAGGATGCGGCCTTTGCCGTCGCGCGCCTCGAGCTCGAGCGCAACGATGGCGATCGCGTCAGCGGCGCCGGCGGAGAGCGCAATCGCTGTCGGCTCGGATCCCAGCGCGGCCTCGCCGCTTTCGTCAGCGAAGCGCCATTTGAGTCGCGCGCCATCGGGCAGCTGAGCGGCGCCTGCGAGCCGCACGGAAACTTCAAAGCGCTCGCCGGCTTGGATAGCCGTGCGCGTCGTCCGCGCGATGACGAGCCACGGCCGTTGCAGGTCGGCCAACCGCTCGGCGAAAGCGCGCGGATGGTTTTGAACGTCCATGAGGCCGTTCGATTCCCACTGGACGTCGTTGAGCTCGGTGATGACATAGCCGGAGATTGACGGCTCCCAGCGCAGCGTCTCGATCTGGCGCTTGAGCCCGCGATATTGAAGCTCCTGCGCCGCGCTCACAAAGCCATCGAGGTCGCCAAAGATGGGCGCAAGCTGCGCGTCGCGAAAGCGCGTCTCGAGCCCATGCGGATAGGCGGCGCCGAGATTCCAGTCATGCCCGCTCTCGAACCACCATGGCTCGCTTCCGTCCGCCTCCAGGATCTCGCGCGGATGGGGCAGACCCCAGACGCCAAACTCCGAACAGATCAGCGGCTCGTCGCCGCGCCGCTCTGCATCGCCATGCGGCGAGAAGGTCCAGGCCGCGCGGCCTGCGAAGTCACTCGTCGTCGCGGCAAAAGCGTCGTTCTGATGGGGGAAGCCGTTATACCAATGGAAGTCCTCGATGTCGGTCTTGAGGTGGTAGTTGCGTGGAAAGCAGGGGGAATTGTCGACAAGCAGGCTGTCGGGGATCAGCGTCTTAGCCCAATCGAAGGTCTCGATCAGCCAGCGCCGGTCGTCCGGATTGTCGTCGAGATCGATACCCCATCCCTCGTTGAACAGAGTCCAGATTGCGATCGAGGGATGATGCGCGTGCGTTGCGACGGACGTCCGGAACACGCGCTGCAACGCTTCGCGTGTCGCCGGCGCGAGGAACTGCATGTAGGGCATATCGAGCCAGACGATGAGACCGAGCCGGTCGGCGAGATCGAAATAGAGCGGGTCGGGAATCTTGACGTGGCAGCGCAAGGTGTTGAGGCCCATCGCCTTGGCGTTGGCGAAGCGCTGCTCGAGAAATTCGGCGTTCGGTGGACGGCATTCCTCCTCGGGATGCCAGTCCTGATCGAGGGCCCCGAACATGTAAAAGGGTTCGCCGTTGAGCATGAGGCGCCCGTCCTTCGCCTCGAAGCGCCGAAACCCGACGGTTCTCTCGGTCGAATCGACAACCTTGTCGCCTACGATGAGTTCGATGGCGAGATCGTAAAGGTTGGGCGCTTCCGGCGACCAGGCTTCAGCTCGAGGAAACGCGAGAGACGCAAGGAATCGTTCCGATCGGAAATGACTAGTGAGGCGCGTGACCGCCCTGCCGCCACGCGAAAGCGTGACCTGCAGAGACGTCGCGGGGGCGGCGCGCGATAACTCACCCCTTACAGACACAAAGCCCGTCTTGAGGTCGAACGATGTTCGCACGGTGGCTCCGGCGATGTGGATTGGGTCTCGCGCCTCCAAATGCGCGGACTTCCAGATTCCGCCTTGGACCCCGTACCAGTCCTGCTTGGCCGCGAGCGATTGGCTGAAGCGCCCGCCATTGCGATCGTCGGGGACTTGCGCGTCGACGCCGAGGACGAACGAGGTCTTGCCGGCGATCGCGCGCGTCAGGTCAACTTCGATCGGGGTCCAGCCGTCGCCATGAACGGCGACCGCGACCTCATCCACGAAGATCACCGACTCGTGGAAGATCCCTTCCATGATGAGGTGAATGCTCTTGGCCGCCCAGTCCGCCGGGATTTGGACGCTGCGCCGATAGCGGCCCGTCCCCTGCGCGTTGCGCAACGCTGGAAATCGGGTCTGCCAGATCCCCGGCGTGCGGATTGTATGGCCCTCGCCGTCGAGCCGCGCGGTCGGGCCCTCGAATGCGAAGTCCCAGCGGCCATCGAGCGTCAGCGTCGGGCGACGACCCACGGAATCAACATCCATTTCATGGCCTCCGCGGTGTTGTTGCTGAGCGAACCCGACGTGGGCGGGAATTATCAAACTATCCGAAAAGCTGATACAAAAGCCAGGAGTCGAACAGGCCGGAGAATGTCGCGCAATTTCCTGGTGATCGATCCCGCGGAGCGGCCGGACGTCTTGCGCGGTTTGGCCTCACCGGCGCGGGCGCGAATTTTGCGCCTGCTCCACCGTCGCCCCGGTCTCAATGTCAACGACATCGCCGAGGCGCTCAATCTTCCTCAATCGACCGTCTCGTCCAATCTGCAGATCCTCGAGAGCGCCGGTCTTATTCGGACGGAAACGCAAAAGGGACGGAAGGGCAATCAGAAGCTCTGCTTCTCCGCCTTCGATGAGGTCCTGGTGATGCTCCGCGACAATGTCAGCGGCGTCAACGCCAACGCCATCGAGGTCGCGATGCCGATCGGTCTCTACACCAGCTGCGAAGTCAGCGCGCCTTGCGGTCTTTGCTCGCCAAAGGGGGTCATTGGTCTCCTCGACGTGCCCGGAACCTTCCTCGATCCCGACAGGATGAATGCGGGGCTCATGTGGTTCACGCGCGGCTTCGTCGAGTATCAATTTCCCAATAACGCCCGTCACGTCGGCAAGGCCATCACGGCGCTTGAGTTGTCGTTCGAACTTTCCTCCGAGGTTCCCGGGACCGCCTCCGACTGGCCGTCCGACATCACCGTTGCGGTCAATGGCCGGGAGCTCGGGGTGTGGACCAGCCCCGGGGATTTCGGCGATCAGCGGGGTCTTTATACGCCCGACTGGTGGAAGCTGAAGGGCAGCCAGTACGGCATGCTGAAGAGCTGGAGAGTGACGCCTGACGGCGCGTTCGTCGACGGCGTGAAAATCTCGTCGCTGACTTCGAAGGATCTCGACTTCTCCGCCCACCATTCGATTCGGGTTCGGATCGAGGTCAAGCCGGACGCGCGCCATCCGGGCGGCGTCAACATCTTCGGCCGCGGGTTCGGCAATTACGACCAGGACATCGTGCTGAGACTGATGACGGAGTCGTGAGCGCCGGAAGGCGCCGCCGCCATCGCGCAGTCAGAGCGCCGCTCCGGTTTCGCCGAACAGGCGGGCATGGCCCTCGTCGAGCCTCAGTCCCACAGCTTGACCCGATTTCGCGTCGAGATTGCCTTCGCCTTCGACGATCAGTTGACCGGCCGGCGTATCGACGTAGAGGATCGTCGAATTGCCGAGATGTTCGATGATCGCGATGGCGCCGGCGAAGGCGGCGTCGGGAATCGTTCGGATCGACGATGGCGAGATGCTCCGGCCGCACGCCGAGCTCGGCCGAGCCGGCGCCGGCGGCTGGTCCTGACGCCGACCTCGGCCAGTTCGCCCTCCCGGCAGAACCACGCTCGCCGTTCGACCGTTCATCGCGGCGATGTCGACGCCGAAAAAATTCATGCCGGGCGAACCGATAAAGGCGGCGACGAACTTATTCGCCGGCGCGTTGTAAAGCTCGAGCGGCGAGCCGACCTGCGAGATGACCCCCTTGTCGAGAACAACGATCTTGTCGGCGAGAGTCATCGCCTCCGTCTGGTCGTGCGTCACATAGATCATCGTCGTGCCGAGCTCGGCATGGAGCTTCGCCAGTTCAAGGCGCATCTGCACACGCAGTTTCGCGTCGAGGTTGGAAAGCGGCTCGTCGAACAGGAAAACCTCGGGCTTGCGCACGAGCGCCCGGCCGATCGCCACCCGCTGGCGTTGGCCGCCCGACAGCTCGGCCGGACGACGATCGAGATAGGGCTCGAGCTGCAGGATGCGGGCGACCTCGAGCGCCCGCTCGTTTTGAATCCTTCTCGGCTGGCCGGCGACGGAGAGCGAGAAGGCGATGTTCTGCCTCACCGTCATATGCGGATAGAGCGCGTAGGACTGGAACACCATGGCGATGCGCCGCTGCGCCGGCGGCACGTCGGTTACGTCGACGTTGTCGATGAAGCACTGGCCGGCGGTGATCTCCTCGAGTCCGGCGATCATCCTGCAGCAGCGTCGACTTGCCGCAGCCGGAGGGGCCGAGCAGCGCGGTGAACGACCCTTTGTCGACCTTGAGGCTGAGATCGGGAATGACCGTCACGGCGCCGTAGCGCTTCGTGACCCGGCGCAGTTCGACATGCGGTCGCCGCGGCGGCTTCGCTCCCGCTCGTCGCGTCAGCTGCGCTCATCCCTTGATTCCCGCCGACAGCATGATCGCCTGCGTCACCCGGCGCTGGAAGATGAGATAGACGAGCGCGACCGGCAGCGCCGCCAGCATCGCGACGGCGAGGTCGCGCGCGTAGTGAGACGCCGAAGGCGTCATGGACCTGGGTGATGCCGACGGTGATGTTCATCTTGTCTCTCCGAGCTCACCGCCAGGAACGGCCAGAGGAACAGGTTCCAGGCGCCGATGAAGGTGATGATGGCGAGCGCGGTGGTGATGCCCCAGTTCATCGGCAGGATAGATGCGGAACAGGAGCTGGAAGTCGTTGGCGCCGTCGATCACCGCCGCCTCGCGGAAATCCTTCGGCACCGAATCGAAGAACTGCTTGTAGATGATGACGGTCACCGGCGCGATGAGCTGCGGCGCGATCACGCCCGGCCAGGTGTTGATCAGCGCGAAGCTGGCTCATCATGATGAAATGGTTGACGATCAGCGCCGGGATCGGCACCATGAAGCTCGCCAGGATCATCCACCAGAAGAGGCGCCGGCCGGGAAAGTCGAGCTGCGAGATCGCATAGCCGGCGCCCGCCGCCATGACCACGACGAGGACGGTGACCGCCGCCCGAGGTGATGAGCGAATTGATGTACCAGAAGCCGATCTTGGTCTGCAGCAGGACGTGGACGTAGTTCTCGAACGTGAAGTGCTCCGGCCACAGATGGACGCCCGGCCGCACGATCTCGTACTCCGGCTTGAACGTCGTGACCAGGCCCCAATAGAGCGGAAAGGCCCAGATGATCGCGCCGATCAAGCGTGACGATCGTGATGACAAGCCCGGCGAGCGTCGAGCGGTGCGAGTCGCGCGAGCCGCCCGGCGCAGCGGGGCGGCGACCATCGTCGACGCTCTGAACGGACGCGCTCATCGCTCGTCCTCGCGCGCGCAAGAGCTGGAACTGCAGCACCGACAGCGACCACGATGACGACGAACAGGACGACCGCGGCAGCCGCGCCGAGGCCGCCCTTGTTGAGCTGGAACGCCTGCTCGGAGAATGTACTGAAGACCATGACCATGTTGGCGTCGATGCGGCCGCCCTGGGTGAACAGATAGACCTGGTCGAAGATCTTGAGCTGCAGGATGAGCTGGATGGTGAAGACGAGCACGGTGACCGGCCAGATCAGGGGCCAGGTGATGCGGCGGAACTGGAGCCAGCGGCCGGCGCCGTCGAGCTCGGCGGCTTCGTAGATTTCGCTCGAAATGTTGCGCAAGCCGGCGATGAACAGGAGCACGCTGAAGCCGAGGCACCACCAGACCGTGATGAAGGCGACCGCCGGCATGAACAGCGAGACCGTGCGGAACACCGAGAGATGCTGGCCGCCATTGAAGGGCGCGATGACGATATTGGGCGATGCCGAAGTCCTTGTCGAACATCCAGCCCCAGATCCGGTAGACGACCGACACCGGCAGGATGTAGGGCAGAAAGAAGGCCGCGAGCACGAGGCTCTGCATCCAGCCCTTGAGGCGATTGACCCCGAGCGCGATGACGAGCGCCAGAATTGTCCCGGGGATGACCGATCAGGATGACGAAATAGATCGTGTTCCAGACGGCCGTCGAAAACAGATCGATCCGAGGCGAGCCTGAAGTAATTGTCAAGCCCGACCCATTTGCCCGGACCGATCAAGCGGGGCGTTGGTGAAGCTGAGCTCCACCATCATGATCGTCGGGTAGATGAAAAGTACGGCGTAGATCACGACGAACGGCGCCATCAGAACGGCGGCCGTCAAACTATTCGCTGCGCGTGCTTCTGATCATCGCCACGGGCGTCTCGCGATCCGCAGCCCGCTCCGGCGAGCCGTCGAGACTCGGCCGGAGCGGGGCTCGGATTGGGTCATTCGATCTACTTCACCAGGGCCTGCAGGTCATCGCGAATCTTCTTGGCGGCGTCGGCCGGCGCGATCTCGCCGTTGCATCGCGGGAATCATATAGTTGCCCGCCGCGTCGTAGACCGGCGAGGCGACGCCGGCGTAGATCGAGACCGGGTCGAAGACCGCGGTCTTGGCGAGCGAGGCGTAGTCGGAGTTCGGCTTCAGGTCCTTGAACGCCGGGCTGTCCTGCACCGGCAGATAGGCGGGGATATGGCCGCCGGCGGCCCATTCGATCGAATGGACGTTGAACCAGTGGATCGTGTCGAGCACGAGCTTGCGCTTCTCGGGACTCACTGGATTGCCCTTGCGGTCGGGGATGGCGAAGGAGTGCGAATCCGCCCAGGTCGCGGGTTGGGCGAAGAGGACCGGAATCTGGATCGCGCCCCAGTCGAAGAGCTGCCCCTTCTTGGCGAGGTCGACCATCGTCGGCACTTCCCAGACGCCGTTGATGTGCATCGCCGCCTTGCCGGAGGTGAAGAGGGCGATCGAGGCCGGATATTCGGTGTTCGTCGGCGCCCAGTCGTTCTTGGTCCACTTCTGCATCTCGGCCAGCGCGGTGGTCGCCTTGTCGAGGTTGTCGCCGTCGAGGAACTTGCCGTCCTTGAGGAACTGGCCGCCCTGCTGGTTGAGCAGCGTGTAGAAGATGCGCCAGCCGGAACCGCCGTCGTTCGGAACGGAAAGCCCGGAAACGTCCTTGGTGGTCAGTTTCGCCAGCGCCGCGTCGAAGTTCGCCACGCCGTCGAGGCCCTTCGGCTTGCCGTCGTCGCCGAGCAGGCCGGCCTTCTTCAGAAGGTCCTTGTTGTAGTAGAGGATGATCGAGTGGATATCGAGCGGCACGGCATATTGCTTGCCGTCCGGGCCTTGCGCCGCCTTCCAGTTGGCCGGGCCGAAATCGCTCGCCTTGATGCCGGCGGCGGCGAGTTCCTCGGGCGCAAGGACGCTCAGGACGCCGGTCGAGATGCCGAGCGGCATGCGCGATTCATGATAGGTCATGACGTCGGGGCCCTGGCCGACCGCAGCCGAGGTCTGCACCTTGGTGTAAAACGGCACGCCCCATTCGAGTGTGGTCGCGTCGATCTTGACCTTGCCGTCGTGCTCCTTGTTGAACTCGTCGAGCATCGCCTTCATGCGAACGCCGTCGCCGCCGCTCAGAAAATCCCACCACACGATGGTGTCTTCAGCGCGCGCCGCGCCGACAGTCAGCGCCAAGCTCGCCAGTGTCGCGTAAAGGACTTTGCGGATCATCTCGACTTCCTCCCAAAAAATGGCCCAGCGGCTTCTCCGTCGCAGGCGCTCGGTTCTGGACTCTGCGTCTTCGGGAAGCCTTATGGGAATGGTAGCGAGGAAAGCGCGAGGCGCCAAGGATTTTCAATCAGCAAATTTGATATAGAGTGCATGGAACAATTTGGGAGCCGCCGCTGAAGCGCCTTCGCTCGACCGAGGCTTCTTCCAGGTTTCTATTGGCAAAATATCGCCTCGCCGCCCATCAAGGCGCAGCTTGACGCGGCGTCGGGAAGAGGCTCCAATATATCCAACTTCTTGATATTGATGGAGGGAATGATGCGCGCCTCGGTCATCGCCAATCGGGACTACCGGATCGCGACAAATCGACGACCGCCTGTACGGCGCCTTTCTCGAGCACCTCGGGCGGGCGATCTACACCGGCATCTACGAGCCCGATCATAAAAGCGCCGACGCCAACGGGATGCGCAGGGACGTCATTGACCTCGTTCGCGAACTCAAGGTTCCGATCGTTCGCTATCCCGGCGGCAATTTCGTCTCGGCCTACAATTGGGAAGACGGGGTCGGCCCGCGCGAGAAGCGGCCGACCCGACTCGATCTCGCGTGGCACACGTCCGAGTCCAACCAGGTCGGCGTGCATGAGTTCGCCGCAATGGTGCCAATCCGCAGGAACGGAGATGATGCTGGCCATCAATCTCGGTTCGCGCGGACTCGATCACGCGCGCAATTTCGTCGAATACGTCAACGGCCCGACTGGCAGCGCGTGGGGCGACCTGCGCAAGGCGCATGGCCGCGCCGAACCGTTCGGCGTCAAGCACTGGTGCCTCGGCAACGAGATGGATGGGCCCTGGCAGGTCGGCCACAAGACGGCGGATGAATATGGCCGCCTCGCCAACGAGGTGGCGAAGACGCTGCGCGCCTTCGACCGTTCGCTCGAGCTCATCGTCTGCGGCTCGTCGAACTCCGATATGAAGACCTATCCCGAGTGGGAGCGGATCGTCCTCGAGCACACCTACGACGCGGTCGATCACATCTCGCTGCATATGTATTTCGCCAATCGAGCCAAGAACACCGCCGAATATCTCGCGCTCAACGCCAAGCTCGACGCCTATATCAGCGCCGTCGCCTCGACGATCGAATTCGTCCGCGCCAACAAGCGCAGCCGCAAGCGGGTGACGATCTCCTTCGACGAATGGAACGTCTGGTATCACTCGAACGCGCAGGATCGCGAGATCCTCGGCGGCGCCAAGGGATGGCCGCATGCGCCGCGCCTGCTCGAGGACATCTACAATTTCGAGGACGCGCTCCAGGTCGGCTGCATCCTCAACACCTTCATCCGCCGCTCCGACGTGGTGAAGATCGCCTGCATCGCGCAACTGGTGAACGTCATCGCGCCGATCATGACCGAGCCCGGCGGCGCGGCGTGGCGGCAGACGATCTACTATCCCTATTTCTTCGCCTCCGTTTACGGGCGCGGCGAAGCGCTTCGAGCTCAGCGTCAAGTCGCCCGGCTACGATTCCGAGGTCGCCGACAACGTTCCGTATCTCGACATCTCCGGCGTTCACGACGAGGCAAGCCGCACGCTGACGTTTTTCGCCGTCAACCGGCACGCCAGCGAGTCGCTCGACCTCGAGCTCGACCTGCAAGGATTTGGCAAGGCCAGGATCTCGGATCACCAGGTGATGACCAACGCTGAGCTCGAAGCCGTGAACACCTTAAGCGCGCCCCTCGCCGTTGCGCCAAAGAAGGGATCGGGCGCCGAGGTCAAGGACGAACGCCTAACCGCCAGGCTGCCGCCCTATTCCTATCAGATGCTGCGCCTCGCCCTCGCTTAGACTTTAGAATCCGAGAACCGTCGCGTTGATCGAGGCTTCGAGGCCTCCGTCGACCGGCAGATTGGCGCCGTTGATCCAACGGGCGCCGTCCGAGCAGAGGAACAGCACGGCGGGCGCGATGTCGGGCGCGGACCCGGCGCGGCCGACCCGCGCGATGTCGTCGTCAACGCGCGGATCGCCGAAGATCTGACGGAATTCCTTGAGGATCGGGGTCGCCACCGGGCCGGGGCTCACGGCGTTCACTCGCAATCCGCGGTCCTTGAACAACGGCCGATGCGCGGCCCGCATCGTCCATAGCAGCAGGAGCTCCTTCGACAGCGGATAGGCCTCCCCGTCTGGAACCTGATGGGCGGCGATGAGCTTGGCGAGATCGGGAAACCCGGGCGCGGCCGTAAACGCCTTGGCGCGCTCGAGATTGGCGCGCCAGCCGTAGCCGGCGATCGAGGCGACGTTGACCACGGCGCCGCCCTCGCGCAGCCGCGGCGCGAGGGCCTCGGTCAATTCCCGAAGCCCATAAAAATTGATCGCGAGCGTTCGCGCCGCGCCGATCGCGCCCGAAACGCCGGCGACGTTGCACAGCGCGTCAAAGCGTTGCGGCAGCGTCTGCACGATCTCGGCTACGCCTTGAGCCGAGCCGATATCCGCCTTGATGAAAGCGTCGAGCGGCCGCTTGGGCTCATTGATGTCGACGCCGATGATGTCGGCGCCGAGCGCCTGGGCGAGTTCACCGACGCGCGCGCCGATTCCGGATGAAATTCCGGTGATGACGATGGTCTTTCCCAGCAGCATGTCAGCCTCCCCTCCCAGGTCCGCTGATGTCTTGAGTCCGCGTTCCTTCCGGGCTGGCGGACCGCAGACGGTAGCCGACCGGCAGGAGCCTGAGCGACGTGCGGTCCTCGACCCAGCCCCAGATCCCGCGCGGGAAGAGAAGCGCAAAAATGAGCGCCGTCGCGCCAAGGCCGACGAGATACCAGACGCCCATGTCGCCGAACCACGTCTCGATGGCGAAGAAGATGATTGCGCCGAGAATCGCCCCCTCGAAGGTCCCCAATCCGCCAACCAGCGCCATGAAGATCATGTAGGCGGTCCACAGCGGGCTGAAATAAGCCTTCGGCTGAAAGGTGAGCGCCGTCGCCACCCAGAGCGCGCCCGCCAGCGCCGCGCCAAAAGCGGCGAGGGTGAAGACGAGCCGCTTGGCGCTCATGACCCGCACGCCGATCGATTCCGCCGCCTCCTCATTGTCGCGGATCGCCTGGATCGCCGCGCCGAGCGGGCTGCGCAGCAGGCGGAAGACAATCGCCAACAGGCCGGCCATCGCGCCGAGCGCGCACCAATAGGTGAGCGCTCGGCGGTTTCCGCTCGTATAGGCGTCGAGCTCGATCAGCGAGGTGCCGGTTTCGCCCCGCACGAGCGTGTCGAGATTGACCAAGAGATGCGCCAGTTCCGACACGACCCACATGCCGATGGCGAATTCGCCGCCCTTTCAGCCTGAGCATCACGATCGACAGGGGCCAGGACAGCGCGCCGACGATGAGCGCGCCAAGAAACAGCGACGGGTAGACGCCGACCCCCCAATTGGCGAGGCGGATGGCGGCATAGGCGCCGAGCCCAAAGAACGCCTGCTGGCCGATCGACACCAGGCCGCAGAACCCGACCAGCGCGTTCCACATCAGGGCCAGGATCACATAGATGAACAGCGTCGTGAGCTTGTCGACGGCGTTGGCGCTGAAGATGGCCGGTCCGACCGCGAGGACGGCGACGATGAGAGCGGCCGCGACGATCGCGATGCGCGACTCGGGCGTCCAGCGTTCGACCGCGGCGGGGGCGCTTGCGCTCACGAATTGCGTCTCCCGATGAGCGCCGTCCTGACGCGCTGGCCGAGGTCGCCGAAGAACAGGCGCGCGAACAGGACGGCGAGAAAGGTGAAGTGGCCGGCGATGAAGAAGCCTTGCGGATTGACGAGCGCGCCCAGACTTTGCGCGACGCCGAGCACGATTCCTCCGGCGAGCGTCCCCCATAGCGATCCGGCTCCCCCGATCACCGAGGCCTCGAAGGCGAAGATGAGCTGGGCCGCGCCGGCGTAAGGATCGAAGGTCGCGCGCATGCCGAGAAAGGCGCCGGCGACCGCGACCGTCGCGAGCGCGATCGCGGCGGCGATCGCATTGACGCGCCGCGCGTTGACGCCGATGAGGCCGACCGTGTCGGGGTCCTCCGCGGTCGCGCGGATCGCGCGCCCGATCGGGGTGCGGTTGAGGAAGGTCTGGATGCCGCCGAGCAGAACGACCGCGACCGCCATGGTCAGCGCCGCGAGCTTGCCGATCGCGATCGTGTCGCTGAGCGACCAGCTGTCATAGGAGAGATCGCCGATAAAGGGGGCGAGCGAACGGGTGTCGGCGCCGAAGCCCTCGAACAGGAGATTGTCGATGATGATCGAGAGCCCGAAGGTCGAGAGCACGGGCACGAGCAGCCCGCCGCGCGCACTGCGCTCGAGCACCAGGCGCTGAAGCGCCCAGCCGACCAGCGCCATCGCCGGCGCGACCAGGCAGAGGCCGAGAAACGGCTCGATTCCGAAGCGGTCCGCCAGAACGAACAGCGCATAGCCCGCCAGCACCGCGAGGCTGCCATGGGCGAGATTGATGACGCCCATGACCCCGAACATGAACGAGAGCCCGCAGGCGATCAGCGCGTAATAGCCGCCGAGCAGCACGCCCTGAATGATCTGGTTGAGGAAGATCAATGCGGCGGCGCCTTGCTGAGCGACGATCGTTTGAGGCCGAAATAAGCTTCCGTAACCTGTTCGCGGCTGAGCGCGCTGGTCGGCCCTTCGATCGCGATCGCGCCTTCCAGCATGCAGATGGTGCGGCTCGCGGTCGCCATGGCGCGCCTGAGGTCCTGCTCGACCAGCAGCATCGCGACGCCGGACGATTTCAGCGCCTCGAGCCGGGCGTAAAGGCGATCGACGATCAGAGGCGATAAGCCGAGCGACACCTCGTCCAGGAGCAGGAGGTCCGGGTTCATCATCAGCGCGCGCCCGATCGCGGTCGCCTGCTGCTCGCCGCCCGACAATGTGCCGGCGAGCGAGCGACGGCGCTCCTTGAGATTGGGAAAGGCCTCCATGACCGCGTCGAGCGTCCAGGCCCCCGTCCGCCCGGCGTAGCGCGCGAGCAGGAGGTTTTCCTCGACCGTGAGGCGCGCGAACAGGCGCCGGCCTTCGGGCACGAGGGCCAGGCCCAGGGCCGCGCGGGCGTGGGCGCTTGTTGCGCTGATGTCCTCGCCCTTGAAGGCGACGGCGCCGGCTGCGATCCGGTGCGCCCCGGCGATGGCGCGCAGAAGCGTGGTCTTGCCCGCCCCGTTCGCGCCGACGAGCGCGACCGTCTCCCCCTTGTCGATGGAAAGGCTCACCCCCCGCACGGCCTTGAGCTGGCCATGGCGCGCTTCGAGGCGTTCGACCGAAAGCAGCGTCACACCACGCCTCCGCCGAGATAGGCCTCGATCACGCGCGGATCGGCCATCACGCTCTCGGGCGCGCCGTCCGCGATGATCCGCCCCGCGTCCATGCAGACGAGGCGCTCGGCCACTTTAAGCAGGATATGCACGATATGCTCGATCCACACGATCGCGATCCCGCGCGCTTTCAGTTCCAGAATGATGTCGACGAGCTCGTTGGCCTCGGCGTCGGTGAGGCCGCCGCCGATCTCATCGAGGAGCAGCACCGCCGGGCCGGTCGCGAGCGCGCGGGCGAGTTCGAGCCGCTTGCGGTCGATGAGGCCGAGCGTCTCGGCGCGCCGGTTGGCGACCCCCGTCATGGCGGTGAGCGCAAGCGAGTCGATCGCCTGCTCATAGGCGCGCTCCCGCACGAGCCCGCCGCCATGGGAGGCTGCGGTGAAGACATTCTCGAACACCGTCATGCCGCTGAAGGGCCTCGGAATCTGATGCGTGCGCGCAAGCCCCCGCCGGCAGCGCTCGGCCGTCGGCGCGAAGGTGACGTCCTCGCCGAGAAAGCGCACCCGCCCGCCGGTCGGCGCATGCGCGCCGACGAGCAGGCTCAAGAGCGTCGTCTTGCCCGCCCCGTTCGGCCCGACCACGCCGACCGCCTCGCCGGCGCGGACGGAAAAGTCGACGCGATCGAGCACCAGAAGGGCGCCGAAGCTCTTCGTCAGGCCTTCCGCCTGAAGCAGAAGGTCGCCGGCGCGGGCGCCGGACATCCCCGTCCCCTTGCAGGGGTCAGCTGTTGAACGGCCTGAGCTTCGCCTGGACGGGAACCTTCGGGTCGGTCGCGTTCTCGGTCACCGGATAGTCGAGCGGGAACTTCGAGCCCGCCTTCGCCTTCACCCATTGCGTGCCGATGATCGGCCCCGGCGAGACGTTCGGCACCGGGCCCGAGGTGAAGTCGATCGGGCCGTCGATGGTGACGGTCTTCAGGGTCGACATCGCCTTGGCGACGGAGGCCTTGGTCTGCGGATCGCTGCTCGCCGAAAGCGCGGCCGCGCCCGCGTCGAACAGCGCGAGCGTCGCGCCGAGCTGCTGCGTCCACATCTTGCCGGACGCCTTCTCGTAGCCGTCGGCGAGTTCGTCGCCGCCGATGCCGGTGAGGGAGGACTTGTAGGGGAAGGCTTTGTGCCAGTAGGCGGCGCTGGCGAGATTATAGCCGAGATTGCCGAGCGAGGTCACTTCGGAGGGGAACAGCCCGGTCTTGGCGATCTGGGCGATCTTGACCATTTTCGTGTAGCCCTGCTGGGCGGCCTGGCGCCAGAAGGCGGCGAAGTCGGGCGGGATCGGGAAGGTGTTGAAGATCTCGCATTTCTCGGCCTTGAACTTGGCGATCTGGGCGGAATAGTCGGTCGTGCCGTCCTCGTAAGCGCCCGGATCGATGATCGTGAAGCCCGCCTTGGCGAGGGCAGGAGCGAGATTCTCGCGGATCGCATTGCCGTCGGCGTCGTTGGGATAGAGCACGCCGACCTTCTTGTTGGTCGGGATCAGGTTCCATTGCGAGACATAGGCCTTGAAGAACTCGCCGCCGCCGAAGCCGAAATGATAGGTCCACTTGAACGGCGAGGGCTGGCCGGGCTTGGCGCCGCGCCCGAAATACCAGGCCTCCCACGGCATGACCGTCGACATGCAGGGCACCCCCGCCGCCTCGCACGCGTCAGCGACCGGATTGATCACTTCGGGGGTCGAGATGACCAGCATCATGTCGATCTTGTCGGAATTGATCAGCGTCTTGGCCAATTGACCGGCGCGCGAGGGATCGGACTGGCTATCGCGGTCGAGGATGTCGACGCCATACGTTTTGTCGCCAACCTTCAGGCCGGAAGCGAGCGCCTTGCGGGCGAGTTCGAGAATATAGCCGTCGGTCTCGCCGAATCCGGCAAGCTTGCCGGTGCGCGGGCTGACGAAGCCGACCTTGAGCGTCGCCTCGGGCCCTGCGGCGAAAGCGCCATAAGGGCGGGCGGCGGCCGCGAGGCCTGCGGCGCTGGCGGACACGATCAGTCCGCGCCGCGATATCGGCTCACCTCTGAGACCGGCGATGGTGGATCTCACATTCATGCGCTTCCTCCTGTTGGCGCCCTCTGAGAGGGGCGCGCCCCTCTTCTTACACATAATTGCAGGGAACCGCCCAGCCCCCCAGCGGATTGGCCTCGTATTTCGCGATCCCCAGTCTTTCGATCCTTTTCACCGGTTGACCGGCCTTTCGGCCGGTCGTCTATTCGCGCGCTTCTTATATGGCGATTTTGCTGTTCTTAACGCGGATCAGGTCATCGATTCCAGGATTCGATGACAGAGCCACGAGAGAATCGACAGTCCGCGTTTGAGAACGCTTTGGCTGAACTCCGCGCCGGGAGGATCGAGAAAGCGGAAGTCCTGTGCAACCGGATCCTGAATTCGGCTCCGCGGGACCCGGCGGCGCATCAACTGGCGGCGACAATCGCGCTCCGGGGCGGACGCGTTGACGACGCCACGCGCTGGGCGAACTCCAGCCTGAGTTTGCGCCCGGATCATTCGCCGACGTTGATCCTGGCGGCGCGCGCGGCGCGCGCGGCGGGCGACCTTGCGCAAGCGAGGCTGTGGTTGGACCGCGCCGGCCGCGCTGCCCCTGATCGGCCGGAGTTCGCCTTCCTGAGTTGCGTGACGCTCATTGAAGCGGGCGATGCGAAAGCCTGGCCGGTCTTTGAAGATTTGCTGCTCCGCTTTCCGAACTTTGTCGAGGGCTGGCGCGAGGTCGGGAACGCTCTCCGCAAAGCAGGGCATGCGGAACCGGCCGCGCTCGCCTTCGCGCGCGCTCATGACTCTTCAGCCGATCCATTGGACCACGCGCGATTCGGCGCCGCGCTTCAGACGATCAACCGTCCCCGGGAGGCGATCGTCGCTTTTCGACGGGCGCTTGAGGCGGCGCCCGATCTTGTCGAAGCCAGAGTGGCGCTTGGCTCCTGCCTGCGACAGATTGGGCGAACTCCAATCGGCCCGCATCGAGCTTGAACGGGCCCTCACTCTTCGGCCGAGCGATGGCCGCGCGTGGTTCGCGCTCGGATTGGTCTGTGAAGACTTGCGCGATACGCCGGGCGCGATTCTGGCCTATCGGCGCAGCATCGAGGCGCAGCCAGACGTTCCTGAAGCCCACGTCAACCTGGGACTCAATTTGCAAAACTCCGGCGATCTCGACGCCGCGATGGATTCCTATCGACGCGCGATGCAACTTCGACCCGATACGTTCGGTCGCATCGCCCAGGCGCTGACGTCAGCCAAGAAAGGCCGCCTTTGGCTTGACTTAGCTCGACTGCGCCGTTCGCTTGAAGCCTGATCGCTCGCGCCGCACTCGAAATCGCCGTCGATAGGCGCCGGGATGTGAGAGCAGGGTGTTGGCGGTCGAATTCGTAGCGCCCCGCTTCTTCCGCCGAGAAGGGCTGGAATTGAAGCTCGAGCGCCTCGCGCAGGATCGGGAAGCACTGCGCGACCGGCGTGCCTCGGGGCAGCACGCCTTCGAAATTCGCATCCGTCCAAACGGCGGGAAACAAAATGCCGACATCGGTGAAGCGATCGCTGTCCACGATCCCGGTCAACAGGCGGAACGGCAGATCCGCCCGGTTCACAGGATGAGTGGCGAACAGCGAGTAGCCCGGCTCGAGCTCGATCGTCCAGAAGCTGTTGAACTTCACGATCGCAACTTCGGGATCGTAAAATGGCGTGCCCGCGACTTGCGCGGGAACATGAAAGCTGACCGGCGAGCGCGGATGGGCTTCGACGGTCAGAGCGGGATGGTCCCAATCCCAGGACAGAACGCCGTCGTGAACGGTGACGTCGCAGGGCAGGGGAATGATGAAGCCATGCGACATGGCGTCGACGAAGGGCGGGCATTGCTTGACCGTCCGCACCTCCTGGCCGTGCAGGTCCGAGAAGGCGGTCCGCGGCATCGCGCGCAGCCAATCCGGCAACGCCGCACGCGCCGGGATGGGGCGCAGCAACTCAGGCTCGATCGCAGGATCGCAGCGAAACACGACCCGCATGACTCTAGGTCTCCGGCCGCAGAACGGTGCGGGCGACGGCGTCGCGCCAGCCGCGATAGCGGGATTCGCGTTCGCCTGGCGCCATCGACGGCTTGAAGCTCGCCTGCCGTCGCCAGGTGAGCGAAAACTGCTCGGGACCGGGGTAGAGGCCCGCTTGCCAACCGGCGAGATAGCCCGCGCCCAGCGCAGTGGTCTCGAAAATCTCGGGGCGGTCGACCTCAGCGTTCAACATGTCGGCGAGGAATTGCATCGTCCAGTCGCTGGCGCTCATTCCGCCGTCGATACGGATGACCGAAGCGAAATCCCCCTCCCACAAACCCCGCGCGTCCGCGCGCATCGCGTCGATGAGGTCGCGCGTTTGATAGCCGACGCTTTCGAGCGCCGCGCGCACGATCTCCTTGCGCGTGGCGCCGCGAGTCAATCCAAAGATCGCGGCGCGGGCCTCGCTGTCCCAATGGGGAGCGCCCAGGCCAGTGAAGGCCGGCACCAGATAGACCTCTTGTCGGGGGTCGGCGCTCGCCGCCAGTTCGCCTGCTTCCGCAGCGGTCGCGAGAACGCCGAGACCGTCGCGCAACCATTGCACGGTCGCGCCCGCCGAGAAGATCGAACCTTCGAGCGCATAGGTGCGCGCGCCGCCGAACTGATAGGCGATCGTCGTCAGGAGCTTGTGGGTCAACTCGACCGCCTTGTCGCCCGTGTTGACGAGAGCGAAGCATCCCGTCCCATAAGTCGACTTCACCATTCCGGGACGAAAGCACGCCTGACCGATCAGCGCCGCCTGCTGATCTCCGGCGATCCCGCGGATGGGGATCGCGGCGCCCAGATATTCGGCCGCCGCCTCGCCGAATTCTGCGGCGCAATCCTTGACCTCGGGCAGCATGGACCGTGGGACCCGAAAGAGAGCGAGAAGGTCGTCGTCCCACGTCCCTGAGTGGATGTTGAACAGCAGCGTTCGCGAGGCGTTGGTGGCGTCGGTGACGTGAACCTTGCCGTTGGTCAGGCGCCAGACGAGAAAGCTGTCGACGGTGCCGAAGGCCAGGTCTCCGCGCTCCGCTTCCGTGCGCGCGCCGGGAACATGATCGAGAATCCAGGCGATCTTCGTCGCCGAGAAATAGGGATCGAGCAGCAAGCCGGAGCGCGCGGACACGAGCGTCTCGCTTCCGCGCTCCTTGAGTTCGACGCAAAGGGGCGCGGTGCGACGATCCTGCCAGACGATCGCATTGTGGATCGGTCGGCCAGTCGTCCGGCTCCAGACCAGCGTCGTTTCGCGCTGGTTGGTTATTCCAAGTCCGGCGAGCCCGCTTGGCTCGACGCCAGCCCTGGACAGAGCCTGCCGCGCCGTCGAGAGCGTGGTTCGCCACAGCGCCTCCGGGTCGTGCTCGACCCAGCCTCCTTGCGGAAAGATTTGCGGAAACTCCTCCTGCGCCATGGCGACGAGCGCAGCGTCCGGCCCAAAAATGATCGAGCGCGTCGAGGTCGTGCCCTGGTCGACGACGAGAACATGCCCGGTCATGGGGCGATCCTTGCCCAAATAGAAAGGGGTCGGGCTGCTTGAGCCCGACCCGGTTGCGACGAAGTCCTGGAAGCGCTACTTCTTCGGCTCGGCCGCGGTCCAGGTCTTCAGGAGCTCGTCGTAGTCGACGGTTTCTCCTGGCGGCTTTTCATTGGCGAGCTTGCGCTGGGGCGCGAGATTGCCGTCCTTCTCGGCCTTGGCGTACCAATATTCCGGATCCCGCTCCTCGTTCATCTTCGGGCCGAGCTTGCCTTGGGCGCCGGACTTCTCGAGCCGCGTCATGATCGCGTCCTGATCGCGCGCCAGGCCGTCCATCGCCTGCTGATAGGTCTCCTCGCCGGAGATGCCCTTGGAGACGTTCTGCCACCAGACCTGAGCCAGCTTTCCGTATTCGGGAACGTTGGTGCCGGTCGGCGTCCAGAGCTTGCGCGCCGGGCTGCGATAGAACTCGACCCAGCCGCCGACTTTCGGAGCAAGATCGGTCATCGCCTGGCTCTGGATATCGCTTTCGCGAATCACATGCAGGAAGGTGACCGACTTCTTCAGGCTCACCGTCTTCGACACGCAGAACTGCGAGTAGAGCCAGCCCGCCTTCACGCGCTCGAGCGGAGCGTATTTGAGCAGAGTCCAGCAGCCGACGTCCTGGTAGCCGAGCTTCATGCCCTCCTTCCAATAGGCGCCGTGCGGGCTTGGGGCCATGCGCCATTTCGGCGTGCCGTCCTTGTTCATCACCGGCAGATCGGGCTTGGAGAGCGCCGCGGTGAAGGCGCTGTACCAGAAGATCTGCTGGGCGATGTGTCCCTGTCCCGGCACCGCGCCGGCCTCGAGGAAGTCCATGCCGGCGGCTTCCGGCGGCGCGTATTTCTTCAGCCACTCGACGAACTTGGCGAGCGCATAGACGGCCGCGGGACCGTTGGCGTCGCCGCCGCGGCTGATCGAGGAGCCGACCGGTATGCCGTTCTCCGCGCGGATGCCCCATTCGTCGACCGGCCGGCCGTTCGGCAGGCCGCGATCGCCGTTGCCGGCCATCGACAGCCAGGCGTCGGTGAAGCGCCAGCCCAGCGACGGGTCCTTCTTGCCGTAGTCCATGTGGCCATAGACTTTCTGGCCGTCGATCTCTTTCACGGTGTTGGTGAAGAAGTCGGCGATGTCTTCATAGGCCGACCAGTTGACCGGCACGCCGAGCTCGTAGCCGAACTTGGCCTTGAACGCCGCCTTGAGCTCGGGCTTCTGGAACCAGTCGTAGCGGAACCAATAGAGGTTGGCGAACTGCTGGTCCGGCAACTGGTAGAGCTTGCCGTCGGTGAATGTGCGAAGGACAGGCCGATGAAATCGTTGAGGTCGAGGTTCGGATTGGTGATGTCCTTGCCGTCGCCGGCCATGAAGTCGGTGAGCGATCCGCCGACGATGTCGTTGTAGCGCGGGTGCGTGCCGATGAAGTCGGAATCGTTCATCCAGAAATCGTAGATCGGCTTGCCGGATTGAATCTCGACCGAGATCTTGTCGACGATCAGGCCTTCATCCATCATCTCGTGGTTGACCTGAATGCCGGTGATCTCGGCGAAGGCCTTGGTCAGGGTCTTGGATTCGTATTCATGGATGCCGAGGATTTCCGAGGCCGTGCTGACCTTCATGCCCTTGAACGGCGTCGCCGCCTTGATGAACCACTCCATCTCGGCCATCTGCTGGTCTTTGGTCAGGGTCGAGGGCTGAAACTCGCTATCGATCCATTTCTTTGCTGCATCGACCTGTTGGGCATAGGAGGGCGTGGACGAGATGATCGCCGCTCCACCCACAGTCGCCGCAGAGGCGGCGACCGCCGCCGCGCCCTTCAATACGTCACGACGTTTCACGTCCATTGCTTCCTCCCTTGAACCCCGTCGCGCACCACGCGCGACAGGCGCGATACGGTCACGCGAAGCGAAACATCGCGATGCCGTAAACCACCGACGCGGCCAGCGGGTACCACAAGGCGCCGCCGCCAAACCGCAGCCAGAAAACGAAAATGAAGGCCGACCCGATCAGGCGTGACGAAGAACCGGTCGCCTCGCGTGGTCGGAAAGCGCAAGATGCCGACCCGCGGCGTTTCCGGCCGGTAGATCGCGAGCAGCGTGAGAATGATGAGCGCCAGCGCCACGAGGCAGAAGAACAGCGCCGTTTGCCAGGTCCACGCCATCCACGCGAGCATTGCGGCGCTCCTCTAAACGCGGCCAAGGGCGAAGCCCTTGGCGATGTGATTGCGGACAAACCAGATCACCACGGCGCCGGGCACCATCGTCAGCACCCCGGCCGCGGCAAGCAGCGACCAGTCCATGCCCGAGACCGAATAGGCGCGCGTCATGACCGCCGCGAAGGGCAGCGCGTTGGTCGCCGTCAGCGTCGTCGCCAGCAATTGCTCGACCCACGAGAACATGAAGCAGAAGAACGCGGTCACGCCGATGCCGTTGGCGATCAAGGGCAGGAAGATCCGGATGAAGAAGCGCGGAAACGAATAGCCGTCGATCGCCGCCGTCTCGTCGATCTCGCGCGGCACGCCGCCGACGAACCCTTCGAGAATCCAGACCGCGAGCGGGATATTGAACAGGCAATGGGCGAGCGCGACCGCCCACACGGTGTCGAACAGGCCGACCGCATAATAGAGATTGAAGAACGGCATGGCGAAGACCGCCGTCGGCGCCATCAGATTGGTCAGCAGCCAGAAGAACAGGTGCTTGTCGCCGATGAACGCATAACGGTTGAACGCGTAAGCCGCCGGCAGCGCGACCGTCACCGATATGACGGTGTTGATCGCGACATAGGTGAGCGAGACGCCGAAGGCGTGCACCCAGGTCGGATCGTTGAAGATCTGGATGTATTTCTCGAGGGTCGGATGGTGCGGCCAGAGCGCCATTCCCGACATGATGTCGGAATTGGTTCGCAGGCTCAGGTTGATGAGCCAATAGATCGGCAGCATCAGCAGCACGAGATAGACGGCGAGGATGATCTTCGGCAGGGCGCCCTGGCGCATCAGGCGTCCCTCCTTCGCTCGAGCTGGGTCATGATGGTGAAGAAGATCCAGCAGACGGTGAGGGTGATCAGGTAGTAGACGAGCGACATCGCCGCGGCGTTGCCGAGATCGACCTGACCGAGCGCGATCTTGACCAGGTCGATCGACAGGAAGGTCGTCGCGCTGCCCGGGCCGCCGCCGGTCACGACGAAGGGCTCGGTGTAGATCATGAACGTCTGCATGAAGCGCAGCAGCACCGCGATGACGAGCACCTTTTGCAGCTTCGGCAACTCGATGTTGAAGAAAATCGCCCAGCGGCTCGCGCCGTCGATCTGGGCCGCCTGATAGAAGGCGTCGGGGATTGCCCTGAGGCCCGCGTAGCTCAGAGAGAATGACGAGCGGCGTCCAGTGCCAGACGTCGATGACGACAATCGTGGTCCAGGCGGAAATCGGGTCCTGGGTCACGTTGTAGTGCAGGCCGAGTCCGGTCAGCGCCGCGCCGAACAGGCCGATGTCGGCGCGCGTGAAGATCTGCCAGATCGTGCCCACCACGTTCCACGGAATGAGCATCGGCAGCGCCATCACGACCAGCGTCAGCCCGACCAGCCATCCGCGTCGCGGTATGCACAGAGCGATCGCGATGCCGAGCGGCACCTCGATCAGGAGGCAGACGAGCGAGAAGGCGAGCGTGCGAAACAGCGCGTCGTTGAATCGCGCGCCGATCTCGGTGCTCGGGTTCAGGAGATCGCGAAACCAGCGCGTCGCCGTTCCAGAAGAAATTGTTCGCGCCCATCGTGTCCTGGATCGAGTAGTTCACGACGGTCATCACCGGAATGATCGACGAGAACAGCACGAAGGCCAGGACGGGCAGAACGAAAAGCCACGCGCGATTGTTGATCGGCTTGTCGGTCATGCCGCCGCTCCCGTGACGCGAATGTCGTCCACGTAGACGTGCGTATGCGCCGGATCGAACACGACGTTCGCCTGGTCGCCGATCGAAGACATCTCGGGCGGTATGGTGGCGACGATCTGCTGTCCGCCGAGAGTGACGTAGGCCAGCCGCTTGCGGCCGAGATCGGCGACGCGGCGCACCTGAACGGGCACGCCGGCCATGCTCGACAATTCCGTGTAGTCGGGCCGGACGCCGATCTGCACACGCTGGCCTTTTGGCGGCTCCGGGTAGACTGCGCCCAATTGAAGCTCCGCGCCGTCGACAAGGGCGCGCGAGCCCGAGACCTCCGCCGGCATGAGATTCATGCCCGGGGAGCCGATGAAATAGCCGACGAAAGTGTGCTCGGGCCGCTCGAACAGGTCGTCGGGCGTGCCGATCTGCACGGCCTTGCCCTCGTTCATCACGACGACCTTGATCGGCGAAGGTCAGCGCCTCGATCTGGTCGTGCGTCACATAGATCATCAGGAGATCGAGCGCGCGATGAACGGCCTTCAGCTTCGATCGCAGCTCCCACTTGAGCGCGGGGTCGATCACCGTCAGCGGCTCGTCGAACAGGACCGCCGACACATCCGAGCGAACCAGGCCGCGGCCGAGCGAGATCTTCTGCTTGGCGTCGGCGGTGAGCCCGCGGGCGCGCCTGTTCAGGACGCCGGTGAGATCGAGCATCGCCGCGATCTCGGCGACGCGCCGTTCGATCGCAGCGCGCGGAAGCCTTCTGTTCTTCAGCGGGAAGGCCAGATTTTCGGCGACCGTCATCGTGTCGTAGATGACGGGAAACTGGAACACCTGCGCGATGTTCCTTTCCTTGGTCGGCAGACGCGTGACGTCGTTGTCGTCGAACAGCAGGCGCCCTTCAGACGGAATGACGAGGCCGGAAATGATGTTGAGCAACGTCGTCTTGCCGCAGCCCGATGGCCCCAGCAGGGCATAGGCCATGCCCTGCTCCCAGACATGGTGGAGAGGCTTGAGGGCGTAGTCCTGCTCGCTCCGGGGCTTGCCTCCGTAAGCGTGGGCGATTCCATCGAGCGTGATGCGCGCCATTGCCCCCTCAAGCCGTTTGCGCGATGAACGGCGTCGTCGCGAGACCGCCGGAGCTGTCGAAGACAAAGACGCGGTTCGCGTCGACCCGCGCCTCGACATGCGCGCCCGGCTGCCACTCGTGCACCCCGGGCGCGAGGCACACCCAGACGCCGACGCCGACATCGACATGCACGAAGCTTTCCGACCCGCTGAGCTCGGTGACCCTGACTTGCCCGGGAAAGTTGAGGCCCGGCGACTGCCCATCGCCGACGGCCACGGCGTCGGCCCGAAAGCCAAGCCGGTAGACGCCGTCCGGCAATCTCGACAGGGCGCCGACGAGAGGGAGATTGCGACCGTTTTCCAAGGTGACGAGAGGGCCGCGCTTCTCAATGACGAGCTCGTTCAGCGGGGGATCGGAAAAGACCCGGGCAGCCTCGATATTTTCGGGCCTTCGATAGACGCGGGCGGTCGGTCCGACTTGAGAGACCCGACCCTCATGCAGGGTGATGGTCGTGCCGGCGAGCAACAGGGCTTCCGTCGGCTCGGTCGTCGCATAGACCAGGACCGCGCCGGTCTGGGCGAATATGCGAGGCAATTCCTCGCGCAACTCCTCGCGCAGCTTATAGTCGAGATTGGCCAGCGGCTCGTCGAGCAGAACCAGTTTGGCGCGCTTGACGAGGGCGCGAGCGATCGCGGTGCGCTGCTGCTGACCGCCGGACAGCTGCGCCGGCAAGCGCTGCAGAAGATTGTCGAGCCGCAACAAACGCGCCGCTTCGTTCACGCGCGCGTCAATCTCGGCGCGGCCGACGCCGGCGACGCGAAGCGGAGAGGCGATGTTCTCGTAGACCGTGAGCGAGGGATAGTTGACGAATTGCTGATAGACCATCGCGACGGAACGGCGACGAACGGGAACGTTGGTGACGTCCACGCCGCCTTCGATCAGTCGTCCCGTCGTCGGCCGGTCCAATCCGGCCATGAGACGCATGAGCGTGGTCTTCCCCGACAATGTCGGGCCCAGCAGAACGTTCATCGAGCCCTGATCGAGCGTCAGCGAAACGTCATCGATGACCGTTTCCTGCCCGACCGAGAGCGAAATATTTTCCAGAACGAACGTCACCCGACGCTTGCCCCTTTCTGATCGACCGTCTGCGGCCGAGCCTGCAAGGCTCCGAGATAGGCGTCGAGATCCTGGACCTCGGCCTCCGACATTCGCAATCCCAGCTTGGAGCGCCGCCAAACGACGTCGGCGGCGCTCATCGCCCATTCGTTTTTGGCGAGATAGAGGACCTCGGCTTCGGTCAGGTCGGCGCCGAAAGTCCGACCGAGATCCGATTGCGTCTTCGCCCCGCCCAAGAGCCTTTCCGCCCGAGTGCCGTATGCGCGCACAAGACGGCGAACCGTGTCGCGCGCGAGAAAAGGATAACGCGCCGCCGTTTCGCTCACCAGCGTTTCGAAACCGTCGGTCGGAAAATCGCCTCCGGGCAACGCGTCCTGACCGGTCCATCCGGCGGATCTCCGCGCCGGGGGCAGGTGGCGCGACAGGATCGCCAGCGCCGCCTCCGCCAGACGTCGATAGGTGGTGATCTTGCCGCCGAAAATGCTGAGAAGCGCCGGCGACTCCTCGGCTGCGTCGAGTTTGAGAACGTAGTCGCGGGTTGCTTCCTGCGCCTCGGAGGCGCCGTCGTCATAGAGGGGACGAACGCCGGAATAGGACCACAGCACCTGGTCGGCGGTGACCGGCGTCCGGAAGTAGCTGCTCGCCGCGTCGCAAAGATACTCGATTTCCTCCGGAGAGACGCGCACCGCATCGAGGTCGCCGCTGTAATCGAGGTCGGTCGTGCCGATCAGGGTGTAGTCTCGTTCGAACGGCATGACGAAAAACACCCGCCGGTCCTTGTTTTGGAGGATGTAGCAGCGGTCGTGGTGAAACAGACGCCTGACGACGATGTGACTGCCCTTGACCAGCCTGACGGCGGCAGGGGTCGGGATCTGGAGCGTCGACTGCAAGACCTCGTTGACCCAGGGGCCGGCCGCGTTGACCAGCGCGCGCGCTCGAATCTTGCTCACTCGTCCGCTCCGTTCGTCCCGCACGGTGAGGGTCCACAGGCCGCCCTCTCGGGTTCCGCTCAGGCAACGGGTGCGGGGCGCGATGACAGCGCCCTTGTCGGCCGCGTCGCGCGCGTTCAGGACCACAAGGCGCGCGTCTTCGGCCCAGCAATCCGAATATTCGAACCCGAGCGTGTACTGCGGCTTGAGCGGTTCGCCCGCCGGGTCGTCGGCCAATCGCAGGGTTCGCGTTGGCGGCAATAGCCGGCGCCCGCCGAGATGGTCGTAAAGAAAGAGGCCGATCCGAAGCAGCCAGGCGGGTCTGAGATCCGTGTGGTGGGGCAGCACGAAGCGAAGCGGCCATACGATATGGGGCGCGATTCGCCACAGAACTTCGCGCTCGATGAGCGCCTCGCGAACCAAACGAAACTCGAAATGTTCTAAATAGCGCAGGCCGCCGTGGATCAGCTTGCTCGAGGCGCTGGAGGTCGAAGAGGCGAGATCGTCTTTCTCGCAAAGATAGACCGACCAGCCGCGTCCGGCGGCGTCTCTGGCGATTCCGCAGCCGTTGACGCCGCCGCCGATGATGGCGATGTCGAAGGTCGGCCCAGGCGGCGCCGAGGACTCCACAGTCCCTCCCCAAGCCGAAGCGCGCAGAGCCATCGCTCTCTCGAAAAGTGCGTTTTTCGGTCGTTGAGACGCTATAACGAGCGTGTTGGACGAGGGCAAGCGAAAAAACGAACGATCAAACGAATATTCGTAAACGGCCCCTTAACTGTCCTCGCCGTCCGATTCCACCGGGCCGCCGACCTCGATGACCTTCACTTCGCATCGCCGACAAAGCTCGACGATCGCCGGCGAGGGGAGGCGGTCGGTGACGAAGACGTCGATTTCCGAGAGATGCGCGATGCGCACCGGCGCGGAGCGCGAGAACTTGCTGCTGTCGGAGACCAGGATGATTTTGCGCGCATGCTCGACGATGGCGCGCGATATCTCCACTTCGCGAATGTCGAAGTCCAAGCAGCGTTCCGGTCTGGTCGATCGCCGAGGTGCCGATCACCGCGAAATCAACGCGAAACTGTTCGATCTGGTCGACCGTGACCGCCCCGACAATGCCGCCGTCGCTCTGTCGCACGGTGCCGCCGGTGAGGAAGATTTCGACGGCGCTGCTTCGGTGCAGTTCGCTTGCGACATGCAGGTTGTTGGTGATGACCAGGAGACCGGAATGTCTCGAAAGCGCTTTCGCGACCTCTTCCGTCGTCGTGCCGATATTGATGAACAGCGATGAATTGTCCGGGATCAGCCGCGCCGCGGCTTCTCCGATCAATCGCTTTTGGTCGTGCGCGACGAGTTGCCGGGCGTCGTAGGCGAGGTTCTCAACGCCCGACGCGACGATCGCGCCTCCATGAACGCGAACCACCTGGCCCGCTTCGCTGAGCTCGTTGAGATCGCGTCTTATCGTTTGCAAGGCGACGTTGAAATGAGCGGCAAGATCCTCGACCGCGACCCGCCCCGATTGGCGCAGGAGGGTGATGATCTGAGATTGCCTCTTGGTTGCTCGCGAAGCCGGAGCTGACATGTGAGGGCCTCGCGACGGTTCAAACGCTGAGATTGAATGCGATGGAGATGCGCAGACCGTCGCCCCGATAGGGACGGACTTGATGAAAGAGCCACGAGGGAAACAGGAACAGGAGGCCCGGTCGCGGCCTGATGGTCTCCGCGGCGCCGACCGACTGGCCGTCTTCTCCCATGAATTTCAGGCTGGGCGCGTACATTCCAGGTCCGGCCCCGCGGGGATCGAGCATTTCGAACTCGCCGCCCAGACTATGATCCGTGGCGCAGCCGCCGTCAGCGACATAGTAGGTCCCGGACCAGAACGCGCCAGGATGATAATGGCAAATGTTCCCGTCGCCCGGCCCGTTGACGTTCGCCCACGCCATGACGCTCCATTTGGGTTGGACCGATTTGCCGTTTCGATCGGCGGTCAAGCGGTTGGCCATCTCTTTGGCCAGATCGAGAATGAAGGCGACCTGAGGGCCGCCCCAGACGGCGATCTCGCGGTCCGAGTGCCAGCCTCCTGCATTGGAAGCCTGAACCGATGGGTCGTCTCGCGCTTCTTCAGGATGATAGCGCTCAGTTCCGCATTGCGCGCCTCGGCGCCTGGAACTTCCAGCGCCGCGACCGGCGTCGCGAACAATCCTCGGACGGCGATGTTCATCCGGGTGCTCATTGCCTATCTCCGACGGCGCCAGTCTTCGCGCGATCCCCGATCGGCGCGAACCGCGGACGACAGCATATGCGCGTCCCTATGTATATGGCAGCCGGGATTGTACAGTTCGATGGGCGCGACTCATCGCGCTCATCGGATTTCCGCGCATGGGCGGGCCGCGCGTTCGCGTTTGCGGATCTCGATGATCGGTTCCGATCCGAGATCCGGTATTAACGTGTGCCGGCGACAGCGCTATCGAGAAGCTCTTATCGCGCTAGCGCCGGTTGGGATGGGATTTGCTTCTCCGTCACGGCCGTCCCCGGACTTGATCCGGGGATTGACCCGGCCACCCACGAGAACACCGCAGCCTCGTCGTAAGCGACTGAACTGACGGAACTTTGTGCGGGCGAGATTTGTCGCGGCGGTCAAGCAGCACAAGGCCGGCCATGACGGCTTTAACCGGTCCAACAGTCACGCTATAGAAGCCGC
Organism: uncultured Alphaproteobacteria bacterium; assembly: GCA_963802615.1. Taxonomy (GTDB): domain Bacteria; phylum Pseudomonadota; class Alphaproteobacteria; order Rhizobiales; family Beijerinckiaceae; genus Roseiarcus. The sequence continues at coordinate 40,962 of CAWDKC010000056.1, forward strand.
GACAGCCCGACGACAAAATGTTGCGGAAAACCAGAATCCCGCGTATGCTTGCCTCATGAGCCACTCAGCGCTTCGGTATTGCCTCGACCGCTGCTCTCGTTTCGGAGCCCGAACATTGGGGAAAGGGCGCGAGGAAAAATTTTCTTGCGAAAATCCCGTGTAACCCATTGATAAGTCTCGATTCGGACGAGAGAATCCAAGGAAATCCAAGGAAATCCAACCTGAATAAACCGCGGTTTTCGTACTGAAGCAGGCAGCCGCCAAGGAAATCCAAAGCCAGGCCGACCCGATGTCGCGGGCTCGCCGCCGGCGGCAGCCGAACCTGCTCGATCCAGGGCGAACCGTCCTGGCCAGGCGCGCCCGGTCTGAGGCGGAGGCCGCCGCTACTCCCCTCGCCGAGCGGCCGCGGCCCACTCGAGCGCGGCCGTCTTGTCGGCGGGAGCGAACTGGCGAATGGGGACTGGGGAAGCCTCGAAGCTGTTGAGCCGTGGCTCCGTCCATCTGTTCGGGATCGATGACGACAGCGAGCTTGACCAGGGACTTGTGAGCCAACGCGGCGCTGGCGAGCCCGCGCGCCAATTCGGCGAAGTCGCCGTCAAAATCCGGTTCGATGACCATGACGAGGCCCGTCGCCGCCTCTCCCAAGGCCGCCTCGATCGCCGTCGCGACGTCGAGGGCGGTCACCGTGCCGCTGGCGCGCAAGGCAAGGGTTTGCGCCGGCCCGTCCTGCACCCGCTCCAACATGGACCGCTCACTTTCCTCGCCTCCGCGGCGATCAGCTTTCGAGCGGCTCCGTCATCATAAGGGCCCTGGCGGGAGGCCGGCGCTTGTCGCCGCCTTTTAAGCGACGGGCTACCTCGTCACGCCCTCGATCGACGCGCCCCAGGATCCCCAGATGTAGATGCAGGTGAACAGGAACAGCCAGACCACGTCGACGAAATGCCAATACCAGGCGGCGAACTGGAACCCGACATGGTGCCTTGGGGTGAATTGGCCCCTGAAGGCGCGCATGAGACAGACAAAGAGGAAAATCACGCCGATGATGACATGCGCGCCGTGAAACCCGGTCGCCATGAAGAAGGTGGCGCCATAGATCGAATTCTTAAAGGTGAACGGCGCGTGGATATATTCGTAAGCCTGGGTGAAGATGAACAGCGCCCCAAGAGCGATTCCAATCGCGAGGAAGAGCTCGAATTTGGGACGGTTCCCCTCGCGCAACTCGTCGTGGGCGACGTTGACCGCGGCGCTCGAGGTCAACAGAACGAACGTATTCATCAGCGGCAACGCGAGCGGATTGATCACCTCCGTGCCCTTCGGCGGCCAGATGCCGCCGCTGAAGTCAAGCAGACCATAGGTCTGCGGATCGGCGGGATTGTGCGCGGACCAGAAGAACGCCCAGAACCAGGCGACGAAGAACATGACCTCGGAGGCGATAAACAGGAGCATGCCGAACGTCAGGCCGTGACGCACACGGATATTGTGGTAGCCGCCCTGGGCCTCGGAGACGACATCACGCCACCACCCCGCCATGGTGAACAGAATGCCCGCGACGCCAATGGTCAGAAGCCCCGACCCGAAGCTCGACCGCATGCATGAACAAGATGAGCCCAAACGCCGCGATAAACCCGAATGCCGCGCCGACGAGCGGCCAAGGGCTCGGCTCGACGAGGTGAAATCCCGGCCGGTCCGGAAGCGCCGCGTCGGTCATTGTCTATCCCCGTTCATGATATCATCCGGCCGGCCCGGCGCGATCGGCCGAGCGGCCCGCCGCGGGCTTCTCAGCCGGCGGAGCGAATAGCGTGTAGGACAGCGTAATCGAATCGACATTGGCCATTGACGCGTCCTTCTCGAGAGCCGGATCGAGGAAGAACACCACCGGCCATTCCGCGGTTTCGTGCGGGCCGAGATGCTGCGTTGTGAAGCAGAAGCAGGCGATCTTATCGAAATATTCGCCGGAAACTTCCGGCGTCACGTTGAATGTGGCGTGACCTTCCGTGGGGCTGTCGCTGAGATTGCGCACACGAAAATAGACCGTGGCGGTTTTGCCCGTGCGGATCCGTATCGACTCGTCCTCCGGTTCGAGGCGCCACGCAAGTCCGGGCGCGACATTGGCGTCGAACCCGACCCTTAGAATCCGGTGACCCTCGCCGTCCGTGTTGGCGTTCACATGCAGCGGCGTGCCCTCATAGCCGGTCGCACGGCAGAAGGCGGAGTAGAACGGCGCCGCGGCGTAGGTCAGGCCGATCATGCAAGCCGCAAACGCAATCCCGCCCAAGCCAATCAGCCGATTGTTGCGCCCCGTGCGGCCGCCGACCGAGACCGTCCGACCGTCGTGATCGCCGGAAGGAGTCACGCCGCGCTCCCGTGCCCCACGATGGCCGGCGCATGGTCGTGTTCGTCGCCAAAAATGTGAGGCGGCTCTTCCCAGGTGTGGAAGGGCGGCGGGGAGGGCAGCTGCCATTCGAGCGTCGTGGCTCCAATCCCCCAAGGATTGGCCGGGGACGGGCGCTTGACCTTGAACGCATCATAAAGGACGTAGACGAATATGAGGGTGCCCACGCCGCCAATGAACGCGCCGATCGACGACACCATGTTCCAGAAGGCGTAAGCGTCAGTGTAATCGACGACCCGCCGGGGCATTCCCTGGAAACCAAGGAAATGCTGGGGGAAAAAGGCGAGGTTGATGCCGACGAAGGACACCCAGAAGTGCCATTTCGCCAGCCTCTCGTCATAGAGATAGCCGGTCATCTTGGGGAACCAGTAGTAGAAGCCGGCGAAGATCGAGAACACCGCCCCGAGCGACATCACGTAATGAAAATGCGCGACGACATAGTAGGTGTCGTGCAGATAGCGGTCGATCGCCGCGTTGGCGAGCACGACGCCGGTGACGCCGCCGACGGTGAAGACGAAGACGAAGCCGATCGCCCACAGCATCGGCGGCCTGAGCGAAATCGAGCCGCCCCACATCGTCGCCAGCCAGGAGAACACCTTCACCCCCGTCGGCACCGCGATCACCATGGTGGCGAAGACGAAATAGCGCTGGGCGTTGAGCGACATGCCGGTCGTGAACATGTGATGGGCCCAGACGGCGAAGCCGAGGAAGGCGATGGCCAGCATCGCGTAGACCATGCCGACATAACCAAAGATGGGCTTTTTCGAAAACGTCGCCACGACCTGGCTGACCATGCCGAAGCCCGGGATGATGAGGATATAGACCTCGGGATGGGCGAAGAACCAGAACAGGTGCTGGAACAGGATCGGGTCGCCGCCGCCGGCCGGATTGAAGAAGGTGGTGTGGAAGTTGCGGTCCGTCAGCAGCATGGTGAGCGCGCCCGCCAGCACCGGCAGCGACAGCAGGAGCAGGAACGCGGTCACCAGCACCGACCAAGGGAAGAGCGGCATGCGGAACATGGTCATGCCCGGCGCGCGCATGTTGAAGATCGTGGCGATGAAATTGATCGAGCCAAGGATTGAGGACGCGCCGGCCAGATGCATCGACAAGATGACGAAGTCGGCAGCCGGCCCCGGCGTTCCCACCTCACTGGACATCGGCGGATAAAGCACCCAGCCGCCGCCGAAGCCATGCATGCCCGGCGAGCCTTCGGCGAACATGGAGCACATGAGCAAGAAGAACGAGGCCACCAGAAGCCAGAACGACATATTGTTCAGCCTGGGAAACGCCATATCCGGCGCGCCAATCATGAGCGGCACCATCCAGTTGCCGAATCCCCCCATCATCGCCGGCATGACCATGAAGAAGATCATGATGAGGGCATGACTGCTGAAGAACACGTTGTACATGTTTTTGGCGGCGTCAGCCGAGCCATCGCCGGTCATCACCCCGGAGATCCACGGGAAAATCTGCACGCCCGGCGACATGAGTTCGGCGCGGATCAAGATCGAAAGCACTGTGCCGATGAGGCCGCAAATAATGGCGAAGATGAGATAAAGGGTCCCAATATCCTTATGGTTGGTGGAGTAGAGATACCGCCGCCATCCGGTCGGGATGTGGTGCTCGTGCTCGTGATGCGCATCGACATCATGATGCGAGAAATCGGTGACGGACGCCATGCTTTAACGACTCCGGTGATGCATGATCGGCAGGCCCATTGACCGCGCCGATTAGGGGTTGATGAGCGGCGCCGCCGCCACGTCGACTTGGTCCGAGACTGCGAACTGTTTCTTAGCCTGAGCGAGCCAAGCCTCATAATCCGGTTGGCTCACGACCCGGATGTTGATGGGCATGAACGCATGATCAATGCCACAAATATTCGAGCACTGCCCGTAGAACATGCCTTCGCGCTCGGCCTTGAACCAGGATTTGTTGAGACGGCCCGGAATCGCGTCGATCTTGACGCCGAACGACGGGACCGAGAACGAATGGATGACGTCTTGCGAGGTCACGTCCACTTCGATGACCTTTCCGACCGGAACGACCATTTCGTGATCGGCGGTGATGATGTTGGGCTGCCCTGGTTTAAGGTCTTTGTCCTCGACATAGAGCGAATCGAAGGAAAAGCCGCCCTCCGATTTCGGGTAGCCGTAGTTCCAGTGCCATTGGGAAGCCGTCACCTTCAGCGTCAGGTCGGGCGCCGGGATGATGAGTTGTTCCGCGAGCAGCCGGAACGAGGGAACGGCGATGATGACCAGAATAAGCGCTGGCGCGACGGTCCAGGCAAATTCGAGCACGCCGTTATGCGTCCGCCGCGAGGGCACCGGATTGTCGGTCTCGTTGAAACGCCACACGATATAGACGATGAGGGCCAACACGAGCACCGAGATGCCAGTTATCACTGGAAGCAGGATCCAGTTGTGGAACCAGAACATGTCGTCGGCGATTCCCGTGTTTGCGGGCAGAAATCCGATCTCACCCGGTTTAGGACCGCCAAAGACTTGCGCATGCGCCGTCGGCGCGGCGAGCGCAGCCAACAGCGCCGCGAGGGCCGACTTGATCGCAGAGCGTACGCGCATAAAGACCTGTCTCCTTCACTCTCACGCATGTCGTTAGCGGAACAACCGCAACGCGCCACGCCGCTCAATTCCGTCGCGATGCGACAATAGACGGCGCGGCGACTCGTTGACAAATGAAAAATTCGTCGTCCGCTTCGGCGCAAATTGGACCCGCGACGGCAGGGCGTTGCGTGATCTCTCTCGCCTTGAGACACCCATCAACCCGCGCGCGTTCGGCAAGGCGACATTTTTTGCTTGGCGGACCGCCCCGGCGCTCGCAATATGGCCTATGCCTCCTGAGCCCGGGTCATCGCGCTCGACGCGACACCTTAGGGAGACGCGTCATGGTGGATGAGCGCGACGAACAGTCGCCCCGAACAATTTCGCTCGCGCTGGCGGCTCTGGCGGCCGTCGGCTGGCTCGTGGCTGGCTTCATCTGGTGGCAAGGCGCGCAGGCTCAATCTCATTTGACAGAGCAGCTGACGGCTGCCGAACGGGCGCGCGAATCGCTAGCTTCGGACTTGCAGAACCTTGAAAAAGCGTCCGGCGCCGCCGCTGACCTGAAAAAGCGGGCGGCCGACGCCGAGAAGGCGCTGTCGGACGCCTCGGCGGCAAGGGCGTCGGCGCAGAACGAGCTCGCCGATCTGACCAAGCAGATCACCGACGCCAGACTCGTCATTTCCGGAGCCCAGGAAGAGGCAAGCGCCAGGACGCGCGATTTGCAAGCCGTGGACAGCCGTTTCAAGGAGGAAAGCGACCGCGTGGCGGCGCTGCAAAGCCAGGACCAAAGCCTCTCGACCGAATCGACCCGGTTGCAAGGCGACGCCGACGCCGCACGCAAGGCTCTCGCCGAAGCTCAGGCGCAGACCGCTTCCGCGCAGAAGGAGTTCGAGGCCGTGCAAGGCCAGATCAACTCAGCGACCGCCGAGCTCAACGCGCTTCAAGCGCAGATTCGCGCGGCAAAGTCAGCAACGGGCGCGAGCCCAAATCCGTGACGAGGCGGTCCGCCCCGAGGGTTGGCGAAGCTCACAGGAGATTGTGCGGCGCGGCGCCGCGTGTTTAAACAGTGAACGGATCGGCGGGTTTTGGGGCCGCGCCGGGGACTGACGCAGGCGGAAGGCTTCATGGACCAGCTCGTCACCACGGACAAACCGGCGCAGCAGCAAGCCGAGATGCGGCCCTATTCCGCAGCAGAGCTCAAGGCGGCGGTGCTGGCGAAACTGACCTACGCCGTCGGCAAGACCCCCAGCCGCGCCACTCCGCACGACTGGTTTCTGGCGGTCACGTTCGCCACCCGCGATATCATCGTCGGCCGTTGGCTGGAATCGCTAAACAGCGTCTACGTCGACGGGCGCAAGCGCGTCTATTATCTCTCGCTTGAATTCCTGATCGGGCGCCTGTTGTTCGACGCCCTGACCAATCTCGGCGCCGCGCAGCCGATGGCGGAGGCGCTCGACGAGCTCGGCGTCGATCTGATCTGACTTGCGCAAGATCGAGCCCGACGCGGCGCTCGGCAATGGCGGCCTCGGCCGCCTCGCCGCGTGTTTCATGGACAGCATGGCGACGTTGTCGATCGCCGCGCACGGCTACGGCATCCGCTACGACAACGGTTTGTTTCGCCAGATCATTCGCGGCGGCTGGCAGCAGGAAACGCCGGAGGACTGGCTCGTCAACGGCAATCCGTGGGAATTCGTCCGCCCCGAATACAATTACGCGATCGGGTTCGGCGGTTGGGTCGAGATGGTCGAGGACGAAAACGAGCGCACCCGCCACGTGTGGCATCCGGCGGAGACGGTCGAAGCGGTCGCCTACGATACGCCGATCGTTGGCTGGCGTGGCCGGCATGTGAACACGCTCCGGCTCTGGTCGGCGCGGGCGACCGACCCGCTGAAGCTTGACGCTTTCAACGCCGGCGACTACGTCGGCGCGTTTTCCCAGACGGTTCGGGCTGAGGCGATCTCCAAGGTTCTCTACCCGAGCGATGCGACCCCGGCCGGCCAGGAATTGCGGCTCAGGCAGGAATATTTCTTCACTTCGGCTTCGCTCCTCGATCTCATTCGCCGCCACATCAAGCAGTGGGGCGATGTGCGCACCCTTGGCGAGCACGCCGCCATCCAGCTCAATGACACCCATCCGGCGATCGCCATCGCGGAACTGATGCGCATCCTCGTCGACCTCAACAGGGTTGACTGGGACGAGGCCTGGTCGATCACCCAGGCGACATTCTCCTACACCAACCACACCCTGCTGCCGGAAGCGCTCGAAACCTGGCCGGTGCCGCTGATGGAGCGCGTGCTGCCGCGCCATATGCAGATCATTTATCTCATCAATGCCGCGCATCTCGACAGCGCGCGGCGGCGCGGATTCGTCGATGCGGGCATGCTCGCCGGCATCTCGCTCATCGACGAACACGCCGGGCGGCGGGTGAGAATGGGGAACCTCGCCTTTATCGGTTCGCACAGGATCAACGGCGTTTCGGCGCTGCATACCGATCTGATGCGCAAGACCGTGTTCCATTCCCTGAATTCCGTCTATCCCGGCCGCATCACCAACAAGACCAACGGCATCACCTTTCGCCGCTGGCTCATGGAGTGCAATCCGGACCTGGCCGACATCATTCGTTCGACTCTCGGGGATCGCGGCCTCGACGACTATAATGCGCTGAAGGGCCTGGCCGCACATGCAGACGATTCTTCGTTGCAGGAGCGCGTGGCTCAGGCGCGTCGCAAGCGCAAGATGGCGCTTGCACGCGTCATCACCGACCAGCTCAACCTGCGCGTCGACCCGGAAGCGATGTTCGACGTGCAGGTCAAGCGCATCCACGAATACAAACGCCAGCTCTTGAACCTCATCGAAACGGTCGCGCGCTATAACGCGATCCGCGCGAACCCGACCATCGACTTCGCGCCTCGGGTCAAGATCTTCTCGGGCAAGGCAGCCGCGAGCTACACCCAGGCCAAGCTCATCATCAAGCTCGCCATCGACATCGCGAAAGTCGTCAATTCGGACCCGACCGTGCGTGGTCTTTTGAAAGTCGTGTTCCTGCCGAACTACAACGTTTCGCTGGCCGAGATCATCATGCCCGCCGCCGACCTGTCCGAGCAGATCTCGACCGCCGGCATGGAAGCCTCCGGCACCGGCAACATGAAGATGGCGCTCAACGGCGCCCTGACCGTCGGCACTCTCGACGGCGCCAATGTCGAGATGCGCGATCTGGTCGGCGACGACAACATCTTCATCTTCGGCCTGACCGCGGCGGAGGTCGAGGCCTCGCGGACGAAGGGCATCGATTCGAGCGCGCACATCGACGCCTCGCCGATCCTGCACGAAGCGCTCGATGAAATCGCTTCCGGCGTGTTCTCGACCGACGATGCCGGCCGTTATCGCGGGCTCGTCGACACGCTCACCCATCACGATTATTTCATGGTCTGCAGCGACTTCGACGCCTACTGGACGACGCAGATGAAGATCGACCAAGAATGGAGCGACCGGAACCGATGGATGCGCTCGAGCGTTCTGAACACGGCCAATGTTGGCTGGTTCTCCTCCGATCGCACGATTGGCGAATATGCAAAGGAAATCTGGAGTGCTCCCTTCGTGCCGATAAGCTGAGCCCGAGCCATGAAGACTGCCGTTGGGGAGGACTGGAAAGCGCGGGAGCAAGACCTCGACGCGATTGCGGCCGCGCGCAACTCCGATCCTTTCGCGGTGCTCGGGCCGCATCTGACCGCTGCGGGCTGGGTCATCCGGGTCTTCGCGCCGGAAGCGATTTCCGTGCGGGCGCTCACCCGTGATGGGGCTCTGATCGCCGAGCTGCCGCGTCGCAAGGACGACGTTTTCGAAGCGCTGATCCCGTCGGCCAAGGAGCGCCCAGCCTATCGGGTCGAGGTGACAACCGCGCATGGGACGTATTCGTACCTGGACTCCTACGCATTCGGGCCGGCGTTGGGCCCGCTTGACGACTATCTCGCGCGCGAGGGCACCCATCGCCAACTCTACCGCCGGCTTGGCGCCCAGCTCATCCGTCACGAGGGCGTCGACGGCGTGCTGTTTGCGGTGTGGGCGCCCAATGCGACTCGCGTTTCCGTCGTCGGCCAGTTCAATCAATGGGACGGCCGGCGCTGCCAGATGCGCCGCCGCTTCGACAGCGGCCTGTGGGAGATCTTCGTCCCGGAGCTGACGGTCGGAGCTGTCTATAAATTTGAGCTGGTTGGACCGGATGGGGCGCTGTTGCCGCTGAAAGCGGATCCATTCGGCTTCGAGGCCGAGCTCAGACCGTTGAGCGCCTCCGTTGTCGCCGACAGCGCCGACTTCTCCTGGACCGACGCAGAATACATGGCCAAGCGCGGCGAGGGCGAACCGCGGCGGAAGCCGATGTCGATCTACGAGGCGCATCTCGGATCCTGGCGACGCGGTGAGGGCGGGCGGTTTCTTACCTACGACGAACTCGCAGACCAGCTCATCCCGTACGTCGTCGGAATGGGTTACACCCACATCGAGCTTCTACCGATCAGTGAGCATCCGCTCGACGAATCCTGGGGTTACCAGCCGATCGGCCTGTTTGCCCCGACGCGCCGTTTCGGCGATCCGGCGGCGTTCGCGCGCTTCGTCGATCGAGCCCACGCCGCGGGCCTGGGCGTCATACTCGACTGGGTCCCGGCACATTTCCCGACCGATGAGCAAGGGTTAGCGCGTTTCGACGGCACCGCGCTCTACGAACACGCCGACCCGCGCAAGGGTTTTCAACCGGACTGGAACACCGCAATCTATAATTTTGGCCGCATCGAGGTGGCCAACTTCCTCTACTGCAACGCGCTCTACTGGGTCGACCGCTTCCACATTGACGGGCTGCGGGTCGATGCTGTCGCCTCGATGCTGTATCTCGACTATTCCCGCAAAGAGGGCGAATGGCTGCCCAACGCCGACGGAAGCAAGGAAAACCGGGAGGCGATCGCCTTCCTGCGCCGCGCCAACGAGCTCGTCTACGGCGGCTTTCCGGGGGCGGTCACCATCGCCGAGGAATCGACCGCCTTCCCAGGCGTTTCGCGGCCGACCGATCAGGGCGGCCTTGGCTTCGGCTTCAAATGGAACATGGGCTGGATGCACGACACGCTCGACTACGTGTCGGAAAATCCGATCCATCGCCGCTGGCATCACAACAAGCTGACCTTCGGGCTTCTTTACGCCTTCAGCGAGAACTTCGTGCTGCCGATCTCGCACGACGAAGTCGTCCACGGCAAAGCGCTCGGTCATTGGCAGGATGCCGGGCGACGAATGGCAGCGGTTCGCCAATGCGCGCGCCTTCTATGGCTTCATGTGGGGCCATCCGGGCAAGAAGCTTTTGTTCATGGGCCAGGAGTTCGGGCAGACAAGCGAGTGGAGCGCTACCGAATCCCTTCCCTGGTGGCTGCTCGACTATTGGCCCCATCAAGGCGTCCAGGCTTGGATCCGCGATCTCAACACGCTCTATCGCGAAACGCCCGCCCTCCATGCGCGCGATTGTGAGCCTGATGGCTTTCGCTGGATCGTAGTCAACGACGACACGCAGTCGGTGCTGGCCTTTCTCCGGCAAGGCGCGCAGAGCGATCCGCCGGTTGCGGTCATCTGCAATTTCACTCCGGAGCCACGCGCGGGCTACCGTATCGGCCTGCCCTATCTCGGTTTCTGGCGCGAGGCTCTCAACAGCGACGCCAGCTCCTATGGCGGCTCCAATATGGGCAATTTCGGCGGCGTCACGGCGGAGGCGCAGCCCTCGCACGGCTTTCCCGCCTCAGCGCTCGTGACGTTGTCGCCGCTTGCAACCTTGTTCCTCGTTTTCAGCCCGCCCTCGGCGTGAGGCGGCAGCCCAGCGACGGAGTTCACGATGCCCAAAATGAAAACGGCAAAGGAGCTCGGCATTTCGGCGCCTTTTGCGCGCCACGCCATGGCTTACGTGCTCGCCGGCGGGCGGGGCAGCCGCCTGCTCGAACTCACCGACCGGCGCGCCAAGCCCGCAGTCTATTTCGGCGGCAAGTCGCGCATCATCGACTTCGCGCTGTCGAACGCGCTCAACTCCGGCATTCGCCGCATCGCGGTCGCTACGCAATACAAGGCCCACAGTCTTATCCGACACCTCGCCGCGCGGCTGGAACTTCCTCCGGCCCGAGCGTAACGAGAGCTTCGACGTCCTGCCCGCCTCCCAGCGCGTCTCGGAGACGATGTGGTACCTCGGCACTGCGGACGCGGTTTACCAAAACATCGATATCATCGAGAGCTACGGCCCCCACTTCATCGTCCTGCTGGCCGGCGATCACATCTATAAGATGGACTATGAGAAAATGCTCCAGCAGCACGTCGATTCGGGAGCCGACGTAACAGTCGGCTGCCTCGAAGCGACGCTTGAGGAAGCGACGGGCTTCGGCGTCATGCATATCGACGCTGAGGACAACATCATTGCCTTCCTGGAGAAGCCCAAGAATCCGCCGCACATGCCCGGGAAGCCCGATGTCGCGCTATGCAGCATGGGGATTTATGTCTTCGAGACGTCATTCCTGATCGACCTTCTCAAGCGCGATGCGGCGGATCCGAATTCAAGTCATGATTTCGGCAAGGACATCATCCCCTACCTGGTCAAGAACGGCAAAGCGGTGGCGCATCACTTCTCGCAATCCTGCGTAACGTCGAGCGAGGAAGGCAAGGCCTACTGGCGCGACGTTGGAACGGTCGACGCCTATTGGGCCGCAAACGTCGACTTGACCGATGTCGTTCCCGATCTCGACCTCTACGATCGCGGCTGGCCGATTTGGACCTATGGTGAGATCACGCCGCCGGCCAAATTCGTCCATGACGTCGACGGCCGCCGCGGCTTCGCCGTCTCTTCGCTGTTGTCGGGCGGCTGCATCATCTCAGGCGCGTCGCTCAGCCGCTCGCTGATCTTCACCGGCGTGCGCATCCATTCGTACACCACGCGTGCACGAGACGGTCGTGCTTCCTTACGTGACGCATCGGACGAAACGTGCGGCTCTCCAAAGCCATCATCGACAGCGAAGTGCGCATTCCCGACGGCCTCGTGGTCGGCGAGGACCCTGAGCTTGACGCCAAGCGTTTCCGCCGCACCGAAACCGGCGTCACCTTGATCACCAAACCGATGATCGACAAACTCGCCCAATGAGCGAGTTAGGAGTCCTCTCCGTCGCGTCGGAGATCTTCCCGCTTGTTAAAACCGGCGGGCTAGCTGACGTCGCGGGCGCGCTGCCTGCCGCGCTCATGCGTGAAAACGTCGAGATCAGAACGCTCGTCCCCGGCTATCCGGCGGTCATGGCTAAGCTCGCCAGCGCGCAACCGGCGCACGCTTACGAGGATCTGTTCGGGGGACCCGCGCGCATCCTCTCCGGCAGGGCGGCCGGGCTCGATCTGTTCGCGATCGACGCGCCCCATCTCTACGACCGGCCCGGCAATCCGTATCTTGGGCCCAACGGGCTTGACTGGCCCGATAATGCGCAGCGGTTCGCGGCGCTTGCGCGGGTCGGCGCAGACATCGGGCTCGGAGCGATCGATGCGTTCCGGCCTGAGGTCGTTCACGCGCATGACTGGCAGGCGGCGCTCGCGGCGGCTTATCTCAACTACGCCGACAGGCCGCGCCCTGGCGTCGTCACCACAATCCACAACATGGCCTTCCAGGGCCACTTTCCAATGTCGATCTTCGGCGAGCTGGGCTTGCCCCCGCAGGCCCTCACCCTCGATGGGGTCGAATATTTCGGCGGTGTCGGCTACCTCAAAGCTGGACTCAGGCTTTCCGACCGCATCACGACCGTTTCGCCGACCTATGCGCGCGAGATCATGACGCCTGAATTCGGCATGGCGCTTGATGGTCTCTTGCGCACCCGCGCGGCGGTCGTGCAGGGAATCGTCAACGGCATAGACGACACGGTCTGGAATCCGGCGACCGACGTTACGCTGCCGCAAAACTATAGCGCTCTGCGCATCGACATGCGCGTTCGCAACAAGACCGCGCTGCAGACGCAGATGGGGCTGGCGCCGGGAGTCGACCGTCCGTTGTTCGGCGTCGTCTCCCGCCTTTCGGATCAGAAGGGCCTCGACCTGCTGTTGCAGGCGCTGCCTGGAATTGTCGCTAGAGGCGGCCAACTCGCGTTGCTCGGCTCCGGCGATCCCGTTGTTGGAGGGGGGCTTCGCCGCGGCCGCCGCCGCGAGGCCGGACTCGGTTGGTTGCGTACTCGGCTACGATGAGAAGCTCGCCCATCTCATTCAGGCAGGCGCGGACTTCATCGTCGTGCCGTCGCGTTTCGAGCCCTGCGGCCTCACCCAGCTCTGCGCGCTCCGCTATGGCGCGCCGCCGATCGTCGCGCGTGTGGGCGGACTTGCCGACACGGTCATCGACGCCAACGAAGCGGCGACCGCCGCCGGCGTCGCGACCGGCATCCAGTTCTATCCGCCCGCCGTCGAATCGTTGACCTACGCGGTCAACCGCGCCCTGGACATTGCCCGCGATCCAGCGATGTTGCGGCGGCTCAGACTGAACGGCATGCGTTCGGACGTCTCCTGGCGCGGTCCGGCGAAGCGATACGCCGCGCTCTATCGCGACATCGTCAGGCCCGCCGAATGAACGACCCGAATGGCGCCCGCGGCGTCTTCGTCACTGCGCGCGGCCTCGAAGCGGCGCTCGTCGCGCCCAACGCCGAGGGCGCGTCGCTGTGCGTCTACGACGGCGATCGCGAGATTGTTCGCGCCCCGATGGCGCGTGACGCCGAGGGCGTCCTGCGCGGCGTCGCGCCCGGCCTCAGCGCCGGCGCGCGTTACGGCTTCCGCGTCCAGGGTCCCTATGATCCGAAGCGGGGACTCCGTTTCGACCCATCCAAATTGCTGGCCGACCCCTACGCCTGGCGTTTCGACCGGCCCTTCAGCCTGCATCCTTCCATGTTCAAGTTCGGCGAGGACAGCGGCCCCCATACGCCGAAGGCGATCGCGGGCGCGCCGCCGGCGGGCGAGCCGGGGCGCAAGCGCATCGCGCAGGATGCGCTGATCATCTATGAGCTCAACCTTCGCGGCTTCTCTCGGCTGAACCCTGCGATCCCTGAAGCCGCTCGCGGGACCTTCGCAGGCCTTGCGCATCCGGCGTCGATCGAACATCTGGCGAAGCTCGGCGTCACCGCCGTCGAGATCATGCCCGCCGACACGTTCGTCGACGAGCGGCACCTGCCGCCGCTCGGTCTGTCCAACGCATGGGGCTATAATTCGGTCGTGTTCGGCTCGCCCGATCCGCGCCTCGCGCCCGGCGGCTGGGCAGGAGGTCCGCGCGGCGACCGACGCGCTGCACGCGGCCGGCATGGAGGCGATTCTCGACGTCGTCTTCAACCACAATGGCGAGAGCGACCAGGCCGGACCGACGCTATCGTTCCGCGGGCTCGACAATGCAGCCTGGTTCCGACTGAACCCCAACAATCCGGAGCTCTACATCAACGACGCGGGCACCGGCAATTGCCTCGCGCTCGACCGCCCGCTCGTCGTTGATATGGCGATCGGCGCGCTCAAACGCTGGATGGTTCACGGCGGTTTCGACGGCTTTCGCTTCGATCTCGGCACCGTCGCTCGGCCGCCGCGACACCGGCTTCGATCCAGAGGCGCCGTTCTTCCAGGCCCTCGCCGCCGATCCCATACTCGCCAACGCCCGCCTCATCGCCGAGCCCTGGGACATCGGCCCGGGCGGCTACCGCCTCGGTCAGTTCGGCCCCGCGTTCGCGGAATGGAACGACCGCTTTCGCGACGCCGCGCGGCGCTTCTGGCGGGGCGATCCGGGGCTGCGCGGCGAGATCGCCACTCGGATGGCGGGTTCGCGCGACATTTTCGCGCGCGCTCAAGCGCCATCCAAGGGCGTCAACTTCGTCGTCGCCCACGACGGCTTCACGCTTCGCGACCTCGTCTCTTACGAGCACAAGCACAACGAGGCCAATGGCGAGAACAATCGCGACGGCACGGACAACAACGACAGCTGGAACCATGGGGTCGAAGGCCCGAGCGACGATCCTGCGATCGTCGAGGCGCGCTCGCGCGACGCGCGCAATCTGCTCCTGCTTTTGCTCGCCTCGCGCGGGACGCCGATGTTGGCCATGGGCTCGGAGCTCGGCTTCAGCCAGGGCGGCAACAACAACGCCTACGCCCAGGACAACGCGACGAGCGCGATCGACTGGCGCGCCGCCGACTCTTCGCTGATCGCCTTCACGGCGCGGCTCATTGCGGTTCGTCGCGGCAATGGCGCGCTGTCGCGCGACGCCTTCCTCACCGGGTCGCCGTTCGACGCGAGCCAGATCCCCGACGTCGAATGGCGCGACGCCAATGGCGCGATGACCCAGAGCGGATGGAACGACGCCGATGGCGCCGTTTTCGTCGCCGCGTTCGCTACGCCGCAAGGCGAGCGCGTGGATCGAGTTGCCGTGGCCATGAACCGGTCGAACGCCGACGCGGAGGTTCGTTTGCCCTCGCCGCGCTCCGGCATGGCTTGGCGTATCCTCATCGATACGCACGACCCTGCCGCGCCTGAGCGTTGGCTTGCGCTCGCCGACGTCGTCCGGCTTCCAGCGCGCTCGTCGCTCATTCTCTCGGAAGCGGCGAAGGGAACGGGGGCTGGCGCCGGCGCGCCTACCGTTGAGGCGGTCGACAAGCTTGCCGGCGCAGCGGGGATCGCGGCGGAATGGTCAGACATTGCCGGCAAGCGCACGATCGTCTCGCCGGAAACGAAGGTCGCGCTTCTGTCCGGGCTCGGGCTTGAGGTTGCGAGCGAAGCTCAGGCGCGCGACAGCCTGACGCGGCTCGTGGATGAGACGCAGCGCCGCCGCCTGCCCTTTTCGCTCGTGCTGCGCGCCGACGAGCCGCTCGCCGCCCCCCTGCGCGACATGCCAGGGGCAAGCGATGCGCGGATCGAGCGGGAAGACGGCGCCGTCGCCGAATGGTCGATCGAGGCCGCCGACGGCGTCAGGCGCGAACTGGCCGACGGACGCTCGGTCTCCGAGCGCATCGTCGCGTTGCCGACGCTGCCGACCGGTCGCCACCGTCTTATTGTCGGTGGCGTGGAATGCGCGCTGACCGTGGCGCCGCCGCAGGCCTACAGCCCGGGATCGGCCTCACGCAAGCGTTTTGGCGCGGCGGTTCAGCTTTACGCCCTGCGCCGCGCGGACGAGAGCGGTCGCGACCAGGGGATCGGCGACTTTTCTGCGCTCGCGATAGCAGGCGAACAGGCAGGCCAGGCTGGCGGGGCCTATCTCGGCGTCAGCCCGCTGCATATGCTGTTCCCGGGCGACCGAGGCCGCGCGAGCCCCTATTACCCCTCGGATCGCCGTTTCCTCGATCCGATCCTGATCGATGCGCTCGACGACGCTGGCCTTCCGCGCGACGAGGCGCTGAACGCAGCGCTCGCATCGCTCGCGCCGCAGTTCGCCGCCGCCTCGACGACAAACTATATCGAGTACGAAGAGGTATGGCTCGCCAAGCGTGCAGCGCTTCAGGCCCGCAGCGCCGCCTTCCTTCGCCTCCGTGCGGCGCGCCCAGCCGATCCGCTCATCGCCGACTACCATGCGTTCGCGCGATCCGGTGGCGAGGCCTTACGACGCTTCGCCGCTTTCCATGCCGCCGCTGAAGGAGAGGCCGGCGAGAATTGGCGTCTCTGGCCACAGGACCTGCGCGATGGCGAAGCCAAGGCGATCGACCATGAGATCGAGTGCAATCGCCAAGGCTTTGAATTCGCGCTCTTCTGCCAATGGCTCGCCGACCGCCAGCTTGGCCGCGCGGCCGCGCGGGCGCGGAAACGTGGCCTCGAGATCGGTCTTTACCGCGATCTTGCGGTTGGCGCCGCGCCAGACGGGACAGAAGCCTGGGCGCATGCAGGGACGCTCGCGCACGGCGTCACGGTCGGCGCGCCGCCCGATCCGTTTTCCGTGCAAGGACAGAACTGGAGCCTCCCGGCGCCCAATCCGCTGGCCGGCGCGCGCGAGGGCTGGGCTTCGCTCAGCGCTGTCTACCGCGCCAACATGCGCCACGCCGGCATGCTGCGCATCGATCACGCGATGGGCCTGCAGCGCCTGTTCCTTATTCCGGACGGCGCGCGCCCGGCGGACGGCGCGTATCTCTCCTATCCGCTCGACGAACTCATCGGCCAGATCGCGCTCGAAAGCCAACGCGCCCAGTGCATGGTGGTTGGCGAGGACCTTGGCACTGTCGCCGAAGGCTTCCGCGATCGGCTGACGCGCGCCAATATAACGGGGATGCGGGTGCTCTGGTTCGAGCGCAAGGGCGTCGAGTTCCTGCCTCCTGCATCCTATCCGCAAACTTCGGTCGCCTGCGTGGCGACGCATGATCTGGCGACGCTCGCCGGCTGGTGGCAGGGCGCCGACATCGCCGAGAGGCTCGCGCTCGGTCTTCTGACCCTGGCCAAGGCGGGCGAGGCGATCGCCGCGCGGCGCGAGGAGAAGCGCGCGCTTCTGCGCGCGCTCGCAGCCGCCGGCTTCACCGTCTCACAGGCGGAGGACGGGCCGCTTCCCGACGCCACGGCGGCAGCCGTTCACGCGCTGATCGGCGGTTCGGCGTCGATGTTCGCTCACGCGCAGTTCGACGACCTCGTTGGCGAAACCGTCGCGACCAACCTGCCCGGAACGGACCGCGAGCGCCCCAACTGGCGGCTGAAGGTAGGTCCCGACGTCGCCGCCGCTTTTGCCGGCCATCGAGCCCAATCGATTCTCGCGGCGCTTGCCAAGGGACGAGTCTGAACCCGACGTCGAACTCCTTGAACGGCTTCGAACAGGCGTCGGGCTTTGACGGGCGGGATTCGCGGCGTGGCACTCCGGTGGTCGCGGCTTCGCGCGCGAATCCGCGCTCGCCACGGACGTGGTCGAGCGACTTGCTGTTCGTTGTTCGGGGATGAATCAAATCGTCGTTGATCGACAAGGACAATTCCGGGGAAATTATGAAGAAGAACGGCCTCCTCTGAGAGCAGCGACTCCGAGCCGCACCCTTGACAGCGCGGCTCGGGTCGCGGGCTGCGGCTTTTGACGGGCCGGGTTCCGCAATCTAAAAGGCGGCAAATTCGCATTTTGTCGGAACCCGTCAGATGAGTTTGCGCTGTCTTGACCTGGAAGCCCTGAAAGCGACGCCGGTGACCCGCAAGCCGTTCGAATATCTCGTCGTCCCCGGCTTTGTTCGCCCCGAGGCGCGCGCCAAAATCAACGCCGACTACCCCAAGATCTCCGAGGGCGGGAGCTTTCCCGTTGCGCAACTCTCGTTTGGGACAGCGTTTCGCGAATTTGTCGAAGAATTGGAGAGCGAAGAGTTTCGCGAGGCGTTCGAGGAGAAGTTTGGCCTCGATCTCGCCGGGCGGCCGACCACGACGACGGTTCGCGGTCAGTGCAGCCCGAAGGATGGACGGATCCACACCGATACGAAGAGCAAGATCATCACGGTCCTCATTTACATGAACCCGAGCTGGGAGAATTCCGGCGGCCGCTTGCGGCTCCTGAAGTCGGCCGACAACCTCGACGATATGATCATGGAGGTGCCGCCGACCGAGGGAACACTGCTGGCGTTCAAACGGGCCGAGAATTCCTGGCATGGTCACAAGTCCTTCGCCGGGGAGCGTCGCGTCATCCAGTTCAACTGGGTCACTTCGGAAGGGGATCGTCGGATGGCGATGCTGCGCCACCACGTCTCGGCGCCGCTGAAGCGCCTGTTCGCCGCCATGCGGCCGAGCGCAGCCTGAACGGATCGCTGAAGAAGCCGGGGCCGCACAGCCCTCACAAGAGGCCGGCGGCGGCGTGAATTTCTTCTCGCTCGCTCTATTGGCGACCGCCGCCTTCATATCGACCAATATCGACGACTTGTTCCTTTTGGTCGGCTTCTTCTCCGACCGAAGCTTCCCGCGCGGTCTCGTCTTCGCGGGCCAGATCCTGGGCATGGCGACAATCGTCGCGATAAGTTTGGCCGCCGCATGGGCGACTCTGGCGATTTCGCCTGCGCGAATAGGCTTGCTCGGATTGGCGCCGATCGTCATGGGAATAGGAAAACTGCTGCGCCCTGGGAAGACCGAGGAGGGAGGCCAGCCGATAGCCGTTGGAGTTCTCCAGGTCGCGACGATCACAATCGTGAACGGAGGCGACAACATAGCCGCCTATGCCCCGATTTTCGCGACCCAAGGGTCTCGCGAATTGAGCGCGACGCTCGCGATCTTCGCAACGCTCACGCTTGTTTGGTGCTTCGCCGCGTTGGGGTTGGTCAGGCATACGGCGTTGGGCAAGCCGCTGCGGCGTTACGGGCACGTTCTCCTGCCCTTCATTCTGATCGGACTTGGCGGCCTCATTCTCTACAGATCCGGCGCGCTTCGCCTGGCCATGAGCCTGGCGCCCAGTCCCCTTTAGCAGGCTGCTGAAAAACTCATTGCGTTTGCGCAATGAGGGGTGCAGGCGCGATTTTTTGCAGGCGGGCGCGTCTCAATTGCGTTTGCCGGCAGCCGGATGCTGCGCGACTTCCTGCTGGGCGACTTCCTGAACCGGGAGGGCGTCTCGATCGGCCGGCGCCACGCGGCGAGCCTGATGAAGCGCATCGGGATCGCAGCCATCTATCGCCGCCCGAACACCAGCAAACCCGCGCCCGGCCACAAGATCTACCCGTATCTGCTGGGCGGGGTGAAGATCGAACGGGCCGATCAAGTGTGGGCGATGGACATCACCTACATCCCAATGGCGCGTGGCTTCGTCTACCTGGCGGCGGTCGTCGACGTGTTCAGCCGGCGGGTTCTCGCGCATCGGGTGTCGATCACGATGGAAGCCGACTTCTGCATCGAGGCGCTGGAGGAGGCCCTGGCCAGGCATGGCGACCCGGACATCTTCAACAGCGACCAGGGCAGCCAGTTCACCGGCGTCGACTTTACCGGCGTGCTGCTGCAGCATGGCGTCGCGATCAGCATGGACGGCAGAGGCGCCTGGCGAGACAACGTGTTCGTCGAGCGCCTGTGGCGAAGCGTCAAATACGAGGAGGTTACCTGAGAGCCTACGATAGCGTCAGCGAGGCGCGCAACTCGATCGGTCGCTATCTGGCTTTTTACAATCATCGGCGCCCGCATTCGAGCCTTGACCGGCGCACGCCGGACGAGGCCTACTTCACACCATCGCCCCTCGCGGCGGCGGCATGAATTTTCCGCCGCGCGCAGGACGTGTCTCCGGTCGGGCTACGCCCTCCCTCCGTCACGCCCCGCGCGCGAAATTGCAAAGGACCAACCCCGGCAGCAGTCCACTTAGCCTTCGCGGAATCCCGTTCAGACGATCGGGACCAGCTCTGTCGCCAACGAGCATGCAAGCCTGCCGATCGCCTTTCGGCTCTATCTTCCCGAGGATTGGGCCGCCGGCCCGGTTCGCCGAGCAAAGACTGGCGTGCCCGAGGACGTCGTGTTCAAGACCAAACCGCAAATCGCCCTTGACCAGATCAAGGCCGCGCGCGCCGAAGGCGTGCCGGAGGGCGTCGTGCTGGCGTAACGCCGGTTACGGGATCAACACGGCGTTCCGAACGGCGCTGACCCGCATGGGCCTGACTTATACCACAGCTCGATGCGCAACTCATCGCGCTCATCGGATTGCGCGCATGGGCGCGGGCGCGCGTTCGCGCTTGCGGATCTCGATGATCGGTTCCGATCATCGGGATCCGGTATTATGTCGTCGCCATTCAGTCGTCGGCGCAGCTTTGGCCGCCAGGATCCGGTCCGCTCCCGCCCAAGGCATGGAGCGGGCAAGGTCGCCCGCCGACCCTGATGCGGCGCGACAAGCAGACAACTCGCCAAATCGCTGTCGGCCGACGCCTGGCGTGACGTCGCCTGGCGTGACGTCGCCTGGCGCGAAGGCGTCGACAAAACTCTGCATTCCCGGTTCGCCAGCCTGCGCGTGCGGCCGGCGCATCGCGACTCCTGGCGCTCGCAGCCCTATCCGGAAGAATGACTGCTTGTCGAATGGCCGCAGGGCGAAAGCGCTCCGACCAAATACGGGCTTTCGACCTTGCCGGCCGATGCCGACATCGAGACGGATCGTCGCAACCGCCAAAATGCGCTGGCGGATCGAGCGCGACCATCAGGAACTCAAGCCAGGAACTCGGCCTCGATCACTATGAAGGACGAGGCTGGCGAGGCTTTCACCCCCCTATATGGCGCTCTGCGTCGCGGCCTACGGATTCTTGTCTCCGAACGAAGTCTGATTCCCCCCTCAGGCGACAAAATCCCGCTCATCCCGGCGCCTCCCCTATCCGCGGCTTGTCGACCCCGCGGATCCGCCAATCCGAGCCGAACGCCACATCAAAGCGTCAATCGCAACCATGCGCATCCAACTGGCGCGCAACATCGCGCGACCCTCGCCGCGGCGCCCTTGTCGCCAACGAGCCAATTTATGACACAGTAAGACTAGGAGCCCGTCCGGATAGCTGTTGGGGTGAGTTGGTGGAATGAAGGATAGCCCGCTCAGTTGGACCGGGCGAGCTTGCCGAGGTTGTGTGCGGTGCAGATCAGCGCCCATTCGGCCTTTACTTTGTCGATGCCGCGTAACAGGAACTGTCTGAACCCTCTTGCCTGTTTGATCTGTCCGAACACCGGCTCGACCCCTTGCTGTCTGAGCCTGTAGCGGCTTCGCCACCCCGCGCGTTTCAGCTTGTCCCGCATGGCCTGGGTGAGCGGGCCGCCGTGCTTTCGTTCGGCCTGGGCGGGGGCTTGGCCCGACCCGTTGCGATGGAGGCGCCGATCCGGCGATCGGCCAGGGCGCCGAGGTTGGCCTCGCTGCAGCAACCAGCATCGGCGGAAGCTTCCCTGGGCTTACGACCGAGGTTCTTTTTGATCCCGTCCACGAGCGCAACGCGCTGGTCCTGATCGCTCATGCTCTGCGTCAGGCCGTGCGCCACGATGATCTGGGCTTGTGCATCGACGCCGGCCTGCGCGTTGTATCCCTGGATGGAGCCGTCCTTGGTCAAAAGCACGCGGCTTCTCGGGATCGGTGAAGTTTCGGCTCGCGTCTTGCCCTCGGGCTCCTGTTTAGGCGGCGTGGGCGTCTTGCCGTTCTGCTTCTCGCCCCTCGGCGATGCGCTTCTGTTCCGCCTCCTCCCGGCGCGCCCCGTGTCTCCTCCGCGGCGGCGGCTTTGGCTTCCGCCTCCAGCTCGGCTTTGGCCTCGCCGATCTTCTCGAGCCGCCTCTGCTTGTCGGCCACCCAATCGGGCGTCTCATCGCCGCGCTTCTGGCCGTAGAGCTTGTCCTCCTCTGCATCGGCGGCTTCGGCCGCGACCAGCCAGCGGTCGACCTCGGCCTGAAGCTCCGCTTCCCGCTTCTTCATCCGCTCATCGCTCATCGCCTTGGACTTCGAGGCGTTCGCTTTGATCTTTGCGCCGTCGAGCGCCACGCGCCCGAGCTTCACCAGGCCCGCCTTTTCCGCAAGCTTCAAGACCTGCACAAATAAACCAGCCAGCGCCTTCAGACGCCGCTTGCGCAAGTCCGAGATCGTGCGCAAGTCCGAGATCGTGCGCAAGTCCGGTGGATCGCCCGCCACGATCATCATGAAGTCCGCCCGCTCCACCGTCGCCCTGGCGATCCGCCGCGACGAATAGAGGCCGCTCGCGCAAGACTGCAACAGCAGCGCCGTCATCATCTGCGGGTCGAACGGCGGCTGGCCGAGCCCGCTCGCGTAGCTGCCGGCGATCGCGCTCAGATCGAGGCTCTCTCTGACGACGGAAACAATCAGCCGCGACAGATGGTCCGCAGCCACGTAATCCTGAACGCTCGGCGCCAGCAGATGCGTCTCGTCAATCTTCCACGACCGAAAGTGCTCGCTCATCGCCACGCAAAGAATCGAGACTCGTCGCTACTTGGCTAGTGACGACTCAGACAGGCTCCTAGCGCAAGCGCCATCGCCGCGGCTGCCGCCGTCAATCCCACGATCCGTCCCGCCATGCTCGCCCGCCAGACTTTTGATTGGCCTGAGCGCATGGCTCCGTAGGCGACGGTCAAGCCAAGCCGTTCGCGTTAACCAACCCCGCTTCGGGTCGGGGCGCGGAAATTTGTCGCTTGACCTGAACATAAATAGAACATACCATGAATTTATAAAGATCAAAGAGGCTCAGATGCAAACCCTCGCCACCTACGCGCTGCGTGACATCGCCGAAATCGCCGCCCTCGGCGCGTTCCTTATCATGATCGCGTTTCTCGCCCGCGCCATCGGCTCGTGAGGCCGGAAAAGGGAGGACGCTGTCCACAGCCCTTGCGTCGATCCTGCTCGACGCGGGTGCGGCGGCTTGCGACAACCGGCCGTGGACTCCTCTGTCATCAAAGCCGTCGGCTTCGTGCATCTGCACGTCCACAGCGCCTATTCGCTGCGCGAGGGGGCGCTGACCGTCGAGACGCTGGCCAAGCTCGCCCAAGCCGATTCCATGCCGGCGCTGGCGATCACCGACACCAACAACCTGTTCGGCGCGCTCGAATTTTCGGAGAAGCTCGCCAAGAGCGGCGTGCAGCCGATCATCGGCGCGCAGGTGACGGTCGATTTCACCGACGCAGCCCCCGCCTTCTGGCGCGGCGTCGAGCGGGACAATGCGCGCGCGCCGATCGTTCTCCTGGCCCAGAACGAGGCCGGCTACGGCAATCTGATGCGCCTCGTCTCGCGCCTGTGGCTCGATCCCAAGGATGGCGACGATGCCGCATCTTCCGTTTGCCGCGCTGGAAGACGCTCACGGCCTGATCGCGCTGACCGGCGGCCCCGGCGGGCCGATCGACCGGGCGCTGAGGACGGGCCTCGGCGATCTCGCGGAAAGCCGGCTCAAGCGCCTCACGCAAGTCTTCGGCTCGCGGCTCTATGTCGAGATCCAGCGCCATGGGCTCGACAGCGAGCGCGCGATCGAGCCGGACCTCATCGGGCTCGCCGATCGCGCCGGCCTGTCCCTGGTGGCGACCAACGAGCCCTATTTCGCTTACGCCTCGGACTATGAAGCCCATGATGCGCTGCTCTGCGTCGCAGAGGGCGCTCTGGTGTCGACGGCCGAGCGCCGGCGCCTGTCGCCCGAGCATCGGTTCAAGACGCGAGCGGAAATGACCGAAGCGTTCGCCGATCTCCCCGAGGCGACAGAAGCAAGCGTCGAGATCGCCATGCGCTGCGCCTATCGGCCGTTGACGCGAAAGCCGATCCTGCCGCGTTTTTCGGTCGCTGGCGGCGCGGCGGTCGACGAGGAGCAGGAGCTCAGGCGTCAGGCGAGCGAGGGCTTGAGCGCCCGCCTCGCGGCGCACGGCCTCGCGCCCGGACGCACGCAGGAGGACTATGCCAGGCGCCTCGCCTTCGAGCTCGACGTCATCGTCAACATGAAGTTCGCCGGCTATTTCCTCATCGTCGCCGACTTCATCCAATGGGCGAAGGCTGAAGGCATTCCGGTCGGTCCCGGACGCGGTTCGGGCGCGGGCTCGGTCGTCGCCTGGGCGCTCACCATCACCGATCTCGATCCGCTTCGATTTGGTCTCCTGTTCGAGCGCTTCCTCAATCCCGAACGCATCTCGATGCCGGATTTCGACATCGACTTCTGCCAGGACCGCCGCGACGAAGTGATCGCTTACGTGCGCGAGCGCTACGGCGCCGACCGGGTTGCGCAGATCATCACCTTCGGCTCGTTCCTGGCGCGCGGCGTCCTGCGCAATGTCGGCCGGGTGCTCGAAATGCCGCTCGGCCAGGTCGACAAGCTCGCCAAGCTCGTGCCGCAGAATCCGGCCCATCCGGTCAGTCTCAAGCAGGCGGTCATGGACGAAACGCGGCTGCAGGAAGCGGCAAGGCGGACGAGAAGGTCGCGAAGATGCTGACGATCGCCGAGAGGCTCGAGGGCCTTTATTCCAACGCCTCGACCCACGCCGCCGGCGTCGTCATCGGCGACCGGCCGCTGATCGAGCTCGCGCCGCTCTACCGCGATCCCAAATCGTCAATGCCGGCGACCCAGTTCAACATGAAATGGGTCGAGCAGGCGGGACTGGTCAAGTTCGACTTCCTGGGGCTGAAGACGCTGACCGTTCTCAAGCGCGCGGTCGATCTCATCGCCCGGCGCGGCGAAACGATCGACCTTGGCGCGATCCCGCTCGACGATGCGAAGACCTACGCGATGCTCGGGCGCGGCGAAACGGTCGGCGTGTTCCAGGTGGAATCGGGCGGCATGCGCAAGGCGCTGGTCGACATGCGCGCCGACCGGTTCGAGGACCTCATCGCGCTGGTCGCGCTCTACCGCCCCGGCCCGATGGCGAACATTCCGACCTATTGCGCGCGCAAGCTCGGCCACGAGAAGCCCGACTATATCCATCCCCTGATCGAGCCGGTGCTCAGCGAGACCTACGGCGTCATCATCTATCAGGAACAGGTGATGCAGATCGCCCAGACCCTGTCGGGCTATTCGCTCGGCGAAGCCGACATGCTGCGCCGCGCGATGGGCAAGAAGATCAAGAAGGAGATGGACGCGCAGCGCGCCCGTTTCGTCGATGGCGCGGTCGAGCGCGGCTTGACCCGCGCCAAGGCGGACGAGATCTTCGATCTCCTCGCCCGGTTCGCCGACTATGGATTCAACAAGAGCCACGCCGCGGCCTATGCGCTGATCGCCTATTGGACCGCCTGGTTCAAGGCCAACCATCCGGCTGAATTCCTCGCTGCCTCCATGACCCTCGACAAAGGCAATACCGACAAGCTCGCCGAGTTCCGCACCGAGGCGCAGCGCCTCGGCATCACGGTCGCGGCGCCGTCGGTCAACGAATCCCTGGTCGATTTCGACGTGCGGAAGGCAAGCCGGAGCGCCGACCATTCATTACGCGCTGAGCGCGATCAAGGGCGTTGGCGAAGCGCAGGCCGAGGCGCTGGTTCAGGCGCGCGGAACCCAGGCCTTTGCGTTCGCTCAGCGACATGGCGGCGCGGCTCGATCCCCGCGCCGTCAACAAGAAGGCGCTGGAGAGCCTCGCGGCCGCCGGCGCCTTCGATGGTCTGGAGCCCAATCGGGCGGCCGCCTTCGCCGGCGTCGAGCCGATGCTGGCGATCGCCAATCGCGTGGGGATGCAGAAAGCCGCCGGCCAGAACGCGCTGTTCGGCGAAGGGGAGGCGCCGGCGGTCAGGGCGCGCGCCGCGCCTTGGCCCGAAATCGGAGCGCCTGCGGCGCGAGTTCGACGCCGTCGGCTTCTTCCTCTCCGGCCATCCGCTCGAGGTTTACGACGCGGCGCTCAAGCGCCTGAGGGCCACGCCGCTGGGCCGAGTTCGCCCGGTCGGTGCGCAACGGCGCCTCGACCGCGCGGCTCGGCGCAAGCGTGCTCGACCGCTACGAGAGGCGGACGAGGAACGGCGGCAAGATCGGCATCGTGCAGCTCTCCGACCCTTCCGGAACTTATGAAGCGATCCTGTTTCAGGAGGGCTTGAGCCAGTTCCGCGATCTTCTCGAGAAGGGCGCGGACGTCCTGGTGACGCTGCAGGCGTCGGTCGAAGGCGAGGACGTGCGCGCGCGCATCGTCGCCGTCGAGCGCCTGACCGACGCGGCCGCCAAGGTGCAAAAGGGCTTGAGGGTGTTCGTGCGCGACGAGGCGCCGCTCGACTCGATCGAGCGGCGCCTGACCGCGCCCGGCGAAGGCGAGGTGTCGCTGGTCCTGATCCTGGGGCCCCAGGAGGGCGAGGTCGAAATCCGCCTGGCTGGCCGCTATTCGGTCAGCGCGGCGATCGCCGGGGCGCTCAAGGCCGCGCCGGGCGTGGTGGCGGTCGAGCAGGTCTGAGCCGCGCGGCCGCGCGCCACGTCCTGGCGAGCGCGCGGGGCCCGCGAAACGATCGGACCGCGCGACCCTCGATCCGCAGCGCTTGCGCCGCCCGGCCCGCTTCGCTATTGACGCGCGACGCTTAGCGCACGAAGATGCGCCTTCAGGCGGCCGTTGGGGGATAGTTCAACGGTAGAACAGCGAACTCTGACTCCGTCAATCTTGGTTCGAATCCAGGTCCCCCAGCCATTTCGTTACATGCAATGATTTCAATGGGTTAAAGGGCGCTTTAGGAGCGCTTCTAAGCCCTTCCCTAAGCCACCACGCTAAGCCGCCCCCGAAAAAATACCCCCGCAAGCCCATCGAAGGGGCAAACGAGGGTGTTCGTTCAGGTGGTTGGCAAGGGGATCATCAGAGTGTCATGGGTTGCGCGCGCGTGCCTGAGATACAGTTTCGATCCGGGACCTTACGGGGCATGGCGTCTTTCAGCCAGCAGCGGCCCGTTCGTTT
>CAWDKC010000057.1:0-12952 GCA_963802615.1 uncultured Alphaproteobacteria bacterium
CGCCGGGGCCGAAGGTGAGGATCGCCAGCGCCATCGCCGCCCAGTACAGATGGAAATTCGCCCAGCCGTCCGGATAGGTGAGCTGGATGACAGCGGTCATGCACAAAAGGCCGAGCGCCGCCCAGCGGGTGAGGAATCCGAACGCAAGCAGGATCGGCAGCACGATTTCGGCGGTGCTCGCCATCGCCGCGACGAGGTCCGACATCGGGAAACGGGATCTCGGCGCCGAAGAGGTGGAGCTTGTAGTCCTGCGCGAACAGGATCTTCGTGCCGAAGGACAGGGTGAACCAGCCGTCCCAGCGCGTCAGCCCCGAGGCGAAGAAAGGCCGCGCCAGCGCGAGGCGTAGAACGAGCAGCGGCAGCCACGCCGGAACGAGCCCAAAGACGACGCTGGTGAGACGAGCGATCGGGTTCGAGGATGTGAGCGCGCTTGCTCGCGCGGCGTCGGCGATCATGACGCTCGTCCGGGAAGGATGGAGGCGACGGCGCCGGATTCGACCAAGCCGACCAGATGGGCGCCAAAGTCGAAGGCGGGGTCATTGAGCGCGGCGACGGCTTCGATCAATGTCGCGCCCTCGCGCAATCTCAGGGCGAAATCGAAGCCAAGCGGCGGCAGCACGCGCACGCGGACATCGCAGTCGGGACGGGTGATCAGCGCGTCTTCGGCGATTGCCTCGGCTGGCGCGGCCGGTTGGTCTGGGTTCTGAGCCGAGGCCCAGAGCGAGGCGGCCGGCGTCGCGAAGCGCAAAAGCCGCGCCGCCGGATGAAAGACGATCCGGGTGTCCGGCAGCGCGTCAGGGCTGAGGGCGGCGAGCTCGCCGACGGTCGCCGCCGCAGCGTCTTCAGCATGATAGGCCTCGACCCAGGCGTTCTCGAGCCGCGCGACGTCGGGGAGGCAGGCTGGCGCGCGATTTGATGCGATCGAACCGCCGCCGTCATTGCGAGCGAAGCGAAGCAATCCAGTGGAACGCAGCGCGCAGCGCGCCTCCTGGATCGCCGCGTCGCTTCGCTCCTCGCGATGACGATTCCAATCAACCGTCGCCGGCCCGGCCTCCGATGCCGCGAGGCAATCTGCCACGAACTCCGGAAACGCCTCGCCATAGGCGATCATCACCGGCGAGCGCGGCTTGTGGGCGCGCACAAACGCGCGCGCCATGGCGCGGAACAGATCGTCGCCCGCGATCCGGCGTGAGACGGGATAGCGCGCCTCCAGCGCGCCGATCAGTCCGACGGCGACATTGTTGCGATAGACCGCAAACCGGCGGGCGTCGGGCGCGCCCATGCGCCCGCGGGTCATCGCGGGCGGCGACGGCCGAAGGGTCGCCGAGCGCCGCCGCGAAAGCGCCGATCGTCGCCTCAAACGGCATCAGCATGCTCCGGGCTTTCGACGGCCTCGACAATCGACGCCCTCCGCGCGGCGGGCTTCGTCGAGCAGCGTCGGCCAGGCGGGCACGTCGTTGTCCCACTCGATCAGCGTCGGCGTGGCCCCGAGCCGCCGGATCGTCGCGGAATAGAGCGACCACACGGCGTCGCGCACCGGCGAATTGTGAGCGTC
This sequence comes from uncultured Alphaproteobacteria bacterium, assembly GCA_963802615.1. GTDB lineage: Bacteria > Pseudomonadota > Alphaproteobacteria > Rhizobiales > Beijerinckiaceae > Roseiarcus. Next base: position 1,556 of record CAWDKC010000057.1, read on the forward strand.
GATCAAGAGCGGCAGGCCGGCGTCGTCGCTGTCGTCGGCTGAGCCCGCGAGATGGATTTCGCCCACCGCATCCAGCGGAAAGTCGGCGAGATAGCGGTTCGGGATCGAAGCCGTGATTGGTCGCGCTGACGAACACGTTGCTGACGTCGAGCAGAAGGCCGCAGCCGGTGCGGCGCGCGATCTCGCGCAAAAAATCCGTCTCCGCCCAGGTGCTTTCGGCGAAGACGACATAGGTGGACGGATTTTCGAGCAGGATCGGGCGACGAAGCGCGGTCTGCGCCTCGTCGATATGCTCCGACACAAGCGCGAGCGTCTCGTCCGTATAGGGCAGGGGGAGGAGATCGTTGAGGAACGCGCCCTCGTGCGTCGACCAGGCGAGGTGCTCGGAAACGAGGGTCGGCTCGAAGCGCCTGGCGACTGCGGCGAGTCGTTGCAGATGGGCGCGGTCGAGCGGCCCGGGCGAGCCGATCGACAGGCCGACGCCGTGCAGGGACAAGGGGTAGCGCTCCCGGATCGCGTCGAGGCGGCGGTGCGGCGCGCCGCCGGCGCCCATGTAGTTTTCCGCGTGGACTTCGAAAAACCCAAGCTTTGGCCGCGTTTCGACGATCGCCTCGAAATGCTCGGGCTTGAACCCGACGCCGACGGTTCGAGCGCCAAGCCCCCTTGCAAGCCCGCTTGGAGGACGAGGGTCCGCGACGGTCATGGGTTTCTCCAGGGCCTCGTTCGCGATGGAACGGTATTGGCGACTTCGCTGGCGCGCCAGGGCGTGTTACATCGGGCGAGCCGCGTCATTCGCGCTTCGATGAAAATATTTCTCCGAATCTGTAACGGCAGACGAAACGAAGCGAAGCCCGTATGAGAGCCCAACCCGTCAAGGGTCCACCGGACGATCCTTGGTCTCAGATGATGACCGCCTCGATCGCGGGGGATGAGGGCGCATACCGGCGGCTCTTGGAGGACATCGGTCGCTCGGTGCGGGCGATGGCGCGCGCCGCGTTCGCGCGTTCGGGTGTGGGGGACGCGGACGTAGAGGATGCAGTGCAAGAGACCCTGTTGGCGATCCACCTCAAGCGCCACACCTGGGACGCCGAGCAGCCGCTCGCGCCTTGGGTCTATGCGATCGCGCGCCACAAGGTCGTGGACGCGCTGCGCCGCCGCGGCCGGCGCCGGGTCGAGCCGATCGAGAATTTTGAGGAGTTCCTCGCCGCGCCCGAGGCCGAGGATCCGCACGCGCTGAGTGACGCGCGGAAGCTTCTGGAGACGCTCGCTCCACGCCAGCGCGACATCGTGACCTCGATCTCGCTTGACGGGCAATCGATCGCCGCGACGGCGAAGCGCCTGTCGATGAGCGAGGTTGCGGTCAGGGTGGCGCTTCACCGGGCGCTGAAGTCGCTGGGCGCCGCCTGGCGGAGGTCGGTGACGTGAGAACCTCCGAATTCATCGCCGCGCTGGCCGCCGACCCGGTTCCGGAGCCGATCCGGCTCGGGCGCCGGGTCGCGGCCGCGCTGGTTATCGGTTTTGTCGCGAGCCTCGCGCTCTATTGTCTGTTGCTTTGCCCGAGGCCGGACATCGCCGCGGCCTCCGAGACGATGCGCTTCCCGCTGAAGTTCATCGACGCGTTCGCGTTCGCGTTTCCCTCGCTCATGCTGATGCTGCGGCTCGCCCGCCCCGCCGCCAGGCCTGGGGCGCTCGCGCTCTGGCTGATTGCGCCCCTCGTCTTGCTCGCGATCGGGGTGATCGTGGAACTCATGATCGTGCCGCAAAGCGCGTGGATGTCCCGCCTTGTCGGCTCCAACGCGATGCACTGCACGACCATGATTCCAATGCTGGCCGCTCCCATTCTCGCAGCGCTCATCGTCGCCTTGCGCGCCGGAGCGCCAATGCACCCGGGCCTGACCGGCGCGCTTGCCGGCGCGGCCTCGGCCGGCCTCGCGGCGCTGCTCTACGCCTCGACCTGCCCGGACGATTCGCCCCTGTTCGTGGCCACCTGGTATCCGCTCGCCACCCTCATCTGCATGGGCGTGGGCGCGCTCGCCGGACGGCGGTTTCTGGCCTGGTGACGAGGCGTTGGGCGCTATTTCTTGATCAGCGGATCGAGGATCGCTTTCAGCTGGTCGATGCTGAGCTCTCCGCCATAGACCTTGCCGCCGATGACGAAGGTCGGCGTGCCGGTCATCTTGATCTCGTCGATCGCCCGCTTTTCGATGGCGACCATCGCGTCGGCCTTCGTTTGATCCTTGAGGCACGCCATCGCCTGATCATGGGTGAGGCCGGCCGGGCGCATGGCGGCGATCAAGCGGCTCGAGCGGCTTGTCGACGAACGCCCACTTGTCCTGCTGGCGAAAACAGCAGCTCGATTGCGGCGTAGGCCTTGTCGTCCCCGATGCAGCGCGCGAGCACGAAGGCCGCGACGTCGAGCGGGTTGCGTGAGAATTCGCGGAAGATGAACCGGACCTTGCCGGTGTCGATGTAATCCTTCTTCAGCTCGGGAAAGATCTCGCGGCTGAAGGTGGCGCAATGGGGGCAGGTCAGCGAGCCATATTCGACGACCGGCACGCCCGAGGCGTCGCCCATCGTCAGTTCCGGCAACGGGCCTGGCTTGAGGACCGTCGCCATGTCCACCGTTCGATCGGGGTCGGGCGCCGCGCCTGCGGCAAGAGCGCCATTCGCGGCGAGAGCCGCGGCGGAAAAGACAGCGGCGAAGGCAAGCCGGCGAAGCGAGGCGAAGGCCAAGGCAAGCTCCTAAAGGACGGGGACAGTCAGGACGGCGGGACAAATGCGCATAAAGGCCTGCGAGCGGCAAGTCCGCCTCTGCCCAGCGTTTCAAACAACACACGGGGGCTTATGAGCGCGACGGGTCACAAGCGCGTTATCGGCCCGGCCGGCGACCTTGGCCCGCTTCGGCGAGCATGTTAGGCCCGCGCGCGAAAATTCGACGATCGAACGACGAGGGCGCGATGGAATACCGGCAGCTGGGCAATTCGGGTCTCAAGGTCTCGGTGCTGACGATGGGCACGATGACCTTCGGCGGCAAGGGAAACTTCGCCAAGGTCGGCAATCTCCAGCTCGACGAGGTGCGCAAGCTGATCGACATCGTCGCCGACGCTGGCGTCAATCTGATCGACACCGCCAATGTCTATTCGGGCGGCGGGTCGGAAGAATTGATCGGCGAGGCAATGGGGCCTAAGCGCAAGCCCGGCATGCTGATCGCGACCAAGGCGCGCTACCCGATGGGGGAGGGGCCCAACGATCGCGGCCTCTCGCGCTGGCATCTCATCCGCGAATGCGAGGCGAGCCTCAAGCGCCTGCGCACCGATGTCATCGACCTCTATCAGGTGCATCAGTGGGACGGGCTGACCCCGCTCGAGGAGACGATGGAGGCGCTCGACAGTCTCGTGCGCTCGGGCAAGGTGCGCTACATCGGCTGTTCGAACTGGTCGGGCTGGCACATGATGAAGGCGATGGAGGTCGCGCGCCGCGACGGCCGCATCCCCTTCGTGTCGGAGCAGATTCACTACACGCTGCAGGCGCGCGAAGCCGAATACGAACTCATTCCCATCGCGCTCGACCAGAAGCTCGCCGTCCTGGTGTGGAGCCCGATCGCCGGAGGGCTTGCTGTCCGGCAAGCATCGCCGCAACAAGGCGGCGCCGGAAGGGTCTCGCCAGGTGGCGGGCTGGAACGAGCCGCCGGTTCGCGACGAGAACGCGCTGTGGGACATCGTCGACGAATTGGTGGCGATCGCCGAGACCCATCGGGTCTCGGGCGCGCAGATCGCGCTGGCCTGGCTGCTCGGCCGGCCGGCGGTGACGTCGGTGATCATCGGCGGGCGCACCGAGGCGCAGTTCCGCGACAATCTCGCCTGCGTCAATGTGAAGCTCACCGACGACGAGCGCGCGCGCCTCGACAAGGTGAGCCAGCCGCCGCTCATCTATCCGTACTGGCATCAGTCGTGGACGGCGAAGGACCGCCTCGGCCAGGCCGACCTCGCGCTGCATGCGCCTTTCCTGAAGGGGTGAGCGGCGCGCGTTTTCGTCGAAGCGCGCGTTCCCTTGCGGGCCTTGATTTGGTATAGCTCGTCGCCATTGGCGCAGTTCGTTTCGGGAGCAATGCGATGCAGTTCTTGGTTCTCGCCAAAGGACGGGCCGAGGCGTTCAAGAACGGGCGGCCTGCCGACTTTGCTCAGGTCGCCGCCCAAGACTCCGCTCATGCTCAGAAGGCTTACATGAGCGGTGCGCTTCGTCAGATGTGGATCCGCGATGCGGGCAACGGCCCAGTAGCGATCGTGGAGGCGGGGTCAGCGGAAGACGTCCGCGCCCTCTTCGCTGAATGGCCGCTTTTCAAGGTCGGCTACCTCGAAATCGACGTCTTCGCCCTGCATCCCTATCATGGTTTTGGGGGCGGCTAAGCCGCACGCATTCGGCACCATTGGCTTGCCTAGGCGCTCTCCCAATGGCAATCAGTGCCGAAATAATAGGGGTGAGGGACAAGCAACATGGCGATCAAGGAATATAAGCCCGGCACGACATTCCCCGGCCGAATGGGCCGCACAATCGGCGAATCCGAGCCGGCCTGGCCGTCGCCGGTCCGCGCCAGGGACGGCGCGCCGAACGTGCTCTTCATCGTCATCGACGACACCGGCTTCGGCCAGCTCGGCTGTTACGGCTCGCCGATCAACACGCCCAATATCGACAAGCTCGCCAAGAACGGTCTCCTGTTCAACAACATGCACACGACGGCGCTCTGCTCGCCGTCGCGTTCCTGCATTCTGACCGGCCGCAATCACCACTCGAATGCGATGTCCTGCATCACCGAGGGATCGACCGGCTATCCCGGCGGCAATGGCGCGATCCCGTTCGAGAACGGCTTTCTGTCGGACATGCTGCTGCAGCAGGGCTACGCCACCTATGCCATCGGCAAGTGGCACCTGACGCCTGCCGAGCAGGTCAGCGCCGCCGGGCCCTACGATCGCTGGCCGCTGGCGCGCGGTTTCGAGCGCTACTACGGCTTTCTCGGCGGCGACACGCATCAATATTATCCTGACCTCGTCTACGACAATCATCAGGTCGAGCCGCCGAAGACTCCCGAAGAGGGCTATCACCTGACCGCCGACCTTGCCGATCACGCGATCGGCTTCATCGCCGACCTGAAGCAGGTCGCTCCGGACAAGCCCTTCTTCCTCTATTTCGCGCCGGGCGCGAACCATGCGCCCCATCACGTGCCGAAGGAATGGGCGGACAAATACAAGGGCAAGTTCGACGAGGGCTGGGACGTCTATCGCGAGAAGGTGTTCGCGCGGCAGAAAGAACTCGGCATCATGCCCAAGGACGCCAAGCTTTCCCGCCACGATCCCGACGTGCAGGAATGGGCCAAGCTGCCGGCCGACCAGCGCAAGCTCTATGCACGGATGATGGAAGTGTTCGCCGGCTTTTGCGAGCACATGGACCATCACGTCGGCCGGCTGATCGATTTCCTCGACCATCTCGGCGAACTCGACAATACCCTGATCATGTTCATCTCCGACAATGGCGCGAGCTCCGAAGGCGGCCCGACCGGCTCGGTCAACGAGAACAAGTTCTTCAATAACGTCCCCGATGACCTGAAGCAGAATCTGGCGGCGATCGATGATCTCGGCGGCCCGAAATATTTCAACCACTACGCCTGGGGATGGACCAACGCCGGCAACACGCCGTTCAAGCGCTGGAAGCGCGAAACCTATCGCGGCGGGACGGCCGATCCGTTTCTCGTTCACTGGCCCAAGGGCGTGAAGGGCAAGGGCAAGGTCTGTCCCCAATTCGCGCACGCGATCGACATGGTCCCGAGCGTTCTGGAGGCGCTCGGCGTCGAAGCGCCGGCGCAAGTTCGGGGCGTCAGCCAGTCGCCGATCGAAGGCGTGAGCTTCGCTCATGTCTTCCAGGACGTGAAGACGGAGAGCCGGCACAAGACGCAATATTTCGAAATGTTCGCGCACCGGTCGATCTATCACGACGGCTGGCGGGCGGTGTGCCCGGTGCCAGGAACCTCATTCAAGGAGAGCGGCACGTTCTTCGGCATGCTGACACTGACCGAGGATATGCTGCGCGAACTCGACGCCAAGCACTGGGAGCTCTACGACCTCACCAAGGATCCGACCGAGACGACGGATCTTGCCGCGTCGAATCGCGCGAAGCTGATCGAGATGATCGCGCTCTGGTACATGGAGGCCGGCAAATACAAGGTCTTCCCGCTCGACAGCCGCGGCACGCTCCGCTTCGCCGACGAACGCCCGCAACTGACCCAGGATCGCAAGACCTACGTCTATTATCCGCACACCCAGATGATCCCGGAGAATGTCGCGGCTAAGCTCCTGAACAAGTCGCACAGCCTTACCGCGGAGGTGGAGATCCCCAAGGGCGGCGCCGAGGGCGTGCTGATCTGTCACGGCGGCAATGTCGGCGGCTACACCTTGTTCGTGAAGGACAAGACGCTGCACTACGTTCACAATTATGTCGGCGCGGAGGAATTTCACCTCGCCTCGAACGTGGACGTGCCGACGGGCAAGGTTTCGCTTCGCTATGAGTTCGAAAAGACCGGCGAGCCTGACTTGAAGGCCGGCAAGGGCGCGGCGGGCAAGGCGCAGCTCTACATCAACAAGAAGCTCGTCGGCGAGATGAAGCTGCCCTACACCGTGCCGCTGGCGCTCGGGATCGGCAGCGGCGTGTTCATCGGCCGCAATTCCGGCTCGCCGGTGAGCGCACTCTATGGACCGCCGTTCGAATTTACCGGCGTGATCCATCAGGTGACGGTGGACGTTTCCGGCAAGCTGATCGCAGATTCGGAAGAGGAAAAGCACGTTCGCGCCAAGGTGGCGATGGCGCGGCAGTAAACTCGCCATGGCCGACGCGCACTTCCCGCCGCTCAAGCGCGAACCTCTGCTGGAAAAGGAGCTGCCGGCCGCGAACCCGACCGTGCGCCTGATCAAGGGCGCGCGGATCAAATTCGCGCCGGGTCAGCCGACAGGATTGCATCGTCATCCGATCTCGACCGTGGGCGTGGTGACGGCCGGAAAGTTTAATCTTCAGCTGGAAGGCGAGCCGGTTCAGCTTCTCAAAACCGGCGACAGCTTCTTCGAGCCAGCCGGCCACACGATTCTCAAGTTCGACAACGCATCGGCGACCGAGCCCGCTGAGATCGTCTGCTTCTATCTCGCCGACACGGCGGAGCGCCCGCCGATCGAAATGCTCGCGGGCGGCATGGACAGCCAGTTGGGCAAGACATAGTCCGACGCTATCGGCTCGGACAGAGCTCCGCGCTCGCCGATCTCGTGGGCGAGCGCGGATGTAATCGTTCAGCGCGCCGTCCAGCCTTTGTAGTCCTTCAGGTTGTCGCTGGTGATGAGCACCGGGTCGAGCAACACGATCGGCTTCTCGATCTTCTCGCCCTTGAGCACCTTCGCGCCGAGCTCCAGCGCCATGCCGGCCATCGTGTAGGGATCCTGCGAGGACGAGGCCTTGATCATCGACTTGCCGGTCTTCAGCTCCGCTTCGATGTCGGGCGCGCCGTCGACCGCTGTGATGAAGAATTCGTCGCGGTGCATCTGCTTGGCGGCAAGCGCCGAGCCGATGCCGGTCGGATCGTTGATGGCGAAGATCGCGTCGATCTTGGGGTTGGCGGTCAAAAGGCTCTGGGTGACGGCCATGCCGCCGTCGCGCGAACCCTTGGCGTCCTGATCCGAAGACAGGACCTTGACGCCGGCGTTCTTCGCGAACACGTCCTTGCAGCCCTTGACGCGATCGACAACCGAAGTGACCTGGGGACCATTGACGATCAGGACATCGCCTTTTCCACCCGGCAGATGGTCGACAATATACTGGCAGGCGAGCGTGCCGGCCTTCACGTTGTCGGTCATAACGGTGACGTCCGCGCCCTGCGCGCCGACGTCGAAGGCCGCGACGACGATGCCGGCCTTGTGGGCGCGCTCGACTGCCGGAGCGATGGCCTTTGCGTCGACGGCGTTGAGCATGATGACATTGACGCCGGCGGCGATGAAATTGTCGATCTGCGTCGCCTGCTTGTTGAGGTCATAGTCGGACGAGACGGATATGACCTGCACGTTCGGATTGATGGACTTCGCCTTGTCCGTGATGCCCTTGATCGTGGCGACGAAGAACGGGTTGCCGAGCGAGCCCACGGAAATCCCGACCTTGTCGAGGTTCGCCGCCGAGGCCGAGCCCAGCATCGAGACGGCGAGGGCCGTCCCGCACAGCAGTTTCGCATAAATCTTCATCTTGCTTCCTCCATTGGCCGCATCGCGGCTCCCATCCGCCGGCATTGCACCGGAGATTTCTCTTGAACTTAAGGCGCTGAGCTTCAGGTTCGCGCGCCCTCGCGCAGGCGGAAGCGATCGAGCGCCACCGCGATCACGATCACCAGGCCTTTGATGATGTACTGCCAGACGTCGGACACGCCGGCAAGAATGAGGCCGTTCGACAGGACGGCGATGATCAGGCCGCCGATCAGCGTGCCCCAGATCGAGCCGATGCCGCCGACGAAGCTGGTGCCGCCGAGAATGACGGCGGCGATTGCGTCGAGTTCGTAGGACTGGCCGAGTTGCAGCCCGTTTGCCGCCAAGAGCCGCGCGGCCGACATGGCGCCGCCGAGCCCGGCGAGGAAACCGGACACGCCATAGACGAACAGCAGCACGAGACGGCACCTTGATGCCGGTCAGCCGGGCGGCCTCGGCGTTGCCGCCGATGGCGTAGATCCAGGTCCCGAGCACCGTGCGTCTGAGGATGAGCCACGAAATGACGACGACCACGAGCGCGATAACGACGAGCCAGGGCACGCCGAAGATCGAGCCGTTGCCGATCGCGGCGAAGGGGAGATCGGCGTTGAAGACCGTGGTGTCGTGACCAATCAGCCGCGCAACGCCGCGGATCGCCGTCAGAGTCCCCAGGGTGACGATGAAAGGGGGAAGCCGCACATAGGCCACGAGCAGTCCGTTGACGAGGCCGAACCCAAGCCCCAGCGCCATGGCGGCGGGAATTCCGAGCATGCCGAAGTCGGGCCACAGAGACGCAAGCACCGCGACCATGGCGGACGCCGCGAGGATCGAGCCGACCGACAGGTCGATGCCGCCCGTCAGGATCACGAACGTCATGCCAGCCCCAAGCACGATGTTGATCGCGGACTGCTGCAGGACGATCGTGAGGTTGGTGTTCGTCATGAAGCGCGGATTGATCCCCCAGAACACCAGCGCGATCAGCACGAGGGCCGGCAGCATGCCGAGCGTCGACATCAATTCGCGCGGGTTCAGGCGTGAGCGTGAGCCTGACTGAGAGGCCGGCGCCTTGGCGGTGTCTTCCTGAGTCAAGGTGCGCGTGCTCCAGTGGCAAGTTCGATCACGTCTTCCTGACGGATCCGGTCGCCGTCCCTCGGCCCCACTTCGCCGACGACGACGCCTTCTCGCATGACCAGCGTCCTGTCGCAGACGCCGACGATCTCCGGAAGGTCGCTTGAAATCAATAGAATTGCGATATCGCGTTTGGCGAGTTCGTCGATCAGCCGGTAGATCTCGGACTTCGCCCCGACGTCCACGCCGCGGGTCGGCTCGTCCAGAAGGACGATGCTCGGCTTGAGCTCGAGCAGACGAGCCAGCAGAACCTTCTGCTGATTGCCGCCTGAAAGCGCCCCCAGCGTGACAAGCGGCGATTTCGCGCGGATGGACAGCGCGGAAAAGGCGGCGTCCGCGCGACGCGCAGCGGAGGAGAGGTTGCGCACGACGCCGCCGTAGGCGTCTTCCGGCATGACCCCCATGTTGATGTTGTCCGAGATGCTCATGTCGAGGAAGAGACCGAGCGATTTCCTGTCTTCCGTCAGATACACAAGGCCCATCGCCATCGCGTCGCTCGGCGACCCGATCTCGACGGGCTTGCCGTCGATCAGGATCTCGCCGCCCCCACGCGGGTCCGCGCCATAGATGATGCGCGCCGCCTCCGTGCGGCCTGAACCCACGAGGCCGGACAGGCCGAGAACTTCGCCGCGATGGAGATCGAACGAACAGTCCCGCACCAAGGCGCCGCCCGAGAGGTTCCGCACCGACAATGCGACAGTCTTCTTGCCCTGGGTGGAAGGCTGTGGTCCTTCTTGTAGAAGCCAGACAGGTCGCGGCCGACCATCATCGACACCAGACGCGACGCGCTGAGTTCCGAGCGGTCGAGCGTGCCGACGTAGCCTGCGTCGCGCAGGACCGTGACGCGATCCGCGATCTGGTAGACCTCGTCCATGCGGTGGCTGATGTAGATGATCGCGATTCCCTGCGCTTTCAGGGCGGCGATCACCTCGAACAGCTTCTCGGTCTCGCGCGAGGTCAGCGAGGTCGTCGGCTCGTCCATGACGATGATGCGCGCGTTGGTCGACGAGCGCGCGCGCGATCTCGACCATCTGTCGCTCGCCGAGCGACAGCGATGAAACGCGCGTGCGCGGCGGAACGGAAGCCCGAGTTGCTCCAGCACTGCGCGGCTGCGCTCGCCGATCTGGGCCTGATCTGGAATGCCGAAGCGGCGCGGCTCGTTGCCGAGAAAGATGTTCTCGCTCACCGTCAGGTTCGGAGCGAGCGACAGCTCCTGATAGATGACCGCGACGCCATTGGCGCGCGCGGCGATCGGATCGCCGGTGACGACCGGCGCGCCATCGATCAGGATCTCGCCGCCGGGGTCGGCGGATAGGCGCCCGAGAGGACCTTGATCAGGGTCGATTTTCCCGCGCCGTTCTCGCCCATGAGGGCGTGCAGCTCGCCGGCGTGAACAGAAAGGGACACAGTCTTCAGCGCCTTCACGGTGTGGAAGGTCTTGCTGATGTTCCGCATCTCCAGAATCGGCCGCCTGTCCGCGGGATCATTGTCCCGGACCGCGTCACGACCCCCCTCCGCGCCGCTCATCGCCCCCCGCTCAGTCCAAGCCGGCGCCCTTCAGGGCCCGCGAAGGCGCGCGAAAACCCCGCGACGCCGATTGGCTGGGCATATCATGAACCAGTTCGGGCGGAAGAGCCGGGCGCGGGTCGTGAGGGCATTCTGTCGCCGGCTGCGATAGAGCAAGCCACCGAAAGGCCGAGACGGCCCTATCGGCTCGACTGGATGTGGTTGCGCAGCACCGGATAGACCTGCGCTTCCCAGCGCCTGCCGTTGAAGACGCCGTAATGCCCGACGCCCGCCTGCAAATGGTGCGTCTTCATATAGGGCCTTAAGCCCGAACACAGGTCCTGTGCGGCGAGCGTCTGGCCGACGGCGCAGATGTCGTCCTTCTCGCCTTCGATCGTCAGAAGAAATGTCTTCTTGATCGCGCGCAGCTCAATCGGCTCGCCCTTGTGCTGCATTGTTCCGAGCGGCAGCAGGTAGCGCTGGAACACCTGATCGACAGTCT
>CAWDKC010000058.1:0-24281 GCA_963802615.1 uncultured Alphaproteobacteria bacterium
GGCGCGCATAGACGTCGATGAACGCCGGATCCTGGCCCTGCTTGGGCGTGAAGTCGGGCCGGCGGCCGCCAGACATTTAATTCAACTGTCCATTCATCTGGGCCCTCCAGCGCGGGAGCTGCGATGAACATACGCTATCGTGTGACGTTGACCCCATGCGAGCGCGACGAACTCGGGGCGCTGCTGAGCGGGGCGAGCCTCCGGCGCGGAGACTCAAGCGGGCGCAGATTCTTCTGGCCGCGGATGCGGGGGTCGGCGACGAGGACATCGCAGCGAACATCGGGGTCGGCGGGTCTACGGTCTACCGGACCAAGCGGCGTTTCGTCGAAAGCAGCCTTGACCTCGCCCTGAGCGAAGATCCTCGTCCCGGAGCGGAACGCAAGCCTCGACCGGCAGGAAGCTCTGTTGGCGGCGACCGCCTGCTCGAGCCCTCCGGCGGGCCGCGCCCGCTGGACGCTGGAACTGCTGGCGGACGCGCTGGTCAAGGTGACGACCCACGAGAGCCTGTCGCGCGAGACGGCGCCTCGGCGTCTGGCCGAGAACAAACTCAAGCCGTGGCGCAAGGACATGGGGTGCATTCCCCGTTCGACGCGGATTGCGTCGCCCGCATGGAGGACGTGCTCGATCTCTACGCCCAAGCGCCCGACCCGAAGCGGCCTGTGCTTCGACGAGAGCCCGATTGAACTCATCGGCGAGACCCGCCTGCCGATCCCGGCCAAGCCGGGACAGATCGAGCGCTACGACTGCGAGCACCGGCGCAACGGCACGGCGAACCTGTTCGTCTTCCTCGACGTGAACCGCCCCGGGCGCAAGGGGAAGGTCACCGAGCGGCGCGCCGCAGAAGACTTCGCGACCTGCATGGCGAGAACTCGCCGAGGTTCACTATCCCGAGGCGGAGCGCATCCTCGTGGCGCTCGACAATCTGTCGACCCATTCGCTCGGCGCCCTCCACCAGACCTTTCCGGCCAACGAAGCCTGACGGGTGCTGCGTCGACGGGAGTTCCACTATGTCCCCAAGCACGCAAGTTGGCTGAACAGGGTGGAGATCGAGATGGCGTCCTGGCTTCCCAATGCCTCGACCGGCGCATCGAAAGCTACGCGCGCCTCGTCGCCGAAACCGCCGCTTGGGAGAAGCGACGCAACGCCGAGCGCGCCCGCATCAAGTGGATGGTCACAACCCGAAAAAGCGCGCGCCAAAATGGGCCGCGCTTATCCGAAGCCTGCATGCGCATCAGGCTGACGTCAAAGAGTGAAACCTCTGTGCCGAGGTACTAGTCGATCGGTTCGACGGCTGCGATCTCGATGCCGAAGCCAGAGAGCCCGACATAGGTGCGTGGATTATCTGTCCGCAGCCGGATCGAGGTGACCCCGAGGTCGCGCAGGATCTGGGCCCCCAGTCCGATCTCGCGCCATTGCGTCTCGCGCGATTCGTCCGAGCCGGTCGCATCCGCAGCCCCGCTCAGGTTCGCCGGCACGCCGGCCGCGCCGTCGCGCAGGTAGACGAGCGCGCCGCGCCCTTCCGTCTTGAAGCGGTTCAGCACCTTGGGGATCGCGCCGGCGCCGGAAATGTCGCCCAGAATGTCGGCCCGATCCGCAGACGCGCGGGCACGTCGCGCCCGTCGCCGATGGCCCCATGGACGAAAGCAAAATGCAGGACCGGATCGAACGGGGTGCGATAGGCGTAGCCCTGAAGCTCGCCGATCGGCGTCTAAATCGGAAAGCAGGCGACCCGCTCGACCAGCTTCTCGCGCGCCTGGCGGTAGGCGATGAGATCAGCCACCGAAATGCGCTTGATTTGTGCTTGTCGGCGAAGACCTCGATCTGCGGGCCGACCATCACGGTGCCGTCGTCATTGGCGAGTTCGCAGATGACGGCGACGGGGGAAGCCCCGGCGAGCTTGCAGAGGTCGACCGCGGCCTCGGTATGGCCGGAGCGCATGAGCACGCCGCCATCCTTGGCGACCAGGGGAAAGACGTGGCCAGGCCGGACGAAATCGCTCGCGCCCATGTTGCGATTGGCGAGCGCCCGCACGGTGTTCGTGCGCTGCTCGGCCGAAATGCCTGTCGTCAGCCCGTGCGCGCGCGTCGACCGAGACGGTGAAGGCGGTGCCGAGGGGAGCGTCGTTGATCGCGACCATCGGCGAGAGATTGAGCCGCCGCGCGTCCTCGCCGGTCAGCGGAACGCAGACGATGCCGCAGCAGTTGCGGATGATGAAGGCCATCTTTTCGGTGGTGCACAGCGAAGCAGCGACGATCAGGTCGCCCTCGTTCTCGCGATCGTCATCGTCGGTGACGGCGACGATCTCGCCACGAGCGAAAGCCTCGATTGCGTCGGCGACGGGGTTGAGCATGTCGAATCCATTGGGCGTGGGGAGCGCGGGGCTGAGAAAATCGTTCGGCGTGACGGCGCCCTGCGTCTCGGCGACGATCCGCTCGGCGGTTTCGCGCGACAGCCACGATCCGTGTTCGCGGCAGATCAGCGTCACCGCGCCGGGCGATACGCCGATGCGGCGAGCGAAATCCGTGCGCGACACTTGGTGGCGCTTCAGCCAATCGCCGAGCTTCATGGCTGCTAAATAGGCTTTGGGCTGCTTGAGTACAACTCAAAAGAGCCGAGTCTATTGGTACGGCTGGGCTTAATAAACGAGGGGCGACGAGGCGTAGCGCTTGCGATAGCGGCCGCGCCCAAAGCTCAATCGACCTTGACCAGCATCTTGCCGAAGTTCCCACCGCGCAGCAGTTCGACCAGCGCTTGCGGCGCGTTTTCGAGACCGTCGTGGATCGTCTCGCGCCACTCGAGCTTCTTCGCGGCGGCGAGGGAGACCAGTTCACCGATCGCCTTCGGCCATAGGTCCATATGGTCCGAGACGATGAAACCTTCCATCTTTGAAACGCTTGACGAGGAAGAGGCCCATGTCGGGCGCCGGCGTCGGCTCGCCCTCGTAGGAGGCGATGAGCCCGCAGATCGCAATCCGGGCGAAATTGTTGATGCGCCGCATCGCCTGGCGGAACGGTTCGCCGCCGACATTCTCGAACAGGCCGTCGACGCCGTTCGAGACCGCCGCTTTCAGCTCTTCGGCGAAGTTCGGGGACTTGTGATCGACCCAGGCGTCATAGCCCAATTCCTTGGCGGCGTAGGCGCATTTCTCCGGGCCGCCGGCGATGCCGACCGTCCGCGCGCCGGCGAGCTTGGCGAGTTGGCCGACGACCGAGCCGACCGCGCCGGTCGCCGCCGACACCAGCACCGTTTCCCCCGCTTCGGCACGATGATCCTGTTCAGGCCGTACCAGGCTGTGACGCCGGGCATGCCGAGCGGGCCGAGATAGGCCTGGATCGGAACCGCCTTGCGTCGACCACCCTTAAGCTCGCGCCGTCGCTCACCGAGTAGCGCTGCCAGCCGCCCATCCCGACAACCGCGTCGGCCGGATGAAAGCGCGGATTGTTCGAGGCCTCGAGGCGATTCGACCGTCCCGCCGCCCATCACCGCGCCGATTTCCTGCGGCTTGGCGTAGGATTTCGCGTCGCTCAGCCGCCCGCGCATATAAGGGTCGAGCGACAGGAAGGTGTGGCGCACCAGCACCTCGCCCGGCCCAGGCGTCGGAACCGGCGTCTCGACAAGGCGGAAATTGGCCGGCGAGACCTTGTCGGTCGGCCGATGGTCGAGCAGAACTTGGGTGTTGCCGGCCAAAGCGACGCCTTCCTGATCATTGTCGAGCCGGCTGTCCCCAGCGAAAAAAACAGGAGTGAGGCCGAAACGACGAACAAGCCGACATAGAACATCCAGCTGACAGCAAAATGCAAATCGGAAATCCACCACGATAGAGCGAGCGATATCAAAGCCGTCAGGGCCGGGATCAGGAGAGAGAACATCCTGAAGAAGCCTTTGTCGTCGCGGGTGACGCTGAGCGCAATTTGATAGAGCACGCGTCCCGACGAGGCGGCGACGATTGTGCCTGCCATCATCAGGATGACCGGAAGGATCTGGCCGAAATCCAGCCGAGCCTCAGGACCATCGCGCTGCCGTTAGGCGCGGTGGGCCGAACGACGCTATTGGACGGGCGCCGCCGTGACCAGAACGAATCCGCGGGTCTTGTTCTCGTTGGCGGCGTCGGGGGTGTTCATTGCGGCGAACATGTCGGCCGTCTTCACCCAGACCGGCGGGTATTTGTAGCGGGCGACATCTAGGATGAGGAAGCGGTCGGCTTTTGCGTCATACGCGGCAAGCGGCGAAATATGGCCGCCGCTCTGCTCGCCGAGCGCCTTGCGCAGATAGTTGACGATGACGAAATGGCCAGGCTCCCGGAGATACGCGCTGGCCAACTTGCGGAACGCGTCGGGCGAGCTCTCCGACGCGTGATGGACTTCCGCCTTTACGGGCTGCGTGGCGACAAATCCCGCCGATCTGATCGAGCGTCATGCCTTGGTGCGTCAGGGTTTCGCGCGGCAGAACGACGTCCTGTCCGCTCGCTCAGCACGTTGTCCTGGGTGAAGGTGCGGTAGGGCTCATATTCGGGAACCGCCGGCGCGGGCAGCCCAAGCGCATTCAAGACCATGACAATGCTCGCGACGCCGCAGTAGGCCTGCGTCTTCTGGGTCAGGAAGTTGCTGGCGAGCGGGAAATAAGCCTCATGCGCGTCGCTCTCGGCAAAGTAGGCCTCGCCGTCCTGGGTGCTGGAATTCGGTCAGATTGTCGGGCAGCGGCAGGGTGTCGGCCCGCGCGGCCGCGCCCGCGAGGCAGAGCCCCAGGATCAACGTCGCGCAGGCAACAATGGGCCTCGACATGGAGTCACTCGCTCTCGCGGGATAGGCGAAGCTTTAGATTGGCGCCCGCGCCGCGCCGAGGCAATCCCCAGTCGCTTTGATGCTGGGACGCTTGCTCCTCACAGCGTTCCGAATAGCTTGTCGATGAGCCCCTTGTCGTGCGCTGGCGGGCCACGGCGAGCATTTGGGATCTCGGCGGGCGGGAGCGGCCCGTCGTCGGCGCCGCCGGGCGCCCCTCTGGGGCCGACGGCTCTTGGCTGCGGCGCGAAGGCCTCCCGCGGGGGCGGGGGAGCCGGCTGCGGCGCACGCCCTCCGCGTCCGCCGGTCCCAAGCTGGGAGCCGATCAGGTTGAGCGGCGGCGCGAGCGGAGCGTCCGGGCTCTGCGCGTCCGCGCTGCGCCACGCCCCAGCCGGCAATCCGGCGACTGGCACGCCCTGGTGCGCCGCCTTCATGAACCGGCTCCAGATTTCGACCGGCAGATTGCCGCCCGACACTTTCTTGGTCGGCGAGCTGTCGTCGTTGCCGAGCCAGACTCCGGCGACCAGATAGCTCGTGTAGCCGATGAACCAGGCGTCGCGCCAATCCTGGCTGGTGCCGGTTTTGCCCGCGGCCTGCCACCCCGGCAGTTCAGCCTTGCGAGCGGTGCCGGTCAGCAAGGTCTCCTGCATCATCTGGTTCATCATCGCGACGTATTGCGGCTCGACGACGCGGCCGAAATTCGCATTGCGCCGCGCATAGAGCTGCTTGCCGTTCGCCGTGCGCACGCGCGCGATCACATGCGGCTGGACGCCGAGGCCGCCATTGGCGAACGCCGCATAGGCGGAAACCATCTCGAGCGGCGTCACATCGGAGGAGCCGAGCGCGATCGAGGGAACCGGGTCGAGGTCGGAAGTAATGCCGAGCCGATGCGCGACCGCGACGACCGTCTTCGGCCCGACTTCCAGCCCGAGGCGCACGGCGACCGTATTGAGAGAGAGCGCCAGCGCCTTGGTGAGCGTCACAGGCCCGAAATATTCGCGCGAGTAATTTTCCGGGCTCCAGCCTTTGACTGTGATCGGGGCGTCGTCACGGACCGTGTCGGGAGTGAGCCCCTTCTCCAGCGCCGCGAGATAGACGAAGGGCTTGAACGACGAGCCGGGCTGGCGTTTGGCCGCGACCGCGCGATTGAACTGGCTGTCGGCATAGTTGCGTCCACCGACCATCGCCTTGACCGCGCCATTGGGATCGAGCGCCACCAGCGCCCCCTGCTCGACGCCGAACTTGGCGCCTTTCGCATTGAGCTCGTCGGTCAGCGCATGCTCGGCCTCGGCCTGCATCTTGAGATCGATCGTGGTCGTCACCACGATGTCCTCGTCGATCGCGCCGACCGTGTCGTTGAGCGCGTCCATCACGTAGTCGGCCGCGTAGTTGATCGAGCCTGCGCTCTTGTCGCGCTTGACCTCAGCCGGATTGGCGAGCGCGGCCTTGGCCATCGCCTCGGTGATACGGCCTTGTTGGGCCATCGCCGTGATGACCTGCGCGGCGCGCTCGTTCGCCCCCTGGAGGTTGCGGTTGGGCGCAAGTTTGGTCGGCGACTTCATGAGCCCGGCGAGAACCGCGGCTTCCGACAGCGTCACGAACCGCGCGCTCTTGCCGAAATATTTCTGCGCCGCCGCCTCGACCCCGTAGGCGCCGGAGCCGAAATAGACGCGGTTCAGATAGAGTTCGAGGATCTGATCCTTGGAGTAGCGACGCTCGAGCCAGAACGCCAGGATCGCCTCCTGGATCTTGCGCGACAGGGTGCGCTCCCGGGTGAGGAACAGATTCTTGGCGAGCTGCTGGGTCAGCGTCGAGCCACCCTCAATGCTGCCGCCGCCGGTCACGTCGCGCAGAAGCGCCCGCGACATGCCGATCGGATCGACGCCGTTATGCTCGTAGAACCGCCGGTCCTCGATGGCCACGAACGCTTTGGGCAAATAGGGCGGCAGGTCGATGAGCCTGACCGCGGGGCCGCCCGTGTCGCCGCGATTGGCGATGAGGGCGCCATCATCGGAGAGGATGGCGATATTGGGCGGCCGCTTGGGCACCGCGAGCTGATCGATCGGCGGCAGCTGACTCGCGTAATAGGCAAAAAGGCCGCCGAGGAAGAATGCCGCCCCAAACCGAGAGGACGACGCCCCAATAGACTAGGTGGCCGACGAGCGAACGGCGCCGTCTGCCGCGCTTCGCGCTCGCGCCGGATTTCGACGGAATGTTCTTTCTCTTGCGGCCGGCGGTTGGCGGGCGGTCGGCTGGGTCGGCGCGCAAATCCCCTCCGGCGGCGCTCCCGCCGCGCGAATTGAAGCGCGGCTCGATCCGGTCCCGGCGTGTCTTGCGGCCTCGGCTGAACATCGCTGATCCCGCTCGCGGCGCCTCCCCGTGAGGGAGCTCGGGCAAAACGCGCCCCGCCGGTCCCGGAGCGTAAGGCTCGCGGTTTAAGGGCTGGTAAAGCTTACGCCAGAATTGACGAAGCCGGCGAAAATCGTTGGGTAACCGGCTGCGGGGCGCGCTTCGGCTTGCGCCCCGGCTCTCGCCTTGGCAATGTCCGCCCCCCCGGCTCGGGGCGTAGGGCGTTCGTTTATCCGGGATTTATTGCGATGAAGGTCACCATCGAGCGTTCGGTCCTGCTCAAGGCCCTCGGGCACGTGCATCGCATCGTCGAGCGGCGCAACACCATTCCGATCCTCGCCAATGTGCTGATCGAAGCCAAGGACGGAAAGTTGGCGCTGAAAAGCACGGATCTCGACCTCGAGGCGTCCGAGCAGGTTTCCGCCGACGTCGCCCAGAATGGCGCGACGACCGTTCCGGCCCATGTGATCTACGACATCGTGCGCAAACTCCCGGAAGGCGCGCAGGCAAGTCTCGAGACCACGGGCGACGCCGGACAGCTCGTCCTGCGCTCGGGACGGTCGCGCTTCACCCTGCAGGCCCTCCCCGCCTCCGACTTTCCCGATCTGACCTCGGGCGAGTTCTCGCATCGATTCTCGCTTCCCGCGGTGGAGCTCAAGCGCCTGATCGAAAACACCCAGTTCGCGATTTCGACCGAGGAGACGCGCTATTACCTGAACGGCATTTATCTCCACACGGTCGACGTCGCGGGGAGCGCCGATGCTGCGCGCGGTCGCGACCGACGGCCATCGTCTGGCGCGCGTCGAAACCCAGGCGCCGGAAGGGTCGGTCGGCATGCCCGGAATTATCGCGCCGCGCAAGGCGGTGAATGAAGTGCAAAAGCTGTTGGAAGACCTGAGCCAAGACGTGGCGATCGAGATTTCGACCGCCAAGGCGCGCTTTCAGTTCGGCGACGTGGTGCTGACGACGAAGCTGATCGACGGCACGTTCCCCGACTATGCGCGCGTCATTCCGACCGGCAACGACAAGCGCCTCATCGTCGACAAGGAGCCGTTCGAGAGGGCGGTCGACCGGGTCGCGACGCTCTCGTCCGAGCGCGGCCGGGCGATCAAGCTTGCGATCGCCGAGGGCAAGATGACGCTGTCGGTCAACAATCCGGATTCGGGCTCCGCCAGCGAGGAGATCGAGGCCGATTATCGATTCCGCGCCGATCGATATCGGCTTCAACGCCCGCTATCTGCTCGACATCGTCGGCCAGTTGTCGTCCGACACCGCATTAATCCGGCTTGCTGATCCAGGCTCCCCGACCCTTATCCAGGACCGCGAGGACGCGGCGGCGCTTTATGTGCTGATGCCGCTCAGGGTGTGACCGTTTTGCCCGCCGGCCTCCGCGCCTGGCCTCGGGCGCCCGCGCAAGTGGACGCGCCGCAATCATTTCAATGACTTGAGTGTCTTTTTCTGTCCCTCGTCCCTCGCTCCGTCCTTATTTGTTGCGCGCGTTTGGCGCAGTAGGGGAGTATATACAGTATATAATATGTTTTATGCGGCCTGTAAGGCAAACCCGCCGGAACCGCTACTCCCCATACGGAGTCCAGATGTTCTTGACCTGCGTCGCCCGGCGCAGGAACTCGCAGCTCTCGGCTTTGGTCCAGTCGGTCGAGGCCCGGAGACCTATGTCGCTCGTCGATTGCTCCAAAGCCGCTCGATCTATGAGCCGTGTAGCGCGCAGTCTGAGTGTTATCATGGACCTTCACCAAGGGAGTGAATTGGTGACGACCACTCCGAAAGACGAGGCCGCTCCGAGATCAGTGGAGGCCGTCCCACGGCAACGAGTCCAGGTTAATTCGGGTTTGGGGCGACGATGGCTTTGAGGGCGTCGGTGCTCCATGCTGCGGTTTTTCGGGCGGTTTTGATGGAGTGTCGTCCCTTTCCGGCTCGGACCATGTTGAAGGCGAGACGGCGGACGAGGGCCATGTTCTGAGCGCCGTATCCCCGGCGCAGGCGGGACTGGTCTTGTCTGAAGACGACGTCGAGGACCCAGTGCAGGCTCTCAACGCCCCAATGGCTTCGGATCGCCTCCGCGGCGCGCTCAGGGGCAAGGAGGCGGAGGCGATGAAGTATCGGGTGTCGCTCGTGACCTTGCCCTTGCGTTCGACCTGCGTTGTCGAGCGGATGAGGCTTTTCAGGGCGACAAAGCGAGGTTCTTCTGGGTGAATGCCGCACTGGCGAAACGCAACCAGACCATGAAAGTGGTCAAGCAGCCCAGTTGGTACTTCTGATGATCGAATTTGCGCCCGGCAATCTTCTCGAGGCCAAGGTCGAGGCTTTAGTCAACACCGTCAATACCGTCGGGGTGATGGGGAAGGGCGTCGCCTTAATGTTCAAGGAAGCGTATCCGGAGAACTTCAAAACATACGAGGTGGCCTGCAAGAGGAAGGAAGTCAAGATCGGACATATGTTCGTTACCGAACGGCAGGCGTTGATTGGCCCGAAGTGGATTATCAATTTCCCTACCAAGGAGCATTGGCGCGGCGATTCCAGGATGGTGTGGATCGAATCCGGTCTGACAGATCTGAGAGGCGTCATCGCCGAAAAGAAGATCCGGTCGATTGCTATCCCGCCGCTCGGGAGCGGAAACGGAAGTCTCAACTGGTCCGACGTTCGTCCCAAGATCGAAGCCGCGCTGGGGACGCCTGCACGATGTCAGGGTGATCATCTACGAGCCGACAGATCAATACCAGAACGTCTCGAAATGCGCAGGTGTCGAGAAACTTACGCCGGCGCGGGCGCTCATCGCTGAATTGGTTCGAAGATACTGGATTCTCGGGATCGAATGCTCCTTGCTCGAAATCCAGAAGCTTGCGTACTTGCTGGAGCGCAGCATCGAGAAGCTGGGATTGAACAACCCGATCGATCTGCGATTTCAGGCGGACAAATACGGTCCCTATGGCCTCTCGACTGACACACCTCCTTGATGCGCTCGACGGCAGTTACCTGCATTGCGGCAAACGCATCGGCGATGCCGGTCCTTTCGATGTCATCCGGTTCGAGGACGCCAAGAGAGACAAGGCTGCCGCCTATCTAAGGTCTGGTGAAGCAAAGACGTTTCTGCCTGCCCTCGAAGCGACCACGGAGTTGATTGACGGATTCGAATCTCCCTTGGGCATGGAGCTTCTTGCCACGATCGATTGGCTTACATTTAACGACGGCGTTCCTGCGGATCGGGACTCGATCAAGGCAGCGCTTAAGACGTGGACAGGCGGCAAGAAATCAGCGGAGAGGAAGCTGAAGCTCTTTGAGGATCGGCTTGTCGACCTCGCGCTTGAGCGGCTGGCGATTTTCAACTGATTGGACAACTGAAGAAGGATGGCGAGCGAGCCTCCTCCGTCCGTAGCGTATTCGTTGTCCCCCGTTCGAGCGGGCGGAGTAGGCCGGCAATCAACGGCGGCCATGCGCGAAGAAATTTGCCCGTGCGATCCGCTTGCATCCGCCTTCAACAGCCGTTTGAGCTCGCAAACGGCGAAGGGGGGTACCCGAAGAGGACTCGAACTTCTGACGCTCTATTCCCCGTACGGCGTCCAGATGTTCTTGACCTGAGTCGCCCGCCGCAGGAACGCGCGGCCTTGCGCCTCGGCCCAGTCGATCGCCGCTCCGCAAGTCCAGGTCGCCTTGAGATTGCCGGCGGAAAGCGCCTCGACCTGAGCCGCGCCCTCATTGTCGCCGACATACCAGACCGCATCGACGCCATCGTGCTCGGCCAGCGTCCTGGCCAGGACATTCGCCTCTCCGGTGACGATGTTGACGACGCCGGCTGGAACGTCCGACGTGTCGAGCACCGAATAGAAGTCGGTGGCGCTCAAGGGATGGCTGGCCGAGGGGACCGCGACGACGCAATTGCCCATGGCGATCGCCGGCATGACGAGCGAGACAAAGGCAAGCAGCGGCGCCTCGTCAGGACAGACGATTCCCATCACGCCCCATGGCTCGTTCATCGCCAAAGTCACGAACCGCGAGCGGGTCGCGTGCACCGCGCCGTCGAACTTGTCGGCGTAAGCAGCATAGACAAAGGCGCGACGGATCGACGCGTCGACTTCAGACCTGGCGGCGCGCGCGGAAACGCCGGTCATGGCGCTGAGCCGTCGCGCGAACTCGTCTTCCCGGGCGGCCAGGTTCTCGGCCACGTAATAGAGCACCTGGGCGCGATTGTGCGCCGTCGCCGCGCCCCAGGATGAAGCCTTCGCCGCGGCTTCGACGGCGTTGCGGATGTCCTTGCGGTTGCCGAGCCCGGCCAGTCCGACCTCGCGGCCGGCGTGAATCGAGAACGGCGTAGCTATAGCCGGAATCGGGGCGCGCCTGCTTGCCGCCGACATAGAGCTTGGCGGTGCGATCCGGGCCCTCGTCGATCACGTTTCGGGCGGGACTGACGCCAGGCGAAGCGTTCAGGCGCGGCGGACGGGAGGCGTTGGGCTTCGGCTTAGGCTCGTCGGCGATCCGGTACTCGGACAAGCCTTCGCGCCCGCCCTCGCGGCCGAAGCCGCTCTCGCGGTAGCCGCCGAAGCCCGCGGCGGCGTCGAACATGTTGGTCGAATTGATCCAGACGACGCCAGCCTTGATGCGCGCGGCGACCTCAAACGCGCGATTGACGTTCTCCGTCCAGACGGACGCCGCGAGGCCGTAGCGGGTGTTGTTGGCGAGCGCGACCGCTTCATCCGGCGTGCGAAAGGTCGTGGCGACCAGCACGGGGCCAAAAATCTCCTCGCGCGCCAGCACCGACGCCGGGTCCACTCCGGTGACCAGGGTCGGCGGGTAGAAGCAGCCTCGATCGGGCAGCGAATCGTCGGCGCGAAAGAACTTCGAGCCCTTCCTCCTCGCCCTGGCGCATGAGCCGGCGGATCCGCTCGAGCTGAACCGGCGCGACGATCGCGCCGACATCGGTCGACTTGTCGAGCGGATCGCCGATCCTCAAGTTCGCCATGCGGGCGCGCAGCTTGGCGTAGAGGGCGTCGGCGGCGCCTTCCGCGACCAAAAGCCGCGAGCCCGCGCAGCACACCTGCCCCTGATTGAACCAGATCGCGTCGACCACGCCCTCAACCGCGCTGTCGAGATCCGCGTCCTCGAACACGATGAACGGCGACTTGCCGCCGAGTTCGAGCGAGAGCTTCTTGCCCGTGCCGGCGGTCGCCTTGCGAATCGCCCGGCCGACCTCGGTCGAGCCGGTGAAGGCGATCTTGTCCACACCCGATGGGCGACCAGCGCCGCGCCGGTCGCCCCGTCGCCGGTGACGATGTTGACGACACCAGGAGGCAGCCCCGTCTCGACTGCAGATCGCGGCGAAGGCGAGCGCGGTCAAGGGCGTGAATTCCGCCGGCTTCAGCACGATCGTGTTGCCGGCCGCGAGCGCCGGCGCGATCTTCCAGGCGAGCATGAGCAGCGGAAAATTCCACGGAATGATCTGCCCGCATACGCCGACCGGCTTCGTCCCCGGAAACTCGCTGTCGATCAGCGAGGCCCAGCCGGCGTGATGGTAGAAATGGCGGGCGACCAGGGGAATGTCGATGTCGCGCGACTCGCGGATCGGCTTGCCGTTGTCGATCGTTTCCAGGACGGACAGAAAGCGCTCCCGCTTCTGCACGTGTCGCGCGAGCGCATAGATATGCTTCGACCGCTCGAAGCCGGACAGCGCCGCCCATTTCGGCTGGGCTTTTCGCGCCGCCGCAACCGCTGCGTCGATGTCCTTTGCAGAGCCCTGCGAAACGCGCGCGATGCGCTCGCCGTTCGCGGGATTGAAGACATCGAACAGGCCGCCCGGCTTGGTGAAGACGCCGTTGATGAAATGGCCGAAGCCGCTTTCATGCTCTTTGAGCCAGACGCCGACGTGCTCGCTGCTTTCAGGCGAAGGGCCATAGTCCATCGTGCGCAGGATGTCCTTGATGACGCCCATGAGTTTGCCTCACGCCATCGGGTGGCGATGCGCGGCCGAGTAGCGCCCGGTCGCGTAATGGTCGAGCTGACGCTCGATGTCGGTCAGAAGGCCGCTCGCGCCGATGCGGAAGAGATCGGGCTGCATCCACTGGACGCCGAGTTCCTCCTTCATCAGAATGAGCCAGGCGAGCGCATCCTTGGCGGTGCGCAAGCCGCCCGCCGGCTTGAACCCGATGTCGACGCCGGCGCGCTCGCGATAGTCGCGCAAGGCCCGAAGCATCACCAGACTGACCGGAAGCGTGGCGTTGACGTCCTCCTTGCCGGTGGAGGTCTTGATGAAGTCGGCGCCCGCCTGCATCGCCACCATGCTGGCGGCATAGACGTTGCGCAGGGTCTTCAGGTCTCCCGTGCCGAGGATCGTCTTCAAATGCGCCCGCCCGCAGGCTTCGCGCATCGCCGCGACCTCGTCGTAGAGCGCGCTCCAGTCGCGGGCGAGCACGTGGGCGCGGGTGATGACGATGTCGATCTCGCGCGCGCCTTCAGCCACCGCGTAGCGGATCTCGTCCAGGCGCTGCTTCAAGGGGGTGAGCCCGGCCGGAAAGCCGGTCGCGACCGAGGCGACCGGAATGCCTGAGCCCTCGAGCGCCCTGACCGCCGGCCCGACCATGGTCGGATAGACGCAGACAGCGGCGACCGTCAGGCCCAGATCCGCAAGATCGAGCGCGGCGAGCAGCTCTCGCCCAAGCGGATGGCGCGCCTTGGCGCAGAGCCTACGCACGCGGCCCGGCGTGTCGTCGCCGGCGAGCGTCGTGAGGTCGATGCAGGTCATCGCCTTGACGAGCCACGCCGCCTGGTATTCCTTCTTGACCGACCGGCGCGTGGTCAGGGTCGCGGCGCGGCGCTCGACCGCGCTCGCGTTGACGCCGACGCTCTCGAACCAATCGGGCGCGAGCGGCGCTCCCGGATTGCGGGGCCGGTTATGTCCAGCCTGGGTTGGAGTGGCGACCGCCTCGTCCATGGCGCCTCGGCTTTCTTGCGCGTTTGGCTTCGATAAGGATGTCACGATCGGACGGCGAAGTCCAAAATTGCCTGATCGCGCGCTTACGACCGGCACGGCCTCGCGGTCGTCTATTTCTCGTTTTTCGGCGGCGTGATCTGGTATGCGCTTGTCAAAACTCGGGGAGCGCCGCCGGCGCAGCGGAGTAGAGTGTCGTAAACGTGGGAGAAGTCGTTTTGAGGGGCGCTCTTTTGGGGATCGGACTCGTCTTGTCGTTGACCGTTTCCGCTTCAGGTGACGAGAACCAGCCTTCGCAAACAGCCTCGCCAAAGGCTCCGGCGAAAGAGGCGTGCCGGTCAAAGTGCGAAGCACAATATAAAGAGGACAATTGCACGGAGGGCATGGCTCCGATGCACAGTGCTTGCGAAGCGTTCAATCAGTGCTTGAGTGATTGTGACTGACTAAAGTCGGCGGCGCCGCTTCAGCGACCCAGCGCAGCTTTCTCGCGGCGGCTATCTTCCGCGTCCCGAAACTCCCCCCGACCGTCATCCGGCGAGGGAGGGCCGGAAGCAAGTCCCGGCCCGCCTCTTGGCGTATGCTTAGACTTTTGCCAACTGTCCTCCGAGCGGCAGGGAGCGGACGCGTTTGCCGCTCGCCGCAAAGATCGCGTTCATGAGCGCAGGCGCGACCGGCGGCACGCCCGGTTCGCCCACGCCGCCCATGTGCATGTCGTAGCCGCGCGGCACGATATAGACGTGCGTCTCACGCGGCGCGTCGCTGATCCTGAGCACCTGGTAGTCGTCGAGATTGCTCTGCTGGACCCGGCCGTCTTTGAACGAGATCTCATTCAGCAAGCCTACCCCCAAGCCCATGACGACCGCGCCCTCGAATTGAGAGCGGATGCGATCCGGGTTCACGATCGGGCCGCAATCCACCGCGATGTCGACCCGGGGCACGGTCACGTTGCCCTTCTCGTCGACCGCGGCCTCGATCACGGCCGCCACGTAGCTCACAAAGCTGCGATGGACGGCTAAGCCGAGGCCATGACCTTTCGGCACGTCGCGTTTGCCCCAGCCCGCCTTCTCGGCGACCAGTTCGACGACGTTGCGCAGCCGGCCGGTGTCGATCGGGTAGACTTCGGGATTCTCGCCGTAGTCCCAGAAGTTCTTCACCTTCTGCGGCACGTCGAGGATTCGCGGGGGCCCGATCAGATCGAGCAGGAACGTCTTCTGATCCTTGCCCGCCGCCGCAGCGAGTTCGGCGACGAAGGATTGGATAGCGAACCCGTGAGGCACGTTCGAAACGGAACGCCACCAACCGATCTTGGTGTGCGCTTCCGCCTCGCCATTCTCGATGCTGATGTTTTTGATGTCGAACGGCATGTCGACGAGGCCCATTCCTAGCTCGAGCGGCATCTCGTGCTTGGGATCGGCCGCGAACAGCGACAGAATCGTTGGCGCGACGCTGTTATGTCGCCATGCGACCACCTTGCCGTCCTTGTCGAGCCCCGCCTCAAGGCGCTCAAGCGAGACTGTGTGATAGAAGTCGTTGTGGATGTCGTCCTCGCGAGTCCACACGACCTTGACCGGCGCGCCGCCCATCGCCTTCGAGCACAAGGCCGCCTCGACCGCGAAGTCCGGCTTCGACTTGCGGCCGAAACCGCCGCCCAAAAGGGTCACGTTGACCGTGACGTTTTCGGGAGGAAGCGCTAGATATCCAGCGACCATGTCATGCGCGGCCTGTGGGCTTTGCACACTTGTCCAGACTTCGGCTTTGCCGTCGACGATCCGGCAGGTCGCGGACGGAGGCTCCATCGTCGCGTGGGCGTTGTGGGGGATGTAATACTCGGCCTCGACTTTCTTGTCCGCGCTCGCAAAAGCGGCGGCGAAGTCGCCGTCGCTGCGCAGGACCTTGCCGGGCTGTTTGGCGGTCGCTTCCATCGCCGCGCGGTAGACCTGCGAGTCATAAGTTCCGTGCGGGCCGTCGTCCCAGGTGATTTTCAGCGCCTTGCGGCCCTGGATCGCCGCCCAGGTGTTGTCCGCAATCACCGCGATGCCGCCTGATGGCTGGAATTTCATCGGATACGAGGGCGTGGGCATCTCGACGATCTGAAGAACGCCCGGAATTTTTTTCGCGTCCGTAGCGTCGTAGGAGACGACCTTGCCGCCCATCACCGCAGGTCGCGCGATGACGGCGTATTTCTGTCCGGGCAAGCGGACGTCCTGGCCATAAATCGCGCGACCGGTCGTGATGTTGAAGCCGTCGACGATATTGGTCCCTTCCTTGCCGATATAGCGGAACTCAGAAGGGTCTTTGAGCGGCAGACTGACAGGCGTCGCCGCGCCGCTCTTTTCGAGGCTAACATTCGAGGGCACACCCATTGTGCTGGCGTCGGCGGCGAGCTCTCCGTAGCCGAGCTTCTTCCCGGTCGACTTCTGGATGACCTCGTGGTTCTTCGCCTCCACGTCGGAAACGTCCACGCCCCACCGTTTCGCTGCGGCCGCCTCGAGCATCATGCGGGCCGCGGCGCCCACCTGGCGCATCGGCATGAAGAAATGCCGCGTGGAACGCGAGCCGTCGGTGTCCTGGTTGCCGTATTTGACCTCGTTCCCGGTCGCCTGGGCGACTTTCACCCGAGACCAATCCGCCCCCATTTCGTCGGCCACGATCAGCGGCATGCCTGTGCGTATACCCTGCCCCATCTCAGAACGATGGCAGACGATGGTGACGGTTCCGTCCGGCGCAATGGACACGAAAGCCAGCGGATTGTTCACCGTGCCGTGCGGCATGCCGTCTGCGCCCCACTTGGGGGCGTCTTCGGCCAGCGCCGGGCCAGACGGCGTCACGTGCACCGCGAGCACTAAGCTGCCCGTTGCAAGAATTCCCTTCAGGACGCCGCGCCGGCTGACATTCTCGATGCCAGAGGCCGACACCATTTCGCGAATGTGCTTAGTCATGGGTTACGCTCCCGCAGCTTGCTTGATGGCGGCGCGAATGCGCTGATAGGTCCCGCATCGGCAGATGTTGCCGTACATCGTGCTGTCGATATCGGAATCGGTCGGATGAGGCGTCTGCTTCAGAAGCGCGACTGCCTGCATGATCTGGCCAGCCTGACAGTAGCCGCATTGAGGCACGTTGAGTTCGCGCCAAGCGGTTTGAACGGGGTGATTGCCTTGCGGGTCCAGGCCCTCGATGGTGGTGACCGACTTGCCGTTGGCGTCGCTCATCGCCGTGACGCAAGAGCGGGTGGCGTCGCCGTCGAGGTGGACCGTGCAAGCGCCGCAGGCGGCCACTCCGCACCCGAATTTCGTTCCTGTGAGGCCAAGAACGTCGCGTAGGTACCAGAGCACAGGCATTGACGGATCGCCGTCGAATGTTTGCGCCTGGCCGTTGACATGCAGAGTGATCATGCTTTCCTCCCAGTCGAAAGCGGCTGCCCTAAACGATGCCGGCCCGCCGGAAGCGTGTTGCGCTTTTCTGGCGGCAGACTTGAAACCATTCCCGATATTGAAGCGATTTCTAAGTCACCATTGACGAGGGATCAATTGTAATTGCGGTGTGTTCGTATGAATATATCGACTGATGAGGGAGGTTACTTCAGAATTTCATCGCGGAGTTGCGAAATATTCATTCCGATATGACGTCGGTGGCGCGATAGACCTTGCAATCCAAGTCAATCGCAAGCCCGATTTTGGGATTGGCGGCATCTGCGCCCGCGCCGCGAGAATGGGCTGCTCCAACCCTCATAATCGGGGGTTTTCGGAGCGAAACCGGGTGGGGCCAAGAAAATCCAAACGGCTCAAGCGAACCAATCCCGAGGGGCCGCCGACGTAGCCGTCTTCGTCCAAAGGCGGAGCGCGTTCGTATTTGACATCTGACGCCTGCGCGCCTAGGTAGCCGCGCCTTCGTCAGGTTTTGGCCTCGTCGATCAGCCGACTGTCCCTTGAGGCCAGCGGTCCCCGTCCGGCAGCGCGTTGCGCCCCCGGGCGCGATTGGCGTTGGGCTCAAACGCGAATTCGAACAAGCGGATTGGGATGACGGGCGTCCCGTCCTATCTATCCGCGCATCGCCATTCGCCGCTGACCAAAGGAGCGTGAATTCATGTTCGAGAGCCTGTCCGAAAAGCTCTCCGGCATTCTGGATAAACTCACCGGCCGCGGCGCGCTGTCTGAAGAAGACGTCAACGCCGCGATGCGCGAGGTGCGCCGCGCGCTGCTCGAGGCGGACGTGGCGCTCGAGGTCGTGCGCTCGTTTGTCGACCGGACTCGCACCAAGGCCGTCGGCGCCGCCGTCATCAAGTCGGTCAAGCCCGGCCAGATGGTGGTCAAGATCGTCCACGATTCGCTGGTCGAGACGCTGGGCACCGAACTCGCAGGCGATCGATCTCAACGCCCCGGCTCCGGTCGCGATCATGCTGGTCGGCCTGCAAGGCGCGGGCAAGACGACGACCGCGGCCAAGATCGCCAAACGCCTGACCGAGCGCGACAGGCGCAAGGTGCTGATGGCCTCGCTCGACGTGAAGCGGCCGGCCGCGCAGGAACAGCTCGCGGTGCTGGGCCAGCAGGTCGGCGTCGCAACGCTGCCGATCGTTTTCGGCGAGGATCCGGTCGCCATCGCCAGGCGCGCCGAATCCGCGGCGCGGCTGGAGGGCTACGATGTCGTGCTGCTCGACACCGCCGGGCGCACCCATATCGACGAGCCGCTGATGCAGGAGATGGCGGAGATCCGCGACGCCGCGCGCCCGCACGAGATCCTGCTGGTGGCCGACGCGCTGACCGGCCAGGACGCGGTCAATCTGGCCAAGAACTTCAACGACCAGGTGGGCATAACCGGCATTGTGCTGACCCGCATGGACGGCGACGGCCGCGGCGGCGCGGCCTTGTCGATGCGCTCGGTCACCGGCAAGCCGATCAAGCTGCTTGGAATTGGCGAGAAGATGGATGCGATCGAGGATTTCCATCCCGCGCGTCTTGCCGACCGCATCCTCGGCATGGGCGACATCGTCAGCCTGGTCGAGAAAGCGGCGCAAAATATCGACGCGGCGCAGGCGGCCAGGATGGCCGAGAAGATGCGCAAGGGCGTCTTCGATCTGAACGACCTCTCCGAGCAACTGTCTCAGATCGAGAAGCTCGGCGGCATGGGCGGCATCATGGGGATGCTGCCCGGCGTCGCCAAGATGAAAGACCAGCTCAATTCCGCCAATCTCGACGACAAGTTCGTCAAGCGCCAGCGCGCCATTATTTCGTCAATGACCCCGCAGGAGCGCCGCAACCCCGACCTTCTCAAAGCCTCGCGCAAGAAGCGCATCGCGGCGGGCTCGGGCGTCACGGTCGAATACGTCAACCGGCTTTTGAAGCAGCACCGCCAGATGGCCGACATGATGAAGGCGATGGGCGGCGGGGGCGCCAAGCGCGGCATGATGGGCAAGCTCGGGCAGATGATGGGGCTTGGCGGCGGCATGCCCATGCCATCGCCGGAACAAATCGAAGCGATGCAGAAGCAGCTGGGCGGCGCGGGCCTGCCGGGAGCGCCTTCCGGGCCGCCGGGCATTCCGGTCGCCCCACCGCCCGGCGCGTTCAATCTGCCGCCGCAATTCCCCGGCCTCGGCGGCGCCGGCAAGCTGCCCGGCCTCGGCGGCGGCTTCAACCCGTTCGGGGGGAAGAAGAAGTGATTCCCGTCCTCGAAACGGAGCGGCTGATCCTGCGCGAGGGCCGCGACAGCGATTTCGAGGTCCTTGTCGCGTTTTACGCCGATGAGGAGGCCTCGAAGCCGGTCGGCGGCCCGTTGACCCGCGCCCAGGCCTGGGGACGGATGGCGTTCAACCGCGGGCATTGGGCGCTGCGCGGCTACGGCAACTGGGCGCTGGAGGAGAAGGCGACGGGCGAGTACGCCGGATGGTCCGGCCTCTGGTTTCCGGAAGGCTTTCCCGAACGCGAGATCGGCTGGGGCCTGATGCCGGCCAAGCGCGGGCGCGGCTACGCGACGGAGGGGGCTTTGCGCGCCCGGACCTTCGCCTACGAAGTGCTCGGATGGAAGACCGTCATGAGTTCCATCGCTCCCGACAACCCGCGCTCGCGCCGGGTCGCCGAACGGCTTGGCGCGCGCTTCGAGCGCGCCATCCAGCACGAAGGGATGGAGTTCGGCGTCTACCGCCATCCCTCGGCGCAAAGTCTCATATCCTCATCGAACCCGATTGGAGGATTCAATCCGTCCGGGGGCGATAAGACGTGATTCCCGTCCTCGAAACGGAGCGGCTCGTTCTTCGCGGCTGGCGCAAGGACGATTTCGAGCCCTTCGCCGCGATCTACGCCGATGAATTGCAGGCGCGGTTCATCGGGGGCGTCGAGACTCGCGACAACGCCTGGCGGCGCATGGCGGCGATCATCGGCCACTGGACCCTGAGGGGCTATGGCTTGTGGGTTGTCGCGCCGAAGGGGAGCGACCGCTTCATCGGCTGGGCGGGCTGCTGGAACCCGGAGGGCTTTCCGGAGCCGGAGATCGGCTATTGCATCGCGCCCGCGCATCAGCGGAAAGGCTATGCGCGCGAGGCGGCCCGGGCCGCTCTCAATCATGCCTATGATCGGTTTGGCTGGACGAAGGCCGCGAGCCTGATCGTCCTCGACAATCTTCCCTCGATCCGTCTCGCCGAAAGTCTCGGGGCGCGGCTCGAGCGTGAAGTCGACTTTCGCGGCGCGCGTTGGGGCGTCTATCGCCATCTCCCGTCCGAAGCCGTCGCCTCCTGAAACCTCGCTCACCTGAAAGGAAACCTGCAATGTCCCTGAAAATCCGCCTCGCCCGCGCCGGCGCGAAGAAGCGTCCGTTCTACCGTATCGTCATCGCCGACGCGCGCGCGCCGCGCGACGGCCGCTTCGTGGAAAAGATCGGCACGTTCGATCCCTTGAAGGCCAAGGATGACGCGAGCCGGCTCGTGCTTGACCAGGACAAGGCCAAGGACTGGCTCGCCAAGGGCGCGCAGCCGACCGACCGCGTGCTGCGTCTCCTCGACGGGCTCGGCATAGCCAAGCGCGAAACGCGCAACAATCCGCAGAAGGCGCAGCCGAAGAAGAAGGCGCAGGAGCGCGCCGCCGCCGCGACCGCGGCAGCCGAGAAGGCCGCGGCGGCGCCGGCAGCCTAACCTCCCCCACATTGCGCCCGCCCGACCGCCTGATCCTCATGGGCGTGTTCGGCGCGCCGCAGGGCGTGCGCGGGGACGTTCGCGTCAAATCGCTGACCGGCGAACCGAGCGCGATCGGCGCTTACGGGCCGCTCACGAACAAGGGTCGGACCAGAGCGTTCGCGTTCGAATCCCTGCGCCCGCTCAAGGACGACATGCTGGTGGCGCGGGTCGCCGGCGTTTCGACCCGCGAGGCGGCCGAGGCCTTGAAGGGCGTGGAGCTCTTCGCCCGCCGCGACCAATTGCCGCCGCCCAACGCGGACGAATTCTACTACGACGACCTGGTCGGGCTCGAAGCGGTCGACGCGGCAGGGGCGCGGCTCGGCCGCGTCGTGTCGCTCATGAACTATGGCGCTGGCGACGTTCTCGAGATTGCGCCGGCTGAGGGCGGCGAGACCTTGCTTCTTCCGTTCACCAAGCGCGTCGCGCCGCGCATCGATTTCGACGCCGGGCAGATCACGATCGATCCGCCGCGCGAAGTCGACGACGAGGACTAGCGTCGCGAGGCGCATGGGCGGTTGCTATGGACGGAAGGGGCGGATAGACACAGGGCGGCTCGCGCCGTTGAGTTTTCATCCGGCGCCGATGGTTCTGGGATCCCAAGCCCGCTTTGGAGGCGCACGGCATGACGATGAGTTCCGAGACGGCTTCGGAAGGCCATGGAGGCGCCTCGGTTACGAAGCGGGATTTCCTCTTTCTGGCGACGGGATCGCTGGCGGCGGTCGGCGTCGCGACGACCGCTCTGGCCGTTCATCGATCAGATGAATCCGGACGCCGCCACCATCGCCGCGGCCGGCCCGGTCGACATCGACATCGGCCAGCTCCAGCCGGGGCAGCGGATCGTCACATTGTGGGCGGCGCGGCCGGTGTTCGTCGTCAAGCGCGCTCCGCCAGCGCTCGACGAACTCAAGAATCCGAAGCTCCTCGGTCAGCTGCGCGACCCGAACTCCCAGGAATTGCAGCAGCCGACCTACGCCACGAACTGGAGCCGGTCGATCAAGCCTGAGATTCTCGTTCTGGTCGGGGTTTGCACGCATCTCGGCTGCATTCCGCTGTTCGACCCGCAGCCCAGCGCGACCGATCCGGCGCCCGATTGGCCGGGGGGCTTCTTTTGCCCGTGCCATGGCTCGAAATACGATCTGGCCGGCCGGGTGTTTCAGGGCGTTCCCGCGCCCTATAATCTGCCGGTGCCGCCCTATCACTTCCCCAACGACAAGACGGTGCGGGTCGGCCAGAACCCGCCGGGCGCGAATTTCGATTTCAACTCGATCCTGCAGGTGTGAGAGAATACATTAGATCGTCACGCGGGAGCACGCGCCAAGGAGAGCCGCCGTGCCGTCATCCACTTTGACAATCCGGGTCGCTGAGAGTGATCAGGGACGCCTTGATGCTCTGGCGCGCTCCACAGGTCGGAGCCCTTCATCGCTCGCGGAGGAGGCGCTCTCGGATTATCTTGCTCTCAACGAGTGGCAAATCGTCGGGATCAAAGCAGCGATCGAGGATCTCGAACGCGGCGAACGATTCGAGCATGAAGCCGTACGCCGGTGGGTCGAGTCCTGGGGCTCCGCGGATGAACTTAAGCCGCCAGACGCCTCGTGAGGCTCTTCTGGACGCGACGAGCCATTCACGATCTTCGCGCGATCCAGGCCTTTATCGAGAACAACGACCCCGCCGCCGCCAGAAAGATCAGTTTGCGCATCATCGACGCGGTCGAGACGATGATCACGGAGCACCCCCACGTCGGCCGGGCAGGGCGTGTGCCAGGAACGCATGAATTCGTCGTCGCCCGCACGCCCTATATTGTTCCTTATCGGGTGCGCCGCGGAACCATCGAAGTGCTTCGGGTCTATCATGGCGCCCGCCGTTGGCCCACTCGTCTCTAAGTGCGGACTGCGGCGGGATCTGGCTGTCAGGCAATGTTTCGCGCAACCCTCCTCACCCTCTTTCCCGCCATGTTCCCCGGGCCGCTCGGCCAGTCGCTGGCAGGCGAGGCGCTGGCGGGGGGCTTGTGGTCGCTTGAGGCGCGCGACATTCGCGAGCACGGGCTCGGCCGGCATCGGGCGGTCGACGACACGCCGGCGGGCGGCGGCCCCGGCATGGTGATGCGGGCCGATGTGCTCTCAGCCAGCCTCGATGCGGCGGCGGCGCCGAACGATCCGCGCCCGCGCCTGATCATGAGCGCGCGTGGCCGGCCGTTCGGCCAAGCGCTGGCGCGCGAATGGGCGGCGGGGCCGGGGCTGGTCCTCGTCTGTCCGCGCTTCGAGGGCGTCGACGAGCGGGCGATCGAGGCGCGCGGCCTGATCGAAGTGTCGATCGGCGATTATGTGCTGTCGGGGGGCGAAATCGCCGCACTCGCCATTCTCGACGCCTGCGTGCGCCTCATTCCCGGCGTGATGGGCAAAGAGGAGTCGGGTCATGAGGAGAGCTTCGAGCGCGGGCTCTTGGAATATCCGCACTACACGCGCCCGCGCGAATGGGAGGGTCGCGCCATTCCGGATGTGCTGCTCTCCGGCGACCACGCCAAGATCGCCGCCTGGCGCCGCTCCGAGGCGGAGCGCATCACGCGCGAAAGACGCCCGGACTTGACGCAGCCGCCTTAGGGGCGACCAATTCGACCGGGTTTATGGTTTTCGTCCCGGCGACCGTCCGGATTTCCTTTAAGGCTGCGCCTTCGGCAGTGAAAAACAGATTTTGTGGAGGCCGGGATGCCGGCATGGGTTGAAGACGCGCAACAGCTGACCGAGCTCAGAGACTTGAGCAGCTCGCAGAGCTCGGTCTTGCTTCGGACAACGGAAGTCGAAGAGTTTCTCTCCAACCAGAACCTGTCTTCCCATGCTCTGGTGGCCCCGAAAGGGTTCGGGAAGACGCTCGTCTTGAAGCTGAAGCGCGTTTCCTTGCAGGAAAACGACTATCGCTGCTTCCCCTTCTCCCCCATCGTCGATCGCCCGAGCAACAAGCCGCCAATCCTGCCGAATGAAATCGTCAACGTCCTCGAGAGCAGCGACAATTGGGAGACGCTGTGGAATCTCGCTTTCTCGATCTGCCTGATCAACCCGGCGAT
>CAWDKC010000059.1:0-25949 GCA_963802615.1 uncultured Alphaproteobacteria bacterium
AAGAACGCGTTCGTCGACCTCGAGGCGCATATCGCGGTCCGCGATTGGCGTAAAATCGCCCCAAAGGCCCCAGGTGCGAGGCCGATCGCGCCGGCGCATTTCGAGCACGTCGCGGAAGCCGCGCGTCGTGATCACTCCGATGCGAGCGCCCTTGCGCTCGAGAAGCGCGTTGGTGCCCACCGTTGTCCCATGCACGATCGAGCCCATGTCATCGATCGCGCCGAGGCGCTTCAGCCCCTCGATGAACCCGACCGCCTCGTTGCCGCGATGTGAGGGCGCCTTGGCGATGGCGAAGCGTCGCTCGGATTCCGTCGAACCAGAAGACGTCGGTGAAGGTTCCCCCGACGTCGACGCCAACGACGGTCGCCGGGTTCCTGGCCGTCGCGCTCAAGGCTTGCGTTCCGAACGCAGGGTCGTTGTGGCGGCCAAGTCCAGTTCGCCCTTGTTGTCGGCGATCACACGGTACTGTTTGCGCGCAGCCTCGGGCGTAGAGTGGCCCAAGCGCAGGTCGCGGGCGACAAGTGTCGGGTCTCTTGCCGACGGATCGCCCCAGCCGCCGCCGCCGGGCGTCTCCAGCCTGACGCGCTGGCCGCGCTGAATATTGACGCCCGCTACTTTGGAGGCGAGCGGAGGCAAGTCCTGGCCAGTCGGGGTCTCCCAGAAAAAGCGATTAAGGGCCGCCGGTTCCCCGCCATTGACGCCGAAGGGTGGATAGCGCCCCCGCTCGCCAAGCAGGAAAACATCCGCGCCTCCCGGCGCCAGCGCCTCGATCTCGTAGATCGCGCCGAGGCCACCGCGATGCATTGCCGCACCCGCGCTGTCGTGCCGCAGCGACCAACGGGGGAACGGCGATCGGATAGGCAGCTTCGAGGATTTCGACCGGCGGAATCGTAGCGCAGTCGAGATCGGGTTGTTGCCATGATTGAGGCCGTCGGTCTCCGGATTGCCACCGAGCCCGCCGCCGAAGAACGAGAACATCACCCAGCTCTGTCCATTTGCTCGTTTGCCTGCGAGCGAAAGCGCGTTGATCGTGCCGATGGCGCTGCGGTCGCGCGATCCGGCATCGTCTCGGCAAGCGCGCCGAAGATGACGCCGATCAAACGCAGGATCGTTTCGGTGTAGCCGCCGACCGGTTTTGGCGCACTGAACCGCGAGCAGCGTCGTATCGGGTATGATGAACCGGATCGGCGAGAGACAGCCGGCGTTCGCAGGGACGTCGGTGAAGACGTGCTTAGCGGCGACATAGCAGCTCGCGACAGCGGTCGAGCGCGCTATGTTGAGCGGCCCCGCACATGGCCCGCGATGAGCGCGAAAAATCGAGCGTCATTTCGTCGCCGGCGATCGTCAGATCGAGCGCGATCGTCAATCGCTCGTCGGTGACGCCGTCGTTGTCGAGATAGTCCTCGAAACTGAACGCGCCATCCGGCAGCGCGGCGATATTGGCGCGCATCAGTGTTCCCCGCGCGTCGGGTGAAGGCGTCGCCAGGCTTCGGCGACGACGCCCTCCCCGTAGTCGTCAAGGAGCGCCTCCAGACGCATCTCGCCGAGATCGAGCGCGTTCAGCTGACCGACTAGGTCGCCGTAGTTGGATTGTGGGACCCTCGAGTTGGCGGCGAGAATCGCAATGATGTCGTCGTTGATCTTGTCGCGCGCAATCAGCTTCATCGGCGGAATTCGCACGCCTTCCTGAAAGCTCTCGGTCGCCCGCGAATTGAAGCCGCCGGGCACGTTGCCGCCGATGTCCAACCAGTGGCCCGCGGACGCCAACCAGCAGAAGAGTTCGCCACCGCGAAACAAAGGCCGCGCCAGCCGGAAATCATTGAGATGGGTGCCGCCGTCATAGGGGTCGTTGAAGAGGTATGTGTCGCCGGGCTCGAGACCGCCTTCGCGCGCGACCTTGTCGATGACAGTTTTCACCGCGAAGGCCATCGCGCCGACGAAGATCGGCAGGCCCGTCGTGCCCTGTACGAGCGTCGCGCCAGTCTCAGCGTGATAGAGCCCGTGGCATGCGTCGCGCGCCTCCGCGATGATCGGATTGAAGGCCGAGCGATAGAGTGTTGCGTCCATTTCGTCGGCGATCTGCTCAAGCCGCCCGTTCAATACCGCGGGGAAGCGGGTCACGGGATCAAGCGCGCTCATCGGGTTGGGCCTGCGTTCCGGTCGCCGCTCTCGTAAGCGCGTCCCCGCGCGGAGGCCACTGCCCGCCGTCCCCAGAATGCTGTTCAGCGCCTCAAAGTCGAACATGCGGTCGTGAAATGTATCGGTTGTGCCGTCGCGTTTGAGCACCCCATAGAAGTCGCGCGCGGCCCGGGCCAACGCCCTGACGATTGCGCCTGGGAATATCACGAGGCGAAAACCGAGCGCCTCCAACTCCGGCGCCGAGAGGATCGGCGTCCTCCCGCCTTCGACCATGTTTGCGAGCAGCGGCGCGCGGGCGCCCAGGGCTTTTGCGACCGCGCTGAGCTGCTCGCGCGTCCGCGGCGCTTCAACGAAGAGAATGTCAGCCCCCGCGTCCGCGTAACATTCGGCGCGCCAGATCGCGGGCTCGAATTCCTCGGCAGCGATGGCGTCGGTGCGCGCAATGATGAGCGTCTGCGTCCGCCGTCGCGCGTCGGCGGCCGCGTGGATCTTGCCAACCATCTCATGCGTCGGCACGATGCTCTTGCCCTCGAGATGCCCGCACCGCTTGGGGAAAGTCTGGTCCTCGAGCTGGATCGCAGCCGACCCTCCCGCTCGAACAACCGCACTGTCCGCTCCACGTTGAGGGCGTTGCCGTAACCGGTGTCGGCGTCGACAATAATGGGCGTCGCGACGCGTTCGCAAACCTGGGCGAGCGTGTCGGCGACTTCGCTCGACGACACAAGGCCGATGTCGGGGCGGCCAGCCT
This sequence comes from uncultured Alphaproteobacteria bacterium, assembly GCA_963802615.1. Classification (GTDB taxonomy): domain Bacteria; phylum Pseudomonadota; class Alphaproteobacteria; order Rhizobiales; family Beijerinckiaceae; genus Roseiarcus. The sequence goes on from CAWDKC010000059.1 coordinate 2,888, forward strand.
GGTGTAGGCGATCCCCGCGCCGGAGAGATAGAGCGCCTCAAACCCGGCGGAAGCAGCGAGCGACGCAGTCAGCGCGTGGTGACGCCGGGAGCCATCACAATTCTGTCCTGAGCAATGCGCGATTTGAGCGACAGGGTGGTCCGCGACGCGCCGATCTCATCCGTCATGGCCGCTTTCCCAGATAGGTTGCAATTCCCGAGCCGCCCAACGCGGCGGACGAGTGGGCCTGCCCCAACGATGCTGCCCTGGAGCGCAGGGGTGGCGACGCAGCGCAGCGCCGAAGAAGGAACGCTTTTAACAAAAATCTGCGCCGCCGCCTCTCCAGGACGCAGGTTTCCGAGCGCATGAGAAGGATCGTACGGCCTGGAACTTACGATGGGCTCTTTTTCGCCTGCGGCGCGGTCGAGCCAGCCTCGCCAAGCTTGCGCCATCGACGCCCAACCGCTCAAGCCTCTCGAATGGTCTTCTAAATGTCCAGCTTCTGATACATCATATGGCCGTCAAGCCGGAGTTCAGCGACAAGCCGCGATTGGAAGATGTCAAAGACTGGCCGCACCCTCATCGATAAGCTTTTGGGACGCCCACGCGATTACGACCCGTGAGGACGGGACGGCCCTCATCTGGATCGACCGCCACCTTGTGCATGAGGGGTCGTTCCTTGCATTTGATCAGGTCGCGGGACGGGGCGGTCGTGTCGCCCACCCCGAACTTTCGTTCGGCGTCGCGGACCATTACGTGCCGACGCGCGGGCGCGCCTTCGGCGTCGCCGACGGGGATTTCGCCCGAATGCTTCACCAGCTCGAAGACAATACCAGGCGTGCGGAAATCGGGTTGATCGGGCTCGACGATCCGCGCCAGGGCATCGTGCACGTCGTCGCGCCGGAACAGGGGCCGACCCTGCCGGGCCTGACGATCGTTTGCGGCGACAGCCATACCTCGACGCACGGCGGCGTTCGGCGCTTACGCGTTCGGCATCGGGGCGTCCGAGGCGACGCATGTTCTGATGACCCAGACGCTTTGGCAGAAGCGGCCCAAGCGAATGCGGGTTGCGATCAGCGGCGCGCTCGGCGATCGGCCTGTCGGCCAAGGATCTCGCGCTGAGCCTCGATCGGCACGCATCGGGGCCGATGGCGCTCAGGGCCACGCCATCGAATACGCGGGCGCCGGTGTGCGCGCCTTGTCAATGGAAGGGCCGCATGACGCTATGCAATCTCGCGATTGAGGCGCGGCGGGCGGCTGGGGCTGATCGCGCCTGACGAAGCAACCTTCGAGTTTCTGCTGGGGCGTCCATTTATCCCTAAGGGCGACGCGTTGTGAGCGCGCGGTCGAGGAGTGGCGCGCGCTGTCGCAGTGACGAGGACGCTGAGTTCGACGCCGAGCTGTCGATTCGACGCAGCCGACGTCGCGCCCACGGTAACCTGGGGCGTCGAGCCCGAGCAAGCCGCGCCGATCGACGCCGCGACGCCCGATCCCGCCGGCATTCGCCGATGAGAGCCGCGCGGAGGCGGTGCGCGACGCGCTCGCCTATATCGGGCCTCGCGCCCCGGACGCCGCTGCACGGCCATTCGCATCGATCGGGTGTTCATCGGTTCCTGTACGAACGGGCGCATCGAAGACCTTGCGTGTCGGCGGCCGCCGTCCTCGCCGGGCGCAAGGTCGCGTCGGTGCCGGCGACTCGTTCACCGGGTTCGCTCGTCGGTGAAGCGGCAGGCCGAAGAGGAGCGGCTTGTCGCAGATCTTTGAGGATGCGGGTCTCGAGTGGGTGGAATTCCGGTTGCTCGATGTGCGGTGGCGGATGAACGGCAGATTCCGCCGACCGGCGAGCGCTGCGCCTCGACGACCAATCGCAATTTCAAGGGACGACAGGGACCGGGTTCGCGCACCCATCTGATGTCGCCTGCGATGGCCGCCGCGGCGCGGCCGTCGACGAGGGAGATTGACGGACGCACGCGATCTGCTCGCGGGCCGGGTGTAACGAGCGACGCCATGGAGCCTTTCGAAGCATTGGATCGAAAGCGATTGTGCTGCCGCAGGCGCACAATATCGACACCGATCAGCTTATCCCCGCGCGAGTTTCTCAAGCGCCCGCGGGCGGAGGGCTACGGCGCGAGCTTGCTCGCTCCATGACATGCGCCAGATTCGAGTGGGGCGCCGCGAGACAATCCGCTCGACCATCCGATCCGCGCCGGCGCGGCGCTGCTGATCGCACGACGAAACTTCGGCTGCGGATCGTCGCGCGAAGGGGCGGTCTATGCGCTTGCAGATTTTGGCATCCGATGCGTCGCTGCGCCGAGCTTCGGCGATATTTTTGCGTCCAATGCGGTCAAGAACAGCCTCCTGCCAGCCCAGGTCTCCGTAGGCGACGCGGAGGCGCTGCTGACCTCTCCCGTCATCGCCGCGGGCGGTCTCGTCCGCGTCAATCTTCTTCTTCAGACGATTGTCGCCGGAAATCTCGTCATACCCTTCGCAATCGATCCCGTCTGGAAGCTCCAGCTTCTCAACGGTTGGGACGACTCGATCTCACGCTCAACGAAAAAGCTCGCATCGATCGTTTTCGGGCTCAAGACGCCGTCGCCCGCCCTTGGGCGACGCCCAAGGGGTAAGTTGAGACAAGTCTCGAGGGTCGGACAGCGGCGCCGTCACTCTTTGGCTCCATGCGACCCAACGTTGGTTTCCTGCCGCGCCCAGCGTCGTTCGAACGCCCACACGTCCTCAAAGCCGATCAGAGAAGTGAACTTGTTGAAGTTGTACAGCGGCAGTTCAGGCGAGACGCTGGTGCCTTTGGCCTTGAGAATTTTCAGCGCCTTTTCCGTCGCCGCGGCCGATGCGAGCCCGGTGATCGAGGGGAAAATCGCCAGTGCGTAGCCGATTTCCGCCAGTTCGGTCCCTGAGCGGATCGGGGTCTTTCCCCCATCCGCCATGTTCGCCATCATCGGCTTTCGTATCCGCGCGCAGGCTTCGCGCATTTCCGTTCGCTCTCCAGCGCTTCGAGGAACACAATGTCCGCCCCCGCCTCGCCATAGGCGAGGCCCCGTCGGACCGCGCCCTCGAAGCCGTCAGTCTGGCGCGCGTCAGTCCGGGCGATAACAAGCATGTCTTCGGGATTGCGTCGCGCCGCGCAGGCGACCTTTACTTTCTCCACCATGTCCTCCACCGGCACGACCCGCTTGTTGGGCGTATGCCCGCACTTTTTCGGGAAACTCCTGGTCCTCGATCTGGATCGCCGCCACACCCGCCGCTTCGTATCCGAGCACGGTATGATGGACATTGAGGAGCCCTCCATAGCCCGTGTCCGCGTCGGCGATCACGCCGGCTTTGACCGTTCGCGCCAGCGTCGAGACCCGGTCGAGCATCTGCGTATAGGTTGCGATCCCAGCGTCGGGGAGCCCATACGCTGACGCAGTCATCCAAAAGCCGGAGGCGTAGACGAAATCAAAGCCCACCTCGTTGCTGAGGACGGCTGCGATCATATCGTGGATGCCCGGCGCGACGACGAAATGACCGGCGCGCAGGGCGGCCCGGAGATCTGGTTTGCTCATTTGACTGCTCTTCCTCCCAAGATTTCTTGCCCGCGATGACGATCAATCAGTCCATCGCCTGCCGCTTGCGCACGAGCTGCGAAATCGACACCGCGACGACCAGTCCGCCGCCGTGAAAAGCAATTCTGCACGTAGCTGTCGGCGCCAAGAAAATTGAGCCCGAGGATTCCCGTCGACAGGAAGAAAACCGCGACGAAGGCGCCCCAGGGATTGAAGCGGCCGGGGTAGATCGCTGTCGAGCCCAGAAAGGCCGCAGCGAAGGCGGGCAGCAGAAAGGCTTGCCCAGAACTCGGGTCGGCGGAGCCACGCATGCCGACGTAGAGAACGCCCGCCAACGCGGCGATTACGCCCGAAGCGATCAGCGCGCCGGCGCGCACACGTTCGACCTTGACGCCCGACAGCCGAGCGACCTCCCGGCCGCGGCCGACAAACAAGAGACGCCGCCCCGTCGCGGTGAACTCAAAGAGATACCAAAGACCTATGGTCAGGATCAGCCCATACCAGAAAAGGAGCGAAACTCCGAGAAGCTTCGTCGCGAAGACGACATTGACCAACGGCGTCAGCGACTGCCCAAACACGACCCCGGAACTCGAAGCCCACAGGACGACGCCGTTGACGAAATACCCCACGCCAAGCGTGACGATCAGCGAGTGGATGCGGAAATAGAGGATGAAGAAGGCGTTGATCGCGCCGATCAAGGCGCCGATCAACAGCGCAACCGCGACCGAGAGGGCGATCGGAACCCCATTCTTGACGTTCAGGATCGCAACGATCATCGCCGAGAGCGTCAGCGTGCTCGCAACCGACAGGTCGAAATCTCCGGCAGTGAGAGGGAGGATAAGGGCGAGGGTGAGGACGACGATGATCGAATTGAAGCCCAACATCGACGCATACGGCGGCCAAGTGAACATCGTGGGAGTCAGGAGGCCGAACCCGATGATCAGGATCGCCCAGGCGGCCAGAAGGCCGAATTTTTCCGCGGTTGTCGTGAAGTCGAAACGTGCGCCTGCTTCCCGGCTGACAAACTGGCTCTCGATCGCCTTCAGCTTGGCCTCGAGCGCGGCAATGCGCGCCTCGTATGCGTGCACCGCGTCGTGGTCGACTTCGCTCATGCGATCAAGCGATCCGGGTCATCGAATGGTAGCAGCATTCGGCGATCGTTTCCTTGTCGAGTTGCGAGCCCGCCAGCTCCATCACTGACCGGCCACGAGCGAACACGATCACGCGATGGCAAATCTGCGCCAGTTGCTCCCAATCGGTCGAGGCAAGCAGAATACCTGCTCCCCCAACGCTCGCCTCGTCGAGGGCCGCGAACAGTTGCTGGCGCGCCCCGATGTCGACGCCCTGCGTCGGCTCGTCCAGCAGAATAAGTCGCGGTTTCGTCTGCAGCCATTTGGCCAACAGCGCCTTCTGCTGGTTGCCGCCGGAAAGCGCCATCAGCGGGAGGACGGGCGCATTGGGCTTCACGTCGAACGAAGCGCCGAGTTCGAGCGCCGCCCTCACCATTCGTCGCCGGTCGAGACCGAAACGCCCTCGCATCCGTTCGAGCACGGGCAGCATCTCGTTCTCGGCGACCGAAAGTCCGCCGACGCCGGCCTCACCGAGCCGATCGGCTGGCAAATAGGCGAGCCCGGCCTCGATCGCTCGCGACGGCTCGATCGATGCAAGATCGATGACGTCGCCCTGCTCCAGTTCGAGGCTTCCCCCTTGCGCCGGGGTCGCTCCGTAGACCGCCGCGCAAACTCTGTCGAAACCTGAGCCGATAAGACCCGTCAGGCCAATGATTTCGCCCCTGCCCACGTCGAGTCCGACTGGACCGAGGCCGGGCGCGGTGAGGTCGCTGATCCGTGCAACGCTGGACCGTTTCGCAGCGCTCAGCTTGTGAACTTGAAACAGAGCGACCGAGCGGCCGACGATCCGTTCGACGAAGTCCTCTTGCGATGCGGATCCCGTCTCCAGCACGTCCACCAAAAGCCCGTCGCGCAAAATCGTCGCGCGATCGGTAATCTCCATCACTTCCGAAATGTCGTGGCTCACGAAAATAACGCTCGCGCCATCGGAGACGACCCGACGGACGAGCGCGAACAATTGATCGACGCCGACACGGGGCAAGAACGGCGTTGGCTCATCAAGCACCAGCAGTCGGTTGGCGCCAGCCGAGCCAAGGTCCTCGACCGCCCGAACAATGGCGAACAGGGCTTGTTCCGCCGAGGAGAGGCTGGAAACCGGCGCCCGCGGATTAAGTTTCAAGCCGTACCGGGCGAGCGTCTCCGCGACCGAATCATGTTCGCGCCGCCATGATATTCGCCAGTCGGGCGCTGTCGCGACATGAGTCAGGCGCATGTTCTCGGTCACCGACAGCGACGGTATCAGCGCCGAGATTCTGATGGACGAAAGCAAGACCGAGGCCCCTTGCTTCGTCAGCGCGCACAGGCAAGGGAAGATCAGCGTCGAACAACCGAATGCTTCCGCCGGGCTCAGGCGCATGAAACCCGGCCAGAATCTTTATCAGTGTCGATTTGCCGGAACCATTTGCCCCGAGAAGGCCGTGCACCTCGCCTCGACGAACCGAGAGGCTCACGCCGTTCAGGGCGAGTTCCCCGCCGAAGCGCTTGGACAGGTTCTCAACGACCAGCGCGTCCCCGGCCGAAGCGCCGGCCGCGGGTCGCGCGGCCAGCGCTTCCTGGTTCATTGAATGCCCCAGAGCTTCTTGAAGCCGGAGATATGAGCGTCGCCGTAACCGTCGTTGAACGTAGCGGGCTTACCTGCCGTCGCGACGTTGGCCTTGTCGAAGATATAGGCCGGCGTATTGAGTTGGGTGACCGGCTTCTGCCCGCACAGCAAGCGCATGTCGGCGTCGATGCCGGCCATACCGACCCAACCCAACAATTCGCCGACGTTCATCTCGACGATGTCCCCGTCACGCATCATGTCCAGCACGAATGGCGTCCCATTGTAGGAGGCGATCTTGGCCTTCGATCCTGTCGCAACAATCGCCGGGGCGACGTATTGGGACATCGAATCGTAGAGGGGCAAGACGTAGTTGATCGAGGGATCGGCGAGCAACGCGGCCTGCACCGCTGGCTGGATCTTCGTCCCCCATTCGGCCGCGGGCGTGTTGATAAAGGTGGTTTTGCAGGATGGGCAGTTCTCCTTGAAATAGTCGAGGACTGCCTTCTTCAGCGGCCCGGTCGGCGTGATTTCCTCTGGTCCCAGAACCAACGCGTTCACCTTGCCGTCCGTCTTGGCGATCGCCCAGGCGGCCATCAGCTTGCCAACCGTCACGTAGTCGGTTCTGCCGGAGCCGTCGAGAAAGGGGGGCGGCGTTTGGGTGAAGTCGTAATCATGGGTCGTCACGACTTTGACGCCCTTCGCACGGGCCTCGGCGATCTGCGGCGCGATATATTCCGGCGGCAGCCCGCCGACGAGATCGATCAGGTTATAGTGCTCCTCGACGGCCTTGTTGATTCCCTGAGTCCATTGGTCGGGCGAGAGCTGGGTCTGCCAGCCCCGGAAGTCGAAGCCGACGGTCTTGGCCGCCTGCTGCATGCCGCCGAGAATCGCGACTTCGAACGGATTGTCGTCGGTCAGCGGAATAGCGAAGATCTTCTTGTCTTTCATGCAGGCCTTGGCGTCGAAAGCGGGGCCTGGCGCCTCGAAGGTCGGGAGCTTGGAATACTTCTCGATCAAGGCCTTCGAATCGCTCACGCCGTCGGCGGCCGCGGGTCCGCCAAGCACTGCAATCAGCGCGCCGGTGCATATGCCAACCAGTGTTCTCATCGGTCTCTCCTCCTCACTTGAGTTCTGCTATCGGCCGTCCGATGAGCGCCAATGCGCGCATGAGCGGAAGTACTCGGCGACCCGGGTTTCGGGCGCTACGTCGGCATATTTCGCGTTCATATCGTAGAGATTCGCTTCGTGCGGGCGCTGATCGCGGTCGCCGACGCCTTCACGGGCGACGATCGTAATGAAGCCTGAACTCATGCTGTCGACGCAGGTCGCGCGCACGCATCCCGACGTCGTCACTCCGGTGATGACGAGGCTGTCGACGCCGGCTGAGGTCAGGGTTGGGGCCAAGCTGGTGCCGAAGAAGGCGCTCGGATATTGCTTGGCGACGACGAGTTCGTTTTCGGCGGGCGAAAGCCCGTCGGCGTAGCGCTGAGTCGGACTGCCGGCCAAGAAGCACGACAGCACCGGCGCCTTCCTGAAGAAGACGCCGCCGTCCGCGCCGCCCTTCCGATAGATGACCTCGGTCAGCACGACCGGATGGCCGCATTCGTGGGCGACCTGCCGCAGCCGGAGCGCAGAGGCGAGCGCGGTCCGGCAGCCTTCTCCGCCGAACAAAGGGGCAGTAGGCTCGAAATAGGCCTGGGCGAAATCGATGAGGATCAGGGCCGGCCGCTTCCCCCATGTCTGCGCCGCGTGGTAGCCCGCGCGGGCGTAGTTCTCATCGAGCCCCTCGGAAACACCGGTCGACATTGTTCCGCCCCTACTCGGCAGCGATTTTGTAGCTCGTCCGGAAGCGCGGCTCGCTTGGCGGATCGAAGCTGGTTTCCGCCTTGCAGCGCGCGCGCAATTCGGCGATCGACTTGAAGCCGCGATCGAATAGGCCCGTCGAGCCGCGCTTGGCGGCCATGTCCCGCCTCAGCTTCTCTGTCGCGACCGCGTCGAGGCGGCCATCCTGGCTCACAACCACGCCATAACGCGCCGCGCCTTTCGCTGTGACGAGACGCCGGGCTACGTCGGCCGCGACTTTCTCCGGCTCGCGCTTGAACGGATCGCCCCAGCCGCCGCCGCCCCAGGTGTCGAAATACAGCAGGTCGCCCGGCTCGACATGGATGCGGTCGCACTTCGACGGAATGTTCTCCGCGGGGCCGTTCTTGCGCACCAGCGGCTTCGTCGAGCGCATCCCCGGCAGGCCGCCGTTGACGCCCCACGGATAGGTGAGCCAGCGATCGTCGTGGATCGAGATTTCGCCCGGCTCGAGCAACTCGTAGGCGATTGTGACGCCGTTGCCGCCGCGATGCAGGCCCGCGCCGCCGGAGTCCGGGATCGTCTCGTATTCGAGAATGCGCAGCGGAAAGTAGCTCTCGAGGAACTCGTTCGGCACGTTGGTGAACGCGGGCCACAGCGAATGGCCGTCCGGCCCGTCGCCGCGGGACGTGCCGGGGATGCCGCCGAAGCCGATCTGGAAGAGCTGGTACCACTCGCCTCTTGCCGTTGAAGCCCGAATACATGAAGTGCGGGCTGTCGGAGAAGCCGGCGGCGTTGAGCGCTTCGGGCGCGCCCTGGCCGAGCAGGCCGCCCATGATGTCGAAGATGCGGCCGAGCATGTGCGTGCGGCACGACAGCGCGGCCGGCTTCTGCGGCTTCAGGATGCACCCGGCCGGGATGCGCACTTCGATCAGGTCGTAGAAACCGTCGTTGAACAGGATCTGCGGATCGAACAGAATGATGATGAAGACGCCGAAGAACATCTTGAACATTTCTTCGTTCAGGAGGAAGTTGATCGACGACAGCGACTGCGGGTCGGTGCCGTTGAAATCGAAGATCGCCTTCTCGCCTTCGCGCCACATGGTGCAGGCGATCTTGTAGGGCCCGTTGCCCATGCCGTCGTCGTCGATGTAGTCCTCGAACTGCGCCCGGTGATCGCCCTCGGGGATGATCATCTGGATGATCGCGACATCGCGCGGCGATTGCGTTCGAGCATCTCCCACATCGCCGAGATATACGTGTCGATTCCGAAACGCGCGATGATTTCGCGGACGCGCCGCTCGGCGAGCCTGAGCGCCGCCACGATCGCGAAGAAGTCGGAGCGGTTCCATTGCGGCATGCGGGTGTTGCTGAGCAGAAGCTTCAGCATCTCCTCGTTCAGCTCGCCGTGGCGGAAGATCTTGATCGGCGGAACGATGATGCCTTCCTCGTAGATCATCTTGGCGTCGGTCGGCAGGGAGCCCGGCACCTTGCCGCCGACATCGGTCATGTGGCCGAACATCGCGGCCCAGGAGACGAGCCGGCCGTCGAGGAAGATCGGCATCATCAGCAGCCAGTCGTTGAGATGGCTGATCGCGCCGTCGCAGGAATAGGGGTCGTTGGTCAGGAAGACGTCGCCGTCCTCGATCGTGCCGTCGTATCCGGCGATGAAGCCATGCAGGAACGAGCCGAACTGGCCGACCACCATCTTGCCTTCCTGATTGGCGATCATCGGGAAGGCGTCGTGCTGCTCGCGAATGCCGGGGCACATCGCCGTGCGGAACAGCACGGCGTCCATCTCGACGCGCGCGTTGCGCAGCGCGTTCTCGACGATGTCGAGCGTGATCGGATCCACCGGCGTGCGCTTGAACGGCGCGGCCTTGGCCTCGACGACTGTGGCTGGCATCTCCGTTCTCCCTCGAAAGTCCTGGGCCTTGGACCCGCTGGCGCGCCTAGTCCTTGCTCGCGCCCCCACCGGCATTGGGCCGAATGAGAATATTGCCGATATCGTCGACCATCCCGTGGTGGTCGGGCAGGATCAGCGTCGTCGCATCCATTTCCACCACGATCGCCGGCCCCTCGATCCGGTTGCCGGCTTCGAGCTTGCCGCGGTCGTAGATCGTCGCCTCGCGCCAGCCGTCGCCAACGTAGACGCGGCTCCGCTGCGTCGCCGCGGCCTTCGGATCGGCGCCGCCACGCCGCAGATCGGTCGCGATGAAAGGCTTCTGCGGCCCGAGCACCACGGCGCGAAGTCCGACGAGCTCGTGGCCGGCGTCGAGCGCGAAGGTGAAGAGTTGTTCGTGCATGCGGTCGAAGCGCCTCGCGACGCCAGCAAGCCCGTCGGCCCGAAATTCGGCCGGCGTCGTGTCGACGGTCAGCTTCATCCCCTGCCCTGCGTAGCGCATGTCGATCTGATAGATCGTTTCCTGACCCGCGGACGCGACCCCCTCGGCGGCGAGCGCCTTGGCGGCGTCGGATTCGAGGTCGGCGAGGATCGCGTGCACCTGTGGGTCGGAGAGGTTCTCGAACCGCTGAACCAGGGTGCGCGACGCCTCGTCGCGCAGGCGCGTCGTCGCGTCGCCGTAGGCGCAGAGCACGCCGGGGCCCGGGGGCACGATGACCGGCCAGCAGTTGATCAGCTTCGCGAGCGCGTTGGCGTGCAGCGGACCCGCGCCGCCGAAAGCGATCAGCGCGAAGTCGCGCGGGTCGTAGCCCTGCTCGACCGATACGAGCCGCAGCGCGCCGCACATGTTCTCGTTGACGATGTTGACGATGCCCTCGGCTGCTTTTTCCAGGTTCATGGCCAGCGCATCGGCGATCTTTGCGACCGCCTTTTCGGCGAGGCCGCGGTCGATCTTCATGTCGCCGCCGAGCTTGGCGTCTGAGGGCAGGTAGCCGAGCACGACGTTGGCGTCGGTCACCGTCGGCGCCTCGCCGCCCTTGCGGTAGGCCGCGGGGCCCGGCACGGCGCCCGCCGACTGCGGGCCGACCCGCAGCGCGCGGGTCAGTTCCGGGACATAGGCGATCGAGCCGCCGCCGGCGCCGACCGTGCGGACGTCGATCGACGAGGCGCGGACCGTGACGTCGCCGACGCGGGTCTCGCGCCGCGTCTGCGGCGTTCCGTTCTCGATCAGCGCGACGTCGGTCGACGTGCCGCCCATGTCGAAGGTCAGCAGCTTGGTGAAACCGGCGCTGCCGGCGATCCCGACCGCGCCCGCCACGCCGCCGGCCGGCCCGGACATCAGCAGGTTGACCGGTCTGGCCATCGCCGAGCGCGCAGACGCGAGGCCGCCGTCGGAGCGCAGGATGTGCAGCTTGATCCCCTTCATCGTCCGGGAAAGCTGCCCTTCGAGGCTGTCAACGTATTTCGACACGACCGGGCGAATGTAGGAATTGACGACCGTCGTCTCCGTGCGCTCGTATTCGTACATCTCGGGGATCACGTCCGACGATATCGACACCGGGATTGCCGGCATGATCTCGGCCGCGATCTCGGCAATGCGCCGCTCGTGCCGGCCGTCGACATAGGCGTTGAACAGGGAGACGGTCAGCGCCTCGATGCCTTTGCGCGACAGATCCTTGAGGTCCCGGCGCAGCGCCGCCTCGTCGAGCGGGATCAGAACCTCTCCATCGGCGGCGATGCGCTCGTCGCCTCGATCGTCAGCTCGAGCGGGGCGAGCGGCGGCGACTTGTTGTAGATCACCCAGCCGCCAAGGCCGCCCGGCACGTAGGAGCGCGCGATCTGCAGCACGTCGCGATAGCCCTTCGTGGTGACGAGGCCGACCAGCGCGCCGGCCTTGGTCAGGACCGTGTTGGTCGCCACCGTCGTGCCGTGCATCACGTCGTCGATTTCGGTCGGATCGATGCCGGCCTCGCGGCAGATTTTTTGAATGCCGTTCAGGACGCCGATCGAGGAATCGTTTGGGGTCGATGGGACCTTCGCGGTGAAAAGCCGCTCGCGCTTCTCGTCGAGCAGCAGGAGATCGGTAAAAGTGCCGCCGACGTCGACGCCGAGACGATAGCCGCTGGCGCCGCGTCCACTGGCCGCCGGAGCCGCGGACGCGACGGGGCGGCGTTCGTGTCCTTTTTCGATTGCGGCAAGGCGGGCCTCGAAATCGGCCAGTCGACGTTCGTAAACGAGAATCAGATCGTCCGACGACGCCATGCGCCAGCACCCTCCTAGAGGCTCACTTTGTATACATTAAAGAGTCCGGCGACTGGCGAGTCAACGTATAACTTGAGGCGCTCGGACGCGCGGCTCAGGCGAACTGCCCATTTCGTATTCAAGGCGTTCAGCGGTTCCGCCGCCCGGCCATTCGATCCCGCAGACGCCTGAGCAATCCACGGCCGCCTTCTCGTCCGCCGATGCGGTCAAGGCTCTGCTCAGCGAGGTGAAAGACGCGCTCGAGCAGGGCCTGTTGCTTCACAGCGACTTCCGCCCGCCGGGTCACCTCCGCGTCGAGGCCCGCCGCGGTCGTCAAAGCGCGGTCCATAAGGCCGGTCAATCGAGTGAACTCGGCGTCACTCGCTTCGATCTTGTGGAGCGTTTGTTCGATGAGCCGCTGCGATCGATCGTGGAGCGAAGCAACGCGTTCCGCGTCCAGTCCCGGTTCTGTCGGCCTCTCCGCGAGCGAGAGCGTCCGGTCCAGCAAGGCTTGCTGACGTTCGATCAGCGCGGCCATCCGCTCCTCGCTCTCCGCGCGCTCGCCCATCAGGGCGTTGAGGTCCTCAATCTCGTCAAACAGCAATTCGATCAGTTGCTGTGGGTCGGCGCGTGTCTCTTTGACACGGCTTATCGCCGCGCGGGCCCCGCCGGCCAAAGACACGCGCCAGAACCCGCGATTGTCCCGCCGGGCCGCGATCGCATTGGCGGCGATCGCCTCGCGCAGACGCAGGCGGCTGACGCCGAGGCGCTCGGCGGCCTCGTCCAACGAAAGCCAAGCCTCGCTCGAATCGTCGGTCATCGCGTTGGCCCCGCACTCTCATGACTCATCCGCGCCACCGGCTCAAGAGATCAGAAGGAACCGGGAGCGGATTGGCGACTTGCTGAATTAATGTATACAATGACGCAGCAATAAAGGAACAAGCGCGCGATGTCCTCCGAACTGACGGACCGGTCGCGGGCCCTCCGCCGAGCCTTGAGGACGAAGCGGAGAGATACTCCGTGACAGCCAGGACTGAGTTCCGCGACGCGTCCGAATCGACGCCGACCGCCGCCGAACGCGCGTACCAGGAGGTTCGCCAGCGCATTCTTGACGGGCGGTTGCCCGCGGGACGTCGGCTCAAGGAGCTCGATCTGGCGCGAGAGCTCGGCATCAGCCGGACGCCGGTGCGCGAGGCATTGAGCCGGCTCAACGTGGAAGGGCTGCTCGATTTCCGACCGAACCTTGGCGCGACGGTCGCCGTGTGGTCGGAGGTCCAGATCGAGCAGATGTTTCGCATCCGGGCGATGCTGGAGCCGTTCGCCGCCGAGATCGCGGCCAGCGAGATCGCGGAAGCGGAGATCGCAGAACTGCGGGGCCTCTGTCGGATCATGGAGGAGGCAGCGCGTCGAGAGAGCGCCGCCGACCTGATGAAACTCGCTTCGGCCAATGCGCGCTTCCATCGGATCATCATCGACGCGACGCGATCGGAGCACCTCGCAAAATTGATCGCCATGGCGATGGACGCGCCGCTGACGCTTCGGATTTTCAGCCGCTACACGCTCGAGGAAATCCAGCGCAGTATGCGCCATCATCTCGAAGTGGTGGACGCACTGTCGCACCATGACCCGGCCTGGGCGGCGAGTGCGATGCGAACCCACATCTTGTCCGGCCTCGGCCCGGCTCGCAAGGCCAGCAAGACAGAGGGTAAGGGTGGCCCGCACTGAGGTCACATTAGGGGGCTGTGACACCGATCTGAACCGGTACGGCGCGAGGTATGGAAGCCCGCTCAGGCGCAGGCCACGGGCTTTCTCACCGACGGGGCGATGCCTGGGGGTCGGCGTTCCGGGCCGGGACATCCTCGTCTCGAACGAAGTCGGACCCAAGTTGCAGAACAAGTTCCTTCTGGGTAGTTCGAAGTTGCTCCAACTGCTGGACGCTGCGCTTGCCCCGATCAACGTGAATCAACAGCATGATCGTGAGGGCAAACAATGCGAACCCCACGCCGGCGACGCAGGCGGCCCAGCGCCTTAACCTCCGGGCCTACTGCTGGACGGGCAAAGGGAGAGCGTCCACGCTCTCCTTTCTGAGAAAGGCTGTGGTTACGCGGATTGTATTGACGTTCGCGGGCGCAACCAGACGGCTGAGCGCGTAAAGGCTCCGGTAGAGCTGCCCGAGCATAACGGGATTGGCTGCGATGGTGCTCCTGGGTCAAGAGATCCGTATCGATTTTCGAGTCGTCGAACGGCAAGCTTTCGCTCGCGGAATTTGGCTCCACGGGCGCGGCGTCAGGGGGTTGCAAGACTAAATGGTCAAGCAAGATCCGGAAATCGGATAACAGACATTCGGCCTCGACCACGGAGTTGGATTGTCTCGCGTCCTGCGGACTGACCAAAACCTTGCTGCCTTCGGACGCCGCTGCGGAACCTTCGGACGTTTGCGTGATTCCCATGCGGACGAATCTTCCCCTTGTCGCCGCTCTCCGCAACTCCGCTGCGCCGACAACGCTCAGACCGTGCGGAAACTCGGCGTGAGCGGATTCCTTCGCGGCGTTGGCGACGTTAGAATCTCCGCCCCAGTTTGCATTTTCCCATATGGATGCACGCCAATGGACGGCCGCGCGGCTTCTCGAACTCCTCGGGAACAAGCCTTCGAAGCTCGATTTCCACCATTTGTTTCCAGACTCGATCTCCAATTTTGAGTGGAGGCTTACCGTAAAGGGTCTCTGGTGCCTTTTGTGAATGCTTATCGCTCGCTTCGAGCGCGAGCCGTTTGTACTTTTCTTGAAGTTCCTCGTTCTCGTTTATTTCGTAGAAACGGGAAAGAATTACGGCTCGCCTCCATGCGTGACGATAATCCTCAGAGCCCGTCCGGCAGGTTAACGACTCGTTTGAATTGCGTATGATTGAAGAAGGCGGCCCGAATAGCCTGTGAGGTCGCCGGATGTGGAGCAACGAAAACCGCGGAGGCTACGACCGCGGCAAGATGCGCTATCCGAGCGATGTGACAGACGAGGAATGGGCGCTGGTTGAGCCGCGCATCCCGCCGGCCCGGCGGGGCGCGGCGCCCAAGCGTACGGTGAGGGTGCGCGAGGTCGTCAACGGGCTCATGTGCGTCCTCAGCGCCGGCTGCCAGTGGCGCGCCATCCCGAAGGATCTGCCGCCCTCGGAATACGGCACCAACTCCCGTACGAAGTCGTCGAACTCCTTCCTAAACTCGTCTCGTTTTGTGGACGCGGTCGCCCGAGCGTCGAGGAAACGTCTGATGAATCCCGCGGCCATGAGAGCCGCGCAGGCCCGGCCATGCGCCGAGCATGGAATTACGATGATCGCCTACATATCACTATTTCTGGCGGGCGCCGCCCGTTGGGCGGCCGGCCATCGCGGCAAAGAGCGCAAGCGTTTGCCGCAGACCTCGACGGAAGACTTCCGAAAGCCGTCCAGCGTCACGTCCCAAGTGCGCCAGATCAGGAGCTTCAGTCGCCCGGAATGGCAGCGTAAGTCATTGGAAAGGTTCGATTCACGCCCGGAAATGGCGTCCCCCTTGCTCATTGATCGAAGCCGGCGCTTCCGCTCACGCCTGCATTTTCAGCTTCACCACATTGTGCAGCGTCTGGTCGGCTGTCTCGAAGAAGCGCCGGACGCCCCGCGCGGCCTGGCGGATGCGTTGCTCGTTCTCGACCAGCGCAAGGCGCACGTATTCGTCGCCGTGCTCGCCGAAGCCGATGCCGGGCGCGACCGCGACATCGGCCTTCTCGATCAGAAGTTTCGAGAACTCAAGGGAGCCTAGATGGCGGAAACGCTCGGGCACCGGCGTCCAGGCGAACATCGAGGCGCTCGGCTTGTCGATCGGCCAGCCGGCCGCGGCGAAACTCTCGATCATCACGTCGCGCCGGCGTTTATAGGTCGCGCGCATCTCGCGGACGCAATCGTCGGGCCCGTTCAGCGCCGCGGCGGCGGCAACCTGGATCGGCGTATAAGCGCCATAGTCGAGGTAGGACTTGACGCGCGCCAGCGCCGCGAGCAGCCGCTCGTTGCCGACCGCGAAACCGATCCGCCACCCGGCCATCGAAAAGGTCTTCGACATCGATGTGAACTCGACCGCGACCTCGAAGGCGCCCGGCGCCTGCAGGATCGACGGCGGCGGCTCATCCTCGAAATAAACTTCAGCATAGGCAATGTCGGACAGCACGAAAATCTCGTGCTTCTTCGCAAACAGCACCAGGTCCCGATAGAAGTCGAGCGAGGCGACCATCGCCGTCGGGTTGGAGGGATAGCAGACGACGACCGCGATCGGCTTCGGGATCGAATGCGCGATCGCGCGCTCGAGCGCTACGAAGAATTCGGGGCCGGGCTCGGCTGGCGCCGAGCGGATGACGCCGCCGGCCATCAGGAAGCCGAAGGCATGGATCGGATAGGAGGGGTTCGGGACCAACACGACGTCGCCCGGCGCGGTGATCGCCTGAGCCATGTTGGCGAAGCCTTCCTTCGAGCCGAGCGTGGCGACCACTTGCGTCTCGGGATCGAGCTTGACCCCAAACCGGCGGGCGTAATAGCCCGCCTGGGCGCGGCGTAGGCCCGCGATGCCCTTCGAGGCCGAATAGCGGTCGGTGCGCGGCTTGCCGACGGTTTCAACGAGCTTGTCGATCACATGCTTGGGCGCGGGCAAGTCCGGATTGCCCATGCCGAGATCGACGATATCGGCGCCGGCGGCGCGGGCTTTGGCCTTGAGTTTGTTGACCTGCTCGAAGACATATGGCGGCAAGCGCCGCACCCGGTGAAAATCGCTCATCGTTATCTACCCTGAGACCACGCGCATCCAAATGCGCGGACGGACCTGCATCGCGGCCCGCCCGAGAAGCACGACGCGCATCGACATGCAGCCCTGCGGAGTCCGCTCAAGGTCCGCCGACCGTCCGCTCGGAGTCCGCCCACAACCAAAGAGAATACGACGATAATGAAGCTCACGCACTCTCGGATTATGGTCCTTACCTGCCCGCCGGGCAAGAAGGATAGCTCTTTTTCGGCGACGACCCGAAGGGCATCGCCGTGCGCGTCAGCGCGGCCGCCAGGGCGGGGGCGCTCCGGACATCCTGGTCTACCGCCCGCGCGGAGCGCCGCGTCGCGGACGCGCTCGCGTCCGGTCGGGAGCGTGACCACCGTCACGCCATAGATGATGAAGGCGCCGATCGAGGGGACGTAATATTTCCCAGCGACGTCGAGCACGCCGAGCAGCAGCGATCCGAACAGCGCGCCCATGATTCCGTTCGAGCCGCCAATGACCGCGACGATAAGGAACGTGACCAGGAATTTCACCGGGAACGAGGGATCGACGCCGCCGAGACCCGCAAGGTCGCTCCCGACCGCGAAGGCGACCACGAACGACGGTCGACATCGATGCCCAAACCCTGAGCGACCCGCGGGTCGTCGACCGCGGCCCTCAACTGCGCGCCGAAGCGGGTCTTGACGAGGAAACCCTGAAGGGCTGCGGCGATGAGGCCGCAGAGCGCGACGATAAGGAGACGATAGACGCTGATTCCGACCCGTGCGTCTCGATCCGCCCGTTGAGCCAGGCGGGCAGATGAACCTGTTCAGCCTCATGGCCGATGAGCAGGTCGGCGATCGCTCGTCGGCTCGGCAAGAGGATCAGAGGATCGAGATTGTCGCCGCAAGTGTCGAAAGCTCATGCGGCGAGAGGGCGAAAGCCGCAAAGGCGCAAAGGCGCGCGAAAGAGCAGGTAAGACCATGAAATCTTTGACGCGCGTAACTTTATGCGCTTGGCCTCTCGCCCCGTCCGCCGAACCTCATTGCACCTTTCCCCGCGCCGCCACAGCATAGAAATTCTCCACCCTGCCCTGCCGGGCGGCGTAGATGCGGTCGTGCAGATTGGTGACCACGCAGACGTGGTTGGGAATGACGCTGACGAGTTCGCCCACCTTCGGCCGCACCGCTCCCTGAGGTACGCTCACGTGACCGTGCTCCTCACTTAAACCCCCGATCTCCCAATCCGGATGCTCGACAATATGGCCATAGCCCTCAAGGCCAAGCAGATCGGAGGACAGGCTCTTCGACCCCGCGTCGATGACGCACCGGTCGGGCGCCGCGTGCGACACGACCCTCGCCTGAACCTTCAGCGCGCAATCGGCCCAGTTCCCGAAGTCGTAAATCTCGACGAGAGAGCGGTCGCTGTACACGTAGGTCCCCGGACGGTGCTCGGTCGCGACGGTCACCTCATGGGCGCTGTAGAGATCGGGCGTTCCGCCGTTGCTGACCACCTCGACTGAAAGTCCGGCGCGCTTGCACAAGTCCACGGCCTCGGTGAGCCATGCGTTGGTCTTGGCCATGGATCGTTTTGCCGGATAGGTCATGAGGCCTCGGAACGCGAGCCCCTTGGCGCGGTCGACCGTCTGCGCGAGCGCGGCCGCCTCGGCCGGCGTGGTCACGCCGCAACGGCGCGCCCCAGTGTCGCATTCGACCAGCACTGGCAGCGTGAGGCCGGCGCGCGACATGGCGGCGGACAGCCCCTCGACTGCTTCCGCGGAATCCGCCGCCACTTTCATGTCGGCGCGATGCGCAAGCGCGACGAGGCGGTCGAGCTTGGCCTGACCGATGATGTTGTAGGTCAGGAGCACGTCCGTGACGCCCGCATCGACCATGACCTCGGCCTCGGCGAGCTTCTGGCAATTGACCCCCTTCGCCCCGAGCCTGATCTGCAGATGGGCGAACTCTGGAATCTTGTGGGTCTTGATGTGAGGCCGCAGGTTCAGCCGATGGCGGTCGAGATAGGCCTGGGCGCGCCCCAGATTGTTTTCCATGACGTCGAGATCGACCACCGCGCACGGGGTGTCGAGATCCTGGACAAGCATCCGCTCTTCCTTTCCCACTTCACGTCGGCGGTCAGCGCGACTGATCCCGGCCGGACAACGGCAACATGCCGAGAACGAGACAGCCGAGGATGACGCTCCGCCAGCCCTCCGAAGCGTTGACGACGGTGATCAGCGCGGTCATCGTCACCGGCAGGATGGCGCCGGCGATGGTGCCGAGGTAGCTGCCCCGGCCGCCGAGGATCGAGGTTCCGCCGAGGACGACCGCCGCGATCGACGACAGGAGATAGGGATCGCCGATGCCGACATAGCCCTGCCCGTTCATCGACAGAAGCAGGAGCCCGGCAAGCCCGGAGCATGTCGCGGACAAGACGTAGATCAGGAGCGTGATCCGCGGGATCGCCACCCCCGACGATCGGCTCACAACGGGATTGGCGCCGATCGCAAAGATGAGCGAACCGCTGTGTCATAGGGCGAGTAGATGTAGCCGTCGGCGGCGAAGTCCTTGGCGCGGGCGAGGTAGCTGTCGAGGTTGGTGTCGTCGATGATCGGCAGAGGCACATTGATGTAGGCGGGGATGTCCTTGCCCTGCAGCGCCTGGACCGCGGCATAGATCGCGAAGGCCGCGAGCCAGTTCGGCTGCTGCGTCCCCCGGGCGGTGAGCTTCTTCGCGTTCCACATCTCGAGGAACGGCCGATAGTTTTCGCCGGTCATCGGAACGAGCTTGCGGCCCTGATTCTCGAACGCGGTCACCGCTCCCGCGGAAAGCGCGCCGCCCTGGCTCCAGATCCCGTCGATCTGAGGGTGGCTGAACAACAGATTAGTGACCGCTTCCTGCGCCGGCGCGGCGTTATAGGGCGTATTGGTCTCCGCCAAGATCTTGATGCCAGGATTGGCCTTGAACACGGGCTCGGCGCCCTTGCGCCGGTCGTCGCTGACCGAAACGCCAGCCGGGCCATTTAGGACGAGAGTGTTGCCCTTGCCGCTGAGCTGCTTGACGAGCCACTCGGCGGCGAGCTTGCCCCACTCAGTCTGGTCGGTGTCGATCTTCGTGGTCAGGTCCTTGGTGTCGACGAGGCTGTCAAAATTGGTGACGGCGATCCATTTCGAGCAGGCGTCCGCGATGACGCGATCGAGCGCGGTGGCCGAGCCGGCGTCGACAATGATGGCGTCGAGCTTGGCGTCGATCATCGACTGGATCTGCTGGATCTGGGTGCTGGCGTTGCCCTGGGCGTCGGTGATGGTGAGGCTCTCGACGAGACCCTGCTTCTTGAGCTGGTTCGCCATGTCCTCGATGGTGCCCGTCGTCTCCTTCATCCAGGTCGGGATCGAATAGATATTGGCCCAGGCGAGCTTATAAGGAGGCTTGTGCTGGCCCTTGATGCAGTTCGCGGCCGTCAGCGCCGGCCCGGCGCAGGCCAGTTGCACAACCGCAAAACCCGCGGCGACCGCCGGCGCAAGCGCCAGGCGCAGCCAATTCGTCCTCGTCATATTAGCATCCTCCCTTTCATTTCTGTGGATACGCGCATGGCTCGCAGGTCCGGGCTCGCTCGCGCAAGGTCGTTGAAGCGGCTCTTCGGCGCCCGCCGCGGCATTTGCAGGCGTGTTGCTTCACGAGGACGTTACCGACCCGGACATCTCCGTGTCAACGCGATGGAGCCCGACGTGACGATCCCGGAGAGGATGCTGGACGCGGCGCGCCGGGTATGGTTTCGAGTTTGAAGTCGCGGCGGCGCCCTGCGGCGTCGCGGCGTTTCGAACGGGAGCTTTTTCGCATGAGTGGGCCGTATTGCGGGCCGATTATCGACGCCCATCATCATCTTTGGGACCTTGCCATGGACCGGCATCCGTGGCAGCGCTCAACCGGAGGCGAGATAAAGGCGCTCGGCAATCTGGCCCCCATTCAGCGAAACTATCTCGTCGACGACTATAAGCGCGACGCCGTGAACCAGAACGTCGCAGCCAGTGTGCATGTCGAGGCGGCGTGGGACCGGAGCGACGATCCGCTCGCCGAGATTCATTGGCTCGAGTCGCTCGATAAGTCGTCGGGCGTGGCGGTGCGGTACATCGGCTTCGCCAGTCTCGCCGCGCCAAACGCCGCCGAAACGCTGGATCGCCTGGCCGATGTCGGCCGCTGCGTCGGCGTTCGAGAAATGCTGAGCTGGCATCCGACCCAGCCGGCCAGGAACTTTGCCTCCCGGGCAGGGATCGCCGACGAACCGGACTTCCGCCGCGGCGTCTCTTTGCTGGCGCGGCGCGGTCTCATGCTCGAACTGATGCTCTACCCTTATCAGGCGGAGGAGGTCGTCAGACTCGCGCAGGACTTCCCCGATCAGCGGTTCATCGTCAATCATTGCGGCAGTCCAATCGACCGCGACGCGGATGGCATGGCGCGATGGAAGCGGGGATTGCGACTCCTGGGACGTCAGCCGAACATCAGCGTCAAAATATCGGCGCTGACCGCCTACGATCCAAGTCCCACGCCGGAAAGCCTGCGCGAGGTCGCGATGCATTGCATCGAAAGCTTCGGCGTCGATCGCTCGATGTTCGGCAGCGACTTCCCGGTCGGGAGATTGTGGACGACCTTCGACGCCATCTTCGACCGCTTCAAGGCGATCGTCCAGGACTTCTCCGAAGACGAGCCGCGCGCGCTTTTCTACGCCAACGCCCGGCGAGTCTACAGGATCGATTCATTCTGAATGTCATCGGCTGTGAGCGTCGATCGCCTGCTTGGCCATTCGGTAGCGGGCGTCTAACCGGCAGATGTATCCAATTTGGAGATGCCCTTGGCGCGTTAGGAGGCCGTGGCAATCTTCTCGGCATCCTCCACCGCCGAGGCGATCGGCTTCTCGAGAATCACAGGCTTGCCGGCGGCGAGCGCGTCGATCGCCGGCTCCGGTATGCTGGTCTCACATGGCGACATAGCTTCACATTGAATCTCGCTGAGGCATCCAAGCCCGATCACGCCGATGCGAGTCCTGTTCGTGATCGGCTCCTCAAAAGTCCTCGAGCGTCAAGTCGCGCGCCATCACCATGTTGCCGGAGGTGAGGCCGCAGTCGACCGGCAGCGCGACGCCGGTGATCGCCGCCGCGGCGTCGGAAGCCAGGAAAGCGACCGCCCTCGCCACGTCGATCGGCTCGACGATGCGGCCGAGCGGATACCAGCGCTTCAGCGTGTCCAGGACCTTGGGATCCTTGGAAGTACGCCGCTGCCAGGCGGGAGTGCGAACGGTGCCCGGCAGGACAATGTTCACCCGGACGCCGTGGCGGCCGTATTCCTGCGCCAGCGAGCGGGTGAGCGAGATCATCGCCGCCTTGCCCGCGCTGTAGGCAGGGTCGCCGAGAGCGCTGAGCCCGTTGACCGATCCGATCCCGATGATGACGCCTGCGCCCTTCGCCAGCATGCCGGGGAGGACGGCGTGCGCGCAATAATAGGCGCTGTTCGCGTTACGGTCGATTTCGCTGCGCCAGCCGGCGGGATCGGTGCGGGCGAAGGTGGAGTGGTCGGAGCCGCCCGCGTTATTGACCAGAATGTCGATCGGGCCGAGCGCCTTGGCGAGCGCCGCGAAAGCGCGTTCGACTTCCGCGGGATCAACAATGTCGGCGACGGCATGAGCGAAATTGTCGGGCTCGGCCTTCAGTTCTCCGGCGAGCCGTTCGAGGCCTTCCTTCTTGTCGAGCGCGGCGATTTTCGCACCCTCGTCGAGGAACACCCGGCACAGGCTCTGCCCAATTCCTCCCGCTGCGCCTGTGATGGCGACCACCTCACCCTTGAATGTCATGATAAGGCCCTTAAGAAGCCGCCTCGCGCCCGTTGGGCTGATATCACCCCTTGAGCGCGCCCTCCAGAAGACCCTTGAAGAAGAGCCTCTGCGCGAGCGTGAACGCGATGATGCCGGGTGTAACGACGATCACGTAGACCGCGGCGAGGTTCGGCCACGCCCACTGTCCCTGACCGCCCTGGGCCGCGGCGAGGACCACTGGCATCGTTCGTTTGGCCTCGTCGTCGATCAGCGTCAGGCAGAGGAGATATTCTCCCCATGCGCTGACGAAATTGACGATGAAGATGACGACGAGGCCGTTGC
>CAWDKC010000060.1:0-29528 GCA_963802615.1 uncultured Alphaproteobacteria bacterium
GCGAGAAGCACCGCGTCTTCACCTTGAACATGCTCAAGATGCTCGAGTTTTCAATTTCTTCCCGTGTCGGGTTTTGTTTCCATACCCATTTTCCGCCTGCCATACTCGGCAACTGGACAGCTACGGCAGGATAGGCCGATGAAATGTCGTAAAGGTACAAGGCCTTTTTGCTCACGCCTTGCTTGCACAGTTCGATGCGTCCTCCGAACCGCGCGTATGTCCACCCAATCAACGGCGTCGGCGCCGCTTGCAAGTCCGGTCGCTGTGTCAACAGCCACCCAAGGTTTGGACATGTCGCCGAGAATATGAGTTGGCTTTTTGCCCAAAAACGCTTTGAGAAGGGCTTGGGCGATAGCGCCAGCGCCCCACCAATTCAGAATTTCTAGCTGCTGCTCATCGCCCGTGGCCGGATCAGTGAATTTGAAGCCTGACCGTAGCCGCTCCATCATCGCGCAAGCGCCTTCAATTCCGCGCCCGTGTAGCGTTTGAGCATTTCGAGGTTTTTGGCGGTAAATTTACCACGCTTTTTCTTGCCCTTTTTGATTATCTTTAGTTCTTGGGGCGTGACGACACCGGGAAATTTCTCAATCGCCCTCAAAAGGCTCGATTGAAAAAATCCGTGGACGTCATAAATCTCGATCCGCTCGACCAATCGACGGCGCGACGTCGCTCGCCGGTTTCCTTGTTCACTGAGTAGCGGAACGGATGAGAAGGATTGCGCAACTTGCACAAGGCGACGCTTTTGCGCGGGATGTGCGAGATTGCGTAATCGCCCATCAATGTCCAACGGCGCAAACTCTCAGGAAAATCATCATCGTTCCGCATGTCCCAAGGGACGCTGTTGTAAAGCTCCCAAGCCTTTTTATAGGGCATGCCAGCGACCAATTGCCCGACATCGTAATTAAAGCCGAAACCGACGAAGATAGGAGCCGGATCGCTCGTGTTTGCGCCAGCGAACGCCCTGGGAAGGCTCAAAAGGTATTCCCAAATCCATTCCCGCTTACCCTCCAGCGTTTCGGCATCGGCTAAGATTTGATCCTCAAAACCTTCTGCCCCGCCAGCCATCCAAAGCACGATGCGCTGTTTTTGGCGCACGCTTCGTTTTCTACCCGCGCCCACTACGACCGGTTCGCCGATGTTGACGCCCTCGCTGTCAACGGCCACGAAAGGTCCGCCTTTCCGTGGTCGCGCGTTGATCCTGCGACCGGACGGTCCGGAGGCATTCTCTGCGCGGCGTTTAGTTGGACGTCGCCGGTCCTTTTCCCTTTCAAGCCATCGTTGAAAATCCGACCATGTCTCGAGCTTCGCCATTTCATCGGGCGGAAACTCCAAATCGACGGGGACGCTGATTATCCGCGCCCAATGCTCGTCATCGAGCATGAACCGCTTTCGGATGTCGTAACTCATCCGGTCTTCCGTGCTGCCTTCTTGCGAGAGACATTGACGTAACGCGAGACGCCGCCAACGGTGCGCTCGTTATTTGGTCGGCGACGAGGGTTTGACCGCCGCTTGGGCGAGCCTAGAGCCTCGCGCACCGCACCTTTATCGTATCGTTTAAATAGATCATCGAACCGCTCTTTTTCGCCGTCATCGAGAGCATTGTATCCGCCCTCAAGTCGAAACTTGATGATGACGGCAGCGTCTCGCGGCGCAATTTCGGGAATTTCTTTGCGGATTTTTTGGCCTTGAGAGGCGCGAGCTTGACGGTCTTGGTCGATATGTTCGTAGCGGCCTTCTCTGACGCCGCGCGTGAACTTCTCTTTGCTCACACGCTCGCCTAATCGTTCTCGCGGGCGAGGCCGCTCATCGTTCGGTCGGAAATCGTTGCGTCCGGCGCAAAATCCGGGGTTGCTCTCATTTCGCCAGCGTTTGGATTTGCCGGGCAGCTTGACGAAGCCATAGCGGCGTGTGGTCCACGTCCTAGTACCCGTCCATACCGGGAGGGGTTTTTGACTTTTTAGGCATGCCCGGCGTCTCCCGTCCGCGTCGCGGCTTCCGCGAAAAGGTCCAGCCTCGAAGGTCATTTAAAGCGTCGCGGAATGTCTCACGCGCTATCGCCACGGCGGGCGACTTACGGCCTCTGCGGATAGAGTTTGATCACATGCACCAGGGTCGCTCGCTCGTGACGGACGCCAAACAGAGTGCGCGGACACGGCGCATATGGCGAGTAATTTCGGTTCCGTCCTCGTCGCGATACGTGACGAAAACTCGGTTATCGGTCCGACCGATTGATCCGAAGGGCGAGAAGCTGTTTCCGGTGCTCGGCCACGAGTTGCACGAATTTCTCGGCCGCGCGGGCGAGCGTGATATAGGCAATCAGATTGCCGTCGAGCATGGGCGCTGTGGGGCGGCTCTGCCATTCGGCGCGACGGCGGGCTGCACGGGCGCTCATGACGCGGTCCCGATGCGGACCGCGAGTAGCTCGGCGTCCCGTTGCGTTGTCTCGTCGGGCCCGCTTCCGCCAATCCCCTTCCAATCGAGCTGCGTTTCGCCCGGTGATTTCGGCGCACGGCTGTAGGCTTCGACGATTTCGGGTGTGAGGCCCATCGAATGCAGGATATGGCGCAATGCTACGTCTTTAAGCGACAAGCCGCTTCGCTTCGCTTCGGGATGCATCTGCCGAGCGACAAGTTCAGGAAGCGATATCTTGATGCAGCGCGCTACGGGAGCTTTGGGCACGCGCCAGCGTTCGGCGTTCGCGCGCTTGTCAGCAAATGAATGCATAGTGGGTCCTATCGTTGTCGATGATCGCAAGCGCGACTTTCGCGCTGCACAGCCCCGCACGGCTGCTTGGTCATCAACGCGGCCTCAGACCTTGGCCGGACGCTTAAGCCTTTCGTACCCGTTTCAGGGCGCGGATGAGCGTCAACCGCATTCGGGCGGCGGCCTTTCGGCAAACGCAGGCCCGAACAAAGGGGGGTACTCGCCGGGAGGCAAGAACGCAATAGCTAGGTCAAATACAAAACGGTGATCGATAACGGGTACGAGAGATCATATTATTTGATTGTCCCATCCCCCACCGACTGTCGAAGTTCCAAATGGGTTGTCGCTGGCGCGCGGTTAACCGGCTCTGCGCATGCTAAATTCCGCGGAAACCCGTGTGTTACGCGGAGAAGCGTGGTATGACCCTTCGAACTAGCGGGTTAACAAATCGCGGGGTTAACGTTCCAAATGCCAGCCAGGGATATGGCGGCCTACATGCGCGACCGTCGCGCCCGACTTAAGGCGGAAAAGAAAGGTGAGGGCGTGCCGAGCAAAGGCAACGCGGCGATAGTCCGCGCCAAGCCGACGTCCCCGAGAGTTATTGTCATCGACCAGCGGCGTTCCGCCGAAGAAAAGAAGTGGGACGCGCAACTAGCAGACTCCGCGTGGTTGACCAACGCTTGGAGGGTTGATTCCCTGTCGGCCTCGATTCGGAGGTGCAGGACATGACGGGAAAATCGCCTCTCATGGCGAGCGAGGCGCAACAAGGGGCGCTGGTGGTTCTGGCCGGCTCGCGCGATCGCGGCGAGGCGGACCGCGCCCGTGCCGTGCTGCTGACGCTGGCTGGCTGGACCAGCGCGCGGATCGCCGAGGCGTTCGGCGTGCGCGAAGACACGGTTCGGCTGTGGCGGAGTGACTTCATGAGCGGCGGCGTCGAGGCGCTGAAGGCCACCGTGGCGCCGGGCCCGGCGCCGGTGAAGAGCGCGGCGGCCTTGCGTGTGGCGCTGCCCCTGCTGGGGGAACCTGTCGCTGACCGGCGCAACTGGACGATCCCCCGACTGCGCGCAGAGATCGAAACCCGTGCGGGCGTGCGCATCAGCCGCTCGCAATTATCCAAGGCCCTGCGCAAAAAAAGTTCCGCTGGCGGCGGCCGCGGCACACGCTGAAGGAACGACAGGTCGCGGCCGAGGTCGAACGGGTCGGCCTGCGTCTGCACCTGCGCCAACAACAGGCCGGGGCTGGCGACATTGTTCTGCTCTATGGTGACGAGAGCGAGGCGCTGACGCATCCCTATCTCGCCCGCGTCTGGGCCAAGGCAGGGGCGGATCTGCGTGTTCCCGCACCGGGACAGGCGAAGAAGGTCGCGATGCTGGGTTCGTTCGATCCCGTCACGCGTCGGCTCATCGTGCAGACCAGCCCGACCAAGCGCAGCGGCGACTTCGTAGCCCATCTCGAACAACTGGACCAACTCTATGGTCCCAAGCTCGGTCAGTTTACCAAGCCGGTGGTGCTGGTTGTGGACAATGGTCCCATTCACACCAGCAAACTCTCGCTCGCAGCGCTTGCCTCCCGTGCTCACTGGCTCACCGTCGAGTGGCTGCCCAAATATGCACCGGAGCTAAACGACATCGAAGCCGTCTGGCGCGACCTCAAGGCGCATCATCTCGCCCATCAGACCTTCGCCGACGCCGATGCACTCAATACCGCAATCCATCAGGCCGTTGACGCCCTCAATCTCGAGCGCACCCCGCTTTCGTTGGCCAAGCTGCGAATCTCTGCTTAGATGCGCTGGACGGCCATGCGGTCTGGACAGGAAACGGGTACGCCGCGCTGCCCACCCGACTTCCCGTGCCCCAGCGCGTCCGTCAATGTACGCCATCGGCGGTGAGCCTGGACGCGGGTTGATCCCGCAGGGCAGCGGTTATGCGCTCCCGCCCGATCAAGCGGCGACATCGACTTATACACTAACCCAAGCCAAGACAGAGAGCATGCTCGCGGCACTGGCGGCCCGGTCGGACATGCAAGAGCGGCGGATCGCCGCGTTAGAGGCGCAAGCCGCTGATCGAAAGGCGCAGGCGGCCGACGTTACGCAAGCGATCTTTGACGTTCTTCGTTACGCCTTCGTCGGCGGTCGACAGCACAAGCCGCGTTATCCACCGGACCCAACGCGCAAACGTCTGAGTCGCATGGCGCACATTCGTTCAAGACGAGAGAGAGAACGGCGGGCGCTAACCGGACGCTACCGTCAGGCGCTCGCACAAAGTCATCAAGCGCGAACCGCTCGCGTTCGATCAAGGCGAACACCCGCGCCTCAATCGCTGGGCGCAACACTTCGATCGCGTCCCACGCGAGTGACCAGCGCCCGCGCTTGTCCACGTGAAGAAAACCGATCACGGGCGCGAAGCCCGTCGCCGAAAGATAGGCAGCGAGCCGCCCCGCCGTGACGGCGAAAGCTGCATTCAACATCGCATTGACCGGATGGCGCGCGCCGCGCTTGCCCTTCGCGTCAAGCCGGGTCCGCATGAGCCATGGCGAGCGCCAGTCAATTTGGATCGGCCCTTTGTCCCACTGCAACGCTGGCGTATGAGGCCACGCGGCGCGGGATGCTTGCGCCTCGATCAACCGGACCTGTTCAAGGCTCGTTGCGCCGAGAGGCGCAAAGGATTTGCCACTCTGGAGCGCGCCCGCGTGTCTCATGGCTTCGATCTTCGCCGCAACGATTATACGCGCAATCGGCAACGGGTCGGCTTTCGCTTGCGCCCGGATCAATGCAGCGTTTGCCCTTGGCGCGCCGGTCATGACGGTGAGAAACCCTTGCGCTCTATCGAGCGCGACAACTGCGACATGAGCGCGAGCGCAAAAGCGGACCGCTTCAATCGAGACGAAACCGCCCGCGCTCGACAGCACAATGGCCAGAGGCGGCTTGGCGGCGCGCGTGTACTTGACGGTTCGCTCGCAGATCGAACGCGACAAACGCGCCCGCTTGAACGCGCAAGCCACCGCCCGGCGAGAGGGAGATGATGCGGGGCTTAACCGGCGCTGGTTCGCGCCATCGGTCGGAAAGGGGCGGGCCAGCGTCACGTCGGGCTTTGGGCGGGGTCGCCGCGCCCTTGAGCAACAGGGTGAAGCTGATGCGGGCGTAAGGTCGGGCGGCGGTCGAGGCATAAGCGAGGTAGATCGCGCGCTCGGTCGTCGCTCCCGACGCTATCGCTGCAAGGACGGCATGCACGTCGAAAGGGTCACAGCGAGGACGCCCCATCGTTAAATAAGCTCGCGACCATTCCGGTGACCAACTTGGTCAGAGACGGTGTCGTATGCTGATTACCCATACGGCGCACTTTTCAGAAATGATCGATATCGATCATTAGATTGATAAGTGAGCCTTTGCGCTTAAAAAAGTCAAGTGATATTTTGTAAACATGAATTAGCTTTAGACACTATTGCCGCGCTTGCTCGTAGTCTCGTCGCCCGATGAGGGTAGCGACATGGCAAACGCAACGGGCGATCAGGTCCGCGCCGCGCGCGCGCTCATTCGCATGGAGGCTCGCAAGCTCGCAGAGCTCGCCGACGTGTCAACTGCGACGCTGCGACGGTTCGAAGGCGGCGCGAACATTCACCGCAAGGCGCTGCGCGACATCATTGCCGCGTTAGAAGCTCAGGGACTTGAGTTCATAGATCGTGGCGTTCGATTGAAAGTCGAACGACGAGCGAGCGAAACAATCCTGTTTGTCCGTCCAGAATTGTTCTCGATATTTCGTAAGGGGATGCTGGGGTCAATTTTTCTGTCCGGATTCCACTCTCACCAAACGTCCGTTAGCAGTATCTTCAAATTTGTGGACCTTCGGGAGCCTCCGCGAGCGTCATCTCGCGTTCGAGAGTTGGGACGCTCTCGCTCGCCTGCTAACCAGAAGGCGGATGGAATTGTTGGGCTATGTCCGGCGGCACGACGTGTCGAGTGTTCGGGCGCTGGCGAAGGCCCTGCGGCGCGACTACAGCAACGTGCATGGGGACGTCCAGGCGCTCACAGCCGCCGGGCTTCTCGACACTGCCGATGGCGGCGTACGGGCTGAGTACGACGAGATCGAAACCAGGATCGCGATCTAGGGGCTGGGCGAACTGCCATGAAGCATAGGCAATCGCGGTTTCATGGCCGGGTTTTGGACCACGCTACTGACGTTCTGCCCCCTCCGCCGCCGCGCGCATCGCCGCCCAGAGCGCGTCGACGTCCGCCGCTCGGTCGCCAGCGCGCCGATCGAGACGCGCACCATCCAGCGCCCGTCGAGCATGGCGGGCGTCAGGTAGGCGGCGCCGGAGCGGTTGACGCGCTCGGCCCAGGCCTGCGTGTGGCGGTCGAGCGCGTCGCCGTCGAGCCCGGCCGGCTCGTGCCGCACGCACACGGTCTGCAGCGGCACCGGCGCGAGCACCCGCCAGCCGGGCGTCGCGGCGACCTGCTCCGCCAGCCAGCGCGCGTTGTCGAGGTCGCGCCGCAGCCGCTGTCTGCAAGCCCGCTCACGCCCTGCTCGCGGATCAGGCACCAGAGCTTCAGCGCGCGGAAGCGGCGCCCGAGCGGGATGCCCCAGTCGCGCAGGTTCTTCACCCCGCCGTCGACCGACGATCTGCAGGTAGCTCGGGTTGGTGCGACATCACGCGCACCAGGTGCTCGGGATCGCGCACGTAGTAGAGCGAGCAGTCGAACGCCGCGCCGAGCCACTTGTGCGGGTTGAGCACGAGCGAGTCGGCGCCCTCGATGCCGTCCCACATCCAGCGGCACTCGGGCAGGATCATCGCCGAGCCCGCCATCGCGGCGTCGACGTGCAGCCAGATGCCGTGGCGCCGCGGCGACCTCGGCGATGCGTCGCGAGCGGATCGAGCGCGGTCGTCGTCGTGGTGCCGACGGTGGCGACGATGGCGCAGGGCAGTCGCCGTGGCGACGATCCTCGGCCTCGATCGCCGGCGCAGCGCGTCGGGGCGCATCGCGTAGTGCGTCGTCGATCGCGAACGTGGCGCACGTTGTCGCGCCCGAAGCCGGCGAGCAGCGCCGCCTTGTCGACCGAGCTGTGGCTGTGCGCCGAGACATAGACGACGAGGGGTGCGCGTCTCGCCCTGCAGCCCGCCGCGCGCCAGCGCGTAGCTGGACGCCCGCTCGCGCGCGCAGATCAGCGCCACCAGCGTGCTGGTCGAGGCCGTGTCCTGGATCACGCCGCTCCAGGCGGCCGAGAGCCCGACCATCTGCCGCAGCCAGTCGGTGACGACCTCCTCGAGCTCGGTCAGCGCCGGGCTCGACTGCCACGACAGGCCGAGCACGCCGAGGCCGGTGCTGAGGTAGTCGCCGAGCACCGCGGCCAGCTCGCCGTTGGACGGGAAGTAGCCGAAGAAGCGCGGGTGCTGCCAGTGCGACAGGCCGGGCACGACGATCGCGGTCGAGGTCGGCGAGCACGGCGTCGAAGGCTCCGGCTGCGTTCGGCGGCGCGGCCGGCAGCGCGGCCGGATCTCGCCCGGCTCGACCTGCGACATCACCGGCCGCGTCGGCGACGCTCGCGCGGTAGTCGGCGATCCAGTCGATCAGCTGATGGCCGTAGCGGCGGAACTCTTCAGGCGACACGAGCGTCCTCGTAAGGGTTCAGCTTGGACGCGACCTGAGCGCCGCTCATTCATCAGGCCGATGAGCGCTTCCGGCGTCGTAACGGGGAGAGAGCAGGTCTGGCCCTGGCAGAGCATCGCGATCGGCGTCTGCGCGCGCGGCAGATCGTCGCGCGGCGAGCCGTTCGGCCAGAATGTTCGGTCGAGGCGCAGCACGGTCAATGACGGGTCGGGCGCGCGAAGCGCTGCGAACGGCGAGCGCTTTCGCCGCCGGATCGTCGAGCGGGCCGTCGATCACCACCGAGCCGCCGCGCGCCAGCATGTCGGCGCTCATCAGCGTCAGAGGACTGCCGCCCAGCCCCTCGGGCGCGCCCGAAACCGCGCGGATGAGGCCTTCGGCCGCCTCGCCCCAGCGCGCTTCGTCGGTCAGATGCCAGAGGCGCACGAACGTCTCGGCGAGAAGCCCGACGCCCGACGGCGTCGCCCCGTCATGGGTCTGGCGCGGGCGCGCGCCGGGCACGTCGGCGGCGTCCTTTGCGGTGAGATAGAACCCGCCCGCGCCGTCGCCGAACAGATCAATCGCCTCGCTCGCCAAGCGGCGCGCGGCGTCGAGATCGGCGGGCTCGCCGCTCGCCTCGAACAAGGCGAGCGCGGCGCGGGCCATCGAGGAATAATCGTCGAGCAGGGCGCGGGCGCCGGGATGCCCCTCGCGCCAGGCATGCAGGAGCCGTCCGTCGGCGCCGCGCAGCTTCGTCATGATGAAATCGAACGCGGCGCGTGCGATCCCCAGCCAGGCCGGCTCGTCGAACACAGCGCTGGCGCGCGCGAGCGCGGCGATGGTCAGGCCGTTCCAATCCGCCAGCACCTTGTCGTCGCGGCCGGGTTTTGGGCGTGTCTCACGCAAGGCGAAGAGTTTTGCGCGCGAGGCGGCGAGTTCGGCTTCCTCTTCCGGCGAGCCGCGCGGAATGATGCGGCGGAGCACAGTGCGGTCTTCCCAGTTGCCGCCGCGCGTCACATCATAAGCTGCGTTGAAACGCCACGCGGCGTCGCCCAGCGCGAAATCGACCTCGTCTTCCTGCCAGACATAGAACAGGCCCTCCTCGCCGTCCTGATCGGCGTCGAGGGAGGCGGCGAAGGCGTCGCCGACCCGCATTTCGCGCATCAGCCAGCCGACCGTCTCATGCGCCCGTTCGGCGAATGTCGGATCGGGCCAGAGCGAATGAACCAGCGCCAGCAATTCTAGGATCTGCGCGTTGTCATAGAGCATCTTCTCGAAATGCGGCACGAGCCACTGGGCGTCGGTCGAATAGCGCGCATAGCCGCCACCCAGGTGATCATAGATGCCCCCGCATTCATCGCCTGGAGCATGGCGCGCAACGCCTCGCCGAAGGACGGATCGCCACGGCGGAACATCTCGTTCCAGAAGAAGCGGAAGATCGGCGCGTTGGGAAATTTGGGCGCGCCGCTCAAGCCGCCGTGGACCGGATCGACCGCGCTTTTGAGCGCATCGCCGACGCGGGTCAGGTCGGCGGGCGAGACGCCTGGCCCGGCGCTCACGTCCGAGAGTTTCGCCAAGTGCTCGGCGAGGGTGAGGCCGCGGCTCTCCATCTGGTCGCGCTGCGTGCGCCAGGCATTGTCGATGGAGTGCAGAACCTGCCGGAACGAGGGCCGGCCATAGCGCGGCTCGGGCGGCCAATAGGTGCCGCCGAGCATCGGCTTGCCGTCGGGCGTGAGAAACATGGTGAGCGGCCAGCCGCCCTGCTGGCCGAGCGCATGGAGCGCGGTCATATAGATGTGGTCGATGTCCGGCCGCTCCTCGCGGTCGACTTTGATGTTGACGAACAGATCGTTCATGAGGCGCGCCGTCTCCGGATCTCGAACAACTCGTGCGCCATCACATGGCACCAGTGACAGGCGGCGTAGCCGATGGAGAGCAGGATCGGGCAGTCGCGCCGCCTGGCTTCGGCGAGCGCGTCGGCGCTCCAGGAGCGCCAGTGCACCGGATTGTGCGCGTGCTGCAGGAGGTAGGGCGAGGTCTCCTGGCCAAGGAGATTGTGGCCGGCTTCCATGAGAATTCTCCGCCAACCGGTGAGCCTGTACGCGCGTTGCCGATGCCCTCAGCGAGCGGTTAGGGCGCAACCTTCAGCGTATCAGGGTCATAATCGACGCTTTTCAGGTCTTCGGCTAAACTCACGTCCTTCTCGAGATCTTTTGTTCCTGCTTGCCATGAACGTACCATCGGGGACTTCAATTCGTGAGCAGCCGCCTCAAATGAGACCGCGTCAGTTTTAAAAAATTCGCGTCCAAGCGGATGCCGAACATCCGCAAATTTCAAATGAAATTGATATTCGTATAGGGTTAGATCAGTTGCAGATCGGATTTCTTGCGAATGCCCAAAGTCTGACGGTTTCTGGTGTCCCCGTTTGCAACATACGCTGTCTATTAATCCAATTTATCGAACAGCCAATTTTCAAATATGGATTCCAGTTCTGACAATGAGCCAGATAGATAATTCCCTCCCGAATCGGTTGAGAGAGAAGTTGTGCCTCCAGCGAGTTTTCGTCTCCGAGCATCGGGTTGAAGCTCAACAGCCCTTCGGCTCGCGCAATAACTAAATCATATTTTTTTATTTGAGCTTCCGCATCACTTTTTTCAGCGATGGATTTCGCTCTACGGAGTAAGATATCTCTTGACTAGTCCGACGCCCCTTCCATCCTAGAACAGCGTATGATGACGCGAATAGCGGGTCACGCTTCTTGTCGCGGGATCTCTGTCTATAAATGAGGCCGAGTCGCTCGATCCGTTCAGAAACATTATTGGTGCGAGCAATTGCAATTAAATCTTTTACTTCTTTAGCACGTAACATTGCCGCTTCTACGAAACCTCGACCCTTCAAGAGATTGTAGCGTTCTTGTTCACTCGCGCCTCTTCTCAAAATGTCCTGATCTGTCAATTCGTGATCGGGCTTTGCTACCATTTAATTCCTCACCCGGGTGGTCTATGGGCGCGGCTACACGAGCGCGGCCTTCAGCATAGCCTTGAACCGGCGCGAGTCGAGGGTCCACAGGATGTCCGCGCCCGTCGCTCTCGCCGGCGGCGGCCTTCCAGACCTGCGGCATTGTTGTCGTCGGCGCTGACATTGAGGCGGTCGACGACGGTCATGCCGCGGGTGAGCGCGCTGTCGCATTCGATCGCGACGCGATGGCGCGACCATGAGAGCCCGATCGAGCGGTCGAGCGCCACCGCCATGGCGGTCGGGTCGGCGAGCGAGAGGCCGATCTCGCCGGTCTGCACGCGATAGCCCTCGCGGGCGGCGCTGTTGAACTCGATGGTGAATTTTGCTTTCGCCGTGCCGATCGCCTCGATCGCCTCGATCTCGTCGTCCCGCAACACCGATGGGCCGCGCGACACGTGCCAGCCGATCATCTCGATCTTGAGCGTCGAGCGGAAGACGGCGCGGGCCGCCTCCGGATCGACCCAGATGTTGTATTCCGCCGCCGGCGTGACATTGCCCTCGCAGCACGGCGCGCCGCCCATCACCACGCAACGGCCGATCCGCTCGGCGAGCTTGGCGTCGCGCGCGAGCGCAAGCGCGATATTGGTGAGCGGGCCGAGCGTCACCAGGGTGAGGCCGGGCTCGGCTTGGCGAGGCGCAGGATCGCATCCACGCCGTGCTCGCGCTCGGCCTTGCGCTTCGGGGCGGGGTAGTGGCGGTCGCCGAGGCCGTCCTTGCCATGGAACCAATGCGCGTGGTCATGCGGGCGGTTCAGCGGCTTGTCCGCGCCGGCGAAGACGGGGACATCGGACTTGCAGATCTCCGCAGTGAGGAGCGCGTTCCGCGTCGCCTGTTTGAGGTCGACATTGCCGGCCACGGTCGTCAGGCCGAGGACGCTGCACACTCGGCTCGGCGAGCGCCATGATGATCGCGACCGCGTCATCGGAAGCTGTGTCGGTGTCGATGAGGAAATTGCGCATGGGTCGTAGCGTGTGTGCGAGGTGTGATCGGGATCACAGCGTCCGGCGGAAAAATGTGCCCACCAGGGCTGGGTGTAAACATGACCTGGAGTCGAACCTAGCAAACCAAAACCAATCAACAACAAAATAATCGGGAGAAACAGCATGATTACGCGTCGTGTCCTGTTGCAATCGGCTGCGGCCGCCGCCGCATATTCCGCCAGAGGCTCCCGAACCGCTCTGGCCGAGAACGCGCCCGGCGTCACCGATACGGAAATCAAGATCGGCCAGACGATGCCCTACAGTGGGCCGCTCTCTTCCTATGGCGTGATTGGCCGCACCGAAACCGCGTATTTCAAGATGATCAACCAACAAGGCGGGGTGAGCGGCCGCAAGATCACGCTCATCAGCGTCGATGACGCCTATAGCCCGCCCAAAACGGTCGAGCAGGTGCGCCGCCTCGTCGAGCAAGAGCAAGTCGCCTTCCTCTTCAACACGCTCGGCACTCCGCCCAATACTGCGATCCGGCAATATCTCAACGACAACAAGATCCCGCAATTGTTCGTCGCCACCGGCGCGGCAAAGTGGAACGATCCGCAGCATTTCCCCTGGACCATGGGCTTCCAGCCGAACTACCGGATCGAGGCGCGCATCTACGCCAAGCGCATCCTGGCGGCCAAGTCGGACGCCAAGATTGCGGCGCTTTATCAGAACGACGACTTCGGCAGGGATTACCTGATCGGAATCTCAGGGTGTTCTCGGCCCGGACGCACGCCGACACGCTCGTGAAGGAGACCTCCTACGAGGTCTCCGAGCCGACGGTCGATTTGCAGGTGGTCGAGCTTCAAGGCTCCGGCGCCGACGTCTTCCTGATCGCTGCTGCGCCAAAGTTCGCCGCCCAGGCGATCCGGAAGTCCTTCGACCTCGGTTGGAACGCGGCGCGTTACGTGTCGAATGTCTCGCTATCGATCGTGTCCGTGCTGAAGCCCGCCGGCCTCGAGAAGTCGAAGGGCCTTATCAGCGGCCAGTACATCAAGGACGTGAACGACCAGCGCTGGAAGGAGGATGCCGGCGTGAGGGAGTTTCGGGCCTTCATCGCCAAGTACATGTCGCCGGCCGAGTTCGCCGACGTCAACGCGGCTTACGGCTTCTCCGCGGCCGCGACAATGGTTCAGGTTCTGAAGCAGTGCGGAAACGACCTCTCCCGCGACAACATCATGAAACAGACGGCCAACCTCAAGGACCTCGAGCTGCCGCTGCTGCTGCCGGGCATTAAAGTCAACACGTCCCCGACAAACTATAGCCCGATCCGCGAGATGCAGCTCGCGACTTTCAATGGCGAAAGCTGGGAGTTGTTCGGGGACGTGCTGAGCGGTTGAGGCGAGTTCAGGGCCGAATGGAAATCTCGGGTGTGAGGCGCAGGTCGTCAGGCTGTCGCCCGCAGCCGCGCGAAGCCCCGGTCGAGGTCGGCCTTGAGGTCCTCGATATCCTCGAGACCGACGCTGAAGCGCACCGTCGGCCCGCCGGGGGCGAAGCGCGTCGCGGTGCGGGTGGCCGTGCAGTCGAAGGGAAGGGCGAGGCTTTCGTAGCCGCCCCAGGAATAGCCAAGCCCGAACAGTTCGAGGCCATCGAGGAACGCCGCGACGGCGGCCTCCGAAGCGGGCTTGAGCACGATCGAGAACAGGCCCGACGAGCCGGAATAGTCGCGCTTCCAAAGCGCGTGGCCGGGATGAGCGGGGAGGGCGGGGTGGATGACGCGCAAGACCTCCGGACGGCCGCTCAAGCCATTGCGCCAGCGCCAGCCCCTGCCGCTCCGCCTCGCGCAGCCGCAGATCCATGCTGCGCAGGCCCGCGAAGCGCGAGAAACACATCCTCGGGCCCGGCTGGGATCGCCATCAGATGAACGCACGTCGTGAAGCCGCTCGAACCACGTCGCATTGGCCGAGACGAGGCCGAGCAGGAGGTCGGCGTGGCCGGAAAGATATTTGGTGCCGGCTTCGATCGCCATGTCGACGCCGTGCGCATGGGCGGAGAAGAAGAGCGGCGTCGCCCAGGTGTTGTCCATGATGACGCAGGCGCCGTGGTCATGCGCGGCCGCCGCGATCGCCGGAATGTCCTGGACCTCGAGCGTTTCCGAGCCCGGCAATTCGGTGAACACCACTTTCGTGTTGGGTCGCATCAGGGCGGCGACGCCGGCGCCGATTGTTGGATCGTAGTAGGTGGTTTCGATCCCCATCCGCTTCAGGGTCTGATTGGCGAAAGCGCGCGCCGGGCCATAGACCAAATCGGTCATCAGCATGTGATCGCCAGCGCTCAGCGCCGTCATCAGCGCGACCACGATCGCCGCCAGCCCCGAGGGCGCGAGGACGGTTCCCGCCGCGCCGGAAAGGTCGGTCCAGGCGGAGCACAAGGCCTCGGTCGTCGGGGTGCCGCGGGTCCCATAGGTGAAGCGCTGCGCGCGGTTCTTGAGCGTCGCGACATCGGGATAAAGCACGGTCGAGCCGCGGAACGGCGGAACGTTGACGAAGCCTTGCGAGAACTCCACGTCGCGGCCGGATTCACCAGGCGCGAGCGGCGCCTCAAGCCCAGTCGGGTTTCGTCGGTCAGCTTGGCCATTGGGATCCTAGGAGAGACCGGGCTCGTCGTGCGCTCAGGCCGCATGATCAATGAGATAGGGCCGAACAAGCAAGTCGGCGGAATTTTCCACGCCTTGCTTATCTTGTGAATCATGTCGACTGTGAGCGCGCGGCGACGCGACAGAATCTCTGATGCGCGCGAGCGCGAGCCCAAAAACTCGGCGAGTTCCGGCTGCGGTGTCCCAACTCCTCGATCGCGTGGTTAAGGACGTCGATCGGATCGAAGTTCTCGTCGATGTCGATCGGCCATCGCTTTTCTTCGTAGACATCGATGAGGGTGAGGAGAACATCCAGCCTGTCGCCCTCCTCCGATCCCTCGGGTGCGCCCCGATAAACTCAATTTCCTTGAGCGCAGCTTGGTGATCCTCATCGGAGCGAATCGGGTGAATCTCCATTCGAACTCATCCTTCAGAACGGGGCGCAAACGGTCGGACCCGCCGTCAACGCGAGGAGCGCAGCGACGCGGCGATCCAGTGGCCACCGCCGCAGCCCGACGTTCCCCTGGATTGTACGTATCATTTCACCGCTTCCGCGCCTGTTTGCATGCATGGAAGCTGGGGAGGCGGGATGGCGAGATCGTTTCTGGATGGAACGCAAGTTCGCAAGCAATCTGGATCCGTCATCCTGCCTCTGCGGTCTTGAGCACGGACGGTAGGATGGGCCTGAACCCGAGTTTACAATCCCGTGTCAGAGGACCTTTCACCTTCTTGCGAAAGGCGTCGCCATGGTAGCTCATTTTCCTTCCCGTTCAATCCGCGCCTCCACTGCTGACTGTCTTCCTGGCCCGGCGGCTTGCGAGCGTCTCCTCGCCAAGCCTCTTTTTATCGGCGTCGACGTGTCGAAAGCATGGGTTGATATCGCTGATACGGATGGACGCCGAAAGCAGGTGGCCAATGAAGTCGCGGCAATCGCCGCGGCCTTCACCGGCCCCTGGTCGACCTGCGCCAATATCGTCTGCGAAGCGACGGGGGGCTATGAACGCGCGCTGATGCGCGTGGCGGCCCAACTCGCTTTGCCCTTGCGCCGGGTGCATCCCAATCGCGCCCGCGCCTTTGCCCAGGCGACCGGCAGGCTCGCGCAACGTCACGACCGACGTCATCCAAGACCGACGTCATCGAAATCAGCTTGATTTGAGACACGGTAGATTGCTTCGCCTACGCTCGCGATGACGCCTCTGGGTCCACCAGATATCATCCCCTTTTAAACAGCGATACGGTCAGCGCGTTGACGCGGTCGTACAATCCGGAAACAAACCGCGCTAGGACTGGATTCCGGTCGCTCTTTTCGGTCGATGGATCGTGAGTCGAGGTCATTGACTTCGGCAGGCGCTCCCCACAATGAGGCGGGCGTCTGGTCGCTTCCGACGGAGAGACCGCCAGTTTAGCGCCAATGAGGAGGTTGTCATGCGATCGCTTATGGCTTGGCTCGTCGGGGCGGCGCTTGGCGCCGGGTTTGCGCTTTCCGCCAATGCTGGCACGCTCGATCAGATCAAGGCGCGAGGCCAATTGATCTGCGGCGCCAATCCTGGCCTCGCGGGCTTCGGCCTGCCGGACGATCAGGGAGGATACAAGGGCCTTGACGTGGACGAGTGCCGGGCGATCGCCGCGGCGATCTTCAACGATCCGAACAAGGTCAAATACCTGCCGATCAACGCCAAGGACCGGCCGACGATCCTGGCTTCGGGCGAGATCGACGTCCTGATCCGCAACACCACCTGGACGCTGTCGCGCCAGACCGCCGGCATGTTCTTCACCGGCATCAATTTCTACGACGGACAAGGGTTCATGGTGCGCAAGAAGCTCGGGGTCAATTCGGCGCTCAAGCTCGACGGCGCGTCAATTTGCGTGCAGCAGGGAACAACGACCGAACTCAATCTCGCCGATTATTTCCGCGCCAACAACATGAAGCTCGAGGCGGTGGTTTTCGCAACGGACGAAGAGGCGACCAAGGCCTACGACAGCGGCCGTTGCGACGCCTACACCACCGACGCCTCGGGCCTCTATTCGGAGCGTCTCAAGATGACCAATCCGGACGACAATATCGTGCTGCCGGAAATCATCTCGAAGGAGCCGCTCGGCCCCTCGGTGCGCAAGGACGACATCCAGTGGTTCCAGATCGTGCAATGGACCCATTATGCGCTCATCACCGCCGAGGAACTGGGCGTAACCCAGGCCAACGTCGACGAGAAGCTCAAATCCGAGAATCCGTCGATCCGCCGCTTGCTCGGCGTCGAGGGCAGTTACGGCGAGGGCCTCGGCCTCACCAACGATTGGGCCTATCGCATCATCAAGGCCGTCGGCAACTACGGCGAGATTTTCGAGCGCAACGTCGGCATGGGCTCGCCGATCAAGATCCGCCGGGGCTTGAACGCGTTCTGGAACAAGGGCGGCCTGCAATACGCCCCGCCGATAAGGTAGTGACTTGCGCGCGCTGATAAAGCTGCCTTTACGCGTAGCTTAGAGCTGTCTCAAAAGGGAGGATGCCGTTAAGGAAGGGATGATTTCACCGGGTCATCTGCAGTTTTTGAGGGATGATTCGGGATGTGGACGGAGGCTGATCGGAGCACGTATCGCCAAGCAGGAGATCGCCAAGCAGGAGATCGCCTTCCCGGCGATCTGAGCGACGGCGAATGGGAGCGCCTGGCGCCGTTGCTTCCGGCGGCGAAGCCTGGCGGGCGGGCGGCGCGCAAGACCGACATGCGTTCGGCGATGAACGCGATCTTCTATCTCCTGCGAACCGGTTGCCCATGGCGATATTTGCCCGGCGGGATCTTTCCGCCGCGTTCGACGGTCTACAACATCTTCCGCGCCTTCCAGCGCGAGGGCGTGTGGGAGAGGATCTGGGAGGAACTGCGCGCGGCCCTGCGCGAACGGCTGGGCGGGAGGCGAGCCCCAGCGCCGGCGTCATCGACAGCCAGTCGCCCAAGTCGGCCGAAAAAGGGGATGCGCGAAAGGCGAAGCAGACGCGGGGCAGCGCTTCAATTGGCTTGAACTCATCTGGACTCTCTGAGCTGGGCCCTGGATTGAGGACCATCGGCTGAGGTGTGAGATGTCCTGCTCTGTCGCAACCGACGGAGCGAGGAATGACGAAGTCGCGCAAGACGTTTGATGCGGCGTTCAAGGCGAAGATTGCGCTTGAGGCGCTGCGCGAGGATGCGACGGCGCCTGATGGGCATCGAGGCGCTGGTTCCGCATGGCGTGCGGCTTCCTCTATCGGGTGGCGATCATCGACCGGGCCAGCCGGGCGGTTCTGGCGTGGCGGCTGTCGGACGCCAACGATGCGAGCTTCTGCGCGGCGGCGCTGGAGGAAGCGCGGCTTCGGTTCGGAACGCCGCGGATTTTCAATACCGATCAGGGCTCCACATTCACCGCCGAGGCTTTCGCCGGCAAGCTTGCGGCGACCGGCGTCGCGATTTCGATGGACGGACGCGGCCGCTTCATCGACAACATTTCCATCGAACGGCTGCGGCGCTCGATCAAATATGAAGACGGGCGTCTGAAAGCTTACGCCGACGCCCGCGAGGCGCGGGCCGGCATCGGTTCCTGGATGACCTTTGACAATTTTCGGCGCCCGCGCCAGGCGATGAACAACCAGACGCCGATGGCGGCGCGGCGCGCCGGCATGGACACAATCGAGGCGGCGGCGAGGGCTGTGGCTATGCCGCTTCGCTTCGACAACGCAAACGCATCGCCCACATACCCACAGCAGAAGCAGCAAGAAGCGGCTTGATGCCTGAAGGACAAGGGCAGGCGAGATCCCACCTTAAATCCAACCTCCCGTGGTCCCGCGAATCGGGTCCAGTTCACTTGACCCTTTGTTCAGGCGGCGGCGAGGACGAACATTCGCTTCAGGTTCCGAGGAACTTCGCATCGCCACTGAAGTGAGGTTACATTGCCGTCATCGCCCGATGCGTTCGCTCCATTTGCTTTCGAATCGCCGAGATGAAGAACTCGGCCGGACCGGAGAGCGTCGTATCTTTGCGATAGGCGACATAGGTCTCGAAGGTCGTCGCCTCCTTGATGGGAATCGTTCGGAGACCCACGCCGTCTTGTTCAGCCAGCGTAAATTCGTCGATCGCCGCGATGCCCAGATTCTGACGGACCAGAGCGCAGACCGTAACGCCGAAGCGCGCTTTGATCGGAACGCGATAGGAGACGCCCGCCCGCTCAAACAGGCGCACGATAATCTGTCCATAGGGATCGCGCGGCTCGATTCCGATCAACGGATAGGTCGCGATCTCCTTCACCGAAATCCGCGTCCGCTTTGCAAGCGGATGAGCCACGGCGACGATGCAGAAGAGCCTGCCGGCGGCCAGCGGTTCGACATGGATCGCCGGATGTTCGAGGCGATAGCTGATCGCCGCCACCTCTCCGCGCCCAAGCAGCAAATAGTCGATTGCGTCCTCGATCTTCAGGATGTCCAGATCGATCAGACAGGTCCGCGTATTTCCGCCGGACATCCGCGACCGCGCGCGGGACCATGACGTTCCCTATGCTCGGCGTCGCGCCGACCCTGAGCTCCGCGCCTTCGCCCCTGGCCAGCCCGTCGACCGCGAATTTCAGGTTCTCGATATTGCGATGAACCTCGTTGATCTGGGTGAAGATGGCCCGGGCCTCCGGCGCAGGCACAAATCGGCCGCCAAGACGAATGAAGAGCTTCGTCCCCAGCGTGTCCTCGGTATATTTCATGAGCCGGCTCAGGCCTGGAGCGGCGACGTTCAGAAGCCGCGCCGCTCCCGCAAGGGTGCCCGTGATCATCACGGCGCGGATGACTTCAATCTGCCGCAAGGTAAGCACTTTTCCCTCTCTGACATCAGCGGAGCCGATACGACGCGACTTTGCTCGACTTTGCTCGACCCTAACATAACGTTAGGGTGGAAGCCTATCTTGGTATTTGACGGTTGTGTCCGCCGCGTTCAAAGA
Source organism: uncultured Alphaproteobacteria bacterium (assembly GCA_963802615.1). Lineage (GTDB taxonomy): Bacteria > Pseudomonadota > Alphaproteobacteria > Rhizobiales > Beijerinckiaceae > Roseiarcus. The sequence continues at coordinate 19,796 of CAWDKC010000060.1, forward strand.
AAAGGAACTTGTCGCCCCTTTCGCGTCGATCTGCGCCGCCGAGGAGGGAAGGGAGGCCAGATGCTCAGGTGGTCGATCGCCACGGTCTGCATGGGCGGCTCACTTGAGGTCAAGCTGGCTGCCGCGGCCAAAGCCGGCTTTCGCGCAATTGAGCTTTTCGAGAACGATCTGACGTTCTTCAACGGCAGGCCGCGCGACGCGCGGCGCATGGCGGCTGACCTCGGCGTCGAAATTGTCGCGTTGCAGCCCCTGCGGGATTTCGAAGCGATGCCCGAGCCGGCGCGGCAGCGAAACTTCGACCGGGCTCGCCGGAAGCTTGAGCTGATGGAGGAGCTCGGCGCGCGACTTCTCTGTCTCTGCTCGAATGTTTCGCGCGAGACGATTGACGATCCCCAACGCGCGTCAGGCGATCTCGCCGAGCTTGCCGATATTGCTCGCCAGCACGGCATGCGCATCGGCTATGAGGCGCTCGCCTGGGGGCGCTGGGTCAAGGACTGGACCGCCGCCTGGGAGATCGTGCGGGCCGCCGATCGCGATAACCTCGGGATCGTGCTCGACAGCTTTCATATCTGCGCCCGCGGCAACCCGATCGATCCGATCGCCGCTCTGCCGACCGAGAAGATCGCCCTCGTGCAGGTGGCCGACGCGCCGGCGCTGGTCATGGACCCGCTGTCGCTGAGCCGGCATTATCGCTGCTATCCCGGCCAGGGCGACTACCCGATCGTCGACTATCTCGACGCCGTGACCCGCTCCGGCTATCGCGGCCCGCTGTCGCTCGAAATCTTCAACGACCAGTTTCGCGGCGCCTCGGCCGCCGCGATTGCGATCGACGGCATGCGCTCGCTGCGCGCCGCCGGCGAAGCGCTGGCGGCGGAGCGCGCCGCGCGGGGCGACCCGCCGCTCGCCGACCTGCCGCCGCTTCCCCCGGCCCCGGTTGTCGAGCGCGCCGAGTTCGTCGAGTTTGCGGTCGATGATGCGGCGGCGACCGATTTGACTGCGCTGATCGAGGGCCTCGGCTTCCGCTGCGCCGGCCGGCATCGGTCGAAGAACGTCGATCTCTACGCGCAGGGCGGGATCAACCTGATCGTCAACCGCGAACGCGAGGGCTTCGCCCACTCGTTTTCGCTGCTGCATGGACCCTCGGTCTGTGCGATCGCGCTCAGCGTCGACTCGGTCGACAAGGCGCTTGAACGGGCGAGGGCTCTCGAGTGCCAAACCCACCTCGGCAAGATCGGACCAGGGGAAGCGACCGTGCCCGCGGTCGGCGGCGTGGAGGGCAGTCTCATCTACTTCATCGGCTCAGGCGACCGTGCATGGCGCGACGATTTCGCCCCCGCCGAGCCACGCGCCGAGGGCCGCCTCGGCAGGGTCGATCATTTCTCGAACGTCGTGCGCCGCGGCGAATTCCTGAGCTGGTCGCTGTTCTATGGCGCCGTGCTCGGACTCAAGCCGCAGCCGCAGGTCGAGATCGCCGATCCCCACGGCGCGTTCTTCAGTCGCCTGCTGCGCAGCCCGAACGGCGAATTGCGCATCGCGCTCAACGTCGCCGAGGGCGGCGCAACCGGCGTCTCGCGCTTTCTCGACGCCTTCGGCGGCGCCGGACTTCCAACAGATCGCGCTCTCGAGCCACGATCTCTTCGCCGCCGTCGAAGCGGCCAAGGCGAGTGGCGTCGCCTTCCTGCCCATCCCCGACAATTACTACGACGATCTCGCGACCCGCTTCGACATCGCCCCCGACCTGCTCGCCCGCATGCGGGCGCTCGGCGTGCTCTACGACCGGGTGAAGGACGGGGAATTTTTCCACATCTACACCCGAAATCTTCCAGGACCGCTTTTTCTTTGAGATCGTCGAGCGCCGCAATTACGACCTGTTCGGCGCCGCCAACACCCCCGTCCGACTGGCCGCCCAGGCCAGTCTCGCCGACAGCGAACAGCGGGCGGAGATCGAATTCGAATGACCGCTCCTCGACAGAAGCAAACTGCCAGCCCAAGACGCCCGAACGGGCGAGGCGCGTGTCCCGGCGACCACCAGGGGGGCGGGAGTGCGCGGCGGCGCCAACTGGCAATGCCCAGTGCTCCGCGCCACCTCTAAGGAAGTCCTGCCGCAATGCTGAACGGCGACACCAGGATCATCGCGCATATCGGCTATCCGACGACGACCTTCAAATCGCCGATGATCTACAACCCATGGTTCGAGAAACGCGGAATCAACGCAGCGGTCGTGCCGCTCGGCGTCAAAGGCGAAGATTTCGCCCGCGCCTTTGTCGAGATTTGCCGCTTCACCAATTTCCACGGCGCGCTGATCACGATGCCGCACAAGATCGCGGTCATCGACCTCATCGACGAGGTGTCGACCGCGGTCAAGGTCGCGGGCTCGTGCAACGCAGTCCGCCGCAACGGCGACGGTCGATTGGCCGGCGACATGTTCGACGGCGAAGGATTCGTGCGCGGCGTTGCGCGGCGCGGGCGCTCGCTCGCCGGCAAGAAGGTTCTGATCGTCGGGTCGGGAGGCGTGGGCTCGGCCATCGCGGCTTCATCGACCGCGGCAGGCGCCGCCGAGATCGGGCTTTACGATGTCAGCGCCGCAGCGATGGAGGCCCTCGCGGGCCGGCTCAGACAGAACTATCCGCGTCTCAAGGTCACGATTGGATCGAACGACCCGGCCGTGTTCGATGTTGTCGTCAACGCCACCCCGCTCGGCATGAATGCCGGCGATCCGATGCCGGTCGACGTCGCGCGGCTCACCCCCTCGACCTATGTCGGCGAAGTGGTGATGAAGCAGGAGACCACCGCGTTTCTCGCCGCAGCGCGGGCGCGCGGCTGCGAAACCCAAATCGGGATCGACATGCTCTTCGAGCAGATCCCCGCGTATCTCGAATTCTTCGGCTTTCCCTCAGCCAGTGCGTCGGAATTGAGGGCGGTCGCCGAAGTTGATTCTGAGCCGCTGGCCAACCGATGCAGGAACCCAATGACTGCAGCCAATCATGAACCAGCCGCTGGGCCGGCGTCAGACCAGGATCACGGTCGCCAGCGGCTGGATCGGCTCCGCGCTCGAAGATTACGACTTCCTGGTCTTTCGGAGTCCTTGCCATAGCCTACGACGATGAAGAATAACCACTGAGCGCCGGGACAGGCGTTCCGACAGAAATCCTGCGACGCGATTCAACCGAGCCTTGCGGCCGGACAAATGGGAGGAGAGACAATGGACAGGCGAAAATTTCTGGTGGCGACGGCGCTCGCGGCGGTGCTTGGCCTATCGGCTGCGGACGCGGCGCTGGCGGACGAGACGGTCAACATCCCTTGCGTCTGCGAACTCTCTGGCGCCGGCGCCGTGGCCGGCACGAACTTCCACGACGGCGCGCATATGGCCGTCGATGAGATCAACGCGGCGGGCGGCATTCTCGGCAGGAAGATCGAGATGACCGACATGGACACTCAGACCGACCCGCAGACCTCGCGCGCGCTGGTGCAGAAGGCGATCGATTCGGGCGCCTATGCAATCATGGGAACGGTCTATTCCGGCTCGACCATCGTCAACATGATCGTTGCGCAGCAGGCGGGCGTGCCGCAGTTCACGGGCGCCGAAGCGCCGAATATCACGGAGCGGCGCAACCCCTACATCTTCCGCACCTCATCAGGCGCGGAAAAGGGGGTGCCTGCGTTGACGGCCTATTTCAAGGACGAGCTGAAGGTCGGCAAGATCGCCATGGAATGGGTGAATAACGACTTTGGCAAGGGCGGACATGACGTCTTCCTCGGCCAGATGAAAAAGGCCGGGATCGAGGTCGTGGCCGACGTGTCAAGCGAACAGGGTCAGGTGGATTTCGCCCCTGACGTCTCGAAGATCAAGCAGTCCGGCGCGCAGGCCGTCTTCGTCTATATGAACGAGGAGGAGGATGCGCGCTTCCTGAAAGAGGCCAAGAAGCAGGGGCTGACGCCGCCGCTCGTCGGGGAGGTGACTCTGACCGGGCAGAAGGTGATCGATCTCGCCGGCGGCGCGGCCGAAGGGGCCATCGCCCATGTCGGCCTGGCGACTTCAGCGCCCATCCCGTCGATCGAGAACTTCGTCGCAAAATTCAAGAAGCGATATAACCGCGATACCGACCACAACGGGATCAAGGGCTACATCGGCGTTTACGCGATCAAATACGCCACCGAACTCGTCGGCAAATTCGACCGCAAGGCGCTTGCCGACAAGGTTCATGGTTTGACGCTCGACGTTGCGAAATATCCGAACATGCTGCTGACGACGTCATGGGACGAGAACGGCGAGCTGAGCCGCGAGAGCTTCATGACTCAGGTGAAGGACGGCAAGCAGGTCGTGATCGGCACGGTCCCGGCGAACTGACATCAGGGCGCGGCGGTCTGCGGCCGCCGCGCCCTGGGACGGCTTCAATGGCCCAATTCCTGCAAGTCTTGCTGTCGGGCTTGTCGACCGGGGCGATCTACGCGCTCGCCGCGATCGGATTCACGCTGGTCTGGCAGGCGGCGCGAACGGTGAACTTCGCCCAGGGCGAGTTCGTCATGCTGCCTGCCTTCTTCGTGCTGATCGGCGTTCACTGGCTGCATATGCCGCTCTGGCTGGCCTTGGGCTTCGGCCTGATCATGGCGGTGATCGTGCTGGGGCTGCTGTTCAAGAAGGTGGTCGTCGAGCCGATGCTGCCGAACGGCGGGCTGCCCCTGATCATCGCGACGATGGCGCTGTCGATCCTTTTGAAGGAAGGCGCGAAGCAGTTCTACGGCGCCGAGGCGCAGCCCTTTCCCAGCCTCTTCCCACGGACGACATTGAATTTCGACGGGGCGGTCGTTTCGGTCCAGGACCTGATGAATCTGATCGTCTCCCTCGCCGTCGTCGTCGGGCTGACGCTGTTTCTCAACCGCACCCGGACCGGGAGGCGCATGCAGGCCACCGCGCAGAACCCGGGGGTGGCGGAAATCCTCGGGGTGAACACCAAGCGGATGGTTCTCTATGCTTTCCTGGTCAACGCCGCCCTGGCGGCGCTAGCGTCGTTCCTGATTTCGCCGATCTATCTCGCCAAGTTCTCCAACGGCGAGACCCTTGGGCTCGTCGCCTTCATCGCCGCCATCGTCGGCGGCTTCAACCAGATCCGCGGGGCGCTTGCGGGCGGACTTCTGATCGGGGTGCTGGACAATCTCACAGCCACCTACGTGACCACGCAATATCGCGCGGCGTTGCCGCTTGTGCTGTTGATCGTCATCATCCTGTGGCGGCCGCAAGGGCTTCTCGGGGTCGACGAGGGGCGGAAGGTCTGATGAAAGGCCGGCTGAAGCCAATGCTCCTGCTGCTCGGCGTCGCCGCACTGATCGTGGCTCCGCTCGGTCGCACGAACTACGTCATTTACATCCTCTCCTCCTGGCTGATTTATTCGATCGCCGCGATGGGGCTGAACCTGACGCTCGGCTACGCCGGACAGATTTCGTTGGCGCAGGCCTCGTTCATGGGGATCGGCGCCTATGCGGTGGCGCTGCTGACGCTGGCGGGCGTTCCGTGGCTGTTGGCGATGCCGGCCGGAGTGGCGCTGTGCTTCGCCGTCGGGCTGGCGCTGGGCTTTCCAGCGTTGCGGGTGCAGGGGCATTTCCTGGCCTTCGTGACACTGGCGTTCAACACGCTGTTCTTCCTTGTCGCCCGAAACGAGGAATGGCTGACCGGCGGCCCATACGGGCTTTCCGGGCTGCCGCGTCCGGTTTTTTGGGCTTTCGACACTACGAAGAACCTGCCGTTCTACTATTTCACGCTGATTGTCTTCGTGGCTTCAGCCGCGCTGATGTGGGGCGTCGTGCGTTCGCCCTGGGGTCGCGCGTTCAAGGGCTTGCGCGAGAATTCGATCCGGGCCGAGAGCCTCGGCGTCGACACGCGTCGGATCACGCTTCTGGCCTTCGCCATCGGATCGGCCTACGGCGGCCTTGCCGGGGCGCTGATCTCGCCGCTCGTGCAATATATCGAGCCGGCGTCTTTCGCCTTTACCCAGTCGCTCAGGGTGCTGCTGATGGTGGTGGTCGGCGGCTCCGGCTTCTTCTTCGGGCCGGTTCTTGGCGCGGCGGTGGTCATCCTTCTGCCGGAGTTTCTGCGGTTCACAGAAGGCTATTATCTGATGATCTACGCCGCCGCGGTGATCGCGCTGATGGTGTTTTGCCCGCCCGGCCTGATCGGCGTCGGGCAGCGGCTGCGCGACCGGCTCCGACCGAAACGCGAGGCGCGCGCGGATATGAAGCTCGGAGCCCGGCTATGAGCGCCCCGGTGCTTTCGGTGCGCGACATTTCCAAGACGTTCGGAGCGATCCGCGCGGTGGATGGCGTAAGCTTCGACGTGCGCCCCGGAGAGATCCTCGGACTGATCGGGCCGAACGGCTCCGGGAAGTCGACGCTCTTCAACTGCATCCTCGGCCAGCTCGCTCCGGACCGGGGGAAAGTGGAGGTGAACGGGCGGTCCGTTTCCGGCCGTCGGGCTTGCGAATTGAGCAAGCTCGGCGTCGGGCGGACGTTCCAGCAGCTCTCGGTCTTTCCGCAGATGTCGGTGCTCGACAACATCATACTTGCCGGGCAGGAGCACCGCGGCAGTCTGCTGTCGCGACTCATCGGCGCGCCGGACGCCGGGCTGACGGCGGAGGCCGACCGACTGATCACATTCTTTCGCCTGACCCATCTGCGCGACGAGATGGCGGGCGTGCTGTCCTTCGGCCAACAGAAACTGGTCGACGCCGCCATGGCCTTTATGGCGGGGCCAGGTCTCGTTCTTCTTGACGAACCGGCCGGCGGGGTGAACCTGACCATGCTCGCCGGGTTGAAGGAGCGGTTGGTGACCTACAACCGTGAGCACGGGACGACCTTCGTGGTGATCGAGCACAACATGGAATTTGTCATGTCGCTGTGCTCTCGGATCATCGTCCTCGCGGAGGGTCGGATCATCGCCGAGGGCCGGCCGGAGGAAGTGCGCGTCAATCCGACCGTCATCGACGCCTATCTCGGCGGCTGACGTGCTGGAGGTGAAGGACGTCTACGGCGGCTACGGCAAGATCACCATCCTGAACGGGGTGAGCTTTTCAATTCCGCGCGCCTCGATAACGACGGTGATTGGGCCGAACGGGGCGGGAAAATCGACCGTCTTCAAGGCGATCTTCGGATTGCTGAACATCCAATCCGGAAAGATCCTGCTCGACGGGAAAGACGTCACCCGCTCCAAGCCCGCTCAGATGATCGGCCACGGCGTGACCTATGTGCCGCAAGGTCGCAACGTGATCCCGCAGCTTTCCGTCTGGCACAATCTCGAGCTCGGCGGCGTGACCTCGCCCGATCAGGCGAAGGTTCGCGCGCGAATCGAGCAAGTCATGGACCAGTTTCCGATGCTGCGGCAGCGTCAGGATCAAAAGGCGATCGCGCTGTCCGGCGGCCAGCAGAAACAATTGGAGATTGCCCGATCGCTGATCCTCGACCCGAAGCTCATCCTGATCGATGAGCCGTCAATCGGCCTTTCGCCCAACCTGGTGCAGGAGGTTTTCGCGACGCTGCAGAAGCTGCGCGACAACGGCGTGACCGTGCTGATGGTGGAGCAGAACGCCAAGGCGGCGCTGGCGATGTCGGACTACGGGCTCGTCCTTGAGTTGGGCCAAACCCGGATGCACGACCGGGCCGACACGCTGCTGGCCGATCCGCGGGTAGGCCGCCTCTTCCTCGGCGGGCACATCGAGGACGAAGGGGTCTGACGACGTCCCGTCTCTCCGGGTCCGTGAGGAGTTCCTCCGCCCTCGGTAAGCGGCAGCGGTGACGAGCAATCTTCGAGGAGCTGAGGGCAGCTCTGGCCGTATAATGTCTGAACTTTTTCCTAGGCTCAGGCAGGAGGAGCGCCTCCGGCAATTCCGAATCGGCATTGACAATGTTCCTGTTTTGTTCTAGCATTCTTGAATGCACAACGCTAGGCTCAGGACCTATTAAATTTCTTGCATAGGGTTGGATTGGCTGATTTCATAGGCGAGGCGAGGAGGCTTCGCCATGGCTGATTTGTTTTTGCTTTCTGAAGCGCAGATGCGCCGGATCGAGGGGTTTTTTCCGCTGTCGCACGGCATCGCGCGGGTGGACGACCGGCGGATTGTGAGCGCCATCGTGTTCGTGATCAGGAATGGGCTTCGCTGGCGCGACGCGCCGGGGGAGTATGGCCCGCACAAGACGATCTATAACCGGTTCATCCGCTGGAGCCGGCTGGGGGTGTTCAACAAGATCTTCGCCGAACTGGCGCGCAAGGGCGCCAAGCCCGAGCGGATCATGATCGACGCCACGCATCTGAAGGCGCATCGCACCGCCGCCAGCCTTTTAAAAAAGGGCCTGTTCCCCGACGTATCGGACGCACCAAAGGGGGCTTGAACTCCAAACTTCACGCGGTTTGCGACGGCAAAGGCCGACCGCTCGCGATGTTGCTCAGCGAAGGCCAGATGAGCGACTTCAAGGGCGCGGCGTTGATGCTGCCCGCCATGCCGAGAGCCAAGCAGCCTGGAGCCAAGCAGCTTCTCGCCGACAAGGGCTATGACGCCGATTGGTTCCGCGAGGCGCTCGCGAACCGCAAAATCGCCGCCTGCATCCCCTCAAAATCCAACCGCAAAGCCCCGATCCCCCACGACCCCGTCCTCTACAAACAGCGCCACAAAATCGAGACCATGTTCGGCAGACTCAAGGACTGGCGGCGCGTCCACACCCGATACGACCGTTGCGCCCACGCCTATTTCTCGGCAATCTGCATCGCCGCAGCTGTCATCTTCTGGCTGTGATCAATGAGTCCTGAGCCTAAGAGTCTGTCCGAAGAGTTTATACGGGATTGCATAGCTTTCTCAACATGAGCCTGATGGAGGCGAGGCGCAGGAAAGCGAGCGCCTTGCTGTTGAGATTTTCCCAATCCTTGGCGAGCCTTCGGCATCGTCCGAGCCAGGCGAAAGTTCGCTCGACCACCCATCGCCTTGGCAGGACGACGAAGGCCTTCGCTTGATCGGAGCGCTTGACGATCTCGACGTTGACTTGAGCCATGATTTTCTTGAGGGCGGCGCGAAACAGCGGGCCTTGATATCCGCCATCGGCGTAGAGCTTCAGCAAGAACGGAAACATGCCGAACATTGTCGCCATGACAAGTGCGCCACCGTCGCGATCCTGGATGTCGGCCGCGTGCACGATGGCGTGGATCAGCAGGCCTTGCGTATCGACGATAATGTGACGCTTCTTGCCCTTGATCTTCTTGCCCGCGTCGTACCCCGGCGGATCGTGGGCCCCCCTTTTTCGGCGCTTTTGACGCTTTGGGAGTCGATCACGGCGGCTGTGGGACTGGCTTCACGTCCGATCGCCTCGCGACACTTCATGTAGAGTTCGTGATGGATGCGATCGAGCGTGCGGTCCCAACTCCAGAGATCGAAATAGCCATGCACCGTCGAGCGCGGCGGCAAGTCCTTGGGGATCGCGCGCCACTGACAGCCCGTGGACAGAACGTACATGAGCGCGTTTACGACCTCCCGAATATCGACAGTGCGCTTGTCGCCGCCGCGCTTGGCCGGCGGAATTAACGGCTCGACCAGCTTCCATTCTTCGTCGGTCAGATCGCTTGGATAGCGCAAACGATCGCGGTCATATCGCCCGCAATTCTCTGTTGTCCACATCCCCGGCTCCCCAAATCAGGCAGCCTCCCTTAAATCACAAACGACTCACATCATTCAACATCTCAGCGGACAGACACTCACAA
>CAWDKC010000061.1:0-34522 GCA_963802615.1 uncultured Alphaproteobacteria bacterium
AGCGCAGTCCCATCGGCCAGGAAGGTGAGGAGTTCTCGCTCGAGTCGGGCGCCCGCGCCCTGATCGGAGATCGTAAAACCCGGAAATCGTCGCCGCTGTAGAATAAACGGCGCGCTTCGACTGTTCTCGTTTAGCGCCCTTAGGGCCGAGGTCCGGTCGATTGCGCGTCGCAATACGCGATTTTGATACCCACCGTGGAGAGTTGCAAAATGAATCTGAGATTGCCCCAAGCCGTCGGCGGCGCCGTCGCGGCGTTCCTCGGAATCGCCGCCCTCACTCCCGCGCAGGCGGCTGAAACCGTCCGGGTGCGCGGAACGGTCGTTGGCCTCGAAGGCTCGACGCTGACAGTGAAGACCCGCGAAGGGCCGGACGCCAAGCTGATGCTGAAGCCTGGCTGGAAGGTGGCCGGCGTCGCCAAGGCGTCGTTGGCGGACATCAAGCCGGGCGACTTCGTCGGAATCGCATCGCTCCCGACGGCGTCCGGAGGCGCAGGGGCCGTCGAAGTGCTGGTCTTTCCGCCTGCGATGAAAGGGACCGGCGAGGGCTCTTATCCTTGGGACCTGAAGCCGAAAAGCACGATGACCAATGCGACGGTGACCAACGCGGTCAAGGGCGTCGACGGGCGAACCCTCGACCTTTCCTATAGCGGCGGCAAGGAGAAGAAAATCTCCGTCCCCGACGGCGTTCCGATTGTCACTTTCGGCCCTGCGACCGAGGCGGACCTCAAGCCCGGCGCGACCGTCTTCGTACCCGCCCAGCGTGGCGACGACGGCGTGCTGGCCGCGGGCTTCGTTGCCGTCGGCACGAACGGCGTCAACCCGCCGATGTAGGCTATCTTCGGAACCGAAGCGCGCGGCGGGCGGGCAGGGTCAATGGCGAGGCGCATGAAATCCGCGCCGGCGATTGCCTGCGAATTCCGCGCGGCGAGGTCCACTACAGCGAAAATGTGCACGACGAGACGGCGCGCGCCCTGATCGTGTTGACCCCCGGTTCGATCGGCCGCGCCTATTTCGAGGAGATCGCCAAGGCTGCGGTCGGTCCGGGCAAACCGGATCCGGCGCGGCTGAAGGAGATCATGCTGCGCTACGGCCTCGTTCCCGCCTGAGACGGGCCGCGGCTCTGGTTGAGAGGGTCTGGGCGCCCCATCCCAATAGAAGCGCGCGACGGGCTAAACTCTCCTCGGGGTTTTGTCGGCGCGGTGACCTGTCGCGCGATCATGCGCCGGTCGGAAAGCCTCGCTTGAATTCGATTCGAGTGGCATGAAACGGTGTGCTGTCGAGGTTCTCGACATAGTGGAGCGGTTGCGGCAAGAATTTGAGGGTGATTGGAAACGTGACCTCCTTAGGAATTGGCAGCGGGATTTCTTCGCCGGTCGCGCCATTGAAATCGCGCAACCTTACAAGTCGGTCGACGACAAAAACTGCGGGCAGCTGATGGTGATGCGGTTTCTCGATCGCGCCCGCGGCAATGCTTACCGAGATGACGCGGATCGCGTCATCCTCATAGAGGACAGCATGATTCTCGGGCGCGGCAAGCACGCCGTCGAGAGCCGGATCCCAGGTGGCCGGGTCGGTGCCGTCCATGCTGATCGCCGTCGTCATCGAAGTCCCCTTTCACGTCGAGTTGAGTTGACATTGTTTGCGTCAACGCGCTTTAGCTACCGAGCGGTATAGAATGAGTCCGGGATCGAGTCAAGCCATGCGGGTATCGAGGCGACGGTCCGAACCGGCGCCGCTTGGACGGCCGCGCGAGTTCGATCTCGATACGGCTCTCGAGGCGGCCATGCTGGTCTTCTGGCGCAAGGGCTACGAGGGCGCGTCAATGTCCGATCTGACGGCGTCGCTTGGCGTCACCAAGCCGAGCCTCTACGCTGCGTTCGGCGCCAAGGAGGAGTTGTTCCGCGCCGTCCTCGATCGCTACGACAAGCGAACCGCTCACTTCTTGTCCGGCTCGATCCGGGCGGCGAGGGCGCGCGAGGTCGCCGTCGGCATCTTGCGGGGGGCGGCTGAGTTTCACGCCAACCCGGCGAACCCCCCAGGGTGTCTGATGGTTCAGGGAGCGCTCGTCGGTTCCGACGCGGGCGCTTCCGCGCGCCGAGAGACGCGCAACCGCCGCGATCGGTTGCGCGAGGCGATCCAGGAGCGGTTGGAACGCGCGCTTGACGAAGGTGATCTGCCGCCGGGCGCCGACCCGCAAGGCTCTAGCGCGCTACCTGGTCGCCGTGATGCGCGGCATGGCGGTCGAAGCGGCCAGCGGCGCGCGGCGCGGCGGAATTGCATGAGATCGTCGATGTCGCGCTGAGCGCGTGGCCCGCTCCAAAAAAGCGGCGCCCGCGCGCTGAACACTTGCTTTGAACGACGAGAGCGAGGCGCTGGCCATGGTTGACATGAGTCTCAAGCGCTTCCCAATAGGAGATAGGCGGAGAAGATGGCAGGGCGGGCGCGGTGCGGACATGGATCAAGGACCCGTTGGCGATTTTCGCCGACGGCGCCGAGCGCGGGCTCGTCGTCGACGGGACGCGGATCGCTGAGTGTGTGGGAAAGGGCGAAACGCCGGAGCGCATCGACGCGACCTTCGACGCCTCGCGCCATGTCGTGCTGCCGGGGCTCGTCAACACCCACCATCATTTCTACCAGACGCTGACCCGCGCCCACCCCTCAGCCATCAACAAGGCGCTGTTTCCCTGGCTGGTGGCGCTCTATCCGATTTGGGCGCGGCTCAAGCCCAATCATTTGCGGCTCGCGTCCCGGCTCGCGCTGACCGAGCTCATGCTGTCGGGCTGCACCACCGCCGCCGACCATCATTATCTCTATCCGGACGGCCTCGAGAACGCGGTCGACATCGAAGTCGAGGAGGCGCGCGCCCTCGGCATGCGCATGACCGTCTCGCGTGGCTCGATGAACCTGTCCGAAAAGGACGGCGGCCTGCCGCCCGACAGCGTCGTGCAGGACGAAGAGACGATCCTCGCCGACAGCGAGCGGGTGCTGAAGCTGTTCCACGATCCAAAGCGGGGCGCGCACATCCGCATCGCGCTTGCGCCCTGCTCGCCGTTCTCGATCTCGAAGGCTCTCATGATCGAAAGCGCGAAGCTTGCCGAGCGCTACGACTGCCAGCTCCACACGCATCTCTGCGAGACGGAGGATGAAGAACAGTTCTGCCTAAAAATGTATGGCCTGAGGCCGGTCGATCTTCTCGAGGAGACGGGCTGGATGTCGAGCCGCGTCTGGCTCGCGCACGGCGTTCATTTCAACGCGGACGAGATCGCGCGGCTCGGCAAGGCGAAAGTCGGAATCTGCCATTGCGCCGCCTCGAACATGGTGCTCGCGTCCGGAATCTGCCCGACCTGCGAGCTCGAGGCCGCCGGTTCGCCGCTGGGCCTCGGCGTCGACGGCTCGGCCTCCAACGATTCCTCCAACATGATGGAGGCGATCCGGCACGCGCTGATGATCGGGCGGCTGCGCTATGGCGCCGAGAAAGTCACCCATCTCGACGTGCTGCGCTGGGCGACCGAGGGCTCGGCCCGCTGCCTCGGGCGTTCGGACATCGGGAAGATCGCGGAAGGCTATGAGGCGGACCTCGCGCTTGTTCAAGCTCGACGAGCCGCGCTTCTCGGGCGCGCATGATCCGCTCGCGGCGCTCGTTCTCTGTGGCGCGCATCGCGCCGACCGGGTGATGATCGCTGGGACATGGCGGGTCGTCGACGGGCAGCCAGTGGGGCTCGATCTCGCGGGGTTGATCGCCGAGCATCAGCGCGCCGCGCAGGACTTCGCGTGATTGGGCCGACGCGGCGCGATCCCGCGCAGCATCGTCAGCGCGCCGCCTCCCGGGTTTTCCTTTTCGTCCGCCTCGCGAGTAGAACGTTTCGCCGCCTCGCTGCGAACGCTGACCCACGGCCAGAACGAATGTCGCGATGATCGCCCTCATGATTCTCTTCATCGCCGCGATATGGGCGGGAGTGCAGAATGCGCTCGCGGGCGGCGGCTCGTTCATCACCCTTCCGTCGCTCATGTTGACCGGCATGGACGCGCGCGCGGCCAACATCACCTCGACCGTGGCGCTGTTTCCCGCACAGCTTGTCACCGGCTTCACCGGCCGGGCGGACGCGAAGAGTCCGACCGGGCTCACGATGCGGACATTATTCGTCATCAGCCTGGTCGGCGGCGCCCTTGGCGCGCTCATTCTCCTCGCCACGCCGCCGTCGATCTTCGCCCGCCTCGTGCCGTGGCTGGTGCTGTTCGCGACCGCGCTGTTCGCCTGGGGCAGTTTCTTTCGCAAACCTGCGCCGCCTGGCGAAACGCATTTGTCGCCTCGGGGCGCAGCAATGCTGCAGTTCTTCATCGCGCTCTACGGCGGTTATTTCGGCGGCGGCATCGGCCTCTTGATGATGGCGGCGCTGACCATGACGGGCGTCGCTCTGCGCAGCGCGGGCGCGGCCAAGAACATTCTCGCCGGCGTGATCAACGCCTCCGCGGTTGCTATTTTCGTCTTTTCCAGGGACGTGCATTGGCTGCAGGTGCTCATCACCGCGATCGGCGCCTCGTTCGGCGGCTGGGCCGGCGCGTTGATGCTGAGACGCGTCAACGAGACCTTCCTGAAGCTCGCCGTCGTCGCCATCGGCGTGGCGCTCACGATCGGACTGTTCTGGACCGCGCCCTAGGGTTAAGGAAGCGCGAGCGGAGCGTTGAGACATGAATCCCGAACTTTTCACGGCCTTTCTCCTGATCACATTCGTCCTGATCATCGCGCCGGGGCCGATCGTGACCCTGGTCATTTCGACTGGCGCCACGCGTGGCGTGCGCGCCGCGCTGACCACCGTCGCCGGCACGACGCTCGGCAACGCCTTGTTGCTGGCTGCGATCGCGCTGGGCTTGAGCTGGGTCCACGCCCATGCGGACCTGTCTGTTCACCGCGCTGCGCTGGACCGGCGCGGCCTATCTGATTTGGCTTGGCGTTCAGGCGTGGCGACACGCAGGGGAGGGCGGCGAGCAGATCCTCGAGACCGGCCGCACGCGCTTCGTTCGCGGCTTGCTGGTCGCGCTGTCCAACCCCAAGACGATCGTTTTCTTCACCGCCTTCCTGCCGCAGTTCATCGATCCGCGGCTGCCGGCGGGACCACAGCTTCTCGCGATGTGCGTCGCCTCGGTCCTGATCGCCGGCGCCTCGGATTGCGCCTGGGCGGTGGCGGCCGGCATGGGGCGCGCCTGGTTCATCAAGCCGGCCCGTGTCAAATTGCTCGGCCGGCTCTCGGGAACAGTCCTCATCGGCGGGGGTTTGTGGCTGTCGCTCGCCCGACGGACGAGCTAAGCCGGCACTCAGGATCTCACGCTCTCGAAAATGCCGAACCTGACGACGATTATTTCGGTCGCGGGCGCCTCGTTCGCCGCCTCTTTCGTTGAGGCGGTCGAGGCGCTGACCGTGGTGCTCGCGGTCGGACTCGCGCGCGGCTGGCGCCCGGCGCTGACCGGCGCCGCGGCCGCACTCGTCGCGCTTGCGCTCATCGTCGCCGCCCTCGGGCCGTTGATCGGCGCCGTTCCGCTCCGCGCCTTGCAGTTCGTCGTCGGCGTGCTCCTGCTGTTGTTCGGGTTGCGCTGGCTGCGCAAGGCGATCCTGCGCGCGGTCGGGATCATCGCCTTGCACGACGAGGACGCCGCCTTCGCGCGCGAGACGCGCGAACTGAGCGAAGCGGGGCGGCGAGAGGCGTATGGGTTCGACTGGATCGGCGGCATGACGGCTTTCAAGATTGTGCTCATGGAAGGGGTCGAGGTCGTGTTCATCGTCATCGCCGTCGGCGCAGGGCGCGGCCTTCTTGGGCTCGCGAGCGCGGGCGCTTTGGCGGCCTGCGTTGTGGTGGCGGCTCTTGGCGCGGCGATCCACCGCCCGCTCGCGCGCGTGCCGGAGAATGCGCTCAAATTCGCGGTCGGCGTGATGCTCTCGGCCTTCGGTCTGTTCTGGACCGGCGAAAGCCTTGGCGTCGGTTGGCCGGGCGGCGACGCGGCGATCCTCGCCTTTGTCGTCCTGTTCCTGGCGGTCGCCTTAGGCTTGGTCGCGCTTCTCAAGCCAAGAGCAGCGGCGCTCGCATGATTGGCGCAATCGTCAAGGAATTGATCGGCCTGTTCGTCGATGACGAGCTTCTGGCGGCAACCATCCTTTGCGCGGTCGTTGTCATCGGCGCATTGGCGCTGTCCGGCGTAGCGCCGGGCTGGCTCGTTGGTCTCATGCTGGCGCTGGCCCTGCCGGCGGCGCTCGCGGCGAGCGTCTTGCGCAGCGCGCAGCGGGCGACGCGGAAGGCGTAAACGCCGCTCACGGGCGCGGGAAGAACCGGGAGGCGTCGCTCGTCCGGCTGGACGCGGGCGGCGCCGATCATCGAGGCGCAGCCGGCTCGGCTTTGCGCTCAGGAACCCGTGAAGGACGCGCGCCGCCTTTATCGGCCAGGCGAAAGCCTCCGGAAGCGCCTGGACGACATGGTCTGCCAGCACGGACGCGGGCTCGGTATTCCATGTCGCCCGAATGATCGGCGAAAGGACAACGCCGACGCCAATCAGGTAAATGATGACGATGATCGCGAGCAAGAGACGCATCTTCCTATCCGAATCGTCGCGAGACCGACGACCGATAGCACAAATGCGCGGGTTACAATGAGTGTTCCGTTTGCCAGAAGGCGCTTTCGATGGATCGCCGGGCGAACGGAACCATTCATCCGGCCGCGCGTTCCCTCACGCGCTTGAGTGGAATACGGAGGACATCATGCGCGGTGTGATTATCGGTCTTTCAGCTTTGGCTTTCGCGGGCCTGCCGACGATGGCTTTCGCAGACGGCAATGGCGCCGTGACGGGCGCGGCGGGCGGCGCAGTTGCAGGCGCTGTCGTAGGCGGTCCGGTCGGCGCGGCGGTCGGCGGCGCGGCGGGCGAAATCATTGGCGGCGTAGCGTCCGGACCCGGACCGGTGGTCGTAGCCCCAGCGCCAGACGCGCCACCGTGCAACTCTCGGACGACGACGACGACAAACAACAACACCGGCGCGAGCGTCACCAGACAGACGACCGATTGTCCTGATTAGGGCAGGCAGGTCTGGCGATGAACTCCGGATTTGCTTCTGAGGGAGCCGGGACGAACAGGCTCAAGGGCGCTCTTCGCCCGGCTCAGGGCTTGTGCTAGACTGCCCGCTCAAGAAAGTCGAGTTTGGGAGTTTTTCATGGCGCAAGGTTTGACCGCCCGGGTCGTCGGGATCGGCGGCGCCGATCCGCTGTTCGCCCGCATTCGGCAGGAGGCGGAGGAAGCGACGCGGCGCGAGCCGGAGCTTGCGCTGTTTCTCGCCCTCAACGTTCTCAACCACGACACGCTCGAAGGGGCGGTGTCGCATCGCGTCGCGTCAAGGCTCGACCATCGCGACCTTCCCGCCGCACTGATCCGCCAGACCTTCGAGGAGGCGATCGCGCGCGACCCCTCGATCGGCGAGGCGTTCCATGCCGACATCATGGCGGTCGCCGATCGCGATCCGGCGTGCTTGAGAATGATCGAGCCGCTGCTCTATTTCAAAGGCTTCCAGGCGCTGCAGGCCTATCGTCTGTCTCATTGGCTCCTGAAGGCGGGCAGGCGCGATTTCGCTCTGAGCCTGCAGAGCCTTGCTTCGGCGACGTTCGGCGTCGACATCAACCCCGCGGCGCGGATTGGCAAAAGCGTGTTCCTGGATCACGCCACCAGCCTGGTGATCGGCGAGACGACGGTGATCGAGGACAACGTGTCGATTCTGCAGGGCGTGACTCTCGGGGGCACCGGCAAGGAGACCGGCGACCGGCATCCCAAGATCCGCCATGGCGTGTTGATCGGAGCGGGAGCGAAGATCCTCGGCAATATCGAGATCGGCTATTGCGCGCGGGTTGCGGCCGGCTCTGTGGTGCTTCACCCGGTGCCGCACAACAAGACCGTCGCCGGCGTTCCTGCGCGCATCGTCGGGGAAGCGGGCTGCGCCGAGCCGGCGCGCGACATGAACCAGATCCTCGCCGAAAAGGCGCTCGAAGCGTAGAGCGGCGCGGCTGCTGGAAGCCGCGGCGGTCGATTGCCGCGCCCGATCCGGCTCGTCCATCGTTGTTGAAAAATGCGGATTGCCGCGCATTTCCCGTATTGCAACTCGGCCGCCCTTCGTGCCAAGCCTCTCGCCATCCGGAGAGAGGCCATGGACAAAGCCGAGATCTTGAAACTGCGTGAGTTCCTGCGCCGCTCGTTCGGCGCGCCGATGCTTCAGGTCGCGCCGAATTCAAAATCCGGCGAGGCGGCGGATGTGCTGCTCGGCGAACGCAAGCTCGGAACGATCACCGTCGATGACGAGGACGGCGACCGCTCGTTCGCGTTCGCGATGAAAGTGCCGGTTGGCCGTCCCGTGCTGCAAGACTATCTTCGCCGTCTGTTCGAGAACGACAAACTGACGATCGCCGGGCGGCTTAAGAAGACAGAACTCGGTCGAACTCAACAATGGTCCCGATTTTCTCGGCGTCGTCTCCGCCGACGACCCCGCCGCGGCAAGCTTCACGCTGCAGATGGCGATCCTCGACGTCGATCTCGACGGCGAGGAATAGGCCCCGCGCTCTGGCGCGTCGCGCGACGGCGCCATTCGTTTTCAACCCGCGTGGAGGCCACACGCCGTGCCGCTCTATTCGCTCAACGGCCGCAAGCCGACGCTGCCCCCCGAAGGCTTCTACTGGATCGCGCCCAACGCCAGCGTGATCGGCGATGTCGTGGTTGGGCTTGATGTCGGCATCTGGTTCGGCGCGGTCCTGCGCGGCGACAACGAGCCGATCGCCATCGGCGCGCGCACGAATATTCAGGAATCCTGCACCCTGCATACCGACATGGGATCGCCGCTCGCCATCGGCGAGGAGTGCACGATCGGCCACAACGCCATCCTGCACGGCTGCGCCATCGGCGAAGGCTCGCTGATCGGCATGGGCGCGATCGTCCTCAACGGCGCGAGGATCGGGCGTGGGTGCCTGGTCGGCGCCGGCGCGCTGGTGACCGAGGGCAAGATCTTCGACGACCATTCTCTCATCATGGGGTCGCCTGCCAAAGCGACCCGGACGCTGGACAAGGAGGCGGTGGCGAAGCTGCGTCAGTCCGCCGCCCATTACGTCGACAATTGGCGCCGGTTCGCGATGGGGATGAAGCGGATCGACTCGGGCGCATGAGGCGCGGCCCGGTCCGCTCCGATCAGATCGTCGTGTGTTCGCCGAATTCCTCGGCGGGCAGCGGACTGAGGAATTCGACCGCGATGCCACAGTTGACGTGACGCACGACCTCGGCCGGAGTCGTGCCGACAACGACGCGCGCGCCGATCGGGGGCTCACAATCGACGTTGAGCGCCGCGCCCGACATCGAGACGTCGATCAGGGTCGCCGTATATTCGCGTCCGTTCGCGAGCTTCAGGATCGTATAGCGGTCGCGCGGCGCGATGCGCTCATGGCGCCGGTCCTGGGGCAGCCCAAGCGACTGGCGGTTGGCGAGCCACGCCAGCTGGGCGGCGAGCTTGTCGCGCTTGTTGGGCGGCACATTCATCTGGATCGCAAATCCGGAAGGGAAGATTCGCGCGACCCGTCCCTCGACTCGTCCGATCTGGTTGAGATACGCGACGATGCGTTCGCCGAGCTGAACGCCGGCGTCAGAGGTAAAACCGATGCCGTTCGGAGACGCATCGGTCGATTCGCAATCGAACTCTTTGCGGTCCGAACGCATGAATCGTCCCAGGAGGCGAACCTCGACGCGCAGGTTCTGCCGCCGCTCCGCTTCCGTCGGCTCCGGGAGTTTCCATGCCAATGCGCCCATGGCGGCGTGCTCTCCTTGCAGTCTCGGACGCTTAGCCAGGCGCAACCCTCGACCCCGTCAGGGAATCACCAGGCCAGGCCGGCAAGCGCGGTCACCATAAGACTTAGGGATTAAGGCGCTGTTACGCGCCGGGCATGTCGCAACGTCAGGTCGCGGGCCGATCGCCGGAATAGACAAACAGATGTTTGTAACGCTTGGGCGTGTCGCGGAGCGAAAAGTCCACCGGAGTGACGCCCTCCGGCGCCAGCGGCTCATGCGTCGACGAATCGAGCGCGCGCAGCGAGGTGAGCGCGATCGATCCAGCCCCGATGAGGCCCGTCCATGCGGGCGCGGCATGGGGAGCGAAACCGCCGAGAACGCGGGAATGGGTCAATCCGTGATGGCGAAGGGGAAGCAGAACGATCTCGACGCCCACAGGATCGAGACCGGGCGGCCCGGCCTCGGCGCCGATGAGGAAGGCCTGCGCCTCGTCGGCGACGCAATGGAGGACGGAATCGACTTCCTCACGATCGGCGTCGCGCCACAGGTCGAGAAAGGAAAGGCCCCTCAACTCCTTGAGGAAAAGCGCATTGGCGCGCGAGCCGGCAATCCGAAACGGAAAGCCGCGCGAAGCGTCGAAATCGAGCACGAACGTGTCGGCCAGCACGCCGCGGATCGCGCCGGGGTCGACATCGTTGCGCTCGGGGGCGCTGCGCTTGCCGCGCAATTGGTTCCAGTAGGCATAAAGTTCCATTGTGACAGCGAGCTTCACTCTGAATTCCCCGCGACCCCGTTCCCGGACCCCGTCCCGGAATGGGACGCAAATGATCCGTCGGCTTGGGCTTGCGTGAGATGAGGCAGGGACCATGCCATTTCGTAACGGAAGGGCCGCACGCCAAGCTTTCCGGGATTGGCCCGGGAGCGGTTACCAGGGGCTAACCCTGAAACTGCATGGGCCGGTCCAGAATCGGCACATTCGCGGGACTATGAGGCGCGGAGATCAGAACGAGAGGTCCCGGTTCACGCCAACGCTGCGCGCCGCCGCGACGATCGACGCCCACGTCTCGTCCGGCAGCGGCACGCCGGTTTTGGCGCGTTTTGCGCGGCTCGCGCGCTCCGGCTCCCCGGGCGTCATGATCGCTTCGCCCGGAATGGCCTTCCCTTGTTGGAACCAATCGAGATAGCGCGCCATGTCGGCGTCGAAGACATGGCGCGGATCGATCCTCTTCGGGTCAAGGTAGAGCGAGAACATGCCGTTGGAGAATTTGCGGTCCGGCCCGGTTGCGCCATTGCCGGTCAGCGACCCGCCGAGGAGCTCGCAGATGAGCGCAAGGCCCGAGCCTTTGTGCTCGCCGAAGGCGCGCATGGCGCCTGCGCCGCGGCTGTGGTCGCGCGGACCCTCGGGGCTCAACCGGCCGTAGATCAGCGCGGGATCGCCGGAGAGCGCGCCGTCTGGACCGATCAAGGCGTCGGGCGGCAGCGGCTTGCCGCCGTGGCTTGCGACATTGACCTTGCCTTCGGCGACCAGCGAGGTGGCGAAGTCGAGCACGACGGGCGGGGCGTTCTCGCGCGGGATCGCCGACGCAAAACGGCGCCGTCGACAGCCGGCGCTCGAGGCCCCCGAACGGCGCGACCAGGATCGAGCCCGCGGCGTTGACGAAATGAATCGAGATGAGACCCGCCGCGGCGGCGCGCTCGGCCCATTCGCCGACCCGGCCGACATGGCCGGAATTGCGCAGCGAAATGGCGGAGAGGCCGGTCGCTCTCGCCTTCTCGACGCCGATGTCGACAGCCAGCGGCGCCATCGTCTGACCGAAGCCGAAGCGGCCGTCGAGGACGCCGATGACGGGCGTGTCGACAAGACGTTCGATCGACTGGTTGGGAATGAGGTCGCCAGTCCTGACCCAATCGACATAACGGGGCGCGCGGATGACGCCGTGGCTGTCGTGGCCAGTCAGATTGGCGTCGACGAGGGAAGCGGAGACGCGGTCCGCTTCTTCCGCACGGCAGCCGACGCGGGCGAAAATCTCGGCGCAGAAGTCCGTCAGCGGGTCGGCGGGAATGTAAATCGTCATGGTCCAAGCGCGATTAAGCGCATTCCGTTCGGCCGGCAACACCGGGGTCTTGCCGCTGGTCGGGAGCGTCAAAATTCGCCAAAGCGATGGGCGCCGGGTTAAACTCGTCTTGCGGCGGAGACCCGGGGGCGGGGTATCCCGCCGGCGTTGGTCCCGGCTTCGACACGCGGGGCGTCGGGGTTGCTGACCGAAGGGCCGAAAAGAAGATGAGCGCAAACGAACCGCGCCGGATGGCGCGCCGCCGCGAACCGATGTTCAATGCGCCCGTCGTGGTCCTTGGCCTCATCGCCGTTCTCATCGGCGTCTATGCGGCCTTCAATTGGGCTCCCGAGGCGGTCCAGGACAGGATCATCCGGGATTACGGATTCATTCCGGGCCGGCTGACCATCGCCATCTGGCCGGATCGGCTGGTCGATCTTCTCAACCGGGCGAACAGGGACCCGGCCGCGTTGCAGCAGGCGCGACAGATCCGCGAACTGCACGTGCTGAGCGGCGGCGCGAAGCCATGGACGGTGCTGACCTACGCCTTTCTGCATGGGTCGTGGACTCACGTTTTGCTGAATTGCGTCTGGCTTGTCGCCTTCGGGCCGCCGATCGCCCGCCGCTTCGGCTCTGCGAGATTTCTTCTGTTCATGGCGGTGACCGCGATCGCCAGTTCGCTTGCGCACTGGGCGCTCTCGTCGATGGATTTCTCCCCGCTGATTGGCGTGTCGGGAGCCGATTCCGGGCTCATGGGCGCCGCGACCCGGTTCATGTTTCAGCCCGGAGCCCCGCTCGGACCGTTCAGCTCGACCAGCCGGCCGGAGGTTGAGTCGATCCCGGCCGCCAGCCTCGGCCAGGTTTTTGTCGAGAGCCGCTCGCTCATCTTCATTCTGATCTGGTTGGGGACGAATTTCATTTTCGGCGCCGGAGCTCAAATGCTCGGCTTCTCCGACATGCCGGTCGCCTGGGTCGCCCATCTCGGCGGCTTTTTCGCCGGCCTCGTGCTGTTCCCGCTGTTCGATCGCCCGTTCCGCGCGCCGCCGATGAGCGGAGAGCTTGCGATGGGCCCGCCGTCGATGGAGGCTTGATGGCGTTTCACCCCCGCGGCGCTTTGGTGACGCGGTCCATAGCCTGTCGTTAGACGGGCGTCCTTGCGGACGCCCTACCGACCGCGTCCGCCGCGGCCCTTTGTAGCCGCGGATCATCGATCGCGGCTACAAAGCGCCGCGATCAACGATCGCGGCTACAAAGCGCCGCGCGGGCCGCTCCGAGACGTTTGAGGGAACCATGATTCTGCCGACCATCGATCCGCTGATCGCCGGGGGAGTCGTCGTGACGACGGCGTTCACCGACGCTGTCTATGTGCAGTTCAACGCCGCCGTTTCCGCCCGCCGAAGATTCGCGGCGGCGAGCTGGAGCAGCGTCTGGTATCTGCTGGCGGCCTTCGCGGTCATCAGCTACACGTCGAATTGGGTCTATGTGCTGTTTGCGGCGGTCGGCTCCTGGATCGGCGGCTTCCTCTCGATCACCGCGCTCAACCGCATCCAGCCCCTGCGAAAGGATTGAGACGCGACAGGCCTCACTTCATAATTATACACTATGATATGCGTTAAATAGCCTTCCGTGTCGCCGGGCGCGAGCGACTCGCTAATCGCGCCGCAACGCGCTGAAATCATTCAAAACCAACTCGCAAATGCAGCCGCCCGGCCGACCGCCCGAGCCCTGCTGAACCAAAGGCCCTCAGGCCGCGTCCGGCTGCGCCGCGGCGTCCGGCTGCACTCTTGCGCTTGGCAGGCGGGCCAGCATGGCGATCAGCGCCCGGTCGGTCAGGACGGCGAGCCGTTGGCGGGAGTTGAGCCAGGCGCACGCGTCTTCAAGCGTCTGAGCGTCATTGAGCTTCGCCGCCGCGACGGCGGTCTCGACATCGACGTCGCCGCGGCGTCGCCGGGGCGCGTCGGCGAGGAAGGACTCGTGCGCGGCCCTTAGCGCCGGGTCCGCCCAGATCGCCTGGAGCGCGTCGTCCCGATCGCCCCCGGTCAAGGCAAGCTCGGCTGCGAGCGCATTGGCGCGCCCGACCACGATCGGGGGCGAAGTCTCCTCCGGCGTGCGGAGAAGTCCCATGCGGCGCATCGCGAGGCCGAGCGACAAATTTCCGCTCGCCCACGACAGGGGGATGGCGAAGATAAGTCCGAAGATCGTCGGCGACATCCAGATGACCAGGGAGGGCGAGATCAGCATCGCCGCGAACAGCGTGATGACGCCCAAAAGAGTATGCGCGCGATGGCGGCGCGCGATGCTTGCCGAGCGGGATCGAGCCGTCGTCGCGGCGCTGCGGATTCCAGCCGGTGTCCCGTCCCGACAGGATCTGCGCCACCGATCCGGACTGGATCAGCATCATGATCGCCGCAAACGCGGCGGAGAAGATGATCTCGACGATCGTCGAGGCGATGAGCGCGAGCGCGCCGCCGGAGCCGCGCCGCGTCTTCGGCTCGATGAGCGCAATCGCCAGGCCCAGGAACTTGGGCGCGAGCAGAATGCCGATCGTCAGTTCGAACAGCAGCAGCGCGCGCTCGTAGTCGAAGCGCGGCCAGGCCGGAAACAGGGAGAATTCCTTGGTGAAATATTCGGGCCGGATGTAGTGCGACTGCAGCACCAGGACGATGCCGACCAGCAATTGCGCCATCCACAAAGGCGATGCGAGATAGCCCATGATGCCATTGGCGAGATGCTGTCGCGTCGCCATGGTGAAGCCCCGGGCGCCGATGATGCGCGCGTGCTGGAGATTGCCCTGGCACCATCGCCGGTCGCGCGCCGCAAGATCGATGAGCGAGGGCGGGCTCTCTTCGTAGGAGCCGCCGAGCCCGGGCAGCATGTAGACGGTGTATCCGGCGCGAAGCATGAGCCCCGCCTCGACGAAGTCGTGGCTGAGAATGTGGCCGCCAAACGGCGGTTTCCCTGGCAGGTCCGGCAGTCCGCAATGGTCGGCGAACGCGCGGGTGCGAATGATCGCGTTATGGCCCCAGTAGTTGCCCTGACGCCCCATCCAGGCGCTCAAGCCCGCGGCGATGACCGGACCGGTGATCCGGGCGGCGAACTGCTGGAGGCGCGCGAACATCGTGTTGCGGTTGACGATGAGGGGCAGACTTTGGATGATTCCGGCGTCGGGATCCGCCTCCATCGCCGCGGCCAGGCCGACGATCGCCTCCCCCGTCATCAGGCTATCGGCGTCAAGCACGACCATGTGCGGGTATTGGCCGCCCCAATGGATGACGAAATCGGAGATGTTGCCGGCCTTGCGGCTCAAGTTCTTGCGCCGCCGCCGATAATAGAGGCGCGCCTGCGGCAGCCGCGCGCGCATCGCCAGAAAGGCCCGCTCCTCCGCGATCCAGACATTGGGGTCGGTGGTGTCGGAGACCAACAAGAAGTCGAAGGCGTCGGCCTGGCCGGTGCGCTCGACGTCCTCGAAGATGGCCTGCATCGCGCCGAACACGCGCGAGGGCGCCTCGTTGTAGATCGGCATCACGACCGCCGTTCGCTCACGCAAGGTTGGCGGCGGTTCGCGGGGGCTGCGATGAGCGAGGAGCCAGACAAAGCCGACGATGCTGGAGGTGAATGAGAGCGTGATCCAGGAGAAGGTGATGACGAACAAGGCGGCGATCACCCCTTCAAGCGGCGTGATCGGGCCGATCGAAACGACCTTGAACATCTGATAGGCGCCGCAAACGGTGAGCGCCATCGCCCCGCCGAACACCGCGAGACGGGTCAGAATTGGCGGCCTCGCGAGGCGCGGGGCGACCGGCGCGCGGCGATCGCG
Source organism: uncultured Alphaproteobacteria bacterium (assembly GCA_963802615.1). GTDB lineage: Bacteria > Pseudomonadota > Alphaproteobacteria > Rhizobiales > Beijerinckiaceae > Roseiarcus. Next base: position 15,663 of record CAWDKC010000061.1, read on the forward strand.
CCGGGAGAATCGCCGGAACGATTGCGCCGGCATGGCGAGCGGCGCGAAGCTCGGCATGGACGACCCAAGGGACGAGCCGGAATCGTCCGACCTAGGCTCGGAGGACGTAAGCGTCAGGCTGTCCAACGGTAGAGCCATGTTTCGCTCACCGGCTGATTGGCGACTTTGAGCGTCAGACGTAGCTCTGAATAGGTTTCCGATCCCGGGTCAAGATCGAAAACGACGCGCACCGAATGCCTGTCTTTATAAGGAAAAAGGCGAACGGACACGATTTTGCCCGGGGCTGCGTGAATGTCCGCCGCCACCGCCGCCGCTTTCGCCGGGTCGGCGAACATGTCTCCAGCCATCTCGACCGCAAAGCGCTCAAAGGCGCCGAACTTGCCGCGCCGCGACGACACGCAGGACGCGAGCGGAGGCTTCGACGGCGGCGCCCAGCACCAGAACTGCCGGAAGGCGACCGACTGGGTGGTGACCGCGGCCATGCCTGTCTTGGGGCGCCATTGGACGAGGATGTTCTCGTTGGCCTCGGCGTCGGTCGGGATTTCCAAGAGACGGATGTCGCCCTGCGCCCAATCGCCAATCGGCTCGATCCACAGCGAGGGCTTCAATTCCCAATGGGTGTCGTCGTCGTAAAATGCATCGAAGCTGCGGCTGCGCTGCAAAAGACCGAAACCGCGGGGGTTCACATCAGAAAAGGCCGAGATCTGCAAAGTGTCTCGATTGGAGACCGGGCGCCAAAGCCACTCGCCGGCTCCAGTCAGGATTTGCAGTCCAGTCGCCTCATGGGCCGCGGCGCGGACATCGTCGGGACGTCGATGATCGAGGGGGCTGAACAGATAGGACGCGGCCATGGCGCCAAACCCCAGCTTGTCGACCGCCGTCCGGGCGATCAGCGTCATCTCGGTGTCGATGATGGTGGTTTCCCCAGGACGCAGCGTGAAGCGAAAGGCGCCGGTGACGCTCTGTAAATCGAGCAAGGCGTGAATGGCGAGAATATTCGCCGCCGGATTTGGCTTTTCGATCCAGAACTCCCTGAACAACGGAAATTCTTCACCCGGGTCGTCGCCAGTCCGAATTGCAAGGCCGCGCGCGGTGAGGCCGAAGGGCTGGGCGTGCGCCCGCGCGCGGTAGAAGGTCGCCCCCTGGAAGATCGCCACGTCTTCGAAGCCCTGGTCGGAGGACTTGAGGATGCGCAAGCCGGAAAAGCCTAGGTCGCCCAGAGCGGCAGGCGGTTTCAACGCGCCGAAGTTGAAATTGGCGGGGTCGTAGATCACCCGCTGCGCCATGCCGTTCTCGACAATGTTGATCCCGATCGGCTTCGTGTAGACGAAACCTCGATGCAGCGGCTCAAGCGAAAAGCCCAGTTTCTGGTCGCTCCAGATGGCTGTGCCCGGCACGCGCTGGATCGCTGTGTACTGATCGAAGGTGAGCCCCGAAAAGATGCTCGGCAGCGGCGCCGCCTCGGGATCCTTGAAGGGCTTCGAGGCCAGTTCGGCCGCCATTTTCAACACTGTATCGGGGGCGAACGGAACGGGCTTGCCCAGCGGCTCGGCGGCGGCCGGATTCGACCCCGACGGCGCCAGGGACGTCGCAAGCGCGCCCCCGACGGCCAGCTGTAAGAATTCGCGACGCTGCCTGTCCGCCATCGTATTCGTCATTCGTTCGCCGGCGCTGGGCCGCAATGCACGACCCGACACGACGTCGCTCTCAGCCAAAATGAAAAATCAGCCCGTAAGGAAAATAACGCGCCCCAACCAATCGCGTTCCGTCCTGGGCCCTCTGGTTGTATATCGTTTTTTGCGGCGCAGCGAGCCGCTTTTTGTCACAAGCGCAAAATCGCGTCGGTCGAGGCGGCGTTGGGCTGGAAACCGCGCTCGCCGGCGGCGATAGTGGCGCGCCTTGAGCGAGCTTAAGTGGGATTCGGAGCGGCCGAGCCTCCCTTCGCCAACGCCTTTCGACGAGTGAGCCAACGCACCATGAGCGCCAACGCCCGCCGCTGTCTGACCATCGTGCTAGCCGCCGGCGAGGGCGTGCGCATGCGCTCGGCCCGGCCCAAAGTCCTGCACGAGCTCGCGGGCCGCTCGATGCTGGCGCACGCGCTCTCAACCGTTCGTGAGGGCGCGATGGGCGACATCGCGGTCGTTGTGGGATCGAACGGCGACGGCGTTGCAGCGGAAGCTTTGAGAGCCGCGCCGGAGGCGAAAATCGCGGTCCAGCGTGAGCGGCGGGGCGCCGCCGACGCGGTCCTGGCGGCGCGCGATCAGATTGAGCGCGGCTACGACGACATTCTCGTCCTCTACGCCGACATTCCGCTGATCGCGGCCTCGACGCTGGCCGCAATGCGGACCGAGCTCGCTTCGGGCGCGGCGGTCGTGGCGCTGGGATTCGAGGCCGCCGATCCAGCCGGTTATGGCCGCCTCATCGAGCGCAACGGACGCTTGATCGCGATCCGGGAGCACAAGGACGCGAGCGCCGAAGAGCGCGCCTCACGCCTGTGCAACGCCGGGCCGATCGCCTTCAGCGGCGCCGAGGCGCTGGGCCTGCTCAACGCGGTCAAGCCGGACAACGCCCAGAAGGAATATTACCTCACCGACATCGTCGAAATCGCCAACGCACGGGGCCTTACGGCCCGGGCCCTGGTCGCAACGGAAAAGGAGGTCATGGGCGTCAACGACCGGGCGCAGCTCGCCGCCGCGGAGGCTGCGCTGCAGGATCGCTTACGCCGGCGCGCCATGGCGGGGGGCGCCACGCTGACCGCCCCCGAAACCGTGTTTCTGTCATTTGACGTCAGAATTGGCCGCGATGTCCTGATCGAACCCCATGTCGTGATCGGACCTGGGTGCAGCATCGAGGACGGGGCGGTGATCCGAGCCTTCTCCCATCTCGAGGGCGCGCGGGTCGCGGGCGGCGCGATCGTCGGGCCGTTCGCGCGCCTCAGGCCGGGAGCGGAGATCGCGGCCGACGCCAGAAATCGGCAATTTCGTTGAGATCAAGCAGTCGACCATCGAAGAGGGCGCCAAGGTCAACCATTTGACCTATATCGGGGACGCGCGCGTCGGCGCCAACGCAAACGTCGGCGCCGGAACCATCACATGCAATTACGACGGCTTCGCCAAGCACAGGACCGACATCGGCGCCGGCGCCTTTATCGGCTCGAACTCGGCTCTCGTCGCGCCGGTGACGATCGGGGAGGGCGCCTATATCGGCTCGGGTTCGGTGATCACGCAGCCGGTCGAAGCCGACGCGCTTGCGATCGCGCGTGGCCGTCAGGAGGCGAAGGCCGGCTGGGCGAAGGCGTTCCGAGCCCGGCACAAGAAAGAATGATGGGCGTTAAACAGGCGCTCGATTGTCGTTGCGTTCAACGGCGACCGGCCAATGACGTCCAGCGAACACGACAATCGGTTCTTACTGGGTCTATTGGCGCGCATGGCGAGCGCTCGTTTTTCTTCTGGGACAATCGTCATCTCTCACTCGACTTCGCGCGTTCTCGCATATCTGGCGCTGGCTTTGGCGTCTTTCACCGCCGCGGACGGCGCGGGGGCGAGCGTCGGCAGCCTAAGCGGCGCCGCGCTGTCCGCGCTGGAACGTTCGTCGCCCGCGCAAAGGGTTCAGTTCAGCCGCAGCAATTGCTACTATGACGACGGCTGGAACGGCCGCGGCTGGTACCGCTGCGGCGACGAATGGAACGATCGGTTTGGTTGGGTCGGCCCTCTTAACGCGCCCAGCTTCAGCGTCCCCCTGATCCAGCGCCGTCATCGCCACGACGTCGTCGTTGCGCATCCCCAGGCGCCGAAACCCATTTATTCCGGCGCGCCGTCCCGGCGCCCCGTCGTTGGCGTCCCGTCCGCCGGTTGGCGCGGCGTCGCCGCCGCTCCGACTTTTGGCCGTGGTCCATGGTTTCATCAATTTGGCGCCGGCGGCGTTCATCCGTCGCGCGGTCTCCATGCCGGCGCGGTGACGGTCCCTCCTGGGTTTGCGGGCGGGGGATTCCACGGCGGCCTTGGCGGCGGCAATTTTCATCAGTTTCACAGCGCGGGAATTCCCCACATCGGCGCGCCTGTCGCGCCCCACTTTGCGGGCGTCGGGGGGTTCCATGGCCCCGGCGCGGTGAAAGCCCCCCACATCGGCGCGCCTGTCGCGCCCCACTTTGCGGGCGTGGGGGTGTTCCATGGCCCCGGCGCGGTGAGGGCCCCCCACATTGGCGCGCCCGCCTCCCCCGGTCTTGCGAGGGTTCATGGCGTCGGAGGGGCCGGCGTCGGACGTCGCTGAGCGACGTGGCCTGGCCGATCACCGCCCCGGATCCTCGAGCCCGAGCCTATAGGCCGCCGCGGCGAATCATTGCCCGAGGAACACCTCCAGGGCGGCCAGGATCCCCTTTGGATCGACTTGCCCCTGATAGACGGGCGGCGGGGCGGGCCCGCGTTTGAGCAGACGGTGAATCGCCTCCCACGCCGAGCGCGTGGAATATTCGAAGGTGAACGCGATGTCGTGCTCGAGTTCGACGTACTGACCGATGAGTCCGAGATTGGTCGACCCGTCCGGAACCACGGCCGGCCTGTCGCCGCGGCTACGCTTAAGCCAGATGTTGTTCACGTAGGGCAGATCGCACGGAATGCAGATCGATGACTTCATGATCACGTCAAGCTGGTCGTCAAACCGCAAGTTCCGCAGCACCTCCTCGAGGATTTCCTCGCCGGTGCATTGAACCATCGGTTTCTTGATAAAATTGCCCGGGCGTTCGGGATGGAGCCCATAGCCCCACCAGAGATATGTGCCTTGGGACTGACCGATGACTTCCGGCTGGTGGAAGATCGAAAACGAGATGACCCAGTTCGAGTCCCTCAAGGTTTGCAGGCCGCCGCATCCAGGCTCGACGCCGCCGAGCAGCTTGGTGATCCGCTCGACGAACTCAGAGCCCGTTGTGGTGACTGTAAACGCCACCCAGCGCGAATCGTCGATCTGCGCAGCCCCGAAATACTTGCTGGGATCGCCGAAATCCTTGCGCCCCTGGGCCAAGCGACTCCACAGCGCCCATGACTGCCCCGGGTTCGGCGGCGCGCCCGGCGCGCTCTTCATCGTTCCAGCGCTGCGGTCGGCGGCCTGCGACCCGGTGGTCACGAGCACGATGTCCTCCGGCGCGACGGCGACCGAAGTCGCGGCGCCATTCTTCACATAATCGAACTTGTTGACGGTGATGCGGTTGGGCGCGGGCTCGAACCCTATGTCTTTGACCAAGGCGCCGGTCATGAAGTTCACGCCGTGCGACGTGAGCCAGGCGACCAGAGGTTTGACGAACGCTTCGTGCTGGTTGAAGGGCGTGCGCATCACCCCCGCCATGGTCGACAGGTGGGGGAACAGGTAGAGGAAGCGGTTCATGTAGCGCCGAAACTCGATCACGCTGTGCTGCGGCAGCGACCCCATGATCGTCGACCAGAGCAGCCAGAATTCGGTCTTGAAGAAGTCGGCGGAAAAGAACTCCTCGATGCGGCGCCCATCGAGCATGACTTCGGGCGTAACAGAGACGCGAAGCAGGGCGAGCGCGTCCGAAAAGCCCAGGCCGAAATGCGGCTCATGCACGATGGCGCCGTTGCGATCGAGGATATGCGCCTGATCGTTGTAGGGGTTGGCGTCATTGAAGGTGAAGAACTGGTCCCTGACGGAAAGCTTCGGGTCGGTCAGGGTCGGGATCCACGAGAGCAGTTCGAACCCGCAGCGGAATTCCTTGTCGAAGACCGAGCCCGGCAGATTGTAACCGCTCGCCGCACTTCCATCGAGAAAGTACCCGCCGCCGAGATCGCCATCCGCCTCGTAGATCGTGATGTCTTGGCCAGGCGCGTTGGCGTTCTTGATGAGCAGCGCCGCCGCCGCCAGTCCGCCAAATCCGCCGCCGACGATATGCGCCTTCATCTGTCTCCTCCCTGCCTGCCCCGGCAAACTATTCGCCTGTCGCCCCCTCAACTCAAGCGCAAATGCAATCGCCATAGCGTTGTGCACTACGGGGTTGGAGCGGGTGGGACAGTGATCGCGGTCACACACCAGCCTGGGTTGTGGGGCTCATGTAAGTTCAGGCGAACCCAGGATTGTGAGGCGGCGGACGGTCGCGCTGCAATGGGTTTTATTACCTATTGCGTTTCACGCCGGATCGAGCAGTGCAAACGCGCTGACCAGAGCCACGACGACGCAGCCGAGCGCGACTTCGGCCGCACTGGTCGCGCGCAACGTTGCAAGCGCCGCGGCGCTCGCCTTGAGTCGGGGCGCGAGAACGAAGCGATTGAAGAGCGCGATGAGGATCATGATCCCGACGATGATGATTTTCGCCGTGAGCAGCGCCCGGTAGGGCGTCGTCGGCGGGATCGGCGCGCGGCCGGACGTCAATGCGATGTTGACGACGCCGGTGAGAACGATCGCCGCGACGATGAATTGGCCCCAGAAGGAAAAGCCAGCCATCGCCCGCACCGCGTCTTTGCGCAGATCGTCGCGCTCATAAGCGCGCAGGCACATCGCGAACGGAACGAGGCCGCCGATCCACGCCCCCGCGGTCATGAGATGGACGGCGTGGTTGGCGCGGTGCAGGACGCCCTCGGCCCCGCTCTGCATCGCGGCATGGCCGACGAGGCCGAGGCTCGCCAGCACCGCCCCGGACGCGAGCGTCGTGGCGCCCCATCGGGCGCGCGGGCCGAAGGCGACGACCGCGACCAGCGCCGCGGCGAGAACGAGATGCAACGCCCAGGCTCGGCCGAAGGCGGTGTCGGTGAGCACCGCGCCGATCTGATCGGGATCGAGCGCGGCGCTCCAGTCGTCGGCCATTGATGCAGACTCGAGCGCAAGCCAGGCGACACGCAGTGATGAGCGCGACGAGGCTGGCGATGAGCGCGAGGCGACGGACGCCCGGCGCCAGCGCAAGCCTCAGCCGCTCCGGCGCATAGGCCCAAAGATAGGCGCTCATGCCGAACGCCAGCATCGCCGCCAGGAAATGGGCGAAGCGGAGAAGCGCGAGCGCGGTCATCGCAGCGCCGTCGCGCTCGCGGCCGCACGCGGCTCTACATCTTCATGCCCTTCATGCCCTTCATCGCGCCACCGGCCCCGCCAGCGCCAGAAGCGCCGATTCCCATCACGCTGAACTCGACTTCGATGGGGCCGGCATGTTCGAAATTGAGCGTGGCTTTGACGCTCTCTCCCTTGGTCAACGGGTGAGTGAGATGCGTGAACATCAAGTGGTAGCCGCCGGGCGAGAGCCCGACCGAGCCGTGGGCCGGAATGCTCAGCCCGTTCTTGAGTTGGCGCATCTCCATCACCCCGTTTTCCGACTTCATCTGATGGACTTCGACGGTGGCGAAATCCGCCGTTCCCCCTGTCAGCCGATCGGGCGTGGCGCTGTTGTTTTGGATGGTCAGATAGCCGCCGCCCACCTCGGCCCCCTTCGGGGTCGCGCGCGCCCACGGCTTTTCGACCACGATGCCGCCAGCCTTGAACGCCTGCGCCAGCGCGGGCGCCGCGCTGAGGGCGAGAGCCAGCGCCAGGGTGAAAAGAGAGGGCTTCATTGTCTGTCCCTTGGCGCCGCCGGTATTCGCACGGACGGTCATGGCTTCACCGTGAATTCGAAAGTTCCCTGGGTGTGATGCGTGTCGACTGACACCGCCTGCCAGTGCACCTTGTAGGCGCCGGCAGGCAGCGATTTGGAGATCGGCACGATCAGCACAGCCTGGTTGCTCGGCTCAGTTTTCGCCGCCCCGAGAGGCACTGCGCCGCCCGGGCCGGTCAGCGAAACCTTGGAGAACCGCGGCTCGACGCCCTTCGCTGAATTCGAGCCGGATTTCGCTCGCCGAGGCGACCGTGCCGCCGACTGGCGGTGTCGCCTTTTGCGAGCTGAGCGTGGGCGAAGGCGGTGGTCGCGCTGCAGATGAGGAAGCGAGCGCGATAGCGATGGTGCGAAGTGAAACGCTCATTGTCGGCCTCCTGTGAACATGGGCAGGGTCTGCGAGAAGATTGGTTTGCCGATGGTGTTGGGGAAGATGTCGTCGAGGAAGAGATCGAGGCTGGCCACCACGCCGGCGCCGTGACCGCTGGCGCCATTGACCGGGATCACGGCTTCGACCGCGACCTGCCATTTGTCCGCCATATAGACGACGCCCGGCTGGATCGTTCCGGTCGTCCCCCAGCGTCCCTTCCTCGGCGTGTGCAGTCGGCGTGGAGAACGCGAACTCGACGGTCGGAATGAGATGCTTGAAGAACTCATTGCCGATCTCGCCGACGTTCGCATTGTAGTAGGGCAGGCTGTATTGCAGCGAGAAGCCCCAGTTGAAGGTCGTGGCGAACATCTCGTCGCCCCACACCGCCTGTCCCGGCGTCGTCGTGCTGACTTCCGCGGTGATCGCGAAAGGCCGCGCGAAGTTCATACTCTTCGGCAAAGCGCCGAAGCCCCAGGCCGACATCGAGCACCGGCGAATACATGTTAGGCTCGCCGACCTGCGAGCCTGTCGCGCTCCCGCCCCACTCGACGCTGAAACCGGCCGAGGCCATCAACTCGAGTTGAGGGATGCACATGAACTGATATTTCGCTTCGGTCTCCACAGAATCCCAGCCGTAGCCGCCCTCGTGCAGCCAGGTCGCGCCCGAGCCGACCGAAATCGCGAAATTGGGGAAGATCGTCTTCGCCCATTCGCCGCCGATGTCGAGCTCCCCCGTGCCGTCCGAGTTCTTCGGGAGCCACGTGACGGCGGGAAGCGTCAGTTCATCGGTGACGCCGGGATCGTCGATCGCCAGCGTTGTGGGGAAGATGCGGGCGCCGCAGACGGCGTGCGGGTAGGCGGGCGTGAGCCACAGGGCTGCGGCGGCGGCCGCGCAGGCGCCCGCGCTCGCACGGATTGTGAGCATGGTCATGGAAGGAAGTCCCCGAGTCTGAAGGAATGGCGCGCGCCGGAGGGCGCGCGTGGGCCAAACGATCGTCAGACTGCGAGGGGCGGCGCGCGGGCGGGATTGGGCTGGGCGGGATAGGCGGGAAGAACGTCCTCGCCAGGCGGCGCGCGGATCGCATGCGCCTCGCTGTCGACCCGTTCCGGCAGGACCGGCAGGTCGGGCGGCGCAAAGGCCACGGTTTGCAGAGCGCCGCGGCAGAGCGGGCACTGGTCGCAGCAATTGCCGCACGGCCCATGCTTGCCCGGCGCGCCGTGGTCGTTGATGTGGGCGCAGAGCTCGGCGTTGTTGCCGAACAGCGCCTTGAGCTCGGCCGCGATCGCCGTTTCATCGGCGCCGGCGAACGCGGGCGCCGCGAGCGAGGGCGGCGTCGCGACCGCGAAAAGCTGGACGAAGAGCGAGAACGCGACGACGAACGCGGTCAGCGGCGAGCCGCGCGAACCTTTGCCCGCGGAGCGCCGGCGCCTCGCCTTTTTGCCGCGACCGTCCATGCGCGACATTCTATGCCCCGGCGCGGCGCAGCGGCAAGACCGTCGCGCCGGCCAGCAGGGACAAAACGGCCGCAAAGGTCGCGAGGCTTGGCAGGTGGCGTGGAATCCTGCTCCAATGGGGCGCGATCACTTCGTCGGTGTTGAAGGGTTCATCGCTATAGCGGCACAGGACCAGTGAAGCGCCGCTGCTCAGCATTTCGAGTTCGATCCTGCTCACGAGCGCCTCGACGCCGGGCCTGTCCCCTCCGGGCATCTGCCGCAGATGCATGAGAAGCGCCCGGGCGCCGGCGAGGTAGGAATGGGCGCATTCGTTGAAGGGGCTCGCCTCGTCGGTCAGGCTTCCGGGAACCATGCCCCAAAGACAGGCGAATTTCTGCAGGTTCACGAAGTCCTGGAGCCGCCGCATCGTCAAATCGGTGGGCTCCTGCCGCGCCGCCAGGTCCTGGATCGCCCGCAGGTTGGCGGCGATGACCTGCATCTGCCCATGTGAGAGGCTGGGGATCGCAATCCCTTGCGGCGCCGAGGATCGGCTGCTCCGCTCACGGTGAGCCCAGGCGGGGTGCGCCGCCGCCGCGAACAGCAGGAAAGCGATGAGCCCAAGGCGATACGGGCGAATGTCGCAGCTCCAGGGGACTTCGCGTCCCCATTCGAGTTCAGGCCAACTACGAGGAGGTCTGACTCTCGACTCCTCGCCGCCAAGGCACGGAATCGATCACAGTGGCGCGACCGCGCCGGACTCTTACGGGCTTCCACTACGTAGCGATGCAAGTTGAGAATACGAGCAACAAGTTGTTGTCAATCAGGCGCGTGACGGCCGGGGCGTCCGGGCGGGCAGACGCGCCAATTTCGATTGCCCACGGCGCTCGACGCGGTTACGATCAGGCTGATGGTTCCCTTCGGGGATCAAAAGGGAACACGGTGCAGGCTAAGCGCCGAAGCCGTGGCTGCCCCCGCAACTGTAAGCGGTAAGACGACGCCACCTACGATCACTGGGTGACGGGATCGGTCGTTGACCCGCGAGCCAGGAGACCTGCCATCGCTCGTGCAGCCGATCTCGGGCGAGGCGACCGATGATTTGTCTTTCTGGCGACATCGCTCGCGATCGTGCTGTTCCCCCAACAGCATGCGAGGGTGTCATGCTACGAGTGTCTCAAAAATCCTGACTGAAAGCGGCCCAGATCTGCGCCGCCGTTTGTTGGCCGTCTACGGCGTCCTGATCGCTGGTAATATTGTCATCTGGCTCTGGGCGCTCGTCGTCCTTGAAGCGCGCCCGGTCCTCCTCGGCACGGCGTTGCTGGCCTATACGTTCGGCCTGCGCCACGCGGTCGACGCCGACCATATCGCGGCGATCGACAATGTCACCCGCAAGCTCATGCAGCAGGGCCAGCGTCCGGTCGGCGTCGGCTTTTTCTTTTCGCTCGGCCACTCGGCGGTCGTGGTGCTGATGTCGATCGGCGTCGCCTTCGCTGCGGCGACGCTCACCTCGCGCTTCGCTTCGTTCAAGGAGGTGGGCGGGGTCATCAGCACCAGCGTCTCGGCGCTGTTCCTGTTCGCCATCGCGATCTTCAACATCATCGTCCTGATGTCGATCTACCGCGCGTTTCAGGCGGTGAAGAACGGCAAGCCGTTCGTCGAGGACGATTTCGACGTCCTGCTCAACAGTCGTGGCTTCCTCGCCCGCTTCTTCCGTCCGCTGTTCCGCCTCGTCACCCGAAGCTGGCACATGTTTCCGATCGGCTTCCTGTTCGGCCTCGGCTTCGACACCGCGACCGAAGTCGCCCTGTTCGGCATTTCGGCGGTGCAGGCGACCAACGGCGCCTCGCTCGCGACGATCATGGTGTTTCCGGCGCTGTTCGCCGCCGGCATGACTTTGATCGATACGACGGACGGCGTGCTTATGCTTGGCGCCTATGGCTGGGCGTTCATGAAGCCGATCCGCAAGCTCTACTACAACATGACCATAACCGCGGTGTCGGTTGTCGTGGCGCTCGTTGTCGGCGGCCTTGAAACGCTCAACCTCATCGGCGACCAGCTGGGGCTTGCCGACGGCGGCGGCTTCTGGGGAGCATCGGCGCGATCAACGACAATTTCGGCGTTCTCGGCTACATCATCATCGGCATATTTCTTGTCGCCTGGCTCGGCTCTGTCGCTGTCTACAAGCTCAGGCGCTACGACGAACTGGAAGTCTCCGCCTCAGGTCAGGCCGACCGCTCGCCAGCTCGGCCCGGGACTGGGGCTGACCGCGCCGCCGCCGATGATCGTGTTTCCGCTCATGTCCCAGATCGAGGCTTGGCCGCTGGTGTTTTGAAGAAGGATGTCGGAGCCGCCGGCGCCGGTTCCGATGGCGTGCCAGCTCGGCCCGGGATTGGCGCTGACCTTTCCGCCGCCGATCAAGTTCGTCCCGTCCATCTCCCAGACCGAGACCTGGCCGGTGGTCTTGTTTTGGAACAGGATGTCGGAAAAGCCGTCGCCGTTGAAATCGCCGGTCCCGATCGCTTGCCAGGCCAGTCCCAGGATTGGTGGTCAAGGCTCCACCGCCGATCAACTTGTTTCCGTTCATTTCCCAGATCGAGACCTGGCCGGTGTTCGTGTTCTGCCACAGGATGTCGGACTTGCCGTCCTTGTTGAAATCGCCGGTTCCGATCGCTTTCCAGGCAAGCCCCGGGTTGGGGGTCACGGTCCCGCCGCCGAGCAGGGCGTTCCCGTCCATTTCCCAGATCGAGGCCTGGCCGGTGTTGGTGTTCTGCCACAGGATGTCGGAATGGCCGTCGCCATCGAAATCGCCGGTTCCGATCGCGTGCCAAGTCGGTCCGGGATTGGGGTTCACGGTCCCGCCGCCGAACAAGGTGTTCCCGTTCATCTCCCAGATCGAGGCCTGGCCGGTGTTCGTGTTCTGCCACAGGATGTCGGACTGGCCGTCGTCATTGAAATCGCCCGTCCCGACGGCGCGCCAGTTCGGCCCTGGATTGGGGCTGACGGTTCCGCCGCCGACCAAGCTGCTCCCGCTCATATCCCAGATCGAGGCCTGGCCGGTGCTCGTATTCTGCCACAGGATGTCGGCGGTCGGGGCGCTCACGACCAGTGGGCCGATGGCTCCCGCAATCACTTGCTTGCTCACTGCGAGTTGCGACCAAGGGTAATTTCCCTGGACCTTGAATGACGCAACCTGAGTCCCGCCCGCAGTATCGATCGCGACTGTGCCTCCTCCCGAGCCGTTGCTGGTGAAAACCGCGTGATCGCCGGGCGCATAGCCCACGCTGTCGAAAGCGATGGAATCGCCGGGAGCGAAGCCTGCCAGCGTCCCCGCGAAGTTTGGGCTGCCCTGGACCTCCAATCGGACGCCGCGACCGGACGCCGACGCCAGGATCGTTTCGTCGTTGAGAAAGAGACGAGTGAAGCCCGTGAGCGTCGTCGTCCCAGTCAAATTTGCTGGGGTCAGGGTCGTGCTGCTGTAAGTCGAAACGCCGAGTTGGTGCGGAGAGATGAGCGAAAGGAGGACGTGGTCCGAGTTCTGGTTGATCTGGAAGCTATCCAGATCGCCGCCGCCACCGTTGATCGTATAGTTTCCCGCCGCATCGATGAAAGTGTCGGAGAACGGCGTGCCTTCATACTCGCCCGCGGCGCCGCTTAGCGTGACATAGTTGCCCGTGGGCCTCGTGTCGTAGATCAAGCCCTCGACCTCAGTTCCCCCTTTTGGGTCAGGGACCGTGTAATCGAGTTCCACTCGATAATCGTTGTCGGCGGCGGCAAAAATCGAGTGAAGTCTGTCGAAAGACGTGATGCCTGGTACGATGTAGTCCGCGCCGATCTGCTGGCCGTAATTGTTCAAGCAGCTCCAGATGCACCTGATTGTTGTCTGAGTAGGCCAGGACCGTGTAATCCGTCTTGCCATTGTTCGGATCGGTGACGGCCGTGGTCGCGTAGTGATCCGTCGTTGCGCTCACCAGGTTGAAAGTCGTGATCGGCGTCGTCGAGCTGCCGAGAAAATCCTGGATGACCTGCTGGGAGCCCTGGAATCCTTTGACGAACCGGAGTTTGTCGCCGTCGGACAGCTGGGTGCTGCTCACGCTCGAGACCGTCGTGAATCCGGGCGTCAACAGGAAGGCGGTCGGGCTGCCCAATTGACCGGTCGTGGGATCGAAGGTCTGGTAGTACAGTCCAGCCCCCGAAGCGCCGGTCTTGGAATAAAAGTCAAAGGTGAACGCCCCGAGATTCGCGCTGTAGCTAATCGCCCACCAGGTTCCGTCGGCGATCGTTGCAGCGATCGTCGAAGCCGAGGCGACGCCCGATGTTGAAACGCCCTGCAGGTGGATGGTCTCGGTCGTCGCGGTCGCGAAAGTGGAATAGCCGAGCAAGTCCTCGGTTGCGGGGGAGCCGGTGTAGTTGTTGACGAGGCTCCAGCCGAGCGGCTGAGACACCGCCGCGTCGAGCTGAGTGGGGCCTCCGGTCAGCACGGTGCTTGGCCCGACGCTCGGGGCTTTGGCATAGGTTGTCGTGATCGGTTGGAATTCGACGGCGTAATCGCCGGGGGTCGTCGACGCCTGCCAATAGATCAGGTCCATCGCGCCCGTCGCGCCGTTGTTTGCGACAAACAGCGAGCCGGCGAGATTGCCTATGTCCGACGACCGCGTGCTGAATGGATCAATCAGGTTGGTCGTCGTCACATTGAGCAACGGCTGCTGGGTTCCAATCCAGTCCTGGGTGGTGAGGACGATGCTGTAGGACCCCGGTTGGCCCGCGACATAGGTGCTGGCCGGCGTCTCCGTCTCGATCCAGACCGGTTGGCCGCCGTCGTCCGAATTGGAGAGGGCCCAATTGGATCCGTCCACTGGCCCGGACGAAGTGGTGAAAAAATTCGAGAGCGGCGATCCCCATTGCTGAAACGGCGACGCGCCCCCGGACGTGTAGACGATCGCCGTGCCGGTTCCGCTGGCGTCCTTCTTCAGCGTCAATTGGCCTGTAAGATCAGAGTATGTCCCGACATTGAAATTGTAGGTTTGCCCGCCCTCCGTGATCCTGAGATCGTTCGGCCCCCCAGTCGAGCCCCAAGTGAAGCTGTAACTGGAAGCGGACGAGACAAAGGGCACGTTTTTCAGGTCGATCGTGTCGCCGGGCATGAAATTGTAGATCGGTGTGGTCGACGAAAAACCCGCCGCATTGCCGATCGCGAGCGTGCCGTACCAACCGTAGAAATTCACGGACCCGGCGCCAGTCAGGCTGACGGAGCCATTGAGCGCCAATGTCTCCTGCGCGTTAATGCCAAGGCCGCCCGAGCCCGTGACTGACCCATTGATCGTCAGCGTCCCGTTGCCATTGAAGCCGCTGCCATCGGTGGCTCCTATGAAGCCGTTGTCAATAATGTTGGCGTTGATCGTTCCAATGCCGCCAGACCAACCAGTCGGGGTCGATCGTCAAAAAGCCCGCTTGCGCCCCGCCGAGGGTTCCGGCCTCTGCGATGCTCGAACTGTCGACCGACATCGAGCCGTGCGCCAGGAAGAAGCCGCCGTTGCTTGACGCTTGTGTCTGTTGAACCTCGCCGCCGTTGGTGACGGAAAGCGTCCCCGACGGACCCACGGCGATCGAACTCCCCGCGTTGCTCGTCCATTTTGACCCGGCGCCGGTGACTAGGACCGACCCCGTGACCCCAAAACCGATGGCGTCATAGAGAGAACTCGAGCCCGAAACGTCGCTGTCGGTGGTCAGGCTTCCGCCGCCGCTGATCGTCACGTGGCCGCCAATCGTGCCGCCGACGAACAGTTGGTGCGACAGGGTCCAGGACGCTCCGGCGCCGATCGCGACACTGCCGACCGCGCTGTGGCCGATAATGGTTGCGTTGGTGACATCCGTGTTCAACGGACCGGAGACTGTCACGCCCGCGTTGATGTTGAGGGCGCTGGCTGAACCGCTGCCGGTGACAGTCGCCGTCGTGTCGATCTCGGTGTCGTCGATTGACGTCGGGGCTGTGGCGGCCGGGGTCGAACTCCCCTCGGTCGTTGTCCAGGACGACGCGACGCCGAACGGTTCGTTGTCGTCCGTTAAATTCAGCCAAAAAAGAGTGCGAGGACTTGCAGGCATGCTCCCCTCCCCAAAAATATGGTCGAAACGATAAGCGGTGACGGTATTGAAATCGAAATTCGGTGCTTTTTTACAGTGAGCTAATGATATCCAATTTGATTTGTCAACGCCGTAAATGAAGAATCGATCGGTAGAATTTTGTCAGGCTTGGGCGGGCCGTCTCTGGCTGTCCTCAGCGTTGTCGATCAGCGTCTCCGTCGGGTCACCGTCGTGGATGTTCGCGAGCCGGAAAGGGGAGCGCCAGCGCCGAATGGCGGTCGAACTCGGCGGAATCAGAACTCGGCGGCGGCGCGACTACATCGACGACGCGCCCCCTGCTTTCGACCGCTCCTGCGAGGGCTGAGGGTCCGTCGACGAAGGCTGAACTGGCCGAAAGGCCCGAGCCGAGCGATCAATGGCTCGCTCTCGATCCGCCTCTGCTCTTGGGCGTCGCCGCCAACCCGGCCGAAAAGGATCGAACTCGCCCGTCCAGGTCAGGCGACCGCATGCCAGCTCGGCCCGGGATTGGCGCTGACGACGCCGCCGCCGATCAAGGTCGTTCCGTTCATCTCCCAGATCGAGGCTTGGCCGCTGGTGTTTTGAAGAAGGATGTCCGAGCCGCCGCCGGTTCCGATCGCGTGCCAACCCGGGCCGGGATTGGCGCTGACCGGTCCGCCTCCGATCAAGGCGTTCCCGCGCATTTCCCAGATCGAGAGCTGGCCGGTGCTCGCGTTCTGCCACAGGATGTCGGACAAGCCGTCCTTATTGAAATCGCCCGTTCCGATCGCTTTCCACGCCGGCCCGGGATTGGTGGTCAAGGCCCCGCCGTCGATCATTTTATTCCCGTTCATTTCCCAGATCGAGACCTGACCGGTGCTCGCATTCTGCCACAGGATGTCGGAATCGCCGTCACCATTGAAATCACCGGTTCCAATCGCCTTCCAACCCGGGCCTGGATTGGGGCTGACGGCCCCGCCGCCAATCAAACTGTTGCCGTTCATATCCCAGATCGAGGCCTGGCCAGTGATCGTGTTCTGCCACAGGATGTCGGACAGGCCGTCGCCGTTGAAATCGCCCGTCCCGATCGCTTTCCAGCTTGGCCCGGGATTGGGGCTGACGGCCCCGCCCCGATCAAGCTGTTGCCGTTCATGTCCCAGATCGAGACCTGGCCGCTGCTCGTGTTCTGCCACAGGATGTCGGAATGGTCGTCGTTGTTGAAATCGCCCGTTCCGACTGCTTTCCAACCTGGTCCCGGATTGGGGCTGACAGCCCCGCCCCCGATCACGCTGTTGCCATTCATGTCCCAGATCGAAGCCTGACCGCCTGAGTTCTGCCACAGGATGTCGGACAGCGCGTCGTCGTTGAAGTCGGAAGGAACTGGCGCACTGATGGTGGTGACATCGCCGCTCTGCGTGACGTGGCCATGAATCACCCGATGGTTGGTGAAGCCGCCGCTGAACTGGACGCTGCCGCTGAGGACGTTCAGCGTGCCGTTGTTGACAAAGTTTGACGTGACACCGCTGACGCTGCCCCCGCCGGTCTTTTCAAACAGGCCGTCGTTGACGAAGGTGAAGCCGGGGTCGCCAATGATGTCGAAGGCGGCGACCAAGTCGTATGTGCCGGCGTTGGTCACTGTCGCAGGCCCGGTGAGCGTCGCCTCGCCAGCGTAATCTTCAAGTCCGGACAAAGTCGCGGCGCCATTCACGGCGAGCGACAGGGCGCCCGAGATCGTGCCCGAAAAATTCGCTGCGCGAGAAGTCGCGAGCTTGCCGACAGGCCGCTGTTGGTGACCGCGCCGCCGCCCAGGAGATTGGTAAGATTGAGGTTGAAGCCCCCGAGATCGAGCGTTGCGCCCTCGTCGACCGTGGTCGGCTCATCGCTGGAATCCATGGCGGCAAGGTCGGTGCTAGCGGCCTTGAGCGTGCCGGCCACGACGTTAAAGGTGAATGAGCGTAGTTGCTAAAATGGCTCGGATTCCAAATGATAACGCCGTCCTGTCCGGGCGAACCGAAGTTGAGCGTTGAATTCGGACCGATGGCAAAATTCCCGGTTTCGTTGAGTGTCGTGTCCATGCTCGGCGGCGAGGGTCGAAGTTCCCGAGACGGTGAGCGTGTTGTTGAGCGTTTCGTTCGCCGCGCCGAGCAGTTCGCCGCCGCTCATTGAAAGGATGCCGGCGCCCAACGCGCCTGGGTTGCTGAAGGCGAGCATCCCGCCCGTTATTCCGACGCTGCCAATCGTGTTTGCGTGATTGAGCGACACGGATCCGGAATTGAGTGTGAGCGCCCCCTGCACGGATAGCGTGCCCTCTTCTTCCTCGAGCGAGGCCTGAGGCGCATTGAAGGTGAGTGAATTCGCCTCATCCGACGTGCTGATGATTTGGGGCGTGGTGGCCAGAAGGCTCAGAAGGCCACCCGGGGGCCGGGGGTGGCGCGGGATCGCCCCGATCGTGACAACGTAAGAGCCCGGTGCGGAAATTGTGACGTCGTCGCTCAGAGTGGGGACCGCGCCCGTCGACCAGTTCGCCGCGACGCTCCAATCGCCGTTGACCGGATTTTTCCAATTGATAGGCGCCATGAAGGTCTCCCATCTTCAGGACACGCGGACACAACCGACAGCACTTTTTTTGTAAGTGCTTCTGCGGCTTTTGTAAGTGCTTCTGCGGCGGCGATCTACTCCAGGCAGCGCCCGCGGCAACGGGACCGCGTGTAGCATATTTTGAGACGGACGACTGTGACGCGCGTCACACTGGTCGCCGGCCATGCGCGCTCAAGCCTGTCGGTCAGGTCAGCCCAACCGCTCGCCAGCTCGGCCCGGGATTGGGGCTGACCGGGCCGCCGCCGGCGAATGACCGCTCCGAGCCGAAAGCGGCAGCCGGTGAAAAATCTTGTGCGAAATTTCTTGAGAAAAGCAGAAACTCATGATATATCATTGAACAGGCGCCGGATCAAGCCGGCTGGCCGTCCATGCTTGACCGCGACAGAAGGAGACGGAAATACATTTGGGACCCGTCTCGCGCAGGGCCTGAGGCGGGGAGAAAAATTTTTATTCCAAACGCTCGTAACTCATTGAAAAGTCTCGATTAGAAAAAATAAACGCTAGTAAACGCTAGCTATTTTACTGGCGTTTATTATCATTTACTGGCGTTTATTGACATTTATTGGCCGCTCGCTGACGGAGGCCGGTGGCGAATCGCTTGGCGTTCGTCTTGCCACGCGCCGCCGAAGCCGCCATTCTGCTCAGGCGCAAGCCGCGCCGAGATCGTCGTGTCCGATCCTTTCCCCGCCCCGCTGCACCGCTCCTTCGCCCAGCGGCTTCGCGCCCGAGCCCAAAGCGGCTTCGCGCCCGCGCGCGCTTGGATGCAGCGAGCCCTCGTTGAGGGCTACTCCTCCTCGTCGTCCGGCT